>NZ_SSDF01000091.1 GCF_004794515.1 Microbacterium sp. A20 | reverse complement strand
GGCGGGTGCCGGAGTGGCGGCGGGTGCCGGAGCAGCAGGTGCTTCCGCTGCCGGAGCGGCAGGTGCCTCAGCCGGAGCAGCCGGAGCGGCGCCGGAGCCGACGCGAGCGAGTACTGCGCCGACGGCGACGGTCTCGTCTTCGCCGGCAACGATCTCCTGCAGCACACCGGCGACCGGCGACGGGATCTCGGTGTCGACCTTGTCGGTCGAGATCTCCAGAAGTGCCTCGTCAACGGCGATGCTGTCGCCGACCTGCTTGAGCCAACGGGTCACAGTGCCCTCGGTGACGCTCTCACCGAGTTCGGGAAGCACGATGTCGGTCGCGTCGCCGGCGGGAGCGGATTCCGCAGCCGGGGCCTCGGCGGCCGGAGCAGGTGCGGACTCGGCAGCCGGAGCGGGTGCGGCCTCGGCGGGTGCGGACTCGGCAGGTGCCGACTCCGCAGGCGCGGCTTCAGCGGGTGCAGCTTCGGTGGCGGCAGGAGCATCGCCGGCAGGAGCCGACTCGCTGCCGTCGCCGATTCGCGCGAGAAGCGCACCGACCTCGACGGTCTCGTCTTCGGCCACGAGGATCTCCTCGATGACGCCGGAAACGGGGGAGGGGATCTCGGTGTCGACCTTGTCGGTCGAGATCTCGAGCAGGCCCTCATCCGCCTGCACGGTGTCTCCCACCTGCTTGAGCCAGCGGGTGACCGTACCCTCTGTGACGCTCTCGCCGAGAGCGGGGAGGACGACGGATGTGCTCATGACTGAGTCTCCTTCAGGAAGTTGTATGACGCTTGTCTAGCTTAGTGACTCGGGCACCGGTTGGTGCTCAGAGGGCGTGCAGGGGCTTGCCGGCCAGTGCGAGGAAGGCTTCGCCGAGTGCCTCGCTCTGGGTCGGGTGAGCGTGGATCAGCGGCGCGATGTCCTCGGGGTGTGCTTCCCAGGCCACAGCGAGCTGCCCCTCGGTGATGAGTTCGCCGACTCGGTCGCCGAGCAGATGCACACCCAGGACCGGGCCGTCCTTGAGGCGGACCACCTTGACCAGCCCGCTCGTCCCGATGATCTCGCTCTTGCCGTTGCCGGCGAGGTTGTACTCGTAGGCGGCGATCGCGTCGGCACCGTGCTCGGCGATCGCGGCCTCTTCGGTGACACCGACCGAGGCGACTTCGGGGCTTGAGTACGTGACCTTGGGGATCTGCACATCGGGGATGTTCGCGGGGGACAGGCCGGCGATGCGCTCGGCGACGGCGATGCCCTGCTGGAACCCGCGGTGAGCGAGCTGAAGACCGGGAACGATGTCACCGACGGCCCACACTCCGGGAACGCCGGTGCGCAGGTTCTCGTCGACGGTCACGAATCCGCGGTCGAGGGTGACTCCCGCCTCTTCGAATCCGAGATCTGTGGTGACGGGGCCGCGACCGACGGCGACGAGGAGGTAGTCGGCCGTGAACTCCTTGCCGTCTTCGAGCGTGACGGTGACGGATGAGTCGTCCTGCGTCGCCGTCTGGAAGCGGACGCCGAGCGAATACTGGATGCCACGACGACGGAACGCGCGCTCCAGGCCCTTGCTGAGGGCGATGTCCTCGTTCGGGACGAGGTGCGGCAGCGCCTCGATGATCGTGACCTCCGAACCGAAGGAGCGCCACACGCTGGCGAATTCGACGCCGATGACGCCGCCGCCGAGGATGAGGACGCGCTCCGGGATGACGTCGAGGGCGAGCGCCTGTTCGCTGGTGAGGACGCGGCCGCCGATGTCGAGGCCGGGAAGGGAACGGCTGTACGAGCCCGTCGCGAGTACCACGTCGGCGCCGACGTAGACATCGTCGCTGACGCTGACGCTGCGATCGGGGTTCAGGCGGCCGAGACCGGCGACCGTCGTGATGCCGCGGGCCTTCACGAGTCCCTCGAGTCCCTTGAACTTCTTCGCGACGATGCCCTCGCGGTAGGCGCGGACACCTGCCGGATCGATGCCCTCCAGCGTCGCGGTGACACCGACGGAGGCGGCGTCGCGGACATGCTCGGCGACCTCGGCTGCGTGCAGCAGCGCCTTGGTCGGGATGCAGCCGCGGTGCAGGCAGGTGCCGCCGACCTTGTCCTTCTCGATGAGCGCGACGGATTTCCCGAGCTCACTCGCTCGGAGAGCAGCGGCGTAGCCGCCGCTGCCGCCGCCCAGGACGACGACGTCGAAGGTGTGGGTTGTCATGTGTCATGCCTCCTTGTGGGATGCTGCGGCGAAGGCGACGATCGATCGGACCATCGCCCCCGTGGGGCCCTTCTCGGTGAAACCGTACGGCGATCCGCCATGCTCGCCTGAGCCGGCGATGTCGAGGTGGACCCAAGGGATGCGGGGTGCGTCCTCGGCCTCGGACGTGCGTCCGACGAATCGACGAAGGAACAGACCGGCGAACGACGCCCCGCCCATCCGGTCGCCCATGTTCGCGTTCTGCAGATCGGCGATGGGGGACTCGAGCGACTCTTCCATGTAGCTCGGCAGCGGCATGTGCCAGGCAGGCTCGTCGACCTGCTCGGTGGCGGCGAGGAACTCCGCGACGGTGTCGTCGTCGCCGAAGACGCCCGTGTGCCGGTGTCCGAGGGCGGCGACGATCGCACCCGTGAGAGTGGCCACGTCGATGATCACGTCGGGCTGCTCGCGGCTCGCGGCGACCAGACCGTCGGCGAGCACGAGCCGGCCCTCGGCATCGGTGTTCTGGACCTCGACGGTCGTGCCGTCGAGAATGCGGATGACGTCGCCGGGGCGAAGCGCGCGTCCGGACGGCATGTTGTCCGTGATGCAGAGCCACGCCGTCACGTGCACCGGGAGCTGGAGGGCGGCGATCGCCCGAAGCGCCGCGAGCGACGTGGCTGCCCCCGCCATGTCGAACTTCATCCCGACCATCGATGCCGCGGGCTTGAGCGAGAGGCCGCCCGTGTCGAAGGTGATGCCCTTGCCGACCAGGGCGATGTGGCGCTTCGCGCCGGCGGGGGAGTAGTCGAGGCGGACCAGCCGCGGCGGACGGTCGGAGCCCTGTCCGACGCCGAGGATGCCGCCGAAGCCCTGCTCCGCCAGCTCGTTCTCGTCGAGGATCTCGACCGTGACGTCGAGGTCGGCGACGCTGTCGGCCGCGCTCTGCGCGAGCTGCGCGGGGCTCTGCCACTCAGCGGGGACGTTGACGAGGTCCTTGATGAGCGCGACCGCATCGCCGATGGTCTGGGCGTGGGCGGCCTCCTCGTCGGAGAGCGTCGCGTGGAGGGTGACCGCGGTGGCGCGGGTCTTGCCCTTCTCGGAGCGGTATCCGTCGAAGCGGTGGCCGCCGAGGACGGCTCCCTCGGCTGCGGCAGCGGCGAATCCCTCGAGGCCTTCGGCGAGACCGAGCGCGACGTTGTCGAAGCCGGTGATGGATCGCAGCGCGGTGCCTGCCGCATTGCGGACGGAGGCGGCATCCGGCTTGTCGCCTGCTCCCACGACCGCGAACGGCAGGGCGGTGACGCCGGGGAGGTGCACCCGCGTGAACGATCCGGCGGAACCGGTGAATCCGACGCCGGCCAGCGCATCGGCCAGACCCGGGTACGCGGACAGCGAGTCCACGGATTCGGGAAGAGAGGCGACGACGAGCACTGCGGCATCTGCAGCGCTTCCGGGGAACTGAGCGGTGGTGTGCGAGAGCACGGGAAGCGTCATGCCCTCCATCCTAGGATCTCCGCCGCAGCACGGTCGCGCGCCCGCCGTGCGCGTGTTCGCTCTCAGCATGATGCTCCGCGCCCCGGCATCCGGACCTGCTCGTAGCATGGAGACATGCCCCTCTCCGGTGAGATCCACGAACGCGTCGCGAATGCGCCGACAGTGCCGCACGGCCTGCCTCTGGTGCTTCTGCTCACTGGCTTCACAGACGCGGGCAGCGCCGTCTCCGGTCTGATCGATCACCTGCGGGAGACCGCTTCACCGGAGCCGATCGTCGTCTTCGACAACGACGTCCTGCTGGACTATCGCGCACGTCGTCCCGTGATCTCCTTCGATCAGGATCACCTCACCGAGTTCCGTCCGCCCCGGCTCGAGCTCTCCCTCGCGACGGATGCGCTCGGTCGGCCTTTCCTGCTCCTCGCCGGCTATGAGCCGGACTTCGCCTGGAATGCCTTCGCGAGCACGGTGCTCGATCTGGCCGCGGAGTTCGAGGTCTCCGGTCTGCACTGGGTGCACTCGATCGCCATGCCGGTGCCGCACACGCGTCCGATCGGTACGACGGTGAGCGGCAACCGCCGTGACCTCACCGTTGCGCATTCGGTCTGGAGGCCGCGCACCCAGGTGCCGGCGACTGCTGGACACCTTCTCGAGTTCCGCTTCATCGAGCGCGGTGAGCGCGCTGTGGGATTCGTGCTGCTCGTGCCGCACTATCTCGCGGAGACGGAGAACCCCGATGCCGTGATCGCCGCCGCCGAGAAGCTCATGGCCTCGACGGGTCTGGTGCTGATGCTCGATGCCGTCCAGGAGCGCCGCGAGGACTACCTGACGCGAGTGGGAGAGCAGGTCACGGGGAACGATGAGCTGCAGCAGATGGTGCACAACCTCGAGCGCCGCTACGACGCCTACATGGCGGGCCGAAACCCTGACGATGACTCGTACGACGAGGGCGGATTCAGTGAGCGCGACCTTCCCAGTGCCGACGAGTTGGCGGCCGAGCTGGAGCGCTACCTCGCCTCCCGCCCTTCCGGCGACGAGGACAAGCCCGGTCGCGGTTGAGATCGATCAGGGAGAACTTCGTCGGAATGCATCCGCATCGCCACACGTGTGCGATACTAGGACTCTGACCCGTTGTCAATCAGTGTTTTCGAGCGCTGGACTTGACAAGGGTCTTACTAGTGTCCGAAATGTCCCGGGGCTACACAGCAGCCCCGTGAAAGGCGAAACGTGACTCCTGCCACGACGAAGAACACCCGGACGAAGAAGGCTGCCGAAGAGACGACCGCCGACGCTCCGGTCGAGGCCGATGCGCCCGAGAAGCCCGCGCCCCTGAGCGCGGCGAAGCGTGCTGCCGCGAAGCGCGCCCCCGTCAAGAAGAAGAAGTCCGAGGACGTCGTCGAAGAAGACGAGGCTCCTGCCGTGGCCGCTGTCGACGACGACGAGGACGAAGATGCCAAGCCGAAGTTCACCGAGCCGCTGCCGACCGGCGCGATCGTCATCTCGTCGAACGACGATGAAGACGTCCCGGTCTACTCGACGCAGATCACCGGTGCGACGGCCGACCCCGTCAAGGACTACCTGAAGCAGATCGGAAAGGTCGCGCTCCTGAACGCGGCCGAAGAGGTCGAGCTCGCGATGCGCATCGAGGCGGGCCTGTTCGCCGAAGAGAAGCTGTCGGCGATGTCGGCGGCCGAGAAGACGAGCCAGCTCGGACTCGACCTGCAGTGGGTCGCCCGCGACGGCCAGCGCGCGAAGAGCCACCTGCTCGGCGCCAACCTCCGTCTCGTCGTCTCCCTCGCCAAGCGCTACACCGGCCGCGGCATGCAGTTCCTGGATCTGATCCAGGAGGGCAACCTCGGTCTGATCCGTGCCGTCGAGAAGTTCGACTACACGAAGGGCTTCAAGTTCTCGACCTACGCCACCTGGTGGATCCGTCAGGCCATCACGCGTGCGATGGCCGACCAGGCCCGTACGATCCGCATCCCGGTGCACATGGTCGAGGTCATCAACAAGCTCGCCCGCGTGCAGCGTCAGATGCTCCAGGACCTCGGTCGCGAACCCACCCCGGAAGAGCTCAGCCGCGAGCTCGACATGACGCCGGAGAAGGTCGTGGAGGTGCAGAAGTACGGCCGCGAGCCGATCTCGCTGCACACTCCGCTCGGTGAAGACGGCGACAGCGAGTTCGGTGACCTCATCGAGGACACCGAGGCCGTGGTTCCCGCGGACGCCGTGGGATTCACGATGCTGCAGCGTCAGCTCGAGCAGCTGCTCGACTCGCTCTCCGAGCGCGAGGCCGGCGTGATCCGCATGCGCTTCGGTCTGGGCGATGGTCAGCCGAAGACCCTCGACCAGATCGGTGACACGTTCGGCGTGACGCGTGAGCGCATCCGTCAGATCGAGTCGAAGACGATGGCGAAGCTGCGTCACCCGAGTCGTTCGCAGTCCCTTCGGGACTACCTCGAATGAGCCAGGCGAACGACGGCAAGGCTCTCGAGGCGAGCGTCGACGGCAAGAGCTATGCGCGCATCCCGCTGCGGACGCGCGTGGTCATGCCCGAGGACGACCTCGATGCGATCATCACCGAGTACGCCAAGGATGCGGTGCAGCCGGGCGACCTGCTGTTCGTGACCGAGAAGATCGTGGCGATCACGCAGGGGCGCTCGTACCGTCTCGATGAGATCAAGCCGCGCAAGCTCGCTCTGTTCCTGTCGAAGTACGTCACGCGCACGCCGTACGGCATCGGCCTCGGCATGCCGGAGACGATGGAGATGGCGCTGCGGGAGTGCGGTACGCCGCGCATCCTCTTCGCATCTGCCGTGGCGGCAGTCACCAAGGCGTTCGGTCGCCGGGGTGACTTCTATCGCATCGCGGGCGACAAGGCGCGAGCGATCGACGGTCCCACCAAGCACACGATCCCTCCGTACAACGAGGCTGTCGTGCTCGGGCCGAAGGACCCCGACGGCGTCGCCGCACGATTGAAGAAGCTCATCGGCGGTCACGCAGAGGTCGCCGTGGTCGACATCAACGATCTCGGCGGAAACATCCTCGGTTCGACGCTCGACAAGGACGGCGAGCGTCGTCTGGTGAAGATCCTCGGCGACAACCCGCTCGGTCAGGGCCTCGAGTCCACGCCGCTCGGCATCGTCCGCGCGAGCTGAACCCGCAGAACAACGAGAAAAGGCCCCGGATGCGCGCGCATCCGGGGCCTTTCGTCTTGTCTCAGAAGCCGATGACCTCGCGATAGCGAGGCTTGTGACCGGTGCGGATGCCGGTGACGCTGGGCTTGTTCTCATAGACACCGGCGCCCCAGTTGCCCTCGACCAGCACCGGGCCGTCGGGGGACACGACGATGTCCCAGCCGACGTACTGCACCTGCGGCACGACACGGGCGACCTCGTCGATGAATGCCCGCACCTCATCCATGAACGGCAGCTGGAAGTCGGCGATGCGGAAACCCGAGTCGGGATGCGTCTCGTGCACGTGCCCGTGCGAGTCGTACCCTGCGCCGACGGCGTGGCCGTTCTCGTCGAGCATCGTGTAGAAGCCGCCGAAGGTCATCTGGTCGCTGACCGCGCCGCGCCCGAACTTCTGCGCCATCGCGAGGATGTGCGCCTTCTCACCGTCGAAGAACGCGGTGATGCGGGTGGTGTTCACGGTGCCGGGGCACACGGCCGCAAGAGCGTCATGCTGGCGGATGACCTCTTCGATGAGGAGTTCACCGCGTGCGAGCAGCCCCTTGTGGAAATCGTCCCAATCCTCGATATCGGCGGCGTGGTAGCGGTGCACACCCGTGCCCGCCTGCCCCACCGGCTCCTTCGTCACGATGGTGCCCAAGCGTTCGGTGAGTTCGCGGACGGCCTGCGCGTTGCCCTCTTCGACGACCAGCCACTCGCGCTTCAGGAATGCGGAGAACTGCTTGTCGAATTCGACCTTGTCCTGGAAGATCCAGCGGTAGTCCGGGTGGTCGTACCGCTGCGACAGCTGGTTCGATACCGGATGCGTCATGTATGTCTCGCGCTCTGCCTTGGTGAGCATCGCGAAGTCGTAGTCGATGTAGTCCTGGAAGCCGACGTTGTGGCGCGCGGCGGACCACAGCATGTCCACGACGATGCCGGGCACGGCCTTGTGGTGCTGCTCCGAAGCCTCTTTGGCCCGTTCCACCACCGATCCGACGTCGATGCGGCGAGCACGTCCCAGCAGGTAACGGATGCGGGGCGCGAGGGAAAGACGAGACATATGGCTCCAGGGTCGGGGTCTCCTCCAGTCTACGGGGGAGCTGCAGGTCGACCTGGGAGCCGGCGGCTAGGCTGGAAGACGTGTGGGAAACGACTTCCAGCTCGCTGCCGCGGGCGATCATCTCCCGGTCGGCGCTGGCCGCCGGCGCTGCAGCGGCGGTTCAGGCGGGTGGCCGCATCGCCGACCTTCGCCGCGATGCCTGGGGGCACGGCGTCATCGCTGTCGCGCAGGCCGTGACGGCCGCCGGCGCCGAAAGTGTGCGTGTCGACGCGCCGGGCGAGGTCGAAGCCCTCCAGTTGGAAGGGATCGTCGGGGTGACGAGCGGAGAGCCCGACATCGATCCCGCGCTGCTGTACGGGCTGCCCGCCGAGCCGGGCAGTCCTTCGACGAGTCCGGTGATGCGGCTGACCGGCCGCGTGCTGTCGACCAAGCCTCTGCGCGCGGGGGATGCCGTGTCGTACGGGTACACGTTCCGCGCCGTGGCCGCGACGACGGTGGCGCTGGTGACCGGAGGATACGCGCAGGGAATCGTCCGGGCGCTCGGAAACCATGCCTACGTCGAGATCGACGGCTCGGCCAGGCCCATCGTCGGACGTGTGGCCATGGATGTCTGTGTCGTCGACCTCGAAGGATCGGACGCGGCGCCCGGGGCCGAGGTCACCTATTTCGGCGGGAACGGCCCGCTCGCGGGTGGTGTCTCGCGGTGGGCCGAGGTCACCGGGATGGAGCCGGCGGAACTCATCACCGTCGCGGCATCGCACGCAGTCCGGGGGTGGGAGGCGTGACCCGCCCTGAACTCCGGCTGAGCACCGGCAGCCTCCGTGCGAACATCTCGGCCGTGCGTCGGCGCGTCTCGCCCTCGAGCCTGATGTTCGTCCTCAAGGACGACGCCTACGGGCACGGGCTCTCCTGGGCTGTCGACACCGCGCGGCAAGAGGGCGTGGAGTGGTTCGGCAGCTACGACATCCGCAGCGGACTCGCGATACGCCGGGTGGCGGGAGGGGACGCACGGATTTTCGCCTGGGTGACGTCGACCGATGACGAGATCGACGACGCGCTCCTGCACGACATCGACCTCGGCGTCGGCACGATCGATTACCTCCGGCGGATCATCTCCCGCGCCGCGGCTGTGGGAGCGATGGCCCGTGTCCACCTGAAGATCGACACCGGGCTGCACCGGAACGGCGTGCTCCCCGAGGACTGGGCGATGGCCGTCGCCGAGGTGCGACAGGCGGAGCGGGCCGGTCTGGTGGACCTCGTCGGCGTGTGGAGCCACATCGCCGAGGCGAGCGATGCCGAGGACGACGCCGCCCAGGCGGTGTTCCTCGAGGCCGTGCGAGTCGTGGAGGACTCCGGCTCCTCGCCTGCTGCGGTGCACCTGACAGCGTCGGCCGCCTCCTGGTGGAGGCCTGAGCTTCGCGGAACCATGTCACGCATCGGCGCGTTCTGCTACGGCATCCGCTCCGCGGACGGTCCGGAACTTGAGGGGATCGTGCCCGTCGCGAGCCTCGTCGCCACCGTCGATGAGGTCACCGACGGCAAGGTCTGGATCGCGATCGGAAGCTTCGACGGGCTTCCGTCGACCCTGTCCGGCGCGCTCGTCGGCACGCCGGGCGGCGCCAGGAAACTCCGCTCCGTGGGCCACACCGCGTCGTCTGTCGAGGAGTGGCCGGGCGCGCGTGTCGGCGACGAGGTCGTCCTGTTCGGAGCGGGGGCCCAGGGGGAGTCCTCGGCGACCTCGCTCGCCGAACGCATCGACACGGTGGGCGAGGAGATCCTCACCCGGCTGACGCCGCGGGTCCGCCGCGTCGTCCAGGACTGACGGGCCGCAGCGAGAGCTCAGACCGCTTCGATGAGGCGAGCGGTCTCGTCGTGCCAGCTGGTCGCGATGCTGCGCAGCTTCTCTTCGTACTTGCGGCCGTGGTGGGCGCAGAAGAGGAGTTCGGAGCCGTTCACTTCAGCGGCGATGTATGCCTGAGCGCCACATGAATCACACCGATCCATGGCCGTCAGGCGGAACTCGACGGTGGAGGTGTCACGTTCGGTCGTTGCATTCATCTCGGCGCCTCCTCGGGTGTCGGCTTCGCTTGCTGATTTGGTCAATACAACCACGCACTACCTGTGGGCATGCCCGGTTTGCGGCGTGTTTCGCTCAGCGCGTACGGGAAGGCCACCGTCTGGACCTCAGCGGGGAGTGTCTGCGGTTGGAATGCGGGTGGCGAGAATAGACTCGGAGATTGTGAATGCCGAGTATTCTGCCCACCATCTCCAGGTGCTTGAGGGGCTCGAAGCTGTCCGCAAGCGCCCGGGCATGTACATCGGGTCGAACGGCTCTCCGGGCCTCATGCACTGCCTCTGGGAGATCATCGACAACTCCGTCGACGAGGCGGTGGCGGGCAACGGCTCGAAGATCGACATCATCCTGCACGCCGACGGCAGCGTCGAGGTCCACGACCGCGGCCGCGGTATCCCCGTCGACGTCGAGCCCCGCACCGGCCTGACCGGCGTCGAGGTCGTCTACACCAAGCTCCACGCGGGCGGGAAGTTCGGCGGTGGCTCGTACGCCGCATCCGGCGGCCTCCACGGAGTGGGCGCGTCGGTCGTGAACGCGCTCTCGGAACGTCTCGACGTCGAGGTGGATCGCGGCGGGAAGACCTATGCGATGTCGTTCCATCGCGGTGAGCCCGGCATCTTCAAGGATTCCGGCGAGAAGCGCCCCGACGCCCCGTTCACGCCTTTCGAGGACAACAGTGAGCTTCGCGTCATCGGCAAGGCGCCGCGCGGGGTCACCGGAACACGCGTGCGCTACTGGGCCGACCGTCAGATCTTCACGAAGGACGCGGCGTTCCAGCTGGCCGATCTCGAGACGCGGGCGCGCCAGACGGCCTTCCTCGTCCCGGGACTCGAGATCGTGGTCAAGGACGAGCGGGCCGCCGGTCAGGTCATCCCGATTCCTGATTCCGACGGTGAGACCACCACGCTCGGCCCCGTCGAGACCTCGTACCTGTACGAGGGCGGCATCTCGGAGTTCGTCGAGTACCTGGCGATCGATCCTCCCGTCACGGACACCTGGCGTATCCAGGGCGAGGGGACGTTCAAGGAGACCGTTCCCGTTCTGCAGGCCGACGGCCACATGATCGCCACGGAGGTGGAGCGTGTGTGCGCAGTCGACATCGCGCTGCGCTGGGGCACCGGCTACGACACCCGCGTCCGCTCGTTCGTCAACATCATCGCGACGCCCAAGGGCGGTACGCATCAGCAGGGCTTCGAGCAGGAGCTGCTGAAGGTGCTGCGCACGCAGGTCGAGCAGAACGCGCGCCGCCTCAAGGTCGGCAACGACAAGCTCGAGAAGGACGATGTCCTGGCCGGTCTCACGGCTGTCCTGACGGTCAACGTGCCCGAGCCGCAGTTCGAGGGTCAGACCAAAGAGGTGCTGGGCACGCCGGCCGTTCGATCGATCGTCGCCCAGGTGATCCGCAAGGACCTGGGGCAGCGTTTCAGCTCGACCAAGCGCGACGACAAGAACCAGGCCTCACAGCTGCTCGACAAGATCGTCTCCGAGATGAAGGCTCGCGTGTCGGCGCGAGCCCATAAGGAGACTCAGCGCCGGAAGAACGCGCTCGAGTCGTCGACGCTTCCGACCAAGCTCGTCGACTGCCGCACGAACGAGGTGGACCGCAGCGAGCTCTTCATCGTCGAGGGCGACTCCGCGCTCGGTACCGCCAAGAACGCGCGTAACAGCGAGTTCCAGGCCCTGCTGCCGATCCGAGGGAAGATCCTCAATGTGCAGAAGGCCTCCGTCGGCGACATGCTGTCGAACGCGGAGTGCGCGTCGATCATCCAGGTGATCGGCGCCGGCTCCGGCCGGACGTTCGACATCAACGCCGCTCGCTATGGGAAGATCATCCTGATGAGCGACGCCGACGTCGACGGTGCGCACATCCGCACGCTGCTGCTGACGCTGTTCTTCCGCTACATGCGGCCGCTCATCGAGGACGGCCGCGTGTTCGCCGCCGTCCCGCCGCTGCACCGGGTGATCGTGATGAACCCCGGGTCGAAGCCGAATGAGACGATCTACACCTACAGCGAGCAGGAGATGCATGCCCTGCTGACGAAGCTTCGCAAGGCCGGCAAGCGGTGGCACGAGCCCATCCAGCGATACAAGGGTCTCGGTGAGATGGATGCCGAGCAGTTGGCGAACACCACCATGGACCGCTCCGGCCGTCTGCTGCGTCGGGTGCGGATGGAGGATGCCGAGGCCGCGGGGCGCGTCTTCGAGCTCCTCATGGGCAACGAGGTGGCGCCGCGACGCGAGTTCATCATCGACTCGTCCGACCGGCTGTCACGGGAGTCGATCGACGCCTGACCCGGACCGGGCGACGGAATAGGAGAGGGGCCGCGGCAATCCGCGGCCCCTCTCCCGTTCTCAGACGAGTGTGCGGCCGATGCTGCCGATCACGCCGTCGATGGGCTGGCCCGAGGCGTCACGTCGTGCTCCGGCCTCGGGGAGCTTGCGCACGGCGCCGGTGGGATCGACCGCCAGCGGCGGGTTCGGGCCCACCCAGGCGACGGTGAGTCGATCCTCGCCCTTCAAGAACGCGTGCGCACGCACCCCGCCCGTGGCGCGGCCCTTGGCCGGGTACTCCGTGAAGGCCGACACCTTCGCTCGTCCGGGGTCGGTGCCCGGCAGGATGCTCTCGCCACCGGAGACCGTCGCGACGACAGCCTCCGTCGTGGGATCGATCGCGCCGAAGAACAGCACGGATGCCCCGGAGCCCAGCTTGACGCCCGCCATGCCGCCCGCAGGTGCCCCCTGGGGGCGCACGTTCGCAGCGGAGAAGCGGAGCAGTTGCGCGTCGGTCGTGACGAACACGAGATCGGCGTCGTCGGGGGCCTCTGCGGCTCCCACGACCGTGTCGCCGGGCTTCATGCCGATGACCTCGAGATCGGGACGCACCGGCAGCGCCGACGGGACGATGCGCTTCACCGTTCCCTGCGCCGTGCCGAGCGCGATCGGCGTCTCGCTGTCGAAACGCACGAACCCGAGGATCCGCTCGTTCCTGGTCGTGATGCCGAGGTAGTCGCGCAGCGGCGTTCCCGCGGCGAGCTGGACGGACGTCGAGGGAACGGAGGGCAGGTCGACGGGGGAGAAGCGCACGACACGGCCGAGGCTGGTGAGGGCACCGATCTCCGCGCGGACCGTCGTCTCGACCGTCGTCAGGATCGCGTCGTGCTTGCTGCGGCGTGCCGGAACCGTGAGCTCCTGCCCCTCGCCGAGGTCGACCCGCACGGCGCGGCCCGTGGTGGAGAGGACGAGGACCGTGGGGGCGTCGGCGATCTGCAGGTCGACCGCTCCCTTGGTCGCTCGCGGCTTCGGGGGAGCGGCGTTCATCAGCAGGGTCCGGCGCGGTGTGCCGTAGGCATCGGCGGCAGCGTCCAACTCTCTGGCGACGACGGCGCGGAGGAGCACCGGGCTGCCGAGCAGCTCACGGAGCGACGCGATCTCCGCCAGCAGCGCATCGCGCTCGGTTTCGAGCTCGATGCGGGAGAACTTGGTCAGGCGACGCAGTCGAAGTTCGAGGATGTACTCGGCCTGCAGCTCGCTCAGATCGAACACCGAGCGCAGGCGCGTGCGTGCCTGCTCCGAGTCGTCGGAGGAACGGATGACCTGGATGACCTCGTCGATGTCGAGGATCGCGATGAGCAGGCCCTCGACGAGGTGCAGGCGCTCTTCTCTGCGGGCGAGGCGATAGCGGCTCCGCCGCGTGATCACCTCGAGGCGATGGCCGACGTAGACGCTCAGCATCTCCTTGAGGCCGAGGGTGCGCGGCTGACCGTCGACGAGCGCGACGTTGTTGATGCTGAACGAGTCTTCCAGCGGAGTCAGTCGGTACAACTGCTCGAGGACGGCGTTCGGGTCGAACCCGGTCTTGACGCCGATGGCGACGCGCAGCCCGTGGTTGCGGTCGGTCAGATCGGTGACGTCACTGATCCCCTGGAGCTTCTTCGATTGCACGGCATCGCGGATCTTCTCGATCAGGCGCTCGGGTCCGACCATGTACGGCAACTCGGAGACGATGATGCCGGTGCGTCGGGGGCCCAGCGGCTCGATCGAGGTCTTCCCGCGGACCTTGAGTGCGCCGCGTCCGTTCGTGTAGGCGTCCTTGACGCCGTCGAGACCCATCAGGATGCCGCCCGAGGGGAAGTCGGGACCGGGGACGAACTCCATCAGCTCTTCGGTCGTGGCATCCGGGTTCTCGAGCAGATGCGTCGCAGCGGCCACGACCTCGATGAGGTTGTGCGGCGCCATGTTGGTCGCCATGCCCACGGCGATGCCACTCGCGCCGTTGACGAGGAGGTTCGGGAATGCGGCCGGGAGGACGGACGGTTGCTGGAACTGACCGTCGTAGTTCGGGATGAAGTCGACGACGTCCTCGTCGAGGTTCTCCGTGAGAGCGAGGGCGGGTGCGGCGAGTCTCGCCTCGGTGTATCGCGCCGCGGCCGGACCATCGTCGAGGGAACCGAAGTTCCCGTGGCCGTCGATCAGAGGAACACGCAGCGCCCACTCCTGCGCGAGACGGACCAGCGCGTCGTAGATGGCGGAGTCGCCGTGCGGGTGGAGCTTTCCCATCACCTCGCCCACGACGCGTGCGCTCTTGACATGGCCGCGGTCGGGGCGGAGGCCCATCTCGGCCATCTGGTACAGGATGCGGCGCTGCACCGGCTTCAGACCGTCGCGCGCGTCAGGCAGAGCGCGCGAGTAGATCACCGAGTACGCGTACTCGAGGAACGAGCCCTGCATCTCGGTGGAGAGGTCGATGTCCTGGATGCGCTCCTCGACGGGCTCGGGCGGCGGGGTTTTCGGCATGGACTTCCTGAGGGCGTACGGGAGCCTGTGTCAGACTGGCTCGGATGTCCCTCATGCTACCGTCCGCGTCGCCCGGCGCCCGGAGCGTCGTCGGGGTGGCGGACGACCTGTTCGCCGCGCTCCGAGGCGAATCCGAGGTGCTGCCGCGTGCGGAGTCCGTCGTTCTCGTCGTCGTCGACGGCCTCGGGGCGATCAGTCTTCGGGCCCACGCGGGACATGCCCGCGCGCTGACGGCCGGGATGGCGAAGAAGGATGTCGCGCAGTCGGTGTTCCCCTCCACGACGGCCGCGGCGCTCACCAGCATCGTCACCGGCGTCTGGCCGGGTGAGCACGGCCTGGTCGGCTACCGGGCGCTCGACGCCGGCCGCGACGTGCTCGTCAACCAGCTCAGCGGCTGGGAGACCGACGGGATCGATCCGTTCACCTGGCAGCCGGCGCCGACCATCTTCGAACGCGCCGGTCGCGCCGGACACGAGAGCTTCGCGGTCGGGTTCGCCGGATATGCGCGCAGCGGGTTCACGAAAGCCACACTCCGCGGCGCGGAGTTCGTCGCTGCCGGCACCGCGGCAGCGCGCATCGAAACCGCATACACGCTCGCCCAGGAGCACCCGGGATCGCTCGTTTACTGCTACCTGCCGGAGGTCGACAAAGCCGGCCACAAGCACGGGATCGCATCTGCCGAGTGGGTCGCCGCCCTCGAGGACATCGATGCCGCCCTGGCGGTGCGGGTGCCGCCCGAAGTCGGCGTGCTCGTCACCTCGGACCACGGCATGGTCGACGTCGCGGTCAATCGGCAGGTCGTGCTCGACGAGGCACATCTGCGGGGCGTCCGGCATGTCGGCGGCGAGCCGCGGATGCTGCACGCCTACCTCGAGCCCGACGCCGACGCCGCCGCAGTGACCGCGCGGTGGCGCGCCGACCTCGAGGGGATCGCCGACGTCGTCACCCGCGATGAAGCCGTTCGCGGCGGAATGTTCGGGCCGACCGTCACCACGGCGGCGTCCGCGCGGATCGGCGATCTGCTGGCCATCGCGCGCGGCACGTGGGCGGTCTACGACGGCACCGCGGCGGACCAGCGCGGGCGAGGCATGGTCGGGCAGCACGGAGCGCTCACTCCGGAGGAGCGACAGGTGCCGCTGATCAGGCTCGGAGCCTTCGCGCGCTGAGAGAGAGTGCCTATCGGACGGCCGCCGGTCACCTGCTCGTGGAGGTTGACTCGTCAGTGCGGATCACCCCTCGGTGCGGATCACTCGTCGGTGCGCGCTCCGAAGACGATCTCATCCCATGAGGGCATCGCGTTGCGGCGACGGCGGCGGCCGCCGGAGTCTCCGGAATCCGACGGAGCAGTATGGGCCGAAGGGCGTGCGGGTTCCGGCTCTTCGTCGGGCTGTTCGAGCGCGTCGAACAGCGAGATCGGGTCGGAGTGCTCGACGTCGTCGGTGTCTTCGAGCAGCGGAGCCGTCTCGCGCTGACCCCGACGACGGCGGAGAGCCTCGAGCAGGTCCGCTGTTTCGGGGCTCGTGTTCTGCGCAGAGGGCGCGCGATTGATCGCGGCATCCTGCGCGGCGACGTCGGAGCGCTCGGGGAGTGACGGGTCTTCGACCTCGGCCTCGGGTGCGGGAAGCAGACGCGGGCCGAAGGCGCCCGAATCGAACCGGCTCTCATCTTTGTAAGGGGAGGTCGTGCGCTCCGCGTCCACGGCGCGCAGGCGCGGGATGAGCCCCTCGGGCAGCGAGCCCTGGCGCGAGAGCTGAGTGGCATCCGCGTTCAGAGGCGAGAGGGCACTGCGACGCGGGTCGAAGCTCCACCGGGCATCGTGATCGACGTCGTTCGCGGTGAACTCGAGCTTGATCGTCCAGCCGGACTCCTCTTTCCAGCTGGCCCACCGCTCCGCGGTCGCTGCGACCTCGGCGAGCTTCGCGCGGACCGCGACGCCGAAGGTGGGCTGGGCGTCGGGTTCGACTTCACTTCCGATCAGCACCGGAACCGCGAGTGCCTGACCGATGATGTGCTCGCGCTCGGCGAGGACCGGACCCTCGAAGCGGGCGACGTCGTCGACGCTGATTCCCAGCAGTTCGGCGACCTCGGGCGCGGTGAGTCCGGCGCGGATCTGCGCCTGGATGTCGCGCGGGCTCGCCGCGAGTTTCTGGGCGGTGGGCTCGGCCTGCCGGGTGGCGCGACGGATCTCACGCTGCAGCACGTCGTCGATGGGCAGCGAGAACCGCTCGCCCGACTCTGTCGCGAGTACGAGGACTCCTGCTTCTGTGCCGACGATGGTGACGTTTTCCATGCGAATGCCCCTCTGATGGGTGTCCGTTCATGGTGTCACGCATGCGGCGTCCGGACCGGGAATACCCTGGGCGTGCCGTGAGTTTGCTCTGTCGCACGGACCGCATTTGCGTTATGTCTCCCGGTCGTGCAAACTATGGCCGCCGATACCCGACGGCGCACCACCCACTCGCACCATGAAAGTGGAGATCTACCGCATGGCAACCGATTACGACGCCCCCCGAAAGAGCGAAGACGACTCCGAGTCGATCGAAGCCCTCAAGGAGCGTGTGCCGGACAAATCTTCCGGCTCAAGCGGGGACGAAGACTCCGACAACCCGTCGAACTTCGACCTTCCGGGTGCCGACCTCTCCGACCTCGAGCTCGACGTCGTCGTGCTGCCCGCGCAGCAGGACGAGTTCACGTGCATGAGCTGCTTCCTCGTGAAGCACCGCTCTCAGCTCGACCACGAGGGCGCATCCGGGCCCATCTGCAAGGAGTGCGCTGCGTAAGCAGTCCTCCGAGCGACGTCTCACGCGCCCCCGACCGTCCGGTCAGGGGCGCGCTGTCGTATGTGGCACCGCCCGTCAGGAACGGGCGGTGCCCCCGATGAACGGCGGGTGCGGTCAGGAACGGGCAGCGCGGATCGCCGCGACCAGGCGGTCGGGCGTCCGGGTAGAGATGGTCCACGTGTCGACCGGGTCGTCCACGTCGAGATTCGGGACGACGACGACCCCGTCGATCCCGCCGCGGATCAGGTGCCAGCCGCGCGCGGGGAGACCGGGGCCGCGTGCCTGGCGGGCTTCTTCACCGACGAGCGCGAGAGGTTCGCCGAGGTGCTCGACGTCGATGTGTGCGCGTCCGGCGCGCAGGACGTTACCCTCCACCGACACGACCGGAGTCGCCGCGATGAAGCCGAGCACCAGGAGCGCGGAGACGGCGGCGCCGACGATGAGCGCGAAGGTCGATCCGATGGGCACGAAGACGAGGGACACCATCGGCCCTGCGACCGCGACCGTGACCAACAGCCAGAGGCTGGGGGAGAGTCGTTCGCGATAGCGGACACGTGCGTCTGTGGCGGGGTTCTGCATTAGCCTCATGGGGTGACCGATTCCGTTGATGTCCCCATTATCGCTGCAGTGGTGCCCGGATACGCGCATCCGGGCGACGCGGGCGCCGATCTGGTCGCGGCCGAGGCTGTGCATCTGGAGCCGGGCGAGCGCGCTCTCGTCGCCACCGGAGTCCGGATCGCTCTTCCCGACGGTTATGCGGCCTTCGTGGTTCCGCGCAGCGGGCTTGCCGCCAAGCACGGGATCTCCATCGTGAACTCGCCGGGGACGGTCGACGCCGGCTATCGCGGTGAGATCAAGGTGAGTCTGATCAACACCGACATCAGGAGCGCGTACGATGTGGCGGTCGGCGATCGCATCGCGCAGCTGATCGTCATGCCGGTGACACGCGCCACGTTCATCTCGGTGGACGAGTTGCCGGACAGCGTCCGCGGCGCCGGCGGTTTCGGCTCCACCGGGTACCAGGCGGGGCTCACGCAGAACGAAGCAGGGCAGAACAGATGACTGACAACAACGCGACTCCTTCCAAGTCGGCGCCCGCGAACCGCGCCACCGACGGACCCTTCGACGACTCCGAGGCGAACCCGGTTCGCCCGTACATCGACCTGGGCGGGATCAAGATCCTGCCGCGCGAGGGGTTGAACCTCCGGCTCGAGGTGGAGGAGCAGACCAAGCGCATCGTCGCCGTCGGCCTCGACTACGCGGACTCCTCTCTGCAGGTGCAGCCGTTCGCCGCGCCGAGGTCCGGCGGACTGTGGGATGAGACGCGCGTGCAGCTGCGCGACCAGGTCAAGGCACAGGGCGGGCGCGTCGAGGAGCGGGACGGCCCCCTGGGCAAGGAGCTTCTCGCCGAGGTCCCCGCAGCGGCCAGCGAAGGCTCGGGTCTTCGTCTCGCGCGGTTCATCGGCATCGACGGCCCGCGCTGGTTCCTCCGCGGCGTGATCGGCGGAGCCGGTGCGTCGGATCCTGAGGCCGGTGCCAAGGTCGAGGATCTGTTCCGTTCGATCGTCGTCGTCCGCGGCGGCTCTCCGATGCCGCCGCGTGATCTGATCCCGCTG
This sequence comes from Microbacterium sp. A20, assembly GCF_004794515.1. Taxonomy (GTDB): domain Bacteria; phylum Actinomycetota; class Actinomycetes; order Actinomycetales; family Microbacteriaceae; genus Microbacterium. The sequence continues at coordinate 417,717 of NZ_SSDF01000091.1, read as the reverse complement.
AAGATGCCGGCGACCCCGGGCTCCGCGTGAGCACCCCGGAAGCCGACCCGGAACGCGAGAAGAGCACCTCCGAGATCCTCGGAGAGGCTCTCGGCGGCGCCGCGCGCCGTGCCGGGCTCGACCCGTCGGAGAGCGCGAGCACGCACAAGGTCGTCTGGTCGGCGATCGGCGGGGTCCGCGGCATCCTCGAGTCGGTGCTGCCCAGCCTCGCATTCGTGATCATCTTCACGATCCGCCCCGAGCCGCTGATCCTGTCGCTGGGCATATCGGTCGGTCTCGCCGCGGTCTTCACGATCGTGCGCCTGCTGCAGAAGTCGCCGCCGTCCGCCGCTATCGGCGGGCTGGTCGCCGCGGCCGCCGCGGCCGGACTCGCATTGTGGACCGGACGCGGCGCGGACAACTTCGTTCCGGGGCTCATCACCAATGCGGTCTACGGAACGGTCATCCTGGTGTCGGCCCTGATCGGCTGGTCTCTGATCGGCCTCGCCGTCGGCTTCCTGATGGGGGAGGGCGCCACCTGGCGCAACGATCGCCGCAAGCGCCGTGCCTACTTCTGGCTCGGAATCGCGTGGGCCGCACTCTTCTTCGCCCGACTCGCCGTGCAGCTCCCGCTGTATCTCGCGGGCGACGTGACCGCACTCGGCACGCTCAAGCTCGTCATGGGACTCCCGCTCTTCGCGCCGCTGATCGCCGTCACCTGGCTCGTCGTGCGCGCTCTCCATCCGCGCGGACCGTCGCGCGAAGATGTCGCCGAGGCATGATAGATTTATCTTGACATCAAGATAAATCGCAGGCTTTCGCCGGTGAGCTGCGCGGAGCAGACTGGTTAGGTCCGCCTTGCTAGCCGCAGGGGCTCGCTGGCGAGCAAGATGGAGGCGCCTGTCGCTCCCATCCGAATAGAAGGAGACGGATTCGTGTCCACGGTGAACAGCTTCGGTGCCAAGAGCACCCTGACAGTCGGCAGCACCGACTACGAGATCTTCCGCATCGACACGGTGCCCGGTTTCGAGAAGCTCCCCTTCAGTCTCAAGGTCCTCCTGGAGAACCTGCTTCGCACCGAGGACGGCGCGAATGTGACGAAGGCGCAGATCGAGGCGCTGGGTTCGTGGGATGCCGCGGCAGAGCCCAACACCGAGATCCAGTTCACGCCGGCCCGCGTGGTCATGCAGGACTTCACCGGTGTGCCCTGCATCGTCGACCTCGCCACCATGCGTGAGGCCGTCACGGCGCTGGGCGGCGATGCGAACAAGATCAACCCGCTCTCGCCCGCCGAGATGGTCATCGATCACTCCGTCATCGCCGATCTGTTCGGCTCGGAGAACGCGCTCGAGCGCAACGTCGAGATCGAGTACGAGCGCAACGGCGAGCGCTACCAGTTCCTGCGCTGGGGCCAGACGGCGTTCAGCGACTTCAAGGTCGTCCCGCCGGGAACCGGAATCGTCCACCAGGTGAACATCGAGCACCTCGCCAAGGTGATCTACGACCGCAACGTCGACGGTGTGCTGCGCGCATACCCCGACACCTGCGTCGGCACCGACTCGCACACCACCATGGTCAACGGCCTGGGAGTGCTGGGCTGGGGCGTCGGTGGAATCGAGGCCGAGGCGGCCATGCTCGGCCAGCCCGTGTCGATGCTCATCCCGCGCGTCGTCGGCTTCAAGCTCTCCGGCGAGATCCCCGCCGGCGTCACCGCGACCGACGTCGTGCTCACGATCACCGACCTGCTGCGCAAGCACGGCGTGGTCGGCAAGTTCGTCGAGTTCTACGGCGAAGGCGTCGCCTCGGTGCCGCTCGCCAACCGTGCCACCATCGGCAACATGTCGCCCGAGTTCGGCTCCACGGCCGCGATCTTCCCGATCGACGACGTGACCCTCGACTACCTGCGCCTCACCGGTCGCAGCGAAGAGGCCGTCGCCCTCGTCGAGGCGTACGCCAAGGAGCAGAAGCTCTGGCACGACGCGAGCGTCGAGCCGACCTTCAGCGAGTACCTCGAACTCGACCTCGGCACCGTCGTCCCGTCGATCGCCGGCCCGAAGCGTCCGCAGGACCGCATCCTGCTCTCCGAGGCCAAGGCCCAGTTCGAGCAGGACATCCTCGGCTACACGACCGCATCGACGTCCGACGACATCGTCGACCTCGAGTCGAAGCACTCCTTCCCGGCATCCGACCCGGGCTCGGTCCCCGGCGAAGAAGAGCCGACCACGCGGCCGGTGCACATCAACAGCGGCGCTCCGGCGAACGCCTCGAAGCCGGTGCCGGTCACGACGCCGTCGGGGGAGAAGTACATCCTCGACAACGGCGCCGTCACGCTGGCCGCCATCACCTCGTGCACCAACACGTCGAACCCGTCGGTGATGATCGCCGCCGGTCTCGTCGCACGCAAGGCGCTGGAGAAGGGGCTGAAGCAGAAGCCCTGGGTCAAGACCACGCTCGGACCGGGATCGAAGGTCGTCACGGACTACTACGAGAAGTCCGGGCTCGACAAGGACCTCGAGGGTCTTGGGTTCTACACCGTCGGCTACGGCTGCACGATCTGCATCGGCAACTCGGGTCCGCTGATCGAAGAGGTGTCGGAGGCGATCAACTCGCACGACCTCGCCGTCACGGCCGTCCTCTCGGGCAACCGCAACTTCGAGGGGCGCATCAGCCCCGACGTGAAGATGAACTACCTCGCCAGCCCGCCGCTGGTCATCGCGTACGCTCTCGCAGGGTCGATGCACTTCGACTTCGAGAACGACGCGCTCGGCAAGGGCAAGGACGGCGAAGACGTCTTCCTGAAGGACATCTGGCCCACGCCGGCCGAGGTGCAGGAACTCGTCGACTCCTCGATCTCGCGCGAGCAGTTCATCAAGCAGTACGCGACCGTGTTCGACGGCGACGAGCGCTGGCGCAGCCTCCCCACCCCGGATGACGCCATCTTCCAGTGGGACGAGGACTCCACGTACGTCCGCAAGGCTCCGTACTTCGACGGCATGACGATGGAGCTCACCCCGGTGAAGGACATCGAGGGTGCGCGTGTCATGGCGACGCTCGGCGACTCGGTCACCACCGACCACATCTCGCCCGCCGGAAACATCAAGGCCGGCACGCCTGCGGCCCAGTACCTCACGGAGCACGGCGTCGACCGCAAGGACTTCAACTCCTTCGGCTCGCGTCGCGGCAACCACGAGGTCATGATCCGCGGCACGTTCGCGAACATCCGCCTGAAGAACCTCATGGTCTCTGCCGTCAACGACGGGCAGGTGGTCGAGGGTGGTTTCACGCGCGACTTCACGCAGCCCGGCGGCCCGCAGTCGTACATCTACGACGCGAGCATGAACTACCAGGAGCAGGGCACGCCCCTCGTCATCTTCGGAGGCAAGGAGTACGGCTCCGGTTCGTCGCGCGACTGGGCGGCCAAGGGCACCAGCCTGCTGGGCGTCAAGGCCGTGATCACCGAGAGCTTCGAGCGCATCCACCGTTCGAACCTGATCGGCATGGGCGTCGTCCCGCTGCAGTTCCCCGCAGGCGAGAGCTGGGAGTCGCTGGGTCTCGACGGCACCGAGATCGTCTCGATCTCCGGCCTCGAGGAGCTCAACAACGGTGTCACGCCGAAGACCGTCAAGGTCACCGCCACCCCGAGCGAGCACTCGCCCGAGGGCAAGCAGACGATCGAGTTCGACGCGGTCGTCCGCATCGACACCCCCGGTGAGGCCGACTACTACCGCAACGGCGGCATCCTGCAGTACGTGCTGCGTTCGCTGGTCTGATCGCGCAGAGGAAGGGGCTCGGGTCTTCGGATCCGGGCCCCTTCATCGTGCCGCCCCTTCGTGTCAAGGGGGGCCGCGCTCACCGGCTTCTCTCCACCGGGCGCGGTAGGATCGACGGGCGCCCGCACCCTCGTCGGGCGCTTCTGGCGAAGCCTGTGAGGAGGCGCAGATGCCCATTCTTCCGAGCATCTCAGGACCCCGTGATCTGGACGCGCTCTCGGCCGATCAACTGGACGAGCTCGCCGCAGAGATCCGCGCGTTCCTGGTCGAGAACGTCTCGCAGACCGGTGGGCACCTCGGGCCGAACCTGGGCGTCGTCGAGCTGACCATCGCTCTGCACCGGGTCTTCTCGTCTCCGGATGACCCCTTCATCTTCGACACCGGGCATCAGTCCTACGTGCACAAACTCCTGACGGGGCGGCAGGACTTCTCGGCGCTGCGCGTCCGCGGCGGACTCGCCGGCTATCCGCAGCGCGGTGAGAGCGCGCACGACGTCGTCGAGTCCTCGCACGCGTCGAGTTCGCTGAGTTGGGCTGACGGCATCTCCCGGGCGCTCACGGCGACCGGTCGCGCGGATCGGCACGTCGTGGCCGTCGTCGGCGATGGAGCGCTCACGGGCGGTATGACGTGGGAGGCACTGAACAACATCTCCGACGACAACGACCGGAATCTCGTGATCGTCGTCAACGACAACGGCCGCTCCTACGCGCCCACGATCGGCGGCATGTCGCGCTACCTGAATCGCGTGCGCACGGCAGCGGCGTACAAGGATCTCCACCAACGCTCGGATCGTCTGTTCCGCGCGTTCGGTCCGGTGGGGCGCGCGGTGTTCCGCGGCGTGCGCGGCGGAACCCACGGTTTCCTCTCGCGATTCACCAACAACGAGGCGCTCTACTCGAACCTCGACATCAAGTACCTCGGCCCCGTCGACGGACACGACCTTCCCGCCCTGCTCGAGACGCTCGAGCTGGCGAAGTCGTACGGCGCCCCGGTCATCGTGCACACGATCACCGAGAAGGGGCGCGGATATCAGCCCGCCCGCGACGACGAGGCCGACCAGTTCCACGCGGTCGGCAAAATCGATCCGACGACGGGTGAGACGCTGTCGTCGGGCGGTCGTGGATGGACCGACGTGTTCTCGGATGCCCTCGTCGCTGTGGGGGAGCAGCGCAGCGACGTCATCGCGATGACGGCCGCGATGCTGCGACCGACAGGTCTCGCGCCGTTCGCCGAGCGATTCCCCGATCGTGTGTACGACGTGGGGATCGCCGAGCAGCATGCGGTGGCTTCCGCAGCGGGGCTGGCGTATGGCGGACTGCACCCCGTGGTCGCGCTCTATGCGACGTTCATGGGCCGAGCGTTCGATCAGGTGCTGATGGATGTCGCACTGCACCGTGCGGGCGTCACGTTCGTGCTCGACCGTGCCGGCGTGACGGGCCCGGACGGCCCCAGCCACCACGGGATGTGGGATCTCGCCATGCTGCAGATCGTCCCGCACATCCGCATCGCCGCTCCGAGGGACGGAGCACGCCTGACCGAGGCTCTGGGCGAGGCCGTCCAGGTCGCTGATGCTCCGACCGTCATCCGCTTCCCGAAGGGTGAGGTCGCGGCCGACCTGCCCGCCATCGAGCGGTTGGAGGACGGCGTCGACGTGCTCGCCCGAGGGGAATCGGAGGACGTGCTGATCGTCGCCATCGGCCCGTTCGCCGAGCTGGCCCTCGACGTCGCAGACCGGCTCCGAGCGCAGGGTATCGGCGCCACCGTCATCGATCCGCGCTGGGCGATCCCGGTGCAGCCGTCGGTGATCGAGCTGGCTGCGCACCACCGTCTCGTCATCACCGTCGAGGACGGCATCCGCGTCGGCGGTATCGGCACACGGGTGCGACAGGTCCTGCGGGAAGCCGGCATCGACACCGCGGTGGATGAGCTGGGTCTGCCCGACGAGTTCATCGATCATGCCTCGCGGGATCAGATCCTCGCGGATGCGGGCCTCACGGCGCCGAAGATCGCCCAGGACATCGTGTCGCAGGTCCTCGGGACCAGGATCCCGAAGGCGCGGGATGCGGGCGAGACGGGCACGATCGACCTGCCCCTCCGCGAACGCCACTGATGCGCTGACGGACCCGACGGTCCGAGCCGATGGACCGCGTCAGTTCAGTGCGTGCAGTGCGGCGACGGCCTGCGCGCCGCGATCCACGTCGCGGAGCGCCGTCGACATCAGATACCCGTCGGTCAGTGCGTCGCCCGTGACCATCACACGCACGAGCTCCACCCCGCAGGCGCGACGAACCTCTTCCGCACTGGCGGCGATCACACGCGCATTGATCTCGTCGTTGTGCGGCAGCTCAGTGCCGTCGAGGCCCCTGATCACGTCTCGCAGTGCCGCCCCGACGATGTTCGAGGCGCGCTCCTTGACGTTGACGACGTCGAGCTCGAACACCCGGAGATCGCGGCCGGTCGGTATCGGACGCCATTCGAACGACGCATGCACGCGGTGCTGATGCCCGCTCGCGCCGCCCATCTCGCGGACGGGCAGGTCGGTCGCCCGGCAGCGCACATCGACGAGTCGATACCAGTAGAAGAGGGGGAAGGCGCCGTGAGAGCCGGGGTCGAGGACGACGACCTCCCCGACAGCCCCGCCGCGAGCGGTCGGCCGGCGCTGCGGACGGTTGCGGATGATGGGCTTGCCGTTGCGGGTCCGGATCGCGGCCCACCCCTCATCGACTGTGACGACGAAGAGCTTGAGCAGCGCGGGGAGGACCAGTAGCGTGGTGAGGATCGCCGTGCCGGTCTTCAGCAGCCCCGACATCCCCTTGCCGCCCAGCATCGTGAAGAGCATGTCCATGACACCACTGTGCAGGGTGATGACGCGCGAGGACGCCGGACGAGAGCATCGACCGGGGGATTTCATGCGCTGTTCCCCGGTCGTTCCCCTGGGCGCCGTGCCGTGGATACGGGGCGACGCGGAACGGCCCCGCGGCCGGCTCAGCCGACGTCGGCGAGGGTGCGCGCGACGACCGCCTCGACGGCCGGAAGACACCGGTTCCGATCGGCGTCGACGAGCCCGACCCTGGTACGCCGATCGAGCACGTCCTCGACGGTCAGGGCACCCTCGGCCCGGACAGCGAACTCGACCTCCGCGCGCGTCAGCCCCGTCACGACATCGAGCACCTCGCCCGTGGTGGCGACCTCGCGGTCCACGAGGCGCAGTGAGGCGGTGCGACTGGGTGCCGCCCGCAGTCCACGCGCCTCCGATGCCAGATCCACGGCATCCTCGGCCATGCGACGATACGTCGTCAGTTTCCCACCGAGCACCGTCACGAAACCCCCGTCGGACACTGCCACGAGGTGTCGACGCGAGACGTCGGCCGTGGCGTCCGTCCCGCTGTCGACGAGAGGGCGCAGCCCCGCGAACGCGCCGCGCACCTGATCGCGTCGCATCGGTGTCGTGATCACCCGGTTGAGGCTTCGCAGGAGGAAGTCGATCTCCGGTTCGGTCGGTTGCGCCACACGGGGCACGGCGCCCGGCGCGTCTTCGTCCGTGAGACCGACGATCACGCGCTCGTACGCCTGCGGAAGAGCGAAGACATAGCGACTGACCGACCCCTCGTGGGGGATGGTGAGTGCCGCCGTCGGCGACCCCAGATCTGCGGCGTCGAGCACGATGTGGGTCCCCCGACTGGGACGCACACGGATGGCTTCATCGAGCGATCCGGCCCATACGCCGGTGGCGTTGATCACGGAGCGGGCGGCGACCTCGAGCCGCTCTCCCGTGAGCACGTCCTCGGCGGTCGCCCCGTCACCCCGGAGCGCGATCGCGCGGACCCTGGTGAGGATGCGCGCACCGCGCGCCGCGGCGGTCCGTGCCACCGTGGTCACCAGCCGGGCGTCGTCGTCGAGCTGTCCGTCGTATGACAGCATGCCGCCCCGCAGACCGCGAGCGTCGAGGGCGGGTGCCAGTCGGGTCGCCTCCGTCGCTGACAGGATCCGGGGTGCGGGCAGCACTGCCCGCGGCGTGTGCGCCCGCATCCGGAGCAGGTCGCCGAGCCCCATACCGGCGGCGCCCGCCACCCGCTGGCGCAGCGTGACGTCGCGACTGAAGGGCAGCAGCTGTCCGAGCGGTCGGATCAGGTGCGGAGCGATCGTCGTCATGAGCAGGTGCCGCTCCCGCGCGCTCTCCTTCGCGGTGGCGACGTCGCCCGTCGCGAGGTAGCGCAGTCCGCCGTGCACGAGCTTCGAGCTGAAACGACTGGTGCCGAAGGCGAGATCCTCCGCCTCGATCAGGGTCACGCTGAGGCCGCGGGAGGCGGCGTCGAGCGCCACGCCGACTCCGGTGATGCCGCCGCCGATGACGAGCACGTCCACCCGTTCGTCGGCGGCGAGGGTCAGGTCGGTCCTTCGGCGTGCGACGTTGAGCGCGGATGACGGCGTGCTCATGGGCGCAGCAGCCCATCGAGCGCGGCGCGCAGCTCCCGCTCCCACGCGGACTCGGAGATGAGGTCGGCGACCGTGCCGTGCGAGAGGACCGCGGACTGCGCGATGAGCATCACCATGACTGCGATCTCCTGTGGTTCCCCCGGCCTGACCGACCCGTCGGCCTGCGCGGAGCCGATCGCGGTCGCCAGCCACTGCAGGATCATGCGCTGACTCGATCCGACGCGCTGCAGGGTGTAGCGCGTGAACGCCTCCGGCTCGTCGTCGAGCAGTCGCGCGTACAGCGGGTCGTTGCGGAAGAGAGAGGTGAAGCGCAGCACGTCGTCGACCAGCGCCGTCCGTGTGCGCGCGTCGGCGGAGAAGGTGCTCAGGATGCCGTCGACGCGGCGGAGCAGTGCGGCGCGGACGACGTCGTCGGCGTCGCTCCAGTTGCGGTAGATCGTGGGGCGGCTGAGTTCGGAGCGGCGTGCGAGCTCGGCGATCGTGACCCCGTGGACTCCCCGACGTTCGATCAGCGTGTCCGCGGCGTCGAGGATGCGCGCCTGCGTGGTGTCCCAGAGTGGTTGACGTTCTTCCATGATGTGTCACACTGTAACGCATGGGCCAAGACGATGGCAGGGTCGATGCCGACCCGTCGATGAGGTGGAACGGCTGGGGCGACCCGGACAAGGCGAAGGATCTGCCGCTCGCGGTGCGCACGCTGCTGCCCCTGCTGCTCGGACGTGTCCGCAAGCCCGAGCCTGCGGTCGAGCTCGCCCAGGTGTGGGTGTCGCCCTCGGCGCTCGATGACGAGGACCTCGTGGCGTTCCGCGCCGCCGTTGGCCCGCAGCACGTGGACGTCACCGCGGAAGCGCGCATCCGTCATGCCGGCGGACGATCGACTCCGGACCTCCTCCGGCGCCGGCAGCGGGAGCAGGAGGTCCCGGACGCGGTGATCCGACCCGCGAGCCACGACGAGGTCCGCGCCTGCCTCGATGTCGCCGTCAGGCGTGGTGTCGCGATCATCCCCTTCGGCGGTGGAACGAGCGTCGTCGGAGCGCTGGACCCGGAGAGGGGAGACCAGCACGCGGTCGTGAGCCTCGACCTGCGCCGCCTGAGCGGGCTGATCCGCCTCGATGAGGTCAGCGGAGAAGCGGTGCTCGCGGCCGGCAGCACGGGACCGGAGGCCGAGTCGCTGCTCGCGGCTCACGGCTTCGAACTCGGTCACTATCCGCAGAGCTTCCGGTATGCGACGATCGGCGGCTTCGCGGCGGCCCGCTCCTCCGGCCAGAACTCCGCGGGCAACGGGCGCTTCGACACCATGGTGACGGGGATCCGGGTCGCGACGCCGACCGGCGACATCGACCTCGGGCGCTCACCAGGCTCCGCCGCCGGTCCGGATCTGATCCGGGTGTTCCTCGGCTCGGAGGGCATCTTCGGCGTGATCACCGAGGTGCGCGTGCGTGTGCACCCGGTCCCGCGGGAGCGCGTGTTCGAGTCGTGGTCGTTCCCGGATTTCGCCGCCGGAGCCGCGGGGCTGCGGAGCGTGGCGCAGCAGGGGTCCGGGCCCACCGTCATCCGCCTGTCCGACGAGGCGGAGACCGCCGTGAGCCTGGCGCAGGTCGGCAAGATCGGCAAGGCGCTCGCGAAGGGCGCGAGTGTCGTGACCGTGTACGAGGGCGAGGGGATCGCCGAGCGTCGAGCCCGCACCAGCGCGCTGCTGTCGGCCGCCGGCGGCACATCGGCGGGAGAGGGCGCGGCGGAGGAGTGGCTGCGGGGGCGCTTCGACGGCCCGTACCTGCGCGATTCGCTGCTGGATGCCGGAGTGTTCTGCGAGACGCTCGAGACCGCGACGACGTGGTCGAACCTGCTCGAACTGCGTGCGGCAGTCGAGTCCGCCCTCAAGGAGGGATTCGCGGAGGCGGGCGCCCGGTCGTACGTCATGTGCCACGTGTCGCACATCTACCCCACGGGTGCGTCGCTGTACTTCACCGTCCTCGCCGGCATCCGCGCCGATCCGCTCCCGGTGTGGGGTCCGATCAAGTCGCGCGTGAACGACGCGATCATCACGACCAGCGGCACCATCAGCCATCACCATGCGGTCGGACGTGACCACGCCGCCTGGCTGGAGCAGGAGATCGGCGAGACCGGCATCCGCATCCTCCGCGCGATCAAACGTGAACTAGATCCGGCGGGAATCCTCAACCCTGGCGCCGTGACCGTTCCTGAGCGGACGCGCTGACGTGGCCGAGCACATCGCCGTGCTCGCGAACCCGTTCTCCGGCAAAGGCCGGGGCGGGCGGGCGGCGGAGGCGGCCGTACGGGTTCTCCGGGAGCGCGGTGCCGAGGTGCGCGCCTACGCCGGTGGCTCCGCAGCGGACACCGCTCGGCTCGCCGTCACCGCGCTGGCGGACGAACCGCGTGTGCTGGTCATCGTGGGCGGCGACGGTACGCTCTCCGGCGTGCTCGACACGGTGTGCGCCGCCTCTGTCCCCGTTGTTCTGGTGCCCGCGGGAACGGGGAACGATCTCGCCCGTGCGCTCGGACTCCCGCGCGGTGACGCCCGGGCCGCCGCTGAGCTCGCCCTCACCGGTGTGCCGCGGTCGATCGACGTCGGCGTGGTGCGCACGGCGATGGGCAGCCGGAAGTTCCTGACCATCGCGGCGCTGGGCTTCGACGCGAAGGTCAGCGACCGTACCAACCGACTCCGCTGGCCGCATGGCGCACCTCGCTACTACCTCGCACTGCTCATCGAGCTCGTCCGACTGCGCCCGATGGACTTCGTCCTCGCCGTCGACGGAGAGGCGACCAGGAGCGCGCCGGGCACGCTGATCGCGGCCGGCAGCACCTCCAGCTATGGCGGAGGGATGCCCATCTGCGCCGGGGCCGTTCCCGACGACGGGCTCCTCGACATCGTCCATGTCGCGCCGCTGGGCCGCCTGCGTCTGCTGCGACTGTTCCCGCTGCTGCTCCGCGGCACGCATCTCGCGCGCGTTGAGGTCGCGCATCGCCGTGCACGGTCGGTCACGGTGTCTGCCCCCGGCCTCGTGGTCTACGCGGACGGCGAGCGCATCGGCGAGCACGAGTGCACCATCTCGGTGCTGCCGGGGGCGCTCACGATGATGGGGCCGAGGGAGAGCGATGACTGAGTTCGACGAGGACGTCGTGATCGTCGGGTCCGGCTTCGGAGGTTCTGTAGCGGCTCTGCGACTGGCGGAGAAGGGCTACCGTGTCCGGGTCTACGAGGCGGGGCGCCGCTTCGAGGACGACGACTTCGCGAAGAGCAACTGGAATGTCCGCCGCTACCTCTGGGCGCCGGCGCTCGGATGCCACGGTGTGCAGCGCATCCACCGACTGCCGCACGTGATGATCCTGGCGGGTGCCGGCGTGGGCGGGGGATCGCTCAACTACGCGAACACGCTGTATCAGCCGGGGGCGGCGTTCTTCGAGGACCCGCAGTGGCGGGGCATCGCGGAGTGGGAGTCCGAACTGGCACCGCACTACGCCACGGCGAAGCGGATGCTCGGCGTCGTCGAGCATTACCCGCACACGGGGCCGGTGGAACGGATCATGGCCGGCGCGGCCGACGACCTCGGCGTCGGCTCGACGTTTCGGCGCGCGCCGGTCGGAGTCTGGTTCGGGAGACCGGGGGAGCGCACGCCGGATCCGTTCTTCGGCGGCGAGGGCCCCGATCGCACCGGCTGCACGCTCTGCGGCAACTGCATGGTGGGTTGCCGGGTCGGCGCGAAGAACACGCTCATGAAGAACTACCTGGCCCTCGCGGAGCGCCGTGGGGTCGCAATCGAGCCGCTGCGCACGGTGAGCGAGGTGCGAGAGCTCGCCGGAGGCGGGTTCGCGGTGACGACGCAGCGCAGCGGAGCCTGGTTCCGGCACGCGCGGAGGACGGTGACCGCAGAGCAGGTGGTCCTGGCAGCCGGTACCTGGGGCACGCAGCAGCTGCTGCACCGGATGAAGGAGTCCGGGGCACTGCCGCAGGTCTCGGCGTCCGTCGGCCGGCTCACGCGCACCAACTCCGAGGCGTTGGACGGCGCGGTCGCCACGAGCGTCCCGGAGTCGCTCCAGCTCGCCAGCGGCGTGGCGATCACCACCTCGTTCCACATCGACGACCGCGCGCACGTCGAGAACGTCCGCTACGGCCCGGGATCGAACCTCATGGGTGCGCTGGCGACCGTCCTCGTCCCCGGCGACCGACCGCTCGGGGTGCGTCTGCGCAGCCTCGTCGCGCAGGTGCTCCGCTCTCCGTCGCGGCAGTTCCGACTCGGCAGCCTCCGTCGCTGGAGCGAGCGCGGGATCATCGCGCTGGTGATGCAGACGGCGGACAACTCGCTCACCCTCTCGCTGAGCCGTCGCTTCGGTCGCCTCGTGATGACGAGTGCCCAGGGACACGGCGAGCCGAATCCCAGCTACCTGCCACAGGCTCACACGGCGGCGGCGGCGATCGCCGCGCGGGTCGAGGCCGAAGGCGGGGTGCCCGCGGCCGCACGCGGATCCTGGCCGGAGGTGTTCGGCATCCCGCTGACCGCGCACTTCCTGGGTGGCGCCGTGATCTCGGCGTCACGCGCGGACGGTGTCATCGATGCGTACCACCGGGTGTGGGGGCACCCCGGCCTGCACGTCGTCGACGGTGCGGCGGTTCCCGCGAATCCCGGCGTGAACCCCTCGCTCACGATCACCGCGCTCGCAGAGCGGGCACTGTCGTATTGGCCTCGACGCGGAGACGACGACAGCCGGCCGGCGCAGTCCGCTGGCTGAGTCTCGGCGATCCGGGTGTGTGGAGCCCATCACTCCTGGCTAGGGCATCGGCCGCGGTGGACGAGGAAGCGCCCCACCGGATCCGCAGGGAATCCGGTGGGGCGCTTCGCGTGAACTTCGTGGTCAGCGGTGCTCGACACCGCGGATCTGCGGAGTGTGGAACGAGCCACCGAACGCCCGCTCGGAGGCGCCCTCGCGATCGAGGTAGGGCGAGGCCCCACCGTCGATGAACGGCCAGCCGGCACCGAGGATCAGGCAGAGGTCGATGTCTTCGACCTCGGGCACGACGCCCTCGTCGAGCATCAGCTTGATCTCCTGTGCCAGGCCGTCCTGCACGCGCTGGAGAATGGTCGCAGCCGCTGCCGGCGTCTTGCCGACGGCGGGCTTCAGGACCTTCTCGGCCTGCTTGCTCCAGCCGACGACGCGACCGCCCTTGTCCTTCTCCACGACCGTGTCGAGTTCGGCGAGTGCGTGGAAGTTCTCGTTGGCGTAGAACCGGTCCGGGAACGCCTGCACCATGGTGTCCTGCACGTGGGCGGCGACCTTCCAGCCGACCAGGTCGATCAGCTGGAACGGGCCCATCGGCAGACCGAGCGGACCGAAGGCCTTCTCGACATCCGCGATCGGCGTGCCCTCGTAGACCGCGCGAGCGGCCTCGCCCATGACCTTGGCGAGCAGACGGTTCACGACGAAGCCGGGCGCGTCGGCGGTGAGGACCGCGTTCTTGCCCAGGTTCTTCGCGACGACGAATGCAGTCGACAGCGCGGCCTCCGAGGTGGTCGGCGTCTTCACGATCTCGATCAGCGGCATGACGGCGACCGGGTTGAAGAAGTGGAAGCCGACCAGACGCTCGGGGTGCGCGAGCTTCGAACCGATCTCCTCGACCGACAGCGACGAGGTGTTGGTCGCGAGGATCGCGTCTTCGGCGATGATCTTCTCGATCTCGCCGAATACCTGCTGCTTGACGCCGACCTCTTCGAACACGGCCTCGATCACGAAGTCGCAGTCCGCGTAGAGGCTCTTGTCGGTCGTGCCGGTGACGAGCGCACGCAGCTTGTTCGCCGAGTCGGAGTCCAGACGACCCTTGGCCTCGAGCTTGCCGATCTCCTCGTGGATGTAGGCGACGCCCTTGTCGACGCGCGCCTGGTCGAGGTCGGTGATGAGCACGGGCACCTGGAGCTTGCGCACGAAGAGCAGGGCGAACTGGCTCGCCATGAGTCCCGCACCGATGATGCCGACCTTCGTGACCTTCTTCGCGAGCTGCTTGTCGGGAGCGCCGACAGGTCGCTTGGCCCGCTTCTGCACCAGGTCGAAGGCATACATCGACGCGGCGAACTGATCGCCGGTCACGAGCTCTGCCAGCGCCTCGTCCTCACGGGCGAAGCCCTCGGCCTTGGTGCCGCTCTTCGCCTTGTCGAGCAGCTCGAGCGCGGCATACGGCGACTTCGGCACGGTGCCGATCTTCGACTCGAGCATGCCGCGCGCCATCTTGATGGCGATCGGCCACTTGGTGAGGCGCTCGATCTTGCCCGGCTCGTTCTTGCGCTCGACCTTCTTGCCGCCGAGGACCGCGTCGGCCCAGGCCAACGAGTTCTCGAGATAGTTCGCGGCGGGGAAGATCGCGTCGAAGATGCCCAGGTCGAACGCCTGCTGCGGCTTCAGCATCCGGTTCTGCTTGAGCGGATTCGAGATGACCACCTCGAGCGCGTTCTCGATGCCGATCAGGTTCGGCAGCAGGTAGGCGCCACCCCAGCCGGGGATGATGCCGAGGAAGACCTCGGGCAGCGCCACCGCGGCCGCGGAGGCATCGACCGTGCGGTAGCTGGAGTTCAGCGCGATCTCGAGGCCGCCCCCCAGCGCGAGGCCGTTCACGAAGGCGAACGAAGGCACCCCGAGGTCGCTGAGCTTGCCGAGGACCTTGTGCCCCAGCTGCGCGATGAGGCGTGCGTTGTCACGCGACCCCACCTTGCTGATGTCGGACAGATCGGCACCGGCCGCGAGGATGTACTGCTTGCCGGTGATGCCGACGGCCTGGATCTCGCCTGCGGCGGCACGTGCCTTCACGCCGTCGAGGGTCTCGCCCAGCTGCGTGAGTGTCGCCGGGCCCAGGGTGTTCGGGCGCGTGTGATCGCGACCGTTGTCGAGCGTGATGAGCGCGAGCACCTTGCCCGAGGCGAGTCGGATGTCGCGCACGGGCGACTGCGTGATGACCTCGCCCTCGGTGAGCGCCTGGATGGGGGAGAAGTCGATGTCGTCGTAGTTCGTCACGTTCGCGCTCACTTCTTCTTCTTGCCGTCGTAGTGCGGGTTCTCCCAGATGACCGAGCCGCCCTGGCCGAGTCCGACGCACATGGCGGTCAGGCCGTAGCGGACGTCGGGGCGCTCAGCGAACTGCGCGGCGAGCTGGATCATCAGACGCACACCGGATGCCGCGAGCGGGTGCCCCAGCGCGATCGCGCCGCCCCACTGGTTGACGCGGGGGTCGTCATCGGCGATGCCGAAGTGGTCGAGCAGCGAGATCACCTGGATGGCGAAGGCTTCGTTCAGCTCGAACAGGCCGATGTCGTCGATCGTGAGACCGGCCTTCTTCAGCGCCTTCTCGGTCGAGGGGATCGGACCGATGCCCATGATCTCGGGCTGCACGCCAGCGAAGGCGAACGAGACCATCCGCATCTTCGGGGCGAGGCCGAACTCCTTGACCGCGCCGCCGCCGGCGAGCAGCGACATCGTCGCGCCGTCGGTGAGGGGGGAGGAGGTGCCCGCCGTGACGCGCCCGTGCGGACGGAACGGCGTCTTCAGTGCGGCGAGGTCCTCCATCGTGGTCTGCGGACGACGGCCCTCGTCCTCGGTCGCGAGACCCCAGGCGCCATCAGCGCCCTTCGTGGCCACGGACACGAGGTCGGGCTGGATCTTGCCCGCGTCGTACGCGGCCTGCACCTTGTGCTGGCTCAGCATGCCGAACCGATCGGAGCGTTCCTTGGTGAGGTGCGGGAAACGGTCGAAGATGCGCTCGGCGGTGACACCCATGTTGAGGGCACCCGGGTCGACCATCTTCTCCGCGACGAAGCGCGGGTTCGGGTCGGCGTTGCCGCCGATCGGGTGGTGCCCCATGTGCTCGACACCACCGGCGAGGGCGAAGTCGTACATGCCGACGCCGATCGAGGCGCCCATGGTGGTGACGCTGGTCATCGCGCCGGCGCACATGCGCTCGACGGCGAGTCCGGGAACGGTCTGCGGAAGTCCGGCGAGGATCGCCACCGACCGGCCGAGGGTGAGTCCCTGGTCGCCGGTCTGGCTCGTCGCGGCGATCGCCACGTCATCGATGCGGTCGGCCGGGACGGCAGCGTTGCGCTCCATCAGGCCGATGGTCGCCTTCACGGCGAGGTCATCCGCGCGGGTGTTCCAGTACATGCCTTTTTCGCCGGCGCGCCCGAAAGGGGTGCGTACTCCATCGACGAAGAAGACGTCCGAGATCTCGGCCACTCTGCCTCCAAGTTAGTGCGTGGCCTCAGTCTATGAAGCCCGCGAAACGGGGAGGAATCGGTTGGATCGAACCTACGAAGCGTCCGCCGGGGTGGTGTCCGGCGATTGCGCCGCCTCTACAAAGGCGTCCGCGATCTTCTGTGCAGTCTGTGCAATCTGCCAGGGGCGAGCCCCGAGTGCGGCGAGAGCTGCGGCGATCTCTTCGGGCGTCTCACCGGGCAGGTCCCACGCGACACGTCGCAGGTACTCGGGCGTGAGCAGGTTCTCGGTGGGCATCCCCAGTTCTTCGGCAACCGCTTCGACGACGGGACGCGCTGCCTTCAGACGCGCATCGGCCTCGGGGTTCCGGTCCGCCCAGGCGCGCGGGGGCGGGAGGGTGTCGCTCGGCACGCGCTCGCGAGGAAGCTCCTCCGATGCGCGGCCGTCGACGATCGCCTGCCACCAGCGGTCGAGCTGAGTGCGGCTGGCGCGGCCCTGGAATTCCTTGACACCTGCGAGCGCCTGCTTCGACGTCGGATTCGCCATGACCGCCGCGACCAGCGAGCGGTCGGGCACGAGCCTGCCGGGGGAGACGTCCTGCGCCTGCGCATAGGCCTCTCGGGCCTGCCAGAGGGAGCGCGCCACGGCGAGGTTGCGGGCACCGCGCACCTGGTGGAGTCCGCTGAGCCGACGCCAGGGGTCCTCGCGCGGCGGCTTCGGCGCGCGGGCGAGGGTCGCCGCGAACTCCTCGGCGGCGAACGCGGTCTTGCCCTGCTCCTCCAGCTCCTGGACCAGGATGTCTCGGACATCGATCAGGTGCAGCACGTCGAGCGCCGCATACTCGAGCCACGAGTCCGGCAGCGGACGCGTCGACCAGTCCGACGCCGAATGCTCCTTCTTGAGGACGATGCCGAGCGTGTCCTCGACGACGGCGCCGAGTCCGACGCGCTCATGGCCGAGCAGTCGGGAGGCCAGCTCGGTGTCGAAGATCACCGGCGGCTCGAGGTGCAGCTCGCGCAGCGACGGCAGGTCCTGGCTCGCGGCGTGGAGCACCCACTCGACATCGCCGATCGCCTCCTGGAGCGGGGCGAAGTCGCCGATCGCCGGCGGGTCGAACAGGAAGACGCCCGCGTCGCGGCGGAAGACCTGCACGAGGTAGGCCCGCTGCGAGTAGCGGAAGCCGGAGGCGCGCTCGACGTCCACGGCCACTGGGCCGGTGCCGGCGGCGAGCACGGCGCACGCCGCGCGGAACTCCTCGGCATCCGAGATCACGGAGTATTCAGTCACGTACAGCCTTTCGCGCGCCGATCACGGCGATGCCCTCGGAGCCGGGCGGAAGTCCCGCCAGCATTCCGACCAGCTCGGCCCATGCTTCGACGTGCGGTCGGAACGGGCCCTCCGGAGTCCAGGACGCCCGCAATTCTATCTGGGCTCCGTCGCCTTCGACGGCGAGCCCTCCGAACCCCTTCGACAGCGTCTTGGTCGACGTGCCCGATGCCGAGTGGTACACGGCCTCCCGGGAGTCGAGTGCATCGACCAGCCAGGACCACGTCACGTCGGCCAGAAGCGGGTCGGTTCCGATCTCGGTCTCGAGCGGCGCCTGCGCGAAGATCACGATGCGCCACGATCCTCCCCATGCTCCCGGCTCGTCGGGATCATGCAGCAGGACGAAGCGGCCGGTGCCGTACACAGACTCCCCGTCGCTCTCCGGTCGAACGTCCGCGGCGAGCGCGAGGGCGAACGGAGCGAGGCCCTGGGGGGTGGCGATCTCGCGCACCGTGATGTCATCGCGGAACGCGGTCTCGCGCAGCTCGGCCACAGCGCTGTCGAAGGGCGTCCCGGCTTCGGGGTGTGCGGTCACGGCAACAGGCTAGAGTCAGGAAGCGATGAAGAGTCTCAGGCACGCCGTTACGCTCCTTGTCCCTGCCCTGCTCGCCTTCGGAGCGGCGTTCGCATTTCTCGTGTTCGCCGTCGCCCGCCGGGTGGTCACGCCGATGCGTCGCCCGACCGACACCCAGATCCTGGCCGTCGACACGGGCGCCCAGACGATCGAGTTGCAGCGCACCCTCGATACCGAGCTGCCCGGTCGCTACGGTCTCTTCACCACCGGGACGTACGGCTACGTCAAGCTCGGTGCCGTGCTCAGTGCGGATGCGACGACGGTGCGCCGCAAGTTGCTGACCCAGATCGAACCCGGTTCACGCGTGGACCGGGCGGCCTCCTTCAGCGGGTACTACTACTCCTCGCCGAGTGAGCTGCATCTGCGCTGGGAGAACGTGCTGATCGGTTCCCCTGCGGGTCCCTGCCCCGCCTGGTACTTCCCGGCGTCCTCGTCGACCTGGGTGATCCAGGTGCACGGGCGCGGTGCCACGCGTGCGGAGTGCCTGCGGGCCGTGCCGGTGCTGCATGCCGCAGGCCTCCCGAACCTCGTCGTGTCGTACCGCAACGACGGCGAGGCGCCCCGCACCAAGGCCGGGGCTTACGCGCTGGGCGCGTCGGAATGGCGAGACGTCGATGCCGCCATCGCGTACGCGCTCCGCCACGGCGCCGAACGCGTGATCCTGATGGGCTGGTCCATGGGCGGCGCGGTGTCGCTGCAGGCGGCTGTCACCTCGGGGCATCGTGACCGCATCGCGGGGATCATCCTCGAGTCTCCGGTCGTCGACTGGCGGACGGTGCTGCGGTTCCAGGCGCAGATGGCAGGAGTGCGCGCGCCGCTGCCCGCTCTCGCCATGGGCGCTCTGCAGTCGCCGCTCACCGCGCGCCTCAGCGGAGCCGATGAGCCGATCCTGTTCGATCGCCTCGACATGGTCGCAAGGGCCGACGAACTGACCGCGCCGATCCTGATCCTGCACAGCGACGACGACGGATTCGTCCCCGCCGATTCCTCGCACGCGCTGCAGGAGGCGCGCCCCGATCTGGTCACGATGCCGCGGTTCACGGTCGCGCGGCACACCAAGCTCTGGAACTACGACGAGACCGGGTGGAGCACGGCGATCACCGACTGGCTCGACGCACAGGGGCTCAGCGCTTCTGAATGACCTGGTTCTTCGCGCGCATGAGCATTCCCGTCATGCCGCCGATGCGCAACGGTGAGACCGCCTTGGTGAGACCGATCGACTGCGGATAGTCGTTCGGGATCGCCAGGACCTCGTCTGCTGTGAGCCCGGTGAGGCCCTGCACCAGGATGCTCGCGAAACCGCGCGTGGTCGGGGCCTCCGGCGGAGCCGTGGCGTGCATCGTGACGATGTCGTCTTCTACCTCGACGTGGATGTAAACGGGCGACTGGCACTCGGCGACCCGCTCGTACATCTCGGGGTGGGCGGCGACTTCGTCGGAGACGTCGGGAAGCTCGTCCGAATACTCGAGCAGCAGCAGGAGGCGATCGGACTCCGATGTCTCCAGGAACCCGTCGCGGATCTCGGCCAGTGCCTCAGGAACTTCGCTCGCGCTCATCCCCGCCATTCTCCCACGTTCAGACGGTGCCCGGCTCTGCCCCGGTGACGATCGGCACGCGCACGGCGCTGCCCCATTCGGTCCAGGAGCCGTCGTAGTTGCGGACGTTCTCGAAACCGAGGAGGTGCTTGAGCACGAACCACGTGTGGCTCGACCGCTCGCCGATGCGGCAGTAGGCGACGACATCGTCGCCGTCGTTCAGGCCGGCGCCCTCGCGGTAGATCGCGTCGAGCTCGGCACGGCTGCGGAACCCGCCGTCCTCGGCCACCGCCTTCGCCCACGGCACGCTCTGCGCCGTGGGGATGTGCCCGGCGCGCAGCGCCCCCTCCTCCGGGTAGGCGGGCGCCGTGGTGCGCTCTCCGCTGTACTCCTCGGGGGAGCGCACGTCGATCAGCGGGTTGCCGATGTGGGCGAGCACATCCTCCTTGTAGGCACGGATCGCGGAGTCGTCGCGCTCCACGACCGGGTACTCCGTGGCAGGACGGTTCGCGGCCTCGCGGGTCAGCTCTCGACCCTCGGCGATCCAGCGGTCGCGGCCGCCGTCGAGCAGACGGACGTCTTCGTGGCCGAAGAGCGAGAAGACCCAGAGCGCATAGGCGGCCCACCAGTTGTTCTTGTCGCCGTAGATGACGACCGTGTCGTCGCGTTCGATGCCCTTGCGGCTCAGTAGCTCGGCGAAGCCCTCGCCGTCGACGTAGTCGCGCACGACGGGGTCGTTGAGCTCGGTGTGCCAGTCGACCTTGACGGCGCCCGGGATGTGGCCCGTCTCGTACAGCAGCACGTCCTCATCGGACTCGACGACCACCAGCCCGGGTGTTCCCAGCCGTTCGGCGAGCCACTGCGTCGTGACGAGCCGACCGGGCTCGGCGTACTCGGCGAACTTGGGGGAGGAGGAATCGAACTCGATGGCCATGGGATCTCCGAAGCGTTGAGCGGGCGAGGGTGCGGGTGCAGACGGCGTAGTGTTGATCCGTCCCTTCGACGATAGATCCCCGCCGAGCACCCTGCGCCCGATTCGTAAGACTTCGACACAGGCCAGCACCCGATTCAGGACCGTGATGACCGACCCGACCAGCCGCACCGGAATCGTGCACCTCACAGAGCGCCAGCCGACCGTCACCGGACCGGAGATGCTCGCGAGCCTGGTGCCGCCGCCCCAGTTCGACACGGCGACGTTCGACAGCTACCGGGCCGATCCCGCCTATCCCTCCCAGGAGGAGGCGAAGGAGACGCTGATGCGCTTCTCCGGTCGCGGAGCCCCGGTCAAGCGCGGTGGCTTCTTCAGCCGGGCGAAGAAGGAACCCGAGCTCAAGCCTGGTGTCTATCTGGACGGCGGCTTCGGCGTCGGCAAGACCCACCTGCTCGCATCCATCTATCACGCGATGCCGGCACGTCGGAAGTACTTCGGCTCCTTCATCGAGTACACGGCCCTGGTGGGTGCTCTGGGCTACAAGAACACGGTCGACCTGCTCAAGGGTGCCGATCTCCTCTGCATCGACGAGTTCGAGCTCGACGATCCGGGCGACACGATGGTGATGACCCGACTCATCGGCGAACTCGTTCCGACAGGCACCCGTCTCGCGGCCACCTCCAACACGCCGCCGAACGCCCTCGGCGAGGGACGCTTCGCCGCGCAGGACTTCCTCCGCGAGATCCATGCCATGTCCGACAGCTTCCAGACGCTGCGCATCGACGGGGTCGACTTCCGTCAGCGAGCGCTGGACGGTCATGCCGTGGTGCTCGACGACGCCGCCTATGAAACCGCATCGGCGGCGGCCGGTCAGGTCGGCGCGGCTTCCGATGACCGGTTCGACGACCTGATCCGCCACCTGGCCCAGGTGCACCCGTCGCGCTACATCCGTCTCATCGAGGGGCTCGGGCAGGTGGGGCTGCGCGGCGCGCGTCAGCTCACGGATCAGTCCGAGGCGCTGCGGTTCGTCGCGTTCGTGGACCGCGTGTACGACGCGCAGATCCCGATCATCGCGACGGGCCTCGGTCTCGACTCGGTGTTCTCCGAGGAGATGCTGGCCGGCGGATACCGCAAGAAGTACCTGCGTGCGGTCTCCCGCCTCAACGCGCTGACGCATTCTGCGTAAGCCCCAAGGCTCGCGTAACGCGATGTTCACACCCGGAGCCGCGCTGTAACCGCAGGGAAACAAACCTCACGCATGCGTGAAACGGCGCGTCGTCACACTGAAGCTCTCAATTACTTCGGATGTGAGGTTTTCCTATGGATGCTCCCGGCAACATCTCGTGGGCGATCACCGCGACAGCGCTGGTGCTGCTCATGACGCCCGGCGTCGCCTTCTTCTACGGCGGTCTCGTCAAGGCGAAGAGCGTCGTCAGCATGATGATGATGAGCTTCGGCTCGATCGGTCTTGTCGCTGTGTTGTGGATTCTCTTCGGCTTCTCGATGAGCGCCGTCGACAGCCCGACCGCCTTCGCCGGCAACCCGTTCGCCGACTTCGGGCTGTCCAGCCTGGCGTCCGGTGAGGGATCGAACGTCGCGCTCCTCGGAGTCGCCTACGGCGCGACCTTCGCGATCATCACGGTCGCACTGATCTCCGGTGCGATCGCGGACCGCGCCAAGTTCGGCAGCTGGCTGATCTTCGCCGGCATCTTCGCCACGGTCGGCTACTTCCCGGTCGCCGCGTGGGTGTGGGGTGGCGGCTGGATCATGAACCTCGGCTCCACGCTCTTCGGTGAGGACAGCGGGATCGGCGTGATCGACTACGCCGGCGGCACCGCGGTGCACATCAACGCCGGTGCGGCCGCTCTGGCTCTGGCTCTGGTCCTCGGCAAGCGCATCGGCTTCCAGAAGGGCATCCTCAAGCCGCACAACGTCCCGCTGACGCTGCTCGGTGCCGCACTGCTGTGGTTTGGCTGGTTCGGCTTCAACGCCGGCGCGGAATGGCTCGCGGAGGACATGGGCGGCGTCGGACTCATCGGCCTGAACACCCTCGGTGCGACCGCGGCGGCCATCCTCGGCTGGATCCTGGTGGAGAAGATCAAGGACGGCAAGCCCACCTCGGTCGGCGCCGCTTCCGGTGCCGTCGCGGGTCTCGTCGCCATCACCCCGGCGTGCGCCAACCTGACGCCCGGCTGGGCACTGCTGCTCGGCGCCCTCGCCGGTGTGGTCTGCGCCCTCGCGATCGAGCTGAAGTTCCGCCTCGGCTTCGACGACTCGCTCGACGTGGTCGGCATCCACCTCGTCGGCGGGCTCATCGGCACCCTGTACCTCGGCTTCTTCGCGAGCGAGACCGGCCTGTTCGTCGGCGGCGACGCCCGTCAGCTCGCGGTGCAGGTCATCGCAGCGCTCGGTGTCCTGATCTACTCCTTCGTGGTCGCCTTCATCATCGGCTTCGCGATCGAGAAGACGATCGGGTTCCGCGTCACGAACGAGGACGAGATCGCCGGTGTCGACCAGGTCGTGCACGGCGAGGAGGGCTACGCACTCGCCGACGCATGATCTGCGGTTAGGGTGACCGTGTGAGCAAGACCAACGGCATCCTGACAGCACTCGTGGACATCCTGCTCAAGGCAGTGGGGTCCGGCCGGGCGTCTCGGACGACAGATCCGAGACGCCCGGACGCGCGTCTGCGCACATCTCAGGAGCGGTCGGCATCCGTCCCAACGTCGGGGGCGGCGCACGACCGCGGCACCGCGACCGTTCGTGTCGATCCGGATCGGATCCGCGACCTGCAGGTCGCATATTCACCCCAGAGGGACGGAGCCCCGGATGCGGGCGAGATCGTCTGGACCTGGGTGCCCTACGAGGAGAACGACGGACGCGGCAAGGACCGCCCCGTTCTCGTGATCGGTCGCCAATCGGCGGAGCGCGTCTACGCCGTGCGCATGACCAGCAAGCCGCACGACGGCGACCGCGACTACCTGTCGATCGGCACCGGAGCGTGGGACTCGCAGGGGCGTGAGTCCTGGGTCGACGTGGAACAGCTGTACAGCGTGCACGAGCGAGGACTGCGGCGGGAGGCCGCCGTCCTCGACAGGCGCCGCTACGACCGCGTCGGAGCCGCTCTTACGCGGCTGTACGGGTGGTCTGTCGCGGGGTGAGAGCGGGGAACGCCTGGAGCACCATCTCGACGAGCTCCGACAGCGGTCGCGTCAGCGGATCGGTCGCCGGCAGACCCGTGTCGAGTTCGATCTCGTCGATCGCCGCGGCCAGCTGATCCGCCGAGAGGTTCTCGTGGTTCACGGTCACGCCGATCACGCGAGTGTCGGCGAAGGCCTCGATCAGCGCGATCTCGCTCGTCACGGTCGGCATCGCGACCATCGGGAAGTCGCCCAGGACCGTGCGGCCCGGGGCATGCTGCACGATGACACCCTCGGGCTGGCTTCCGCGAAGGATGTGCGCCGAGGTGATGTAGGCCGGATGGCTGAGAGCACCCTGGCCCTCGACGATGATCACGTCGGGGTGCTCGCCCTCGAACGCGGCGACCACCTGGTGCTCGACCTCGCCCGAGCAGAACTGCGGCACGAGTGCGTCGAGCGCGACGCCGTAGCGACCGCCCTGGATGATCGTGGTCTGCCCGGTGCCGACCATGACGGCATGGATGCCGCGTTCATTGAGCGCCCGCACGAGGATCGTGGCCGTGGTGCGCTTGCCGATCGCGCCGTCGGTGCCGAGGATCGTGATGCGCGGGCAGGTCACGTCGAAGATGCGGCCGGAGAAGAGGTGGAGGTCCTTCTTGTCCTTGGGGCGGCGGATGTCGGTGATGGTCACCCCGGCGAGCAGGGCGGCCGCCACGAATTCGGCGTCGTCGGTGAGGAACTCGTGCAGCCCGTTGATGATGTGCATGCCGCGGGCGATGCCGTCGAGCAGCACGGTCCGCTGCGCAGTGGAGAGCAGCCCGTCGGCGGGTGCGACGCCGCAGATCAGGTAGTCGGGGACGTGACCCGCGTGCGCGATCGCCGTGGCGAGGTTATCGAGGATCGGGATGCCGTTCGCGGAGCCGTCCAACAGCATCCCGGCGTCTGCGCCCGCATGCGTGCTGTCGATGACGCTGAGGATCTCGTACTTCTCGGAGTGGCGGACCAATCCGTTCGCGGTCTTGCCGTCCTGCTCGCCGAACTGGCCTTCGCAGTACACGATCGCCGTCGTGCCGGCCGGGAGCGCGATGGGCTCCGCCCAGGCGTGCGCAGGGTCGATGGAAGAGGGAGTTGACGGGGTGGGCATGACGCTCCTCGGGCTCACACAGAGGAGGCGACGGAGAACGAAATGACCCAGAAGGCCCGTTGGTCGACGAGAAGTCTTCCCTGATGTCGGCACGATGCCGACTTCCTCACCGTAGCAGTGCTCGCTGGGACGGGGCCGTGGGGAGCCTCGGCCACGTCCCGCTCGACCGCGTTCGCCCCGGTGCCCGCCGCAGGCAGGGGAACAGCTGTGGCCGCTCGGCCAATCCGATCCGGCACGGGCTTCGAACCATTGGTGAGTCGCGTTCAGCGGCGTCACACAAGGAGGAATCATGCGCTTCATCCCCACCAAGGTCCACGGAGTCCTCGACTACATCGTCGGCATCGCGTTGATCGCCGCGCCCTGGCTGTTCGGTTTCGCGAGCGTGGGCGGAGCCGCGGTCATCATCCCGATCGTCCTCGGCGTCGGGCTCATCGTGTACAGCCTGTTCACGAAGTACGAATGGGGCCCCTTCGGCTTCATCCCGATGCCGGTCCACCTCGTGTTCGACATCGTCGCCAGCCTTTTCCTGGCCCTCTCGCCGTGGATCTTCGGATTCGCCGACGAGGCGCTCAACGTCTGGCTCCCGCACGTCGTCGTGGGTGCCGCGGTGATCGTCGTGGTGCTCTTCTCGCAGCCTCAGCCGGCGACCACTCGGGGCCGCGTCGCCGCCGCCTGAGCGACACCCGGACGCGATGCCGGGCGACTGGACTTCCCGAAGCAGTCGCCCGGCATCGTCATGCTCCGGCGAAGACTCCGCCGCCCACGTTTCCCTCGTAGATCACGTTGAGCTGAGGCGGCGCGGAGGTCACCGTATAAGTGCTCCCCACCTCGAACGGGCCGGTGATCGAGAAACTGCCGAGATCGCCCGTCTCGCTCGGCGGCAGCGCGACGCCGTTCGAGATGGTGACCACATTGCCGCTGACCGCGACCACCCATCCGCCGGGAGCATTCACCGAGAAGTCCACGCCCTCCGGGAGCGTGAAGGTGAGCACGACCTCCCCGGGCTCGTACGTCTGAGTCGCACCGAAGCCGTTGTAGTTGGAGCCATTGAGGAAGATCCCGCCCGGGTCGCCGCCATACGCGTCTCCGACGACGTAGAGGGTCCCGCCGCCGGTGCTCGCGGCTGCGAGCGGTGTCGCGGCAGCCACAGCGATGATCGGGACGGACCAGGCTCCGGCGGTGATGACTGAGCGTCGGGAGAGTCCACGTTCGTCTTCCATATGGGCGTCCTTTCGTCGTGGGAGGTCCGACCACCATACGAGGGGCTACCGTGAGTCGTCGAGACCGCGCAGCGCGTGGCTCAGCCAGCGGGCGTACAGCAACCAGGGGTCGCCTTCCCGACGGAGAGTGGCTACGTGCGCCCGCAGCTCCGGGGTGAGGGTGAACCACTCACCGCCCTCGCGTATGGTGGCGAACTCGCGGTGGCGCTGTTGTTCGACGGATCGGTCGCCGCGTTCGAACGCGAGCAGCTCCTGGTGTCGGATGCTCGCGAGGCGCTGCCGTGGGCGCCAGCTGGTGCCGATCTTCACTCGGTCGTCGTATCGGATGTAGTAGACGACGTCGATGCGGGGGAGCGGGAGGTCGGGATCGGGAGCGTCGCCGTAGCGCCATCCGCACTCGGCGCAGCACCAGGCGTCGTCGATCCGGACCCCGTGGATGCTGCCGCATAGCGCACACGGGCTCGGAAGGGCGCGTTTCATCGGCACCGAAGCAGACTACGCGCGCCCTCCGACACCCGGACCAGCCTCAGCCGGCGTGCACGAGGATCTTCGCGCCGGCACCCCCGCGCAGCGCGTGGATCGCGTCGACGACGTTCTCGAGCGGAGTCTCCTGCACCCAGCCGGTCGTGTCGTAGACGCCGCGAGACATCGCCTCGATCACGGCGTCGAAGTCCTCGGGAAGGTACGCGAGCGCGCCCGCGATCTCGGTCTCGGCCATCACCAGCTGGGTGGGGAGGAAGTCCATCGTGCGCTCGTGGATGGCGACCACGACCACGCGACCGCCGGGAACCAGGCTCGCCAGGGACGAGCTGATGGCTGCGCCGACACCCGCTGCGTCGAAGGCCACGTCGACACCGTCGCCGTCTGTCAGCGTCGCGACTGCGGCCGCGAGATCCTCGTTCACCGGATCGACCACCGTGGCCCCGAGGGCTGCGATGATCGCGCGACGCTCCGCGCTGGGCTCCGACACGAGCACGCGCTCCACCCCGCGCGCACGCAGGGCGAACCACACACCGATGCCGATCGGTCCGGCGCCCGCGATCAGAGCGGTGCCGCCCGCCTCGACGCCGCTGCGGGAGACCGCATGCCACGCGACCGACATCGGCTCGACGAGGGCACCCATGCGCAGGTCGACGTTCTCCGGCAGCACGTGCAGCTTCGTCGCGTCGACGGTCGTGAACTCCGCCATGCCACCACCGTCGGAGCTGAGCCCGTGGAAGCCGATCTTCTGGCAGGCGTTGAACATGCCGCGGCGGCAAGCGGGGCATTCGCCGCAGTAGTAGATGGGCCAGACGGCCACCCGGTCGCCCACCGCGACGTCGCTCACTCCCTCGCCGAGCTCGACGACGGTGCCGGAGAACTCGTGGCCGAGGATCTGGGGCAGCGTGGCACCCGTCACGGGGTGCGGGTGCTCGAGGTCGAGTCCGGCTGCTTCGGGGGAGTAGTACACGTGGAGGTCCGACCCGCAGATCCCCGCATACGCGTTGCGCAGCTTGACCTGTCCGGGCCCGGGAGTCGGCTCGGGGACCTCTTCGATGCGCAGATCTTCCTTGGCGTGGAACAGTGCGGCCTTCATCTCTTCTCTCCTTCTTCTCCGGTAGCCGTCATCGCAGCCACCACTCCGGTGATGCCGCGAGGATCATTCTCACGGCACGGTCGATGTCGTCGTCGTCGCTCCGCAGCCACTCCTCGATGGCGCCCACGGTGCCCGCTGCGGCGTACGCAACGGCGATCCGCATCGCGGAAGGATCCTCCGCGAACACGGGCGGAACGATCTGCGTGTGCAGCTCGGCCCACAGCAGCAGTCCGGAGCGGATGGATGCCTCCAGGTTGCTGCGCACGGGCGCGGCCAGCAGGGGCTGCATCGCCCCGCGGTACACGGAAGCCCGTCGCCGGATGTGCTCCAGCAGAGCTCGTTCGCCATCGCCGATGGCGTCCGTCTGCGGCAGGATCTCCATGGCGGCGTCGATCTCCGCGGAAAGCGCGTCGGCGAGGAGCTGCACCGGACTCTCCGCGTGCCGGTAGAAGGTGTCTCTGGTGACACCCGCTGCTGCACAGATCGCGGAGACGGTGACATCGGCGACCGGCATCCGACTGGCCAGTTCGAGCACCGCGCCACGAAGACTCTCCCGTGAACGTCGCGACCTCGCATCCATGGGTCCAGTCTATCTGACATGTGTCAGATAGTCGCCTCTTCTGTGTGGTGGATCACGCGCCTAGTCTCGAAAGGGACGGGTACTCGCGTCGAGCGGCGACAGTGACGACCGAGGGGAGCGGAGATGGTGATCAGGTCCCGGCGAGGTTTGGTCGCGTGGATCGTCCTGTCGGCCGCGTCGATCGCTCTCGTGGCGTGTGCGCCGACGGCATCGGCCCCGTCGCCCTCGAGGCTTCCGGATGCTTCGGGATCGGTCTCTGCCGGAACCGAGACCACGCTCGTCGAGAATCTGGCAGCGCCGTGGTCGATCGCCTTCCACGAGGGAGTCGCACTGATCAGCGAGCGTGACAGTGCTCGGATCGTCGAGGTGTCGGATGACGGCGACGTCGGCGAAGTCGCGGTGATCGATGGCGTCGCACCCGGCGGCGAAGGCGGTTTGCTTGGAATCGCCGTGCGCGACGGGTATCTGTACGCGTACTCCACCGTCGCGGAAGAGAACCGCGTGCAGCGCTTCCGCCTCGCCGGTTCGCCTGGTTCCCTCGGTCTCGGCGCTCCGGAGACGATCCTGGACGGCCTGGCCGCCGCGTCGAATCACAACGGTGGCCGCATCGCTTTCGGTCCCGACGGAATGCTCTACGTGACGGTGGGGGATGCGGGCGACCGCGAGAGTGCTCAGGATCCGGCGTCGCTGTCGGGCAAGATCCTCCGCATCACACCGGAAGGTGCGGTCCCGGGCGACAACCCCATCGACGGATCACCGGTCTACAGCCTCGGACACCGCAACCCGCAGGGGCTGGCCTGGGATGAAACCGGGACGCTGTACGCGAGCGAATTCGGACAGGACACGTGGGATGAGCTGAACGTCATCGAGCCGGGCGGGAACTACGGATGGCCGGTCGTCGAAGGCGTCGCGGACCGTGCGGAGTTCATCGACCCTGTACAGCAGTGGGCGCCGGATGCCGCCAGCCCAAGCGGCATCGCCATCGCGGAAGAGGCGGTGTTCATCGCGAATCTGCGGGGTGAACGGCTGCGTGAGGTGCCGCTGAACGATCTCTCGTCGTTCGCCGAGCACTTCATCGAAGCTTACGGGCGGCTTCGTGATGTGGTCGTCGCCCCTGACGGTGCCCTGTGGATGCTCACCAACAACACCGACGGTCGCGGCGAACCCGGGGACGGCGACGATCGGGTCGTCCGCGTGTCGCTCGACGAGGGCCGCTGAATCGCAAGCGAGGGGCCAGAATGCCGGAAGCCCCGCATGCCGTGAGGTATGAGGGGCTTCTCTGGTGGGCGATACCGGACTCGAACCGATGACCTCTTCCGTGTGAAGGAAGCGCGCTACCAACTGCGCCAATCGCCCATACCCGTGGGGTACGTCAACCGATACTACCCGACGCTCAGAGGCCGTACGGACCACTCTGCGAGACACGCGCGAGATTCGCTGCGGGTTTGGCGGAGGGGGAATCTTCGGCTAATGTTTCATGAGTGCCCGGGACAACCGGGAACGAAATGCGGATGTAGCGCAGTTGGTAGCGCACAACCTTGCCAAGGTTGGGGTCGCGAGTTCGAGTCTCGTCATCCGCTCGAGTGCAGAGGGTCTTCTTCGGAAGGCTCTTCGCACGTGGGGTCAATCCACACGGTGGCGTGGCCGAGCGGCTAGGCACCGGCCTGCAAAGCCGTTTACACGGGTTCGAATCCCGTCGCCACCTCACGGGAAAACTGAATAGCCCCAACGGGCGCGATTGGCGCAGCGGTAGCGCGCTTCCCTGACACGGAAGAGGTCACTGGTTCGATCCCAGTATCGCGCACAGACAAACCCCCGGTTCTCCGGGGGTTTTTTCGTGCCCGGAGAGTGAGCGACCTGGGGGAGTGCGGGCCGGTTCGCGCGCGTCGCCGCATCCAGCAGCGCGGCGGGTTCAGAGGGATCCGCCATCGTGGCGTGCGCCCGTATCGCCCGTCCATGGCGGGGCGGCATCGATCGTTCCGTGTCCCTCGCGTCGCGCCGCCAGGGTGATCGAGAAGCCGATCAGGCCGATGGCGGCGACGCCGGCGACGAGGCCGGTCCAGAAGTCCTGGGTGAGCAGCCCCAGACCGGTACCCGCGACCGAACCGACGAACACGGCGACGACCCAAGCTGTCACCCGGTACGCGAGAGTGGCCTGAGGAACTCGATTCTCTTCCATGAGTGCACACTACGGATTCCTGGTCTGCACCGCTATGCACCCCACAGGGCTAGTTGACTTATCGACTAGTCGCGTGCTTCACTCGGAGAATGACGCTCTCCCGCATCATCCTCGGCTTCCTCGCCGTCAGGCCCATGACGGGCTACGACCTCATGGCGGCCTTCGCGACCTCGGCAGCCTATTTCTGGCATGCCGACAAGGCTCAGATCTATCGCACTCTCGCAAAACTGGTGGAGGAGGGCCTCGCCCGCACGGAGATCGTGACCGGAACGAACGCGCCAGATCGTGTGGTCCACCACATCACCGACCAGGGATATGAGGCGATGCGGGCATGGCTCGTCTCTCCGCCCGCTCGACAGGTGCCGCGGGACGCTTTCATCGCCCGGATGTTCTTCGCCGGTGAGCTGGACGATCCCGAGCTCGTCGCGGTGATCGACGCTCGCATGGCAGAGGCGACGGCGGCGCGAGACGCGCTCCGGGTGATTCGTGCGCAGACCCCGCGTCCGGACGTTCGGTCCGACCGCTCGGGCTGGCTGCGTTCCATGACGCTGGATCAGGGCCTCCGTGAGCACGACGGTCACCTCGAATGGCTGGAAGCGCTCCGATCGGGGCTCGGGGCGGAGACGCGTTCATGACCCGCCCCGTCCTGTTCCTTCATGGTGGCACCGTCGGCGGCTGGAGCTGGGCGGGGCAGTCGTCGGCGTTCGACGACCGGCTCACCCTCGCGCCCGACCTGCCGGGGTACCTGTCCAGACGGGACGAACCCTGGACCGACTTCGACAGTGTGGCCGACCGGCTGGCGGCGTTCATCGACCGGGAGGCCGGCGAACCGATCGACGTGGTCGGGCTCTCTCTCGGTGGGATGGTCGCGCTGCACCTCGCGGCCCGCCACCCCGCCAAAGTGGCAAGTGCTTTCGTGACCGGGGCGTCGGTGCTCCCGTATCGTCCGTCGATGCGGCTGATGAACTGGGGTCCGCTGACGCTGTGGAACCGGCGTTTCTTCTGGGCCGTCATGGCACGTCAGTTCGGGCTATCGGGAGAGGAGGCGAAGCGGTTCGTGGTGAGCTGTCCGCCCATCTCCCGTGCGAAGCTGGCCGAGCAGCTGCATGAGGTCTATCCCGGAGGCGTGACTTCTCTGGTGGACGTCTCCGCTCCGCTCATGGCGATCGCGGGCGAGCGGGAGATGCGCTATTTCCACGACTGCCTGCAGGTCGTGCGCGCGGCGCGACCGGATGCGACGATCGGGCTCGCTCCCGGCATGCACCACGCGTGGAACGCCGAGGACCCCGAGCTCTTCAACCGCATCCTCCGTACCTGGCTCGATGAGAGGGCAGCCCACGCCGACCTGCTTCCGCTCGGGCCGAGCGCTCGCTGACCGCGCTACGGCCGAGGAGCCCGCTTGACCACGTCGTACGCGGCGAGCGCTGCCTTGCGCGTCTCGCCCAGGTCGACGATCGGTTCGGTCGGCGCTTCCGAGGCCCACTCTGAGATGTAGAGCCCCTGCGGGTCGAACTTCTTCGCCTGGAGCTCGGGGTTGAACACTCGGAAGTAGGGCGCGGCGTCGGCGCCCGAGCCCGCCACCCACTGCCAGTTGAACGGGTTGTTGGCCTCGTCGGCGTCGACGAGCGTGTCCCAGAACCACTCCTCGCCGAGTCGCCAGTCGATAAGCAGGTTCTTGACGAGGAACGACGCCACGACCATCCGGACGCGGTTGTGCATGTAGCCGGTGTGCCAGAGCTCGCGCATCCCGGCATCCACCAACGGCACGCCCGTCTCGCCGTGCTGCCAGGCGTCCAGGTGCGAAGGATCGAGGGGCGGCCACGGGAAGGAGTCGAATTCACGACGGAGGTTCTTCGTCGCGAGATCGGGGGAGTGGTACAGCGTATGCCAGGCGAACTCACGCCACCCGAGCTCGGAGAGGAAGCCACCGGCGCCGTCGATGCCGACGGACTCGTGCCAGACGGTGAACGGGCTGATCTCTCCCCATCGCAGCCGCGGGGACAGCAGCGAGGTCGCGCCGGCGGCGGGTTCGTCACGGGCACGGTCGTAGGCGGGGAGATCATGTTCGAGGAATTCCGCAAGCCGTCGTCGGGCGGCGGGTTCGCCTGGCTCCCACGTCTCGCGCAGTCCGCCGGCCCAATCCGGCCGGGTGGGCAGCAGGTCCCAGTCGTCGAGAGCATCGGATGCGGGAGCATGAGCCGGGCCGTCGACCGTTCGCGGCTCGGGGAGCGGCGCGCGCGGCGCCGGAAGGGCGAGGCACGCACGCCAGAACGGTGTGAAGACGGAATAGTGGGTCCCGCTGCCGGTCGTGACCGTCCAGGGCTCGTGCAGGAGTGACGCCGCGAAGGAGGAGACGTCGATTCCCTCGGCTCGCAGCGCGGCCTTGAGCCCGGCATCCACCGACCGTTCGGGGCCACCGTACCGGCGATTCCAGAAGACGGCTCCGGCATCGATCTCGTCGGCCAGATCAGAAACGAGGCGTTCCGCCGGGCCGCGGCGCAGCACCAGGGAACCTCCGCGATCGTGAAGCCTCCCCTCGAGGGACTCCAGCGAATGATGCAGCCACCATCGTGCGGCGCCACCGAGCGCGCGGAATCCCGGCGACTCCTCGTCGAGCACGAAGAGCGCGACGATCGGCTCACCGCGATCGATCGCGGCGCGCAGGGCGGGGTTGTCCGCCAGGCGCAGATCGTCTCGGAACCAGACGAGCGAGGGGGAGGCCATGGCCCTATTCTGGCTGACCCGGGCCGTCCCTTCGGGAGACAGACCCGATCAACGTCGCCGCATACGGCGAGAGTTCCCTCTCTCGTCGTCCGTGGCCCACAGCGCCCACACGACGAGCAGGGGCTGCAGGAAGAGACGACCGAACCGCCGGGCGTCGGTGTCGAGCCCAGGAGTCGAACGCCGCGTGCGCCACTGGTACACGTTGCCGGGGAAGACCGCGGCGAAGAACGCGGCGGTCGCCCATCCGATCCTGCGCCGTTCTCGAGGGAGCGCGACGAGTCCTGCGGCGAGCGCGACCTCCGCCGCCCCCGAGGCGATCACGATCGCGTCCTTGTCGAGCCGCATGAACCGGGTAGCCCAGTCGGGGACCACGACGCGGAAGCCGCGGGTGCTCACGAAGTGTGTGACGCCGATGGCGCCGAGGATCCAGCGCGCGACTGCTCTGCTCATCCGCTCACGCTACAGGTGCCCTCGGAAGCGCGATGCCTCCGAGGGCACCGGCACTGAATCGGTCAATCGCCGGAGAAGTCCCGTGCCTCCTCCCAGGACCGGAAGCCGTCGGCGATCTCCGTGGAGTGCGTGTGGTGCAGATAGTGCTCGCCATCCAGCGGCACCACGGTTCCGTCCGCGACGGTCGCGGCCTGCTCGTCGTGGAGGGACAGCCATTCGGGTGTGGTCTCGTTCTCGGCCACCACGAAGAGGAGGAGGGGCAGATCCTGCGGGAACGTCGAGCCGATCGCGTCAGCGAAGTTGGTCCGGATGTGGGACATCTCGTCCAAGTAGGTCGGACCCAGGGAGTTGCGGTTGGTCAGGAGCATCATCTGCTCGCGCGCCTCCGCTGAGGAGGGGGACTCCCCGTCGTCGGTGCCGCCGAACGCGGTGAGCAACCGGACGAGACCGAGGTTCTTCGCCGCTCCCATGAGGCCGGTGGGGAACACCGTGTCCACGTGGGGCTGGCCCGGGACACTGGTATCGATGCCGACGAACGCCCGCACCTCGTCGGGATACCGGTGCGCGAACTCGATGCCGTAGATTCCGGCGATCGAGTGCCCCATGAGCACGTAGCTGTCGATGTCCAGGCTCCGTAGCGCCTCGTGCACCTCCGAGACGATGTTCTCCGTGGTTCGCGACCGATCGGTCCCGTCGCTCAGTCCGTATCCGAAGGGCTCCACCACGACCACGCGGTGGTCGGCTGCGAGATCGTCGACCAGCGGTTCGAAGTCGATGACGGGGGAGGGCGTGCCGAACCCGGGCAACAACACGATGGTCTCCGGCCCGTCGCCCGAGATCGCCACATTCATGTCGTGCCCATCGACACTCACCGTCTCGCCGTACGGTTCGATGCGATCGGCTTCGACACCACTCGCCACAGCGTTGACGATCGTCGTGGTGGCCAATCCCACCGCGATCACGGCGCCGATCGCCGTCACGGTGATGAGCGCTCTCTTTGCGACCTTCTTCATGGACACCTCTTCCGGTCGCGCGGTGCGACCCGGTTCCAGCGTTCCTCGTCGGGTCCGCCGGCGCGTCCCCCCGACGCATACATCCGCGTACCGCATCCGCGGTATGCGGATCTCGTCCTCGTGGGGGACTCGTTGCCCGGAGAACCGCGAAATACTGGAGGGATGCCGGTGCCTGGAGCTCGTGGGATCGCGGCCGCGCTGCGGAGTGTCATCATCTTCGCCGTGGTCGTCATCTTCGCCGTCCTGCCGTTCCCTGCCGAGGACTTCCGGGCCACCGGGTGGCTGCTGGTCCCCGCGCTCCTGCCAGCCGCGGCGGTGCTGGTCCGTCGTCGCGTGCCGTTCGTGGCTCTCGGGGCGAGCCTGGTCTGCGCGGTCGTGCTCGCGTTCGCCGGGGTCGTATCACCCAGCGCGCTCCTGGCGGCCGCCTTCAGCTGCTACGCGCTCGTCGATCTGCGCGGACGGCTGGTGGGAGTGGTCGGAGTCCTCGCCGCGGCGGTGGTCGCGTTCCTCTCGAACGGCCTCGCCATGGGCGGCGACCTCTTCGACTCCGCCGCGCTCCAGTTCGTCCTGTCACTCCTGCTCGCCGGTGCGCTGGGCGATGCCGCGCGCTCGCGTCGGGAGTTCGTCGCGGTCATGACGGAGCGGGCCGAGCGTGCCGAGCAGAGCCGCGACGACGAGGCGCGGCGCCGGGTGATGGAGGAGCGGGTGCGGATCGCACGGGATCTGCACGATGTCGTCGCGCACCAGATCTCGGTGATCAGCCTCAACGCAGGGGTGGCGTCGTCCGCCTTGGAGAGCAAGCCCGAACGTGCCCGGGAAGCGCTCACGACGATCCGCAGCGCTTCGCGCACGGTGCTCGCCGACATCGGCGGGCTCATGTCGCTGCTGCGCGCGGACGACGTGGATGACCCCTTCGATC
Organism: Microbacterium sp. A20; assembly: GCF_004794515.1. Lineage (GTDB taxonomy): Bacteria > Actinomycetota > Actinomycetes > Actinomycetales > Microbacteriaceae > Microbacterium. The sequence continues at coordinate 382,010 of NZ_SSDF01000091.1, read as the reverse complement.
TCCGTCCGCAGCATGGGCTCGCCGACCTCGGCGCCCTGGTCGAGCGGTTCGAGGATGTCGGTCTCCGCATCGACCTGCGACGCGCGGACGACACCGTGACGATGTCCCCGGCGAGCGACCACGTCGCGTATCTGGTCGTGCAGGAAGGGCTGACGAATGCGCACAAGCACGGAGCGGAGGGGCGAGTCGTGGTGACGGTGCGCGCGGTCGATGATGCGCTCGCTCTGACGGTCGCGAATCCGCTGGACCCGAGCGTCGTCCCGCCATCGTCGAGCGGGCACGGGCTCCGTGGGCTCCGCGAACGGGTCTCCGCCGTCCGGGGCGACGTGGCCGTGGAGAGCACGGGCGAGGAATTCGTCCTCTCCGTGCACCTCCCCACGAACGGACGGAGGGTCCGCGGATGATCTCTGTCCTCGTAGTCGACGACCAGCCGCTGGTCCGCCAGGCGGTGCGGGACATCCTCACAGACGGGGACCTGCACGTGGTCGGCGAGGCCGCCACCGGGCGCGCAGCGGTCGCGTCCGCCGCCGAACTCGTCCCGGATGTGGTGCTGATGGACATCCGGATGCCGGACCTGGACGGGATCGCCGCTACCGAGCTCATCTGCGCCGCGCGACCGGAGGGGAAGCCCCGGGTGCTGATCCTCACGACGTTCGAGGAAGACGACTACGTGGTCGCCGCCCTCCGCGCGGGCGCGAGCGGCTTCATCGGCAAGGGCGCGGAACCGGACGACATCGTCCGCGCGGTGCGCACGATCGACGCGGGAGAGTCGCTGCTGTCGGCCACGGCGACGCGCACGCTCATCGAACGTTCGGTGCGCGGAGCCACACCATCGACGCCGGGCGCGCACGCGGAGGTGCTCGCCCGGTTGACGGCCCGCGAGCGCGAGGTGCTGGTGCTGGTCGCCGGAGGCCGGACGAATCAGGAGATCGCGTCGGCGCTCACCATCTCGCCGCACACCGCGAAGACGCACGTGAACCGCATCATGTCGAAGGCGGATGCGCGCGACCGTGCCCAGCTGGTGATCCTCGCGTACGAGTCCGGAATCGTCGTCCCCGGAGGCTGATGGCCCTCCTCCGGCGCATCTTCGATGGGGCGTGCGCGGCGGTCAACACCGCGTGCTCATACGAGTAACCTGGACACCGACCCAGATGGAGAGTTTCTGTGCCTGAAAACGCCCGGCCGCACGATGGCTTCGCCCTGTTCACTGACCGAAACGTCGTCGCGATGCGCGTCAACGGCGATCTCAAGGATCTCGCCACGACCGTGACAGACGCCGACGAGGTCGAGCCGGTCACGATCGACAGTGCGGACGGGCTGAACATCCTCCGCCACTCCGCGGCCCACGTGCTGGCGCAGGCGGTGCAGCGCATCAACCCGCAGGCTAACCTCGGCATCGGCCCGCCCATCACCGATGGGTTCTACTACGACTTCGGCGTGGAGACGCCGTTCACGCCCGAGGACATCAAGGCCATCACCAAGGAGATGCAGCGCATCGTCCGCGAGGGGCAGCGCTTCGTGCGCCGCGTCGTGACCGACGACGAGGCGCGCGCCGAACTCGCGAACGAGCCGTTCAAGCTCGAGCTCATCGGTCTCAAGGGCCCTTCGGCAGGCTCAGGGACCCAGGTGGGCAAGGTCGAGGGCGCCTCCGTCGAGGTCGGCGAGGGCGAGCTGACCATCTACGACAACACCACGCGTGACGGCGAGGTGGTCTGGAAGGACCTCTGCCGCGGGCCGCACCTGCCCAACACGCGCATGATCGGCAACGGCTGGGACCTGACCCGCATCGCGGCCGCCTACTGGCGCGGCAGCGAGAAGAACCCGCAGCTACAGCGCATCTACGGCACGGCCTGGCCGACCAAGGACGAGCTGCGCGCGTACCAGCACCGTCTGGAGGAGGCAGCCAAGCGCGACCACCGTCGCCTGGGCAAGGAACTCGACCTGTTCTCGTTCCCCGAGGAGATCGGCTCCGGCCTCTCGGTCTGGCACCCGCGCGGCGGCGTGATCCGCGGCGAGATGGAGCAGCACGCTCGCAAGCGCCACATCGAGGGCGGCTACACCTACGTGTACACGCCGCACATCTCGAAGGAAGATCTGTTCCTCACGTCGAACCACCTCGTGACGTACAAGGAGGGCATGTTCCCGCCGATCGTCATGGACGAGGAGCGCGACGACGAGGGCAACATCACCAAGCAGGGCCAGGACTACTACCTGAAGCCGATGAACTGCCCGATGCACATCCTCATCTACAAGGAGCGTGCGCGGAGCTACCGCGACCTGCCGCTGCGGTTCGCCGAGAACGGCACGGTCTACCGCAATGAGCTCTCCGGCGCCCTGCACGGTCTCACCCGCGTGCGCGGCTTCACTCAGGACGACTCGCACCTGTTCGTGGCGCCCGACCAGCTCGAGGCCGAGGTTGCCAAGGTCCTCGAATTCATCCTCTCGATGCTGCGCGACTTCGGTCTCACCGACTTCGAGCTCGAGCTCTCGATGAAGGACGACGAGAAGGCGAAGTGGATCGGCTCCGATGAGTTCTGGGAGTCGTCGACCGATGCGCTGCGTCGCGTGGCCGTCGCCTCCGGCCTCAAGCTGACCGAGGTCCCCGGAGAGGCCGCCTTCTACGGCCCGAAGATCGACCTCAAGACGCGCGATGCGATCGGCCGCACCTGGCAGCTCTCGACCGTGCAGGTCGACCCGAACCTGCCCGAGCGCTTCGACCTCGAGTTCATGGACAAGGACGGGCAGAAGAAGCGCCCGATCATGATCCACCGCGCACTCTTCGGCTCGATCGAACGGTTCTTCGCGATCCTGCTCGAGCACTACGCCGGAGACTTCCCGGTGTGGCTGTCTCCCGTGCAGGTCGTGGGCATCCCGGTCGCCGATGACTTCGCCGACTACCTGGGCGACGTCATCGACACGCTGCGCTCCCAGGGCGTGCGCGCCGAGCTCGACACCTCGGACGACCGGATGCAGAAGAAGATCCGCACCCACACGACCGGCAAGGTGCCGCTGCTGCTGATCGCGGGGGAGCAGGACCGTGCCGCGGGCACCGTCTCGTTCCGCTACCGCGACGGTGCTCAGGAGAACGGCGTCCCGATCGCGGACGCCGTGGCCCGCATCCGCGCCGCCATCGACTCCCACGCCCTCGTGCAGACAGCAGGGGACCTGGCGTGACCCTTCGACACGCTCAGGGACCCAGCGATGGCTGAGCTGGAGGATGCCGGACGCCTGGCGGGTGTGCCGGACGAGTTCCAGCGGCTGTGGACCCCGCACCGGATGGCGTACATCCAGGCGGGGCCGGAGCCGCTGCGCGAGGAGTGCCCGTTCTGCGAGGCGCCGAAGTTCCCCGACGAGGAGCGGCTCGTCGTGGCGCGGGGCGAGACGGCCTACGTGCTGTTGAACCTGTTCCCGTACAACTCCGGCCACCTGCTCGTGTGCCCGTATCGGCACATCGCCACCTACGACCAGGCGACGCCCGAGGAGGTGGCCGAGATCGGGGCTCTGACGCAGACGGCGATGCGGGTGCTGCGGGAGGTGTCACGCTGCGACGGCTTCAACCTGGGCATGAACCAGGGCGCGGTGGCAGGGGCCGGCGTCGACGCGCACCTGCATCAGCACGTGGTGCCGCGGTGGACGTCGGACGCCAACTTCTTCCCCATCATCGCGAAGACCAAGGCGCTCCCGCAGCTCCTCGGCGAGGTGCGGGAGGCCGTGGCGAACGCCTGGCCGACGTCGGAGTCCGCTGCGGAGTAGTTCAGCGCACCTGACGGGCGGTGAACTGCATCTGCGGGTTCGCGTAGAACTCCTGCGCCTCGACGAGCTGCAGTTCGCGTTCACCGGACTCGAGAGTGGCCTTCAGCAGGTCGTAGACGCTGGATGCGGTGCGCTCCAGGGCGACCTTCGCGCTGCCGGTCTCGACGTAGTGCGCGGTGAACAGCGCGGCCGTCACGTCGCCGGAGCCGTTCGCCTTCATCGGCAGGTGCGGGGTCTGCACCAGCCAGGCGCCCTGCGCGTCGGCGGCGAGCATCTCGATGGTGCCCTCTTCGCGGTCGGGCCGCTCGACGCTCGTCACCAGCACGGTGCGCGGGCCCATCGCGTGGGCGAGGTCGACGGAGGCGAGTGTGGACTCGAGCGTGTCCGGCTCGGTGCCGGTGAGGAAGCCGAGCTCGAACTGGTTCGGCGTGATGATGTCCGCGACCGGGACGACGCGCTCCCGCAGCAGCACCGGGATCGCCGGAGCCACGAAGCACCCCGACTTGGCGTTGCCCATGACCGGATCGCATGCGTAGACGGCGTTCGGGTTGGCGGCTTTCACGCGGGCGACCGCGTCGATGATCACGTCGCCGATGCCTTCGCCGCCCTGGTATCCGCTGAGGATCGCATCGATCTGGCCGAAGACGCCGCGCTCCTCGATGCCGGTGATCACCTCGCGGACGTCGTCGGGAGCGATCAGCGGGCCGCGCCAGGCGCCGTAACCGGTGTGGTTGGAGAAGTTCACGGTGTAGACCGGGAGCACCTCGACGCCGATGCGCTGCAGGGGGAACACCGCGGCGGAGTTGCCGACGTGCCCGTAGGCGACGGCTGACTGGATGGAGAGGATCTTCATTCTCCGGCTCTTTCGTTCAAGGCAGGCTGGTGCCCGCGAGGGGTGGTCATCGTCCGGCGGCGACGAGGTCGGCGACGAGGGTCGCGGCATCGTCATCGGATAGGTCGTGCACGGTCAGGCGAAGGTGGTGCGACGGCTCTGCGCGGTCGTCGAGCGCGAAGTCGTCGCCGGTGCGGGCCAGCCATCCTCTGCGCATCAGCCGATCGGCGACGAGGCGCGCGGGCTGGGGCAGTTCGACCCAGAGGCTCATGCCGTCGGATGCGGTCGCCTCGATCCCACCGGCGCGCAGCCGCTCGGCGAAGGCGGCATTCCGCTCCGCGTAATGGGCGGCCGCTGCGGCGACCTCGCTCATCACGGCGTCGTCGGTCAGTTGGGTCAGTGCGAGACGCTGCAGCAGGTGGCTCACCCACGTGGTGCCGGGGCTCAGACGCATCGCGAGCCGATCGGCTGTCTCCGCATCGGTCGCCGCGATCGCGAGGCACATGTCGGGTCCGAGGAACTTCGACACGGAGCGCACGAGCGCGAAGCGGCGGTGGTTGGGACCGATGAGCGACTCGTACGGGCGCTGCGAGAGCATCGAGAAGTGGTCGTCCTCGATGATCAGGACGTAGGGGTGGTCGGCGAGCACGGCCCGCAGCTCTGCGGCTCTCGACGCGGTGAGGCTCGCTCCGGTGGGGTTCTGCGCGCGGGGTGTGCAGATGATCGCGCGGACTCCGGCGTCCAGTGCAGCCCGCAACCCGTCGACCGTCATGCCCTCGGAATCCACGGGCACCGGGACGGCGCGATATCCACCGAGGCGGACGGTGTGGATGCTCGCCAGGAAGCACGGGTCTTCCAGGGCCACGGCGTCGTCACGCATGAGTGCCTGAGCGAGCAGGCGCTCCACGGCGTCGACGGCCCCGCTCGTGATCGTGATCCGGAAGTCGACGTCGCCCAGGTCTGCGGAGATCCACTGCCTGGCCCATTCCTCGAGCCCGCGATCGATCACGGGCTCGCCGTAGAGGACGGGGCGCGAGGCGATGGTCATCAGTGCCGGCGCAGGATCGGGGATGAGCCGGGGGTCCGGGTTGCCGGTGCCGATGTCGCGGAGCACGGTGTCAGGGGCATACCCCTCCTGTGCGACGGCTTCGAGGCCCGCGACCACGGTGCCTGCGCGCCCGCGCGAGACCACCAGGCCGGCTTGCGCGAGCTGACGGTACGCGGCCACAGCGGTGTTGCGATTCACGCCGAGGGTGGCGGCCAGCTCGCGCACCGGGGGCAGGAGGCTCCCCGGCGGCAGGGAGCCACGGTCGCGCAGCGAGCGCACGCTGTCGGCGATCTCCGACGCGGTGGTGCCTGTGATCTGGTCGCTCATGATCCTCCTCAGCGATTCTAGGTCGAATCGGACAGTGCTACGTTTGATCTAGATCAAACCCGACTTCGGTGCATCCGACAGGAGTTCCCCATGACCGAGCAGACAACCACCGGATCCTCGCGCGTCAAGCGCGGCCTCGCCGAGATGCTCAAGGGCGGCGTCATCATGGACGTCGTCACCGCTGAGCAGGCCAAGATCGCCGAAGACGCGGGCGCTGTGGCCGTCATGGCGCTCGAGCGCGTGCCGGCAGACATCCGTGCGCAGGGCGGGGTGTCGCGCATGAGCGACCCCGACATGATCGACAGCATCATCGATGCGGTCTCGATCCCGGTGATGGCGAAGGCGCGTATCGGACACTTCGTCGAGGCGCAGGTGCTGCAGGAGCTCGGCGTCGACTACATCGACGAGTCCGAGGTGCTCTCTCCGGCCGACTACGTGAACCACATCGACAAGTACGAGTTCACGGTGCCGTTCGTGTGCGGTGCGACCAACCTCGGCGAGGCGCTCCGCCGCATCAACGAGGGTGCCGCGATGATCCGCTCCAAGGGTGAGGCCGGAACCGGTGACGTCTCCGAGGCGATGAAGCACATCCGCAAGATCCGTGGAGAGATCGCGGCCCTCGCTGCGCTGCCCAAGGATGAGCTGTACGTCGCCGCCAAGGAGCTGCAGGCGCCCTACGAGCTGGTCGCGGAGATCGCCGAGACCGGCACCCTCCCCGTCGTGCTGTTCGTCGCCGGCGGCGTCGCGACCCCCGCGGACGCCGCGATGATGATGCAGCTCGGAGCAGACGGCGTGTTCGTGGGCTCGGGAATCTTCAAGTCGGGCAACCCCGCTGAGCGCGCGAAGGCGATCGTCAAGGCGACCACGTTCTTCGATGACGCCAAGGTGATCGCCGAGGTCTCCCGCGGGCTCGGCGAGGCGATGGTCGGCATCAACGTCAGCGACCTTCCCGCGCCCCACCGTCTCGCCGAGCGTGGCTGGTAACACCCGCGTCGGAGTCCTCGCGCTGCAGGGCGACGTGCGCGAGCACGCCGTCCTGCTCGCGCACCTGGGCGCCGATGTCGTGCTGGTGCGCCGACCCGAAGAGCTCTCGTCCGTCGACGGCCTCGTGATCCCCGGCGGTGAGTCCAGCGTGATCGACAAGCTGTCCCGCATCTTCGGCATGCAGGAGCCGATACGCACCGCGATCGGTGCCGGGTTGCCGGTGTACGGCACATGCGCCGGACTCATCCTGCTGGCGGACACGGTGCTCGACGGGATCGCCGGCCAGGAGTCGTTCGGCGGGATGGACATCGACGTTCGTCGCAACGCCTTCGGGCGCCAGAGCGAGTCGTTCGAGACCGAGCTCGTCGTCCCCGAACTCGGCGAGCCTCCGGTGCATGCGACGTTCATCCGAGCGCCGGTCGTGGAGCGGGTGGGCGCCGGTGTCGACGTCCTGGCGTCGCTCAGGGACGGCACGGTCGTCGCCGTCGAGCAGGGCAGCCTGCTCGGGACGAGCTTCCACCCGGAGGTCGACGGCGAGACGCGCTTCCACGAGCGGTTCCTCGAGAAGGCGCGGACCTTCGCTGCGTAAGTGCGTGCGCTAGCGACGGTGGGAGAGCAGCCATCCGTAAAGCTCGGGGTTGTCGTAGGTCTCGGTCCAGGAATCGTGGCCGACGCCCGCATAGCGCGTGAACCGCACGTCGGCGTCGAGCGACCGGAGTTCGGTGATGATCTCCTCCGAGGCGGAGATCGGTACGACATCGTCGGCGTCGCCGTGGAAAGCCCAGACCGGCACGTGACGAATCGGCGCGGCACTCTGCATCCAGAGCCCGCCGCAGATCGGCGCGATCGCGGCGAATCGACCGGGATAGCGCACCGCCAGGCTCCAGGTTCCGAAGCCGCCCATGCTGAGCCCGGTCACCGATACGCGGGCCGGATCGACACGGAGCATCGAGACGACCTCGTCGACCAGCCCGGACAGCGTCGAGAGTTCCGCGACCCACTGGCTGGACTCACCGCACTGCGGGGTGACGAGGATGAAGGGGAACTCATGACCGGCATCCGCCAGCCGCGGCGGGCCGTGCACCGCGGCGAGGTCGAGGTCGGAACCGCGTTCGCCCGCACCATGCAGGAACAGCACCAGGGGCCAGAGCTTGCCCGGATCGGCGTCGTAGTCATCCGGAAGATGGACCAGATACCGCAGCACATCTGGCGGGGTCGGCGCGTCGTCGCGCACGTCCGACTGGCGAGCGGCAGGAGTGATGTGTCGTGATCTGCGCATGCGTCCATCCTGCGTCATCCGTGCCGGTCGTCCGACGGGACGCTGCTCCAGCGGCTCTGTCGACGGTTTCGTGCCCGGTCGCCGCGGTCACCAACGGATACGCAGAAACTCCGCACGGAGTTTCTCGCCTCGCTGGGGGTTCAGGCTCTCGACCCACGAGATGCGGCCGAGCAGATGTGCACGGAAATCGTTGAGTCGGCGGTGATTCTGGCTGCCCGGACCGTGCACGACGCAGTTGTGGATCGTCGCCTTGAGCCGGTCGTAGTCGTCCCGTGAGACATTCGTTCGCTGGTTGACGACGATTCCAGTCACGCTCTGTCTGACGCCCTGGCGTCGGACCCTCGTCTTGTGCGGGTTGGCCACGTGCCCCTCGTCCTCGATGATCCGCTGCACACCACTGATGAAAGCACCAGGTCGCTTCGCGAGTCGCGGACCGCCGCTGAACGCGAGGTCATCGGCGTATCGCGTGTAGGTCGCATCGACCGCATCGGCCCACCCCGTCAGCCGTGAATCGAGGCGCCGGATGGCGAGGTTGGCAAGCATCGGCGAGGAGGGAGCGCCCTGCGGTAGATGACTCGTGGCCAGTGCCCGACGCAGGGCGAACCGCTCGTCGGACGATCCGCCCGGTGGCATGGCGGCAAGCACGCGCGGAGGAACGGCGTTGGTGCACAGCCCGGTCACGACGTGCGCGACGGGTTCTGACAGTCCCGACTGACGAAGTGTTCCGTAGATGCGACCGCCGGTCACGCGGGAGAAGAACGTGGTGAGGTCGAGGGATATGACGATGTCGGCTCCCGTGTGGCGCGCCGCCCCTGTCGCCGCGCTGCGACCGGGCATGAAGCCGTGGGCGGCATCGTTCACGGCTATGAGGCCGAGCACCTGTTCCAGGAGACCGCGCTGCACGCGGCGCATCCGTTGCTCCGGGATCTCTAGCAACCTGGGTATCCGCCCGTGCCGTGTGCGCCACTCGTACCGGTAGTGGTGCAAGGCGCCTGAGCGTGCGCGCCGATTCCAATGTTTGGTGTCGGCGAGCCACTGGAGCCGGCCGACGTCCAGATCGAGCGTGGCGGCGAGATCCGGGATGCTGTCGATGCGGGGAAGAGCGCCCGAGGGCGGCTGCGACGCCGATGGACCGACGACGCGGTGGTGGATGCGCAGCGGCGAACGACGCTCGTCGGCCTTGCGCACGGCTTCTGCGAAATCGGGCGAACGGAGGATCACCGACGTCAGCAGCCGCGGGGCATCGACAGGCGGGCGGACGAAGGAGGTCAACACATCGCCGACGAGCGGAGAGAGCCAACGGCGACGCGCTCCCATGACGTACGCGCCGGCCTCGACGAGTTGCTCCTTCGCCCAGACCTCTGAGGCGAGGAAAGCATCGGCCAGCGAGGCGGCCACCGACGACGGCAACGGTCGCGGCGTGCGCCCGAGTACGCGTGATGCGGTGGAGGGCGCCATCAGTGGGCAGCCGCGGAGCGGGCGCCGGGCGTGCGATGGCCTGCGTACGACTCGTCCATCAGTGCGGGCACCGGTCTGCGCGAAGCGCAGTAAGGCGCCTGCGGCGTTCGTTCCAGGTCAGACTGCGTACCCCGGGGTGACCCCAGAGAGAGCGGAACACGTCGTGAACCACTCGCCTCGTCCGCAAGCCATCGCACGCGGCCACGATAGCAAGGAACACCGACGTCCGGATGGCATCGACCGCAGCCGGGCGATTAGGCGCGACCGGAATCTGATGCGGCGGTGAGCAAGCACATCGGCAACATCTTCACGAGCTCGGCCTCGGACCTGTCGAGGAGAACCGTCGAGTGAGAGCCGTGCTGACCTACCTCGACGCCGCGCGTTCCTGAACCTGCAGCAGCGCGGCGAGCCACCGCAGCGCGGGGCCGGCATGCGCCCGTTGGAATGCGCGAAGCCCGGGCAGCTGGGGTATCTCGGGTTGCGCCTGGGCGAACCAGAGGTACGAGGCGAAGCCCGAGATCACCGGCAGCATCTCCTGCGCGGGCGGGGCTCCGTGTTCTTCGAACAGCGGCCACACCTCTTCGCAGGAGGGGCCGCCGGAGGCCTCGACGCTCGGGAGCAGGCACGGGAGATCGATCCAGGGGGCTCCGCGGCGGGCGTGCGGCCAGTCCAGAAGTCGGGCGCCCGCTTCGCCGATGAGGATGTTGTCGGCTCGGACGTCATCATGCACGATGGCGTCGCCGTCGACGGCACCACGCACATCCCCCTCGATGCGCAGCAGTTCCGGCATCCACTCTCGCAAAACACCCGGGAGTCCCGTGAGCAAGAGCACATCGTCGGAGATCTCGGCCCACCGGGTGAAGCCGGGAACCATGGTGTCGGCGGCACGGGGCAGGGTGGCCGGGGCAGGAGTCGTGGAGATGGTCCGGAGCGTCTCCGCGATTGCGTGCAGATCGTCGGTCGTCCAGGGGCTGCCGGGGTGGTGCCCGTCGATCGCCTCGAGCACGAGCGCTGAACCGGCCGTCTCATCGACCTCGCCCAGCACTGCCGGGGCGACCGTCGGTGGCAGCATCGCCAGCACCTGCATCTCGGCACGGAGGAAGTGCAGCGAGTCGGGGTGCCAGTCCCGCGCGCACGCCTTAACGAAGGCCTTGCCCTTCGTGGTCGTGACGACGCCGGCGTATGCCGCACTGAACCCGCTCTGCGCCGGTTCATCGCGGACGAATCGCCCGCCGATCGCGTCGACGATGCGCGCGCGGAGCACCAGGGGAAGTGCGGTCCACTCCGGTCGGAGGCGATTGGCGCCTGCGCTCATCGTGACGTTCCCTTCGCTCGCAGCGTCGCGATTTCCCCGGGGCACGGGTTCCTCGACGCTAGCAGCAGCCGGCGGCAGGACCAACGGTCTCGGTCACTCGGTGCGTGAACCTGCGTCGACCAGGGCGCGGATGGCCTGGACGGTGCGGTCGACGTCGTCCGGAGTGGTCGCCCACGACGACATCGAGCACCGCAGGGCCGCACGGCCCTCCCACTCGGCACCCGTCATGGCCGCCGTCCCCTCGACGAGGATCGCCGCGCCGAGGGCCCGCGTCGCCTCGTCGGAACCGAGGCGGAACATCACCTGTGTGTAGTCGACGTCGTTGATGACCTCGACCGACTCCACGGATCGGAGTCCCGCGGCCATGGCGACGGCGTTCGCGTGCAGGCGGTCCATGAGTTCGGCGATGCCCGAGCGTCCGAGGCTGCGCAGTGCGGCCCAGGCAGGAACACCGCGCGCGCGACGCGACAGCTCGGGGGTGACATCCCACGGATCGAGGCCCGAATAGATCAGGTAGTCGCCTCCCGTGCGGAACGCCGCGATGGAGTCAGCCGGATCGCGCACGATCGCCATGCCGCAGTCATACGGCACGTTCAGAGTCTTATGGGCGTCGGTCGCCCAGGAGTCGGCATCCGCCATGCCGTCGGTGAGGTGGCTGAGTGCGGGCGCGGCTGCCGCCCACAGGCCGAACGCTCCATCGATGTGGACCCATGCGCCGTGCCGGCGGGCGATCGGGATCAGCGCGGCGAAGTCGTCGAAGGCGCCGGTGTGCACCTCTCCCGCCTGCAGGCACACGATGAGCGGGCCGTCTCCTTCTGCCAGCGCGGCCTCCAAGGAGTCCGGACGCATCCTGCCCTGGTCGTCGGACGCGATGACGATCAACTCCGCCCGGCCGATCCCGAGAAAGCGTGCGGCGCGGTCGATCGACCCGTGTCGGTCGGCTCCGACGACGAAGCGCAGCGGGGGAGAATTGTGGAAACCCTGCTCGGCGATATCCCATCCCGCGCGTGCCAGAACCGCGTGTCGCGCGGTTGCGAGGCAGGTGAAGTTGGCGAGCTGACCGCCGGTGACGAAACCGACGCTGGCGGTCGTCGGGAGGCCGAAGAGCTCGAGCATCCACTGCCCGGCGACGCGTTCCATCGCGACTGTGGCGGGTGTGAGGGTGGACGAACCCGAGTTCTGATCCCACGCCGAGACGAGCCAGTCGGCGGCCAGCGCGGCCGGATGTGTGCCGCCGATCACGAAACCGAAGAACCGACCGCCGGGGATCGCCACGAGCCCGGGATCGGCACGCACCGCCATCTCTTCGATGACCGCGGTGGGGTCGGCCCCGTGCTCGGGCAGGGACCCGCCGAACGCTCCCAGCATGTCCTCCAGGCTCGCGCGCGGCCACACCGGACGTTCGTCCAGAGTCCCCAAGAACTCCGTCGCGCGGCGGTGAGCGGCGTCGAGAGCACGCTCCCGATCCTCCATGCGCGCAAGTCTCCCACCGGGGTCGGCGTCGGACAAGGCGGTTCGGGATCGGGAACCGCGCGTGTTTCTATAGAATGGACGACGCCCTGGGCACGCTCCGGGGCGGATACGACGAGCGGAGACTTATGTCCGGGCATTCCAAGTGGGCGACCACGAAGCACAAGAAGGCCATCATCGACTCCAGGCGCGCGAAGTCCTGGGCCAAGCTCATCAAGAACATCGAGGTCGCCGCGAAGCTCGGCGGACCCGACCTGGCGGGCAACCCGACGCTCTTCGACGCCGTTCAGAAGGCCAAGAAGACCTCCGTCCCCAAGGACAACATCGACCGCGCGGTGAAGCGCGGTGCCGGCATCGGCGGCGAGGCCGTCGAGTACCTCTCGATCATGTACGAGGGATACGGGCCCAACGGCGTGGCGCTCATGATCGAGTGTCTGACCGACAACAAGAACCGCGCGGCCGCCGAAGTGCGCACCGCCCTCAGCCGCAACGGCGGGACCCTGGCCGACCCCGGTAGCGTCGCCTACAACTTCAGCCGCAAGGGCGTCATCGTCGTCGGCTCCGAGGGAACCACCGAGGACGATGTCATGATGGCGGCACTCGAGGCCGGCGCCGAGGAGATCGAGCCGCATGCCGAGGGCTTCGAGGTCATCACGGAGGCCACCGACCTGGTGGCCGTGCGCAGCGCACTCCAGGAAGCCGGGATCGACTACGAGTCCGCCGACGTCGAGTTCGTGCCGAACCTCAAGGTCGAGATCGACGCCGACACCGCGCGCAAGATCTTCCGCCTTATCGACGCGCTCGAAGACAGCGAAGACGTGCAGAACGTGTTCACCAACTTCGACCTGTCGGCCGAGGTGCAGGCCGAGCTCGAGAACGACGACGCCTAGGCGCGCCGGACGGTCCGTGTCGGTTCGGCCGCCTAGCCTGGGGGAGTGACCTCCTCTCTGCGCGTGCTCGGCATCGACCCCGGCCTCACGCGCTGCGGTGTCGGCGTCGTGGATGTCGATCGTTCGCGCCGCGGCACACTGGTGCACGTCGGAGTGATCCGATCGGCACCGGACGCCGAGATCGGTGATCGTCTGGCGATCGTCGCCGCCGGAATCCGTGAGGTGATCGCGGAGCATCGCCCGGACGCGGTCGCCGTCGAGCGGGTGTTCGCTCAGCAGAACACCCACACGGTGATGGGCACGGCACAGGCCAGCGGAGTCGCGCTGCTGATCGCTGCCGAATCCGGGCTGCCCGCAGCCACGCACACCCCGAGCGAGGTCAAGGCGGCCGTCACCGGTTACGGTGCTGCCGACAAACGGCAGGTGCAGACGATGATCGCGCGCATCCTGCGGCTGGATGCGCTCCCGCAGCCGGCCGACGCGGCCGACGCTCTGGCGATCGCGCTGTGCCACGCCTGGCGGCGCGGAGGGCCTGCGGCATCCGGATCGGGTGCGCTCACTCCTGCGCAACGGGCCTGGGCGGACGCCGAGAAGCGTGTCGCTCGAACATACGTCCGAACCACACCCTAGGCTGAGGCGATGATCTCCTCACTGCACGGCGTCGTCCTGCATGCGACGTCCGATCAGGTCGTCATCGACGTGGGTGGTGTCGGATTCGCCGTCGCCGTCCCCGCCGATGTCGCGCACACCGCGACCGTGGGCGAGAAGCTCCTTCTTCACACGAGCCTCATCGTCCGCGAAGACTCCCTCTCGCTGTTCGGCTTCGCCGACCGGGGCGAGCTCGAGATCTTCGGACTCCTGATCAGCGTGACCGGGGTCGGGCCGAAGTCGGCCTTGGGAGTGCTCTCGCACCTCACGGGGGATCAGATCGCCGAAGCCGTGACAGCGGAAGACGACGCGCCGTTCCGGCGGGTCTCCGGGATCGGCCCCAAGACGGCGAAACTCATCGTGCTCCAGCTCGCCGGCAAGGTACAGGCCTTCGCCGCGCCGTCGAGGCCGGTGGTGTCGGGCAGCACCGATGTCGTCACCCAGGTGGCCGCGGCCTTGGTGGGCCTGGGCTGGTCGGAGAAGGTGGCCGCGGAGGCAGCGGCCCAGACGGCGTCCGAGGCGTCGGAGGCGGAGCGGGCGACCGTCGCTCTGCTGTTGCGGCGCACTCTCGCGCTCCTCGGCCCTGCGCAGGGAGGCCAGGCCCGTGTCTGATGCCCTCGACGCGACGGAGCCCTCCGACGAGACGGAGCTCGCCATCGAGGGCGCGCTGCGTCCGACGAGCCTCGGCGACTTCGTCGGACAGCAGAAGGTGCGCGGTCAGCTGCAGCTGCTGCTCGACGCCGCACGCATCCAGAACCGACCTGCGGACCACATTCTCCTCGCCGGCCCTCCGGGGCTCGGCAAGACGACGCTGGCGATGATCGTCGCCCACGAGAGCGAGCGGCCGCTTCGCCTGTCCAGCGGCCCGGCGATCCAGCACGCCGGCGACCTCGCTGCCCTGCTCTCGAGCCTGGTGCCGGGCGAGGTGTTGTTCATCGACGAGATCCACCGCATGGCGCGCTCTGCAGAAGAGATGCTGTACCTCGCGATGGAGGACTACCGGATCGACATCATGGTCGGGAAGGGGGCGGGAGCGACGAGCATCCCGCTCGAGCTCTCGCCCTTCACACTGGTCGGAGCGACGACGCGATCCGGTCTGCTGCCGAATCCGCTGCGCGACCGCTTCGGGTTCACCGGACACCTCGAGTTCTACGACGAGTCCGAGCTCGAGCAGGTCATCGCCCGCTCGGCCGCAGTTCTCGGCGTCGATGTGCCGACCGATGCGCTCTCCGAGATCGCACGCCGTTCGCGCGGTACGCCCCGCATCGCGAACCGCCTGCTGCGCAGGGTCCGCGACTACGCGCTCGTGCACGGAGGCGGTGGGGCGACGATCCACGACGTGCGCGCGGCGCTCGAACTCTACGATGTCGACGCGATCGGTCTCGATCGGCTCGACCGTGCGGTGCTGGAGGCCCTGGTCCGCCGGTTCCGTGGGGGACCGGTGGGGTTGAGCACGCTCGCCGTGGCGGTCGGCGAAGAGGGCGAGACCGTGGAGAGCGTGGTGGAGCCGTACCTCGTGCGCATCGGGTTCCTCGGGCGGACTCCGCGTGGTCGCGTGGCGATGCCGGAAGCGTACGAGCACCTCGGCGTCGCGCATCCGGACGGGATGCTTAAGTTGGATGACCTATAATCACTGAAGACTTCCCGGTTACCTTCGCGCGCCCAAAGGCTGGAGCGTGCACCTGAGAAAGGCGCTTCCCCCATGCCCATGGAATTCCTGCTCTTCGGCCTTCTCGCCGTCCTCCTCGTCTTCATGATCTTCAACACGCGCAAGCGCACGAAGCAGATGAAGGCCGAGCAGGAGGAGAAGGCGACCAAGACCGTTCCCGGCGCCAAGGTCCTTCTGCAGGGCGGCATCTACGGCACGATCGTCTCGTACGACCCCGAGGACCTCGACACGCCGGCACTCGTGGAGATCGCTCCCGGCACCATCATCGATGTCCACAGCCAGGCGATCCTCCGCGTCGTCGAGCCCAAGGACGCCGTCGTCGACGTGCCCGTCGACGTGGTCGAGGAGCCGGTCGTCGAAGAGGCGGCCGCCCCTGAACTCGAGACCCCCGAGGAGACGCGCGCTCGCCTCGAGCGCGACGCCGACGACAAGTAATCTCCGCGGCCGGCGCGGCCCTTCGGATCTCCGTCCTCCCAGAAAGCTGAACACACGTGGCTTCATCCTCTCCCGTCCGTCACGCCTGGCGGGTCCTCCTCGGCCTGCTCCTCGTGACGGGTGTGCTCTTCGGCATCAACTCCCTGGGCGTGTACGTCATCAAGGACGCCGAAGGACAGCCGGTCAGCTCCTGGACTCCTGAGCTCGCGCTCGACCTGCAGGGCGGCACCCAGATCGTCCTCAGCGCCGAGACCGAGGACGGAGCGGCTCCCACGCAGGAGCAGCTCGACCAGGCCGCGGCGATCATCCGCCAGCGCGTCGATGCGTCGGGTGTGGCCGAGGCCGACATCACGACCGAGGGCGGACAGAACATCGTCGTCCAGATCCCGGGCGAGGCGGACGCGCAGACGCGTGAGCGTATTCAGGCGAGCGCGCAGCTCGAACTGCGACCCGTGCTGTACACGACGGCCGCGAGCACCGAGTTCGTCGGCGAGGACGGGAACTCCACTCCCTACCCCAGCCCGGACCCCTCACTCAATGCGACGCCGACCGCCGAGCCGACCGATGCGAGCGACCTGTCCTGGGTGACAGACAAGCTGGCAGCGGAGTTCCAGGCCTACGACTGCGAGAACCCCGACAACGACCCGGCGCGTGCTCCGAAGGATCAGCCGGTCGTCGCGTGCTCCCCGGACAAGACGCAGAAGTTCCTCCTCGGCCCGACGGAGCTCGACGGCACCGCGATCACCGACGCCTCCGCCGGTCGCGACCAGAAGTCCGGCGCATGGATCGTGCAGCTGACCATGAACGGCGAGGGCGGCGACGCGTTCGGCAAGGTCAGCACGCGGCTCAACCAGAACCGTATCGACGGACTGTCGCCGCGCGATCAGTTCGCGTTCGTCCTCGACGGCGACGTGATCAGCGCTCCGCGGATGAACGGCGTCATCCTCGACGGCCGCCCCAGCATCTCGGGCAGCTTCACGCAGGAGACGGCGACGACCCTGGCCGACCAGCTGAAGTTCGGTGCCCTGCCGCTCAGCTTCGTCGTGCAGAGCTCCGACACCATCTCCGCGACTCTCGGCACCCAGCAGCTGCAGAT
Organism: Microbacterium sp. A20; assembly: GCF_004794515.1. Classification (GTDB taxonomy): domain Bacteria; phylum Actinomycetota; class Actinomycetes; order Actinomycetales; family Microbacteriaceae; genus Microbacterium. Next base: position 364,806 of record NZ_SSDF01000091.1, on the reverse strand, counting down.
CGGCCTGATCGCGGGCCTCATCGGTCTCGCCCTCGTCGCGATCTACTCGCTCATCGTGTATCGGGCACTCGGGTCGGTGATCATCGCCTCCATCGCGGTGATGGCCGTCCTGACCTACATCATCATCTGCATCCTCGCGTGGCGCCTCGGCTTCCGTCTCTCGCTCGCCGGCGTCGCCGGTCTGATCGTCTCGATCGGCTTCACGGCCGACTCGTTCATCGTCTACTTCGAACGAATACGAGACGAGCTCCGCGACGGGAAGTCGATCACCGCCGCGGTCGAAGACGGCTGGGGTCGCGCGAAGCGAACGATCTACATCTCGAAGTCGATCAACATCCTCGCCGCGGTCGTGCTCTACATCCTCGCCGACGCCACGGTGAAGGGCTTCGCGTTCACGCTCGGCCTCACCACCCTCATCGACGTGTTCATCTTCGTGATCTTCACGCACCCGGTGATGCAGCTTCTCGCGCGCACCCGGTTCTTCGGCGGTGGGCACAAGCTCTCCGGCCTGGATCCCGAGGCGCTCGGCGCGGTGTATCGAAGCCGCTCCCAGTATCGGGAGGTCGCGACGGCATCGGCCGGTCGCGGGGCGAAGAACGCCCGCTCGCGCGCCGAGGCGGATCGCCGTCAGACCATCGCGGAACGCAAGCGTGCCGAGGCACTCGCGGGCGACAGACCCACCAAGCCCGGAAGTGAGGGAGACGCCTGATGCCTTCCATGAATGAGTTCGGAAACAACCTCTACTCCGGCAAGACCTCCTTCCCGTTCGTCGGCAAGCGTCGCCTGTGGTTCATCATCGCGATCGTGCTGGTCGTGGGTTCGGCCCTCGTTCCGCTCATCCGGCCCATCCAGTTCTCGATCGAGTTCACCGGCGGCTCCCAGTTCACGGTGCAGGCACCGGACACGGTCGACCAGGAGACGGCGAAGGAGGCCGTCCAGTCGGTCGTCCCGGGAGCTGCGACCAAGGTCGTCGTCGTCAACGAGAAGGACATCCGTGTCCAGACCGACCAGATGAGCGCCGCCGAGACGCAGGAGGTCGCGGAAGCACTCGCCGACGCCTACGGTGTCGATCCGTCCAACGTGGCATCGTCGTTCATCGGACCCGCCTGGGGCGAGAACGTCACGAAGCAGTCGCTGTGGGGTCTCGCGATCTTCCTGGCGCTCACCTTCCTCATCCTCGCGATCTACTTCCGCACGTGGAAGATGTCGGCGGCGGCGATCATCGGCCTGCTCGACGTGCTGGTGATCACGGTCGGCGTGTATGCGCTGGCCGGCTTCGAGATCTCGCCGGCTGCCGTCATCGGCTTCCTGACGATCCTCGCGTACTCGCTGTACGACACCACCGTCGTGTTCGACAAGATCAGGGAGAACACCACCGAAGACGGGGAGAAGTCTGCGCGCCTGTTCGGCGAATCCGTGAACCTCGCCGTGAACCAGACGCTCGTGCGCTCCATCAACACGTCTGTCGTCGCGGCGCTGCCCGTCGGCGCGGTGCTCTTCATCGGCGCCTTCTGGCTCGGCGCGGAATCGCTCACCGACATCTCGCTGTCCATCTTCGTCGGCATCCTCGTGGCGACCTACTCCACGCTGTTCGTGGCTGCGCCGCTGTACTCGCTGTTCCGCGAGAACGAGCCGCAGCTCAAGGAGCGCGACGCCCGCATCCGCGAGGCTCGCAGCCGGGCATCGGTCGAGGCCTGAGGGGCGCCCGAGCGGAAGCTCGGCGCCCCCAGCACGCGTAGGATGAACTGATCGGGAGGTGAGTTGATGGCGGAACCGCAGACGTCATCGCAGGGTTCTAGTCTGCGACGACTGGTTCCCCGCATCTTCTCCCGCGCGTCCCGCATCAACGACCTCGACAACCTGATCCGCACGGTTCGAGCGAACCACCCCAAGGGCGACTTCTCCGTCATCGAACGCGCATACGCGGTCGCCAAGGAGAAGCACGAGGGGCAGAAGCGCCAGAGCGGCGAGCCGTACATCACGCACCCGCTGGCTGTCGCCCAGATCCTCGCCGAGCTCGGCCTCGGACCACGGGCGATCGCCGCCGCACTCCTTCACGACACCGTCGAAGACACCGGCTACGCGTTGACCGATCTCACCGCCGAGTTCGGCGACGAGGTCGCGATGCTCGTCGACGGTGTGACCAAGCTCGACAAGGTCAAGTACGGCGAGAGTGCGCAGGCCGAGACGGTCCGGAAGATGATCGTGGCGATGTCGAAAGACATCAGAGTGCTGCTCATCAAGCTCGCCGACCGACTGCACAACGCGCGCACCTGGGGTTTCGTCCCGCCGGAGAAGGCCACGAAGAAGGCCAAGGAAACCCTCGAGATCTACGCCCCACTGGCGAACCGCCTCGGTATCCAGGCGATCAAGTCGGAGCTCGAAGACCTCTCGTTCGCCGTGCTGCACCCCAAGATCTACAACGAGATCCACAGCCTCATCGCACAGCGGACCCCGCAGCGCGAGAAGTACCTCGCTCAGGTCGTCGAGGAGATCGACGAGGACCTGCGTGATCTCCGCATCCGCGGCAAGGTCGTCGGGCGTCCGAAGCAGCTCTACTCGGTGTACCAGAAGATGGTCATCCGCGGACGCGAGTTCGATGACATCTACGATCTGATCGGCATCCGCGTCCTCGTCGCGTCTGTGCGCGATTGCTACGCCGTCCTCGGTGCGATCCACGCGCGTTGGACTCCGCTGCCCGGCCGGTTCAAGGACTACATCGCCACCCCGAAGTTCAACCTCTACCAGTCGCTGCACACCACGGTGATCGGCCCCGCCGGGCGCACGGTCGAGATCCAGATCCGCACTCACGAGATGCACCAGCAGGCCGAGTACGGTGTGGCCGCGCACTGGATGTACAAGGAGCGGATGAACGGCGGCGGCAAGACCGAGGTCCGCGCCTCCGATACCGACATGGCGTGGCTCGCGCACATCTCCGACTGGCAAGCCGAGACCGCCGATCCCGGGGAGTTCCTCGACTCGCTGCGCTTCGAGATCGGTGCGAAGGAGGTCTACGTCTTCACGCCGAAGGGGCGGGTGATCGGCCTCCCAGCCAGCGCGACCCCCGTGGACTTCGCCTACGCGGTGCACACGGAGATCGGCCACCGCACGATGGGTGCGAAGGTCAACGGCCGTCTCGTGCCCCTGGAGTCGGAGCTCAAGAGCGGCGACGTGGTCGAGGTGTTCACCTCGAAGAACCCCGATGCCGGGCCCAGCCAGGACTGGCTCGGTTTCGTCGCGAGCACGCGTGCGCGGAACAAGATCCGCGGCTGGTTCACCAAGGAGCGTCGCGAAGAGGCCATCGAGCAGGGCAAGGAGGCCATCGCCCGCGCGATGCGCCGCCAGAACCTGCCGCTGCAGAAGCTGATGAGCCAGGACTCGTTCGCCGAAGTCGCTCGTGGACTGCACTACGAAGACGTCTCCGCGCTCTATGCCGCGGTCGGCGAAGGACACGTGTCGACGCAGTCGGTGCTCGAGAAGGTCACGGCTCTCGTCGCGGCCAACGATCCGAGTACGGGCGCGATCGATCTGCCCGGCAGCGTCCCGACGCGTGAACCGCGTTCCGGCGACTCCGGTGTGCTCGTGCGCGGCGCCAACGACATCCTGGTGAAGCTCGCCAAGTGCTGCACGCCGGTTCCCGGTGACCAGATCGTCGGATTCGTGACGCGGGGCAGCGGGGTCTCGGTGCACCGGGCGGACTGCGTCAACGTCAAGGCGCTCAGCAACGAGCAGGACCGCTTCGTCGAGGTCTCATGGGCCCCGACGACGAAGAGCGTGTTCCGCGTGCAGATCCAGGTCGAGGCGCTGGACCGCTCGGGCCTCCTCTCCGACGTGACGCGGGTGCTGAGCGAGCACCACGTCAACATCCTCTCGGCGACCGTCACGACCACCGATGAGCGGTTGGCACTGAGCCGGTTCGTCTTCGAGATGGGCGATGCCGTGCACCTGGACCGCGTGCTGAACGCCGTCCGTCGGATCGACGCCGTCTACGACGTCTACCGGGTCACCTCCTCCTGAGGGCGAGGCGCTGCAGAGCAGCTGCACCCATGCGGCTGCCCGGCACACGTCGAAGGTCCTGCAGGTCCCGCAGCGCCGCCTCCGGGGTGTCGGGGCATGCGACGGCGAGAAGATCCATCCACGGCAGCACCCGGGGGTCGCGATGCAGCGTCGTCGCGAGGTCGAGCATCGTCCGGGCCGGGCTCGACACCGCGATGCCGCCGAGCGTCCAGATGTCGGTCTCGGGGAGCAGGGTGTCGTGGAACACCACGCGTGAGCTGGTGACCGGACGGATCCGACGTTCGACGCAACGTTTGACGTGATGCACTCCCGGCGGCGTGTCACCCGCGCCGTGGATCCATGCGGCCGTCTGGTTGCAGGCGGCGGTGCCCGGCCGGACGAGGGCGGCGATGGTGCTCGCCCGTACGTCCGGACCCTCCACGAAGTCGGCCGGAATGTAAGCGTCGCCTACGTCGACGACATGGCCGTCGATGCGCGCAGCGCTGAGTTCGGTCTGACTCAACCGCTCGCCGGGGACATAGAGGAACGCGGGGTGCATCACGCCAGTCTGGCGCAGTGCACCCCGCGTTCGAGACGGTCGCGGAGACCTGTGGAGAAGGGTCAGCCGCCCAGAGCGCTCAGCCAGGCACGCCGAGCCTCGAGAGCGTCAGCGGCCTCCTTGGCCGCCTTCTTGTCGCCGGCCTTCTCGGCAGCGGCGACCTCGGCTTCGAGCTTCTCGATCGCCTCCAGCAGCTGCGAGCTCATGTCGTTCGCGCGCGCCTTCGTCTCGGGGTTGTTCTTCTTCCAGTCCACGTCTTCGCGGGCTTTCAGGCCCTGCTCGATCGTGCGGAGCTTGTCGTCGAGCGCGCGCTCCTTGTCCCGCGGGAAGATGCGGCCGATCTCGTCCCACTGACGCTGGATGCGGGTCAGCAGCGCGCGAGCGCGCTTGATGTTCGACTCGTCGGCGACGGCCTTGGCCTCTTCGAGGAGAGCCTCTCGGGCCTCGATCTTCGGCGCGGATTCGGCTTCCTCGGCGGCGGACTGCTCGGCACGAGCCGCATACAGCGCGTCGCCCGCGGCCTTGAACCGTGCCCAGAGCGCGTCGTCTGCCTTGCGCCCGGCGCGGCCGGCTGCCTTCCACTCGTCGAGCAGTGTGCGGTAGGCGGGAATCCCGTCGGTGCCACGCGGAGCGAGGGCCTCGGCACGCTCGACCAGGCGGGTCTTCACGTCGCGTGCGCTCTTGTGCGCGTCGTCGAGTTCGGAGTAGAAGGCTCGACGCTGCTTGTCGACCACGGCGCGCGCATCACGGAATCGCTTCCAGAGCTGCTGGGAGATGCCCTTGGAGAGACGAGGACCGCTCTGCTGCTGGGCCTGCCATGCGTCGAAGAGTTCGCCGAGCTCGGCGGTGACCTGCTTCCACTGCACCTTGCTGAGATCGCGCGCGGCGATGGCCTCGGCCTTCTCGACGAGCGCAGTGCGTTCGGCGATCGCCTTGTCGACGAGCTCCTTGGCCTGCTGGGCCTCCTGCTCGGTGGCCTCGGACAGCGAGGAGGTGAGGGCGTTCAGCCGGTCGCGGAGTCCGGCGAGGTCTCCCACAGCCGCGGCATCCGTCGCTTCGTCGATCAGGTGAGCAGCCTGCTTCGCGAGGTCGCTCGCCGAAGCGCCGCCCGCCTGGTGACGCTGTTCGAGCGTGTGCACCTTGAAAGCGATGTCGTCGAACTTGCGCACGAAGTAGGCGAGCGCCTCTTCGGGCGTGCCGTCGGGGTACTGGCCGACGACCCGCCAGACGTCGCCTTCGCGCACCTCGACGGTGCCGTCGTCGGAGACGCGGCCCCATTCTGCGGAGGTCGAGGACGCGGCGGGCGACGGCGCGGGAGCCGCGGGCGTCACCGCTGCCGGCTTCGGCGTCTTCGGCGGCATCGGCACAGCAGGCGGTGCGGGGACAGGGGGAGTCGGCTTCGAAGGCTCGGTGGCAGACACGTGATTCTCCTTGCGCGGTAGGGCCGCGGGAGGCGGAAAGGACGAGGCTCAGCCTAGTACGCCCCGCGCCGGGCCGTCGGACTCGGCCGTCGGGGGTTCTCACAGGACTGTTATCGAGTTGTGAGGAGAACGTTCGATCGGCGTAACACCGCCCCGGCCTTTCGCGAAACACCGTGTCCCTATCGTCGAGTCCACGGACAGAGGAGGGCTCGTGATCGTTCGGGAGAGCACATCGTCGGATGTCGTGGTGGTGGGGGCCGGGATGGTCGCGCACCGATTCGTCGAGAGCCTGCTCCGCGGAGCAGGCGCGGTGCCGACCGTCACCGTCATCGGTGAGGAGGCGCGACCGCCGTACGACCGCGTCGGCCTGACCTCCTTCTTCTCGGGCGCCGGCGCCGATGACCTCGCACTCGACGCGCAGACGCTCCGGGACGACCGGGTGCGCTTCATCGGCGACGATCGCGTCGTCGGAATCGATCGGGTCGGTCGCACGGTGCGCACACGTTCGGGTGCGGTCCACACCTACGGGACACTCGTCCTCGCGACGGGCTCGTATGCCATGCGGCCGGCCGTCGACGGTGCGGACCTTCCGGGCTGCTTCGTCTATCGCACGCTCGACGATGTCGCCGCGATCGACGCGTTCGTGCGGCACCGTGCGACGGCACTCGGCCGTCCGTTGCGGGGGACTGTGATCGGCGGCGGGCTGCTGGGCCTGGAGGCGGCCGGCGCATTGCAGGGTCTCGACGTCGACTGCACGGTGGTGCAGTCATCCGACCGTCTCATGTCCGCCCAGCTCGATCTCGCCGGCGGCACCATCCTGCGTCGCCTCATCGAGTCGAAGGGCATCGACGTGCGGACGGGAACCCGGACGACGCGGTTGGATCCGGATGCATCGGGCTCGGTCTCGGCCCTGCAGTTCCAGGACGGCACGATGCACGAGACGGACATCGTGATCTTCACCGTCGGCGTGCGCCCGCAGGATTCGCTCGCCCGCCTCGCCCAACTCGCCGTGCACCCCAGCGGGGGCGTGCTGATCGATTCGAGGTGTCGCACGGCAGACGAAGACATCCTCGCGATCGGCGAGGTCGCCAGCTACGAAGGACGCTCCGTCGGTCTCGTGGCCCCCGGATACGCCATGGCGGAGGTGGCAGCCACTCGGCTTCTCGGCGGCGACGCGACGTTCCCCGGCTACGACGACTCCGCGAAGCTCAAGCTCTCGGGTGTCGATGTCGCGAGCTTCGGCGACGCCTTCGCGACCACCCCGAACGCACTGGATGTCGTGTACACCGACCCGGTCAACGGGGTCTACAAGAAGCTCGTCCTCTCGGACGACGCGAAGACACTGCTGGGCGGCATCCTGGTCGGGGACGCCTCGGCATACGGCTCGCTCCGACCTCTGGTGGGAGCAGCGCTGGGCGCGGATCCCGCCGCCTACCTGATGCCGGAGGGCGGCACGTCGGTACCCGACAGCGAGCTGCCGGCGGAGGCGGTCGTCTGCTCCTGCTCGAACGTGACGGCCGGGCGGATCCGCGAGGCGGTGCACACCGAAGGGTGCACGGACGCCGCCGCCGTGAAGGCCTGCACCAAGGCCGGTGCCACCTGTGGTTCCTGCATCTTCGCGGTCAAGAAGATCGTCGGCCAGGAGCTGACGAAACTCGGGCAGGCGACGTCGGACGCCCTGTGCGAGCACTTCTCGATGTCGCGTCGCCAGCTCTTCGATGCGGTGCGGGTGTCCGAACTGACGACGTTCAGCGCCATCATCGACCGTTTCGGGACCGGCCGCGGCTGCGACATCTGCAAGCCGGCCCTCGCGAGCATCCTCTCGGTGCTCGTCGGAGCGCATGTGCTGGACGGCGAGAACGCCGCTCTGCAGGACACAAACGACCACGTGATGGCCAACATGCAGAAGGACGGAACCTACTCGGTGGTGCCGCGGATGCCGGGCGGCGAGGTCACCCCCGCGGGGCTGATCGCGATCGGGAACATCGCCGAGACATACGGGCTGTACACGAAGATCACCGGTGGGCAGCGGATCGACATGTTCGGCGCCCGGCTCGAGCAGCTGCCGCAGATCTGGCAGCGACTGGTCGACGCCGGGTTCGAGTCCGGACAGGCGTACGGCAAGGCGCTGCGCACGGTGAAGTCGTGCGTCGGCTCGACCTGGTGTCGGTACGGGGTGCTCGACGCCGTCGGCATGGCCGTGCGCCTCGAGCTGCGGTATCGCGGTCTGCGCGCGCCGCACAAGCTCAAGGTCGGTGTGTCGGGGTGCGCGCGCGAGTGCGCGGAGGCCCGTTCGAAGGACGTGGGTGTGATCGCCACCGAGACGGGCTGGAACATGTACGTCGGCGGCAACGGCGGCTTCTCGCCGCGGCACGCGGAGCTGCTCGCCGCCGACCTCGACGATGAGGGCCTCATCCGCGCGATCGACCGCTTCTTCATGTACTACATCCGCACGGCGGACCGCCTGCAGCGCACGGCGGGGTGGTGCGCCGAGCTCCACGGCGGGCTCGACGGCCTGCGCGAGGTGATCTTCGACGACAGCCTGGGCATCTGCGATGACCTCGACGCGGCCATGAGCGTGCACGTCGACCGCTATGAGGACGAGTGGGCGGCGACCCTGCGCGACCCGGTGAAGCTTCGGCGCTTCGAGTCCTTCGTGAACGCGACCGACACCCCTGACCCTTCTCTGGCCTATGTGCCCGAGCGCGGTCAGGTGCGGCCGGCGACGACGGAGGAACGATCGGACGCGTCCGTCCTCATCGCGGGCACGACTCTGGAGGTGCGGCGATGACGCTCGGAGTCGAGACCGGAACGCGGGTCCGCGTGTGCGCGCTCAACGACCTCGAGGTGGAGAGGGGCAGGGCGGCGCTGTTCGGCACGGTCCAGATCGCACTGTTCCTCCTCGCCGACGGCACGGTGCATGCGGTGTCGAACCTCGACCCCTACAGCGGCGCCCACGTGATGTCCCGCGGGATCGTGGGCACGCGGGGCGATGTGCCGACGCTGGCATCGCCGATGCACAAGCAGGTCTTCGACCTGCGCACGGGCGAATGCCTGGACACGCAGGGCAAGGCGCCGGCGGCATTGCGGGTGTGGGATGTCACCGTTCGCGAAGGTCAGATCGAGCTGAACATCGAGGAGACGCGATGACCGTGATGCTGGGAATCGACCTCGCCGGACGCGATGTGCTCATGGTGGGCGGTGGAGCCGTGGCCGCGCGCAGGCTCCGACGCTTCCTCGAAGAAGGAGCGTGCGTGCGGCTCGTCGCCCCCGCTCTGCACCCGGACACCGCGTTGCTGGTCGAGCGTTTCGGACTCGCCTGGCGTCCGGGTCGCTTCCGCGGATCGGATGTGACCGGCGCCTGGCTCGTGCACGCGGCCACGGGTGATGCTCGCGTCGACCGCGAAGTCGCAGAGCGGTGCGAGCGCAAGCGGATCCTGTGCATCAACGCGTCGGACGGTGCCCACGGGTCGACCAGGCTCACCGCACAGGCCGAGGTCGGCGACGTGACCGTCGCGGTGACCAGTACGGTCGGTGCGGATCCCCGTCGGTCCGTCGCCGTCCGGGACGCGATCGTCGACCTCGTGGGCGAAGGACGCCTGCCGCTCCGGCGGCGCCGTGCGGGTCGGAGCGGACGCGTCGACCTGGTCGGAGGCGGACCGGGGCCCGCGGACCTGATGACGGTGCGTGCCCGGCGCCTGATCGCCGAAGCGGACGTCGTCGTGACCGACCGGCTGGGACCGGCAGCCGAGATCGTCCGCGGGCTCGATCCCGACGTCGAGGTGATCGACGTGGGGAAGGTCCCCGGTCGGCACCCGGTGCCGCAGGAGGAGATCAACCGGATCATCGTGGAGCGGGCAGCGGGCGGCCGGCGCGTCGTCCGGCTCAAGGGCGGGGATCCGTTCGTCTTCGGACGCGGTGGCGAGGAGATGCAGGCGTGCCTCGCGGCGGGTATCCCGGTCGAGATCACTCCGGGTGTCTCGAGCGCCATCGCCGTTCCCCAGGCTGCGGGAATCCCGGTCACGCATCGCGGCACGGCGGCGGCATTCCATGTCGTGAACGGTCAGGGCAGGATCGGCGAGGGCACGCTCGCGGCTCTGGCCGATGCGACGGTGACCACGGTCGTGCTGATGGGAGTGGCCGCACTCGACCGTCTGGTGGCTGCGGCGCTCGCGCACGGCGTGCCGGCGGATCGGCCGATGGCGTTCGTCGAGAGCGGCCACACCGCTCAGCAGCGCACGACGCGAACCACCCTCGGACGCGCTGTCGCCGACGCGCAGGTCGTCGGCCTCCGCAACCCTGCGGTGATCGTGATCGGAGAGGTCGCAGCCGAGACGTTGCTCCTCCCGTCCTCGGACTCGATCGGGGCTGTTCTGGCGTGACGATCCGTGCTCCACTGACTCCGGTACTGGCCGGATGCACCATCGTCGTGGCCGCGGACAGGCGTTCCGGCGACCTCGTCTCGGCGCTCGAACGACGCGGCGGCCAGGTCTACCGTGCCCCGGCCCTGAGCATCATCCCCAATGAGGACGATGAGGTTCTCATCGCCCGCACCCGCGATCTCATCGCGGCCCCTCCCGACATCGTGATCGTGACGACCGGGGTGGGGTTCCGCGGGTGGATGGATGCCGCGCACGAGAACGACCTGGCCGAGGAGCTCACCGGCGCGCTGGCCGGCGCGCAGTTCATCGCACGAGGGCCCAAGGCGCACGGGGCGATCCAGCAGGCGGGATTCGTGGCCGATTGGGTGGCCGAGTCCGAGACCTCCGCAGAGGTGGGGGAGTACCTCGTCGCCGAAGGAGTGCTCGGGCGACGGATCGCGATCCAGCATCACGGCGCGGGCGCCGACGGGCTCGACACCCTCCTGTCGCGGCTCGGGGCGGACGTGGTCAGCATCACCGTGTATCGGTGGGGTCCGCCGCCGGACCCTCAGATCGTGCGCCGCTCCGTCGTGCAGGCGGGTGCCGGTGAAGTGGACGCCGTGCTCTTCACCTCCGCCCCCGGTGCCGCAGAGTGGGTCAAGACGGCCGTCCGCGCTGAGGCGCTCGAATCGATCCGTCGCCGAGCCGCGTCCGGGCGCCTGCTGCTGGCCGCCGTCGGGCCGATCACGGCCGTCCCGCTCACGGATGCCGGGCTCAAGGCCACTCTGGCCGCGCGGGGGCGCCTCGGGTCTCTGGTGCGCTGCGTGGTCGACCACTACGCCTCGGGTGCCGCCCCGCATCTGCACACGGCTCTGGGCGCGATGGAGATGCGCAGCGGCGGCGTCCTGATCGATGGCGAATTCATTCCGCTCTCCCGCGCCGGCGCGAGCATCCTGAGCGAGCTCTTCGACGCGGCTGGTCGCGTGCTCTCTCGGGAACAGCTGGGACTCGCATTGCCGCGAGGAGGCGAGAGCGCCCACGCCGTGGAGATGGCTGTGGCGCGGCTGCGCGAGGCGCTGGGCGGCGCTGCGGCGATCCAGACCATCGTCAAACGCGGCTACCGACTCACCGTGGAGGAACCCCGATGACCACTCTCGTCGCCTGCTCCCACGGCACGGATTCACCGGCCGGACGTCGCACGGTCGAAGAGATCGTCGACCTGGTGCGTGAGCGCATTCCGACCACGAGAGTCGTCCAGGCCTTCGTCGATGTGCAGGAGCCGGCGGTGTCGGAGGTCGTCGAACGGGAGCATCTCGACGATGACGTCGTCGTGGTGCCACTGCTGCTCTCGGTGGGGTTCCACACCGCGGTCGACATCGTGCGCGCCGTGAGTCCCTACGACGGGGTTCGGCAGGGAGCTCCTCTGGGCACCCACCCGCTGATCGCCGAGGTGCTGCGCGCGCGGCTGCGCACGGCCGTGCACGACCGCTGGCTTCCCGGCGATCACGTCGTGCTCGCGGCGGCCGGATCCAGCAATCCTGCGGCGGTGGCCGATGTGACCGCGGCGGCGGCGCACCTCGCCGACCTGATCCCCGTGCCGGTCACGATCGGGTATGCCTCAGCGATCGAGCCCCGCATCGCCGATGCCGTCACCGTCGCGCGGCAGAACGGCGCATCCCGGGTGATCGCGGCGAGCCATGTCCTCGCGCCGGGGTACTTCGCCGGTCTCGTGGAGCGATCGGGAGCAGATCTCGTCTCCGCTCCGTTGGGAGCAGACCCGCGCATCGCCGAGGTGATCGTCGAGCGCTTCCGCTCCGCCTGATCCGGCGCAGGACACGGAAGGGGCGGATGCCGAAGCATCCGCCCCTTCCGTGCGTCTTCGGTCAGACCCGCGACGGCTCTCGCTCCGCCGTGGTGTTGTCGATGCCCTGCACCGGCTCCTCCGCTGCGGTCGTCGCGACGGCCGCCACGCGCGACCGGCGCTCGGTTCGACGCGCCTCGCGGGCGGCCCGAACCTTCGGGCGGCCGTGCGTGTAGTAGATCGGCAGACCGACGAAGAGCAGGCCGCCGACGAGGTTGCCCACGACCGTCGGGATCTCGTTCCAGACGAGGTAGTCCCAGACGGTGAAGTCGGCGCCCATCAGAAGGCCGGAGGGGAACAGGAACATGTTCACGATCGAGTGCTCGAAGCCCATGTAGAAGAAGAGCATGATGGGCAGCCACATCGCGACGATCTTGCCGATGGTGCTGTCCGACACCATCGCGAGGACCACGCCGGTGGAGACCATCCAGTTGCACAGCACGCCGCGGATGAAGAGCGTCAGCATGCCGGCGGCACCGTGGTCCGCGTATCCGACCGTGCGCCCGTGGCCGATCTCGCTGATCGCCTCGCCCACCGCGCTGGGAGCGGTCGAGAAGCCGTAGGTGAAGTAGATGGCCATCAGGATCGCCACCAGGAAGGCGCCGCCGAAGTTGCCGAGGAAGACGAGCCCCCAATTGCGCATCAGCGCACCGAAGGTGGCACCGGGACGACGATCGAGCACGGCGAGCGGTCCGAGCGTGAAGACGCCGGTGAGCAGGTCGTAGCCCAGCAGGTAGAGCATCACGAACCCGACCGGGAACAGGACCGCGCCCAGCAGCGGCTGACCGGTCTGCGTCGAGACCGTGACGGCGAAGGCGGCGGCGATCGTGAGCAGTGCCGCGCCCATGAAGGCGCGGATCAGAGTGTCGCGGGTGGACAGCTGCAGTTTGTACGCGCCGGCATCGACCATGCGCGTGGCGAGCTCGGCGGGCTTGATGTAGGACACAGGACCTCCACGGGGACGGGAGCACGGATGCTCGACTGACTCGAGCATGCGCGAGCCGCGTTTCCGGGGGCAGCACCGGAAGTTACGACTGTGGAGCGAATCCCTCACTTCCCGTTCATCGCCGTGTGAGATGACTGTCGTTATCCATCCGTGATGCGATCGTTCGCGGCGCGAAACACGTCGCGTGACATCCGGGAAACACGGGCCGAATAGCGTCGCGGTTACGGCACGATCGCCGCCGACAGGAGCTGCACCGATGAATCATCCACTCGTCACCGAGATCGTCGTGGTCGGTGCGGGGATGGCGGCGCAGCGTTTCGTCGAGCAGCTCGTGCAGCGGGCCGGCGATGACGTGCGCGTCACAGTGATCGGCGATGAGGGCCGCCGACCGTACGACCGCACGCGCCTGCGGGAGCTGTTCCTCGGTGGCTCGGCTGACGATCTCCCGCTGCCGTTCGCAGCGTTCGAGGACGACCGGGTCGAGTTGATCCTGGACGATCGTGTGCTGCACATCGATCGTCGGGCGCAGACGGTGCGGACCCGGTCGCGTCACCTGCATCGGTACGACGTGCTGGTGCTCGCCACCGGCGCGGCCGCGGGTCGGGTCGCGGTGGAGGGTGCGGCACTTCCCGGCTGCTTCTCGTATCGCACCGTCGAGGATGCGGAGGCGCTGCGGGACTTCGTGGGCGCACGCGCGTCGGAGCTGGAGAGGGATCTGCGCGGGGTGGTCGTCGGCGGAGGCCCCATCGGACTCGAGGCTGCCGGTGCGCTGCAGGCGATCGGGGTCGACGCCACGGTGGTGCAGTACGCCGATCGGCTGATGGAGACGCAGCTCGACGGCACCGCGGGAAGCATCGTGAAGCGTCATCTGCAGGCGCGGGGGATCGCAGTGCGTACCGGGACGCGCGTGACACGGCTCGACCCGGACGAATCCGGCGTCGTCACGGCGATCGAGTTCCAAGACGGCTCCTTCCAGCGTGTGGACGTCGTCGTGTTCACGGTCGGGCTGCGAGCGCGCGACGAGCTCGCCCGCAACGCCGGGATCGCGGTTCATCCCTATGGAGGCGTCATCATCGACGACGCCTGCCGGACCTCGGATCCGGCGGTGCTGGCCATCGGCGAGGTCGCCAGTCTCGACGGACGTCGTTTCGGTCTCGTCGCTCCGGCCCGCGACATGGCCGACGTGGCGGTGGGGCGCATCCTCGGCCAGGAAGCGAGTTTCTCCGGATTCGACGAATCCGCTGCGATCACGCTGGCCGGCGTCGATGTCGCGAGCTTCGGGGATGCGTTGGCTCGGACGCCGGACGCGGTCGACGTGCTCTACGCAGATCCCGTCGCCGGGGTCTATCGGAAGCTGGTTCTGGCGGGAGACGCGCACACGCTGCTCGGGGGAATCCTGGTCGGCGATGCCTCTGCCTACCCGGCGCTGCACACTCTCGTCGGCGCTCGCCTCGAAGCGGATCCGTCGTCGTACGTGCTGCCGAGTCGCGGTTAGCGGTTTCCGCCGGGCCGGGTGCTACTCGGCCGGGGTCTCCGAGGGGACCGGTGCCGGGCTCTCCGACGGTGCGTCGGTCGGAGCCGTCGTCGGCGAGTCGGTCGGCGTGGTCGTCGGCTCGACGGTCGGGGTCGGCGTCGGCTCCGGTGCCGTCACCTGCGCGTGGACGACCTGGCTGCCGATCGCGGCGACGACGATGAGACTGCCGACGATCGCGGCGATCGTGTTGTCGCGGACGCGGCGGCGGATCTGCCCCTCGTGCCACTGGGTGCGCGCGGTGTGCAGTCGCGCGCGCTCTGCGGCGGTGCGTGACTGTGCGTTCTTGGAACCGCGTGCGGCCATGCCTGGATCTCCTGTTCCGACACCGGTGCGCGGCGTCGCTGAGAGCCTACCGGGGCGAGCGCGCCCGCCCGAAGTGTCAGGGGCCGCCGGTAGCCTGGAGGGATGACCTCCCCTGCCGCGCTGCTCTCCGGGCAGACGCCTCTCGCCGTGCGCATGCGCCCGATCTCGCTCGATGAGGTCGCGGGCCAGCGGCATCTGCTGCGTGCAGGGTCTCCCATCGTCGCCCTCGCCGATCCGGATGCGGCGTCGCCGGGTGCGGTGTCGATCATCCTGTGGGGTCCGCCGGGCACCGGGAAGACCACCCTCGCGCAGGCGATCGCCCGCTCCTCGGGTCGGCGCTTCGTCGAGCTGTCCGCCATCACGGCGGGTGTCAAGGACGTGCGCGAGGTGATGCAGGAGGCGATCACCCAGCGAGACCTCTACGGTCAGACGACGATCCTCTTCCTCGACGAGATCCACCGGTTCACGAAGGCGCAGCAGGACGCTCTGCTGCCCGGCGTCGAGAACGGGTGGGTGATCCTGATCGCTGCGACCACCGAGAACCCGTCGTTCTCCGTGATCTCTCCGCTGTTGTCACGTTCGCTGCTGCTCACGCTTCAGCCGCTCACCGACGACGACATCGGCGTGCTCGTGGATCGCGCCGTCGTCGATGCGCGGGGGCTGAACGGTGCCGTCGCCCTGAGCGCCGAGGCGCGGGCTGCGCTGATCCGCCTCGCTTCGGGAGACGCCAGACGCGCGCTCACCGGTCTCGAGGCCGGCGCTGCGGTCGCCCTCTCGCATGCTTCCGCTGCGGTGGATCAGCCGGACGAGGCCGCGCAAGAGGATTCAGACGATACGGCGACGGTGCCCGAGGTCTCGGCCGACGACGTCGCCCAGGCGGTCGACAAGGCGCTGCTGCGCTACGACCGTCAGGGCGACGAGCACTACGACGTCATCAGTGCGTTCATCAAGTCGATCAGGGGCTCCGACCCCGATGCCGCGCTGCACTACCTCGCGCGAATGATCGAAGCGGGGGAGGACCCGCGGTTCATCGCGCGACGCCTGGTGATCTCGGCGTCGGAAGACGTCGGTCTCGCCGATCCTCAGGCCCTCATCATCGCGGTCGCCGCCGCCGATGCGGTCGCGTTCATCGGCATGCCCGAGGGGCGCATCCCGCTCGCCGAGGCGACCGTCTATCTCGCGACCACCGCGAAATCCAACGCCGCCTACGTCGGGATCGACGCCGCGATCGCCGACATCCGCTCCGGGGGCTTCGGACGTGTGCCGCTGCACCTGCGCGACGCGCACTATCCGGGGGCCAAACGCCTCGGGCACGGCCGCGGTTACGTCTACTCCCACGACAGCGAGTACGGCGTCGTGCCGCAGCAATACCTGCCGGACGAGCTCGACGGCAAGCACTACTACGAGCCGAAGAATCTGGGTGCCGAGCGCGACATCGGTTCGCGACTGGAGCGCATCCGCCGCATCCTCGGCGACCGGTGATCCGCACGATCGGGCGCGGAGCCGCGATCTGTTAGACTTGAGCGGCTCGAAACCGTGTTTTCGGGCATCTCCTCGTTCACACCACACCTTGCTGGCGCCCCGGCGTGCGCTCCAAGGCAGAACGCGGACGATACGTCCGTGAGTCGTGAAAGTCGCGACCACGTCATCGGAAGGACAACTTCGTGACCACGAAGTCCCAGGACCGCCGCAAGGTGCGTCTGAGCCGTGCCCTCGGCATCCCGCTCACCCCGAAGGCCGCCCGCTACCTCGAGAAGCGTCCCTACGCTCCGGGTGAGCACGGCCGCACCAAGCGCAAGGCAGACAGCGACTACGCCGTCCGTCTGCGTGAGAAGCAGCGTCTGCGCGAGCAGTACGGCATCCGCGAGAAGCAGATGCGCAACACGTTCAACGAGGCCCGTCGTCACGACGGTCTGACCGGTGAGAACCTGGTCGAGCTCCTCGAGATGCGTCTCGACGCACTCGTGGTGCGTTCGGGCTTCGCCCGCACCACCGCACAGGCTCGCCAGCTCGTCGTGCACCGTCACATCCTCGTCGACGGCCAGCTCGTCGACCGCCCGTCGTTCCGCGTGAAGCCGGGTCAGCTCATCCACGTCAAGCCCAAGAGCGAGGGCACCGAGCCCTTCCAGGTGGCAGCAGCCGGCGGTCACGCCGAGGTCCTGCCCCCCGTTCCCGGCTACCTCGAGGTCGAGCTCGACAAGCTCCAGTCGCGTCTGGTTCGCCGTCCGAAGCGCGCCGAGGTCCCCGTGACCTGCGAAGTGCAGCTCGTCGTCGAGTACTACGCGGCTCGCTGAGCATCGCTCACGCTGCTCTCTGAGAGCATCAACGCAAGAGGCGTCGGGGTGACCCGACGCCTCTTGTCGTTTCGGCATACGATGGTGACACCGCGCCTTCGCGGGTCAAGGGCAAGGATGACGACATGAAGAGCTTGCAGTGGTTCCTGATCGGCGTGATCGGCGGCTTCGTCGCGGCTCACTTCATGAACAAGGACCCGCGCGGTCACGACATCCTCGCCGAGGTCGACGCCCGCATCAACGGCTTCACAGCGATCATCGGCGACGCCTACCGCGAGCAGGAGGCACGGCTCACGGAGCCGGGCAAGAACTGAACCACCGCAGCAGCGCTCCGGCGCGGCATCTTCACGCAAGGACACCCGGCACTCTATGAAAACTGCGGAGATCGCGCAGCGTTACCTCGACTTCTTCGAGAAGAACGACCACCTCATCGTCCCCTCGGCCTCCCTGGTCAGCGACGACCCGTCGCTGCTGTTCACGGTCGCCGGCATGGTGCCGATGATCCCGTATCTCACGGGCGTCGTTCCTGCGCCTCACCCGCGTATCGCCGACGTGCAGAAGTGCATCCGCACGAACGACATCGAAGAGGTCGGCCGGACCGCGCGTCACGGCACGTTCTTCCAGATGCTCGGCAACTGGTCGTTCGGCGACTACTTCAAGGAAGGCGCGATCCGCTACGCCTGGGAGCTGCTGACGAGTTCCGAGTCCGACGGCGGTCTCGGCTTCGACGAGAAGGACCTCTGGGTCACCGTCTACGAGACCGATGACGAGGCCGAGGCCATCTGGCGCGACATCATCGGACTGAAGCCCGAGCGCATCCAGCGACTGGGGCGAGCGGACAACTACTGGAACACCGGACAGCCCGGTCCTGGCGGCCCCGACTCCGAGATCTTCTTCGATCGCGGCCCGGCATACGGCAAGGACGGCGGCCCCGCCGTCGACGACTCGCGGTTCCTGGAGATCTGGAACCTCGTGTTCATGCAGGACTTCATCGAGAACATCCGCGGTAAGACCGAGTTCGACATCGTCGGCGAGCTGCCGATGAAGAACATCGACACCGGCATGGGACTCGAGCGCGTCGCCTTCCTCAAGCAGGGCGTCGAGAACATGTACGAGTCGGATCAGGTGCGTCCGGTGCTGGACCGCGCCGTCGAGCTCTCGGGGCGCCCCTACGGTGTGCAGCACGAAGACGACGTGCGCTTCCGCGTCGTCGCCGACCACGTGCGCTCCTCGCTCATGCTCCTCTCCGACGGAGTGCGTCCGTCCAATGAGGGGCGCGGGTACATCCTCCGCCGCCTCATGCGCCGTACTGTCCGCTCCATGCGTCTGCTCGGCGTCGACGAGCCGGTGTTCCCCGAGCTGTTCGCCGCATCGCGCGACGTCATGAAGACCACGTATCCCGAGCTCGAGACCGACTGGTCCGTGCTCTCCGCGTCGGCATTCGCCGAAGAGGAGACCTTCCGCCGCACCCTCGTCGCTGGTTCGACGATCCTCGACCTCGCGCTGGACGAGACGAAGAAGGGCGGCGGGAAGACCCTCAGCGGCCCCGAGGCGTTCCTGCTGCACGACACCTACGGCTTCCCGATCGACCTCACGCTCGAGGTCGCCGAAGAGGCGGGGCTCGAGGTCGACCGCACAGCGTTCGACACGCTCATGCAGGAGCAGCGTCAGCGCGCCAAGGACGACGCCCGCAATCGCAAGCGTCAGCTCGCTGACGTCTCGGTCTACCGCGACTTGCGCGCCCTGGGCGAGACCGGCTTCGACGGGTACACGGCCCTCGAGGTCGAGTCCCGTGTAATCGGGCTCCTCGTCGACGGGGTCCCGGTGCGCAGCGCCGCCGAAGGGCAGATCGCCGAGGTCGTGCTCAGCGAGACCACGCTGTATGCCGAGTCGGGCGGTCAGGTCGCCGACAAGGGCACCATCGTCGGTCCGGGCTATGAGCTCGAGGTCCTCGACGTGCAGAAGCCCGTTCCCGGGCTCATCAGCCACACCGTCGAGGTCGCCCGCGGAAGTGTCGCGGTCGACGACGTCGCGACGACCGTCGTCGACGCCGCCAACCGTCGCGCGGCACGGCAGGCGCACTCGGCCACGCACCTCGTGCACGCCGCTCTCCGCGACACGCTCGGACCGACTGCCACGCAGGCGGGGTCGTTGAACCGCGCCGGCTACATGCGGTTCGACTTCTCGTGGTCGCAGGCGCTCTCCGCCGACACCCGCAGTGAGATCGAGGAGATCACGAACCGCGCGGTGCAGGACGCTCTCGAGGTGACCACGCGCATCGTCTCGCTGAACGAGGCGAAGGAAGCCGGCGCGATGGCCCTGTTCGGCGAGAAGTACGGCGACGTCGTGCGCATGGTCGACATCGGCGGCCCCTGGTCGCGTGAGCTGTGCGCCGGAACGCACGTGGGCACGAGTGCCGAGATCGGACTGGTCAGCCTGGTCGGAGAATCGTCCGTCGGCGCGTCCAACCGTCGCATCGAGGCCCTCGTGGGCGCTGATGCCTTCCGCGAGCTCGCGGCCGAGCGGGCCATCGTCTCTCAGCTCACCAGTTCGCTGAAGACGCCCCGTGAGCAGTTGCCCGAGCGCATCGCCGATCTCACCGCGAGTCTGAAGGCGGCGGAGAAGCGCATCGCGCAGTTCGAGTCCAAGGAGCGGGCGGGGCAGATCCCGGCCATCGTCGAGGCGGCGAAGCGTGTCGGATCCTTCCGACTGGCGGCGCAGAACCTCGGCGACGTCGCTTCCGCGGATGATGTGCGCGACCTCGTCAACGGGGTTCGCGATCGCCTCGGCTCCGATGCCGCTGTCGTCGCCCTCGGCGCGGTCGTCAACGGTCGCCCGGTCGTGGTCGTCGCGACGAATGACGCCGCTCGGTCCGCCGGCGCGAAGGCGGGGGCGCTGGCGAAGCGTGCCGCCGGTGTGCTGGGTGGCGGTGGCGGCGGCCGCGATGATGTCGCCCAGGGCGGAGGCGCGGATGCGGCGGCTCTTCCCGCGGCGCTCGACGCCATCTCACAGGAGCTGCACGTCGCGTGAGCGGCTTCCGCCGCGGTGTGCGGCTCGGCATCGACGTGGGTCGGGCGAGGGTCGGCGTCGCCCGCTGCGACCCCGACGGCATGCTCGCCGTGCCGGTCGAGACGGTCGCTCGTGATGAGGCGTCGATCGACCGGCTCATCCAGCTGGCGGGGGAGTACGAGCCCTTGGAGTTCGTGGTGGGACTTCCGGTGAACATGCAGGGCACCGACACGCCGTCGACCACCGATGCACGGGAGTTCGCAGCCGCTCTCCAACAGCGCAGCGGCATCGTCGTGCGGCTCGTGGACGAGCGGCTGAGCACCGTTTCCGCGCACGCCGCCCTGCGCAGTTCCGGGAGATCTCAGAAGAAGTCTCGTAGCATTGTGGATCAGGTCGCCGCCGTGGTGCTTCTGCAGCAGGCGATCGACATGGAGAAGAGCACCGGAAACCCGGCCGGTGCCGCCATCTCGCCCGACGAGGAGCACGCCTGACGATGTCCGAACGCGACAGCGGAACGCCGCGGCACGACGCCGACTCCCGCCTGGGGGAACTGTTCGAGAACCTTCCCGAGCCGACCACGCAGATTCCCACGGTCGACAACAGCGCGCCCGCTCCGGGGTCGCGTCGTGCAGCCCGTGAGGCCGCATCCGGGGATGGCGCGGCCGCTCCCGGGACGGGCGCATCAGGCATCCCCGTCCCGCCATCGACCGTTCCGGTGCGCGCTTCCGCCGACGAGGTGGTCGCTTCCGGCGGCGAAGCTCCGTCGCCGATCCCGGTGCGTGCGTCCGCCGACGCTGCCGACACACCGACGCGGGCCGTCCCCGTGGTCACACCGCCGTCGGCGACCGCCGCACCCGAACCGGTGATCGGCGGAGGTCTCGACGACCTCTTCGCCCCGCACGACGATCACGTCGACGCGAAGCCGAAGAAGAAACGCCGCAAGGGATGCCTGATCGCGCTGATCATCGTCCTCGCGATCATCGGCGGGCTCGCTGGAGTGGGCGTCTGGGTGGCGAACACCTACGGTGACAAGATCAGCGAGGCGATGGGCTGGGGCGAGCCGAAGGATTGGGAACCCGGGCAGGCGAGTGGCGAAGCCCTGGTCACGATCAAGGACGGCGACACCGGCGGTCCGGTCTCCGTCGCCCTCCATGAAGCGGGCGTCACGAAGACCGAGGATGTGTTCTACGACTACCTGGTGGACGAGGGCCTCAACCCGACGTTCTACCCCGGGGTCTACCGCCTGCAGGAGAAGATGACGGCCGAGGCTGCCCTCGCCGCTCTCGAGGACGAGGCCAACAAGCTCGAGAACACGGTGTCGGTCGGCGAGGGCGCCACGATCGTCTCGTCACTGCCCGGCATGGCGGAGACGCTCGGTCTTCCGCTCGCCGATTTCGAGGCCGCGGTGAAGGACCCGGCGCAATACGGAGTCGACGCCCGGAGCCTCGAGGGCTGGCTGTTCCCTGCCGTCTACACGTTCGATCCCGAGGTCACCCCGACGCAGGTCATCCAGCGGATGGTCGACCGCACCCGCCAAGCGCTCGATGAGGCCGGAGTGCCACCCGAAGACGCACAGCGCGTGCTGACGATCGCCTCCATCATTCAGCGCGAAGGCAGGCTGGACGACTTCCCGAAGGTGTCGAGAGTGATCCAGAACCGTCTGGACATCGACATGCTGCTGCAGATGGATTCGACGGCCCAGTACGGCTACGGATCGCTGCACGAGGGTGTCGTGTCGAGCTCCAAGGAGGCGCTCGAGAGCGACAACGAGTGGAACACCTATAAGCGCGAGGGACTCCCCGCGACCCCGATCGCGAGCCCGAGCGATGCTGCCATCGATGCGGCGATGCATCCGGTGGACGGCCCCTGGCTTTACTTCGTCACGATCAATCTGGACACCGGAGAGACGCAGTTCTCGGAGACGATGTCCGAGCACGAGCAGGGGATCGAGAAGTGGCGCGAATGGTGCCGGGCGAACCCCGACGCTGGTTGCTGAGACGGTGACCGGTACCCGCCTGGCGGTCTGGGGAGACCCGATCGCGCACTCCAAGTCGCCCGACCTGCACGCCGCGGCCTACCGGGTGCTCGGCGTGGACTGGGAATACGGACGCCGTCAGGTCGCGTCCGACGCGTTCCCGGGCGCTCTCGCGGGACTCGACGACTCCTGGCGTGGTCTCTCGCTGACCATGCCGTTGAAGGAGGCGGCGTTCCGCGCGGCGGCGACGCGCGACGCCCACGCCGAGCTCACCGGCGCCGTCAACACGCTGCTGCTCGGGGAGTCGCCGGCGGGCTACAACACCGATGTCGGCGGGATCGTCGACGCGCTGGCCGAGGCGGGCGTCACCGAAGCAGGAACGGTGCGCATCCTCGGAGCCGGCGCCACGGCGGCCTCTGCCCTCGTCGCGGCATCCGAGATCGGTGCGAGCCGGGTGTTCGTGCATGCCCGTCGACCCGAACGGGCGTCGAGCCTCGTGGCTCTCGGCGCGCGCATCGATGTCGCGGTGGAGGCGCAGCCGCTCGATGCGAAGCCCTCGCGCGCCGATCTCACGATCGCGACTCTGCCCAGTGGGACCACGCTCCCCGCCCACATCTCGACAGCACTGGCCGAGAGCGGGGGAGCGCTGTTCGATGCCGCATACGCCCCGTGGCCCTCGGCTCTCGCGGCGAGCTGGGGCGACGGGGCCGTGATCTCGGGACTCGGCATGCTGCTGCATCAGGCCGTGCGTCAGATCCGGATCTTCCATCACGGCGATCCCGCGATCGCGCTCCGGGACGAGGGTTCGGTCATCGCCGCCATGCGCGCGGCACTCTGACGCGCTCGCACGACGAAACGCGGCGCAGCGGGGGTCCGAACCCGTGGGAGACTGGAGCAATGCTCCGCGTGCTCACGGCCGGCGAATCCCACGGCCCAGAACTCATCGCCGTCATGGAGGGTCTGCCCTCCGGCGTCCCTGTCTCCTCCGAGGCCATCCAGGCCGATCTCGCCCGCCGCAAGCTGGGCTATGGCCGCGGCTCCCGCATGAAGTTCGAGCAGGACGAGCTGACCATCTCGGGCGGCGTCCGACACGGCAAGAGCCTGGGAAGCCCGATCGCCCTGCGTATCGGCAACACCGAGTGGCCGAAGTGGATCGAGGTCATGAACCCCGAGCCCGTCGAGCTCACCGACAAGTCCCGCGGTCGCAGCGCTCCGCTGACGCGTCCGCGTCCGGGGCATGCCGACCTCGTGGGCATGCAGAAGTACGACTTCGACGAGGCGCGTCCTATCCTCGAGCGCGCGAGCGCGCGTGAGACGGCCGCGCGCGTCGCGCTCGGCGCCATCGCCCGTTCGTTCCTCGGCGAGCTCGGCATCCGTCTGGTCAGCCACACGCTCTCGATCGGGCCGGTGCAGGTTCCCCCGGGGTCTGTTCTTCCCACCCCTGACGACGTGGACGCCCTGGATGCCGATCCGCTCCGCTGCTTCGACGCCGCGACGTCGGCGCTCATGGTCGCCGAGGTCGACGATGCGAAGAAGGACGGCGATACGCTCGGCGGCATCGTCGAGGTGCTGGCATACGGCCTCCCGCCCGGGCTGGGTTCGCACGTGCACTGGGACCGCCGTCTGGATGCCCGGCTCGCGCAGGCTCTGATGAGTATCCAGGCGATCAAGGGCGTCGAGGTCGGCGACGGTTTCGAGACCACTCGGCGCCGAGGATCCGCGGCGCATGACGAGCTGTTCGCCACGGCGGACGGCATCACCCGCGGCTCCGACCGCGCCGGCGGCACCGAGGGCGGCATGTCCACCGGAACCGTGCTGCGCGTCCGCGCCGGGATGAAGCCGATCGCCACGGTGCCGCACGCGCTGCGCACCATCGACATCGCGACCGGTGACGATGCGACCGCTCACCACCAGCGCTCCGACGTGTGCGCCGTCCCCGCTGCGGGTGTGGTCGCCGAGGCCATGGTCGCGGTCGAGCTCGCGAACGCCGTGCTGGAGAAGTTCGGCGGCGACAGCATCCGCGAGACCCGGCGCAACCTCGACGGGTACCTCGAGGGCATCCCGGCGGAGCTGCGCACGACGCCCGCGTCCGAAGCAGCGCTCATCGCGCATGACGAGCGAGGCTGACCCTCTGACGCTGGTGCTGGTCGGCCCGATGGCCGCCGGCAAGACCAGTGTCGGTCGGCGCGTCGCGCGTCGACTGGGAGTAGCTTTCGTCGACACAGACAAGCGCATCGTCGCGGCTCACGGGCCGATCCCCGACATCTTCGCCGAGCACGGAGAGCCGCACTTCCGCGAGCTCGAGCGTGCGGCCGTGGCCGAGGCCCTGTCCGAAGGCGGTGTGATCTCCCTGGGCGGCGGAGCGGTGACGCAGGCGGACACGCGTGATCTGCTGAAGGATCAGCCGGTCGTCTTCCTGACCGTGAGCGCTGACGCGGTGGCCGGAAGGATCCGCGGCAGCAATCGTCCACTGCTTGCGGGTGAGGAGGATCCGGTGGAGCGCTGGACAAAGATCTTCGAGGAGCGCCGGAGGTGGTACGCCGAGGTCGCCTCGGCGACCTTCGACACCTCACGTCGTCCGATGCAGAAGATCGCGGACGACATCGTGGCATGGAGGAGAGAGCAGCGATGAGCACGACGACCATCAGCGTCACCGGGAATGACGCCTACGACATCACGATCGGGCGAGGAATCCTCGACCAGGTCTCCGCCGCCCTCGCGCCGGGTGTGCGCAAGATCCTGGTCGTGCACCCGCCGACGCTCGCAGCGCGTGCGGCCGAGCTGCGCGACCGGCTCCTCGCCGACACGGCGGACGGGCCCCGCGACGTTCTTCTCGCGGAGATCCCGGACGCGGAGCAGGGCAAGCGCATCGAGGTCGCCGCGTTCTGCTGGCAGGTGATGGGGCAGGCCGACTTCACCCGCAGCGACGCCGTCGTGGGCTACGGCGGCGGTGCCGTGACCGACCTCGCCGGGTTCGTCGCGGCGACCTGGCTGCGCGGTGTGCAGCTGGTCCAGGTGCCGACCACCGTCCTCGGGCTGGTCGATGCCGCGGTCGGCGGGAAGACCGGCGTCAACACGGCCGAGGGGAAGAATCTCGTCGGCGCGTTCTGGGCGCCCAGCTCAGTGATCGGCGACCTCGACGAGCTCGCCAGCCTGAGCCCGAACGAAGCGACGGCGGGATACGCCGAGGTCGTGAAGGCGGGGTTCATCTGGGCGCCGGAGATCCTCGACATCGTCGAAGCCGACCCCGCGCGTGCCGTCGACACGACGACCGAGGAGTTCCGTCGAACGATCGAACTCGCGATCGATATGAAGGCGAAGGTCGTCTCGGACGACTTCCGTGAGGCAGGTTTGCGCGAGATCCTCAACTACGGCCACACGCTCGGGCACGCGATCGAACATGCCGAGCGGTACCGCTGGAGGCATGGCGCGGCGATCTCGGTGGGCATGCTGTACGCCGCGGAACTCTCCCGACTCGCGGGACGACTCTCCGATGCCGCGGCCGAACGCCACCGCACCATCCTCGAGTCGCTGGGGCTTCCCACGTCGTACCGCGCCGGAGCGTGGCCGCAATTGCTCGCCACGATGCAGCGCGACAAGAAGAGCCGCGGCGGCATGCTCCGCTTCATCCTGCTCGACGACATCGCGAAGCCGACCGTACTGCAGGCCCCCGACGAATCGCTGATGTTCGCCGCCTACCAGGAGGTGGGCGCGTGAGCCGCCGCATCCTCCTGGCCAACGGACCGAACCTGAACCTGTTGGGCACGCGCGAACCCGAGGTCTACGGCACAGCGACGCTCGCCGACGTGGAGCGGATCACCGCCGAGACCGCCGCGGAGTTCAACTTCGAGGTGCGCGCGGTGCAGAGCAACCACGAGGGCGTCCTGATCGACGCCATCCACGCCGCGCGGGAGGACTGCGCGGCGATCGTGATCAACCCCGGCGGGCTCACGCACACGTCCGTGGTGCTGCGGGACGCTCTGACCGGTGTCTCGCTGCCGTTCGCCGAGGTGCACATCTCCGACGTCTACGCTCGCGAGGAGTTCCGCCACCACTCCTATCTGCATGATGTCGCGGCGGTGCGCGTCATCGGCCGCGGCGTCGACGGATACGCCGACGCCGTCCGCGAATTGGTCGCACACCTCTGACCGAAGGGTCCTCAGCGCGCCAGCGGGGTCCAGACGAGCATCACGCAGATCACCATTCCGACGAGTGCGATCAGCGCCATCGTCAGGAAGCAGCCTGCCAGCGCGCGCAGCCGGGGCGGTCCCTCACGCACCGTCCACCGGATCACCAGCATCGCGAGGAGAAGTCCGACCACGAGCGTCGCGGTCACCAGGGCGACGGAAGCCGCTCGACCTGCGTCCAGCACGATCGCCACCAGGGGGACGAGACTCATGACGGCGAACAGCGCTGCGACGACGAGCCAGACCGTTCCGGAGGATGTGCGCAGCGCCGGCTGACTGGCCACCAGCGTCGGATCCCATCCGGCGTCCGGACGTCCGCTCCGTCTGCGCGCTGCTCTTCCGGGCATGAGCGGCCCTCCTTTCGCCTCCAGGTTGAGCGTCGCGCGCGTGCGAGTCAACGGGGGTGCGCGGGCCGGAGCTGCGGGCGTATGTTCGGGTGCGACGGGCCGATTCGCCGCCCGCCTCCACTCGCGCACGATGGACCGTACGACAGGCAGGGTGCGGGGGTCATGCCGGTCATCCCTTAGACTCGACTGTCGGCCTCGTCCGAACCCGCAGACACACGAACGGAACTCGCAGCGCATGGCATCTACCGCAGACATCAAGAACGGCGTCGTCCTCAGCATCGACGGGCAGCTCTGGAGCGTCATCGAGTTCCAGCACGTCAAGCCCGGCAAGGGTGGCGCGTTCGTGCGTACCAAGCTGAAGAACGTCGTGTCCGGCAAGGTCGTCGACCGTACGTACAACGCGGGCGCGAAGATCGAGATCGAGAACGTCGACCGCCGCGACTACACGTACCTGTACACCGATGGTGACGGCTACGTCTTCATGGACCAGACCGACTTCGACCAGATCACGGTCGGCGCGGCGACGGTCGGCGACGCGAAGAACTTCCTGCTCGAGAACCAGGCCGTGACCATCGCACTGAACAACGGCAACCCGCTGTACATCGACCTTCCGGCGTCTGTGATCCTCGAGATCACCTACACCGAGCCGGGCCTGCAGGGCGACCGCTCGTCGGCCGGCACCAAGCCCGCGACGCTCGAGACTGGCTACGAGATCCAGGTGCCGCTGTTCGTCGAGACCGGCACGAAGGTCAAGGTCGACACCCGCACGGGTGACTACCTCGGCCGCGAGAAGTAAGGCGTGAGCGCCCGGACGAAGGCGCGCAAGCGCGCTCTCGACATCCTGTTCTCCGCCGATGTGCGCGGGGACGACCTCGCGGTGACCCTGGCCGCCGAGGCGAAGCGCGCGGCGAGCGAGCCGGCCCGCGAGGCCTCCTGGCTCTATGCGCGCGAGATCGTCGACGGCATCATCGACCAGCGCGATGAGATCGACGAACAGATCACGACCCACAGCCGCGACTGGAAGCTCGAGCGGATGCCCGCGGTAGACCGCGCGCTGCTCCGCATCGCCGTGTGGGAGGTCCTCTACAACGACGAGGTGCCGACGGCCGTGGCGATCGATGAGGCCGTTGAGCTCGCGAAGGAGTTCTCGACCGACGACTCCGGCGCGTTCGTGCACGGCGTCCTGGCGCGGGTGGCCCGCTCCGCCTGACCTGCCCCGCGCGAGGCACTGTCGGTGGTGCCGGAGAGGATGGGGGCATGTCCCTGGCGTCCGATCCGTCCCGCTCCGATGGGTCATCATCGGCGGACTGGCGGTCGATCCTCGGTTCGCCGCGCGCCGACGCCGAGACTCCGCTCGCGCTCGGGGTCGAACTGCGGTTGCGTGACGGCCGAGGAGCGAACCCGTGGGCGTCCCGTCCGCAGCGCACGGCGACCGCGCGCGATGTGGCAAAGCGCACCGGCGAGATCCTGCTCGGAATCCGACCGCTCGAGAAGAGCGCGGCGACCGGGGCCTGGGTGCAGGGCACCGCGACGTGGGACGCGGTTCGCCGCTCGCCCACGCAGTACGGTCGCGATCGGTCGCGGTGGTTCGCCGACCTGCTCAGCATCGCGCGCGACACGCTCCTCTCCGGCACTGCCGGCGACTGGCTGGTCGCCGACCTGATCGAGTCCGGCCTGCTCTGGGGGCACCTTCGCGCTGCGGCCGCCGTCGGCATCCCCCTGGTCGCCACCCAGAAGAGCACGACCGTCGTGCTCGCGGAGCACGCGTCGATCGGTGCGACCGTCGGACGCGGCGGCGGCGGACTCATCGTGCAGCCGGCTGTCACGATCGACGGCCGCGAGGTGGAACCCTCCGCCGTGCGGCCCATCGGGCACAGCGGGGTGTACGAGGTCGCGCAACGCGGGACGACGCTCCGCGTGACGCTGGCGGAGGTGCCGACCAGCCAACCCGTCCACGCTCTGCTCGGCGCCGGAGACGGCCTCGAGGTGCCCGCTCGCGACGAGGCGGCGTTCTTCCGTGACGCCTATCCGCTGCTGGCGCGTCGCATCGATGTCCGCCCGGTCGGCCGGATCGCGCTGCCGCCGCTTCCCGCACCGCGCGCGGTGCTGGCCCTGTCCTTCCAGCGGGGCGACACCGTCAAGTACACGTTCGAGTGGGACTACCGCGGGTTCGGACTGGTTCCCTTCGCGCCGAGTGCCGATGCGGTGCGCGACATCCCCGGTGAGCAGGCCATCCTGGCGGCCCTCCAGGGCGTGTGGACGGAACGGCTGGGGGAGGACCTCGCACCGACGGGCGCGTTCCACGACGTCGCGGCCGCGGAGTTCGTCAGCCGTGTGGTGCCGGCACTGGAGGCCGAGGGCGTCACGGTGACCGTGACGGGTCGAAGCAAGAGCTATCACGAGCTCACGGGCGAGCCGGAGATCACGGTCACCACCGTCGAGAGCACCGACCCCGACTGGTTCGATCTCGGCATCCTGGTGAAGATCGACGGTCGGACGATCCCGTTCGGTCCGCTCTTCACGGCGTTGAGCACGGGGAAGAGGAAGCTCCTCCTCTCCGATGGTGGCTACTTCTCGCTGAGTCACCGCGCGCTGGATCGTCTCCGTGAGCTGATCGACGAGGCCGGCGAGCTCGAGGAGTGGGAGACCGGTCCCCGCATCAGCCGGCACCAGACCGACCTCTGGGAGGAGTTCGAAGATCTCGCCGACGAGGCTCTTCCCGCCGTGACGTGGCGGGCGACGGCCGACGGCCTGCGTCGGGCGAGCTCGGTACCGGCTGTGGCGGTGCCGCAGGGGATCACGGCCGAACTCCGCCCGTATCAGAAGGAGGGACTGGACTGGCTCGCCTTCCTGTGGGCTCATCGGCTGGGCGGCATACTCGCCGACGATATGGGCCTCGGCAAGACGCTGCAGCTGCTGGCACTCATCATGCACGCGCGCGACGCGGGGGAGCGGCGACCGTTCCTCGTCGTCGTTCCGACGTCTGTCCTCGCGACCTGGCGCGGTGAGGCCGCGCGATTCGCGCCGACGCTGCGCGTGCTGGTCAGGGCGAGCACGCAGGGTCCGGCGCTGACCGACTCGCTGCACGACATCGACCTGGTGATCACGACCTATGCGGTCGCACGACTCGACGAAGATGTGTACGCCGGTGTCGAATGGGCCGGTCTCGTCCTCGACGAAGCACAGTTCGTCAAGAACCCGGAGACCAAGCTGCACCGTGCGGTCGCGACCTTCCGCGCCGACGTCACCTTCGCGGTCACCGGAACCCCGATGGAGAACAGTCTGAGCGAGTTGTGGGCGCTGCTCAAGCTGACGGCGCCCGGGCTCTTCGCCTCGGCCCGGAAGTTCCGCGAGGACTACATCCAGCCGATCGAGCAGGGCAAGGTTCCCGAGAACGAGGAGGGTGGGGAGTATCGCCAGCGCCGCCTCGAGCGGCTGCGCCGTCGCATCCGTCCACTCCTGCTGCGGCGCACCAAAGAGCTCGTCGCGCCGGAGTTGCCGGCGAAACAGGAGCAGATCCTCGAAGTCGAGCTGAGCTCCTCCCACCGGGCGCTCTACGAGGTCGTCCTTCAGCGCGAGCGGCAGAAGGTGCTGGGGCTGCTGGAAGACCTGGATCGCAACCGCTTCATCGTGTTCCGCTCCCTGACCCTCATGCGCATGCTCAGCCTCGCTCCCGGATTGATCGATCCGGAAGACGCCAAGATCGGCTCCCGCAAGCTCGACGTGCTCCTCGAGCGGGTGGTCGAGCTGCAGGCCGAGGGCCACCGGGCGCTCGTGTTCAGCCAGTTCACCTCATTTCTGGATATGGCTGCGGCGCGCCTCGATGCCGCAGGCATCCCGTATGCGCATCTCGACGGTTCGACGCGTCACCGTCAGAAGGTGGTCGACGGCTTCACATCGGGGGAGCAGCCGGTGTTCCTGATCAGCCTGAAGGCCGGCGGATTCGGACTCACCCTCACCGAGGCCGACTACGTTTTCCTGCTCGACCCGTGGTGGAACCCGGCTGCCGAGGCGCAGGCCGTCGACCGCACGCATCGCATCGGTCAGGACAGTCAGGTGTTCGTCTACCGCATGATCGCCACGGGCACGATCGAGGAGAAGGTGCTCGAACTCCAGCGCCGGAAGGCGCGCCTGTTCACGGCGGTTCTCGACGACGAGGCGCTGTTCGCGCAGTCCCTCTCCGCCGACGACATCCGCGGACTGTTCGACGCCTGACCCGATTACTCACGGCGAGGTCGACCGGTCCCACAGGGAGCCCTCGGTACAATCGAACGGTTCACTTTCGGGAGGAATGCAATGCGGATCACGGGACTCGGCCACGCCGGGATGTTCATCGAGACGTTGGGCGGGAACATCATCTGCGACCCGGTCCTCGGGCCGTCGTTCTACGGCTCCTGGTTCCCGTTCCCCGACAACCGCGGCCTCGACTGGGAGCGGTTCGGCCGCGAAGCCGACTTCCTCTGGATCTCGCACCGCCACCGCGACCACTTCGACCCGAAGCTGCTCGAGCGCTACATCCGCAAGGACATCGAGGTGCTGCTTCCGGAGTACCCGACCGATGACCTCGAGAAGGACATCCGGGCGCTCGGCTACACGAACATCACGTACGCACCGGCCGGTCAAGTGATCCAGCGCGGCGAGCTCAAGATGATGATCACGCCGCTGCGCGCGCCCAGCGACGGCCCGATCGGCGACTCTTCGCTGAGCGTCGACGACGGCACCGGCTCGGTGCTCAACCAGAACGACTCGCACCCGCTCGACCTCGAGAAGCTGCTCGACTTCGGCAAGCCCGATGCCTACTTCACCCAGGTGTCGGGTGCCATCTGGTGGCCCATGGTCTACGACCTGCCGCTCGACGCCAAGCAGAACTTCGCCCGACTCAAGCGCGAGGCGCAGAACAAGCGCGCCATGTACTACATCGAGAAGGTCGATGCCCCGCACGTCTTCCCGATGGCCGGCCCGCCCATGTTCCTCCGCGACGACCTCTTCGACTTCAACGGGCTCGGCAAGAACGGCGAATCGATCTTCACAGATCAGAAGCAGTTCCTCGCGCACATGAAGGAGCTCGCGCCGCAGTACGACGGCCAGCTGTTCATTCCCGGCACCGTGGTCACGGTCGACGGGGGAGCGGTCACGACCGAGCAGACCCTGTACACCGAGGCCGAGATCGCGCACATCTTCGATGAGAAGTGGGACTACCTCGAGGAACAGCGCGCGAGCCGTCAGCAGGAGATCCGCGACGAGGAGGCCTCTCGCGCCGAGATCATCCCGCCGGCGGAGATGCTCGAGGCGATCAAGAACTGGTGGGAGCCGCTGCTGAAGAAGTCCCGCACGATCCGACTCGGGGTCGGCGGCTGCGTGCGCTTCCGCATCGGCGAGCTCGACATGGTCGTGGACTTTCCGCGGGCCAAGGTCCGCGAGTATGCGGGCGAAGAGTGCGTGTACTGGTACACGATCCCCGCCGACCTCGTCTCGACCAACATCGTCGACCACGAGATCGACTGGTCGAACTCGATCTTCCTTTCCATGCAGTTCTCCGTGGGACGAAGCGGCAAGTTCAACGAGTTCCTCACCACGTTCCTCAAGTGCCTCTCGGTCGACCGCATCGAGTACGTCGAGAACTGGTACCAGGAGCAGACCGACCAGACGGAGGATGCCGAGATCGGCGACTGGGTCGTGCAGCGCCGCTGTCCGCACCTGCGCGCAGACCTCACCCGTACGGGAACGGTCGACGAAGACGGCATCCTCACGTGCAGCATGCACGACTGGAAGTGGGATCTGAAGACCGGGCGCTGCCTCTCCACCGCCGGTCACGCGATCCGCTCCTCGAAGATCGACGACGTCACCGACCCGGTACTGCAGGAGGCGAGCTGACCTGTACCACCTCGGCATTGCGGTGGTACTCCGACGGCATGCCCACAGCCTTGACGCGGATTCAGGTCACCCAGACCGCGCAGCTCCGAGATTCTGTGGAGCTCGCGGAGCAGGAGTGGCCCGGCCTGCCGAAGTCCGAACTCGTCGCGAGGCTGGCGGTGCTGGGCGCCGAGGCTCTCGCCAGCAGGCGTTCGGCAAAGCGGGCAGCGCGACGCGCCGCGCTGGAGGCGTCGAGAGGAACGGTCGCGTATCCACCGGGGTATCTCGAAGAACTCCGGAAGGACTGGCCGGAGTGATCGTGCTCGACGCCGGTGTGCTCATCGCGCACCTCTCGGTGGATGACATCCATCAGGACGCGGCGTTCGAGATCCTCGACACAGAGGAGGATCTGCTGATCCACCCGCTGACGCTGGCGGAAGCCCTGCTGCACCCCGCTCGCATGGGCACGGAACTCGCCGACCTCGCGAAGATCGATTCCCTCGGGCTCTTGCGGCGCGAGGAGACGGTGGACGAAGCGGTCCACATCGCGCGTCTGCGAGCAGCATCGTCGCTGAAGCTGCCGGATTGCGCCGTCCTCGTCACAGCGGAAGAGTTCGGCGCCACGCTCGCCACCTTCGATCGTCGACTCGCGAGCGTGGCCCGCGAACGCGGCGTCGCTGTCGTGGGTGCCTGAAGGCTCCGATACACTGGCATGACAAGCAACCTTTAACACCGTCCTGTGAGGCGGAGAAGGGAGCGGCCGATGAGCATGCGCACCGTGCTGCACGAAGCCGACATCTCACGAGCGTTGACCCGTATCGCGCACGAGATCCTCGAATCCAATCGAGGCGCCGAGAACCTCGTCCTGCTGGGCATCCCGACCCGCGGAGTCACTCTCGCACATCGCCTCGGCCTGCTGATCAGCGAGATCGCACAACGGTCCGTCCCGGTCGGATCACTCGACGTCACGCTGTTCCGCGATGACCTCGCCAAGCACCCGACCCGATCCCCGCAGCCCACCGCGATCCCGGTCGGCGGCATCGACGGCAAGACGGTGGTGCTCGTCGACGACGTGCTCTTCTCCGGTCGCAGCATCCGGGCCGCACTCGACGCGATCCAGTCGATCGGCCGCCCCGCGGTCGTGCGCCTGGCGATCCTCGTCGATCGTGGGCACCGCGAGCTTCCGATCCGTCCCGACTTCATCGGCAAGAACATCCCCTCCGCCCGCACCGAGCGGGTCAACGTGCGTCTCTTCGAGAACGACGGCGCCGAGGAGGTGACGATCGGCGAATGAGACACCTCCTCGACACCCGCACGCTCGACCGAGCGTCCGCGTTGCGCGTCCTCGACGTCGCCGAAGACATGTCCGACACCCAGTCGCGCGAGGTCAAGAAGCTCCCGACACTGCGCGGTAAGACCGTCGTGAACCTCTTCTTCGAGGACTCGACTCGCACGCGCATCTCGTTCGAGGCCGCGGCTAAGCGCCTCTCCGCCGATGTCATCAACTTCGCTGCGAAAGGTTCGAGCGTCTCGAAGGGCGAGAGCCTGAAGGACACCGCGCAGACGCTCGAGGCCATCGGCGCCGATGCGGTCGTGGTGCGACACCCCGGCTCCGGTGCGCCGCAGACGCTCGCGACGAGCGGCTGGATCTCGGCCGGAGTCGTGAACGCCGGCGACGGCACGCACGAGCACCCGACCCAGGCGCTGCTCGATGCCTTCACGATCCGCAAGCGCCGCTTCGGCGCCGACAGCCGCGGCCAGGACCTGAGCGGGATGCGCGTCGTGATCGTCGGCGACGTCCTGCACTCGCGGGTCGCCCGCTCGAACGTCTGGCTGCTCACCACGCTCGGGGCCGAGGTCACCCTGGTGGCACCGCCGACGCTGGTTCCGCAGAACGTCTCGCTCTGGCCGGTGCGGGTCGTCTACGACCTCGATCAGGCCCTCGCGGACGAGCCGGACGCGGTGATGATGCTGCGCATCCAGCTGGAGCGGATGAACGCCGCGTATTTCCCGACTGAGCGGGAGTATTCCCGACGCTGGGGTCTGGACGCACGGCGTGTGGCCACTCTTCCGGGCGGTAGCATTGTGATGCACCCCGGACCCATGAACCGGGGACTGGAGATCTCCTCGGAAGCTGCCGATTCCCCCCGCTCGACGGTGCTGGAACAGGTGACGAACGGAGTGTCCGTCCGCATGGCGGTGCTGTACCTGCTGCTGGCAGGAGAACGAGACGACGAACGAGGGGGAGACCTGTGAGCGAGACCCTCGTCATCACCGGTGCGCAGCTGCTCGGTGCCGAGAGCGCCGACATCATCATCGAGGACGGTCGGATCGCTGAGATCGGCAGCGGGCTGAGGCGTTCGGGCGCTCGCGTCATCGACGCGGCGGGCCTCGTCGCGCTGCCGGGTCTGGTCGACCTGCACACCCACCTCCGCGAGCCCGGCTACGAGGCATCCGAGACGATCCTCACCGGCACGAAGGCCGCAGCCGCCGGTGGTTTCACGGCCGTCTTCGCCATGCCCAACACCTCACCGGTCGCCGACACCGCGGGCGTGGTCGAGCAGGAACTCGCGCTCGGCGAAGCGGCTGGCTACGCCACCGTGCAGCCCATCGGCGCGGTGACCGTCGGCCAGAAGGGCGAGCGCCTCGCGGAGCTGGGCGCGATGGCGACCTCGCGCGCGCAGGTCCGCGTCTTCAGCGACGACGGCTTCTGCGTGTTCGACCCGCTGATCATGCGCCGCGCGCTGGAGTACGTGAAGTCCTTCGGGGGCGTCATCGCCCAGCACGCGCAGGATCCCCGCCTCACCGAGGGCGCCCAGATGAACGAGGGCACCGTCTCGGCAGAACTGGGCCTCGCCGGCTGGCCCGCTGTCGCCGAGGAGTCGATCATCGCCCGCGACGTGCTGCTCGCCGAGCATGTCGGTTCGCGCCTGCACGTGTGCCACCTCTCGACCGCGGGCTCGGTGGACATCATCCGGTGGGCCAAGAAGCGCGGCATCGACGTGACGGCCGAGGTCACCCCGCACCACCTGCTGCTGACCGACGAGCTGGTGCGCGGATATGACGCACGGTACAAGGTGAATCCTCCGCTGCGTCGCGAAGAGGACGTGCTCGCCGTGCGCGAGGGCCTCGCCGACGGCACGATCGACATCGTCGCCACCGACCACGCCCCGCACCCGAGCGAGCACAAGGCGTGCGAATGGCAGGCCGCCGCGAACGGCATGGTGGGCCTCGAGAGCGCACTGCGGGTCGTGCACCAGTCGATGGTGCAGACCGGGCTGCTCGAATGGTCCGACGTGGCACGCGTGATGAGCGCCACGCCGGCGCGCATCGGCCGGCTCGCCGGCCACGGCACGCCGCTGGAGGTCGGTCAGCCCGCCCAGATCACTCTGTACGACGCCTCCGTCGACGGCGTCTTCACGGAGGCGGATCTGCACGGTCGCAGCGTGAACTCGCCGTACCTCGGCCGCGCTCTTCCCGGACGCGTCGAGTACACGATCCACGGCGGCATCCTCACGGTCGACGGCGGCAGCGTCGTCGAGGAGCTTCGCGCATGAGCGCTCGGGACCTCGCCGTCGCGATCACGATCGCGGTCGCGCTCCTGGTGCTGCTCGCGATGCTGTTCGCCTGGCGACGACGAATCCGCCGCGACTCCGTGTTCACGGCCCCGCTGGGGGTTCCGGAGCACGCGGAGGTCTCCCGCCGCGACGAGGTGCTGTACGTGTCGACGACACGGCACGAGCAGCCGCTCGAGCGTCTGGCGGTCTCGCCTCTCGCGTACCGGGCCCGCGGTGAACTCGCCCTCACGGATCGCGGCATCGCCCTCTGCCTCGACGGCGCGCCGACGGTGTTCCTCGCGAACGCCCGGCTCGTGGCCGTCGACCGCGCAACCGTCACGATCGACCGGGTCGTCGAGCCCGGCGGCCTCGTGCGCATCGCCTGGAACATCGACGACGACACGATCGTCGACAGCTACCTGCGGCTCGCCACCGGCGACCCGCAGACACTCATCTCCGACCTGCAGCGGCTCGTCCCCGCCGCCCCCGACACAGGAGCAACGTCATGACACTCTCGACACCCCCCGGACAGGCCGCTGCGGCCCAGCTCCCCGATCCCGCCGTCCTCGTCCTGGAAGACGGCACCCGCCACACCGGACGCGCATACGGCGCCCGCGGCCGCACCCTGGGCGAGGTCGTCTTCGCGACCGGCATGTCCGGCTACCAGGAGACGATCACCGACCCCTCGTACGCGGGGCAGATCGTCCTGCAGACCGCGCCGCACATCGGCAACACCGGCATGAACGACGAGGACGCGGAATCCCGCCGCATCTGGGTCGCCGGCTACATCGTGCGCGACCCTTCGCGCGTGGTCTCCAATTGGCGTGCGAACGCCTCGCTCGACGACGTGCTCGTCGAAGACGGCGTCGTGGGCATCAGCGGCATCGACACCCGTTCGATCACCCGCCACATCCGCTCGGCCGGCTCCATGCGCGGCGGGATCTTCTCCGGCGCGGACGCCGCCCTCGATCCGGAAGAGCAGGTGCGCATCGTCCGGGAAGCGCCCGAGATGGCGGGTCGCAACCTCTCCGCCGAGGTCTCCGTCGACGTCGCGACCATCACGACGGCCATGGGGAACCGGATCGGCAACCTCGCCGTGCTCGACCTCGGTGTGAAGCAGGCGACGATCGACAACCTGGCCGCCCGCGGCTTCGAGGTGCACGTGCTCCCGCAGGACGTGACGATCGACGAGATCCGCGCGATCGACCCCGTCGCCGTCTTCTACTCGAACGGCCCCGGAGACCCGGCGGCCTCCAGTGACCACGTCGAACTGCTCCGCTCGGTGCTGGACGACGGCCTCCCGTTCTTCGGGATCTGCTTCGGCAACCAGCTGCTGGGTCGCGCGCTCGGCCTCGGCACCTACAAGCTGCCCTTCGGCCACCGCGGCATCAACCAGCCGGTGCTCGACAAGGAGACCGGGAAGGTCGAGATCACGGCCCACAACCACGGCTTCGCGGTCGAGGCGCCCCTGGAGGGCTCGTTCGACAGCCCGAACGGCTACGGCAAGGTCGAGGTCAGCCACGTCGGCCTCAACGACAACGTCGTGGAGGGACTCCGCGCCCTCGACATCCCCGCCTTCTCGGTGCAGTACCACCCCGAGGCGGCGGCCGGCCCGCACGACGCCAATTACCTCTTCGACAGGTTCCGCGACCTGGTCATCGCAAGCCAGAAGGACTCCAAGTAATGCCCAAGCGCGACGACATCAACTCCGTCCTCGTCATCGGCTCCGGCCCGATCGTCATCGGCCAGGCCTGCGAGTTCGACTACTCCGGCACCCAGGCGTGCCGCGTGCTCCGCGAGGAGGGCGTCCGGGTCATCCTGGTCAACTCCAACCCGGCCACCATCATGACCGACCCGGACTTCGCCGACGCGACGTACATCGAGCCGATCACGTGGCAGGTCATCGAGACGATCATCGCGAAGGAGCGCCCCGACGCGATCCTCCCGACGCTCGGTGGTCAGACCGCGCTGAACGCCGCGATCGAGCTGCACAACCACGGCATCCTGGAGAAGTACGACGTCGAGCTCATCGGCGCCAACTTCGAGGCGATCAACAAGGGCGAGGACCGCCAGATCTTCAAGCAGCTGGTCCTCGATGCCGGCGCCGACGTGGCGGACTCCCGCATCGCCCACACGATGGACGAGGTCCTGGCGGCCGCCGACGAGCTCGGCTACCCGCTGGTGGTCCGCCCGAGCTTCACGATGGGCGGCCTGGGCTCCGGGTTCGCGTACGACGAGAGCGACCTGCGTCGCATCGCCGGCGCGGGCCTGCGCGACTCACCCACGACCGAGGTGCTCCTGGAGGAGTCGATCCTCGGCTGGAAGGAGTACGAGCTCGAGCTCATGCGCGACACCGCCGACAACACGGTCGTGGTCTGCTCGATCGAGAACGTCGACCCGGTCGGCGTGCACACGGGTGACTCGATCACCGTCGCACCCGCGTTGACCCTCACCGACCGCGAGTACCAGAAGATGCGCGACATCGGCATCGACATCATCCGCGCCGTGGGCGTCGACACCGGCGGCTGCAACATCCAGTTCGCGGTTGACCCGTCGAACGGCCGCATCATCGTCATCGAGATGAACCCGCGCGTCTCGCGGTCCAGCGCTCTGGCGTCGAAGGCGACGGGATTCCCGATCGCGAAGCTCGCGGCCAAGCTGGCCCTGGGCTACCGTCTCGACGAGATCCCGAACGACATCACCGGTGTGACGCCGGCGAGCTTCGAGCCCACGCTCGACTACGTCGTCGTCAAGGTGCCGCGCTTCGCCTTCGAGAAGTTCCCGGCAGCCGACGCGACTCTGACCACCACCATGAAGTCGGTGGGCGAGGCGATGGCGATCGGCCGCAACTACGCGACCGCCCTCCAGAAGGCCCTGCGTTCTCTGGAGAAGCGCGGATCGAGCTTCCACTGGGGCGCCGAGGAGCGCTCGGTGGAGGAGCTGCTCGAGATCTCGAAGATCCCGACCGACGGTCGGATCGTGACGCTGCAGCAGGCCCTGCGCAAGGGCGCGACCGTCGAGCAGGCGTTCGATGCGACGGCCATCGACCCGTGGTTCCTCGACCAGATCGTGCTCATCAACGAGGTCGCCGAGATCGTGCGGACGGCTCCCGAGCTGGATGCCGCGACCCTCCGCTACGCCAAGGAGCACGGGTTCTCCGACGCGCAGCTCGCCGAGATCCGCGGCACGAACGAGGCAGAGGTGCGCGGCGTCCGCCACGGCCTCGGCATCCGCCCGGTGTACAAGACGGTCGACACCTGCGCCGGCGAGTTCCCGGCCCTGACGCCGTACCACTACTCGAGCTACGATTTCGAGACCGAGGTCGCGCCGTCCGAGCGGACCAAGGTCGTCATCATCGGATCGGGCCCGAACCGCATCGGTCAGGGTGTGGAGTTCGACTACTCCTGCGTGCACGCCTCGTTTGCGTTGTCGGACGCCGGGTTCGAGACCGTGATGGTCAACTGCAACCCGGAGACCGTGTCGACCGACTACGACACCTCCGACCGCCTGTACTTCGAGCCGCTGACGCTCGAAGACGTGCTGGAGGTTCTGGACGCGGAGGCGGCGAGCGGAACGATCCTCGGAGTCGTGTGCCAGCTGGGCGGTCAGACGCCGCTCGGGCTCGCGAAGGGCATCGAAGCGGCGGGTTACACGGTGCTCGGCACCAGCCCCGAGGCGATCGACCTGGCCGAGGAGCGCGAGCTCTTCTCCCGTCTGCTCGACGACGCAGGTCTCGTCGCGCCGCGCAACGGCACCGCGATCGACGTCCAGGGCGCAGTGCGCATCGCCGAGGAGATCGGCTACCCGGTGCTGGTGCGCCCGAGCTTCGTCCTCGGCGGCCGGGGCATGGAGATCGTCTACGACACCGCATCGCTGCGTGACTACTTCGTGCGCACCGCGGGCGAGGTCGTGATCGAGGAGGGCAAGCCGCTTCTGGTCGACCGCTTCCTCGACGATGCGATCGAGCTCGACGTGGACGCACTCTACGACGGCACCGATCTGTACATCGGCGGCGTCATGGAGCACCTGGAAGAGGCGGGCATCCACTCGGGCGACTCCAGCTGCACGCTGCCGCCGGTCTCGCTCGGCCGCACCGACGTCGACCGCGTGCGTGAGGCCACCCTCGCGATCGCGAAGGGCGTCGGCGTGCGCGGACTACTGAACGTGCAGTTCGCCATCAGTGCCGGCGTGCTCTACGTCATCGAGGCGAACCCTCGCGCCAGCCGCACCGTGCCGTTCGTGTCGAAGGCTCTCGGCATCCCGATGGCCAAGGCGGCCAGCCGCATCATGACTGGATCCACGGTCGCCGAGCTGCGCGCCGAGGGCATGCTCCCTGAGCAGGACGGATCCCGCGTGCCTCTCGACGCCCCGGTGTCGGTCAAGGAGGCCGTGCTCCCGTTCAAGCGGTTCCGCACCGCAGACGGCAAGACGGTCGACTCCATCCTCGGACCGGAGATGCGCTCGACCGGAGAGGTCATGGGCATCGACCGCGACTTCCCGACGGCTTTCGCGAAGAGCCAGGCAGCGGCCTACGGTGGCATGCCCACCTCGGGAACCGTGTTCATCTCGGTCGCCGACTCGGACAAGCGCGCCGTGATCCTGCCCGCGCACCGTCTGCAGCAGTTGGGCTTCAACATCGTCGCGACCGAGGGCACCGCCGAGATCCTCTCCCGCAACGGCATCGCCGTGACCCTGGTCGAGAAGTACAGCGCGACGCAGGAGTCGGGGGCGAAGAACATCGTCGACCTCATCAACGAGGGAGCGATCGACATCGTCGTGAACACCCCGTCGGGTGGGGCCGCTCGTGCCGACGGCTATGAGATCCGTGCGGCGGCCGTCGCCGCGGACAAGGCCCTGTTCACGACCATGGCCGTGCTCGGCGCAGCCGTGAGCGGCATGGATGCGGCCCACGAGGGCTTCCAGGTGAAGAGCCTGCAGGAGTACGCGCTGGACCGGAAGGCGGCACTGTGAGCGAACGCTTCGGCGAGCGGGTCCGCGCGGCATTGCACGCGCGCGGACCGCTCTGCGTCGGCATCGACCCCCACGCCGCGCTGCTCGCGGCGTGGGGGCTGACCGACGACGCGCAGGGCGTGCGTGAGTTCGGTCTGCGCACGGTCGAGGCTGCTTCCGGGCGGGTAGGCATCGTCAAGCCGCAGGTCTCGTTCTTCGAGCGCTTCGGTTCGCAGGGCATCGCTGCGCTCGAGGACGTCCTCGCAGCAGCGCGTGCAGCCGGCCTCCTCGTGATCGCCGACGCCAAGCGGGGCGACATCGGATCGACGATGGATGACTACGCGCGTGCGTGGCTCACCCCGGGTTCCCCGCTCGAAGCCGACGCGCTCACGGTCAACCCGTTCCTCGGCGTCGGCGCTCTCGACGGAGCATTCGCGCTGGCCGCCGACCACGGCAAGGGGCTCTTCGTGCTCGCCGCGACCAGCAACGCGGAAGCCGAGTCGCTCCAGCGGTCCGTGAACGCGTCCGGCGACACGGTGTCCGCCTCGGTCATCGCCGAGGTGACCGCCCGCAACGTCGAGTCGTCGCCGGCACGGGAGTGGGGCAGCTTCGGCTTCGTCATCGGTGCGACGGTCGACTGGGCTCTGGCGGGAATCTCCGCATTCACTCCGGCCGCCCCCATTCTCGCCCCGGGCTTCGGCGCGCAGGGAGCGACGCCGGCAGACCTCCGCGCCCGCTTCGGCGCGATGACCGACGCGGTGATCGCGACGGAGAGCCGCAGCCTGCTCTCCGCCGGTCCCGTCGACCTGGCCGAGGCGATCAGCGCACGCGCCGCCGAGTACCTCGAGGTGGCCGGTGTCTGACGCGCAGCGCACGGTTCCCGAGGTCGACCGGGCCGCGGCGGCACGACGCGCCGTGGAGCGCCGACGCGCCAGGGCTTCGGTCAAGCGCGACCTCACTATGCGGGTGGTGACCCCGCAGACGGTGCTGCATCGAGCCACGGCGGACGCCGACTCGGTCGAGGGATCGATGCGCATCACCGATTTCCTCCTCGCTCTCCCCGCGATCGGGGCCGGCAAGCGCGACCGCGTGCTGGACGAGCTGCAGATCTCGCCCGTGAAGCGCCTGGGTGGGCTCGGAGCTCGGCAGCGCCGAGTCCTGGAGGAGTGGCTCGACTCACGGTTCCCGGTGCCGACCCCGCGCGGTGCACGCAGCCGCCTGCTGGTGCTCGCCGGACCCACCGCCGTGGGCAAGGGCACCGTCGCCGCGCACATCCGCGAGCACAACCCGGAGATCCATCTGTCGGTGTCGGCGACCACGCGGCCTCCGCGCCCGGGGGAGATCGACGGCGTGCACTACTACTTCGTGGACGACGCGGAGTTCGACCGGCTGATCGCCGAGGACGAGCTCCTCGAGTACGCCGTGGTCCACAACCGCTCCCGTTATGGAACGCCCCGTGCGCCGATCGATGAAGCGCTGGCCGCGGGCATGACCGTCCTGCTCGAGATCGATCTGCAGGGCGCACGTCAGGTGCGGGCCGCAGAACCGGCCGCGACACTCATCTTCCTACTGCCTCCGAGCTGGGACGAGCTGGTGCATCGGCTGGTCGGCCGCGGTACCGAGGATGCCGAGGAGCGCGCCCGCCGATTGCGCACCGCGAAGGGCGAACTCGCCGCTCAGAACGAGTTCGATCACCTCATCGTGAACGAGGACGTCGCCACTGCGGCCCGCGAGGTCGTAGAATTGTCTTCAAGCTCTGCGCGCTGAGCGTCTTCGCGCGCCATTTCGCACCGACTTCGCGACGATCCCGTCGCCTGACCAGGAGGTCTCACCATGGCCGGACACAACAACGGCATCATCGATCCCCCCATCGACAACCTGCTCGACCGCGTCGACTCCAAGTACGAGCTCGTCATCTACGCCGCGAAGCGCGCGCGCCAGATCAACGACTACTACTCGGACCTGCACGAGGGCAACCTGTTCGACAACGTGGGTCCGCTGGTCGACTCCTCCGTCGAGGACAAGCCGCTCACCATCGCGCTGCACGAGATCAACGAGGACAAGCTCCGCCTGCGTCACGCAGAGTGATATTCGAGGCCGCGCCTCCCTTCTGTCGGAGGCGCGGTCCAGAATGGGTGCAACACCCTCCCTCTGTCCATCCCGTTCTGGAGTTTCGATGAGCGCCCTGCGTCTGTTCACGTCCGAGTCCGTCACCGAAGGGCACCCGGACAAGATCTGCGATCAGATCTCAGACAGCATCCTCGACGGGCTCCTCGCCAAAGACAGAGGCTCCCGCGTCGCGGTCGAGACGCTCGTCACGACCGGCCTCGTGCACGTCGCCGGCGAGATCCGCACCGAGGCTTACGTCGACATCCCCACGATCGTCCGCCAGGTCGTGAACGGGATCGGCTACACGTCCAGTGAGACCGGTTTCGACGGCGACTCCTGCGGTGTCAGCGTCTCGGTGGGCGAGCAGTCGACCGACATCGCCCACGGCGTCGACAGCGCTCAGGAGCACCGCGACGGGTCGTCCGTGGACCCGCTCGACGCCCTCGGCGCGGGCGACCAGGGCATCATGTTCG
This sequence comes from Microbacterium sp. A20, assembly GCF_004794515.1. GTDB lineage: Bacteria > Actinomycetota > Actinomycetes > Actinomycetales > Microbacteriaceae > Microbacterium. Next base: position 321,071 of record NZ_SSDF01000091.1, on the reverse strand, counting down.
GCTTCGCGACGAACGAGACGCCGCAGCTCATGCCGATGGCTGCTTGGACCGCGCACCGGCTCGCCGAGCGGCTGACCGAGGTGCGCCGCTCCGGCGTGCTGCCGTTCCTGCGCCCCGACGGCAAGACGCAGGTGACGCTCGGCTACGACGGCTTCACGCCGAAGACCGTCGACGCCGTCGTGGTCTCGACCCAGCACCACCCCGACATCTCGCAGGAAGACCTCCAGGCTCAGGTTCGCCAGCACGTGATCGACCCCGTGCTCGCCACGACCGGCCTCGACCTCGACGACGTCACCCTCTACATCAATCCGGCCGGCCCCTTCGTGACCGGTGGTCCCAAGGGAGACGCTGGGCTCACCGGCCGCAAGATCATCATCGACACGTACGGCGGAGCCTCCCGCCACGGCGGGGGAGCCTTCAGCGGGAAAGACCCGTCGAAGGTCGACCGCTCCGGCGCCTACGCGACCCGATGGGTGGCGAAGAACGCGGTGGCGGCGGGGCTCGCAGACCGCCTCGAGGTGCAGATCGCCTATGCGATCGGTGTCGCCCGTCCGGTCGGCCTCTACGTCGAGACGTTCGGCACCGGGAAGGTGTCCGACGAGGTCATCACGCAGGCGATCACCTCAGTGTTCGATCTGCGCCCGCAGGCGATCATCGAGCAGCTCGATCTGCTGCGCCCGATCTACGCCCAGACGGCCGCGTACGGCCATTTCGGTCGCGAACTCCCCGACTTCACCTGGGAGCGGACGGATCGCGTCGAAGAGCTGCGCCGCGCTGCCGGGCTCTGACGGGACCGCGGCCCTGATGCCTGCCGAGAGCCGGCGCATCGCGCGCGTGCTCCTCGATTCACCTCTGCCCCAACTCGATCGGCTCTTCGACTACGCGCTCCCCGCGGAACTGGGGGATGTGCCGCTCGGAGTTCGCGTCCGAGTGCCGCTGCGCACCGCCGGGCGCGTGATCGACGGCTACATCGTCGAGATCGACACCGAAGACGACGCCGACCGCCCGCTCTCCGAGGTCGAGAGCGTCGTGTCCGAGGTCGCCGTGCTTCCGGAGCGCCTGCACACCCTCGCCCGCCGCGTGGCGGACCGTGCGGCAGGATCGGCGTCCGACGTGCTGCGCCTCGTGATCCCCAAGCGCCAGGTGCGCGTCGAGAAGGCGTGGACCGCCGACACCCCGGTCGAGACACCGGATGCCGAGGCGCGCGAGGCGGCGGAGAGCACTGTCGGACTGTACGAAGGCCTCGGCGCCGTCCTCGACACGGGCGGTCGCGCCGCGGTGGAGGCGATACCCCAGCTCGTCGACGGTGTGCAGGGGTGGGCTCGACTGCTGGCATCGTCCGCAGCCCGGATGCTCGCCGCGGGGAAGTCGTCGATCATCGTCGTCCCCGACAGTCGTGATCTCGACCGGCTCCTCGCTGCGCTCGACACTCTCGTCCCTCCCGGAGCGGTCGTGCGTCACGACTCCCGGCAGACGAACCCCGATCGCTACCGCGGATTCCTGCGCACGCTCGAGGACGCCCCGTGCATCGTGGTGGGCAACCGTTCGGCGGTGTACTCCCCGGTCGTGGCGGGGCTGGTCGCGATCTGGGACGACGGTGATCCGCTTCTGGGGGAGCCGTTGGCCCCGTACGTCAACGCGCGAGACGCGGCTCTCCTCCGCCAGGAGCTCGAGGGGTCGGCGCTGCTCTTCACCGGCCACACGCGGACGACCGATGTGGAAAGGCTGGTCGTCATCGGCTGGCTGCAGGATGTCCGGGCGGCGCGTCGCGTGCTCCCGCGTGTCGTGCTCAGCACGCCGCAGGAGATGGAGCAGCCGACGGCCCAGCGGATGCCGTCCTCCGCATTTCTCGCTGCCCGCACCGCGGCGGCTGAAGGACCGGTGCTCGTCCAGGTCTCGCGTCCTGGTTTCTCTCCGTCACTGGTGTGCGCCGAGTGCCGGGCGCCGGCGCGATGTGCCCACTGCGGTGGCGCACTCGGCGCGAAGCACCGTGGTGCCGTGCCGGTGTGCGGCTGGTGCGGCCGCGCCGCCAGCGCCTGGACGTGTCCTGCCTGCTCCTCGACCAAGCTGAGACTCGCCTCCTCGGGGAGCGAGCGCACCGCCGACGAGCTCGGGCGCGCGTTCCCGGGGGTACGGGTGATCGTGGCCGACGGCGCGCACCCGGTCGAACACGTGCCGGCCAAACCCGCGCTGGTGGTCGCGACCAGAGGCGCCGAGCCGATCGCCGAGGGCGGGTACCGTGCGGTCGTGCTGCTCGACGGCCCTCGAATGCTCCAGGCGCCCGATCTCCGTGTCGCGGAGTCGTGTCTGCGCTGGTGGTCGAACGCGGCCGCGCTGGCCGCACCCGGCGCGCCCATCCACCTGGTCGGGGTGAACGGGGCGGCGGCGAAGGCGTTCGCGACGTGGAACCAGGCGGGCCATGCCCGCTCGGAGCTGGAGAGTCGGGCACCGCTGCACATGCCCCCGACGACCAGGGTGGCTCTGGTCCAGGGCTCCGTTCCGGCGGTCTCGAACGCTCTCGCCGCGCTCACCGAGCTCGCCCTCCCCGCCGACGCGGTACTCGGCCCTGTTCCCGTCGAGTCCGACGACATCCCGCCTCGGGTGCGAGCGCTCGTGAGGTTCGACTACGGCTCGGGCGCTCGCGTCGCGACGGCCCTGCGCGCGGCCGTCATCGCCGAAGCGGTGAGCGGCCGTCGTCGAAAGGGGCGTGCGACCAAGAGCACGCTCTCCGTCCGCCTCGATATCCTCGAACCAGAGCTCTGACCCATCCGGAGAACCTTCATGCGCCTCGTCTTCGCCGGCACACCCGCTGCCGCCGTGCCCACCCTGCGACGTCTCGCGACCTCGCATGACATCGCCGCGGTCGTCACGCGGCCCGATGCCCCACTCGGCCGACGGCGGGTGCTGACGCCGTCCCCGGTCGCCCAGGCTGCCGTCGAACTCGGTCTCCCCGTCATCAAGACGGCCCGGCTGGATGATGCCGCGACGGCCGAGATCTCGGCGCTGCAGGTGGAGCTGGGAGTGATCGTGGCCTACGGCGGGCTGGTGCGCGAGCCGCTGCTCTCCGCCCCGACCGCCGGGTGGATCAACCTCCACTTCTCGCTCCTGCCCGCATGGCGAGGGGCCGCCCCTGTGCAGCGGGCGCTCATCGCGGGGGATCGGGTACTCGGAGCGAGCGTCTTCCAGCTCGTCGCCGAGCTCGATGCCGGCGATGTTTTCGCCACCCGCGAGGTCGATGTTCCCGAGACGGCGACGGCGGGAGAGGCTCTCGAGGCGCTCGCGCTGGACGGAGCAGAGCTCACCGCCGATGTGGTCACCTCGATCGCGGCGGGTACGGCTCGGGCGGTGCCCCAGGAGGGGACGCCGACCTTCGCCGCCAAACTCACGCTCGCCGACGGGCTGCTCGACTGGGACCAGGCGCTGGAGGCCGTGTTCGCGCGGTTCCGTGGTGTGACCCCCGAACCGGGAGCGCACACGACCATCGCCGGTCAGCCCCTCAAGGTGCTCGAGGCGGTTCCCGCGCCGGAGGCCGATTCGCTGCCGCCCGGGCATCTCCGGGGCACCAAGACCGCGCTCCACATCGGCACGGGCACCGCGCCTCTCTCCGTCACCAGGGTGCAGCCCGCGGGCAAGGGAGCGATGAACGCGGTCGACTGGTGGCGCGGTCTGCGCGGGGGAGATGAGCTGGTGGCCGGATCATGAGCGACGAGCGACGGAACCGTCGAAGCACGCCCTCGAAAGGCCGACCGCGGGGTGCCCAAGGCTCGGCAGAGGGGCATCGCGGCGGTCAGCGCGGCCCCGCCCGCACCGTGCAGCCCGCGAGAAGGGTGGCTTACGACGTGCTGCGTGCGGTCTCCGAGACCGATGCGTACGCGAACCTCGCGCTTCCTTCGGCCATCGCCGAGGCGAAACTCACCCCTCAGGACGCGGCGCTCGCGACCGAACTGACCTACGGCACCCTGCGACGGCTCGGAACGTATGACGCGATCATCGCCTCGGCGGCCGATCGCTCGACCGACAGCATCGATCCCGCGGTTCTCGATGCGCTCCGGCTCGCCGTGCACCAGCTGCTCGCGACACGAGTCGCCTCGCACGCCGCGGTGAACGAATCCGTGAATCTGGTCGCCGTGGAGTCCGGTCGGGGAGCATCGAGTTTCGCGAACGCGGTTCTGCGGCGCATCACCCGGGATTCGGCCGAGGCCTGGCAGGAGCGCGTCGAAGAGCACGCCCGCTCCGACGACGAGCGTCTGGCGCTGCGCTCCGCACACCCGGTCTGGGTCATCCGGGCGCTCCGTCGAGCTCTCGCGGCGGAGCGTCGCGACGCCGAGCTCGACGCCCTCCTCGAAGCCGACAACGCCTCGCCCGAAGTGACGCTCGTCGCGCTGCCCGGTCTCGCCGAGCCCGGCGAGCCCCGTCTGCCCTACGCACCGACCGCGTTCGCGTCTCCCGGTGGCGATCCGCGTCTGTCGGTCGAGGCCTCAGGCGGCACGGTCCGGGTGCAGGACGAGGGCTCCCAGCTCGTCGCGCTCGCCCTGGCCGGAGTCTCGCCCATCACAGCGGGGGAGCGCTGGCTCGATCTCTGCGCCGGTCCGGGAGGGAAGACCGCGCTCCTGGCCGCGATCGCGCTCCGGGAAGACGTCACCCTCGAGGCCAACGAGGTCGTTCCCGTCCGAGCGCGCCTGGTGCGCAAGGCGCTCCGGGCCGTTCCCGGCGAGATCGTGGTGCACGAGCAGGACGGTCGCGCCCTCGCGGCTTCTCGGCACGGTGAGTTCGACCGGATCCTCGTGGACGCGCCGTGCACGGGACTGGGCGCGCTGCGTCGTCGGCCCGAGGCGCGGTGGCGCAAGTCGCCCGCCGACGTCGCCGAGCTCGTGCCGCTCCAGGTGGAGCTGCTCTCGGCCGCCCTCGACGCACTCGCTCCGGGCGGGATCGTCGCGTACGTCACGTGCTCACCGCATCTGGCCGAGACCACGGGGGTCGTGCAGGAGGTGCTGCGCGGCCGCGGCGACATCGTCGAACTCGACGCGCGTGCAGCGGTCGCCGACGTCTCCCGGTCGCCGATCGACCTCGCGACCGAGGGTCGATCCGGCTCCGGCAGCGCTCAGCTCTGGCCGCACCGGCACGGCACCGATGCCATGTTCCTCGCGCTCCTGCAGCGCTCCGCACCCGTCATCACCGCAGAGAAGGAAGACTAGGACCGTGGATCTGCCTCGCGCGCCGCGCATCAACCCGAGCATCCTCGCCGCCGACTTCGTGAACATGCAGGCGGATCTCGCCCGCATCGCGACAGCGGACTTCGCGCACGTCGATGTGATGGACAACCACTTCGTCCCGAACCTGACGTTCGGGCCGCAGATGGTCGAGCGCATCCAGGCGACCAGCCCCATCCCGCTCGACGTGCACCTGATGATCACCGATCCGGAGCGCTGGGCACCGGAGTATGCCGAGATCGGAGCGGCGAGCGTCACGTTCCACCTCGAGGCGGCCGCCGATCCCGTTGCCCTCGCCCGTCGACTGCGCGACATCGGCTCCCGTGCCGGCGTCGCCGTGAAGCCGGGGACCCCGGTCGAGTCGCTGTTCGAGGTGCTCGACGAGTTCGATCAGATCCTCGTGATGACGGTCGAGCCCGGATTCGGGGGACAGAGCTTCATGCCCGAGACGATGCCGAAGCTCCGGTCCCTCGCCGAGGAGGCTCGTCGGCGCGGCTCGTCCGTCTGGCTCCAGGTCGACGGCGGAATCTCGGACAGCACGATCGAGTACGCCGCCGCCGCCGGGGCCGACACCTTCGTGGCCGGTTCGGCCGTGTACGGCGCCGACGACATCGAAGCGGCCGTCACCCGGCTGAGAGACCTCGCCCGAGCCGGTAGCCTGGAAGCGTGAAGACTTTCGACGAGCTGTTCGCCGAGCTCAGCGTCAAGGCCGAGACCCGTCCCGAAGGATCGGGCACGGTCGCCGAGCTCGATGGCGGCGTGCACACGATCGGCAAGAAGATCGTCGAAGAGGCCGCCGAGGTGTGGATGGCGTCGGAGTACGAGTCCGATGAGGCCGCCGCCGAAGAGATCTCGCAGCTGCTCTATCACGTCCAGGTGATGATGCTCGCGAAGGGCCTCAGCCTGCAAGACGTCTACCGACATCTGTGATGCGCTCCGTTCCTCTCCTCTCGAACTGAAAGCACTCCATGCTGCGCATCGCCGTTCCCAACAAGGGCTCGCTCTCCGAGACTGCCGCCGACATGCTCGCCGAGGCGGGTTATGCGGGCCGCCGCGACCCCAAGACCCTCCATGTCATCGACGCCGAGAACGACGTCGAGTTCTTCTTCCTCCGTCCCAAGGACATCGCGACCTATGTCGGCTCCGGCGCGATCGATGTGGGCATCACCGGTCGTGACCTGCTGCTCGACGCCCGCATGCCGGGCGCACGCGAGATCGAGGCGCTCGGGTTCGCCGGCTCCACGTTCCGCTTCGCGGCACCCACTGGCCGCTACACCGACGTGACCGAGCTCGACGGGCTGCGCATCGCCACCTCCTATCCCGGATTGGTCGACGCGTTCCTCGACGAGCGCGACATCGCGGTAGACCTGGTTCCGCTCGACGGAGCGGTCGAGTCGGCCGTCCGTCTCGGTGTCGCCGACGCGGTGGCCGATGTCGTCGAGACGGGCACCACACTCCGTCAGGCCGGGCTCGAGGTCTTCGGTCCGGTCATCCTGCAGTCGGAGGCCGTGCTCATCGCGGGTCCCGCCGATGCCGAGGGCGCCGACACGCTTCTGCGCCGGCTTCGCGGCGTCATGGTGGCTCGACGTTTCGTCATGATCGACTACGACCTGCCGGTGGCTCTGCTCGACGAGGCCGTGAAGATCGCCGGTGGCGTCGAGTCGCCGACCGTCTCACCGCTGCGGGATCCGGAATGGGTGGCCGTGCGCGTCATGGTCGCGCGCACGCGAGTCAACCCTGTCATGGACGCGCTCTACGCGCTCGGCGCTCGCGCCATCCTCGTCACCGCCATCCACAACGCGAGGCTCTGATGACACTCGCCAGCCGTGTCATCCCGTGTCTGGATGTCGCCGAGGGCCGTGTGGTCAAGGGCGTGAACTTCGAGAACCTGCGTGACATGGGCGACCCGGTCGAACTCGCCAGGCACTATGCGGCGCAGGGCGCCGACGAGATCACGTTCCTCGATGTGACGGCAACGGTCGACGCCCGTGCCACGACCTACGATGTCGTGCAGCGCACGGCGGAGCAGGTCTTCGTGCCGCTGACGGTCGGCGGGGGAGTGCGCAGTGCCGAAGACGTCGCGCGGCTCCTCTCGGTCGGCGCCGACAAGGTCGGAGTGAACTCGGCCGCCATCGCGCGCCCCGAGCTGATCGGAGAGATCGCCGACCGGTTCGGCGCGCAGGTGCTCGTCCTGTCGCTCGACGTGAAGCGGGCGGGGACCACGCCCTCCGGCTTCGTCGTCACCACGCACGGCGGTCGCACGCAGACCACCCTCGACGCGGTCGCCTGGGCACGAGAGGCCGTCGAACGAGGGGCCGGCGAGCTCCTGGTGAACTCGATCGATGCCGACGGCACGCGGGACGGCTTCGACCTCGAGCTCGTGCGGCTCATGCGGGAAGCGGCCTCCGTTCCCGTCATCGCTTCGGGCGGTGCAGGTCAGGTGTCCGACTTCGCTCCTGCCATAAAGGCCGGGGCCGATGCCGTCCTCGCGGCGAGCGTCTTCCACACGGGGGCACTCACCGTCGGCGACGTCAAGGACGCCCTTCGCGCAGAGGGAGTGGTGGTCCGGTGACTTCCGTGGAAGAGCGCATCGCGCAGGTCGCATTCAATGCCGACGGACTGGCACCGGTGATCGTGCAGCAGTTCGACACGCACGAGGTGCTGATGCTCGCGTGGGTGGATGCCGAGGCGCTGCGGCGCACGCTGACGTCGGGGCGGGCCACCTACTGGTCGCGGTCCCGCCAGGAGTACTGGCGCAAGGGCGACACATCCGGGCATATCCAGGTGGTACACGAGGCGCGCCTCGACTGCGACGGCGATGCCATCCTGCTCCTGGTCGCCCAGACCGGCCCCGCCTGCCACACCGGCACGCGCACCTGTTTCGACACGACCGACCTCGAGGCGACGACCGGGACGGCTCAGGCATGACCTTCGCACGGCGCGGTCGGTCGCTCTCCGTCTCCGGCTTCCTGCTCGCCGGTGCCATCGGCATCATCTCGTCTACCCAGACCTGGCTGACGGTCGAGCGCGCGGATGCGGGCGAGGCGATCCTGGTTCCTGGGGCGTCAGCTCTGGTGCTGCTCGCCCCCCTCAGCCTCGCGGTGCTCGCCCTCGGAGCGGCACTCGCCATCTCCGGCAAGGTCGTGCGCCTCATCTTCGGCGTGCTGGCGGCTGCGACGGCGCTGTTCCTCGGCTGGTCGACCATCCAGCTGCTCCTGACGGAGCCCTTCGACGCCGTCGCTGCGACCGTGACCGAGGTCACCGGGCTCGCCGGTGGCGGTGCGGTCCACGAGGTCGTCACGAGCATCGTCCCCTCGGCCTGGCCGTACATCGCCCTCGTCGGATGGGTGATCCTGCTCGCCGCGTCCGTGGTGGTCCTCACGACCTGGCGTGGGTGGAAGGCCGGTGGGCGACGCTACCGCACCGACCACGTCGAAGCTGCCCATGACGGGCCCGTGGACGCGGTCGATTCCTGGGACGAGCTGTCCCGCGGAACCGATCCGACGCGTTGACCCCGATAGACTGATTTCGAACTGCACGTCGTCCCCCCGGAGGAGAACATGACCAACCCGATCGCCGACCCCGGCCACGGACACTCGCCTGCAGCCTGGACCGCCGTCGTGATCATGCTGGTCGGCGTCGCCGCCGCCACCGTCGCATTCTGCTTCGAGCAGCCCACCCTCGTGATCATCTCGGTCGCGCTCGTCCCGATCGGTGCGATCGTGGGCTGGGCACTGGCCAAGGCCGGCTACGGCGTGAAGGGTCCGAAGTACGCTCCGAAGGCGCACTAATGGTCCTCGCCGACCTGACGGCCGGCGCAGTCGCAGACGCTGAGCGTCGCGCTCTGTCGCGCCCGCTGGAGGCCGTCGAGCGGGCGGCACTCGCGCGCCCCGCCGCCAAGGACGCCCTTTCGTTCCTCGCTCCCACCGACCGGGTCAAGATCATCGCGGAGGTCAAGCGCGCGAGCCCCTCACGCGGTGCACTCGCCGAGATCCCCGACCCTGCTCTCCAGGCATCCCTCTACGAGACGGGAGGCGCCTCCGCAATCAGCGTGCTGACCGAGGAACGTCGCTTCGGCGGCAGCCTGGCCGACCTCGAGGCCGTCACGGCCCGCGTCTCGCTGCCGGTGCTGCGCAAGGACTTCATCGCCACCCGCTATCAGGTGCTCGAAGCTCGCGCTGCGGGTGCCGATCTGGTGCTGCTGATCGTCGCCGGCCTCGAACCCGATGTCCTCCGCGACCTGTTCGGATTCATCGGCGAGCTGGGCATGACGCCGCTCGTCGAGACGCATTCGGCCGACGAGCTCGAAGCCGCGATCGACCTGGGGGCGCCGCTGATCGGTGTGAACGCGCGCGATCTGAAGACCCTCGAGATCGACCGCGACCTCTTCGGACGCCTGGTCGAGCGCATCCCGGAGACCGCGGTCAAGATCGCCGAATCCGCGGTGCTCACGCCCGCCGACGTCGTGCACTACCGCTCCGCCGGTGCCGACGTCGTCCTGATCGGCGAGGCACTCGTGACCGGCGATCCCGTCGCCACCCTCAAGAGTTTCCTGGAGGCATGATGAGCCTGCGCGATCAGCACGGCCCCTTCTTCGGCGAGTTCGGCGGGCGCTACATGCCCGAGTCGCTCATCGCCGCGATCGACGAGCTGACCGTCGCGTACGAGAAGGCGATCGCCGATCCAGCCTTCCGGGACGAGCTCGCACACCTTCTGAGCTCGTACGCGGGCCGCCCGTCGGCGATCACCGAGGTGCCGCGGTTCGCCGAGCACGCCGGAGGTGCGCGCGTCTTCCTCAAGCGTGAAGACCTGAACCACACGGGGTCCCACAAGATCAACAACGTGCTCGGCCAGGCGCTGCTCACCAAGCGGCTCGGCAAGACCCGCGTGATCGCCGAGACCGGTGCCGGACAGCACGGTGTCGCCACGGCGACCGCCGCGGCGCTCTTCGGCCTGGACTGCACGATCTACATGGGCGAGGTCGACACGGAGCGTCAGGCGCTCAACGTCGCCCGCATGCGCCTGCTCGGCGCGGAGGTGGTCCCGGTGACCTCCGGTTCGCGCACTCTGAAAGACGCGATCAACGACGCCTACCGCGACTGGGTGGCGTCGGTCGAGACCACCAACTACATCTTCGGCACCGCCGCCGGACCGCACCCGTTCCCGGCGATGGTCCGCGACTTCCAGAAGATCATCGGCGAAGAGGCCCGCGCGCAGCTGCTCGACGAGGTCGGTCGGCTTCCGGATGCGGTCGTCGCCTGTGTGGGCGGCGGTTCCAACGCGATCGGCATGTTCGACGCGTTCCTCGACGACGAGGGCGTCAAGCTCTACGGCGTGGAGGCGGCCGGCGACGGCGTCGACACCGAGAAGCACGCCGCGTCGATCGAGCGCGGGCGACCGGGAGTGCTGCACGGCGCCAAGACCTACGTGCTGCAGGACGAAGACGGCCAGACGATCGAGTCGCACTCGATCTCCGCCGGCCTCGACTACCCGGGCGTCGGACCCGAGCACTCGTGGCTCGCCGACATCGGCCGCGCCGAGTACATCCCGGCTACCGATGACGAGGCGATGCAGGCGCTGCGACTGCTCAGCCGCACCGAGGGCATCATCCCGGCCATCGAGTCGGCCCACGCCCTCGCCGGCGCTCTGCGGATCGGACGCGAACTCGGCACGGACGGACTCATCGCGATCTGCCTCTCCGGCCGCGGGGACAAGGACATGGACACCGCCGCGCGCTACTTCGAGCTCTACGACGAAGCCGCTCTCGCGCACGATGTCGCCGAGGAGAGCGAGGCCGAAGACACGGCCTCGAAGGGGGAGCCGCAGCTATGAGTCGCGTCGAACAGGCGATCCAGCGCGCACAGGATGCCGGTCGCAGCGCCTTCGTCGGCTACCTTCCCGTCGGGTTCCCCGATCTTCAGACGAGCATCCAGGCCGCCATCGCCCTGGCCGAGAACGGCGTCGACATCATCGAGCTGGGCCCGCCCTACAGCGACCCGGTGATGGATGGCGCGATCATCCAGGAGGCCACCACCACGGCTCTCGCCGCGGGATTCCGGATGGCCGACCTGTTCACGGCGATCCGTGCGATCACGGCCGCGACCGACGTTCCGGTGCTCGTGATGACGTACTGGAACCCGGTCATGCAGTACGGGGTCGACCGCTATGCCGACGACCTGCTCGCCGCGGATGGCGCGGGGCTCATCACGCCCGACATCACGCCGGACGCGGCAGGGGAGTGGATCGCCGCCAGCGAGCGGACCGGTCTCGATCGTGTGTTCCTCGCAGCGCCCACCTCCTCCGACGAGCGCCTCGAACTCGTCGTGAAGTCGTCCACCGGCTTCGTCTACACCGTCTCGACCATGGGGATCACGGGGGAGCGCGCCGAACTCGACCGCGCCGCCCGTACCCTGGTCGGCCGCCTCCGCGCGCACGGGGCTCACCGCGCCTGTGTGGGCATCGGCATCTCCACCGCCGAGCAGATCGCCGGAGTGTCCGAGTACGCCGACGGCGCGATCGTCGGAACCGCACTGGTCCGCGCCCTCCGTGACGGCGGCGTCCCCGCCCTCGCCGAGGTCACCCGAAGCCTGGCTGCCGGCACCTCGTCGGCCCGCCCCGATACCGAGAACTAGAATCGCACTCATGTCACTCGCGTTCCCCAGCACCGTCACCAGCGTGCTCGCCAGCATCCCGAGCCCTCCGGTGTCGTACTTCGACCTCGGACCCATACGGATCCACTTCTACGCGCTGTGCATCATCGCGGGCATCATCGCGGCGACGATCCTGACCAATCACCGCCTCACCAAGCGTGGAGCGGAGCCGTGGGTCGTGATCGACATCTCGATCCTCGCGGTGCCGCTGGCCATCATCGGTGCCCGCATCTTCCACGTGCTGACCCACCCGAACTTCTACTTCGGTGAGGGCAAGAACACCTGGAACCCGTTCGAGCCCGGCTCGGTGTGGGCCATCTGGGAGGGCGGGATCGCGATCTTCGGCGCCCTCATCGGTGGGGCGATCGGCGCCTACCTCGGCTGCCGCTGGACCGGGATCCGCTTCTGGACGTTCGCCGACGCTCTGGCGCCCGGTCTGCTGCTGGCTCAGGCCATGGGCCGCTTCGGCAACTGGTTCAATCACGAGCTCTTCGGCCTTCCCACCGACCTGCCGTGGGGGCTGGAGATCGAGTCGACGAACTCGGCATTCCCGGCGGGCCTGCCGGAAGGCACGCTGTTCCATCCGACCTTCCTGTACGAGGTGATCTGGAACGGCCTGGGCGTGCTGGTGCTCCTGTGGCTCGGTCGCAAGCTCTTCTTCCAGTGGGGCCGCCTGTTCGCGATCTACCTCATCTGGTACAGCGCCGGTCGCATCGTCTGGGAGTCGATCCGCATCGATCCGAGCGAGATCATCCTGGGGCTGCGCAGCAACGTCTGGGCCGCGATCATCGGCGTCGTCGTCGGTCTCGTGATCCTCGTCGTGCAGACGCGTCGTCACCCCGGTCTCGAGCCGTCGCCCTACCAGCCTGGCCGCGAGAAGGTCGACGCCGACGCTGATGTACAATCGCAGAACAATCCCTCTGACTTCGTGGACGTGAGCGAGCCTCCGACCGAGGAAGTCACCGCAGGAGCCACTGCCACAAGCACTGCTTCCACGAGCGAGGACGGCTCCCGATAACAACGCCACCTCGTGGCGGGAGAACCATTGCACTGAACGAGCGGGCCGACGTCGTCCCCGGGTTTCACTGAAGATCTGAGGACGGTAACTGGTGTACTTCCAGCCACCCTACGGCGCGTCCGGCGCCTACCCCCCGAAGCAGGGCATGTACAACCCGGCGTTCGAAAAGGACGCCTGCGGCCTCGCCATGGTCGCGACCCTGCGCGGCGAAGCCGGGCACGACATCATCGCGTTGGCCCTCGAGGCCCTGCGCAACCTGGAGCACCGCGGAGCCATCGGCTCCGACGCGGGCACCGGGGACGGCGCCGGCATCCTGACGCAGATGCCCGATGCATTCCTCCGCGCAGTCGTCGGCTTCGAACTGCCGCCCGTGGGGGAGTACGCCGCTGGGTTGGCCTTCCTGCCTCGCGATTCGAGCGAGCGCCGCCAGCAGAAGGCCGGGATCGAGAAGATCGCCCGTTCCGAGGGACTCCGCGTTCTCGGCTGGCGCGAGGTCCCCACCGCCAACGAGAACCTCGGCAAGCTCGCCGATGAGGCGCGTCCCGCCTTCGAGCAGCTGTTCGTCAGCGCCGGCGGAGCGACCCACACCGATGCACCGGTCACGGGCATCGCCCTCGACCGGGTCGCCTACCGGCTGCGCAAGCGCGCCGGCCACGAGCTCGGCGCCTACTTCGTCTCGCTCTCGGCACGCACGCTCGGGTACAAGGGCATGGTCACGACCCTGCAGCTCGAGCCGTTCTACCCCGACCTGCAGGATGAGCGCTTCGCGTCCGAGCTGGCCGTCGTGCACTCCCGTTACTCGACCAACACGTTCCCGTCGTGGCCGCTCGCACAGCCGCTGCGGATGCTCGCCCACAACGGCGAGATCAACACGGTCGGCGGAAACCGCAACTGGATGCGCGCCCGGCAGTCGCAGCTCGAGTCCGAACTGCTCGGCGACATCGCGCCGCTGCTCCCGATCTGCACCGACGGCGCCAGCGACTCCGCGTCGTTCGACGAGGTCCTGGAACTGCTGACCCTCACGGGCCGGAGCCTGCCGCACGCCATCATGATGATGGTCCCGGAGGCGTACGAGAAGCAGGCCGACATCACGCCGGAGCTGCGTTCGTTCTACGAGTACCACTCCAACCAGATGGAGCCGTGGGACGGTCCGGCAGCCCTCATCTTCACCGACGGCACCCTCGTCGGCGCCACGCTCGACCGCAACGGCCTCCGCCCCGGGCGCTGGACCGAGACGACCGACGGCCTGGTCGTGATCGGCTCCGAGACCGGCGTGCTGCAGTTCGAGCCCGAGCGCATCAAGCGTCGCGGACGCCTGCAGCCCGGGAAGATGTTCCTGGTCGACACCTCGCAGCGTCGCATCGTCGAAGACAGCGAGATCAAGCACGACCTCGCCACGATGCACCCGTGGCAGGAGTGGCTGGACGCCGGTGCCGTGCGACTCGCGGAGCTCCCCGAGCGCGAGCACATCGTGCACCCTCCGGCATCGATCACCCGTCGTCAGCGCACCTTCGGATACACCGAGGAAGAGGTCCGCATCCTCCTCACGCCGATGGGGCAGACCGGTGTCGAGCCGCTCGGCGCGATGGGCTCCGACACGCCGATCGCCGTGCTCAGCAAGCGTCCGCGACTGCTGTTCGACTACTTCACGCAGCAGTTCGCGCAGGTCACGAACCCGCCGCTGGACTCGATCCGCGAAGAGGTCGTCACAAGCCTCAAGCTGGGTCTCGGCCCCGAGAGCAACCTGCTCTCCTGGGGTCCGGAGCACACGCGCACCGTCTCGCTCGACTTCCCCGTGATCGACAACGACGAGCTCGCGAAGATCCGTCACATCGACAAGGCCATGCCCGGTCGGTCGAGTGCGACGATCCGCGGTCTGTACCACTTCGACGCGGGCCCGCAGACGCTGCAGGACCGGCTCACCGAGATGTGCGCGGAGGTCGACGAGGCGATCGAGAACGGCACCGAGTTCATCATCCTGTCGGACCGGGACTCGAACAAGGACCTGACGCCGATCCCGTCGCTGCTCATGGTCTCCGCGATCCACCACCACCTCATCCGGCGTGAGAACCGGATGAAGGTCGGCCTGATCGTCGAAGCCGGCGATGTGCGCGAGGTGCACCACGTCGCGACGCTGATCGGCTACGGCGCCTCCGCCGTCAACCCGTACCTGGCGATGGAATCGGTCGAGCACCTGGTGCGCACCGGCTACATCACCGGGATCTCTCCGGAGAAGGCAGTCAAGAACCTGATCTACGCGCTCGGCAAGGGTGTGCTCAAGATCATGTCGAAGATGGGCATCTCCACGGTGTCTTCGTATGCCGGGGCCCAGGTGTTCGAGGCGATCGGTCTCAGCCAGGAGTTCATCGACGCCTACTTCACGCGCACCGAGTCCAAGCTCGGCGGCATCGGCATCGAAGAGATCTTCGCCGAGAACCAGGCGCGTCACGACTACGCCTACCCGGAGGATGCCGCTGCCCGCGCGCACGAGCGTCTGTGGACCGGCGGCGAGTACCAGTGGCGGCGCGACGGCTCCCCGCACCTCTTCAACCCGGAGACGGTGTTCAAGCTGCAGCACTCGACCCGCACCCGGCGCTACGACATCTTCCGCGAGTACACGAAGCTCGTCGACGAGCAGGCTGCCGAACTGAAGACGCTGCGCGGCCTGTTCCAGCTGCGCACCGGTACCCGCAAGCCCGTGCCCCTGGACGAGGTCGAGCCCGTCTCCGCCATCGTCAAGCGCTTCTCCACGGGCGCGATGAGCTACGGCTCCATCTCGCGCGAGGCGCACGAGACGCTCGCGATCGCGATGAACAGCATCGGCGGTAAGTCGAACACCGGCGAGGGCGGCGAGGATCCGGATCGGCTGCTCGACCCGCAGCGCCGCAGCTCGATCAAGCAGGTGGCCTCCGGACGCTTCGGCGTGACCAGCCTGTACCTCACCGAGTCGGACGACATCCAGATCAAGCTCGCCCAGGGCGCCAAGCCCGGCGAGGGCGGTCAGCTGCCTCCGACCAAGGTGTATCCGTGGGTGGCGCGCACCCGTCACGCAACCGCCGGTGTGGGGCTCATCTCGCCGCCGCCGCACCACGACATCTACTCGATCGAAGACCTCAAGCAGCTGATCTTCGACCTGAAGCGGGCGAACCCCGAGGCGCGCATCCACACGAAGCTCGTGAGCCAGTCGGGTATCGGTGCGGTGTCGGCGGGTGTGGCCAAGGCGCTCAGTGACGTCATCCTGGTCTCCGGCCACGACGGCGGCACGGGTGCGAGCCCGTTGAACTCGCTCAAGCACGCGGGAACGCCGTGGGAGCTCGGTCTCGCCGAGACGCAGCAGACGCTCATGCTCAACGGCATGCGCGACCGCGTCGTGGTGCAGGTCGACGGCCAGCTCAAGACCGGCCGCGATGTGATCATCGGCGCTCTGCTGGGTGCGGAGGAGTTCGGCTTCGCCACGGCTCCGCTCGTCGTCAGCGGCTGCATCATGATGCGCGTCTGCCACCTCGACACGTGCCCTGTGGGCGTCGCGACCCAGAACCCGGTGCTGCGTGAGCGGTTCACCGGCAAGCCGGAGTTCGTCGTCAACTTCATGGAGTTCATCGCCGAAGAGGTGCGGGAGCTGCTCGCGGAGCTCGGCTACCGCTCGCTCGACGAGATCATCGGCCGTGCCGACCTCATCGAGGTGAACGCCGCGGTCGAGCACTGGAAGGCCGAGGGCCTCGACCTGACGCCCGTGCTCGAAGGCCCGGTGTTCCCGGCGGGCGAGCCGCGTCGCAGCGGCCGCACGCAGGATCACGAGCTCGAGAAGCACTTCGACGTGCAGCTGATCGACATCGCGAAGGGGGCGCTGCTCAACGGCGACCCCGTCGTGGTCGAGCTTCCCATCGCCAACACCGAGCGTGCGGTCGGCACCATGCTGGGCCATCAGGTGACTTCGCGGCACGGCGCCGCCGGTCTGCCCGAGGGCACCATCGACGTCACGCTTCACGGCACGGCCGGACAGTCGCTCGGAGCCTTCCTCCCGCCGGGGATCGTGCTGCGCCTGGAGGGCGACGCGAACGACTACGTCGGCAAGGGACTCTCGGGCGGCGACATCACGATCCGTCCGCCGCGCGGTTCCGCGATCGCTCCGCACGAGAACGTGATCGCCGGCAACGTGATCGGGTACGGTGCGACCTCCGGGACGATGTTCATCTCTGGTGTCGTCGGCGAGCGGTTCCTCGTCCGCAACTCGGGTGCGACCGCTGTCGTCGAGGGGGTGGGCGACCACGCGCTGGAGTACATGACCGGCGGGCTCGCCGTGATCCTGGGCTCGACCGGACGCAACTTCGGCGCCGGGATGTCCGGGGGAGTGGCCTACGTTCACGCGCTCGACACCAGCAAGGTGAACGCGCAGTCGCTCGGCAGCGGAGAGCTCCTGCTCGAACCGCTCGACCGTGCCGACCTCGAGGTGCTGCGCAGCCTGCTGGTCGCGCACGTCGAACGCACGGCCTCGCCGCGAGCATCCGCGCTGCTCGAGGGGTTCGAACAGACCGCTGCAGAGTTCGTGAAGGTGCTGCCTCGTGACTTCGCCGCCGTGCGGAGCATGCGCGAGGAGGCGCTGGCCGAGGGGATCGACCCCGACGGCGACATCGTGTGGAACCGCATCCTGGAGGTGACCGGTGGCTGACCCCAAAGGCTTTCTGAAGGTGACCGAGCGGGAGCTTCCCGCCCGTCGTCCCGTGCCCGTGCGCATCATGGACTGGAAAGAGGTCTATGAGCCCGGCGACAAGCAGGTGCTGCGTCGCCAGGCCGGTCGCTGCATGGATTGCGGCGTGCCGTTCTGCCACCAGGGCTGCCCGCTGGGAAACCTGATCCCCGAGTGGAACGACCTGACGTGGCGCGGCGAGGGTCGCGAGGCGATCGAGCGGCTGCACGCGACGAACAACTTCCCGGAGTTCACGGGGCGCCTGTGCCCCGCACCGTGCGAAAGCTCGTGCGTGCTCGGCATCAACCAGCCCGCCGTGACGATCAAGCAGATCGAGGTCTCGATCATCGACGAGGCCTTCGCGAAGGGCTGGGTCGAGGCGGAGCCGCCGGAGCGCCTGACCGGCAAGACGGTCGCGGTCGTCGGCTCGGGGCCCGCGGGTCTCGCCGCCGCTCAGCAGCTGACCCGCGCCGGTCACACCGTGGCCGTCTTCGAGCGCGATGACCGCATCGGCGGACTGCTCCGCTACGGCATCCCGGACTTCAAGATGGAGAAGTCGCAGCTCGAGTCGCGCCTGCGTCAGATGCAGGAGGAGGGCACCCGCTTCCGCGCGGGGGTCGAGATCGGCAAGGACATCTCGTGGGCCGACCTGCGGGCGCGCTACGACGCGGTCGTCATCGCGACCGGCTCGACCGTGCCGCGTGACCTCGCGATCCCCGGACGCGACCTCGACGGGGTCCACTTCGCGATGGAGTACCTGGTCGAGTCCAACCACGCGGTTGCCGGCGACAAGGTCCCCGACCAGATCTCAGCCGAAGGCAAGCACGTCATCGTGATCGGCGGCGGCGACACCGGAGCCGACTGCATCGGCACCGCGCACCGTCAGGGCGCGCTCAGCGTCACCAACCTCGCGATCGGCAAGCAGCCGGGAGACGCGCGTCCCGACCACCAGCCGTGGCCGATGATGCCGACGCTCTTCGAGGTCTCCTCGGCGCACGAGGAAGGCGGCGAGCGGGTCTTCCTCGCCTCGACCGTCGAGTTCCTCGGCAACGAGGTGGGCGAGGTCCGCGCACTGCGCGTGGCCGAGACCGAGTACATCGACGGCCGTCGCGTGCCCAAGAGCGGCACCGAGCGCGAGATCCCGGCCGACCTGATCCTGATCGCCATGGGGTTCACCGGTCCGGAGCAGGACGGATACACGGAGGAGACGCTTCCTCAGGTCAGCGACCGTGGTGCTTTCCGTCGCGACTCCAGCTACGAGTCGACGGTGCCCGGCGTGTTCGTCGCCGGCGACGCAGGACGTGGGCAGTCGCTCATCGTCTGGGCCATCGCCGAGGGGCGCGCGGCCGCCGCGAACGTCGATCGCTTCCTGATGGGCACCACGGTTCTTCCCGAGCCGGTGCGCCCGAGTGATGTCGCGATCGGTCTCCAGCCCGCGTAGGCTGAGGCCGGCACCGTCGCCTGATTCACCTTCCCCCACTTCTACCCTGGAGAATTCTTTGAGACGCGCGAAAATCGTCGCCACCCTGGGCCCCGCCACCTCGACATACGAGACGGTGCGTGCACTGATCGACGCGGGGGTGGATGTCGCTCGATTGAACCTCAGCCACGGTGACTACTCCGTGCACGAGAACAACTACGCCAACGTGCGTCGTGCCGCGGAGGACGCCGGCCGCGCGGTCGCCATCCTCGTCGACCTGCAGGGACCGAAGATCCGCCTCGGAAAGTTCGAGGGCGGCCCGTACGAGCTCGCCAAGGGCGACATCTTCAAGATCACCACCGAAGACATCATCGGCAACAAGGAGATCAGCGGCACCACGTTCAAGGGGCTTCCCCAGGACGTCAAGCCGGGCGATTTCCTTCTGATCGACGATGGCAAGGTCCGCGTCGAGGTCGTCGAGACCGATGGCGTGACCGTGACCACGAAGGTCATCGTTGCCGGTGCCGTGTCCAACAACAAGGGCATCAACCTGCCGGGTGTGGCCGTGAACGTTCCTGCGCTCAGCGAGAAGGACGAGGACGACCTCCGTTGGGGCCTGCGCATCGGCGCCGACCTCATCGCCCTGTCGTTCGTCCGCAACGCCTCCGACGTCACCCGCGTGCACGAGATCATGGCGGAGGAGGGCGTTCGCGTCCCTGTCATCGCCAAGGTCGAGAAGCCTCAGGCCGTCGACGCGCTCGAAGAGATCGTCGACGCGTTCGACGCGATCATGGTCGCCCGTGGCGACCTCGGTGTCGAGCTTCCGCTCGAGGCCGTGCCGATCGTCCAGAAGCGTGCAGTCGAGCTCGCACGCCGCAACGCCAAGCCGGTCATCGTCGCGACGCAGATGCTCGAGTCGATGATCAGCAGCCCCGTCCCCACGCGCGCCGAGACCTCGGACGTCGCGAACGCCGTCCTCGACGGTGCGGACGCGGTCATGCTCTCCGGTGAGACCAGCGTCGGAGACTACCCGGTCGTGGTCGTCGAGACCATGGCGCGGATCATCGCCTCCACCGAGGAGCACGGTCTGGAGCGCATCGCGCCGCTGACGACCAAGCCCCGCACCCAGGGTGGTGCGATCACCCTCGCAGCGCTCGAGGTCGCCGAGTTCGTCGACGCGAAGTTCCTCTGTGTGTTCACGCAGTCCGGCGACTCCGCGCGTCGCCTGTCGCGTCTGCGCTCGCGCATCCCGATGATCGCGTTCACGCCGGAGCCCGACATCCGCCGTCGCATGGCGCTTACGTGGGGCATCCGCTCGACCCTGGTCGACATGGTGCAGCACACCGACCTGATGTATCACCAGGTCGACGAGTATCTGCTCGGCAACAAGCTTGCCGAGGAAGGGGACAAGGTCGTCGTGATCTCCGGGTCCCCTCCTGGAATCATCGGATCGACGAACGACCTTCGCGTGCACAAGGTCGGCGATGCGATTCGCGGTGCAGCACCGATCTACAAGGCCGGCGTCTGACGCAAAGCATCCAGAGGGGGCGGGACTTCGGTCTCGCCCCCTCTGTCGTGCCGCGGTGGGCCCGTCAACCCCGTGCTACATTTCCGCGCGTTGCGGTAGCTTCACAGCATGAGCCCTTCCCGTCGTCGCGTCGTCGTCGACCGGATGACCTTCGGTCTCTGGGAGAGCCCACGGCCTCCCGGCACGGATTCGCCTGCGATCGTGCTCGTGCACGGAATCGGGATGTCGCATCGCTACCTGTCGCGGTTGCAGGGCGTGTTCGCTGATTTCACACGTGTCGTGTCCGTGGATCTGCCGGGATTCGCGGGGCTGCCCAAGCCCTCCGGCGATCCCGACGTGGGGCGGATGGGACGAGCGCTCTCGGAGGTGATCGCCTCCCTGGGGGAGGAGCGCATCATCGTGGTCGGGCATTCGATGGGCGCGCAGTGGGTTGCTGAGGCCGTCCTGCATCGTCCGGAGCGCGTGCAGGCGGTCGTCGCGATCGGCCCTGTGGTGGACCAGCGCCATCGCAGCCTCATGGCTCAGGCCAGGGCACTTGCCGTCGACACGCTCGGCGAGACGCCTCTCATCAACCTGATCGTGTTCGCCGACTATCTGCGCTGCGGAGTCCCCTGGTATCTGAAGCAGGCGCGGCACATGATCGCGTATCCGACCGAGAAGCGTTATTCCGAGCTACAGCCGCCCGTGCTGGTGATGAGGGGCGGGGATGACCCGGTGGCAGGTCGCGCATGGTGTCGTCGATTGCGCGATACCGCACGGGCTGCACGGCTCGTGGAGGTCCCGGGGCGCCACCACGTCGTGCAGCACTCCGCTCCTCGCGCTGTCGCTGCTGCCATCATGGCGAACACGGCGGGGCCGTGGCCGCCGAGCGCGCGATCCGTGGCGCGTCGAACGACCGGGAGCACATCATCGGCGTGCTGAGGAAGGCCGCCTGGTGGATCGCCGATTACGCATACGCGGGTTACTGGCAGTTGCGCGCGACGTTCGATCGCACCGATCCGGCGAGCTTCACATCAGGGAGCGGGGCGCACATCGTCGTTCTCCCCGGAGTGTACGAGACGTGGAAGTTCATGCAGCCCCTCGTGGAGCAGATGCGCGCGAAGGGGCACGCCGTGCACATCGTCGACACGCTTCATCGGAACGAGCGACCGGTCGCCGACATCGCCGCCGCCGTGGCGGAGTTCCTGGAGCGACGTGAGCTCTCCGACGTGATCCTCGTCGCTCACAGCAAGGGTGGGCTCGCAGGGAAGCTCGTCATGACCGGCCCGGCGGGGGAGCGCGTACGCTCGATGCTCGCCATCGCGACGCCGTTCGGCGGCTCGCGCTACGCCCGCCTGATGCTGTCCCGCACCCTGCGGGCCTTCTCCCCGGAAGACCCGTCGATCGTGGACATGGCCCGGCAGCTCACGGTCAATGAGCGGATCGTGTCGATCTATGCGGCGTTCGACCCTCACATCCCGGAGGGGAGCGAGCTGGCCGGTGCGAAGAATGTCCGGCTCGAGACCGGCGGGCACTTCCGAATCCTCGCCCACCCTCGCGTCCTGGCCGAGCTGGCCGTCCTCGCCGAATAGCCCGGGGAGGTCCTAGCGCGAGGCACCACTGCGGCGGGAACGAGCAGCACGCCCCAGCCCCAGCCCGTGATCCAGCGCTGGATCTCTCATCGTGTGCCGGCGGTGGGACTCGAACCCACACGCCCTTTCGGACAAAGCATTTTGAGTGCTCCGCGTCTGCCATTCCGCCACGCCGGCTCGTGTGTCGCGTCTACGACTTTAGCGCAGGGGAGGGGTTCGATCCTCCGCACCGAGCACCTACGGCCTGCTCACAGAGCTCTCCACTAGGATGGTTCTGTGACAGAGCAAGAAGAGCAGGCCGAGCAGCCCACGTCATCCGCCCCGCGACGCGTCGTCGTCGCCGAGGATGAGTCGCTGATCCGCCTCGACATCGTCGAGATCCTCCGCGACAACGGCTTCGATGTCGTCGGTGAGGCCGGTGACGGAGAGACCGCGGTCGCACTCGCGACCGAGCTGCGTCCCGACCTCGTCATCATGGACGTGAAGATGCCACAGCTCGACGGCATCAGCGCCGCCGAGAAGCTGCACAAGGGCAACATCGCGCCGGTCGTCCTCCTCACGGCGTTCAGCCAGAAGGAACTCGTCGAGCGGGCGAGCGAAGCGGGCGCACTCGCCTACGTCGTGAAGCCGTTCACGCCGAACGACCTCCTCCCCGCGATCGAGATCGCCCTCGCCCGTCACGAGCAGATCATCACGCTCGAGGCCGAGGTCGCCGACATGGTCGAGCGTTTCGAGACCCGCAAGCTCGTCGACCGGGCCAAGGGCCTGCTCAACGAGAAGATGGGCCTGAGCGAGCCCGAGGCGTTCCGCTGGATTCAGAAGGCGTCCATGGACCGCCGCCTGACGATGCAGGACGTCGCTAAGGCGATCATCGAACAGCTCGCCCCCAAGAAGTAGCGGTGAGCGCCGGAGTCCTCCGGCTGGATGGCGAGCACATCCTGCGGCCCGTCCGCGCCGGCGACGGTGCGGCGCTTTCGAGGGCGTACCTGTCGAACCGGGATCACCTCGCGCCGTGGGAGCCGCTCCGAGACGAGTCGTTCTTCACCGTCGCCTCGCAGGAGCGTCACGCTCAGGAGAGTGTGTCCGACGCCGAGTCAGGTCGCAGCATCCGTTTCGTGATCGAGTCGGACGACGGTGAGATCCGTGGTCGGATGAACATCAACAACATCGTCCGCGGCGCGTTCTGGAGCGCAGATCTCGGCTATTGGGTCGATGCCGCAAGGCAGCGCAGAGGGTTGGCGAGCCGCGCTGTCGCACAGGTCCTGGAGTATTCGCGCGTCGAGCTGCGTCTGCACCGGATGCAGGCCGCGACGCTGCTGCACAACGTCGGATCCCAGCGCGTGCTGCTAGGAAACGGCTTCGAACGGATCGGACTCGCTCCGAAGTATCTCCGCATCGCGGGGGAGTGGCAGGATCACCTGCTGTTCCAGCGGCTGCTGGAAGAACCGCTCAGCGCGCGGCGGGAACGTCCTTGATCATGTTCGTGATGCGGATCGTCGAGCAGCGGCGCCCCTGATCGTCGGTCACGACGATCTCGTGAACCGTGATGCTCCGCCCCAGGTGCACGGGTGTGCACACACCCGTGACGACGCCGGACGTCGCCGAACGCGTGTGGGTGGCATTGATGTCGACACCGACCGCCAAGCGACCGGCGCCCGCGTGGAGGTTCGCCGCCATCGAGCCGAGCGATTCTCCGAGCACCACGTACGCGCCGCCGTGCATGAGCCCGACAGGCTGAGTGTTGCCCTCGACCGGCATGGTCGCGACGCAGCGATCGACGCTGAACTCGACGAACTCCATGCCCATCTTCTCGGCCAGAGCCCCCATCCCGCGGGCCGTGGCCCAGTCGAGACCCTCGCTCGTCGCGACGTCGCTCATGCATCCTCCTCAGCGGGTGTCTGTCGTCCTCGTTAGGCTGACAGGGTGACGGACTCCGCAAAGCCTACCCTCATGGTCGTCGACGGCCATTCGCTCGCCTACCGTGCCTTCTTCGCCCTTCCGGTCGAGAACTTCACGACGAAGGACAACCAGCACACGAACGGCATCTACGGCTTCTTGTCGATGCTGGTGAACCTCATCAAGGCCGAGCAGCCGACGCATCTGGCCATCGCCTTCGACACCTCACGGCACTCGTTCCGCACCGACGAATACCCGGAGTACAAGGCCACGCGCTCGGAGTCGCCACAGGAGTTCAAGGGGCAGATCCCGCTTCTGCAGGACTGCCTCGCCGCCATGTCGATCCCGGTCCTGACAAAAGAGGGGATCGAGGCCGACGACATCCTGGCGACGCTTGCCTCCCAGGGCGCGGAGCAGGGCTACGAGGTGCTCGTCGTCTCGGGCGACCGTGACACCATCCAGCTCGTCAACGACGATGTCACGCTGCTGTACCCGTCGGTTCAGGGCGTGTCGCAGCTCAAGCGCTACGACCCGACGACCGTCCAGGAGCGGTACGGTGTGCGTCCGGAGCAGTACCCCGACATCGCGGCCCTCGTCGGCGAGACCAGCGACAACCTGCCGGGTGTGCCGAAGGTCGGTGAGAAGACCGCGGTCAAGTGGCTCACGCAGTTCGGCTCACTCGACGAGCTGATCGCACGGGCCGATGAGATCAAGGGTGTGGTCGGTGGCAATCTCCGCGATCACATCGACGACGTGCGCCGCAACCGCAAGCTCAACCGTCTGCTCACCGATGTGGAGCTTCCGGTCGGCCCTGCCGACCTCGCGGTCGCGCCGATCGATGCGCAGGCCGTGCGTGACATCTTCGCGCGTCTGGAGTTCCGCACGCTTCTGCCGCGAGTCTTCGAAGCTGTCGGAGCCGGCGAAGTCGCCGACGACCCCGCCTCCGTCGTCGTCCTTCCCGTCCCTGTCGAGGTCTCGCCCACCGACCTCGCGGCCTGGGCTGCAGCGCAGAGCGACGATGTCGCACTTCGCGTCGCCACCCAGGGCGGCGTGCCGGTGCGCATCGGGGTCGCTACGCTGACTGAGCTCCGCGAGGCCGACTGGACGGATGCCGCAGCAGAAGCCCTGCGCGAATGGATCGAATCCGACGCGCCGAAGGTCCTGCACGATGCGAAGCCGCAGGTGAAGGCACTGATCCGTCAGGGCATCCGGCTCCGTGGTCTCGCCTACGACACGAGCCTGGCCGGCTGGCTGCTGCGCCCGAGCTTCCCCGACAAGACCCTCGCCGACCTGGTGGAGCGCTATCTGGGCGAGAAGCTGCCTGAGGCCGACCCGTCGCAGCTCGTGCCCGAGACCGAGGGCGCGACGCCGTCACAGGAGGCGTGGTTCGCCCTGCGCGTCGCCGATGCGCTGCGGGAAGACATCCCGGAGTCGGTCGGCAAGGTCCTCGTCGACATCGAGCTGCCGACGCTGCTCACCCTCGCCGACATGGAGGTCGCCGGTGTGGCGGTCTCCCACGAGGTGCTCTCGACCTTCTCCGGCGAGCTCGCCACGCGCGCCGAGGGGCTCGCGCAGGAGGCGTTCTCCGTCGTCGGGCGCGAATTCAATCTCGGCTCGCCCAAGCAGCTGCAGGAGGTCCTTTTCGAAGACCTCCAGCTCCCGAAGACCCGCAAGACGAAGACGGGTTACTCGACGGATGCGGCGGTGCTCGCCGACCTTCAGGAGAGCCACCCGCATCCTTTCCTGAGCCTGCTCCTGCAGCATCGTGAAGCGACCAAGCTGCGTCAGATCATCGAATCGCTCGACACGGCGATCGGCGACGACCACCGTGTGCACACGACCTACGTACAGACCGGCAGCCAGACCGGGCGCCTCTCCAGCACCGACCCCAACCTGCAGAACATCCCGGTTCGCACGGAGGAGTCGCGCCGCATCCGCAGCGCGTTCGAGGTCGGCGAAGGGTATGAGGCTCTTCTCACCGCCGACTACTCGCAGATCGAGATGCGCATCATGGCGCACCTGTCGGGTGACGAAGGACTGATCGAGGCGTTCAACAGCGGCGAAGATCTGCACCGCTTCGTGGGTGCGCGGGTCTTCGGCGTCGAGCCGAGCGAGGTGACGCCCGCCATGCGTACCAAGGTCAAGGCGATGTCGTACGGCCTGGTCTACGGGCTCTCGGCGTTCGGGCTCTCCAAGCAGCTGCGCATCGAGCAGTCCGAGGCCAAGCAGCTCATGGTCGAGTACTTCGCGCGTTTCGGCGCGGTGCGCGACTACCTGCGCGCCTCGGTCATGAAGGCCAAGGAAGTCGGCTACACCGAGACGATCTTCGGCCGCCGTCGCCCGTTCCCCGACCTCGCGAGCCCCAACCGTGTGCTCCGTGAGAACGCGGAGCGTGCGGCGCTCAACGCGCCGATCCAGGGCAGCGCCGCCGACATCATGAAGATCGCCTTGCTGCACATCCACGACGATCTGCGGTCCGAACAGCTCTCCTCGCGGGTGCTGCTGCAGATCCACGATGAGCTCGTGGTCGAAGTCGCTCCGGGGGAGTGGGATGCCACCGAGCGCATCGTCCGCGCGCGCATGGGCGATGCGGCCGAGTTGTCCGTGCCGCTCGATGTGCAGGTCGGTCGTGGTCGCGACTGGAACGAAGCCGCGCACTGACCTCCGGCGGGGAAGGGGCCCGGGGATTAGGCTGGCAGTTATGACTTCAGCTCCCCGCACCCCCTCCGCCATCGACGCCGTCGCCGATGAATGGGTCGAAAAGATCGCGGTTCTGGCGCCCACTCTCGGCACCTACATCGGCCGCGACGAGGTGAACGATCGTTTCGGCGATCTGAGCCCGGCCGGCCATGAGGAGATCGCCGCGGCGACCCGGTCGACCCTCGACAAGCTGTCTGCGCTAACTCCTGTCGACGCGATCGATGAGGTCACCAAGACCGATCTCAGCGCGGAACTCCGCCTCGATCTCGAGCTTCACGACGCGAAGTGGCATCTGCGCGATCTCAACGTCATCGCTTCGGCCGCGCAGGATGTGCGTTCGGCGTTCGACCTGATGCCGACGTCGACGGTCGAGGACTGGGACGTGATCGCGACTCGCCTCGCCGCCGTCCCCGGGGCGCTCCGCGGCTACGTCGAGACGCTCCGCACCGGCATCGCGGAGGGCGTCACGCCCGCGCGCCGCCAGGTGGTCGAGGTCGCCACCCAGATCGACCGCTACACCGCCGATGACGGCTTCTTCGCTGCGTTCGTGGCGCACGCCGACCCCGACGAGGGGCAGCTTCCCGCCTCCCTGGCGCGGACGCTCGCCGACAATTCCGCCGCCGCACGGGTCGCCTACGACGAGCTGCGTCGCTTCCTCGCTGAGGAGCTCGCCCCGGCGGCCGGCGACGTAGACGCCGTGGGGCGCGAACTGTACGCGCTCAACTCCCGCCGATTCCTCGGCGCGACGATCGATCTCGATGAGACGTACGAATGGGGCCGTGAAGAGCTCGCACGCATGGTCGAGGAGCAGACCGCGATCGCGAACGAGATCCTCCCCGGAGCCTCGGTCGAAGAGGCGGTGGCTCATCTCGAAGCCGATCCCGCCCGCAAGCTCGTCGGCACGGATGCGCTCCAGAAGTGGATGCAGGAGACCAGCGATCGTGCCGTCGCCGAGCTCGGCGCCTCGCACTTCGACATCCCCGAGGCGATCCGCACCCTGGAGTGCATGATCGCCCCCACGCAGGAGGGTGGGATCTACTACACCGGCCCGACAGACGACTTCTCCCGTCCCGGTCGTATGTGGTGGTCCGTTCCCGAGGGCGTCACGGAGTTCGACACCTGGCGCGAACTCACCACCGTCTTCCATGAGGGCGTCCCCGGTCACCACCTTCAGATCGCGCAGGCGGTCTACAACCGCGCCGAGCTCAATTCCTGGCGCCGTCTGCTCGCGGGCACCTCGGGCCATGCCGAGGGATGGGCGCTCTATGCGGAGCGTCTCATGGAGCAGCTCGGCTACCTCGACGATCCCGCCGACCGTCTCGGAATGCTCGATGGGCAGCGCATGCGAGCGGCCCGGGTCGTGCTCGACATCGGTGTGCACCTCGGCAAGCCGCGGCTCGACGGAGACGGCGTCTGGGATGCGGACTACGCCCTCGAATTCATGCGCCGCAACGTGAACATGTCCGATCAGTTCGTGCAGTTCGAGGTGAACCGCTACCTCGGCTGGCCGGGTCAGGCGCCGTCGTACAAGGTGGGTCAGCGCATCTGGGAGCAGGTCCGTGACGGTGTGCGGGCTGCCGAAGGTGACTCTTTCGCCTTTAAGGACTTCCACAAGAGGGCCCTCGACATCGGCGGCGTCGGCCTCGACACGCTGCGTACGACGCTGCTGCCGCGCTGACGGGAATGCTGTCCGGCCCTCGCGTGTTCATTCACGTGAATAGGAAGGGATGACATGAGCATCGAATTCGGGCTGGACACCTTCGGCGACATCACGAGGGATGCGGACGGAGAGCTCCTCACCGGGGCGCAGACGATCCGCAACATCGTGGCGCAGGCGGAGCTCGCCGACACGGTCGGTGTGAACTTCTTCGGGGTGGGGGAGCACCACCGCACGGAGTTCGCCGTCTCCGCGCCGGAGATGGTGCTCGCCGCCATCGCTGCGCGCACCGAGCACATCCGACTCGGCACAGCGGTCACCGTGCTGTCCTCCGACGACCCGGTGCGCGTGTTCGAGCGGTTCTCGACGCTCGATGCGCTCTCGAACGGGCGGGCCGAGGTCGTGCTCGGACGCGGCTCCTTCATCGAGTCCTTCCCGCTGTTCGGCTACGATCTGCGCGACTACGACGCCCTGTTCGAGCAGAAGCTCGAGCTCTTCGTCGAGCTGCTCAAGGAGGGACCCGTCACCTGGTCCGGCACCATGCGAGCTTCGCTGGAGAACGCCAACGTGTTCCCGAAGACCGAGAACGGATTGCGCACCTGGGTCGGCGTCGGCGGCAGTCCGGAGTCGGTCGTGCGGGTCGCCCGCCACGGTCTCGGTCTGATGCTGGCGATCATCGGGGGACCGGCCCACCGCTTCAAGCCGTTCGTCGATCTCTATCACCGTTCGGTCGCATCCTTCGGAACGACGTCGCACCCGATCTCCGTGCACTCTCCGGGGCACATCGCCGAGACCGACGCCGAAGCGTGGGATGCCGCCTACTCGGGCTTCGAGGCCATGAACAACACCATCGGGCGTGAGCGCGGATGGCCCGCGTACAGCCGCGCGCGATTCCAGAACGACGTCGGACCGGAGGGTGCGATCTACGCCGGCTCCCCGGACCGCGTCGCGGCGAAGATCGCCGATACCATCACCACTCTCGGGCTCGGACGCTTCGACCTGAAGTACGCCACCGGCACCCTGTCGCATGAGTCGATGATGCGCAGCATCGAGCTCTACGGCACCGAGGTCATCCCGCGGGTGCGCAGGATCCTCGCCGAGCGCGATTGAGCCGTCATCCGGGGCAGGGCGGTCTTGGCGCGGCTCTACGATGAGGAGCATGGCCAACACCGCCCTGCCGAGCCGCGACTCGCTCGCTGAACGCCTGGACGGGCTCCCGTTCACGCGTCGCCACCTCCGCCTGCTGACCGGGTCCGGGCTCGGTTGGGCGCTGGATGCGATGGATGTCGGTCTCATCTCGTTCATCCTCGCGGCGCTCACGCAGCAGTGGGACCTCAGCAAGAGCGATGCCGGCTGGATCGCCTCCATCGGTTTCGTCGGCATGGCCATCGGCGCCACCCTCGGCGGGCTCCTCGCAGATCGCTTCGGACGACGACAGGTGTTCGCGCTCACGCTGCTCGTCTACGGCGTCGCGACCGGTGCGAGCGCACTCGTGGGCGGACTCGCTGCGCTTCTCGTCCTGCGGTTCCTGGTCGGTCTGGGCCTCGGCGCCGAGCTCCCTGTCGCCTCGACGTATGTGAGCGAGTTCGCTCCGGCCCGCATCCGTGGTCGTCTGATCGTCGTACTGGAGGCCTTCTGGGCTCTCGGGTGGACTGCCGCGGCGGTGATCGGGTTCCTCGTCATCCCCACCTCCGACGCCGGATGGCGATGGGCCTTCGCACTGGGCGCCATCCCCGCGGTGTACGCACTGTTCATCCGTTGGCGGATGCCCGAATCACCCCGCTGGCTCGCTTCTCGGGGCCGCATCGCAGAAGCGGACCGCATCGTGTCGACGTTCGAGGCGGATGCGAGAGTCCTCTCGGCACCGGCCATCCGGAAGGAGCCGCCCTCTCGAGCCATCGCGATCACGGCGCGCGCACGCCTCGCAACCCTGTGGAATCCGGAGTTCCGATTGCGGACGCTATGCCTGTGGCTGGTCTGGCTCGGAGTGAACTTCGCCTATTACGGTGCCTTCATCTGGATCCCCAGCATCCTCGTGGATGCCGGCTTCGACCTCGTCAAGTCCTTCGGTTTCACCCTCATCATCACGCTCGCTCAGCTCCCCGGATACGCCGTCGCCGCCTGGCTTATCGAGGTCTGGGGGAGACGTCTGACCCTCTCAGTGTTCCTCGTCGGCTCTGCCGTGTCGGCCGTGATCTTCGGCACGGCTTCCACCGAAGGAGCGATCATCGGAGCGGGAATGGCGCTGTCCTTCTTCAACCTCGGCGCGTGGGGAGCGCTCTACGCCGTGACGCCGGAGATCTACCCCACGTCTCTGCGGGCGACCGGAGCGGGATGGGCGGCCGGAATCGGTCGGATCGCCTCGATCGTGGCGCCGCTGTCCGTCCCCGTCCTGCTTCTCGCCGGGGGAGCGCCTCTGCTGTTCGCGGTGTTCGGCGTCTGCTTCCTCGGCGCGGCCGCCGCCGCCTGGGGCCTCGTCGATCGCGGAGGCCAGGCTCTCGACGATCGTTGAAGCCCGGTGTCGTCGGGCCGCAATAGGCTGGGACGATGGCAGATGTGCGTTTCGTGGCTATCGGCGACTCGTTCACAGAGGGCGTCGGCGACGTGCTCCCGAGCGGGCAGGAGCGCGGGTGGGCCGATCTCGCGGCGCAGGGCTGGGCCGACGCCGCCGGACACCCCATCCAATACGCGAATCTCGCCATCCGCGGCAAGCTGGCCTGGCCGATCGTCGAGCAGCAGCTCGAGCCCGCGCTCGCTCTGCGCCCCACACACCTGTCGTTCAACGGCGGCGGCAACGACATGCTGCGCCCTCGTACCGACGTCGAGCACATTGCGGATGCGTTCAGCCGGGTGCTGCGCCGTTGCGACGAAGAGGGGGTGACCATGATCCTCCTCTCCGGTGCGAACCCCAGTGGGCAGCTTCCGATGGGATCGCTCGTACAGCGTCGAGGGGATCTGCTCTCGGAGGCCGTGATGCGGCGGATCGAAGAGCGCCCCGATGTCATCCGAGCCCTCAACTGGCCGGATCGGGAGCTCTCCCGAGGCGCGTACTGGGCCGACGATCGCCTGCACATGAACGCCGCGGGGCATCACCGCGTGGCTGCCCGCGTGCTCCACGCACTGGGCTTCGAGCCTCCGGAGACATGGTGGGCGCCGAACGATCGTCTGGGTACCGGTCCGTCCGGCCTGGCGTATTACCGCGAGTTCGTCGGCCCGTGGGTGCGGCGTCGCGTGACGCGCACGTCGTCCGGTGACGGCCGCACCGCGAAGTACCCCACGTGGGTCGAACGGGTTCCTTCGTGACGCTCGCGCAGACGCTGCGGGTGGGTGCGTGAGCGAGCTCGAACTCGCTCGCATCCCTGCGGGTGTCGTGGCCCTGAACGATGCACGCCGCAAAGAGCAGCGTGTGGTCGAGCTCGAGCCGTTCGAGATCGGCGTCTACCCGGTCACGCAGGAACAGCTTGCCGACGTCCTCGGTATACCGGTCGAACATCCACGGCGCCCCGCATCGGATCTTTCCTGGCTGCGGGCTGTGCATTTCTGCAATGCCGCGTCCGACTGGGAGGGCCTCGACCGGGTCTACCTGTTCGACGGCGAGGAGGTGACATGGGACACCACGGCCGACGGCTACCGGCTGCCGACCGAGGCGGAATGGGAGTTCGCGTGCCGCGCCGGATCGACCGGCCCCCACTACGCGCCCCTCGCCGACGCCGCGTGGACGAGCGCGGACGGAGTGTCTTCTCCGCAGGACATCGGCGGCAAGCTGCCGAACCTCAACGGTCTCTTCGACACGCTCGGCAACGTGTGGGAGTGGTGCTGGGACCTCCTGGACCCCGCCCGCTACGACGACTATCGCGTGTTCCGCGGCGGCGGATTCGCCGACGACGCGTGGAGCGTCCGGGCATCGGTTCGTCGTGGGGGAGCGCCGCGCATGCATCACGACGACGTGGGACTCCGTCTCGCGCGAGGGGCGTTCGATACGCCCGGTCAGGCGCAGGGCTGGTCGGCTCAGGGAGACCGCGAACGTGCGGTGCAAGACGGTCCGCTGCCTTCGGGCTGGACGCCGCGGAGGCGGTAGTCACACCCACGCCCCGCGTCCGCCGGTCACTGAGCGCGTGTGATCGGTCGCTGGTTTTGTCCGTCGTCACCCGGATGGAAAGCTGGATCCATGGCATCCACGTACTCGCTCATCGTCTCCCAGGGTCGCGTCGCCGACCGCACCGACGGGGCCCTCGTCGGCGCCCGCCGAGTCGGCGAGTCGGTGGCGTCATTGCTCGATCTCGAGCCACAGGTGATCGGAACACCCACGGCGAGCACGGTCGACGACTGGTCCGTCGCGCTCCCGCAAGCGGAGGAGACCTTGACCGGTCTGCGCGATGCGTTGCAGAGCGCCCTCGGCGCCGGAACGACACCGCTGCTCATCACCAACACGTGCGCGGCGAGTCTCGGCACCCTTCCGACCGTCGCCGAGCGTCACCCCGACGCAGTGCTGTTGTGGATCGACGCGCACGGCGACTTCAACACCCCTGAGACCACGGAGTCCGGCTACCTCGGGGGAATGGTCCTCGCGGCCGCCTGCGGACTCTGGGACAGCGGGCACGGCTCAGGACTCGACCCGAAGCAGGTCGTCGTGGTCGGCGGACGCGATATCGATCCGGCCGAGGGGGAGCTGCTCGCCGGCGCCGGCGTGACGGTGCTGGCCCCATCGGACAGCACGCCGGAGCGGGTGCGGGAGCTCGTCGCCGGTCGCCCCGTGTGGGTCCACGTCGACTGGGACGTGCTCGAGCCGGGGTACATCCCGGCTGCTTACCGGGTCGGGGGCGGATTGCTGCCGCACCAGATCGCCGCGATCTTCTCCGCCCTTCCGCAGGACTCCGTCCGGGGTGTCGAGCTGGCGGAGTTCGAAGCAGGCGACGCGGAGGTGCCCGAGCGCGTGAGTGTCGAGCTGATCATCGAGACGCTTCAGCACCTTCTTCGCTGAACCTCCGTACCCACGATCGCGGAACAGTCAGCGACGGCGCTCCGGATCGAGGCCCATGCGGATGCGTGTGCGCTTGCGCTCGATGAGAATGAACGCGGTTCCGATGATCCATAGCGGGATCGGCATGAGGAAGGCGATGCGGAACGCTTCGAGGGTGTATGTCTCGGGAGTACCGGCGCCTTGCATGTCGAGGACGAGTCCGATCAGGAAGATCGCGATGAGGGCGGCGATGAAGCCGCCCGCGTTGGTGACACCTGTCGCCGTGCTCAGCCGGTGGCTCGGATTGTGCGTGCGGGCATGGTCGAAGGCGATCATCGATGCAGGACCGCCGGTCGCGAGTGCGATCGCCAGCACGTAGAGCAGCCAGAGCGGAGCGGTGTCAGGAAGGGCGATGACGGCGATCCACGCCGCCATCTGCACGCCTACGGCGGGGAGCACGAGTGCCAGGGATCGGTGGTTGGGCAGTCTTCGCGAGAGGTCGCCGATGATCGGCCCCAGAAGCATGCCGGCAACGACATATACGGAGATGATTCCCGCCGCATGAGCGGTGTCGAGCCCTTCGGCTGCGGTGAGGAAGGGCATTCCCCAGAGCAGGACGAACGCGGTGCCCGCGAACGGTGTCGTGAAATGGGACCAGAAGGCGAGGCGAGTGCCCGGATGGGCCCAGGCGGCGCGGATGCCGACGCCCGTGTCGATCGCCGATGTGACGACGCGGATGACGCCCGTGTCGGTATTCACCGTGACGTCGGCGCCGCGCTCTGCGGGGTGGTTGCGGATGACGAGCGCCACGAGGATGGTGAACAGCACTCCGAGGCCGGCGATGCTGCCGAAAGTGATGGTCCAGGTCGTCGCATGAAGCAGTGCCGCGAGCGGGACCAGGGCGATCAGCTGACCGGTCTGCCCGATGATCCCGGTGAACTGCACCATGATCGGACCACGCTGTGCGGGAAACCACGTCGCGACCAGACGCAGCACGGCGGGGAAGATCGCCGCGTCTCCCGCGCCGAGCAGAACGCGCGCGAAGATCGCGATGCCGATGCTGGGGGAGAGGGCCATGGTCAGCTGCCCCGCCGCCATGAGCAACATGCCGATCGTCATGATGGGGCGCGAGCCGAAGCGGTCGAGCAGGATCCCGATCGGGATCTGCATCCCGCCGTAGACCGCGAGTTGCACGACGGCGAACAGCGCGAGTGTCGATGCGTCCGCCTGGAACCTGTCGGCCGCCTCCACTCCGACCGCGCCGAGGGAGGTGCGGTTCGTGATCGCCAGCACGTAGGCTGCGACGCCGACGGACCAGATCACCCATGCGCGAAATCCTGGCGTGGACACGGGGGAGTGGGGGACCTGCGGCACATGTCAACGCTACTCCTGCGACAGCGTCGCCTCTGCCCGCGGGCGATGTCGGACCGGGGGGCTAACGTGACGCCATGACCAGTTCCCCTCTGCATCATTCCCTCGACTATGTCGAACTCGTCGTCACCGATCTCGAAGCATCGAGGCGATTCTTCGCCGAGGCGTTCGGGTGGACCTTCAACGACTACGGACCCGGTTATGCGGGCATCGTGTCCCCGCGTGATGACGGCAGCGAGGTCGGCGGACTCATGCTCGCCGACGAGCCGCGTCCGGTCGGCGGCCCGCTGGTGCTCCTGTACTCGGACGACCTCGACGCGACGATGAGTGGCATCGTCTCGGCAGGTGGCACGATCCTGCAGGCACCTTACGAGTTCCCCGGCGGGCGACGCCTGCACTTCTCCGACCCGACCGGCAACGAGCTCGGCGTCTGGTCCGTGAAGTAGCTCGAGCGCGGGGGAGCGGCCTGCCACCGCGTCAGGTTCCTGTCACCGGGTGAGGAGCGCGCGCAGCCTGTTCCGCAGATCAGCGCTCGCACCGATGGCGGCGAAGGCCCCATCAACATCGGCCGCTATGTCCGCCACGATCGGACCGGTCTGCGCAATCCAGTTCGTCACCTCGTCGGCGCTCCAGCCGGCCTGCCGGTCGAGGGTGGGGGCGTGAGTCTGGGCGCCGACCATCGCTCTCACCGACTCCGCATAGTCGGCAGCGACGTCGTCTGGGCTCACGCCGGCGTTGCTCAGCAGCAGTGCACTGATCATCCCCGTCCGGTCGCGTCCTGCGCTGCAGTCCACGAGGACCCCGCGGGGAGCAGCGGCGATCGCCGTCAGGGCGTCGAGCACCAGCTCGGGCAGTATCCGCCAGTTGTGGCGCCAGTAGAGCGGCGAGTCCAGAATCGGGAAACAGACGGCGCGGAACTCCTCGTCGTCCTGATCCTCCGTCGGAGCATTCACCACGGCGACGATCGTGCTCGTCTCTGCAGCGACATCCGGATCGCCGTCCCGAGCGCCGACCTCGTACGCGCATCGTAGGTCGACGATCGCCCCCAGGCCCCACCGCTGAGCGTCCTGCCATCCCGCTTCCGTCAGGAGTTCGCGCCGAGGCCCCCGTGCGACCCGCCCGAAAAGCGTGGAACCGGTAGCGGAGAACGACGTGGGGAGTCCGCCGAGATCACGGGCATTGAAGTACCCGTCCCATCCGAGGTCGCGCATGCCGAGAGTCTATGAGCGCGGAGGCGGGGAGTCGATTTCGGAGCGACCTGACATAATGTGCATTATCGGTGATAGCTCGTCTCGCTCGGTTACGTGGATTTCGCCGGGCGCGAAGTATTCACGCACTTCCCGCCTGATCCGCCTAGCGCAGCACGCGGATCGCTCCAGGGTATCGATGACGAGCCGCTGAATGGACGACCAGGCCAGCGGACGCTGTACCGTACGAGCCACCCACCGCCATATCTGCGGCGTGTCACGCTGCTCCCATAGGTAATCGATCAGCTCTCGCTTGTGCGCCTTGAGTCTTCAAACATGGACAGTCAGTCGTATGTAAGAGGTTACGCAATATCGCGCATGAGTCCGTCGATGCAAATCTGGCGCCCGGTTCGCACCACGCGTCGCCACAAGCCGACGAGCCACACTGAAATCAAAGGACAGGAATGAAACACATCATTGGAGGCTTGGGCTCATGACATCGTGTCGCTCGTCGCCTCGTGCTCGGTCTGACGGCTGTTCTCGCCGGCTCCGCGTCCGGCCTCCTCCTCACGGCGCCGGCGACGGCCTCACCCGTGCCGGCCATCACCGGCGTCCAGATCGCGAACGCGCCGCCTCTCGTGACGGACACTCCGTACACCATCGAGGCGACATGGGCAGTTGACGACGTTGTCACCGCAGGAGATACGTTCGAGCTCGATTTCCCCGATGCGCTGTCCGGATATGCGGCGACCTTCGCGCTGCGCGATACAGAAGACGCGGAGGTGGGAACCTGCGTGGTCTCGTCTTCTTCGTTCCTCTGCACGCTCGGCGATTACGTCGACACGCACACCGATGTGCACGGCACGCTGCACTTCCAAGCACGTTTCACCGAAGCTGTCGAGGAGGATGAAGTCGTCTTCATCGCCGACAACGGAACGACCGTCGCGGTGGCGACTCCAGGCGGCGTGGCCGACAGCACCGGCGACGTGCCCCAAGAACCTCAGAAGTGGGGATCCGTCAACGCTGATGGGAAGTCAATGACGTGGGCGCTGACGGTTCCCGCGGAGTTCCTGGCGGCTGCGGGTGGCGAGCCCGTGACGATCGTCGACGTCTACGACGAGGCACTCACGTTCGATCCGACGGCGATGTCCGCGCGCTGGAGCTATGACTCCGATTGGGGCAGCCAGGCCTGGCACGACGTCTCGCAAGGCACCGGTCCGGGAACGTACTCGATCGTCGCGGACGAGAGCGCGCACACCTTCACCGTGACGTTCATCGCACCGGTGACGAGCGACGACCGGTTCTACCAGTTCATCACCGAGATGGACTTTCCTGCGGGTGTGCAAGACGGTGAGGCCTTCGGCAACACCATGACCGTCGCAGATCGCACGGTCACCGCCCGCCCGGTGCAGTACATCGCATCCGGCGGAGACGGTGGCGGCGATGACCTCGGCGGGTTCGAGGTGACCAAGACCGTCAGCGGTACCGGAGCGAGCCTCGTGGAGGGCGCCGAGTACACGGTGGACTACACATACGAAGCCGACGGCTCCGCGAAGACCGGTCAGCTGACGCTCACCGAGGGGTCGACAGGAGGATTGACCGACCTGCCCGTCGGCACGGTCGTGACGCTCTCCGAGGTTGCCGCCAGAGGCGCCGGGGTCACTTACGGCACGCCGATCTACGCCGGCGAAGAAGTTACTGACAACGCCGATGGGACGGCCACCTTCACGGTCGCCGACGGCACCGTCGCGATCAGCCTGGAGAATCCGGTGGCGGCGGTACCGCCCAGCGAGCCGCCCGTCGCCCCCGATACCCCGAGTGTTCCCGGGACGCCGAATGTGCCGACCGCAGCTGATGGGTCACTCGCCGTCAGCGGTGCGGACTCCGGTCCCCTGTTGCTCATCGCTGCAGGCACGCTGCTGACGGGGACTCTACTTCTGGTGGTGCGCAGAGTTCGCCGGAGGGACTGAGAGGCGAAGAGGCCTACGGAATCCGACCGGTTTTTCCGTAGGCCTCCTGCTCTACACGTCAGGCGCCGACGTACTCGGCGAGGTGCTCCCCCGTCACGGTCGACTTCTGGGATACCAGATCCCTCGGCGTTCCCTCGAACACGACCTTGCCGCCATCGTGGCCCGCACCGGGTCCGATGTCGATGATCCAGTCGGCATGCGCCATGACCGCCTGGTGGTGCTCGATGACGATCACGGTCTTTCCGGAGTCGACCAGTCGGTCCAGGAGTCCGAGGATCTTGTCGACATCCGCGAGGTGGAGGCCCGTCGTGGGTTCGTCGAGGACGTAGACGTCGCCCTTCTCCCCCATCTGTATCGCGAGCTTGATGCGCTGGCGTTCACCGCCCGACAACGTGGACAGCGGCTGCCCGAGTGACAGGTAGCCGAGCCCCACATCTTCCATGCGTCCGAGGATCGCCGTGGCTGCGGGGAGCTTGGCCTCGCCCTCACTGAAGAACAGCCGCGCCTCAGCGACCGGGAGGTCGAGCACCTCGGTGATGTCCTTGCCCGCGAGCTTGTACTCCAGGACGCCCGCCTGGAAGCGCTTGCCGCCGCAGTCCTCGCACGGCGTCTCGATCGTGTCCATGAAACCGAGTTCGGTGATGATGACGCCCGCACCCTTGCAAGAAGGGCAGGCCCCCTCGGAGTTGGCGCTGAACAAAGCCGGCTTCACACCGTTGGCCTTCGCGAAGGCCTTCCTGATCGGCTCGAGCAGCCCCGTGTACGTCGCAGGATTGCTGCGCCGGGAGCCCTTGATCGCCGCCTGGTCGATCGCCACGACACCCTCGCGCTTCGACACCGAGCCGTGGATGAGTGAGCTCTTGCCCGACCCGGCGACACCGGTCACCACGGTGAGAACGCCGGTGGGAATGTCGACATCGACGTTCTGCAGGTTGTTCGCCGTAGCGCCGCGCACCTCGATCGCACCAGACGCCGAGCGCACCGCATCCTTCAGCCGCGCCCGGTCATCGAGATGGTTGCCCGTCTTGGTGCCGCTCGTCTTCAGCCCCTCGACCGTGCCCTCGAAGCAGATCTCCCCGCCGGCGCTTCCCGCTCCGGGACCCAGATCGATCACGTGATCGCCGATCGCGATCGTCTCCGGCTTGTGCTCGACGACCAGGACGGTGTTGCCTTTGTCCCGCAGTCGGAGCAGCAGTCCGTTCATGCGCTGGATGTCGTGCGGGTGCAGGCCGATGGTCGGCTCGTCGAACACGTAGGTGATGTCGGTGAGGGACGAACCGAGGTGACGCAGCATCTTGATCCGCTGCGCCTCTCCCCCGGACAACGTCCCCGACGGCCGCTCGAGGCTCAGGTATCCGAGGCCGAGGGTCACGAACGCGTCGAGATTGGCACTGAGCGCCTGCAGCAGCGGGCCGGCGCCAGGCAGGTCGAGTCCACGCACCCAATCGGCAAGATCCGTGACCTGCATGCGGCACGCATCGGCGATGCTGATGCCATCGATCTTCGAGGAGCGGGCCCCCTCGGTCAGTCGCGTGCCGTCGCACTCCGGGCACACGGCAAAGGTCGCCACACGCTCCACGAAGGAGCGGATGTGCGGTTGCAGCGCGTCGAGATCCTTCGAGAGCATCGCCTTGGTGATCTTCGGGATCAGACCCTCATAGGTCATGTTGATCCCCGAGATCTTCACCTTCGTCACCTCGCCGTAGAGGAAGAGGTGACGCTGCTTCTCCGTGAACTGTGCGATCGGCTTGTCGGCCGGGTAGAACCCAGACTGAGAGAAGCCCTTCACCATCCAGCCGTCCGCGGTGTATCCCGGCACCATGATCGCGCCCTCGTCGAGCGACTTCGATTCGTCGACGATCTGCGCCAGGTCGAGGTCGGATACCGCTCCCCTACCCTCGCATCGCGGACACATGCCGCCGAGGTAGATCGCATCCTTGACGATCTTCTTCTCCCCGCCCGGGCCGGTCATCACCCCGCTCGCCTTCTGCGTGGGGATGTTGAAGGAGAACGCCGTCGGGCCGCCGATGTACGGCTGGCCGAGCTTGCTGAACAGGATGCGGAGCATCGCGTTGGCATCGGTGACCGTGCCGACCGTCGACCGCGGGTTGGCGCCGAGGCGCTCCTGATCGACGATGATCGCCGTGGTCAGCCCCTCCAGGACGTCGACGTCCGGGCGCGGCACCGACGGCATGAATCCCTGCACGAATGCGCTGTAGGTCTCGTCGATCATGCGCCGGGACTCGGCAGCGATCGTGTCGAAGACGAGCGAGCTCTTGCCCGAGCCGGAGACGCCGGTGAAGACCGTCAGCCGTCGCTTCGGAATGTCGACGCTCACGTCCTTCAGATTGTTCTCGCGCGCGCCCTGCACGCGGATCAGGTCATGGGTGTCGGCGGGGTGCTGATCGACGGTCATCTGCGTCCTTCGTGGATCGGTGGGTGTTCAGGCTGCCTGGTTGATACGCAGCAGGTTGCCTGCGGGATCGCGGAAGGCGCAGTCGCGCACGCCGTACGGTTGATCCATCGGCTCCTGCACGACGTCGGCACCGCCTTCGACGAGGCGCTCGAACAGGGCGTCGACGTCGTCGCTCGCCAAAGTGAGCGCCGCGTAGCTGCCCTTGGCGATGAGTTCGAGGATCGTCTGCCGCTCGGCATCCGTGATGCCGGGGTCGGTTGCCGGCGGATGCAGCACGATCGACGTCTCAGGCTGTCCCTCAGGACCGACCGTGAGCCAGCGCAGACCGTCGTACCCGACGTCGTTGCGCACCTCGAACCCGAGAGCATCTCGGTAGAAGGCGAGGGCTGCGTCAGCGTCGGTGTGCGGGAGGAAGGCGTAGTGGATGCTGATGTTCATGGTGTTCACGTTAGGTGCGCATGGGTGCGCGGTGCTTCTTGATTCCTGATCGGTCGGGTGACCTGTTTCGCCTGAAAGGACGGAATCCCTTCGACGTTCGCGGCGCGTTCACGGTACACGCTGGGTGCGACACCCACCAGCTCCGAGAACCTCGTGCTGAACGTGCCGAGCGACGAGCAGCCGACCTCGAAGCAGACCTCGGTCACGGTCAGGTCGCCCCTCCTCAGTAGCGCCATCGCTCGCTCGATCCGGCGGGTCATCAGATAGGAGTAGGGCGATTCGCCGTAGGCGTCCCGAAACTGCCGGCTCAGGTGACCCGCCGACATGTGCACTCCGCGCGCGAGCGCCTCGACGTCGAGAGGCTTCGCGTACTCCCGGTCGATGCGGTCCCTGACCTTCCGCATCACGGCGAGTTCGCGTAGGCGCGCATCATCCAGGGCTGTCACGACTCGATTTTGCCATGACGTTGCGAGTCCTGGGATGACTTCGAGAAACGCGGGTGAGGTCTCCTCCCCCATCGTGTGCCGCGAGGGCGCTACCCTGAGGGGGCATCCTCACAGGATCTTCTCAGAAAGGGGTCCCCACCATGTCTGAACCACTCACCCAGGCGAAATCGCTGTTCAAGTCGATCCGGGTCACATTGGCCGTCGCCGGCGTCCTCGCTCTCATCGCCGGAATCGTCCTGCTGGTCTGGCCGGTGAAGTCCGCTGTCATCGTGACTGCGATCTTCGCGTCGTACCTGGTCATCGCCGGTCTCGTCTACATCGGGCTCGGAATCTTCTCGGGCGCGAAGGGCGGATGGGCCCGTGTGGGGCACATCGTCCTCGGCCTGCTCTACGTCGTCGCCGGCGTCATCGCGTTCTTCAACCTGAGCGCGGCTGCAGCCACCCTCGCCTTCGTCGTCGTGATCTTCATCGGCGTCAGCTGGATCGTCGACGGTGTCGTCGCCCTGACGCTCCTCGGCAGCGATGGCTCGCGTGTATGGACCGTTCTGTACGCGATCCTCAGCATCATCGCGGGAATCATCGTGCTGTTCTCGCCGCTGATCGCCGGTTTCGCCTTCTGGCTGCTCCTCGGCATCTCGCTGATCGTGCTCGGGATCATCCAGATCGTGCGTGCGATCACGCTCGGCAAGGACGAGAAGGAATACGTCGCAGCCGTCAAGGGAGAGCCCGTCAGCTGACGACTCCCGATCGCCGAATCGGCCCCGCTCTGCATCAGCAGAGCGGGGCCGATTCTCGTCTACGGCTACTCGGCGACGAACGCGCTCACATCTCCGACGAGGC
Organism: Microbacterium sp. A20; assembly: GCF_004794515.1. GTDB lineage: Bacteria > Actinomycetota > Actinomycetes > Actinomycetales > Microbacteriaceae > Microbacterium. The sequence continues at coordinate 279,106 of NZ_SSDF01000091.1, read as the reverse complement.
GCGTGTTGTCGGCGGGTACCGGATCCACCGCCGCCTTGGCGACCTCGGCCGCGAACTCGGAGACGTTGTAGAGCTTGCCGGCCGACTCGCGACGCTCGGCGATCGCGCCGGGGTTCGCGCGCTCGAGCAGGGTGGCCGTGATGGTCCCTTCGATCATGTCGCCGGAGACGACCGTGAAGCCGATCCCCTTCTCAGCGAGCCCGGGGATGAGCTCGCGCAGAGCATCCTCGCCCGCGCGCTTCGACAGTGCGACCGGCTCGTACTCGGGCATCGTCGGCGTCGTGCGGATGAAGTGCGCCTGGTGGCTCGTGACGAACACGACACGCGCCCCGTCACCGAGCAGGGGGATCGCAGCGTTCAGCACGTTGAGCTGCGCATCCCGGTTGAGAGTGAGCGCGTAGTCCTCGGCCATCCCCGACTCCATGCCGCCGGAGGCGTTGAGCACGAGGACGTCCAGACGTCCGTACTCGGCGCAGATCGCGTCGAACATCTCCGCCACGGATGCGGGATCGGTGAGATCAGCCCCCACCACGAGCGCCCGACGACCGAGCTCGCGCAGCTGAGCGGCGAGCTTCTCGGCGCGCGGGGCCTTGTTGCGGAAGTTGATGACGACATCGGCGCCGGCCTCGGCGAGATAGCGGACGGTGTCTGCGCCGATCCCGCGTGATGAGCCGGTGACCAGTGCCACCTTGCCGTCCAGGGAACCTGCGGGAAGAACGTCGGTCACGGTGACTCCTCATGATGCGCGAAAAGGCCGTGATCGCACGGCCCACTCACACTATCAAGGGAGCGCAGTGGCACCCGGATCGGCGGTCCCCCGCGTGATACGTTGACCACAAAGGAGGCCGCATGGACAACTTCACGACTTTCGTCACGTTCATCGACCAATGGGCTTGGATCGGCTGGCTCGTCCTGATCGCCGTGTTCCTCGTCATCGAGATGCTCTCGCTGGACTTCACGTTCCTCATGCTCAGCTTCGGCAGCGTCGTCGGGCTGGTGACCGACCTGCTCGGCGTGCCGGTCTGGGTGCAGGTGATCATCGCGGCCGCGGCGGCCGCGGTCTTCATCCTCTTTCTCCGACCTCCGTTGCTCAAGCGCCTGCAGCGCGGGGAAGATCCCACCAAGTCCAATGTGGATGCTCTCGTCGATCTGCGCGGCATCGCGCTGGTCGAGATCACGCAGATCTCCGGCCAGGCGAAGCTCGCCAACGGCGACACCTGGACCGCGCGCACCGCCACCCCGGTCCCCATCCCGCAGGGAGCACCGATCGCCGTGAGCGCGATCAACGGCGCGACCGCCATCGTCCGACCCGTCAACGACTAGGAGAACCCCGTGGACGAAGCATCGTTCATCCCCGCAGCGATCGGCTGGATACTCGCCATCGCCGTGATCATCTTCGTGGTGGTCACCGTCGCGCGCGCCATCCGGATCATCCCGCAGGCCACCGCCGGCGTGGTCGAGCGCCTCGGCCGGTATCACAAGACCCTCACTCCCGGACTCAACATCCTCGTGCCGTTCATCGACCGTCTCCGGCCGCTGATCGACATGCGCGAGCAGGTCGTCTCCTTCCCCCCTCAGCCGGTCATCACCGAGGACAACCTGGTCGTCTCGATCGACACGGTGGTGTATTTCCAGGTGACGGATGCCCGGGCGGCGACGTACGAGATCGCCAACTATCTCGGCGCGGTCGAGCAGCTCACCACGACGACGCTGCGAAACGTCGTCGGTGGCCTCAACCTCGAGGAAGCGCTCACCAGTCGTGACAACATCAACGGCCAGCTCCGCGTCGTGCTCGATGAGGCGACCGGCAAGTGGGGCATCCGCGTGGGACGAGTCGAACTGAAGGCGATCGATCCGCCCATCTCCATCCAGGACTCCATGGAGAAGCAGATGCGCGCGGAGCGGGATCGCCGCGCCGCGATCCTGACCGCGGAAGGCACCAAGCAGTCGGCGATCCTCGAGGCAGAGGGCGCCCGTCAGGCCGAGATCCTCCGCGCAGAAGGAGACAAGCAGGCCGCCGTGCTCCGCGCACAGGGCGAGGCCGAGGCCATTCAGAACGTCTTCACCGCTATCCACCAGGGTGCGCCCGACGACAAACTCCTGGCTTACCAGTATCTGCAGATGTTGCCGAAGATCAGCGAGGGGCAGTCCAACAAGCTGTGGATCATCCCGAGCGAACTGACCGAGGCGCTCAAGGGCATCGGCAGCGCGTTCACCCCGAAGCCGGGCCAGGGCCCGACGAACACCCTCCCCGGCGCGTGACGCACCCGTACTTCATCAAGGCGCGGCATCCCCGAGTCCTCGCTCATCGCGGTCTGATCACCGCGGAGGGCGAGGACTCGGGCATCTGGGAGAACTCTGCCGTGGCATTCGCCGCCGCCCATGCTGCGGGCGTCGAGTACATCGAAACCGACTGTCAGGTGACGGCGGACGGCGACGTGGTGCTGTTCCACGACTCGACGCTCGAGCGGCTGGTCGGCGACACCCGAGCGGTACGTGAGGTCCGCACGCGAGAACTGCGAGAGATCTTCTCCGCCCACGGCGGGCTGCTCACTGTCGCGGAGGCGCTCGACTCCTTTCCCGAGGTCCGCTTCAACATCGATGTGAAGACGCCGACTGCCGTCGACCCACTCGGGCCGATCCTCGCCGAAGACACCCACCGCGTGCTCGTCACGAGTTTCTCGGACGCGAACCGCCGTGCGGCGGTCGCGTCCGTCCTGCGGGCGGGCGCCTCACTTCGGCCTGCGACATCCGGCGGAAGCCGGACGATCGCGGCACTGCGTGCGCTGTCCGCACTCCGCCTCTCCCCCGCGCGTGTCCTCCGCGAAATCGACGCGCTGCAGATTCCAGAGCGACACGGAGCTCTCACGGTGCTCACCCCCGCGCTCGTCCGCGCGGCCCACCGCCTCGGCGTCGAGATACATGTCTGGACCGTCAACGACGCCGGCGACATGCGCCGCCTCGTGGCTGCGGGAGTCGATGGCATCGTCTCGGATCGTGCTGACGTCGCACTTCGGGCCCTCGCTGCGGAGTAGCACCCGACGCGCCCCTTAACCTCCGGCGCTGGGATTCCGCTGTGAATCGCGCCGAGAAGTCGCCCGCGTGGATGAAGCGCACAGGCTGGAGCGTTATACCTGACAGCGACGAGAGGACCACAAAATGGCAGATCGCAGCCTGCGCGGCATCCGACTCGGCGCCCAGAGCCTACAGAGCGAAGAGGGCGTCGTTTTCATGGAGCGCCGTGAGACCACCTACACCTGTGACACCTGCGGCCACGTCACGAACCTCATGTTCGCGGCGGACGCCGAACCGCCCCAGACCTGGGAGTGCCGCGCCTGTGGCGCCGAAGCACGCCTGAACGTCGACGGCCAGGCCGTCACGCTCGAAGCGAGCGACGAGAAGGCCGCTCGCACCCACTGGGACATGCTCATGGAGCGCCGTACCCGCGCGGAACTCGAGGAGTTGCTCGAAGAGCGCCTCGCCTTCATCCGCGCACGCCGAGGCGCCGGCGAAGACCCTACCCGAGAGAAGATCGGGGCATAACGCCCCGGGCGCGCCACCACCCGAGGAGCAGCGCGCCCAGACCGCCCCACAGCAGGAACTGCTGGATCCAGGGGCCCAGGACGACCCCCGCCGTGAGGCCGGAACGCAGCTCGACATCCTCGAGCAGTGCTCCGGCCTCTCCTGCGTCCAGGCTCGTGACGGTAGACCCGTTCGCCCGGATGACCTGGCTGGTGCCGACGGTCGACACGTTGACGACGCTGCGCCCTGTCTCGATGGCGCGCATCCTGGCGAAGGACAGCTGCTGGAGGTTCTCGTCGGTGCCCCGGAAGTCGGCGTTGTTGGTCTGGAAGACCAGCACCTCGGCGCCGTCGTTCAGGCCTTCTCGGATCACATCGTCGTAGATGACGTCGAAGCAGATGGCGAGTCCGACCGGCACTCCCCCGACCTCGACGATCGGCGGATTCGAACCGGGCGTGTACTCCCGCTGGATCAGGCCGATCAGATCGGGCGCGAGGGCGTTGAAGAACGGCCGGTCCGGCACGTACTCGCCGAACGGGACGGGGTGCCTCTTGTCGTGGATCTGCGTGGCCGTACCGTCGGCCGTCCACAGCATCGAGGTGTTGAAGTAGAGACCGTCCCGTGCCGTCGCCGCGTTAGCGAGCAGCGGCGCATCGATCCGATTCGACACGAGAGTCATCCTGCGGGCGATCGCCTCGTTCTCGAACGGGTCAGCGTCCAGCGAGCCCTCCGGCCACACCACGAGATCGACGTCTTCACCGTAGAGCGGCGCAGTCGCCTCCGTCTGCGCCTGGATCACGGAGAACGGCTCGCGCTCGTCGAAATAGCCGGTCGGTCCGTTGCCCTGAGCCGCGGCGATCGTCATAGACCCCGAAGACGCGGTCGGAAAGAGCGGGGTGAAGAGCATCATGACCACGAGTCCCGTCGGCACCAGCAGGACGAGCGGACGACGCCACGCCCGGAGGCGGACCACTTCGATCAGCATCGCCACCAGCAGCACCATGACGAAGCTGAGACCACTCACTCCCAACCACGATGAGATCGGCGCCAGGGGGCTCTCGGCCTGACTCATCCCGACGCGCGCCCAGGGGAACCCTCCGTACGGCCAGGAGCCGACGAACAGCTCCCGCCCGACCCACAGCGCCGCGACGACCAGGGGAAGCCCCAGAATGCGTCCTGCAGTGCCGGGAAAGGCGCGAGGCAGCCATCGGTAGGCCAGCGCGATCGGCACGAGGGCCACGGCAGTGAGGCCGCCTTCGACGACACTGAGCGCTGCCCAGGGAACCGGCCCGAGGTAGCGGGACGTCCACGAGACCAGAAGCGCGAAGAAGAGGATGCCGTAGACCGACCCCACCAGAAGCGCACCCCCGAAACGGCGGCCGATCAGGGCGACGAGCAGGAGTGCGGTCGCGGGGAACGCGAGAGCCCAGACCGCGGCGCCCGGGTAGGAGAAGTTCATCAGCAGAGCCCCGAGCGCGGCGGCGAGGACCGCTGCCCACAGAGGCAAGGGGGCGCGCTCGGGCGCAGCGGCTTCCGCGGATGTCGGCGCCATCATCACATCGACGAGTAGGCGACGATGCCGCGGCGCACGCCGTCGAGCGCACTGCGGGCGGTGCGGGCGACAGCCGCATCCTCAGCCACGATGGACAGCTGATCGAGGAGGTCGATGGTCTGCTTCGCCCAGCGCACGAAGTCTCCCGCGGCCATGTCCGCGTCGATCAGCACCCGGTCGAGCATGCCGCCGCGAGCCCACGCATGCATCGCACCCGCGAGTCCGGCCGCGAGCGGTTCGCTTCCCGGCAGACGATGATCCTGCTCGAGGTCGTCGAGTTCGGCCCAGAGCGTGGTCGTCTTCTCATATGCCACGCGGAATGCACCGCGCGGGAGGCCGCGCTCCCCCGAGTTCGCTTCGTCACGTCGCGGCTCGTACACGAGGCAGCACGCCATCGCTGCGAGAGAGGGGGCATCGAGACCCGCCCAGAGTCCTTGCCGCAGCGATTCGGCGACGAGCAGATCGCGTTCTCCGTAGATCCGACGCATCGTACGGCCGGCCTCCGTCAGTGTCGTCTCGCCGTCCACCTCCGTCAGATAGTCGAGTGTCTCCAGCACCTCGACGACACGGTCGAAAACGCGCGCCACCGTCCCGGTACGAGTCTCGATCTGGCGCCGGATCCGGTCGGTCTGTCGCTTGAGCTTCCAGTAGCGTTCCGCCCAGCGCGCGTGCGCTTCCCGATCGGGGCAGCGATGGCACGGGTGGCGCTGCATCTGCGTGCGCAGGGTCTGGATGCGCTTCATCCGCTTGTCGCGCGACGCCCGCGGCGCCTGGGAGTCCTGGCGATTCTTCTTCTCGAGATCGCTGAGTTCCCGGCGAATCGCGGCGTACTCGGCGAAATCCCCGTGCTCGCAGGTCATCGAACTCAGGTAGCCCGCCAGCGACTCCTCGGCCTCACGCACCTGGCGCGCCAGCCCGACGACCGAGCGATCGGCCTGGAACTGTGCGAAGGACGACTCGAGGATCTGTCGGGCCCTGGCCTTGCCGAACATGTCGATCAGATTCACGGCCATGTTGTAGGTGGGCCGGAAACTCGAATTCAGTGGATAGGTGCGTCGAGACGCCAGCGCGGCGACGGCCTGCGGGTCCATCCCCTCGGTCCACTGCACGACCGCGTGACCCTCGACGTCGATGCCGCGTCTGCCGGCGCGGCCGGTGAGCTGGGTGTACTCCCCCGAGGTGATCGCGACCCTGGCCTCGCCGTTGAACTTCTCCATCTTCTCGAGAACGACCGTGCGGGCGGGCATGTTGATGCCGAGGGCCAGAGTCTCCGTCGCGAAGACGACCTTGATGAGCTTGCGTCGGTACAGCTCTTCGACGACCTCCTTGAACGCCGGCAGCAGACCCGCGTGGTGCGAGGCGACGCCGCGCTCGAGGTTGTCGAGCCACTCCCAGTAGCCGAGCACGTCGAGGTCCTCGTCCTGGAGGGTGCGCGTCCGGTCCTCTACGAGGGAGCGAATCTCCGCCCGCTCCTCGGGGGAGGTCAGCCGAAGGCCGGAGCGCCGTACCTGCTGCACCGCGGCGTCGCACCCCACGCGGCTGAAGATGAAGAAGATCGCTGGGAGGAGGTTCGCCCGCTCGAGGAGATGCACGACCTCGGGGCGATCCATCCGCTCGATCCGGCGGGCGTTGGAGGCGCGGACGGGTCGTCGACCGCCGCGCGGCGGGCGCTTCGCCTGACGCCCGGCGTGACGATCGCTGCGATACGACTGCGCCTGCCGGTTGTTGTCGTAGTTCGACCCGGTCGACGAACGGATCCGCATCAACTCCTGGTTCACCTGCGCGGTCGCGATACCCGCGCGATCGTCGAACAGAGGGAGAAGATCATCGCGGACGAGGACGTGCTGCTCCAGCGGCACCGGCCGGATCTCGGAGACGATGACGTCGGTGTCACCCCGCACCGTGTCGAGCCAGTCGCCGAACTCCTCGGCGTTGGAGACCGTGGCGCTCAGCGAGACCAGCCGCACCCGCTGAGGCAGGTGGATGATGACCTCTTCCCACACGGCACCCCGGAAACGGTCCGCGAGGTAGTGGACCTCATCCATGATCACGTAGCGCAGATCGTTGAGCGCGGCGGAGTCGGCGTAGATCATGTTCCGCAGCACCTCGGTGGTCATGACCACGATGCGCGCATTGCCGTTGATGTTGGTGTCGCCCGTGAGCAGACCCACCTGATCTGCTCCGTACACCTCGACCAGCTCGCGGAACTTCTGGTTCGAGAGCGCCTTCATCGGCGTGGTGTAGAACGCCTTATCGTTCGGCGTCCGCATCGCGAGATGGATCGCGAACTCGCCGACGATGGTCTTCCCTGCCCCCGTCGGCGCCGCCACCAGCACGCTGCGGCCGTTCTCCAGCGCGTGGCATCCCGCGACCTGGAACGGATCGAGCTGAAACTTCTGCAGTGCGGCGAATGCTGAGGACTCCGGGTGCTCCGCTGCCTGCTGCGCCTGCGCGTACCGGTCGGAGGGCGAGCTCATGCCGGGTCCGGCAACAGCCCGGTCGCCTCGTCGCGCTTGCGCTTGCGTCGGTCGAACAGCAGGGAGAGGCCGGCGGCGGCGAAGAACAGGACGATCAGGATGCCGGCGAGCATCAGCATGCTGACCACGTCGGCGGCCGGGGTCGCGAGCGCCGCGAACACCGTCGCGATGATGATCGCGATGCGCCACCCCTTGAGGATCGCCCTGCCCGACATGACGCCGGCGAGGTTCAGCGCGACGAGGAACACCGGCAGCACGAACGAGACACCGATGACGATCATCAGCTTGAAGACGAAGTCGTAGTACTCCTGCGCGTAGTAGAAGTTGGTCGCGCCGTCCGGCGTGAAGCTCCACATCAGCTCGATCACGTGCGGCATGATCATGACGCCCAGATAGCAACCGGCGAAGAACAGAGGGACTGCGGCGACGACGAAACCGACGGTGTACCTGATCTCCTTGCGGGTCAGGCCGGGCATGATGAACGCCCAGACCTGCCATAGCCAGACTGGCGCCGAGATGAACAGGCCGATGGAGAAAGCGATCCGCATCCGCATGTCGAACGCGGCGGTCACCGTGCCGAAGTTGAGCGCACTGAAGTCATCACCGCGCTTCTCGGTGATGATGCGGATGGGCTCCGTGATGAAGTGGATGACCGGGTCGGCGACGATGAACGCCACGACCATGCCCACGACCAGAGCGAGCGCTGCGTACATCAGACGCTTGCGCAGTTCGACGAGATGCGCGCCGAGCGACATCCGCCGATCCCGATCCGCCTTCGGCATCACGGTCGGTTCGATGGCTGCCACGGCCGGTCAGGCGCGAGGCGGAGTCTCAGGGTCTGCGCCCGAGTCCTTGACCGACGTGGGTTCGGCGACGGTCGAGTCGGCGCGAGACGCATCGTCGTCCTTCATCGCCTTCATCTCACCCTTGAAGACGCGGGCGGACTGGCCCATGCTCTTCGCCAGAGCCGGCAGCTTGGCGGCACCGAACAGAAGGAGGATCACGGCGAGCACGATGAGGAGGTGCCAGCCTTGCATTCCAGCGAACATGTCAGGATTCCCGTCGTCGATGAGCGTTCGGTTCAGTCTACAGATCTCTGAGATATATCGGGTCGGCGATACAGCGCGAGTCCCGACGCGGCCCAATCCTTGGTCGCGGATCGGGCGATCCCCGGCTCCAGCACCTCCATCGCGCCGCCGAATCGCCCGGCGAGCCGCTTGACGCCACGAGGATCGGCGAGGTGCAGCGTGGTGGTCACCGCGCCGTCGACCACATCGGGCTGCCCGGTGGGAACGAAGCCGCTCAACAGGGGCGCGAGCCGCTCCGGCACGCGCACGGTGACTTCGCGCTCGTCGTCGAGACCGGCGAACGCCTCAGGGACGTGTTCGCCGCCGTGGGCGATCGGAATCTCGGTGAGGGTCGGCGCGCTGACGCGGTCGAGGTGGAACGTCCGCATCGCCTGCCGCATGTGGCACCAGCCCTGCAGGTACCACTGGCCGTTGGTGATGAGGATCTGCATCGGATCGACCGTTCTGGTCGTCGGCGCGGCATCCGGGGCCTGATAGGTGAAGGCGATCGCGACGCCGTCGTGCAGGCCTCGCGCGACCGCTTCACGGACCTCGTCGACGGCGCTCGGGGCGACGACGACCTCGGCGGGCGCGTCGGCTGCGCCGCGGGACAGCTTGGAGATGAGGCCGGCGACGAGGCCCGAGTCGGAGACCGCCGGCACTGCTGCGACCATCTGCAGTCCGGCGAGCAACGCTGCCGCCTCTCGCGCGGTGAAGCGTGGGACTCGACGCAGGGCCACGTCGTTCGTGATCTCGATGACGTCTTCGAGGTCGAGCAGGTCCCAGTTGATGTCGAACATCTCCTGCGGCTGCTGCCAGTAGCCGGACTCCCCGGGGAGCCCGATCACGGTCAGCTTCTCGACCATCCCGCGCATCTCCTGCGGCGTCACGCCGAACTCCTCAGCAGCCTCGGCCAGAGAAACCTGACCGTGCTCGAGCAGGTACGGCACGAGAGTGAGGTAGAGACGGACACGATCGGCCGCGAGGAGCGGCTTGGACTTCGCACTCATGATGCCTCCGCCCGATCTGTGTGCGCGTCGACGACCGCCCGGAGCCGGTCGATGACCGCGTCGCGCAGCGCGGCCGGTTCGACCACCCGGACCTCCGGTCCGTAGGAGGCGAGCTCGTCGGCGAAGATGTGCAGGTCCACGAATGGCACATGGATCCCCTGCGGCGCAGCTGTCGCACGTCGTCCGAGCCGCAGCGCAGCTTCGGTGCCGGGCGTCACTTCCAGCAGTGCGGAGTTCGCAGCAGCGACTCGCTCCAGACCGGCAAGGGCCCGCTCCCCCGCTCCGTCTCGGAGCGCGGAGTCGAAGGTCGTCGTGCTCACCTCGACGGCGCCCACGATCCGGCTGAGCAGGAACGTGCGGTCCTCCTCGACATCCACATCGATGCCGAACACATGCCATCGGGCCTCGTAGTCGACCAGCGCCAACGGGCGGATCCTTCGTCGCCGTGGTGCGTCCTCGCCCGGCTTCAAGTAGTCGAAGGTGACGACGCGACTCCTCTCGATCGCGTCCTGGAGAGGTGCGAAAGCGGCGTCGCGGGCGGTGATCCGCGGAGCGAATCCGATGATCGGCTCGTCGCCATCGATCCCCAGCGCACGGATCTTCCGAACCCCCGACTGCGCGTCGCCCGAGACGGACTCCGCACTCCACACGCTGCCCGCGAGCCGCAACACCGCGAGTTCGGCGGCGGAGAACTCGATGTCGCTGGGCAAGTCGTATTCCGCCTGCGGAATACGGTAACGAGCTTCTCTGAGGTCATTCGGATCGGCGGCATCCCCGATCGTCTCGATCGGCACGCCGAGGGTGCGCAGCTCGTCCTTGTCGCGCTCGAACATCTTCTCGAGCGCGTCGGATCGGGTGCCCGCGTCCGCCCGCTGCCGATACCCCGAGACGTTGTCGAGAATCTGCTGCTTGGTCAGCCCGATCTCCGTGGCCATCAGCGCCACGACGAGATTCGTCAGGCGCTCCTCCGCGGGGATCCGGCTGGCCATCACTGCGTCGGCGCCGTGACTGCGCCCAGGATGTCGACCACGTAGGCGACGGCAGGGCCGCCGTCACCGGCGGGAGTCACGACGAGGATCTGCGAGCCCACGGTCTTGCCGACGAGAGCCTCCGCAACGGTCGGAGCCGAGGTCGAGAGATCGCCCGTCGGTCCCTGGCCCCAGGTGCTGTTGATGACCTTCTTGTCGTCCCAGCCCACGGCCATCACGTTCAGAAGGGGGATCTGGCCCGCTTCGACCTCTTCACCATCACCCTTGATGAGGGTCTGCACCACCTGCTCCGTCGGTGCAGCGCTGTCGGGAATGATGACCCCGGGCGTGCCATCGGGGGCGCGCACCACCGTCGGCATACCCTTCGCATCGTTGAACTGGAGGGAACCCTCGGCGCGGGAGAGGAAGACATCGACCACGTCGATGACGAACACCGCGTTGTCGTCGGCCTCGAGACCGAAGCCCTGGAGGTTGTTGGCGCCGAAGTCTTCCGGGGTGAGGGCCGCGATGATCCGGGACCCCGCGGTCGCGCACGAGAACACCGACTCGAGTCCGGGCGACTGCGTCGCCCAGTAATCGGCCGTGGAGACCTGCCCCTTGGACTCGTCGTAGGAAGTCGCGTAGACCTGCTTGCCGGTCTCACCGCTGAAGATCGAGAGCTCCACCACGAGTGCCTGCGAGTTGTCGAGGATCTTCCGACCATCGCCCACCGTCGCGTCGGCGAACGCCGTCTTCGTGAGGTGCAGCGGGCTGAAGACGCTGACATCCGGAGTCGACCCTACGTCGCCCTCGACGGTCACCGCGTCGCGGATATCGGTCGACCCGGCCCCGCGATCGCAGGCGGCGTCGCTCTCGGGCGCCACGGCGGTGCAGCCGGTCAGAGCGAGGACGGCAAGGCTGAGGGAGGCCAGAACGGCGGACGTTTTACGCACGCGCTCCAGTCTATTCCGTCGCGTGCCCGGAATCGCGCGAGGCCGCAGCAAGGCGCGCCCCTTCGGCGGCCTTCTCGGCCTCTCTCGCGCGCTTGCGCAGGTTCTTGTCGCTGATCTCGCGATCGCCGACGGCTCCGGGGGTCCACGCCTCGACATCCTCGTCGCCGTAGCTGCTCTTGGAGGCACGCCGCTTGACCGAAGGCGCGATGGCCCCGGGCGCGAGCCGCCGCGCCGTCAGCAGGAACCCGGTGTGCGCGACCATGCGGTGGTCGGGGCGCACGGCGAGCCCCTCGACATGCCAGCCCCGGACCATCGTCTCGGAGGCATCGGGATCGGTGAAGAGTCCGGTACCGCGGATGTACTCCGCCACGCGGGAGAGCTGCGTCGCGGTGGCCACGTAGCAGAGGACCACGCCGCCGGGGGTGAGCGCATCGGCGACAGCGTCCATGCACTCCCAGGGAGCGAGCATGTCCAGCACCACACGATCGACGGTGCCCGCCTGCACCTCGCTCGGGAGCGATTCGACGAGGTCGCCCACGACGACGCGCCAGGTGTCGGGGTGCTCGCCGAAGAACGTCTCGACGTTGCCGCGAGCCACATCGGCGAAGTCCTCGCGTCGCTCGAACGAGATCAGGTTGCCCGCCGGGCCGACGGCCCGCAGGAGGGAGAGGGAGAGCGCGCCGGAGCCGACTCCGGCCTCGACCACTGTCGCCCCGGGGAAGATGTCGGCCTGCATCACGATCTGCGCCGCGTCCTTCGGATACACGATCGCCGCGCCCCGCGGCATCGACATCGCGAAGTCCCTCAGCAGCGGGCGGAGAGCCAGGTAGTCGTGGCCGGAGCTGTTGGCCACGACGGAGCCGTCGGGAAGGCCGATCAGGTCACGATGGCGCAGCACGCCCTGGTGCGTGTGCAGTTCTCCGTCTTCGCGAAGCGTCACCGTGTGCAGGCGGCCCTTGGGGCCGGTCAGCTGCACGCGATCGCCCGGACGGAACGGACCACTCGGCCTCGGAACGCGGCTATCGGTCATCAGGATGCTCCCGTCGCGACGTTGATGCTGTCGAAGAGGTCGGTGAGGTCACCGGCGTTCCTGCCGGCGAGGGTCGGCCACAGCTCGTGGGCGCCCAGATGGTCGAGCGGCACGATGTGCGGAACGGCGAGAGTCAGCGCGCCCGACGCGAGGCCGGCGCGGACGCCCGTCGGCGAATCCTCGATGACGATGACGTCGGCGATGTCGACGTCGAGGAGTGCCGCCGCCTGCAGATAGGGCTCCGGATGCGGCTTCGGGTTGTCGACATCATCCCCGGCGACGACGATGTCGAACGCGTCGAACTCGATCAGATCGACGACGCTCAGCGCCATCCTCCGCAGCGACATCGTGACGAGACCCGTCGGGATGCCGGCCTCTCGGAGGTTTCGGAGGAGTTCGCGGGCGCCTGGCCGGAACGGGACGCCCTGGCTGCGGAGCGATTCCTGAACGGCATCGGTGAGGTGGTCGACGATCGCCTCCGCTTCCATCGCGACACCGGCGCCCTGCAGGATCACCGCGCTGTCGAGCAATCCGCTTCCGACGAGCTGCAGCGCATCCTCGTGGCTCCACGATCCGCCGAAGGATTCGACCAGTGCCGTCTCGGCCGCCATCCAATACGGTTCGGTGTCGACGAGTGTTCCATCCATGTCCCACAGGACCGCGCTGGGCTTTCTGCTCACTGAACCCATGCTAGCCGGGGTGCCGCCCGCATCCCGCCGTCGCGGACTAGCCTGGAGGGATATCGTCCACGATCTCGAAGGGAGCCCTCGATGGATGTTCTCGGTCAGCGCATCGTCATCGCCGCCTTCGACGGCTGGAACGATGCGGGTGAAGCGGCGAGCGGCGCAATCGAGGCGCTGCGGGCGTCGTCGGAGTACGACCTCGTGCATTCCGTCGATCCCGAACTCTTCTTCGACTACCAGTACACGCGCCCGTCGAGTCGGATGGATGCCGAGGGCCGCCGTCAGCTGACGTGGCCGGAAGCGGGCCTCTGGCGCCCGCGCGACCCGGGGCCAGGACCCGAGTTCTGGCTGCTCACGGGCGCCGAACCCGCCCGCACCTGGCAGGCGTTCGCCTCGGAGTTCATCGACGTGGCTCTGCGCGATGACATCACCGGACTCGTCACCCTCGGCGCGATGCTCTCGGACGTCCCGCACACGCGGCCGATCTCGATCTTCGCCTCCAGCCAGAACGAGCAGGTGCGGGAAGCACACGACCTCGAGCGCTCGCTCTACGAGGGGCCCGTCGGCATCCTGTCCGTGATCGAGCACTTCGCCGAGAACGCAGGGATCCCCACCGCCAGCCTGTGGGCCAGCGTGCCGCACTACGTCGCGTCCGCCACGCCATCGCCGAAGGTGACTCTCGCACTGCTCGACCGGCTCGAGGAACTGACCGGCGCCGACGTGGACCGCCAGACGCTGCGCACAGAGGCCGCCACCTGGGAGGCTTCGATCGACGCGGCCGCGTCGGAAGACGAAGACATGGCCGAGTACATCCGTCAGCTCGAGCGCACGCGCGACACGTGGGATTCCCCCGAGGCGTCGGGCGATGCGATCGCGCAGGCGTTCGAACGGTATCTCCGCCGCCGCGACGACGGCCCGGGAGATCGCAAACGCTGAGCCGGGTCAGGCCGCGATCACACCGGTGCCGAGCAGGACCAGGAGCACCGTGCCGAGCAGGATCCGGTAGATGACGAACGGCAGGAAGCTGCGCTTCGAGATCCAGTTCATGAAGAACGCGATGACGCCGAGCGCCACGACGAACGCGATGCCGGTCGCTGCGAGAGTGTCGCCGAACGAGAAGAACGACGGCTCGTCCCAGCTCTTGAAGACCTGGTAGAAGCCGCTGCCGAACACGGCGGGGATCGCGAGCAGGAAGGCGTAGCGCGCAGCAGCGGCGCGCTCATAGCCGAGGAACAGACCCATCGTGATCGTGCCGCCGGATCGGGAGACCCCGGGAATCAACGCCAGCGCCTGCGCGAAACCGAAGGCGACGCCGTGCGGATAGGTCAGATCGTCGAGCTTGCGGCGCTTCGCCCCCACGTAGTCGGCGACACCGAGCAGGATGCCGAAGACGATGAGCATGATCGCGACGATCCACATCGAGCGGAGCACGGTCTCGATCTGGTCCTGGAAGAGCAGCCCGAGCACCACGATCGGGATGCTGCCGATGATGATCATCCAGCCCATCCGCGCATCGGGGTCGTTGCGGGGGGCTTTGCCGACGAGCGAGCGGAACCACTGGCCGATGATGCGCACGATGTCACGCCAGAAGAAGACGACCACCGCCGCCTCGGTGCCGATCTGCGTGATCGCGGTGAATGCCGCCCCGGGGTCTTCTCCCGACGGGAGGAACGTTCCGAGGATGCGCAGGTGGGCGCTGGAGGAGATGGGGAGGAACTCGGTGAGTCCCTGGACGACGCCCAGGATCAGTGCTTCGAGCAGGTGCATGAAGAGGCTTTCGGTGTTGTGAGGGCACGGAGCGGGCGGCGCTCAGTACGTGCGCAGCAGATCGGCCAGCACGCGCTGGCCGAAGACAAGCGATTCTACGGGGACGCGCTCATCTACTCCGTGGAACATTCCTGTGAAGTCCAGTTCGGCGGGGAGCTTCAACGGGGCGAACCCGTAGCCGGTGATGCCCAGGAAGGCCAGCGCTTTGTTGTCTGTGCCGGCGCCCAGCAGGTACGGGATCACGGGAACCCCGGGGTCGTGACGGCCGATGCTGGCGACCATCGCTTCCACGAGCTCACCCTCGAACGGCGTTTCCATCCCGATGTCGCGGACGACCGTCTCGATGACGATCTCATCGCCCACGATCTGCTGGAGCTCGGCCAGGACATCGTCTTCGGTGCCCGGGATGACCCGCACGTCGATGAGCGCCTCGGCACGCTCTGGGATCACGTTGTGCTTGTAGCCGGCGGTGAGGGCGGTGGGGTTCGTCGTCGTTCGGAACGAGGACCGCAGGAAGGCCTCGGCGGGCCCCGCGGCGGCGGCGAGGGCATCGGGATCGTCCGCGCTGCGCCCGCTGAGCGCGCTCAGGCCCTCCAACAGTGCCGTGGTCGTCGGCGTGAGACGGATCGGCCAGCGCGTGCGTCCGATCGCTGCGACGGCCTCTGAGAGCTTCGTCACGGCATTGTCGTCGTGCAGGCGGCTGCCGTGACCCGCACGCCCCTTCGCCACCAGGCGGATCCAGATCAGCGCCTTCTCGCCGACCTGCAGCAGGTAAGCGCGCCGGTCATCCACGGTGATCGAGTAACCTCCGACCTCGCTGATCGCGGCTGTGGCCCCCGCGAACCACTCCGGGCGATTCTGCACGACGAGCGCCGAACCCTCGACACCGCCGTTCTCCTCATCGGCGAAGAACGCCAGGATCAGGTCACGCTCCGGCTGCTCGCCCGCCCGGAGGATCTCCGCGACGGAGGTGAGGATCATCGCGTTCATGTTCTTCATGTCCACGGCGCCGCGCCCCCACAGCATCCCGTCCTGGACGACACCGGCGAACGGGTCGACGCTCCAGTCGTCCGCCATCGCCGGCACGACGTCGAGGTGTCCGTGCACGACGAGTGCCGGTTTGCTCCGATCACGGCCCGGAACACGAGCCATCACGTTGGTGCGGCGCTCGATCGGCTCGTAGTACTCGACCTCCAGTCCGAGCCTCTCGAGGTAGGCGCCCACGTACTCCGCGGCCTCGCGCTCGCCCTTCGCATTCCCTCCACCGAAGTTGGATGTGTCGAAGCGGATGAGGTCGCTCGCGATGCGCACGACCTCGGGAAGAGAGGGATCGGTCATGTGCTCAAGGCTATCGAAACGGCGAGCCACGCCCGGGCGTACCGCTCGGTTCGAGAGGCCGCGGGGAACGTGGTAATGTCATTCTTCGGTCGGCAACGATCATCCAAAACCTGCGCGGGTGGCGGAATGGTAGACGCGCTACGTTGAGGTCGTAGTGCCCGTAAGGGCGTGGGGGTTCAAGTCCCCCTCCGCGCACAAGAAGAAGAAGGCCCCGGATCCATGGATCCGGGGCCTTCTTCGCTGCATGGGGCAACCCCACGGGGCCGGATCGTCGGCCGGCCCCGTGGTGTGCGCTCCAGACTCAGACCGCGCCGACGCCGAAGACCAGGCCCAGGACGTAGGTGATCGCTGCGGCACCGAAACCGATCGCGAGTTGGCGGAGAGCTCGGCGCAGAGGCGGGCCGCCCGAGAGCACGCCGACCATCGCCCCGGTGCTCAACAGTGCGATGCCGACCAGGACCAGGGCGACGATGATCGCCGTGGCGCCCTGGAGGCCGAAGATCCAGGGCAGGACCGGGATGACCGCTCCAGAGGCGAACAGAAGAAAGCTCGAGATCGCCGCTGTCCAGTCGCTTCCGACGATCTCGTGATCGTCTCCGGCCTGGATGTTCACAGGGCCGGTCGCCGCACGACTGACGCCCGCCTGCGCTGCCGAGACGATGCGTCGCGCGCGCGACAGCGATTCCTCCTGGTCCATGCCGCGCGCCCGGTACACGAGCGCGAGTTCGTTCTCGTCGATGTCGAGGTCACCGGCTGCGGCATGAGCGTCCTCATTCGCCTCCGTCGCGGCCAGCAGCTCACGCTGCGAACGCACCGACACGAACTCCCCGGCCCCCATCGACAGCGCGCCGGCCAACAGCCCTGCGATCCCGCTGAAGAGGACGAATCCGGAACTGACCCCGGTCGCACCGATGCCGAGCACCAGCGCGAGGTTGCTCACGAGACCGTCGTTGGCACCGAAGACCGCGGCGCGGAAGGACCCGGAGAGGCGTCTCCGCCCGCGCGCCGCGAGTCCGCGGACGACCTCGTAGTGCACCTTCTCGTCGGCACGCATCGCCGGGGTCGCGTACTGCTCGGAGTCGTAGGGCGAACGCGCCTCGGCGCTCTGCGCGAGCGCGAGCACGAAGATGGACCCGAAGCGGCCCGCCATCCACCCGAGCAGCCGGGAGCGGACGCCGGCACGCGGCAGCCGTGCAGGCTCCGTGCCCAGAAGGTCGAGCCAGTGCTGCTCATGGCGGCGCTCGGCATCGGCGAGCCTCAGGAGGATATCCCGCTCCTCCCCCGTGCGGCGTGCCGCGAGCTTCTGATAGACCGCGCCCTCGGCGCGCTCCTCCACGAGATAGCGAGCCCAGCGCCGGCGATCGGCGGGGGTCGGGTCGGCAGCAGCGGGCGCTGTCATGGATCCTCCAGGTGTACGGTGCCCGATGCGCGGGCAACCGTTCAACGCTAGCCGCGGCGGCTCGACGAGACCTCGCTCAGACGCGGATTGACAGCATTTCGGGGATCCGAAGCACCGCCGACGAGCGGGACCGCGAACGATCGCTCAGGAGCGTACGCGCTTACGCAGGACCTCGATACGCGACTGCAGCTGCGTCACGGTCGCCTGCGCCACAGCCGGTCCCCCGCAGATGCGCCGGAGCTCTGCGTGTACGGCGCCATGCGGCTCACCCTTCTGCCGGGCATAGAGGCCGACCAGACTGTTCAGGAGCTGCCGCTGCTCCTTGAGCGTGCGGTGCAGGGGCGGAGGAAGCGTCGTCGTCTCGGTCGGCCCGGTGGAGGCTTCGCGCGCCTCTCGCAGCCGGGACTGTCGCGACTGGCGCTGCATGAGCAGCTCGTGCACGTGCTCGGGCTCGAGGAGGCCCGGAAAACCGATGAACTCCTCCTCTTCGGGGGTTCCGGGCTCGGCCAGTTGCCCGAACTCCTGGCCCTCGAAGACGACGCGGTCGAAGTGCGCGACCGAGGAGAGTGCCTGATAGCTGAACTCCTGCGTCAGCGCATCCGAGGTCTCCTCTTCGCGGTTGGCGCTCTCGAGCAGGGAGTCGTCGAGTCCGTCCTCTTCCTTCGACTGCCGGTCGAGCGCATGGTCGCGCTGCTTGTCCATCTCGTTCGCCAGGCCCATGAGCACGGGGACCTGAGGCAGGAACACGCTGGCGGCCTCGCCCCGACGACGGGCCCGCACGAATCGACCGATCGCCTGTGCGAAGAAGAGCGGGGTCGACGACGATGTCGCGTAGACGCCGACGGCGAGACGCGGCACGTCGACCCCCTCGGACACCATGCGGACCGCGACCATCCACCGGGAGTCGTTCGCGCTGAACTTCTCGATGCGCTCCGAGGCGGTCGCGTCGTCGGAGAGCACGATCGTCGGCTGCTGCCCCGTGATGCTGTGCAGGATCTTCGCGTACGCGCGCGCAACGGTCTGATCGGTGGCGAGCACGAGGCCGCCGGCATCCGGAACGTGGTGGCGGATCTCGGTCAGACGGCGATCGGCGGCCGACAGCACGGCCGGCATCCACTCGCCTTCGGGATCGAGCGCGGTGCGCCAGGCCTGCGACGTCACGTCTTTCGTGTTGTCCTGACCCAGGTGCGTCTCGAGTTCGTCGCCGGTGGTGGTGCGCCAGCGCATCTTGCCCGCGTACATGTGGAAGAGCACGGGGCGAACGACCCCGTCGGCGAGGGCACGACCGTAGCCGTAGTTGTAGTCGGTGCGCGAGACGCGAGCACCGGATTCGTCGGGGTGGTACTCGACGAACGGGATCGGGGCCGTGTCGCTGCGGAACGGCGTTCCGGAGAGCAGCAGTCGGCGTTTCGCGGGGCCATAGGCGTCGCGGATGGCGTCGCCCCAGCTCAGCGCGTCCCCACCGTGATGGACCTCATCGAGAACCACGAGTGTCTTGGCGTCTTCCGTCAGATGCCGATGCACCGACGACTTCGCGGCGACCTGCGCGTAGGTGACGACGGCACCGTGATAGTGACGTGCGGGCGCCCAGTCGCTGTTGCGGAATCGCGGGTCGAGCCGGATGTGCACGCGCGCCGCAGCATCCGCCCACTGCGTCTTGAGGTGCTCGGTCGGCGCCACCACGATGATGCGGTTCACTTCGCCGATGCGCATGAGCTCCACGGCGAGGGTGAGGGCGAAGGTGGTCTTGCCTGCGCCGGGTGTCGCAGCGACGAGGAAGTCCCGCTGATCGGCTTCGAAGTACTGTTCCAGCGCCTCCTGTTGCCAGGCGCGCAGCTTGCTTGCGGTTCCCCAAGGGGCACGCTGGGGAAAGGACGGAGAGAGCATCGACTCCACGATAATCGGTGCTGCGGACACTGTCGCACGTACGGCGCTTCTCGCGCGTGCCCCTCCCCCGGGACCCCACCTGCGGGTAGGCTCGATCACTGCGCTGCGGCCATCGCCGCCTCGCAGACGTTCGCGAAGGAGAGCTGGATGACCGACCAGGATTCGACTCGGACCCCGTACATCCCCAACGAGACCGCCCACCCGTGGCGACGTTTCGTCGCCGTCGGAGACTCGTTCACGGAGGGCATCGGAGACCCGGATCCGGCGCACCCGGGCAGCCACCGCGGCTGGGCCGATCGGGTCGCGGAGGTGCTCGCCGCCCAGGTCGACGACTTCGCCTACGCCAACCTCGCCGTCCGCGGCAAGCTCATCGCGCAGATCGTCGCCGATCAGATCGAACCGGCCGTCGAACTGCGTCCCGACCTCGTCTCGATCTGCGCCGGCGGAAACGATGTGATCCGCCCGGGCACCGACCCCGACGCCATCGCGAGTCAGCTGGAGGATGCCGTGGCGCGCCTGTCATCGACCGGAGCGGCCGTCCTCCTGTTCACCGGCATCGACACGGGTTTCACGCCGGTGTTCCGTGCCTTCCGCGGGAAGGTCGCGATCTACAACGAGAACATCCGCGCGATCGCCGAGCGCCACGACTGCATCGTCGCGGACCAGTGGGCCCTGAAGGTCGTCCAGGACATGCGGTTCTTCGACGACGACCGGCTGCACTACAACGCGCTCGGCCACCACGAGGTCGCGCGCATGGTGCTCCGTGCACTGAACGTGCCGAACGACCTCGAGGCCATGCAACCGGAGCCCTACCCGCTGCGGACCTGGCGCGAGGCGCGGAGCGAGGACCTCGGGTGGGCGCGCGAGCACCTGATGCCCTGGGTTCTGCGTCGGCTGCGCCACCAGTCGTCGGGCGACAACGTGGCCGCGAAGCGTCCCGAGCCCTCCCCTGTCATCTTCCCGGAGCGCGACTGACCACGGGTCAGACCTTCACCGCCCACAACGCGACGGCGGCGGCGGAGGCGACGTTGAGGGAGTCGACACCGCCGGACATCGGAATCGTGACGATCGTGTCGGCGCGGTCCATCACCGTGCGGGAGAGTCCGTCGCCCTCCGAGCCCATGACGAGTGCGACGCGCTCGGGGCGGTCGGCCACATAGGCATCGAGTGACACGGCGTCGTCGCGCAGAGCCAGCGCCGCGATGTCGAAGCGCGCGGCATGGAGGTCTGCGACGGCCTCATCCCAGTCGGTGATGCGGGTCCATGGCACCTGGAACACGGTTCCCATGCTGACTCGAACGCTGCGCCGGTAGAGCGGGTCGGCGCCGCCCGGCGACACCAGCACGGCATCCGCGCCGAGGCCCGCCGCCGCACGGAACGCGGCACCGACGTTGGTGTGATCGCCGATGTTCTCGAGGATCAGCACCACGGAGGCGCCCTCGATCACTTGTCGAACCGTCGGCAGCTCCGGCCGATGCATCGACGCGATCGTGCCGCGGTGCACGGCGAAACCCGTCACCGCCTCGGCCACATCATCGGGGACGACGTACACCGGGACCTCGAATTCGCCGACGATCCCGCGGATGTCGTCCACACGGCGCTCCTGCACCAGCACGGAACGCGGACGGTGCCCGGCTGCCACCGCACGGGCGATGACCTTCGTCGACTCCGCGATGTACAGCCCGCCCGCCGGTTCCCGGACTGTGCGCAGCGCCGTGTCGGTGAGCCCGCGATAGTCATCGAGGCGCGGATCGTCGGCTTCGGTCACAGGCACCAGTCGCATGCATCCACTCTGCCATTGCTCGCACCTGCCTCAACGACGACCACGCCCTGCAAGGGGCTGCGCGGGGGCCCGGTCCCACCCCCACGCCGTAGACTGCTCGAGGAGGTCCTGTGAGCGTCTCGAACACCGCCGAGCTGTCGGCCACCATCGCCCACGCCGCCGAGCTGCTGCGCGACAGGCGCATCGCCCTCTTGACCGGCGCCGGCATCTCCACCGATTCGGGGATACCCGCCTACCGCGGCGAAGGTGCCAGAACCCGCAGCGACCCGATGACGATCCAGACTTACCTCGGCGACGAGGCGGCACGACGACGCTACTGGGTCGGCGGCCACCTCGGCTGGCGCGCGTTCGCGCGGGCCGAACCCAACGCGGGACACCTCGCGCTCGCGCAGCTCGAGGCCGCCGGAAAGGTGTCGGGCGTCATCACCCAGAACGTCGACGGGCTTCATCTGCGGGCCGGGAGCTCGCACGTGATCGAAGTGCACGGCACGATGCGTCGCGTGTTCTGCCTGCAGTGCGGGCAGGTCTTCGACCGCCGCGACATCGCAGTGCAGATCGAGGAGCGGAACCCCTGGATCACCATCCCGGAGAACGTGGCACTCGCCCCGGACGGCGACGTCCTCCCCGAATCCACCGAAGGGTTCATCGTGCCCGAGTGCACCGTGTGCGGCGGCATGCTGAAACCCGACGTCGTCTTCTTCGGCGAGTACGTCCCCCTGGACCGATTCCGTGCGGCGGAATCGCTGCTGCGCTCCAGCTCCGCCCTCATCGTTGCCGGCTCCTCCCTCGTCGTGAACTCCGGCGTGCGCCTGGTCGAGCGCGCCAGACGCCGCAACATCCCTCTGATCATCGTCAACCGCGAGCCGACGCGTGCGGACCCCTGGGCCGATGTCACCATCGCCGCAGGCACCAGCGACGTGCTCCCCGCACTCCAGGAACTGCTCTCGTGACCCACCTCACCCTCATCCGCCACGGCCAGACCGATTGGAACCTCGCTCGACGAATCCAGGGATCGACCGACATCCCGCTGAACGAGACCGGGCGAGAAGACGCGCGAAGGGCAGCAGAGCGCCTTGCCTCGAGCACGCACCACGCCGTCTACACCAGCCCGCTGCTGCGCGCCAAGGAGACGGCGGAGATCATCGCCGGCAGACTCGGGCTCGAAGTCGTCGGCGTGGTCCCTGACATCCGGGAACGCGAGTTCGGTGACGGCGAGGGCATGCTCGTCGAGGACTACATCTCCACATACGGCGACTGGCACGCCGAGGTCCCGGGTGCGGAGTCGCTGGAGCAGGTCGGCGAACGTGCCATCACGGCGCTCCACGCGATCGCCCGTGAAGCACGACGCCGCTCGGCCCCACAGGCGGAATCGGTGCTCGTGGTGGCGCACGGTGGCGTGATCCGAGCTGTGATCGATCATGTCTCGGGCGGTACGCTTCCCCGCGACGGTGAGGTCCTGCGC
This sequence comes from Microbacterium sp. A20, assembly GCF_004794515.1. Classification (GTDB taxonomy): domain Bacteria; phylum Actinomycetota; class Actinomycetes; order Actinomycetales; family Microbacteriaceae; genus Microbacterium. Next base: position 256,208 of record NZ_SSDF01000091.1, on the reverse strand, counting down.
AACGGGTCCGCGCACCGCTTCGTGGCGGCACCCGGATACCTGCGACTCCTCGAAGAGTCACAGGTCGTCTGATCAGCTGACTCTCGAGACGACCGATCGCGCGTGCCGGAGCACGGGTTCGTCGATCATTCGTCCCTCGAAACGGAACACGCCGCGCTCCGTCGCCGCAGCCCCGAGCACCGCGCGTGCCCAAGCCACCGTGTCGTCGTCCGGACGATAGGCGGCCCGGATCGGCGCCACCTGGTTCGGATGGATGCAGGCCGTGGCATGGAACCCCGATGCGACGGCGTCCATCGCCTCGCGCTGGAGCCCCTCGGCGTCATCGATGTCGATGTGCACGGCATCGATGGCCGCCTTGCCCTGAGCGCCGGACTCGAGGAGGACACGAGCGCGGGCATAGCGGGCGATATCCCGATAGCCGCCTTCCGCATTCCTCGACGAAGTTCCGCCGAGGGAGGCCGCGAGGTCCTCCGCGCCCCACATCATCGCGGTCACCCGGGGGTGCGCGGCGATCCGATCGGCGGCATGGATGCCGCGCGCGGTCTCGCACAGCGCGATCAGCGAGTACCGCTCATCGAACGCATCGAGGCTCTCGGCACTCTCCGTCTTCGCCACCATCACCGTGCGGAAGTCCGTCGCGGCGAGTGCGTCGAGATCGGCCGTGAACGCTTCGGTTCCCGGTGCGTTCACGCGCACGACGACCCGTGCGGCATCGATGTCCGCGTCGATCACGTTGCGGCGTGCCGCAGCCTTCTCCTCCGGCAGGACGGCATCTTCGAGATCGAGGATGATCGCGTCCGCCCGTTCCAGCGCCTTCCGGAAGCGCTCCGGTCGGTCCGCAGGGCAGAACAGAAGCGCCGGCCCGAGATCGAAAGTCACTTCGCGAGTCCTTCCGGGAGGCAGTGGACGAGAACGGACCGCACCGCTGTCGCCACGACGGTGCCGTCCTGATTGCGTCCGGTGTGGGCGATCTTGACGATGCCCTGGCCGGGGCGTGAGGACGACATCCGCTTTTCGACGATGACGCTCTCGGTATAGAGCGTGTCACCGGCGAAGAGCGGGTGCGGGAAGACGATGTCGCCGAACCCGAGCTGCGCGACGAGCGTGCCCTGGGTCAGTTGCGCGACCGAGGCGCCGACCATCGTCGACAGCGTCCACATCGAGTTCATGAGTCGCGCGCGGAACGGATCCTGCGCATCCGCGAATGCCGCGTCGAGGTGCAGCGCCTGCGTGTTCATCGTGAGCGTGGTGAAGAGCACGTTGTCGGCTTCTGTCGCCGTGCGCCCCGGTCGGTGCAGATAACGGGCATCGACGACGAACTCCTCGTAGTACAGCCCCCTCTGGAGGATGTCATGCGTGGTCATATCGCCACGCTACCCGGCGAGTCCGAGTCCGCGGGCGATGACCAGCAGCTGCACCTCGGTCGTGCCCTCGCCGATCTCGAGGATCTTCGAATCGCGATAGTGGCGGGCGACCGGGAACTCGTTCATGAACCCGTTTCCGCCGAAGATCTGGGTGGCATCCCTGGCGTTGTCCATCGCGGCCTCCCCACCGACGAGCTTGGCGATCGCCGCCGCCTCCGCGAACGGCTTCCCGACATCCCGCAGCCGCGCCGCGTGATGCCAGGCGAGCCGCGCGGTGTGCACCCGCGCCCGCATGCGGGCCAGGGTGAACTGCGCGTTCTGGCGCGTGCTCAGCGCAGCGCCGAAGATCGTCCGGCTCTTCGCGTACTCGACGGCGGCCTCCAGGCAGCCCTCGGCCGCGCCGGTGGAGAGTGCGGCGATCGCGATACGGCCCTCGTCGAGGATGCTGAGGAAACTGCGGAAGCCGCTCCCCCGCTCCCCCAGCAGGTTCGATGCCGGAACCCGCGCTCCGTCGAAGGTCAGCGGGTGGGTGTCCGACGCATTCCACCCGACCTTGTCGTACGGAGCTTCGACTGTGAACCCGGGTGTGCCGTTCGGGACGATGATCGTGGAGATCTCCTTGCGACCGTTCTCGTTCCCGGTCACCGCGGTGACCGTGACGAAGCGGGTGATCGGGGTTCCCGAGTTGGTGATGAACTGCTTGGAGCCGTCGATGACCCACTCATCGCCCTCCAGACGCGCGGTGGTCCTGGTCGCCCCCGCGTCGCTGCCGGCTTCCGGCTCGGTGAGGCCGAAGCCCGCCAGCGCTTGCCCCGCCAGCAGATCGGGAAGCAGCTCCTGGCGCTGCTCCTCGGTACCGAAACGGTAGATCGGCATGGCGCCGAGGCTCACTCCGGCCTCGAGCGTGATCGCGATCGACTGGTCCACCCGCCCCAGCGCCTCGATCGCAATGCCGAGCGCCATGTAGTCGCCGCCCTGACCGCCGTACTCCTCGGGGAACGGCAGGCCGAACAGGCCGAGATCACCCATCTGCGAGACGACGTCCATCGACAGCGTGTGCGTGCGGTCGGCCTCGTACGATTGCGGCGCGACCACCGTGTCGGCGAACTCGCGCACCATCGACGCGAGCTCGCGCTCCTCCTCGGTCAGGTCTTCCATGTTCAGCTCTCCTCCGTCGTCACGCGGGCGACCGGTTGGTCACGCCGTACCTGGTCTCCCACTGCAACCAGCAGATGCACCACGCCATCGCACGGTGCCAGCACCTGGTGCTCCATCTTCATCGCCTCGATCGCGACGAGCGGGTCGCCGGCCGCGACCGGATCCCCGTCCGCGACCAGCACGGCGACGACGCTGCCCGGCATGGGCGCGCGTCCCTCGGGTTCGGTCGTCGCCGACCCCGCCTCGTGAGCGGCGAGCCGCCGCCGCATCCGCTGCCGCCGGTCGATGGGGCGGAGTCGGACGGTGCGGCCCTCCTCGGAGACCCACACCGCCCCGTCGGCGTCCACTGCGGCACGCAGGGGATGCCGGGCAGTCGCGCCGGGAGCCGATTGCGCCTCCACCATCTCGTCGTCGTCCGTGAGTGCGACGAAGTCTCCTGGAGCCGCGTTCTCGGCCCCGAGCCGCCAGCCCGGAAGCTCGCGCCACAGATCGCTCGTGCGTCTCGGCTCGCTCGGCACCTCGACGGCATCGGCCGCAGCCGCGAGCTGTGCCGGTGAGGGGCGTACGACGGCGAGCGGCAGCAGCGTTTCGATGAGGCCCGTGTCGAGGTCGCCCGCGACGACCCGGGGGTCGCAGCAGAGCGTGCGGAGGAAGGCGATGTTCGTCTCGACGCCCAGAACCACCGTGCGGGCGAGAGCCTCGTCGAGCCGGGCGAGTGCGGTTTCACGATCATCAGCGAAGGCGATCACCTTCGCGATCATCGGGTCGTAGAACCCGGTCACCTCGCTCCCCGTCTCGACGGCGGAATCCACGCGCACGCCGGGCGGCGGATCGAACAGGAGGATCGTGCCCGTCGAGGGCAGGAAGCCGCGTTCGGGTGACTCGGCGTACACGCGCGCTTCGACCGCGTGCCCCCGCAGTCGCGGCGTGACGTCCACGGGGAGCCCCGCGGCCACGCGCAGCTGCAGCGCGACCAGATCGAGCCCGGTGACCTCCTCTGTGACGGGATGCTCCACCTGAAGGCGTGTGTTCATCTCGATGAAGAAGACCTCGTCGGGCGCATCGGCGTCGATGAGGAACTCCACGGTGCCGGCGCCGACGTACTCGACGCTCTCGGCGGCGAGCACCGCGGCGGACAGCAGGCGCTCGCGGGTATGCGCGGGGATCCCCGCGGACGGTGCCTCCTCGATGACCTTCTGATGACGACGCTGCAGGGTGCACTCGCGCTCGCCGAGGGCGACGACCGTCCCGTGCGCATCGCCGAACACCTGCACCTCGATGTGACGGGGGCGGCGGATGAGCCGCTCGAGGATCAGGGAATCATCCCCGAACGCGGATGCCGCGACCCGACGCGCCGACGCGAGTGCGGCCCGGAGACCCGAGGCGTCCGCGACGACCTCCATGCCCTTTCCGCCACCGCCGGCGCTCGGCTTGACGAGGAGCGGGTACCCCACCCGATCAGCCTCCTCGGCGATCTCGAGATCGGACAGCCCTTTGGCGTCGAAGCCGGGGACGACGGGAACCCCGTAGCGCAGCACATGCTCACGAGCACGCGCCTTGTCCCCCATGATCTGCAGGGCGTCGACGGACGGACCGATGAAGACGATGCCGCTCTCGGCGCAGGCCTCGGCGAGACCGACGCTCTCGGACAGGAACCCGTATCCGGGGTGGATCGCCTGCGCGCCCGCGGCCCGGGCGGCGGCGATCACGGCATCGATGTCCAGGTACGACTCGACCGCAGGAGCGGGACCGATCCGCACCGCGACATCCGCCTCGCGCACGTGGGGAGCGGATACGTCCGCATCGCTGTATACGGCGACGCTGCGGATTCCGAGGGTGCGCAGCGTGCGGATGACGCGACGCGCGATCTCGCCGCGATTCGCGACGAGGACGGTCTGGAAGGAAACGGTCGGTGACGACATGGCACTCACATCCGGAAGACGCCGAAGCGCGGTTCGGGCAGCGGACTGCGGGCGACGACGTCGAGCGCCAGCCCCAGCAGATCGCGGGTCTGCGCGGGGTCGACGATGCCGTCGTCCCACAGCCGTGCTGTGGCGTAGTAAGGCTCGCCCTGGTGCTCGTACTGCTCGCGGATCGGCGCTTCGAACTCGCCTCGCTCCTCGGCGCTCCACGACTCGCCGCGTGCGGACAGCTGGTCCTCCTTCACCGTGGCGAGCACGGATGCGGCTTGCGCGCCGCCCATCACGGAGATGCGACTCGCGGGCCAGGTCCACAGGAACCGCGGCGAGTAGGCGCGCCCGCACATGGAGTAGTTTCCTGCTCCGAAGGAGCCGCCGATAATGACCGTCAGCTTGGGCACCCTCGTCGTCGCGACCGCGGTGACCATCTTGGCCCCGTCCTTCGCGATCCCGCCCGCTTCGGCGTCCGACCCCACCATGAAGCCGGTGATGTTCTGCAGGAACAGCAGGGGGATGCCGCGCTGATCGCACAGCTCGATGAAATGCGCGCCCTTGAGCGCGGATTCGCTGAACAGGACCCCGTTGTTCGCGACGATGCCGACGGGATGCCCGTGCAGGCGGGCGAACCCCGTGACCAGGGTCGCGCCGTACTCCGGTTTGAACTCGAAGAACGTGTCGCCGTCGACGAGACGCGAGATGACCTCGTGCACGTCGTATGACGCGTTCACGTCGACCGGAACCGCATCGTAGAGCGACGTCGTCTCGGAGGGCGGTCGCGTCCTCGCGACCTCCCACGCCGGGGCCGCCGGCGGCGGAAGTGTGGCGACGATGTCGCGCAGGATCTCGAGCGCGTGCTCATCGTCCTCCGCGAGATGGTCGACCACACCGCTCCGCCGTGCATGCAGCTCTCCGCCGCCCAGCTCTTCGGCGGTCACGATCTCGCCGATCGCCGCCTTCACCAGGGGCGGCCCGCCGAGGAAGATGGTTCCCTGGCCGCGCACGATGACCGTCTCGTCGCTCATGGCCGGCACGTACGCGCCACCCGCGGTGCAGGAGCCGAGAACTGCGGCCAGCTGCGGGATCTTCTCGGCCGACATCCGCGCCTGGTTGAAGAAGATCCGTCCGAAGTGGTCGCGGTCGGGGAACACCTCGTCCTGTTTCGGAAGGAAGGCGCCGCCTGAATCGACCAGGTAGAGGCACGGCAGCCGGTTCTCGAGCGCGATCTCCTGTGCGCGCAGGTGCTTCTTGACCGTGAGCGGAAAGTACGTGCCGCCCTTCACCGTCGCGTCGTTGCAGATCACCATGACGTGGCGGCCGTGGACGAGTCCGATGCCGGCGATGACTCCGGCTCCCGGAGCGTCTCCCCCGTACAGGCCGTCGGCGGCCAACGGAGCGATCTCGACGAACGGGCTGCCCTCGTCGAGCACTCGTGCGACCCGGTCTCGCGGCAACAACTTTCCGCGGGCCACATGGCGTTCGCGCGACGCGGTGGGGCCGCCTCGCGCGGCGGTCGTGAGACGCTCGCGCAGCTCGTGCGCGAGGGACTCCTGCGTTGCGGGCATCGTGATGTCCTCCTCGACTCACGTCCGCGCGGGCGATGCCCTGGCGCGGTGCAGGCATTTTCGGTTAGTGTGCACTAACCCGTTGCTTCAGGTTAGCGAGGATTAACTGAGATGACAAGCCCGGTCACCGCCCGAGACCGCGCCAAGGCCGAACGGTCCGATGCGATCCTGCACGCCGCCGCCCGGCTCTTCGCCGCGCGCGGATACAGCGGTGTGAGCCTGGAAGACATCGGTGCCGCCGTCGGCGTGTCCGGACCGGCCGTCTACCGACACTTCGCCGGCAAGCAGGCATTGCTGGGCGCCGTCCTGGTCGAAGTGAGCGAGCACCTGGTCAGCGGCGGGCGGCAGGTGGTGGAGAACACCCCGACTCCGGACGAGCGGATGCGCGGACTGATCGACTTCCACGTCGACTTCGCCCTCGGGAACGCCGAGGTGATCCAGGTGCAGGACCGCGACGTCGCCCACCTGTCCGAAGCGGATCGGGCCGCCGTCCGCCGCCTGCAACGTGCCTACATCGAGCTGTGGGTGGACACCCTGTCTCCCCTGCACACGGCGGGCGAGAGCGGGGCGGATCAGGAAGAGCTGCGCCTTCGCGTCCAGGCCTGCTTCGGCCTCATCAACTCCACGCCGCACAGCACACGCGCGGCGGCACGACGGCACTCCGCCACCGCGACCGTGCTGGCCGCGATGGCGGAAGCCGCGTTGCGCGCGACTACCTGAGCAGCATCGCCCGACCGGGCTCCTCGAGGATGTCCGCGACATCCTTGAGGAAGCGCGCACCTTCTGCGCCGTCGACGAGCCGGTGGTCGAACGAGAGGCTGAGCGTCATGACCTGCCGGAGGGCGATCTCTCCTCGGAACTCCCACGGCTGACGACGCACGGCACCGACCGCGAGGATGCCGGACTGTCCCGGCGGCAGGATCGGGGTGCCGGCATCGACACCGAACACGCCGATGTTCGAGATCGAGAAGGTACCTCCGGCGAGCTCGGCCGGCGAGGTCTTCCCCGAGCGCGCGACCTCGGCGAGATTCCTCACGGCGTCCGCCAGCTCGATCAGTGCCAACTGCTCCGCGTCGCGGATCATCGGGACGATGAGCCCACGATCCGTCGCGGCCGCGATCCCGAGGTCGACGTAGTGATGCTGGACGATCTCGCCGGCGGCCTCATCCCAGCGGGAGTTGAGTCCCGGAGTGCGACCGAGCCCGAGACACACCGCCTTCGCCACGACCGCGAGCGGCCCGATCCGATGCTCGCTGAGCGAACGATCGTCCCGCAGGCTCGCCAGCAGATCCATGGTCGCCGTCACGTCCACTGTGTGGAAGACCGTCACGTGAGGAGCCGTGAAAGCGCTCTGCACCATCGCCGCGGCCGTGTGCTTGCGCACACCGCGGATCGGTATGCGGGTCTCGCGCACCCCGTCGCCGTGAGTCGAGAAGCGCGGTGGGGCCGCCGGGGCCACTGCGCGCGCGTCATCTGATTCCGCGCCACGAGCGCCGACCCTCTCGGCGTACGCGTCGACATCGGCGCGCGTGGTGAGTCGGTCGCCGACCTCTGCCGCCACCAGGACGAGGTCGATCCCCAGACGCTTCGCATGCGCGCGGACGGGAGGCGTGGAGCGCGGTCGCTCCACCACGGACTCGACCGCGGCCGACGGGGTGGCGTCGTGCGGCGCGGCCACGAGCACGGCTGTGTCGACCTTCGCCGGAGTCGCTCCGGCACGGCGCGCGCGTCGGGCGGGCCGACCGGCCGAGGTGGGGGCAGCCCCGTATCCCACGAGGTTCGGCTGGGCCTTCTCAGCAGCCTCCGGGATCGGCGCGGGTGTGGTCTCCTCATCACCGACGACCTCGAAGTCGATCAGCGCAGCCCCCACGGCGACGGTCTCGCCGGCTTCCGCGTGCAGAGTCGCCACGGTGCCTTCGTACGGCGACGGCAGTTCGACCACCGCTTTGGCGGTCTCCACCTCGGCCAGGGTCTGATTGAGGGCGACCGAGTCCCCCGGGGCGACCAGCCATTGCACGACCTCAGCCTCCGCCAGCCCCTCTCCGAGGTCGGGAAGTCGGAACTCCGCGATCATGCCTCTGCTCCCGTCAGACTGTTCGGCCGATCCAGCACCCGATCGACGGCGTCAAGCAGCCGGTCGAGATCCGGAAGGTGATACTTCTCGAGCTTCGCCGGCGGATAGGGCACATCGTGGCCGGTGACCCGCAGTGGCGCGGACTCGAGATACTCGAAGCAGCGCTCCGTGATGCTCGCGATCACCTCGGCCGCGACGCCGGCCTCGCGAGATGCCTCGTGAGCGACGACGACCCGTCCGGTCTTGCGGACCGATGCGGCGACCGAGTCGTAGTCGACGGGCGAGAGCGACCGCAGATCGATGACCTCCAGGGATACGCCCTCGTCTTCGGCGGCCTCCGCGGCCTGCAATGCGGTGGAGACCATCGCGCCGTACGTGATCAACGTCGCGTCCGTCCCTGTTCGCACCACACGCGCCAGGCCCATCGGCGGCGCATCCGCGAGGGGCGCCTCGAGATCGACCTCTCCCTTGTGGTGGTACAGCCGCTTCGGCTCGAAGAAGACCACGGGATCATCGGAGGCGATCGCCTGACGCAGGCTGCGGTAGGCGTCTTCGGGATTCGACACCGCGATCACGCGGATGCCCGCCGTGTGCACGAAGTACGCCTCGGGCGATTCCGAGTGATGCTCGGCAGCGCCGATGCCGCCTGCCCAGGGAATCCGAATCGTGATCGGCATCTTGACGCGCCCCTGCGTCCGGTAATGGAGCTTCGCCACCTGAGCGACGATCTGGTCGAAGGCGGGGTAGACGAAGCCGTCGAACTGGATCTCGACGACCGGACGATAGCCGCGGAAGGCGAGGCCCACAGCTGTGCCGACGATGCCGGACTCGGCGAGCGGGGTGTCGATCACCCTGGCCGCGCCGAACTCATCGAGAAGTCCGTCGGTGATGCGGAAGACACCGCCCAGCTTGCCGATGTCCTCGCCGAGGAGGACCACCTTGTCATCGTCGCGCATCGCTTGCCGGAGACCCGCACCGAGCGCCTTTCCGAGAGTGAGCTCGGTCATGTTCACGCCTCGCTCTCGAAGGAGGCGAGGTACGCCGCATACTCGTCGCGCTGACGCTCGAGACCGGTGTGAGGTTCGGCGTAGACGCCGTCGAAGACCGCGAGCGGCGGACGGGTGACCATTCCGAGGCACGCAGCCCGCATCTCCTTCGCGACCGCGTCCGCGGCGGCCTGTGTCTCGGCCACGTGCTCGTCCGTGAGCTCGCCGCTCGCCCGCAGGTGTGTCTCCAGCCGTGCGATCGGGTCGCGGCGACGCCAGGACTCGAGCTCCTCCGCGTCGCGGTACCGCGTCGGATCGTCGGCCGTCGTGTGCGGTCCCATGCGATAGGTCACCGCTTCGATGTACGCGGGCCCCTTGCCGGAGCGTGCGTGCTGCAGCGCCCATCGCATGGCGGCCATGCAGGCGAGCACGTCGTTGCCGTCCACACGGAGGCTCGGAATACCGAAACCCGGAGCCCGGCCCGCGATCGGGTACTGCGACTGCACGGCGACCGGCTCGGAGATCGCCCAATGGTTGTTCTGGCACACGAAGACCACGGGCGCCTGGTACGACGCCGCGAAGATCATCGCCTCGTTGACGTCGCCCTGACTGGTCGCTCCGTCACCGAAATACGTCACCGCGACCTCGTCGGCACCGTCGCGCTGAATGCCGAGCGCGTACCCCACCGCATGCAGCGTCTGTGCGCCGATGATGATCTGCAGAGGGGCGACCCCCAGCGCCGCGGGGTCGTAGGCGGCACCCTCTTCTCCGCGCCACATGCGCACGTAGTCGCCCGGCTGAGCGCCGCGGGCGTAGATGACGCCGGTCTCGCGGTAGCTGGGGAACACGTAGTCCTCGGGAGCGAGTGCCCGTGCCGTACCGATCTGCGTCGCCTCCTGACCCTGACATGGCGCCCAGAGTCCCAGCTGGCCCTGCCGCTGAAGTGCGACACCCTCGGCATCGATACGACGGAGGATGATCATGTCGCGGAGCAGGGAGCGCAGTTGCGCGGCATCGACGTCCGCGACCAGAGGGTCCAGACGGGGGTTCGGGACGCGGTGTCCGTCCGGGTCCAGTATCCGCTCCGAGAGCTCGAGATCCTGGGCGGTGTCTGCGATGGGGGTGATCTGCGGTGACATCGTCGTCCTCCTCGTCGGCGGCCCTCGTGAGGCTCCGCGCGCTGATGCCGGCGTCATCACCGACATGCTCTGAGGGTACGTCTGCTGAACACCTCGCTCAAGCATTCTCGTGGTGCTTGAGCATGTTGCTCAATTTGACGCGAAGGCCCCCTGCTAAGGTTTGGCACTATGCCAGGAATGGACCGCATCGATCTCGAGCTTCTCGCTGCCCTTGCCGACGATCCGAGGATCACCATCGTCGCCCTGGCGGAGAATCTCGGACTTTCCCGCAATACGATCCAGGCGCGGATGGCGCGCCTCGAGCAGAGCGGAATCTTCCTCTCCTACGAGCGGTCCTTCTCACCGGACGTCCTGGGTTTCCCCCTGCAGGCGTTCGTGAGCATCGGAGTCCGCCAGACCGAACTGCCGCGCATCATCAACGAGCTCGCTCGGATTCCCGAAGTCGTGCAGGCACACGGTCTGAGCGGCTCGATCGACCTGCTCGCTCGTGTCGCGTGCAGGGACGCACGTCACCTCTTCGACACCGACGCCCGCATCCTCTCGATCGAAGGCGTCGAACGCACCGAGACCTCGCTGGCGATGGGTGAGGTCATCCCGTTCCGCGTCGCAGGCCTCATCGGCCTCGCGCGACGGGAATCCTGAGGAACTGCCGCACAGCGCCCGCGGCCTCGGCCGGCGTCTCGTAATGGATGAGATGCCCCACGTCGGCGATCTCCACGAGTTTCGCGTCGGGGAACAGAGTCGCGAGCTTTCGTTCCGCCTCGATCGGGGTGATGTCGTCACGCTGTGCAGCGACGAGCAGGGTCGGAACATCGATCGCGGGAGCGAACTCCCGGACGTCGTGCGAGACACTCGCGACGAAGGCGTCGCGGAGCACATCTCGGTCCGAGAATCGCGAGAAGTACGTGTCGTGCTGGTCGTGGATGAAGCGTCGGAGTTCGGGATCCCTGGTCTTCGCCATCGTGACGCTCATCACGCGGACGATGACGCGGTTGCGCAGCAGAGCGGTGCCGAGTCTCACCGGAAGACGGGCACCGAGGGCGTAGTACAAGACGGCCAAGCGAGTCATGACGCCCTTCGGCCCTTCCAGCGCCGGAGCGCCGATCGGGTTCAGCAGGATCAGTCGCGGAGTCCGCAGCCCTCGAGCGACCGCCGCCGAGGTCACGATCGACCCGAAGGAGTGGCCCAGGATGACGGCGCCGGGAGCGACTTCCATCGCGAAGTCGCTGAGCCAGCCGGCGTACTCGTCCAGGTCGTGCCGGCGCCCGGGCAGGGGTGCTGATTCCCCGAACCCCGGAAGATCCGGCGCGATCACACGCACTTCGGGGAGGTAGGCCAGCACGGGCTCGAGGCCATGATGATCGCCGCGGAAGCCGTGCACCGCGATGACCGTCGTCTCGGCCTTCTCCGGGCCGTACACCCAATACGCCGTGGTCGCTCCCCGCACCTCGACCTCATGGCGCTGCACGGGAAGGCGGTGGAGGCGGTCCGCATAGGGGGAAGGCACGGTCATGCTCCGAGTCTACGAGTCGCCGTGCGCCTCCCCCTGGATGTCCGCGGCCGCGCATAGCGTGAAGGCATGCCATCCGGTCCCCCGCTTCCTGCGTGGCTCACCCGCGTCGGGGTGTTCGACCTGGAGACGACTGGCGTCGATGTCGAGTCGGACCGAGTGGTCACCGCGTACGTCGGCGTCCTCGATGCCGCTGGACGCCAGATCGCTGCACGCTCGTGGCTCGCGGATCCGGGAGTACCGATCCCGGAGGGCGCCACGGCGGTGCACGGCATCACCACGGAGTATGCCCGAGGGCGCGGGCGATCGTCCCGGGAAGTCGTCGCAGAGGTCACGGCGGCCCTGCGTTCACTGCTGGAGCAGAACGTACCCGTGGTCGCCTACAACGCCGCGTACGACTTCTCTCTCCTGGCGCATGAGGCGGCCAGACACGGAATCGTCCCGCTGACCGATCCCTCCCCCGTCATCGACCCTCTCGTGATCGACAAGGCGTACGACCGATACCGCCGCGGGCGACGCACACTCGAAGTCGTCGCAGCCCACTACGCGGTCGTGCTCGAAGACGCTCACGAGGCGTCCGCGGATGCGATCGCCGCCGGCCGCGTGGCGCAAGCCCTCGCTCGTCGTTTCACCCTCCCCGCGACCCCGGCGGAGCTGCACACGAATCAGATCGGCTGGGCGCGCTCCCAGGCGGCCAGCCTCACCGAGTACTTCGTGAGCATCGGCCGTCTCGATCCGCAGGAGACGCTCGACGGCGGCTGGCCGGTGCGATCGAGCCGAATCGGTGCGGAGTGACGATGCCGCCAGCCGTGCAGCGGCTTTCGAGCTGGAGTACCGTTCACTGAGCTACGCTCCTGGAAGGCGTCGTCGAGTGGGATCGCGACGCGAAGAACAAGGAGCACCCATGCAGTTCACGTCCACCGACATCGAGCAGGTCGAGTCCACGTGGCAGCAGTTCGTTCCCTCCTCGTCGCTCCAGGATGCGGACCCTCGCCGCTTTCGGTTCGACTGGCGTTCGGAAGAACTGGGGAGCACCTCGCTGGTGAACTACCGGCTCGCGGCGAAGGTGCATTCGAAAGCAGAACCGCTGGACCAGATTCTGGTGTGCCGCGTCGACGCCCCGGATGCGCGTGTCTGGTCCGCGCGCGACACCTTGACCCCAGGAGCGCCGTGGATCTCCGACGGCACCCGAGTGGAGGCGAGGTGGGACCGATCCGCTGACGTCCGGGCCTTCGTGTTCGATCGACCCGCAGCCGAAGCGCGGGCACGGCAGTTGACCGGCGATGACACGCTGAAGCTGCGCACGACGGGACTCGCCCCGCACACAGCCATCGACGCACGGCGCTGGGAGGCGATGTTCGCCTACGTGGACCAAGCACTCGCCCTCTCCGGGTCCGACCCGCTGATCGCCGCCGAGCTCGAACGTCATGCCCTGATGATGACGCTCTCCGCATTCCCCAACACCTTCACCGAGGCGATGCGCCGCCCGGCCCAGCGTGCGGGAGCGCCCGTGGCGGTCCGCCGGGCGCTTGCATACATCGACGAGAACGCGCACCGGCCCATCACCGTCGACGACGTCGCAGCGGCGGCCTACATCTCGACGAGGGGACTCCAGTACGCGTTCCGTCGCGCTCTCGACATCACACCCACCCAGGCCCTCCGTCGGGCACGACTCGAAGGGGCCCGCAGAGACCTGCAGAGCGGAGAAGGACGCTCCGTCGGCGAAGTCGCCCGCCGCTGGGGCTTCACCCACCCGACCCGTTTCGCCTCGGCGTACCGAGACGCGTTCGGTACACCGCCGTCGCTGACCTCCATGTGACACCGGGCGAAGATTCTGTTCGCATTCCGCGGCGGGTCATTACGCCAGTGCGGTGCGTGCTGCCGTCGTTGACTAGAGTTCGAGTACCCGGATACCCCCATCCGCGGCCACGCCGTCGAGGAGTCGCATGATCCCTGCCCCCCATCCCATCGCGATGATCGTTCGCTGATGGGGAGCCTCTACTACGGCGACGCGCAGACCCCGATCCAGATCGACGATCGCGCCCTCGCACACCTGAAAGTCGTCATCGCCACCAAGCTGCGACGCAATGAGAGCTTCACGCTCTCCTGGCGGCACCCGGAGGGTGACGCTCCCGGACGCTCGACCCTCTGGCTGCACCCGTCGATTCCGCTGCGGTTCGTCTTCCAGGAACCTGAGACTCCCGATCTGAGCCGGAAGTGGATCGAGGATCTCGCGCACTCTGCGAGTTCCAGCGGAGGAATCACACTCGTCGAGGAGCATCTCGAGAGCAGCCCCGCAGAGTGATGGCATCCGACGAACTCGATCGTCGGATGCCATCCGCATGACTCACACCGCTTCGTCGCCGCTGGAGCTGACGGATCGACGAGTGGTCGGTTCGCCCGTCGCCGGATCGACGAATGTGCGCGAGACCGTCTCCGTCCTGCGCCGCCGCGCGAGCAGCACGATCCCGATGAGGAAGATGACGACGCCGGCGCCCATCAGGATGTAGCCGACCATGTCGAGATCGACCCATTGGACGTCGACGTTCACCGCGAAGACGAGGATCGCTCCGATCACGAAGAGCGCGATTCCGCTGCCGATGCTCATGGTGCCTCCCGTTCTGCGGCGCGGTGCCGCACGTGGGAAGAATGGCGTCTACGGCGAGGTCCGGGGAGGGGCTTGACAGCGACCGCATCGCTCTGCGGCCGCTGTCGGGGTCGGGGCTCAGGCTGCTTCGGGCTTCGGCTGCTGTGCCCAGAGGTCCGGGCCGAACACCTCGTAGGAGATCCGCTCCGACGGCACGCCGCGTGCCAGAAGCGTCGATCGAGACGTGCGCATGAAGTCGAGCGGTCCGCACATGAACACCTCCGCGTCGTCAGGCAGGTCGACGTCGGCGAGGTCCATCCGGCCTGAGCGCGCGGGGTGGAGCGTCGGCGCGGATTCCGCCTCCTCCCGATACCAGTTCTGGGCACGGGCGTCGTCCATCGCCAGCACTTGCCTCCGCAACGATCCGTAGAGCGCATGGCTGGAATGCGAGCGATCGGCATGGAACAGTCGGACCGTGCGCGCCGGGGCACGACGGGAGAGGTCCTCGACGATCGCCGCGACCGGGGTGATGCCGATGCCGGCCGACACGAGGACGAGCGGTCGCTCGGAATCCTCGATGGTGACGTCACCGGCCGGCTGGGACACGTCGATCAACTGTCCCGGATGCGCGTTCTCATGCAACCACGTGGACACCTGGCCTTCCGGGGCGTCTCCGTTCGCGCGCACACGCTTGATCGTCACGCGCAGCGAATCACCACGGGGCCCGGACGAGATCGTGTATTGCCGCGGTTGGCGCGAACCGTCCGGCAGGTCGACGGCGATGGCCACGTACTGTCCGGCCCGGTATGACCCCACGTCTCCTGAGACGGGAGCGAGCACGAGTGAGACGACGTCGGAGGACTCCTCGATCCGCTCCACCACCCGGTGCTTCCTCCAGGGGAACTCCGAGTCGGTGCCGCCGAGCGCATACAGTTTCGCCTCTTCCGCGATCAGGGAGCATCCGAAGAGCCAGTAGACCTCGTCCCACGCCGCTCTCACCTCCGGCGTGACCGCGTCCCCGAGGACTGTTCCGACCGCGTCGAGGAGGTGGCGCCCCACGATCGTGTACTGGCGCGCCTTGACGCCCAGCGATACATGCTTGTGCGCGATGCGACGCATCACGGGGGCGAAGTCGGGTGCCGCAGGGTCGATGAGCTGCACTGCGAAGGCGACGATGGATGCGGCCAGGGCCTTCGGCTGCTCTCCGATCGCCTGATTCGCCCGGTTGAATACGCGGAGCAACTCCGGATGCGCGTCGAACATGGCGCGATAGAAGAGCGTGGTTATCTCGTCTGCGTGCTCGGCGACGACGCTGGCGGTCGCCCGCACGACGTTCTCGGATTCGGCTGTGAGCCTCATGGCTTCCCGCCCCTCGTGGTCATGGTGGTTCCACCATCCCGAGCCCTCGCGCACATCGCATTCCGTTCTACCGGTTTATTTCCGGTCCAACCGGAGGTACGCGACCTCTTCCGCGTCTACTCTCGCCACATGCCCCGCCGCGCACACGATTTTCGCGGGCTGACACAACCCCGTCGGCTCCAGTTGCTCCACGCCATCCAGCAGACGCCGGGATGCTCAGCAGGCGAGCTCGCCTCGCAATGCGGAATTCCCCTCAACACGGTGCGGGATCACCTCCGGGTTCTCGAAGATGAGGGGCTGATCCGCAGTGAGACTCTCGTCCTCGGCAGACGCGGCCGGCCCCCGGTCGTGTTCCACCCCGTCCGCGACGTCGCATCGAGCTCCGTGGCGCGCGCTCGAGTCGAAGGAGCAGTCTCGCGGGGGCGGATGCTGCGGGCGATGTCGCGTGAATCGCCGCTCGGCCTCGAGGCCGATGCGCTGCGTCAGGTCGACGTGCTCTACGAGCACCTCGACGATGCGGGCCTCAACCCCGTCGTCGATGAGACCTCCCTGCGGTTCGACCTCACGCCGTGCAACTATCACGATCTGCTCGACGCGGATCAGGAACTCGTCTGCGGTGTTCACGCTCAGCTGGTGCGTGATGTCCTCCGCCACAGTGACGGCCCGCTCGAGGTCGAACGACTCGAACCGTTCGTGACGAGCCACGCGTGTCAGCTGTTCCTCACAAGAGGCGGCTCCCGGGCAACTGCAGACGAAAAGTAGGGCGGGCGGGACTTGAACCCGCGATCGTTGGGTTATGAGCCCACTGCCTTAACCAGCTTGGCCACCGCCCCGTACCTGACTCAGCCTATCGGTCAGCGCCTTCAGGCCGACGTCGCAGCCTCATGGGTACGCGAGTGGGCGAGGTAGACGGCGGCGTTCGCGATCAGGCCGGACCGCTCATCCTCGTCGAGCGTGCGACGCACCTTCGCGGGAACACCCGCGACCAGCGATCCCGCAGGGATGTCCGCCTCGCCGAGGACCACCGCGCCGCCGGCGATCAGACACCCGGCTCCGATCTTCGCTCCGCTGAGGATCACGGCCCCCATGCCGACGAGCGTGCCGTCTCCGATCGTGCAGCCGTGCACGACCGCGTTGTGGCCGATCGAGACCTGGGCGCCGACGGTCACCCCGTGCTCGGGGTCCACGTGGATCGAGACGTTGTCCTGGACGTTCGAGTCCGATCCGATGCTGATTCCCGCAGAGTCACCTCGAAGCACCGCGTTGCACCAGACGCTGACGCCTGCCGCGAGTGACACATCCCCGACGATGCGGGCACCATCCGCCACGAACGCCGTGTCGTCGATGGACGGTGCGCTGTTCGGCAGGGCGAGGACAGAGGCTCCGGCGGCGATGCTCATGAGGCGAGGCTACCCGAATCACCGCGGAATCACGCGGAAGTGAGCCCAGCCTCAGCTTGGTTGCGGAATGTCTGAGCCCGAGTAGCGTTGTCTACAACAGGTAAGAGAAATCCATCCGGAGGAGCACAAGATGAGCAAGGCACAGACCGTTTCCACCACCGCCATCGACCCGACCGTGGCTGCAGGGGCGGCCCAGTTCCTCTCCCCTGTGGTGCTCGGCCTCCAGGCGCTGACCGTCAACGGCAAGCAGGCGCACTGGCACGTCCGAGGCGCCAACTTCGTCGGCGTCCATGAGCTTCTCGACACGGTCGTCGCACACGCGGGCGATTTCGCCGACACCGCCGCGGAGCGGATCGTCGCCCTCGGACTGCCGATCGATGCGCGTGTGAGCGCCGTGGCAGAGAAGGCCGGCGCGACCACCGTCCCCGCGGGCTTCACTCAGTCGGACGAACTGATCCGCGCCGTGATCGCCGACATCGACGCGATCCTGGTCGATGTCAAGGCTGCCGTCGAAGGACTCGACGAGGTCGATCTGACGAGCCAGGATGTCGCGATCGAGATTCAGCGCGGCCTCGAGAAGGACCGCTGGTTCCTCGTCTCGCACATCGCAGCCTGATCGGTCCCGTCTGACCTCAGAAGGGGCGGCTCTCGGTTCTCCGAGGGCCGCCCCTTCTTGCGTTCGTTACGGGGATCACGCGGTGTGCGTGACGTACCCCGCGAGAAGCGTGGAGAGGACAGGCATCGATCGCAGCAGCTCCCCCGTCGCCGTTCGAGGATCCGCGCCGCACAGGACGATGTCCGCGGGCTCGCCGGGTCGCAGTGACGAACGGACACTCGCCTCGAGCGCCTGGTCAAGCGTGAGCCGCTCTTCCGGATGCCACGCGGCCCGCTCGTCGTCGGTGCGCGACACCGCGGCGGAGATAGCCTGCCACGGGTCGAGCTCGGCGACCGGTGCGTCCGATCCGAAGCGCAGCTGCGCACCGGCGTCGCGAAGCGATGCGAGCGGGTAGCCGATCGCGGTCTGCTCCGCCCAGTGGCGGTCCACCAGATCGCGGTCGTCCACCGCGTGCTGCGGCTGGACACTGGCGATCACGCCGAGACGGGCGAATCGTGCGAGGTCAGTATGCCGCACGAGTTGCACGTGTTCGATAGATCCGACGGCGCCCGTGGTGGCGAAGGCGTCCAGAGCCGAGGTGATCGCCCTGTCACCGATCGCGTGCACGGCCGCGGCCAGACCCGCACCGGTCGCGCGGGTCAGCAGGGCGACGAGCTCGTCCGAAGGGACGGTCAGCACCCCGAAGTTGCCCGGATCTCCGGGATAGGCGTGCGAGCAGGCGGCAGTTCGTGTGCCCAGCGACCCGTCGGTGATGACCTTCAGCGGTCCGACGTGCACGAGACCCCTGCCTGCGGCCGGGACATCGGGCATCTCCCGCAGCTCGCCTGTGCGCAGCCCCTCTCCGATGGCCCTGTCGAGGTCGAAGGGGTACACCGCGAACTCGACGCGATGCGAGGCGAAGCCGGCGTGCACACGCCGGGGCCAGGCCTCCGCACTCCACGCCATGTCGAAGTCGACGAGGCCGGTGATGCCGCGCGCCGCGGCTTGCTCGCCTGCCCGCATCATCGCACGGTCGCCATGAGCGGCGTCGACGGCGTTCAGGCGGCGCGAGATCTCGAACGCCTCGGTCTCCCGAAGCACACCGTCGTCGCTCCGGAAGCTCTCGCGAGCAAGAGCAGCGCTGTTCAACCAGACGCTGTGGACGTCGGCGTTGATGAGGTAAGTCGGGACGTCCCCGGTCGCGGCATCCAGGAGATCCAGCGATGGACGATCCGACCACAGGGCGTCACGAAAACCGGTGCCGACGCGGCGCCCATCCG
This sequence comes from Microbacterium sp. A20, assembly GCF_004794515.1. GTDB lineage: Bacteria > Actinomycetota > Actinomycetes > Actinomycetales > Microbacteriaceae > Microbacterium. The sequence continues at coordinate 237,275 of NZ_SSDF01000091.1, read as the reverse complement.
GCAGCGCGGCCACACCGCTCATCGCCGCGGCCGCCGAAGCAGCGGAGTCCGCACGGCCGAGCGGCGCACGTTCGGACGTCAGCGCCCATTGGACGGTGTGGACATGGTTGTCCCAGAGCCCGGGAACCGCCCAGGCACCATCTGCTTCGATGACCTCGCCGCGTGCAGGCAGAGCCCCGGTCGGGGCGATATCGACGATCCGCCCGTCGGCGATGAAGATGTCCACGGGCTCCTCATCCATCAGGAACTCGCGCCCCGGGCCCGCGATCCGCGCAGCCGTGATGGTGTCGATGGCTGTTCCGCGCTCGGTCACTGCTGTCGTCCTTCTCTGCGCGCATCCTGAGCGCGCCGCATCTCCGCGGCGAGAGCCGGGTTCGAATAGGGGCCGTCGGTCGAGAGGGCCGCGATCACCGTCTCGATCGTCTCCGGCGGTTTGTTCTGGCTGAGCTTCCGCTTGGCGACGACGCGGGTCGGGGTCAACCGGAAGCCGACCGTTCCTGAGGCGAGGCGCTGGACGTAGGCCTGATCGTTCGGGCGTTCCCACACGCGTCGCGGCTCCGGCATCCGGGTTTCGAAGTGCGCGACGAGCTGGTCGAGCACGACGAGGTTCTCCTCGTCGGTCAAGAGCTCGGGCACGCCGGCAAGGTGCACCGCGGTGTAGTTCCACGTCGGCACCGCCGGGACATCGCCGTACCACCCGGGCGAGACATAACCGTGGGGGCCCTGGAACACGACGAGCAGTTCGCGCTCCCCCAGTCCGTGGATGAGGTCGTCCGGGCGACCGACATGCCCGACGATGGTGAGGTCGTCGCGTCCCTCGTCCAGAAGCACCGCGTAGTGTGAAGCGACGAGACCGTCGTCCCCGGCACTCATGATCGTCGCCCACGGATTCATCTCGATCACCCGGCGGATCTCGCCCACGTCGGCGAGAGTGAAGCTCGGATTCTGTCGCATGCGATCAGCCTAGAACGGATGCGATGCCACGGATCCCGGTCACGCCTGACAGCGCGGGCACCAATAGAGCTTCCGGGCGCCGATCTCCTCGAGGGCGATCTCGGTGCCGCAGACACGACACGGCAGACCGGCGCGGTGGTACACCCAGTGCCGGTCGTCGCGGTTCGCCATCGCCGCACGGTAGTCCGCGCCCGTGAGGCCGTCCATGGTCATCATCTGGCCGGTCTCGACACCGATGGCCAGAAGCCGGACCCAATCGTGCCAGAGCGCCCGCACGACCTCCTCCGGGACATCTCGGCCCGGAGTGTGCGGGTTCAACCGCTGCCGGTAGAGCATCTCGGCGCGGTAGACGTTGCCGATGCCGCTGACGACGGACTGGTCCATCAGGAGCAGCGCGATGACCGTCGACTTCTTCCTGACCGCGCGGACGAACCGCTCCTCGTTCTCGACCGGGTCGCCGACCAGCGGGTCGGGACCGAGCTTGGCGATCGTCGCCAGCATCTCCTCCGGCGTCTGCAGAACACAGGCGGTCGGGCCACGCAGATCGGCGGCGGTGATGTCTGTCATGAGGCGGAGACGAACCTGTCCGACGACCGGCGGCGGCCATTCGAGCCCCTCATCGACGAGGCCCTTCGTCTGCTCCGACATGCGCACGTGCACCCGCGTGCGCCGAGGCGCCCCGATGGATGCGAGGGAGTTCTCACCGGCGTCATCGAGGATCTCCTCGTCGATCACGGTGCCGCGCTGGTTCGTCTGCCCCATCCGCCCATTGGCCGAAGCGATCGTCGGATCGACGAGGATCTCCCCGGCGAAATCCCACGCGCCGTAGAGACCCAGGTGCACTCTCAGCCAGAGGTCACCCTCCGCCTCGAGGAACATCTGCTTGCCGACGGCCTGCACACTCACCGCCGCACGTCCGTCCAGAACGGCGGCTCCCTCGGCGAACCGTCCCTGCGGGCTGGACGCGCTCAGCGTCTTGCCGACGAAGTTGCGATCGAACTGCCGCGCGATCCGGTGGACGGAGTGGCCCTCGGGCATGTCAGGCCCGCGGGTCCGGGAGCAGGGAACCGTCGCGCTCGAAGTCGGCGATCTGGCCGATCCTCCGCACGTGACGCTCATCGCCCGAGAACGGCGTCTGGATGAACCGATCGATGAACGACGTCACCTCGTCGAAGGTGTGCTGCCGCGCTCCGATGGAGATGACGTTCGCATCGTTGTGCTCGCGGGCGAGCTCGGCCGTCGAGAGATTCCAGACCAGCGCGGCCCGCACACCCTCGACCTTGTTGGCTGCGATCTGCTCACCGTTCCCCGAACCGCCGAAGACCACACCGAGTGCCTCGCCACCGGCGCGCTGGTCGGCGATGACCGCCTGCGCCGCGCGGATGCAGAACGCGGGGTAGTCATCGACCGCGTCGTACTCGATCGGGCCATGGTCGACCACGTCGTGCCCCGCAGCACGCAGGTGATCCTGCAGCTGCGTGGAGAAGTCGAGTCCCGCGTGGTCGGTGGCGATGTGGATGCGCATGACTCCCATCCTAGAAGCGGCGTCGGTCGAGTCCGAGGTCACGGGGCGATGCCCGCGGCAGCAGGCTTGAACCCCGCGCGGACGTTCTCGCAGCATCCGGGACGGCAGACATCGAAGCCGCCGGGGAGCGACGTGACATGCGCGCGCTCCTCGTTGGGGCGACCCTGAAGACGCTCCTGGATCAGATCGACGATGCCGTCGACGAATGCCGGAGAGACACCGGGGGTCGGGGTGCGAGTGAAGGCAAGTCCGGCTTCTTCCGCTGCCTCGGCCGCCTCGGTGTCGAGGTCCCACAAGACCTCCATGTGGTCGCTCATGAAGCCGACGGGGACGACCGCGACTGCCTTGCGACCGCGGTCGGGCAGCTCGCCGATCACGTCGCAGACATCGGGCTCGAGCCACGGCTGCGAGGCGGGGCCCGAGCGGGACTGGTAGACCAGCTCCCACGAGACGTCGGCAGCTGCGGGAACCGTCTGCCGCACGCGGTCCATGACCCACGCGGCCACGGCGAGATGCTGAGCCGCATATGCGCCGCCCTCGCCCCAGTCGATGTCTCGCGCTCCGGAGCGCTCGGCGTCGGCCGTCGGGATGCTGTGGGTGGAGAACAGGATCTGGATGTCCGCCGCTGCGATGCCAGCAGCCAGGAAACCCTCCACCGCCTCGCGGACGCCGGTCTCAAAGGCCTCCACGAAGCCGGGGTGATCGTAGAAAGGCCGGATCTTGTCGATCGTCACCGTGTCGCCCAGCCCCGTCTCCTCGAGGATGCGGGCGAAGTCCTCACGGTACTGACGGCAGCTGGAGAACGAGCTGTAGGCGCTGGTGGCGAACGCCAGCAGCGTGTTGTGGCCCTTGCTCGAGGCCTCGGTGACGACCTCTTCGAGATAAGGGGCCCAGTTCCGGTTGCCCCAGTACACGGGGAGCGTGATCCCGCGTTCGGCGAGGGCGTTCTCGAGCGCTTCCTTCAGCACGCGGTTCTGTCCGTTGATGGGACTCACACCGCCGAAGTGCCGGTAGTGGTGCGCGACCTCCTCGAGCCGTTCATCCGGAATTCCTCGGCCGCGGGTCACATTCCGGAGGAAGGGGATGACGTCGTCCTGCCCCTCTGGTCCACCGAACCCGGCGAGGAGGATCCCGTCATAGGCCACCGGCGTGGTCACGAAGGGTGCACCGCCGGCGGCAGCAGGCGAGGCAAAGGGGACGACATTCGGCTCGATCGCAGTCACCCCTCCATCCTTTCACTTCGACGGAGCATCGAGGTCCCCACCGCTCCGTTTCTATCCCTCCGTCCTCCCCCTTCGATGCGAGGAGACACCCACCGCACTGGCGTAGGCTGTCAGGGTTGCCGTCGGCGCCAACTGCGCCGACCCCGGTGACATCCCCTCACCCCTGGGAGTAAAGCTGTGCCTGGAGAGAACCTCACCCGCATCGAAGCGCAGGAGCGCCGCGACGTCATCGACACTCAGTCCTATGAAGTCGCCCTCGATCTGACCAAGGGTGCCGAGGTCTTCGGCTCCCGGAGCGTGGTGCGCTTCACCGCGACTCCGGAGAGCTTCACCTTCATCGACCTGATCGCCCGCGACGTGCGCGAGATCTCCCTCAACGGCGAACAGCTCGACCCGAACGAGGTCTTCGCCGACTCTCGCATCGCGCTCAGCGGGCTGCAGGCCGAGAACGTGCTGGTCGTCGACGCCGACTGCCTCTACACGAACACCGGCGAGGGTCTGCACCGATTCGTCGACCCGGTCGACGGGGAGGTCTACCTCTACTCGCAGTTCGAGGTCCCGGACTCGCGTCGTGTGTTCGCCGTGTTCGAGCAGCCCGACCTCAAGGCGACGTTCCAGTTCACCGTGACGGCACCGGCCGCGTGGAAGGTCATCTCCAACTCCCCCACGCCCGAGCCCATCGTGCACGACGACGACACGACGGCGACGTGGGGCTTCGAGCCGACCCCGCGCATCTCCTCGTACATCACGGCGCTCGTGGCCGGGCCCTACGAGTCCACGTTCTCCGAACTCACCAGCGCCTCGGGCCGCGTGATCCCCCTCGGGGTGTACGGCCGCAAGAGCCTGTGGCAGCACCTCGACGCCGACTACATCTTCGACAAGACCCGCGAGGGCTTCGCCTACTACGAGTCGAAGTTCGGCGTCCCGTACCCGTTCGCCAAGTACGACCAGCTCTTCGTCCCCGAGTTCAACGCCGGCGCGATGGAGAATGCGGGAGCCGTCACCTTCACCGAGACCTATGTCTTCCGCAGCAAGGTGACCGACGCCGTCAAGGAGCGCCGCGTCGTCACCATCCTGCATGAGCTCGCGCACATGTGGTTCGGCGACCTCGTCACGATGAAGTGGTGGAACGATCTCTGGCTGAACGAATCGTTCGCCGAGTGGGCATCCACCATCGCCACTGCCGAAGCCACCGAGTGGACCGAGGCGTGGACGACCTTCAACGCCATGGAGAAGACCTGGGCCTACCGGCAGGACCAGCTTCCCTCGACGCACCCGATCGTCGCCGAGATCAACGACCTGGAAGACGTGCAGGTCAACTTCGACGGCATCACCTATGCCAAGGGCGGATCTGTCCTGAAGCAGCTCGCCGCCTGGGTGGGCATCGAAGCGTTCTTCGCCGGAGTGTCCCAGTACTTCCAGAAGCACTCCTGGGGCAACACCGAGCTGAGCGATCTGCTCTCGGAGCTGGAAGCGACCAGCGGTCGTGACCTGAGCACCTGGTCGAAGAAGTGGCTGGAGACGGCGGGCGTCAACACGCTCGAGCCGGTCATCGCCGAGGACCATGACGGCACGATCTCGCGCTTCGCCATCACCCAGACGGCCCCCGCGGACTACCCGACCATCCGACCGCACCGACTGGGCATCGGCTTCTACACGCTGACCGACGGTGCGCTCACGCGCACGCACTACCTCGAGGTGGATGTCGACGGCGACCGCACCGAGGTGCCGGAGCTGCAGGGCATCGCCCGCCCCGACCTCGTGCTGCTCAACGACGAGGACCTCGCCTACGCGAAGATCCGCCTCGACGAGAAGTCGCTCGCCACCGCGATCGCCCACCTCGCCGACATCCACGATCCGCTCGCCCGCTCCCTGGTGTGGGGCGCCGCGTGGGATCAGACCCGGGATGCGGAGACGGCAGCGTCCGCCTACATCGACCTCGTGCTGGGGAACATCGGCCGGGAGACCGAGTCGACGACCGTGCGCACCACGCTCGCTCAGCTGCGGACGGCCGCCACGCTCTACGTCGCTCCGGCCGAGCGCGAGGCGGCGCGTCTCAAGATCGCCGATGGGCTGTGGAACCTGGCGGAGGCGGCAGAGCCGGGCAGCGACAGCCAGCTGCAGTTCGTGACCGCCTTCGCGAATGCGCTGGTGACCCAGGAGCACGCCGGCATCGTCGGCCGTCTGCGCTCCGGGGAGGACACGCTTCCGGGCCTGGAGATCGACGCCGACCTGAATTGGCAGCTGCTCGTCGGTCTTGCCACCATCGGCGCCACCGACGCGGCGAGCATCGATGCAGCCCTGGCTGCGGACAACACCGCCAAGGGCGGGGAGTTCGCGGCGCAGGCCCGGGCCTCGCTGCCGGACTCGGCTTCCAAGAAGGCCGCGTGGGCCTCGCTCATCGAGCGCGACGATGCCCCCAACACGATCGTCCGCTCCGCCGCGCTCGGTTTCACGCACCCTGCCGGTGCCGCTGTGCTGGGCGAGTTCGTCCCCGCCTACTTCGACATGCTGCTTCCCGTCTGGGAGTCGCGCACCTACCAGATCGCCCAGTACCTGATCGTCGGGCTGTTCCCCACCGCTCTCGCCGACGCGGCGCTTCGCGATGCGACGCGCGCGTGGCTGGCTGCCAACCAGGAGGCGGCACCGGCTCTTCGACGCCTGGTCCTGGAGAACCTGGCCGACGTCGAGCGCGCACTCGCCGCACAGGCACGCGACGCGGAGGACTGAGCGCGGCCGCCGGCGTCACCACCGGCCGCCTCTCGAAACGGAGACCATCCACCCCGCCTTCGGTGTGTTCTGCTCGGACACGCCGGAGGGGGTGTGGATGGTCTCCGTTTTGGCACGGCACGTCCGTCCAGCCTGCACAGAGACCCGCTCGCTAGGATCGTGACTGATGATGCTCCCCTTCACGACAACCACTCCCCCCACCCCTGCTGAGCTTCCCGACTGGGTGACGAACCTGCTGACCTGGCTGGGCGCGGCCGGTATGAAGGCACTCACCGTCGCGATCATCATCGCGAGCTGCATCGTGATCGGGCTCATCCTCCGCCTCGTCATCCGACGAGTCGTGCACCGCATCGTCGACAGCGCGAAGAGCAAGGCATCGGTCGACGACACCCAGGCGCTGGAGCGGTCCCCCCTCGCAGACATGCGACTCGTGCAGCGCACCAGGACGCTCGGCACCATCCTGCAGAACATCGTCAACGTGATGCTCGTCGTCATCGCGATCGTGCTCATCGTGAACGCTCTCGACCAGAGCCTGCTCGGGTCTTTGACTCTCCTCACCGCCGCGGTCGGCGCCGGTCTCGGTTTCGGCGCCCAGAACATCGTCAAGGACGTGCTCAACGGCATGTTCCTCGTGGCCGAGGACCAGATCGGCATCGGCGACGTCGTCGACCTCGGGCTCGCGAGCGGCGTCGTCGAATACGTCAGCGTGCGCATCACCCAGGTCCGTGACGTCAACGGCACCCTCTGGTATGTGCGCAACGGCGAGGTCACCCGCATCGGCAACATGTCTCAGGGATGGGCGCGATCGATCATCGACCTCGGGGTCCCGGCCGACTCCGACCTGGAGCAGGTCGAGCACATCATGCTCGAGACCGCACAGGGGCTGGCGAAGGATCCCAAGTGGCGCACGCGCATCATCGAGAAGCCCGAACTCTGGGGCCTGGAGTCGATCGACGGAGATGCTCTCGTCGTCCGCATCGTGATCAAGGCACGCGCCAACGCGAAGGACGACGTGGCGCAGGAGCTGCGTCGCCGTCTGCGCGCCGCGCTCCTCGAGAAGGAGATCAGCGTGCCGCGCATGGTCGATGTCGTGCCGACGGGGCTCGACGGCGCCCGTCGGGTTCGTGGCGCGAATCCTCCCCGGACACGACCGAATGCGGTGACCGGCGTGCCGGTGATCCCTGATCGCGGGATCTGGCGGCGCAAGAAGCCGAACGACGACGGGAGTCCCCAGAAGTGACGTTCTACGACGAGATCGGCGGACACGACACGTTCGCGAAGATCGTGTCGGTCTTCTACCGCGAGGTCGCCCTCGATCCCGTGATGAAGCCGATGTACCCCGAAGAGGACCTCGGGCCCGCCGAGGACCGGCTCCGGATGTTCCTCGAGCAGTACTGGGGCGGCCCGACGACGTATGGCGACACCCGCGGGCACCCCCGGCTCCGTATGCGGCACATGCCCTTCCACATCGATGCGGACGCGCGCGATCGTTGGCTTCGTCACATGCGGACCGCCGTGGACGAGGCGCAGTTGTCTCCTCTGCACGAAGCGACGCTCTGGGACTATCTCGAGCGGGCCGCATATGCCATGGTGAACACATTCGAGCCTTCGGGGATCGGTGCCGCTCCCGGCGGTCGCCCCACGCTCGATACCCGATCACGTCAGGAATCAACGGAGAACTCATGACGACGAAGCCCCTGTCCACGGATGTCCTGGTGATCGGATGGGGGCTGGCAGGGCTGGTGGCCGCTGCCGAGGCTCTCGACGCCGGCCGACGCGTCATCCTGGTCGACCAGGAGCCGCGGACGAACCTCGGCGGTCAGGCCTGGTGGTCGTTCGGCGGGCTCTTCTTCGTGGACTCCCCCGAGCAGCGCCGGCTCGGCATCAAGGACTCCCTCGAGCTCGCGACGCAGGACTGGTTCGGCAACGCCGGTTTCGACCGGCCGGAAGACGAATGGCCGAAGCGCTGGGCCGAGGCCTATCTGCAGTTCGCCGCCGGCGAGAAGCGCTCCTGGCTGCGCGAGCGCGGCGTCGGCTTCTTCCCGGTCGTCGGCTGGGCGGAACGCGGTGGCTACGGCGCCATCGGACCGGGCAACTCGGTCCCGCGATTCCACATCACGTGGGGCACGGGGCCGGGCATCGTCGCTCCCTTCGCCGCCGCCGTCGAGCAGGGCGAGCGGGAAGGACGCCTGACGGTCCTCCCGCGACACCGGGTCTCCGAGCTCACGGTGACCGATGGCGCGGTCACTGGAGCGCGTGGAAACGTCCTCGCCTCGTCGGGCGCGCAGCGTGGTGCCGTCTCCTCGCGCGAGATCGTCGGCGACTTCGAGATCGCGGCCGGGGCGACCATCGTCTCCTCGGGCGGCATCGGCGGGAACCACAACCTCGTACGTGCAGCGTGGCCGGAACGCCTCGGCACTCCCCCCGAGCACATGCTCACGGGGGTGCCGGCCTATGTCGACGGATCGATGTACAGCGTCAGTGCGGCCGCCGGCGCGCGATTCATCAACGGAGACCGGATGTGGCACTACGTCGAAGGCATCACGAACTGGGATCCGGTCTGGCCGTCTCACGGCATCCGCATCCTCCCCGGGCCGTCGTCGCTCTGGCTGGACGCCACGGGCAAGCGCCTCCCGGTTCCGCTGTTCCCGGGTTTCGACACGTTGGGGACGCTCGCCCACCTCCGGACGACCGGCCACGATCACTCCTGGTTCGTCACCTCGCGGCAGATCGTCGAGAAGGAGTTCGCGCTCTCGGGCAGCGAGCAGAACCCTGACCTCACCGGCAAAGACGTCCAGCTGCTGCTGAAGTCGAGGCTCGCCAAGGGTCCGACCGGACCCGTGCAGTCGTTTCTCGATGAGGGCGAGGACTTCATCGTCGAGAACGACCTCGAGTCGCTGCTCGAGCAGATGCAGCGCCACCCCGGGGGCGAGTTCCTCGACATCGAGACCGTCCGCCGCGAGGTGGTTGCCAGGGACCGTGAGATGGACAATGACTTCACGAAGGATGCACAGATCGGCATGCTTCGTTCGATGCGCAGCTATCGGGGTGACAAGCTGATCCGCACGGCAGCGCCGCATCGTCTGCAGGACCCGAGCGCAGGACCACTGGTGGCGGTCAAACTCCACGTCCTCACACGCAAGTCGCTCGGCGGCATCAACACCGACCTCGAGGGCCGCGCCCTCGATGCGACCGGCGATCCGATCCCCGGGCTCTACGCCGCGGGCGAGGCGAGTGGTTTCGGCGGCGGCGGTGTTCACGGCTATCGCGCGCTCGAGGGCACCTTCCTCGGAGGATGCCTGTTCTCCGGCAGAACCGCCGGTCGCGCTGCCGCAGCCGCAGGCTGACGCTCGAGAAGACGAGGTGTCAGCGCGACGGGAACCGCGCGGCGCCCATGCGGCGGGTTCTCCCCCAGGCTAGAGGGCAGAGCCGGTCGTACGCACGCTCGTCAGTCCCGTGGCCACGGGACCGCGCACCAGCACGTGACCGCGGCGGAACGTCAGACGCGTCCACCTGCCGGATCGCGCAACGCGGACCTGCTCCTCGCCCGAGATGAAGCCCATCGCATCCGCGGCGAACGCCACGCCGCGGGGCAGCCCTCCGAGTTCTTCATCCGGCTCACCCCAGATCGCGGCGCGGAGTGCACGGACCGCTTCCTCACCCGAGCCGGGTCCCGCGCCTCGCGCGACGGCCGAGATACCCCATTGCGCGCGCTGCGCGATCACGGATGCGACCAGGGTCGTCTCGGGCGCCCAGGCGCTCCGAGGCGGCGCGACACCTGCCCATGCCGGGGCGAGACCCGTTTCGGGGAGAGTCAGGCGGTGGGCCTCGTCCGTCTTCGAAAGCTGATCGACGACGACATCGCATTCGAGTTCGGGGTCGGCATGCACGATGCGCATCGCGAGGATGGTCGGCGTCTGATCGAACAGCGTCTGCGGCGCGAGCACGGCGGTGGTCAGCGCGAGCACGCCGTTCGCCGCCTGTAGTCGCACACCGTCGTCCGTGATCCTGGTCGCTCGACCGACGAAGGTCAGAACGTCCTTCGCGGTCTCGGGGTCGGCGAGGAGGAGGTGATGCGGCACGCGTTCTAAACTACCAACGGTGCGGCATGCGGGGTCGCGGAGAGGAACACATGAGCGCGGAGCAGCACGCCATCCAGACCGTCGAGCGACTTCTCGAGGTCCTCGATCTCGACGCGACTCAGGCCCGCACGACGGAGGACATCTTCACCGGTTCCTCGCACCCGATGCCGAGTGGCCGCATCTACGGCGGCCAGGTGCTCGCCCAGGCTCTGCTCGCGGCGGAACGGACGCTCCCGGAGGACCGCGCGGTGCACTCGATGCACGGGTACTTCCTGCGCCCAGGAGACGCGAGCCAGGGAATCACGATCGCCGTCGATCGGATCCACGACGGCCGATCGTTCTCGACGCGGCGGACACAGGCCTACCAGAACGGTGTGCCGATCTTCTCGATGATCGCCTCGTTCCAGGATGCCGATCCCGGCGTGGAGCATGCCCAGCCGATGCCGGCGGGAATTCCCGATCCGGACGACCTCACCCCGGATGAGGAGCGTGTGCACGGCCTGCCAGAAGGCACGACGCGGATGCTCAGCGAACGGGCTGCCGATGTGCGACACGTCGACTCTCCGATGTATCTGCCCAGCGACGATGCGCACGTACCGCGCCAGGCTGTGTGGATGCGACTGCGTGCGCCGCTCCCCGACGACCAGCGCCTGCACAGGGCGGCTCTCGCCTACCTGAGCGACATGACGATCCAGGAGTCGATCCTCCGGGCGCACGGCGTCTACTGGGCGCTCCCCGGCTTGAAGGTCGCGAGCCTCGACCATGCGATGTGGTGGCATCGACCCGCGCGCGTGGATGAGTGGCTGCTCTACGTCCAGGAGTCGCCGAATGCGCGCGGAGGTCGAGGCCTTGCCACCGGGCGCATCTACACGCGCGACGGCGCGCTGGTCGCGAGTGTCGCCCAGGAGATCATGATCCGCGTCCCCGAAGAGGCGCGCTAAGGACGGACGTTCATCGCGTCGTCGGCTGTAAACGCCAGATCAGCGGTGGCTGTACTCGATCGAGTCACCCACGTACGGCTCCCACGCATCGCGCATCTCCTGCGTGAGCCGGGTGGGACGCCCGGTCTGAGCATCGACCAACACGATGATCGCGGTGGACCGAGCGTAGATCTGTCGCGGCTCGGCAGCCGGATCGTTGTGCACCTCGTAGCAGACTTCGACGCTCGAGCCGCCGAGCTTGCCGAACCACATCTGCACCTCGAGAGGACGTCGCTGATAGGGCACGGGTGCGAGGTACTCGATCTCCTGGCGCGCGATGAGGGTCAGGATGCCCTCGTCGATACCGGAGTCGAGCACCGCCGTCGACGGCGCCTCCTCGCCGGGGCCGGCACGCCAGAAGGCTCTGACTCGAGCCTCCTCGAGCAGTTTCAGCATCGACGTGTTGTTGACGTGATTGAACGCATCCAGGTCACCCCAGCGGAGGTGGATCGGGATGTGCAGACGCGGCCCCGGCGAAGCGGACATCGCGGCCTCAGTCGCGCGTCAGCTTGCGGTGCGTCGAGCGGTGCGGCTTCGCGGCATCCGGTCCGAGGCGCTCGATCTTGTTCTCCTCGTACGCCTCGAAGTTGCCCTCGAACCAGTACCACTGGCCGGGATTCTCGTCGGTGCCCTCGTAAGCGAGGATGTGCGTCGCGATGCGGTCGAGGAACCACCGGTCGTGGGTGATGACCACGGCGCAACCGGGGAACTCGAGCAGAGCGTTCTCGAGCGAGCTCAGGGTCTCGACGTCGAGGTCGTTGGTCGGCTCGTCGAGGAGCAGCAGGTTGCCACCCTCCTTGAGAGTCAGCGCGAGGTTGAGACGGTTACGCTCACCACCGGAGAGCACACCGGCCTTCTTCTGCTGGTCCGGGCCCTTGAAACCAAACTTCGACACGTAAGCGCGGGACGGGATCTCGGTCTTGCCGACGGTGATGTAGTCCAGGCCGTCGGACACGACCTCCCACAGGGTCTTGTTCGGATCGATGTTGGAACGCGACTGGTCGACGTAACTGATCTTGACGGTCTCACCGATCTTCAGATCGCCGCCGTCGAGCGGCTCCAGACCCACGATCGTCTTGAAGAGCGTGGTCTTACCCACACCGTTGGGACCGATCACGCCGACGATGCCGTTCGGCGGCAGGCTGAAGCTGAGGTTATCGATCAGCACACGTCCGTCGAAGCCCTTCTGCAGCTTCTTGGCATCGATGACGATGCCACCCAGGCGCGGACCCGCGGGGATCTGGATCTCATCGAAGTCCAGCTTCCTGGTCCGCTCCGCCTCCGAAGCCATCTCCTCGTAGCGGGCGAGACGCGCCTTCGACTTGGTCTGGCGGCCCTTCGCGCTGGAACGGACCCACTCCAGCTCCTCCTTGAGGCGCTTGGCCAGCTTCGCGTCCTTCTTGCCCTGGACCTCGAGGCGTTCGCCCTTCTTCTCCAGGTAAGTCGAGTAGTTGCCCTCGTAGCCGATGAGACGGCCTCGGTCGACCTCGGCGATCCACTCGGCGACGTGGTCGAGGAAGTACCGGTCGTGGGTGATAGCGATCACGGCACCCTTGTACGCCTGCAGGTGCTGCTCGAGCCAGAGCACGCTCTCGGCGTCGAGGTGGTTGGTGGGCTCGTCGAGGAGCAGGAGGTCGGGCTTCTGCAGAAGCAGCTTCGCGAGCGCGACACGACGCTTCTCACCACCGGAGAGCGGGGCGATCGCGGCGTCGGCCGGAGGTGTGCGCAGCGCGTCCATGGCCTGATCGAGCTGCGAGTCGAGGTCCCAGCCGTCGGCGGCATCGATCTCCTCCTGCAGCGTGCCCATCTCGGCGAGCAGGGCGTCGAAGTCGGCGTCCGGCTCGGCCATCAGCAGCGAGATCTCGTTGAAACGGTCGACCTTCGGCTTGATCGCGATGCCGTCCTGGATGTTCTCGATCACCGTCTTGGACTCGTCGAGCTCCGGCTCCTGCATCAGGATGCCGACCGTGTAGCCCGGTGAGAGCTTCGCCTCGCCGTTCGACGGAGTGTCGAGACCGGCCATGATCTTGAGGATCGTCGACTTTCCGGCGCCGTTCGGACCGACCATGCCGATCTTCGCGCCGGGGAGGAACGCCATGGTGACGTCGTCGAGGATGAGCTTCTCGCCCACTGCCTTACGCGCACGCACCATCGAGTAGATGTACTCAGCCACCGAAAACCGCTCCTTCTGTTGTCGCCGAAGATCGACACTCCAGCCTACCGGCCCTTAGGTGCGTCACCAGTCGATCGGACGTGTGGTGCCGACCAGGCAGCGCCCCTCGGCGAGTTGCGGCATCACGACCGTGACGACACGTCCGGTGGACGGGCCCACTTGACCGACGAGGCACTCGTCGTCGCCCCATCGCACGGAGAACTGCAGGCTCTCAGCCGGGTTGCCCACTGTCGACTGGTCTTGTGTCACCTGCATGGCTTTCCGATCGAATCCCGCTGTGACCAGAGCGTCGATGTACGCACGCCCGGCCCCGCGCTGATCAGTTGCCCAGACGCGCTCCGCGACCGCGGTGAAGACCGGGAGGTTCTCCTCCGCAGTGCCGTCGGGCACGAGCGTCGGTTCCGCAGGAGTCGTCGTCTCGGGCGTCGGCGACGCAACAGCCGTAGGAGAGGCAGAGGGGCCGGGAGTCGGCGCGCAGGCGGAGAGCAGCAGGAGCGCGGCGATCGAAGCCGCGAGGGCACCGCCCGCGCGCGGCGACGAGAAGACCGAACGACGAAGCACACGCCGAGTCTACGTCGCCGCGCAATCGGTCCCTGCGCGCCGCCGGCGCCCCGCACACCCCGATCGGGCGCGGAGCCGGACCACCGTCAGGACATGGCACCCGCGGCCGGGCCCGGTGCGGCCCATGACAGGTCCAGCGGCTCAGAATCCTGCATCGCCTGCTCCGACCCGGCATCGTCATCCACCTCTTCCTCCGGGCTGTTCCCCTCGGCAGTCGACGTCGCATCGAGGCCCGCCGCAGCCGGACGTGACTGCGGTCGATAAGCCGTCGTGCCCCACCGAAGGTCATGTCCGATGGCATCCGCATCGATGTCGACGCTCGTGCCGTGCTTGCCGTTGCTCTCCCAGTTGCGGATCTTCAGCCGGCCGGTGACGATCACGCTGTCGCCGGTTCGCAACGATGCCTTCGCATTCTCGCCGAGGCTTCGGAACGCGGCCACCGAGAACCAGTTGGTCCCGGCATCCGTCCACTCCTGCGTGGCGGCGTCGAAACGGCGATGGGTGCTCGCGAGACGGAAGTTCGTGACCGGCACTCCTCCCCCGGTCTGACCCTGGGTCGGATCCGTGGCGACTCGTCCCACGATAGTGACCATGTCGATCATGTGCTGTCCTTTCGTCGACCGGAGCGGTACTCGTCCGGGTCGCTCCAGCCTGTCTCTCGCCGCACCCGGCCACCCACAGGAAAACCACGAAACGTGGACAGCCCTCGTGGTCGCCGTCCTGTGCAGAAAGGGCAGATCACAGTGCGTGTTGCGACGGCCACTCGAATGTCGGTGGTCGGTCATAGGTTCGAATCATGAAAGGAGTTCCGATGTCCGAAAGCTTGACCACCTCTCTCCCCGACGTCCCGTACGCGACGCCGCGGCTCTCTTCTCCCCGCGAGCACCTGGTCCGCGCAGCCGATCACCTCTGGCGGGTGCAGGATCGGCGGGAGCATGTCCTGGGCCACCTGCGCGTCGTCGCCGATCCGCTCGGGCTCCGCTATCGCGCCGAGCGTCTGCACCTCGCCACCGGGGTCTTCCGCGTCGTCGGCGAGTTCTGGCGCGTGGACGACGCGGTCGCTGCCCTTCGCTACTCCTGAGTCGGGCGCACTTCGCCCCGCCGACGGGGTGACACAGGAGCGACGTACTCGCGTCCCGTCCGGCGCAGATCCGGTAAGGGTGCCCCCGGCAGGATTCGAACCTGCGACCAAGAGATTAGAAGGCTCCTGCTCTATCCCCTGAGCTACGGAGGCGCACTCTTCTAGAGTATCGCGGACCCGACGATGCTCGCGGAACGGCGTCACGGCGGACGATGTCCAACCCGTCGATAGGATGGCGGCATGGTATCTGCGTCCGAGAACGATCGTCTCGTATGGATCGACTGCGAGATGACGGGACTCGATCTCTCGGTCGATGAGCTCGTGGAGATCGCTGTAGTCATCACCGATTTCGAGCTCAATCCCATCGACCCGGGTTTCCAGGTGGTGATCCGTCCCGGCACCGCGGCACTCGAGCACATGAACGACTTCGTGACGAAGATGCACGAGACCTCCGGCCTGATCCAGGAGATACCGCACGGCGTCTCCCTCGAAGAGGCAGAGGCGCAGACTCTGGCATATATCAAGCGGTTCGTACCGCTCGAACGCAAGGCTCCCCTCGCGGGCAACACGATCGGCACCGACCGGATGTTCCTTGCGAAGTACATGCCTCAGGTCGACCAGTGGCTGCATTACAGGAACGTCGACGTCTCCAGCATCAAGGAGCTCTCGCGCCGCTGGTACCCGCGCGTCTTCTTCCAGGCACCTCTCAAAGACGGCGGACACCGAGCGCTCGCCGACATCCTGGAGTCGATCCGCGAACTCCGTTACTACCGCGAAGCCGTCTTCGTCGACGAGCCCGGGCCGTCGAGCGACGACGCTCGCGAGATCGCCACCCGCACGGTGTCCGAGTTCACTCCGAACATGTAATAGACTCGTATGGTTGCCTGCTCCGGCGGGCACATGGTGGGTATAGCTCAGCTGGTAGAGCGCTGGCTTGTGGTGCCGGATGTCGCGGGTTCGAGTCCCGTTACTCACCCTCAGGAGGAAGGCCCGAACCGTATGGTTCGGGCCTTCTTCGCGTCCCACGGCGGACGGCCCATTCACGACGACGCCGTAGACTTGCGTGGTGTCGCTCGCGGTCTGGTTCTCCCTGCTCACCGCGTCGGTGGTCATCAGCTTCACCCCAGGAGCCGGCGCCATCAACACGATGTCGAATGCGCTGAACCAGGGCTGGAAGCGCTCGATCTGGGGAATCATCGGGCAGCAGATCGCTTTGGTCGTGCATGTGGCGATCGTCGCCGCGGGGGTCGGTCTTCTCGTCTCGCGCTCGGAGTTCCTGTTCAACGCCATCCGATACGCCGGGGCGGCCTATCTCGTGTTCCTCGGCATCCGCCTGATCCTCGCGAAACCCGCTGCCGCCCTCGATGATGCGCCGGTGCCGATCGCCGACCGAGAGAGTCACTGGTCGATGATCCGCCGAGGATTCTGGGTCAACCTCTTGAACCCGAAGGCGATCGTGTTCTTCCTGGCATTCATCCCTCAGTTCATCCGTCTCGACGAGCCTCCGGTCCCGCAGTACCTGACCCTGATCGCCACGGTGATCGTGGTCGACGTGATCGTGATGTGGGGGTTCTTCGCAGCTGCGGCCCGCCCGTTCCGGCGGTTCACACGGTCCCTGCGCGGCCAACGCATCCTCAACCTGGTGTTCGGCGTGCTGTTCATCGCCGTGGCCGGCGTGCTCGTCCTGCTGCACTGATCCGACGCGAGAGCCCGCGCGCCTCTAGGCTGGACAGGATGGACATGGATGCCGCGGCCTTCGAAGAACTGGTGATCGACGAGCTCGACCTCCTGCCCGACGACATGGTCGAGGGACTGGAGAACGTCGTGTTCGTCGTCGAAGACCGGCCCGAGGACGGAAGCCTGGACCTGCTGGGCCTCTACGACGGTCTGGCGCTCACCGAACGCACGCAATACGGGATGGGTGAGCTTCCCGACCGGATCGTGCTCTATCGCGAGCCGCATCTCGCCCAATGCGAGACCGAGCACGAGCTTCGTGACGAGATTCACACCACCCTGGTCCACGAGATCGCTCACTTCTACGGCATCGACGATGAGCAGCTGCACGAGATGGGCTGGGCATGATGCCATCTGCGGCACATCCCGAGCTCGATGAGATCGCCGACCTCAGCGCTGCACCGCTCGAACCGTGGCAGGTCGTGGTGTGGAACGACCCTGTCAACCTCATGAGCTATGTGGTCCGCGTGTTCCGGACGTACTTCGGGTACTCGCTCGACCACGCCACCGCCCTGATGCTCGCCGTCCACAACGACGGACACGCGATCGTCGCCACCGGTCCGCGCGAGACCATGGAGGTGCATGCGCAGGCGATGCACGATTACGGTCTCTGGGCCACCGTCAGGAAGGCCCCGCTGTGAGCGCCGACATCATCGTCGTGCCCATCACCGTGATCGAGGAGTTCCACCTCGCCCGGCTCGTCGAGGACTTCATCGAACTCGTCGGCGAATCACGAGGCACCGACGACCCGGCCATCGCCCGACTGACCCCGAATCCCTACCCCGAAGACTCCGACGCCGCCGCCGAGTTCACCGATGCCACGCGAGACGACCTCCTCGATCGTCGTCTCGCCGACGCGCGCATCGTCCGCGCTGCACTGGCCGAGTATTCGACCGACGTCGACTCCCTCTCCCAAGAAGAGGCGCTCGACGGGCGAGAGATACTCATCTCGATGGCGAGCCTCGACGCCTGGCTCCGAACCCTCACGGCGATCCGGCTCGTCATCGCCAGCAGACTCGGAATCACCTCTGACGACCAGAGCGGCGAAGACGGCCGTCACGACGTCTACGAGTGGGTCGGCTATCGACTCGAGCTGATCATCCAGGCCGCCGACGAGGCCGAGTCCGCCTCCAACGCCTGACCTACGGAATTTCGACGATCCGAGTGGCCAGTGCGCGAGGGTCGTCCCGGTCGATGTGACGGCGTTCCTGAGCTGCCCAGCGGTCCCAGTGCGGGCGGTACGTGTCGCCGTCCCGTTTCAGCGCCCGGGTCTTCCGCGATTCCTCCGCGGACTCGACCCAGACCCGGACGTCGGCGAGAGCGGCTGTCGACGGCCGCAGGATTCCGCTGCCCTCGATGATGACGCCGAGTGCCGGATCGACCGCGTGGCTCTCCGCCTCGGTCTCCGCCTCCCAATCCCAACGCCGCCAGGTGCCCAGGTAGCCGCGACCGTGCGGCCGCAGGATCCACTCGAGCGCACGTGCGGCCCCGTCGTCGAGCCCGTCCCACCCGGGGTAGATCGAGTCGAGGCCGATGAGCTGCACGTGACCGAGCACAGGCCAGTGCCGGACGAGTCGTGCGGCGAGGGAGGACTTCCCTGCACCGCTGCCTCCGTCGATCAGCACGACAGGGTTTGCTGCCGCAACCGCACGAACGTCGTGTTCGATCAGGGACGCGGCGCGCTCCAGAGCCGTCGCGACGGGATCGTCACTTCTTGAGGGCACGGATGATACGTACGAGAGCCCGCCCGGTCACCCAGACGAACGGCACCGCCACGAGGAGCAGTGTGACGATGTTGGGCTCGAACCGGAGACCCTCTTCTCGCCGGACGTAGACCCCGACAGGAACGGAGACGCCACCACCGCCGCCACCCTCGGCGCCGTCTCCGCTGCCCCCGCCGAATCCGGAGTAGGTGAAGGCGACGGGAGTGATGCTGACTCCGTCGACGTCCTGCGGCTCTCCGTACGCGCTCTTCACGCCGAAGGACGCTGCTTGCTTTCCGAGTTCCAGTGCGATGTTCGGCATACCTCCACGGTAGCCGAGGAACGCGGCCCGCGTGAGATCAATCCAGGCCGTGCGCCTTCGGATGCTGCGCGGCACCTCGGCCGCCTGCGCGACCGATGTGCCGTGCACGGCTGATCGTCGCCGTGCCGAAGCGCGCGACGGCCTCGTCGACGGCACCTTCGACCTTGCGCCAATCCTCGTCGTCGTCCCAGAGTCCCAAACCACCGCCACCGGCCGGGCGCAGGTTCTCGGCACGGACGCCCACGAGTCGCACCGGATCCCGGCGGTCGATCTGCTCGAACAGCGTCTGGGCGGCCTCGCCGATCCGCTGGCCGACGGCCGTGGGCTCGCTCAGTGTCTGGGATCGGCTCAGCGTTCGGAAGTCGTCGAACCGGATCTTGATGGCTACAGTCGACGTCTTCCACTGTGCGCGACGGAGCCGGGCCGCCACCCGGTCTGCGAGGCGGAGCAGCTCGGCACGGAGGAACGCGCGGTCGAGGATGTCCGTCTCGAACGTCTCTTCATGACCGATGCTCTTCTCCACGCGCTCGGTGTCGACGGCTCGGGCGTCCTGTCCCATCGCGAGCTGCGCGAGTCGGTCACTCAGGGCTGGACCCACAGCGCGTTCGATCATCTCGCGTGGAGCATCACGGACATCCTGTACCGTCCGAATGCCTCGCGCCTCCAGCGCCTCTGCGGCCTTCGGGCCGACGCCCCACATCGCACGGACCGGTCGCGGCGCGAGGAAGTCGAGCGTGTCGTGCGCCGCGACGACGAGCATGCCGTCGGGCTTGGAGACCGTCGAGGCCATCTTGGCGACGTGCTTGGTGGCAGCGACACCCACGCTGCAGGTGATTCCGACCTCGTCGAGGACCCGTTCCCGGATGAGTTCAGCGATTCGAGCGGGACTCCCCCAGAGTCGGCGCACGCCCTGCACGTCGAGGAAAGCCTCGTCGACCGACAGCGGCTCCACGAGCGGTGTGAACGACTCGAAGATCGCCATCACCTGCCTCGAGACCTCCTGATAACGGTGGAAATGAGGAGGCACGATACGGGCCGATGGGCACAGTCGGAGTGCCTGCGATACGGGCATCGCCGCACGGACGCCGTAACGGCGGGCCTCGTACGAGGCGCTCGAGACGACCGAGCGGCCGTCCGGTGCACCGATGATCAGAGGAAGCCCACGCAGGCCGGGGTCGTCGAGAACCTCGACGGCCGCGTAGAACGCGTCCATGTCGACGTGGAGAATACGCGTTCCGGTGTCGTCAGCGTCGGCTGCGGAGACGATCCGCCCCCTGCCGTCACCGTGTCCCATACGACCATTCTCCCCCGGGCCTCCGACAGAAGGCCCGGGGGCACGCGCTACTGGGCAGCGCGCTCGAGGATGAGTTCGCGGACGCGGGCGGCGTCCGCCTGACCCTTCATCGCCTTCATGACGGCTCCGATCACGGCGCCGGCCGCCTGCACCTTGCCGTCCTTGATCTTCGCCATCACGTCAGGCTGCGCCGCCAGTGCCTCGTCGATCGCCGCGATCAATGCGCCATCGTCCGACACCACGGCGAGCCCGCGAGCGTCGACGACCTCCTGCGGCGTGCCCTCGCCGGCGATGACACCCTCGAGAACCTGACGCGCAAGCTTGTCGGTGAGCGTCCCCGCGTCGACGAGCTGCTGCAGAGCGGCGACGTTCTCCGGGCTGATCAGCTCGGTGGCGTCCTTCTCCTGCGCGTTCGCGAGCCGAGAGATCTCCCCCGTCCACCACTTGCGTGCGGTGGCCGGCGTCGCGCCGGCCGCGATCGTCGCCTCGACGACCTCGAGCAGTCCGCCGTTGCGGACGTCCTGAAACTCCAAGTCGGTGAAGCCCCACTCGGTCATCAGACGGCGACGACGGGCGACCGGCTGCTCAGGGAGAGCCGCGCGCAGTTCCTCGATCAGTTCGGCGGCCGGCTCGACGGGCAGCAGGTCCGGCTCGGGGAAGTACCGGTAGTCGTCCGCATCCGACTTCGGACGACCCGGCGAGGTGGTGCCGGTGTCCTCGTGCCAGTGCCGCGTCTCCTGCGTGATCGTTCCACCGTCGGCGAGGATCTGCGCCTGCCGCTGGATCTCGTACTTCACGGCCCGCTCGACGGAGCGCATCGAGTTGACGTTCTTCGTCTCGGTGCGGGTGCCGAGCTTGTCCGTACCCCGCGGACGCAGCGAGACGTTCGCGTCGCAGCGCAGGTTGCCGCGCTCGAGCCGAGCCTCGGAGATGCCCAGTCCGCGGACGATGTCGCGGATCGCCTGCACGTACGCCTTGGCGACCTCGGGTGCGCGGTGCTCGGTGCCATAGATGATGTTCGTCACGATCTCGACGAGCGGCACTCCCGCGCGGTTGTAGTCGACCAGCGAGTACTCGGCGCCCTGGATGCGTCCGGTCGCTCCACCCATGTGGGTGAGTTTGCCGGCGTCCTCCTCCATGTGCGCGCGTTCGATCGGGATGGTGATGAGCGTCCCGTCCTCGAGCTCGACCTCGACCGACCCGTCGTACGCGATCGGCTCGTCGTACTGCGAGATCTGGTAGTTCTTGCCCAGGTCGGGGTAGAAGTAGTTCTTCCGGGCGAACCGGCTCGACTCCGCGATCGAGCAACCGAGAGCGAGGCCCAGGCTGATCGACGAGCGGATCGCGGTCTCGTTGACGACCGGCAGCGATCCGGGCAGGCCGAGGTCGACCGGCGCGATCAGCGTGTTCGGCTCGGCGGCGTGATATGCCTCGTTGGCCGGGTTCGGCGCGTCGGAGAACATCTTCGTGTTCGTGTTGAGCTCGACGTGCACCTCGAATCCGAGGACCGGCTCGAACAGATCGAGTGCCTTGTCGAAGTCCATGAGCTTGGCAGCGGCCATCAGCGGTTCCCTCCTGCGAGCTGGGGTGCGCGGGTGAGCAGCGGCGCACCCCACGAGTCGACGAGCAGCGTCTCGAGCGCGGCACCGACCTTGTAGAGGCGGGCGTCCTCGCGTGCCGGAGCGATGAACTGGATGCCGACGGGCAGGCCGTCGTCGTCCGCCAGACCGCTCGGGATGGAGATACCCGGGACGCCCGCGAGGTTCACCGGGATCGTCGTGATGTCGTTGAGATACATCTGCAGCGGGTCGTCGATCTTCTCACCGAGCTTGAACGCCGTGGTCGGGGCCGAGGGCGTGGCGATCACGTCGACCTCGGCGAACGCGTTCGCGAAGTCCTGCTGGATGAGCGTGCGGACCTTCTGCGCGCTGCCGTAGTACGCGTCGTAGTAACCGGCCGACAGCGCGTAGGTGCCGAGGATGATGCGGCGCTTGACCTCGTCGCCGAAGCCGGCGTCGCGGGTCGCGGACATGACGTCCTCGACCGTGGGGTTGCCGTCGGGCGTCACCCGCAGACCGAACCGCACCGAGTCGAACTTCGCCAGGTTACTCGATGCCTCGGCGGGAAGGATCAGGTAGTAGGCGGCAACTCCGTACTCGAAGTGCGGAGCGCCGATCTCGACGATCTCGGCCCCCTGCGCTTCCATGAGAGCGAGAGCGCTGCGGAACGAGGCCGCGACACCAGGCTGGAAGCCACTGTCCGGCAGCTCACGGATCACGCCGACCTTGAGTCCCTTGAGCACGTCGCCCCGTGCGCCCTCACGGGCGGCTTCGGCGAACGACGGCCAGGCATCACGCAAGGACGTGGAGTCCTTCGGGTCGTGGCCGCCGATGGCGTCGTGCAACAGACCGGAGTCGAGGACCGTCCGGGAGACGGGTCCGACCTGGTCGAGGCTGGAGGCGAGAGCGATCGCGCCGTAGCGGCTCACGCCGCCGTAGGTCGGCTTCACACCCACCGTGCCGGTGACGTGGGCAGGCTGACGGATCGAGCCGCCGGTGTCGGAGCCGAGCGCGAGGGGCGCTTCGAAGGCCGCGACGGCCGCAGCCGAACCGCCGCCGGAGCCGCCGGGGATCCGGTCGAGGTCCCAGGGGTTGCGAGTGGGGCCGTACGCCGAGTGCTCGGTTGACGAACCCATGGCGAACTCGTCCATGTTGGTCTTGCCGAGCGGGATGAGTCCCGCGGCACGCGAACGCGCGACGACCGTGGCGTCGTACGGAGAACGGTAGCCCTCCAGGATGCGCGAGCCGCTGGTGGTCGGCTGGTCGGTCGTGACGAGCACGTCCTTGATCGCGAGCGGCACGCCGGCGAGCGGGCCGAGGTCCTCCCCTGCGGCGCGTCGGGCATCGATCGCGGCAGCAGCCTCGAGGGCCGCCGCGTTGACGTGCAGGAAGGCGTGCACGTCGCCATCGACGGCGGCGATGCGATCGAGGTGAGCCTGCGTCGCCTCGACACTCGACACCTCGAGGGAAGCGAGCTTGGCGGCGAGATCCGCCGCGTTCAGCCGGATGATGTCGCTCACTGCTCTTCTCCCAGGATCGCGGTGACGCGGAAGCGGCCGTCGGCGGCATCCGGGGCGTTCTGGAGCACCTGCTCGTGCGTGAGCGTCTGCCCGACCACGTCGGGCCGGAAGACATTGCTCAGCGGGATCGGGTGGCTCGTCGCGACGACATCGTCGGTCGCGACCTCCGAGACCTTCGCGATGTTGTCGACGATCGCGTCGAGCTGGCCCGTGAGCCGCGACACCTCGTCGTCGTTCAGCTGGATGCGTGCGAGCACACCGAGATGGCGCACGAGTTCAGGGGTGATTTCAGACACTCCCCCAGTCTAGTTGGCGCGCTCCGAACTCCTCCGCCCCGCGAGCCACGCGACATATGCTGGGCGGGTGAGCACGTTCCTGCCCCCTCGCCCGTGGACCGCCAGCTATGCAGCAGGTGTCCCGGAAGACTTGTCTCCCGTCGACGGATCGCTCGTCGACATCGTCGCAGCTTCCGCGCGCGACTATCCGGAGGCACCCGCCCTCCAGTTCTTCGGCCGCGAGACGACCTATGCCGAGCTCCAGGCGGCGATCGACCGCGCCGCAGCAGGCCTTCGCGACCTCGGGGTCCGCGCCGGCGACCCGGTCGCCATCGTGCTGCCGAACTGCCCTCAGCACATCGTCGCGTTCTACGCCGTGCTCCGTCTCGGTGCCGTCGTCGTCGAGCACAATCCGCTCTACACGCCGCGCGAGCTGCGGAAGCAGTTCGAGGACCACGGCGCGAAGCACGCGATCGTGTGGAACAAGGTCGTCTCGACAGTGCAGGAGTTCCCGGCGGATCTGGCCGTCACCAACCTCGTCTCCGTCGACGTGACGCGTGCCATGCCGTTCCTCACCCGGTTCGCCCTCCGGCTCCCCGTCGCCAAGGCCCGCGAATCGCGTGCGGCGCTCACCGAGAAGGTGCGCGGCACCGTCGCGTGGGATTCCCTCCTGACCTCGGAGCCGATTCCCGCCTCGCATCCAGCGCCGCGCACCGACGATCTCGCGATCATCCAGTACACCTCCGGCACCACGGGAACGCCGAAGGGTGCCGCGCTCACGCACCGCAACCTGCTGGCCAACGCCGCACAGGCGCAGGCCTGGGTGCCCTCGATCCGACGCGGCAACGGATGCGTCGTCTATGCGGTCCTGCCCATGTTCCACGCATACGGGCTCACGCTGTGCTTGACCTTCGCGATGTCGATGGGCGCCAGACTCGTGCTGTTCCCCAAGTTCGACCCGGACCTGGTGCTCGACGTCGTCAAGAAGCACCCCGCGACGTTCCTGCCGCTCGTGCCGCCCATCGCGGACCGCCTCCTCGCCGCGGCGAAGAACAAGGGTGTGTCCCTCGACGGCATCGAGGTCGCGATCTCCGGAGCCATGGCACTGCCGCACGAGCTGGTCGTGCCGTTCGAGGAAGCCACCCACGGCTACCTCGTCGAGGGCTACGGGCTCAGCGAGTGCTCGCCGGTGCTGATGGCGAATCCGGTCGCGGACAACCGCGTACCCGGGACCGTCGGGCTCCCCCTGCCCGGGACCGAATGCCGCGTGGTGGATCCGGAGAACCCGAGCGAAGACGTGCCGGCGGGCTCAGCCGGAGAGCTCGTCGTCCGCGGGCCGCAGGTGTTCTCGGGATACTACGGCAAGCCCGAGGAGACCGAAGCCGCCTTCGTCGACGGGTGGTACCGCACGGGCGACATCGTCACGATCGACGACGCCGGTTTCGTGCGCATCGTCGATCGCATCAAGGAGCTCATCATCACCGGCGGCTTCAACGTGGCCCCCACCGAGGTCGAGAACGCGCTGCGTCAGCACCCGCAGGTCGCCGACGCCGCTGTGGTCGGCCTGCCGAGCGAGCACTCCGGCGAAGAGGTCGTCGCGGCCATCGTGGTCGATGCCGACACCGATGTCGACGTGGAGGCGATCCGTGACTTCGCCCGCAGCATCCTCACTCCGTACAAGGTCCCGCGACGCGTGTTCGTGGTCGACGAGCTTCCGAAGTCACTGATCGGCAAGGTGCTCCGACGCCAAGTGAAGGAGAAGCTGGTCGCGCTGAACACGGGCGCCTGAGGCCGCCTTCACAGGCACCCGGCGCCGCGGCGCGCTACCCTTGGGAAGTGACCCCTGAAGATGCAGTGCTGACCGACGCCCCCGAGGACTCCCCCGCGACCCCCGGATTCGAGGAGCTCGGCATCACCGGGCCCGTCCTCAAAGCCATCAAAGACCTCGGCTACGAGACCCCATCGCCCATCCAGGCGGCGACCATCCCCACGCTCCTCGCCGGCCGCGACGTCGTCGGCATGGCGCAGACCGGGACCGGCAAGACCGCGGCGTTCGCACTCCCCGTGCTCGAGCGCCTCGACGTCTCGCAGAAGACCCCGCAGGCTCTCGTGCTCGCTCCCACCCGTGAGCTCGCGCTCCAGGTGTGCGAGGCATTCGAGTCGTACGCCTCCAAGATGAAGGGCGTCCACGTCCTCCCCGTCTACGGCGGACAGGGCTACGGCGTGCAGCTGTCGGCTCTGCGCCGCGGCGTCCACGTCATCGTCGGAACTCCCGGGCGCATCATGGACCACCTCGCCAAGGGCACGCTCGACCTGTCGCAGCTTCAGTACCTCGTGCTCGACGAAGCCGACGAGATGCTGAAGATGGGCTTCGCGGAGGACGTGGAGCAGATCCTCGCGCAGACCCCCGAGGAGAAGCAGGTCGCTCTGTTCTCGGCGACCATGCCGCCGCAGATCCGCCGCCTCGCGCAGAAGTACCTGCGCGACCCGGAAGAGATCAGCATCAAGTCCAAGACCGCGACCGGCACGAACATCACGCAGCGCTACCTCGTGGTGTCGTATGCGCAGAAGGTCGACGCCCTCACCCGCATCCTCGAAGTCGAGAACTTCGACGGGATGATCGTGTTCGTCCGCACCAAGAACGAGACCGAGACGCTGGCCGAGAAGCTGCGCGCCCGCGGATACTCCGCAGCTGCCATCAACGGCGACGTGCCCCAGGTGCAGCGTGAGCGCAGTGTCAACCAGCTCAAGGACGGCAAGCTGGACATCCTCGTCGCGACCGATGTGGCCGCCCGCGGTCTGGACGTCGAGCGCATCAGCCACGTCGTCAACTTCGACATCCCGACCGACACCGAGTCGTACGTGCACCGCATCGGACGCACCGGACGCGCCGGACGTTCGGGCGACGCGATCAGCTTCATCACCCCGCGCGAGCGCTACCTGCTGAAGCACATCGAGAAGGCCACGCGTCAGCAGCCCGCTCAGATGCAGCTGCCCAGCACCGAAGACGTGAACACCACGCGTCTGAACCGCTTCGACGACGCGATCACCACCGCGCTGTCCGAGACCGGCCGCATCGATGCCTTCCGCGACATCGTCGCCCACTACGTCCGTCACCACGACGTTCCCGAGGCCGACGTGGCAGCAGCTCTCGCCGTGGTGGCTCAGGGCGACAAGCCTCTGCTCCTCGATCCGGCCAACGACCCGCTGACGAAGGCTGTCGAAGCCGACAATCGTCCCCCGCGCGAGCGCACGGGCCGGGACACGCGTGAGTCCCGCGAGCCGCGCGAGCGTCGGGGTCGTGGCGACTACACGGCCTACCGGATCGAGGTGGGTCGCCGGCACCGCGTCGAGCCCCGCCAGATCGTCGGTGCCCTCGCGAACGAAGGCGGCCTCGGCCGTGACGACTTCGGTGCGATCAACATCCGCCCCGATTTCTCGGTCGTCGAACTTCCGGCGAACATGAGCCCGGCCGTCCTGGAGAAGCTCCGCGACACTCGGATCTCGGGCCGACTGATTGAGATCAAGCCCGACCGCGGCCCCGCCGGTGCCCGCCGCAACGGCCCTCGTGAGGGTGGCCGCGATGCGGGAGACCGGTTCGAGCGTCGCGACCGCGACGACCGTCCGGCTCGCGACAGCCGCGACGAAAAGCCGTTCCGCAAGCCCCGCCACAAGAGCTGACGCCGCATCGCGCGCGGTTCGGACTATTCCGTTCCGCGCGCGAGTTGCGCCGCGACGTCTATCAGGGGCTCGGGGTGAGCCAACAACGCTCGTTGTTCCGGGTTCGCGATGAGGTGAGCGATCAGTCGATGCGCCCCCGCCACCGTCGGCTGCCAGTATCCGCCGACGTGATGGCGGCTCAGCGGGAGCGTGGTGGCCTCCCCATCCACCGTGAGTGTCACCGCCCCATCGTCGGGATCGATGCCGGGATCGCTGAGCATCGACGCTGTCAGCGCACCGAGCAGCAGAGTGCTCACCAGACCGGGCAACCGGAACCGTGTCGTCGGCACGTCGAGAGCGATCTCCTCCAGCCCATCCCACGGCACGATGCCACGGTTCTCGATGCCCTCACGGATGATGACGGCGTCGGGTGTGAGTCGAAGGTGGTGCCGCCCGGGGTCGCCGACAGCCAGAGCATCCGGGACGACGATCAGTGGTCCGTAGCGCTTCACGAACCGTCGCTCACGGGCGGGAGCCCCGCCGGCCCCTCCGTCACGAGGATGTGGAACTGAGCCGCGTCGAGGATCCGGATGCCGAGCTCCTCGGCCTTCGCGAGCTTCGACCCCGCTCCCGGCCCGGCGGCGACGAAGTCGGTCTTCTTCGACACACTGGACGCAGCCTTGCCGCCCGCGTTGATGATCGCCTCCTGCGCACCGTCGCGGGTGTAGCCATCGAGCGATCCAGTGGCGACCACCGTGAGTCCTTCGAGCACGCCCCCCGCCGCGACTGCCGCACCCGGTCCGGGGTGCCCCGGAGTCGACCACTGCACCCCTGCGTCGGCCCACTGCCGCACGATCTCCTGGTGCCAGTCGACCTCGAACCAGGCGAGCAGCGAGTCGGCGATGATGCCGCCCACGCCCTCGACGGCGGCGAGCTCGTCGCGCGATGCCGCACGGATCGCGTCGAGGGAGCCGAACCACTGCGCGAGCGCCCGCGCGGCGACGGGGCCGACGTGGCGGATGTTCAGCGAGACCAGCAGCCGCCACAGGTCTTTGGTCTTCGCCTTCTCGAGCTCGGCGAGCAGCGTGAGCGCCTGAGACGACGGCTGGGGACCCTCGAGTCCTGACTTCTTCTCGGCAGCGGTGGGGTTGCGTCGGAAGGGTGCGCGAGTCTTGACGATGCCGTCCTCATCCTCCTTCGGGAGCCCGGTCTCGGAATCTCGCACGAAGAGCTCGATGGGTACGAGCTCTTCGAGCGTCAACGCGAACAGCCCTGCCTCGGTCTCGAGCGGGGGAACGGCAGGTGAGGTCGGCTGCGTGAGCGCGGCAGCCGTCACCTCGCCCAGCGCTTCCACGTCGAGGGCACCGCGGGAGCCGATGTGCTCGACGCGGCCGCGGACCTGAGCAGGGCACGAACGCGCATTCGGGCACCGGAGGTCGATGTCGCCCTCTTTCATCGCGCGCAGCGGGGTGCCGCACTCCGGGCATTCCACGGGCATCACGAACTCCCGCTCGCTGCCGTCGCGCTTCTCGACGACAGGGCCGAGAACCTCGGGGATCACGTCGCCGGCCTTGCGCAGTACAACGGTGTCGCCGATCAGAACGCCCTTGGCCTTGACGACGTCCTTGTTGTGCAAGGTCGCCTGTCGGACCACGGAACCGGCGACGTGCGCGGGCGCCATGACGGCGAACGGCGTGGCGCGCCCGGTGCGTCCGACCGACACGACGATGTCGAGGAGCTTGGTCTGGACCTCTTCCGGCGGGTACTTGTAGGCGATGGCCCAGCGCGGGGCTCGACTCGTCGCGCCGAGCTCGTCGTGCAGCTCGAGCTCGTCGACCTTGACCACGATGCCGTCGAGCTCATGCTCGATGTCGTGACGGTGCTCACCGAAGTGCTCGACGAACGCGACGACCTCGTCGACGGTGTGGCAGACCTTCGTGTGCGGGCTCGTGGGCAGGCCCCACTCGGAGAGCAGGTCGTACACCTCGCTCTGCGCGGCGACGGGAGGGTTCGTCCACGCGCCGATGCCGTGCACGTAGAGCGCGAGCGACTCGATGCGCAGGAGCCCGGCCTCGAGTTCGAGACCGTTCTTCTTGTCGATCTGTTGGCGGAGCCCCCCGCTGGCGGCATTGCGCGGATTCGCGAACGACGGGAAGCGCCTGGCGGCCGCCGTCTGCGCCTTCTCCTCGTCGAACGCCTTCTTGGCCCCACCTCGGGCCTCCCAGCGCGCGAGAGCATCGGCGTATGCGCGGTCGCGGAAGGCGGCCTGCGCGGCGTTGAGGCGCTCGAACGCCGCGACGGGGATGAACACCTCGCCGCGCACCTCGACGATCGACGGATGGCCCTCGCCGCTCAGACGCTGCGGGATCTCGGGCAGCCGAAGCGCGTTCTCCGTCACGATCTCGCCGACACGACCGTCGCCGCGAGTCGCCGCAGAGGTGAGGACGCCGTTCTCATAGCGGAGGTTTATCGCGAGCCCGTCGATCTTCAGCTCGGTGAGCCACGCGACCTCGCGCCCGGCGGCGGCCCTGGTCTTCGCGGCCCACTCCCGCAGCTCGTCGACGGAGAAGACGTTGTCGAGGCTGAGCATGCGCTCGGCGTGCTCGATCGTCGCGAGACCGGTCGCCTCGGCGGCTCCGACCATCTGCGTGGGCGAGTCCTGCCCCTGCAACTCGGGGTGCAGCCGCTCCAGCTCCTCGAGCCGATGCATCCATCCGTCGTAGGTGAAGTCGTCGACGACCGAGGTGTCGCGACCGTAGTAGGCCTCCTTGGCCTCGAGGATGCGAGCCGTCAGCTCGTCGGCTTCGGTTCGGGCGTCTTCCAGCGAGATGTTCTCCGGCACTCCGCCAGTCTACGAGCGGGCACCGACACCGGAAGCGCCTAACGCGCCGACGGGAACCGCCGAGACCGTGGTGTCGATGGTGAACTGCCCGAGCACCCGCGTGCCGACGTAGAGCACGGCGGTCTGCCCCGGCGCGACACCGTCGAGCGGGATCTCCGGTGTCACCCGTACCCCGTCGTCCGAGACCACCGCACGCGCGGCAACCGGCTCGGAGTGCGCGCGGATCTGCACGTGACAATCGAACGATGACTTCGTCGGTGCGGCACCGGCCCAGCTGAACCGCTCCCCCGCGACCTCCGCGATCGCCAGGGCTTCCTTGGGCCCGACCACGACGGTGTTCGACACCGGTCTGACCTCGAGCACGAAGCGAGGCTTGCCGTCCGCCGCGGGGACACCCAGCTTGAGGCCACGTCGCTGACCCACCGTGAACGCATGCGCCCCCTCGTGCGATCCGACGACCTCTCCACTGCGATCGACGATCTCGCCCGTGGCGGTGCCGACCTTCTCGGCAAGCCATCCACGGGTGTCGCCGTCGGGGATGAAGCAGATGTCATGGCTGTCCGGCTTCTGGGCGACGGTCAGGCCGCGTGCTGCGGCCTCGGCGCGCACGATCGCCTTCGAGGGTGTGGACCCGAGCGGGAAGTAGGTGTGCGCGAGCTGCTCCGCGGTCAGCACGCCCAGGACGTAGGACTGATCCTTGGCATTGTCGGAGGCACGATGCAGCTCCAGTCCGTCGGCACCGTCCACGAGCGTGGCGTAGTGCCCGGTGCACACGGCGTCGAAGCCGAGCTCGATCGCGCGTTCCAGGAGGGCCGCGAACTTGATCTTCTCGTTGCACCGCATGCAGGGGTTGGGGGTGCGCCCCGCCTGATACTCGGCGATGAAGTCGTCGATCACGTCATCGCGGAATCGCTCCGAGAAGTCCCACACATAGAACGGGATGCCGAGCAGATCGGCAGCTCGCCGCGCGTCGAGGGCATCTTCGATGGTGCAGCATCCGCGACTGCCCGTGCGGAGCGTTCCGCCGGCTCTGGAGAGTGCCAGGTGCACACCGACGACGTCGTGCCCCGCCTCCACGGCTCTGGCTGCCGCGACGGCGGAGTCGACGCCGCCGCTCATCGCCGCAAGGATCCGCATGAGAACAGTCTACGAGCGTGTGCCTGTACCGGCGCCGGATGCCCGCGTGTACGCGTCGGCGATCGCGGCGAGAACTGCGTCGACATCGGCGTCGGTCGAGGTGCGCCCGAGCGAGAACCGGAGAACACTGCGCGCATCGCGTTCGCTCCGCCCCATCGACATCACGACGTGCGACGGTTCGGCGACGCCCGCCTGACACGCCGATCCGGTCGACGCCGCGACCCCGGCGACGTCGAGGAGGAAGAGCAGGCTCTCCCCCACCGCGCCGGGGAAGAGCAGATGCGCGTTGCCCGGCAGACGATCGACCGGGTCACCCAGGAGTTCCGCAGCTGGAACTGCGGCGCGGATCCCGGAGACCAGACGGTCGCGCAGTGCGCGGAGTCGTGCGGCCTCCTCGACCCGCTCGACTTCGGCGAGCTCGAGCGCGGTGGCGAACGCCGCGGCCCCGGCGACGTCCTGGGTTCCGGCGCGAAGCCCTCGTTGCTGCGCGCCGCCGCGCAGGAGGGCCGTCATGCGCGCGGTACGCGCCGTGACGAGCACCCCGACGCCGACGGGAGCCGCGATCTTGTGCCCGGCGAGGCTCATGGCCACGAGGCCGACTCCCCCGGCCGCACCCCCACGCAGCCCACGGAACGACAGCGGTACATGTCCGAGCGCAGCGACCGCATCGAGGTGGAGCGCCACTTCGGCCGTGGCGGCAGCGGCGGACAGCGCTGCGGCGTCGTTGATCGTACCGGCCTCATTGTTGGCGACGAGCGCCGTGGCGAGAGCCGCCTCCGGAAGCTGCAACGCGAACTGCTCCGGCTCGATACGCGCGCGGTCGGTCACCGGCACCCGGCGCAGTTCGGCGCCATCCTCCACGAGTGCGGCCACGGTGTCCATCGTGGCGTGGTGCTCGGCTTCGGGCATCACGATCGCCGATGTGCCCTCGGGGCGAGACCGCCACAGGCCCTGCAGCGCGAGATTGATCGACTCGGTGCCCCCCGAGGTGAACACGATCTCGATCGGGTCGGCATCGAGGCTCGCGGCGACGCGCTCGCGGGATTCCTCGAGCAGTCGGCGGGCGTCCTGGCCGGCGCCGTGCGTGGACGACGCGTTGCCGACGGTCTCCGTGGCGGCCAGCCAGGCGTCGCGCGCTTCGGGGCGCAGAGGCGTGGTCGCCGCATGATCGAGATAGTGCCGCATCCTTCGATTCTCTCGCGAAACGCGCCCTGCCGGGTCTGCGGCCATGGAACCCGGTACGCCCTGACATGAGACTGCAACACATCGCGCCTAGTGTGTACTCATGCCCGCGTCCCGAGACCTCACCGTGCCCGGCGGCACCACCCTCGACAACCTCGGCGTCCGTCTGCACGACGGCGTCGGCACCCTGCGCGTCTGGTCCCAGAACGCCTCGTCGATCGAGCTGGTCGTGTTCGATGCCACCGACCTGGACTGGGCGACCGACGAGGTCCCGCTCGAGCGACTGGCCGGAGGTGTCTGGGAGGTCACGACGGAACTCCTGCAGCCGGGCGTCCGCTACGCCATCCGTGTCGGCGGCCCTCACGGCCCCGGAAACACCTTCAACCCGGAGACGCTCCTGCTCGACCCGTATGCGCGCGGTCTCGCCCAGGGCGACGGGTACGAGGAGTGGCGTTCCGTCGTGATCGTCGACGGATTCGACTGGGGCGACTCCCAGAAGCCGCGTATCCCCCTCGACCGCACCGTGATCTACGAGGGACATCTCAAGGGACTCACCAAGCGGCACCCCGATGTCCCTCCTGCACTGCACGGCACGTATGCCGGCCTCGCGCATCCCGCGATGATCGAGTACTTCCACTCGCTGGGCATCACCTCCATCGAGCTCCTCCCCGTGCACGCCTTCGTGCCGGAGCCGCGGTTGCTCGAACGCGGGCTCACCAATTACTGGGGCTACAACACCCTGAACTTCTTCACTCCGCACACCGCCTATGCGACGGAGGACGCGCGCAAGGAAGGCCCGGAGGCCGTG
Organism: Microbacterium sp. A20; assembly: GCF_004794515.1. Classification (GTDB taxonomy): domain Bacteria; phylum Actinomycetota; class Actinomycetes; order Actinomycetales; family Microbacteriaceae; genus Microbacterium. The sequence continues at coordinate 203,930 of NZ_SSDF01000091.1, read as the reverse complement.
CTCGCGGAATTCAAGGGGATGGTGCGGCTGCTGCACGAGGCCGGCCTCGAAGTGATCCTCGACGTCGTCTACAACCACACCTCGGAAGAGGGCATCGGCGGACCCCGTTCGAGCCTGCGCGGCATCGACAACGCCGTCTACTACCGTCAGGACGAGGCCGGCGTCTACGTCGACACCACCGGGTGCGGCAATACGCTGAACACCGCGACCGACGCCGGGGCCAGACTCGTACTCGACTCGCTCCGCTACTGGGCGCAGGAGATGCAGATCGACGGTTTCCGCTTCGACCTCGCCACCGCGATCGCACGGGACGAGTCCCACGCGTACACACCGGAGCATCCGCTTCTGACCGCTATCGCCGACGATCCGATCCTCGCGGACACGAAGTTCATCGCCGAGCCGTGGGATGTGGGCCTCGGCGGGTGGCAGACGGGGAACTTCCCCTCGGGGTGGCACGAGTGGAACGATCGCTACCGCGACCGCGTGCGCAACTTCTGGCTGAGCGACATCGACTATGCACGCCGTGCGTCGGCACCGGTGGGCATCGGGGGGTTCGCGACGCGTCTCGCCGGTTCCTCGAACACCTTCAGCGAAGATCGGGGTCCGCTCGCCAGCGTGAACTTCGTCACCGCCCACGACGGCTTCACCCTGCATGACCTCGTCTCGTACGACGTCAAGCACAACGAGGCCAACGGCGAGCAGAACCGCGACGGCGCTGACACCAACCGTGCGTTCAACCACGGGATCGAGGGGCCGACGGACGACCCGACGATTCTCGCCGCACGTCGCAAGGCCATGCGCAACCTGCTCGGGACTCTGCTGCTCTCCGCCGGCATCCCGATGCTCACCGCCGGCGACGAGGTCGGCCGCACCCAGCGCGGCAACAACAACGCCTACGCTCAGGATTCCGCTCTCACCTGGCTCGCCTGGGAGTTCGAGCCCTGGCAGGAGGACCTGCGTGCGCATGTCTCCCACCTGATCCGGTTGCGGCAGGAGAACCCCGCGCTCCGCCCGAGTCGCTATGCACGGCTCGGCGAGCACATCCCCAACGCCTCGGTCATGGACTGGTACGACCAGAACGGCGAGACGATGGAGCAGGGGCAGTGGGCAGACCCCGGGAACAGGACGCTGCAGTACGTCGCCGCGTCCACACCCGACACCGAGGCGTACAACCGCATCCTGCTCATCGTGCACGGGACGGAGGCGCCGATCGACGTGCGTCTCCCCGAGGAGATCGAAGGCGCGACCCGCTTCGTGTCCCTGTGGTCGAGCGCTCAGGAGCGGCCCTCCGATGAGGAGGAGGTCTTCGCACCCGGCGATGTGCTGCCGGTGTCCGGAACGTCCATGAGGCTGTTCCGCGTCGAATGAGCCCCGCTCCCGACGCACCACGCGGCGCGCTACCCGCGACCACGTCCGCGCGGTACATTCGGGATGTGGCTGCACGCGCTGGTACCCGGTCCTCGGCTCTCCGGAGCCCCGCTCAGATCCCGACGCGCGTCTTCGTCGACGCAGATGTTCCGGGCTCCCTCCGCACCACGCGGATCCCCCTGCTCGATCCCAGTCCGGCGGTTCCCGGCGGCTTCGCGCCCAAGGCATTCGTGGGCGAGGTCGTCCCGTTCAGCGTGGTCTCGTTCCGCGAGGGGCACGACATCATCGGCGTGCACGTCCGCCTCACGTCGCCGTCCGGCGAGGAGAGCCTCCACCGGTTGACCGCCCGGAACGACGGCACGGACCGATGGTCGGCCGAGATCGCGCTCGATGAGCAGGGCGCATGGCGCTATCGGTTCGAGGCCTTCTCGGACGACTTCGCGACCTGGGCCCATGCCACGGAGCTGAAGGTCGCGGCCGGGGTCGACGTGCCGGTGATGGCTGCGCTCGGAGCAGAGCTGCTCGCGAGAGCCGCTGCCGAGAAGGAGCGTCCCGCCGCGCAGCGAAAGCGTCTGCTCGCGGATGCGGAGTCGCTGGAGGGCGGGGACGGTGCGACGGCGCTCGCGCTTTCCACGGATCCCGGATTGGCCGACCTCTTCCGCGCCCGCCCCCTGGTGACCCTGCGTTCCGCGACGGAGCGACAAACACTCAACGTCGAACGTCATGCTGCGGGCGTCGGTGCCTGGTACGAGTTCTTCCCCCGATCGGAGGGGGCGAAGCGGCTCAAGGACGGCACGGTGAAGAGTGGGACGTTCCGCACGGCGGCCAAACGCCTGCCGGAGGTCGCCGCGATGGGTTTCGACGTGGTCTACCTGGTTCCGATCCATCCGATCGGAACCACCAACCGCAAGGGACGCAACAACACCCTCACCGCCGAGTCGGGTGACCCCGGCTCGCCGTATGCGATCGGCTCCGCCGAGGGCGGCCACGATGCCATCCACCCCGACCTGGGTTCGGCCGCCGACTTCCGCTCCTTCGTCCGGGCGGCGCACGGGGTGGGCCTCGAGGTCGCCCTCGACCTCGCACTCCAAGCCTCCCCGGATCATCCCTGGGTGAGCGCGCACCCGGAGTGGTTCACGACCCTCCCCGACGGGACGATCGCGTACGCGGAGAACCCGCCGAAGAAGTACCAGGACATCTACCCCCTCAACTTCGACAACGACCCCGACGGCATCGCGGCCGAGATGCTGCGCGTCGTGCAGCACTGGGTGGCCCAGGGGGTGAAGATCTTCCGGGTCGACAACCCCCACACCAAGCCGCTGCAGTTCTGGGAGTGGTTGATCCGTGAGGTCAACACCGTGGACCCGGATGTGATCTTCCTCGCCGAGGCTTTCACCCGTCCGGCAGTCATGCGTGCCCTGGCCGCCGTCGGGTTCCAGCAGAGCTACAGCTACTTCACCTGGCGGAACACCAAGAGCGAACTGGAGGAGTTCCTCACCTCCGTGTCGCAGGAGACGTCCGACTACATGCGGCCCAACCTCTTCGTGAACACGCACGACATCCTGACCGAGTACCTGCAGTTCGGCGGTCGTGCGGCTTACCGCATCCGTGCCTGCATCGCCGCCACCGCTGGTCCGGTGTACGGGGTGTATGCCGGTTACGAGCTCTTCGAGAACGTGGCGCGGCCCGGCTCCGAGGAGAACATCGACAACGAGAAGTACGAGTACAAGTTCCGAGATTGGTCGGGCGCCGAGGCTCGCGGAGAATCCCTCGCTCCCCTGCTTCGACGGCTCAACGAGATCCGCACCGCCCACCCGGCACTCCGTCAGCTCAGGAACTTCCGGGCGCACTGGAGCGATGACGATGCCGTCCTCGTCTACAGCAAGCACCTGGCCGCCCCGTTCACCGGCACGGGCCACGCGGACACCATCATCGTGGTCGCGAACGTGGACCCGCACTCGGTCCGCGAGACGACCGTGCATCTCGACAGTACCCAGTGGGGCGTTCCGCTCGGCGAGTCGTTCGAGGTCGAAGACCTGCTCACCGGCGCCGTCTGGACCTGGAGCGACCACAACTACGTGCGACTCGACGCCTTCGCCGAGCCGGTGCACATCCTGAAGGTGAGGGAGCGAGCATGAGCTACGCAGAAGATGTCACGGCGTCCACCGAGTGGGAGGCCATCTCCTCGGCCACGCACCACGATCCGCATGCCGTTCTCGGCGCGCATCCCCGCAAGGATGCGGCCGATCGCACGGTGACGGTCATCCGCGTCCGACGGCCCCTGGCCAGCAGCGTGGCCGCGGTCTTCGGCGACGGCAATCGGCTCGAGCTCGTCCATGTCGCGCACGGCATCTGGGAGGCGCAGCATGTCGGTCCCCCGCTCCCCTATCGCGTCGCCACGCGATACGCGGACCACGACGAGACTCTGTCCGGAGATCCGTACCGACACCACCCGACCCTCGGAGACCTCGATCTCCATCTGATCGCAGAGGGCCGCCACGAACGCCTCTGGGAGGTGCTCGGGGCGCACCCGCGCACCCTGGGGGGCGAACAGGGCGTCTCGTTCGCCGTCTGGGCGACCAACGCCACCTCCGTGCGCGTCGTGGGAGATCACAACGACTGGAACGGCGAAGCCCATGCCATGCGCTCGATGGGCGTGAGCGGGGTCTGGGAGCTCTTCATCCCCGATCTCCCGCTGGGCACGCGGTACAAGTATCAGCTCCGCACCCGCGAGGGCGCCTGGATCCTCAAGGCCGACCCGATGGCTCTCGCCGCCGAGGTGCCGCCGGACACGGCATCGGTCGTGACCTCATCCTCGTACGAGTGGGCGGACGGCGCATGGATGACCCGGCGCGCCGCGACACACGCTGTCGCGCAGCCGCTGTCGGTCTACGAGATCCACGTCGGCTCCTGGCGCGAGGGACTCGGATACCGGGACATCGCCGAGCCGCTGATCCAGCACGTCACGGATGCCGGATTCACCCATGTGGAGTTCATGCCCCTGGCGGAGCACCCGTTCGGAGGCTCCTGGGGCTACCAGGTCAGCGGGTACTACGCGCCCACGAGCCGGTTCGGCACCCCGGATGATCTGCGGTACCTGATCGACAAGCTGCACCAGGCCGGTATCGGCGTGATCATGGACTGGGTTCCCGGGCACTTCCCCAAGGACGCCTTCGCACTCGCCCGCTTCGACGGCCAGCCGCTCTACGAGCACCCGGACCCGCGTCGCGGCGAGCACCAGGACTGGGGCACGCTCATCTTCGATTACGGCCGTCCTGAGGTGCGGGGATTCCTCGTCGCCAACGCGCTGTACTGGTTCAGGGAGTTCCACGTGGACGGCCTGCGCGTCGACGCCGTCGCCTCGATGCTCTACCTCGACTACTCCCGCGAAGCCGGCGAATGGGAACCGAACATCCACGGCGGTCGCGAGAACCTCGAGGCGATCCGGTTCCTGCAGGAGGTGAACGCCACGGCGTACCGCCTGCACCCCGGCATCATGATGATCGCCGAAGAGTCGACCAGCTTCCCCGGGGTGACGGCACCCACGGATCACGCGGGGCTGGGATTCGGGTTCAAGTGGAACATGGGTTGGATGAACGACTCGCTCCAGTACATCTCCCGCGACCCGATGTACCGGGCGCACCACGAGGGCGAGATGACGTTCTCGTTCGTGTACGCATTCGGGGAGAACTATCTGCTGCCGATCAGCCACGACGAAGTCGTGCACGGGAAGGGCAGCCTGATGGCGAAGATGCCCGGCGACCATTGGCACAAGCTCGCCAACGTCCGCGCCTACCTCGCCTACATGTGGGGACACCCCGGCAAGAAGCTCCTGTTCATGGGGCAGGAATTCGGTCAGCTCGCCGAGTGGTCGGAAGGGCGTGAGCTGGACTGGTGGCTCCTCGAACAGCCGTCGCACGCGCAGCTGCAGGACTTCGTCGGAGCGATGAACCGTGCCTACAGGTCCCAGTCCCCTCTCTGGGCGCGCGACAACGATGGGTCGTCGTTCCACCGCCTCGGTGCACCCAGCTGGGACCCGAACGTGATCGCCTTCGAGCGGCGGGATTCCCATGGAGGCCGTCTGGTCGTCGTGAGCAACTTCGCCGGCGTGGAGCGCGCGGGATATCGACTCGCACTTCCGCAGGACGGCGTCTGGCAGGAGGTGCTCAACACCGATGCCGCCGAATACGGCGGACGAGGGTCAGGAAACCTGGGCATGGTCTTCGCGTCGGGCGAGGATGGTGGCGCCCCCACCGCGACGATGACGCTTCCCGCGCTTTCGACGCTGTGGCTACGCCACCAGTCCGACCCGCACGTACCCACCGTCAGTCACGGATGACGGTGACCCGCCCCGAACCCTCCAAGGGCTAGAACAGCAGCGACGAAAGCCTGTTCCGGGCGGCCACGACTCGCGGGTCGCCCGTCCCGATGAGGCCGAACAATTCGATCAGGCGCTCCCGCACAGGGGTGCGCTGGTCGGACGGCAGCTGCGCGAACAGGTCGAGCAGTCGCGCGAAAGCGTCTTCGACATGCCCGCCGGCAAGATCGAGGTCGGCCACATCGAACTGCGCCTGAACATCGAGCGGTCCCTCCGCGGCCGCTGCGCGCGCCGTCTGCAGATCGAGTCCCTGCACGCGGTCGAGCAGACGCACCTGGCCGAGGCCCGCGATCGCCTCCTCATCGCGAGGGTTCTCGGCGAGGGCCTTCTCGTACGCGCGGATCGCGGCTGTGTAGTCGCCTGCCTCGATCGCAGCGAACGCTTCGGCGTGCAGCGGCGGCAGCTCCGGCTCCTCCGGGGTCGCCGGTGCTTCGGCATCCGCATCGACCGAGAGCGATCCGGTGACGCCGTTCTGTGCGGCCACCTGCAGAAGCTGGGCGAAGACCTCGCGCACCTGCTGCTCCGGCACCGCGCCTGTGAACATCGGCACCGGCTGGCCGGCGATCAACGCGACCACCATCGGGATCGACTGCGCGCGGAAGCTCTGCGCGAGCTGCGGATTCGCGTCGACATCGACCTTGGCGAGCAGCACCCGGCCGCCGAGTTCACGAGTCACCTTCTCGATGATCGGGCTCAGCTGCTTGCACGGTCCACACCACTCGGCCCACAGGTCCACGACGACGGGAACCGTGCGGGAGAGTTCGAGGATCTGCCCGAACGTCTCGTCGGTCGCATCGACGACGACATCGACCACGCCGGGAGCAGGAGCGCCCTCGGGCGGCGACGCCGGCCGGTTTCGGAGGGTCGACAGGTCCACCGCGCCGCGCAGCGCGGACGGAGAGATTTCACTCACTTGATCACCTTCACGGAAAGGAGGTCCTGGTGGACTGCCAGGAGCCGGATCTGCTCCGTCGACCCCTGAGCGGGGACCGAGAAGAACAGCTGGAACTCATAAGTCGTCTCGACGCCCTTCGCGGACTCGGTCGCACCGGTGAGCGCCTTCGCCTGAGCGTTGTCCCCGAACCGGATCACCACGTCGGAAGACACGGGCGTCACCGTTTCGGTATCGGTCAAGGAGACCGCGACGATCGCACCGCTGTCGAGCGTGGTCATCGAGATGGGCTCGTCCGTCGTCGGCGCCATGTCGAATGCCGCCTTCGATGTCTTGGAGGCGCCCTTGTCGGCGAGACCCTTGACCACGGCCTGCCGACTGTCGGTGATCGACGTCGCGAGGTTCAGCGCCAGATCATCGAACAGGCCGTAGAACTCGCTCTTCTCCCCCGAGTCGACGACATCGGCGAACGCCGGGGCGAGTTCGGCGGGAGGGAGCGTGAGGAACGCGGAGTCCGATGGGACGAGCGACGTACCGAGCCAGGCGGCCGCGACGTCGGGGAACACCGCATCCGCGGACATCTCGGCCATATTGCTGACCTTGTAGTTCGACCACGGGTCGGCCTGGGTCATCGTGAGCACGACGGGCGGCTCGGTGTCGTCGCCCTTGGTCTTCGCAAGCATGAGCACGGTCCTCGGCCACGCGTCGGTCGCCTCCGGAAGCACGACCTCGACATCGTCAGTCGGGATCGCCGCAGGAACTGCCATGTCCGTGAGCTTGGTCCGCAGCGCGTACTCGGTCGTGCGAGCAGCGAGAGCCGGTCCGGCCAGACGGGTGGACGCCAGGTCGAGGTCGAGTGCGGTGTCTGCCTCCACCACCGTGTCGGATACGGACTTCAGGATTCGCTTCGCCTGGGACTCGGTCACGGCCGGCGGCTTCTGGTTGTCCGGAGCGATGACGGTCGGGCTCGGGGAGGGCGACGCAGAGGCATCGCCGAACTGCGGCCAGGAGTCTGCGGAACACCCGGCAGCGAGAAGAGCAGTGAGCCCGAGCGCGGGAATCGCAAGCAGCCGGCGACGACGAGCGGGGGTCTTCGCGCGCATCGACGTCTTCGAGTCGTTCTCCTTGGGGTCCACGATCTCCCCCTCTTCGATCTCGGTATCCGCGGTGTCTGCGGAGGGCGTCGGGTCGGCGGAGGTCGGTGTTTCCGCCGAGCCTTCGATCGCCGCGCGCTCCTCCGGAGGAAGCACCGCGATGTCGATCGGCTCGGTCGCAGGAAGCGGGCCGGGGCCCTTGCGGCGCGGCCCACGGCCACGACGCTGGTGGCGGATCCCGAGCACGTACAGGACGAGTCCGATCAGCAGGACGACGCCACCGGCGACCATGAGGGGCCCCGCCAGGGGGGTCGAGGTGTCGAGCGGCCAGGAGACGACGATGTCGTCGGGAGCATCCTTCGTGCCGTCGTAGGCGACCAGCATGCTCGTTCCCTCGGGGAGCTGCATGTTGTCGGCGACGAGGCGGTTCTCTTTCTCGAAGGAGTCCAGCCACAGGTCGGATCCCCGGGGGTCGCGGCCCGTAGCCGCCTCGCCCTCCTCACCTGCGCCGCCGTCCGCCTCGTCCGCATCCTCGGCCGCCGACACGTGCTCGACCGCGAAGCCGCCGTCGTCGTCCACCGTGACGTGGTTGTAGTCGGAGTCTGCGAGCCAGGCCTCCATGTCGGCGGTCCTGCCGTAGCTGCCGAAGATGTCGCCCTGCCCGCGGACGATCAGGGTCTGAACGCCCGGGTTCGTCCGGAGCACGTCTCCATCCAGGAGGACGAACGGCGCTGGCTCCTCGATCTCGACGGGCGTCTGCTGCGAGTCGGGGCCCACGAAGGTGCGCTGGGCGATCCCCGCCCCGATCAGCACGGCGGCAAGAACGAAGGCCACCACGGCCCATACGAAACGCACGAATAGTCTCCTCACGCATCACCGGCATCTGCCCGCGACGCAACACTCGACATTTCAGACTAGCGAAATCAGCTGTGTGTTGCCCACGTACACGTGCAGTGCAGGCTGGACCGGCACGTCGCGCGCGGCGTTGCGCGGCGTCTGGATACCCTTGCTGCAGCCGTTTCGAGGAGTCGTCGCATGAAGATCCACAATCCGTTCCGCACCGCCCTCGTGGCGACGCTCGGCGTGGGACTGGGGATCCTCCTGATCAACAGCGTGGAGACTCTCTCCAGCGTCCTGCTCTACGTCGGCACGGCGCTGTTCCTGAGCCTGGGGCTCGATCCGCTCGTGTCCTTCCTCGAGCGCCGTCGACTCCCCCGCTGGCTGGCCGTGCTGGTGACGATCCTCGCCGTCCTCGCGATCTTCAGCGGGATCGTGCTGATCATTCTTCCCGTGCTCGTGGATCAGATCTCCCAGCTGATCGCCCAGATCACTGCCATCCTTTCGCGAGGGGACCTGATCCCGGATCTCAAGGAGTGGATGCAGGACACCTTCCCGAATCTGCAGGTCGATGTCGTCTTCACCTACGTCACCGACTGGCTGACGACGAACCTCGCCGAGATCGGCGGGTCCATCGGCCAGGGCGTCCTCGTCGCCAGCGGCGCCGTTGTCAGCGGGCTGTTCGGCGCGTTCATCATCCTCATCCTGACGATCTATCTCACCGCCTCGACGCCGTCGCTCAAGCGCGCCGTGTACCAGCTCGCCCCGTCCTCGAAACGCGACCGCTTCATCGACCTTTCGGAACAGATCACCGACTCGGTGGGGTATTACGTCATGGGGCAGGTGTCTCAGGGCGTGATCAACGGCGTCCTCAGCGCGATCTACCTCTCGATCATCGATGCGCCGTTCCCCGCGGTTCTCGCGATCATCGCCTTCTTCTTCTCGCTGATCCCGCTCGTCGGGACCCTGACTGGCTCGACGATCATCGTCCTGGTATGTCTGATCCCCGGGCTCGGGTCGCCAGGGATCGCGATCGCCGCGGCGATCTACTACCTCATCTACATGCAGATCGAGGCGTATGTGATCTCGCCGCGCATCATGAGCCGTGCAGTCGCCGTCCCCGGGGCAGTGGTCGTCGTCGCAGCCCTCGCAGGTGGCAGCCTGCTCGGTCTGCTGGGTGCGCTCATCGCGATTCCGGTGGCGGCGAGCATCCTGATCATCTATCGACAGGTGCTCATCCCGCGGATGAACGAACTCTGAGCGTCCGGCCCTCGATCAGTCCGCCAGCGGCCAGTGCGTGGCGAGGGGCAGCGCCGACGGGTTCACCGCGGCCACGATCTCGGTGAGCACGCGCCGCGTCTGCGTCTCACCGACCCACAGATGCTTCCCGCCCTCGACAGCGATCAGCTGCGCGTGCGGTATCGAAGCGAAGCGTTCCCGTGCCTCGTCGGGCCGCAGGTAGTCGTCCAGCTCCGGCACCAGCACGACGAGGGGGACATCGGTGGCAGCCCAGGCGGCGACCTCTGCTTCCGTCGCCCGATGCAGCGGCGGAGACAGGAGGATCACACCGGCGATGTCATGGTCGCGCCCGTACTTGAGCGCGAGTTCGGTGCCGAAAGACCATCCGAGGAGCCACGGTCGCGGGAGCGCCCGTGCACGGACGAAGTCCATGGCCGCCGCGACATCGAACTGCTCGGCCGCACCGCCGTCGAACGCGCCGTCACTCGTGCCGCGGGGCGATGTGGTTCCTCGCGTGTTGAACCTCAGGACCGCCAGGTCAGCCAGTGCGGGAAGCCTGGCTGCCGCCTTGCGGATGATGTGGGAGTCCATGAAGCCGCCGGCTGTCGGCAGCGGATGCAGGGTGACGAGCGTCGCGACGGGCGGCATGCTCTCCGGGAGGGCGAGCTCTCCGACCAGCGTGAGACCGTCCGCCGTCTTCAGCTCGATGTCCTCCCGCTCGGCGGGAAGCTCCAGCGGCCCTCGAATCTCCATGCTCACGCGATCCTCCAACAGTGTGTGTGCCAGTGTCGGCGCGCGGCGAGATCAGCGGCATCGCCGAGGACGCCGTCAGCCCGCCAAGCGACCAGGTGTGCGGTTCCCGCCACGATCGGCTGCGCACAACCAGGGCAGACGTAGTCCTTCTGGGCCTGTGCGGACGAAACCGGCTGCACGGTCCATTCGTTGCCGCGACGGATCTCGGAGCGCTTCCATCCGGCGAGCAGCCGCTCGAACGAGTCGTCGGCTTCCGGGCGCGCTGGAGGGCGTCTGCGTGAGCGAGGCATCGCTCCTGCTCACCACCAGTGGTTGTTCGTCCAGAAGCTGTAGGCCCCGGCCCAGCTGCCGTAACGACCCGTGGCGTAGCCGGTTGCCCAGCGCAGGTTGTCCACCGGGTCGTAGCCGTTACCGGGCACCTTGCTGCAGGGAAGGGCTTGAACCAGGCCGCACGCGCCCGAGGACGAGTTCGTCGCGTTCGGGTTCCACCCGCTCTCGCGCGACACGATGTAGTCGACGTACTGCCAATCGCTCTGCGCGATCCCGGCGGCGGCCATCCAGTCCGCGGGAGCGCCACCTCCCGAATACGGAGGCAGAGAGCCTCCGGAGGATCCGCCCTGCGAGCCCGTGGAGACAGTGGCTGCCGGCTTGGGTTTCGGCTTGGGCTTCGGCTTCACGTACACCTCGAACGTGCCGCGCTCCACCGGCGTGATGGCAGCACCGCTGACGGTGACCGTGAGGTTCTGCGTGTCGGCGAGAGCCAGCGAATAAGCCGAATCCGGGGTGTCGGACTGCACGGGTTCGGCCAGAGCGACCCCGGTCGGTGCCACGAGTGCTCCCGCGAATCCGACCACGGCGAGAGCGCTGACCACGCTGACCACGCCGCGTCGGCGGGCCCCTCGACGAGAGCCCGTGCGCGCGGATCCGACCCTCGCTGCGGGCATCAGCGAAAGGTCGCGTCGTTGGGGGTTCATGTCGTTTCGGGAGTTCACGATGAAGGACAGTCTACGCAAAGCCGCCTGGGACGACCATCAGGAACTCAGCGAACGGCCAGAATCACGTCGATCGTGGCGTCGAGGAGCGCATCGACCTGCTCCTCGCGGTAGCCGCCCCGCTGCATCCGGAACGCTGCCGATCGCAGCTGCTCGGCGGAGAGCGGGTCGCCATCCCGGAGATAGCGGACGATCCTGGTCGAGACATGGTCGACCTCGTCGATGCGGTAGCCGAACGTGAGCACCCCGGTGCGGGCGAAGCGCCGGCGTCGAGGTCGCGCCAGGTGGTCCAGGATGATCTGCGCGTCGGCTCGCGCCTTCTCGACCCACACCTCGGCTCCCTGCGCGCGCACCACACGCTCGCGCTCACGCGCGGCGAAGGCGTCTTCCACGCGACCGAGCGCCGCGTCGACGTCGGCCACGACATAGCCGCCCTTGACAAGCGGAAAAGACGCCGCGCGCACATCATCGGCGCCCAGCTCGTCGGTACCGGACTCGAACGCTCGTCGAGCGGACGCGAGGAACGCGTCGACGGCAGCACGGTGATATCCGCGCTCGCGCCCGGATGTCAGTGCGAACGCCGGCGGAGCATCCGCCGTCCGTTCCGCGATCTGCTCTTCGTTCATCACAGCACCACCCAGGGAGAGAGGAGGAAGTAGAGGCCGAGCGCCGGGATCGTCGAGGGCAGGATGCTGTCGAGCCGATCGAGAAGACCGCCGTGCCCGGGAAGCCAGGAACTCATGTCCTTGATGCCGAGGTCACGCTTGAGCATGGACTCACCGAGATCGCCCAGTGTCGCCGACAGCAGGATCGAGACGCCGAAGACCACGCCGGCCCACCACGGCAGCTCGAGAAGGAAGATGGCCAGCAGCACGCCGGCGACCAGGGAGGCGAGCACGGCACCGCCGAACCCCTCCCACGTCTTCTTGGGACTGATCTTCGGGGCCATCGGGTGCCGCCCGAACGCGAGACCCGCCGCATACGCACCCGTGTCGGCGGCGACCGCGATGGCGATGAAGCTCAGAACCCACCATTGGCCGCCCTCCTGTTCGAGGAGGATGAGGGCGACGCCGGCGAGGAAGGGAACGTAGACCTGGACGAATCCGCTGATGACCGCATCCGCGAGAACGTCTCCGTAGGTGCGGCCGTCTTTCGCGACCATCTGCGCGATGAGTCGCCAGACGATGACGAACGCGACGGCGACGAAGAGCATGACCCAGGACAGCCACGGCTCGGCGAAGTAGGCCGAGAGCACCAGGAAGGCGCCGGCAACGAGCTGAGGAATGACGTCGATCCGGCGGCCGGACGCCCGAAGCGCTCGGGAGAGTTCGTACACGCCCAGCAGCGCCGCAGCGAGAGCGAACGGCACGAACAGCGCCTTGACGAAGAGCAAGGATGCGAGCAGCGCCGCTCCGAACGCCAGGCCGATCAGGATCGCGAGGACGAGATCACGTCCCGTGCGCTGCTTGATCCGTTCATTCGCCTGATCGATCTGATCCCGTGCATGGGATACGTGGTTCTCGAGCTCGTCCCTCGCCGCCCGCCATTGCTCGCGGATCGCATTGTGGTCCGCCGTATCCAGCGGACCACCGACGACGGATGTCCCGCCGCCCGCCGACGCCGGAAGGGGTGGACGAGGCGGGATGGCTTCCGCATCGAACGTCGGGAAGGCCGCGTCTGCGAGCGGGACGCCGTCAGCAGGCGTGCCGTCACGCGCGTCTCGGCGCGTCAGCGGCTGCCTGTCCTCCTCGGCGTCACGCGTTTCGTCAGACATCCCGACTACACCTCAAGGAGTTCGGCCTCTTTGCGCTTCAGCGCGTCGTCGATGAGGTCGACGTGCTGACGCGTCAGGCCGTCCAGCTCCTTCTCGCCGCGGGCGATCTCGTCCTCGCCGAGTTCGCTCTTGAGCGCATCCAGCTCGTCCTTCGCCTTGCGGCGGATGCCACGGACATGAACCTTCGCGTCCTCGGCCTTGGTCTTGACGAGCTTGACGTACTCCTTGCGACGCTCCGCCGTGAGCTCGGGCATCGTCACACGGACGAGGTTGCCGTCGTTCGTCGGGTTGACACCGAGGTTCGGCATGTCGCGGATGGCCTGCTCGATCGCCTTCAGCGCCGACTTGTCGTACGGCGTGATGATGAGCGTGCGTGCCTCCTGATTCGCGAGCGAGGCCAGCTGCGCGATCGGGGTCGGCGTGCCGTAGTAGTCCACGAGGACCTTCTGGAACATCTGCGGGTTCGCACGCCCGGTGCGCACCGTGGAGAAGTCCTCCTTGGCAGCTTCGACCGCCCGGTTCATACGAGTGGTGGTTTCAGCGAGGACGTCCGCGATCACGGTGGCTCCTATCGTCGGGGTGTTCTGCAAATTCTATCGGGCGAAGCAGTCTCCGCCGTGTCACACACTCAGGCGGTGACGAGGGTTCCGATGGGCTCTCCGAGCAGGGCCCTGGTCACATTCCCCGCCGGCTCCATGCCGAAGACGCGCATGTCCATGCTGTTGTCCATGCAGAGGCTGAAGGCGGTCGAGTCGACGACCTTGAGGCCGCGCTGCAACGCATCGCGATATGTCACGCGCTCGATGCGCTCGGCATCGGCGTGCTTGTTCGGGTCGGCGGTGTAGATCGCATCGACGCCGTTCTTGGCGACGAGGACCTCGTCCGCCCCGATCTCGAGCGCGCGCTGCGCAGCCACGGTGTCGGTGGAGAAGTAAGGGAGTCCTGCGCCGGCGCCGAAGATGACGACCCGCCCCTTCTCCAGGTGACGCTCGGCGCGACGCGGGATGTACGGCTCGGCGACCTGTGTCATCGAGATCGCCGACTGCACGCGGGTGGCTGCGCCGGCCTGCTCGAGGAAGTCCTGGAGAGCGAGGGCGTTCATGACCGTGCCCAGCATGCCCATGTAATCGGCACGGCCTCGATCCATGCCGCGCTGGCTGAGTTCCGCGCCACGGAAGAAGTTGCCACCGCCGACGACGATCGCGACCTCGACCCGATCGACGGCCGCGGCGATGTCGCGGGCGATCTGCGAGACGACATCGGGGCTGACACCCAGCTGCCCCGCCCCGAAGGCCTCTCCGGAGAGCTTGAGAAGGACGCGTCGGCGTCCGGTGCGTTCAGTCATGGGTGGGTGTCCTCTCGTCCCGATTCAAGATAGTGCCTCGTGGGCATGAAGAAGGGGTTCGGATCATGGCGATCCGAACCCCTTCGACCTTGCTACGCGCCGACCTTGAAGCGCGCGAAGTCCGTCACGGTGATACCGGCGTCCTTCGCCACCTGGGCGACAGAGAGCTTGTTGTCCTTGGCGTAGTCCTGCTCGAGCAGGGCGACCTGCTTGATGAACGCAGAGACGCGACCTTCGACGATCTTCGGGAGCGCCGCTTCCGGCTTGCCCTCGTTGCGAGAGATCTCGGTGACGATCTCGCGCTCCTTCTCGACAGCGTCCGCCGGCACGTCCTCGCGGGACAGGTACGACGGGTTCGCGAACGAGATGTGCTGGGCGATGCTGCGCGCGGTCTCGGCGTCATCACCCGAGTAGGCGACGACGACGCCGATCTGCGGCGGCAGATCCTTGCTCGTGCGGTGCAGGTAGACCTCGACCTTGTCGCCGGCGATCGTGCGCACGCGGCGCAGTTCGACCTTCTCGCCGATGATCGCGGCCTCTTCGGAGATGACCTGCTCGACGCTCTTGTCACCGGCGGATGCGGCGAGGGCAGCGTCGACCGAGTCGGCCTTGACGGCTGCCGCGGCGTCGGCGACCTTGTCGGCCAGCGCGATGAAGCGCTCGTTCTTCGCGACGAAGTCGGTCTCGCATGCGAGCTCGATGAGCGTCACAGCGCCGTCCTGCTCGCGAGCGACGATCAGTCCCTCGCTGGTCGAACGGTCGGCGCGCTTCGCGTTGCCCTTCGCACCCTTGAGACGCAGGATCTCGGTGGCCTTCGCGACGTCTCCGTCAGCCTCCTCGAGCGCCTTCTTGGTGTCGACCATTCCCGTGCCGAGCTGCTCACGCAGGGCCTTGAGGTCAGCGATGGTGAAGTTGGCCATGTGTGGTGGCTCCTTGCTTCGTTAGGTGTGTGTACGAGGGGATTACTTGGCGTCAGCTGCCTCGGCGGCGGCGACCTCAGCGGTCTCCTCACCGGAAGCGGCGGCGATCGCCTCGTCGTGAGCCTCAGCACCGGCCTCGTCGGCAGCGGTCTCGTCGGCAGCGGGCGTCTCGACGACCGCAGCAGCGTCGCCTGCGTCGGCGACCTCAGCGGCGTCAGCGGACTCCTGGACCTCCTGGGCGGGAGTCTCGAGGAGCTCCTTCTCCCAGTCGGCGAGCGGCTCGGCGTCACCCGTCTCCGGGTTGTGCTTCTGCTGCAGGCCCTCGGCCGCGGCGTCGGCGATGATGCGGGTCAGCAGCGAGACGGAGCGGATCGCGTCGTCGTTGCCGGGGATCGGGTACTGGAAGTCGTCGGGGTCGGCGTTGGTGTCGAGGATGCCGATCACCGGGATGCCGAGCTTCTTGGCCTCATCGATCGCGAGGTGCTCGCGCTTGGCGTCGACGACCCAGATGGCCGACGGCGTCTTGGTGAGGTTGCGGATACCGCCGAGGGACTTGTGCAGCTTGTCGAGCTCACGCTTCTTGAGCAGGAGCTCCTTCTTCGTGAAACCGCTGTTCGCCGGGGTCTCGTAGTCGAGCTCCTCGAGCTCCTTCATGCGGGCGAGACGCTTGGAGATCGTCTGGAAGTTGGTGAGGAGTCCACCGAGCCAGCGCTGGTTCACGAAGGGCTGGCCGACGCGCGTCGCCTGCTCGGCGAGGATCTCCTGCGCCTGCTTCTTGGTGCCGACGAAGAGGATCGTGCCACCGTGGGCGACGGTCTCCTTGACGAAGTCGTAGGCCTTGTCGATGTAGCCCAGCGACTGCTGGAGGTCGATGATGTGGATGCCGCTGCGCTCGGTGAGGATGAAGCGCTTGACCTTCGGGTTCCACCGACGGGTCTGGTGTCCGAAGTGCACGCCGCTGTCGAGCAGCTGGCGGATGGTGACCACAGCCATGGTCGTCTCCTGGTTCTGGCGCGTTTCTGCGCCGTTGAGGTTGTCAAGCCGATCGGATGATCGGACTTCCTGGTGCCCGGCGCACACCCGCCCTCTGGTGAGAAGGACCTGTGGATGTGGATGCCGCGGATGAACCGCTCTGGGCACGCGTAGTCACCCCGATATCGAGGTGCTCCTCCAGCATACAGGATGCCGCGACGACACCCACCCTGCACCGGTAGCGCTTCGGCGGAGTCGTGCACGCCTGCCGCTGAACCTGCCGAGACCTCGCGACGGCCGTTCGGTTGAGACGAGACACTCTGCTCATGCGCACTCTGCTCCGAGTGGTTTCCGGAACGACCACGGCCCTGCTCATCTTGCTCGCCCTGTACACAGCCGACGCCTCGGCGACATCGGGCGATCCTGCCGAGTTGCCGCGCTGGCGATGGCCGCTGACCGGCGTGAAGGCGGTCGTCGAACCGTTTCGCGCACCGGCGCACGAATACGGTGCGGGTCATCGCGGCGTCGACCTGGCCTCGTCGATAGATGCGCCCGTGACAGCTCCTGCGGATGGCACGGTGGCAGTCCGCGGGACCGTCGTCGACCGCCCGCTCCTGACGATCCAACACGCAGACGGGCTCGTCAGCACCTTCGAGCCACTCCGAACGACACTCGATCCGGGCGATGCCGTGTCGGCCGGGCAGGAGATCGGATTCGTCGACCTGGGCGGTCACAGCCCGGCGGGAGCGCTGCACCTCGGCGTGCGACGAGATGGCAACTACATCAACCCGATGCTCCTGTTCGGCAGCGTTCCTCGGGCCGTCCTGCTCCCCTGCTGCGACAGCCTGTGACCGATTCCTCGAGACCAGGACCGACCGAGTTCAAGCATGCCCGGGGGCATCAGGCGCGGGGATGCGCCAGCCGATAGGTAGCGGTCAGGCGTTCGGCCGAGACGTGTGTGTATATCTGGGTCGTGCCGAGGCTGGCATGACCCAGTATCTCCTGGACCGCTCGCAGGTCGGCGCCCCCGTCGAGAAGGTGCGTGGCGGCCGTGTGCCGTAGTGCGTGCGGGCCGATCGTCTCCGCACCGACGACGGGTGCCAGCACCCTGGCCACCAGCTCGTAGACCGCGCGCGGCCCGATGCGGGCGCCTCGGCTCCCCAGCATCACCGCCGGTGTGAAGGTTCGCCCCCTGGCCACCAGGACGGGCCTGCCGCGACGGAGATACGCCTCCAGCGCGTCCCTTGCCGGAGCACCGTATGGCACGACCCGCTCCTTGGCTCCCTTCCCGAGCACACGGGCTGTGCCTCTGTCGAGGTCGAGGTCGTCGACGTCCAGCCCGCACAGTTCGGAGACGCGGATGCCGGAGCCGTAGAGCAGCTCGAGGATCGCGTGATCGCGCAACGCGATCGGATCTCCCGCCTCGGCCGCCGCGCGATGCGAATCGAGCAGCCCAGTCATCGCGTCCCTGGACGCGACCGTCGGCAGCGTACGACCCTTCTTCGGTGCGATCAGCCGGAGGCTCGGATCATGGGCTACGAGCTCACGCTCGTGCGCCCAACCGAAGAACGACCGGGCAGCAGCGGCTCGCCGGGCGAGCGTCGATCTCGCATCCCCGCGCTGCGTCGCACGCCAGAGCCAGTCTCTGAGCACCTCGAGGTCGACGTCCTCGAGGTCGACACCACCCGCCGACGTCTGAAGGTCTCTGAGGTCCGACCGATACGCCTTCACGGTCGCCGGCGAGAGCCGACGCACCCGCTCCAGGTGGTCGACGAACGCCTCGGTGGCGACCGCGAGATCCATGACTTCAGCATGCCGCTGTGCGGGGTATCCCCTCTTGAGCCTCGCCGAGCCCTCCGTGGATGTCGCTCACGTGCTCTGCGACGACTGCGCCCGGTGCCACCCCTTTTCATCGAGTACGACATCGCCTTCCAGGTGCAGCAGCCCGAGGCAAGACCGCACCCGGTCCGGAGACAGACCCGACCTTCGGGCGATCTCCTCGACCGAGAGCCGAGACCTCGTACTCATCGCGTCGAGGACTCGCGTGCGATTCGGGTCGTGCTCTTCGCGCTCGGCGCGCGGCTGCTCGATCGGCCCCCACAGCTCTCGCACCTCTCGCGCCGAGGTGACGCACTGTGCGTCGTACTCTCTGAGCAGCCGGTGGCATCCCGCAGATGAGGCCGATGTCACCGGTCCGGGAACCGCTCCGAGCGGGCGGCCGAGGGCGGCTGCGTGCCCCGCGGTGTTCAACGAACCGCTGCGCCACCCGGCCTCGACCACCACAGTCGCCTGCCCGAGCGCCGCGATCAGTCGGTTCCGCGCGAGGAAGCGCCATTTAGTGGGGGCCGCTCCGCACGGGGGTTCGCTCACCACAGCGCCCTCGACCGCAATCTGCTGCAGGAGCGTCTGATGACCGATCGGGTATGCGCGGTCGACCCCTCCGGCCAGGAAGGCCACGGTTGCTCCGCCCGCACCGAGTGCAGCGCGGTGCACGGCACCATCGATTCCATACGCGCCCCCCGAGACGATCACCGCTCCCGAGGCCGCGAGATCTCCGCTGAGTTCCGCCGCGACTTGTTCGCCGTAGCTGCTGGCAGCCCGCGCCCCGACCATGGACACGCGCGGCTCCCTCACGAGCAGATCGACGTGCCCGCGCACCCACAGCGCGCTCGGCGCATGGGGCCCGAGGTCATCGAGGCTCACCGGCCACTGCACATCGCCGGGTATGACCAACCGCGCTCCGACATCGCGGGCGCTGTGAAGGGCCTGCCGCACCGCTCGAGGATCTGCTCGCGGGCGCCACCGGGTCCTGGCCTCCGCCAACGCCCGAGACGCCTGCCCACTCCCCGCGCCTGAGGGGATCAGCGCAGAGCCATCTCCCAGAGCGGCCGACAGCGCCTCGCCGGCGCCCAGTGCTTCGATCAGCGCACCCGCGACCGCATCTCCGGGCTCGGCGATGACACTCCATGCAGCGCGAGCCACGCACTCCGCGACGGCATCGCCCGGGTGGATGCGGCGGACCGCTGCGACGGTCTCAGGGTCGTCCAACAGTTCGTCCATCATCATGAAAGCCCTCTCCGCAGATGCAGCGCACGGCCGATCTCGTCTGATCCGGGTCGGTCGATCCCTCCCAGGTCGGCCATGGTCCACGCGACTCTGAGCACGCGGTCATAGCCCCGCAGCGTCAGTGCTCCGCGTTCCAACGCACGATCGAGCGGCGAGCGGGTCGCTGGCGAGAGTCGCTGAGCCCCCTGACGGAGCCATGTTCCCGGCACATCGGCGTTGCGCTGCCAGGGCGCGCCTTCCCACCGCTGGGCCGCACGCTCGCTTGCCGCGAGGACACGAGCCCGCGCCTGAGCAGTCGTGGTCCTCACCCTCCGCTCGTCCGTCGCGTAGGACGAAGCCACCCGGGCGACGTGCAGGTCGATGTCGATCCGATCGCGGAGCGGTCCGGACAAACGTGTCGAGTACCGCCGGATCGCCATGGGGGGACACACGCACTCGGCTCCCCGTACGCCGTGATTCCCGCACGGACAGGGATTCATCGCGAGCAGCAGCCGGAACTTCGCGGGGAATCGGGCCGTGAACCCCGCGCGGTGCACCTCGATGACCCCCGCTTCGAGCGGCTGGCGCAGTGCATCAAGGGCGACACGAGAGAACTCCGCAGCCTCGTCGAGGAAGAGCACGCCGCAGTGCGCCCGCGCGATGGCCCCCGGACGCGCGGTGCGCGACCCACCTCCGATCAGCGCTGCAACGGATGCACTGTGGTGCGGGGCCTCCAGCGGTGGAGTCCGGTCGAGCGCCGGGATGAGGTCGCCACTGAGCGAGCGTATCGAGGCGACCTCGAGTGCCTCCTGCTCCGCCAATGGCGGCATGATTCCGGGGAGCCGTCGGGCCAGCATCGTCTTTCCCGCACCAGGAGGGCCGCTCAGGAGCATGTGATGCCCACCTGCGGCCGCGACGACGAGCGCTTCGATCGCCTCTTCCTGTCCGACGACGTCGGACAGATCCAGGACGGTCGGTTCCTCGACCACCGGCGAGGCCATGTCGACGGCCTCGACCTCCGGTGTTTCGACATCGGCCCCGTGCCACACCGCGACCTCGGCGAGGGAGGCGGCAGCGCGCACGTCGATCCCGGGTACCAGCCTCGCCTCCGCTTCATTGGCATGAGGAACGATCACCGTTTCGAACCCCGCACGCGCGGCGGCGAACACGGCCGGGAGCACACCCGGTACGGGGCGGATCCGCCCGTCGAGTCCGAGTTCCCCGACATGCACCGTGGCTGCGATCGAGCGCGGTTCGATCGATCCACCGGCAGCCAGAGCTGCCACGGCGATCCCGAGGTCGAAACCCGCTCCGTGCTTGGGGAGGCTCGCCGGAGACAGGTTGACCGTGAGCCGTCGACGAGGCAGGTCGAGTCCGGCGTTCTTGCACGCGTTGTGCACCCGCTGGACCGCCTCGGCGAGCGACTTGTCGGGTAGTCCGATGATCCGGAACTCGGGCGTCTGGTTCGAAAGGTCGGCCTCGACTTCGACGAGATGTCCGTCTACACCGGTGAGCGCGACGGCCCATGTTCGCGCTGTGCTCATGCGATGTCCACGAGATGCTCGAGCGAGCCCAGAAAAGGGTCCGGGCCGATGATCCCGATGACCTCGAGACGCACGGCGCGGGCGCGAGCCACGTCGGGATGTGCGGCGACCCACGCCTGCGCGAGCTGCCAGAGCCGGCGGCGCTTTCGTCGATCGACGGCTTCGAACGGGTGACCGAATGCTGCTGTGCGCCTCGTCTTCACCTCGATCATCGCCAGCTGATCGCCCATTGCGGCGACGATGTCGATCTCTCCCTGCGCACACCGCCAGTTCCTGTCGAGCACGGTGTAACCGTTGCCCGTCAGGTACTGCGCTGCGCGCTCTTCTCCCGCTCGGCCGAGGTCATCTTTTGCTGCCATGCCCTCAGCATCGCGATCCCCTTCGCGGCCTGTGAGGTGCCTTTACGCACTCGCGCTGGACTGGGGACTATTCAGGGACGCCGCATCATGGTGCAGGAGCAGCACCGCGACCGAGGTTCGACGAAGCGGCTCACTCCCCGTCGAGCGACAGTTCCTGCGGGAGCTCGAACTCTCGACGCTGGAGCTCCTCGACGTTCACGTCCTTGAACGTGAGCACGCGCACGGCCTTCACGAAGCGGTCCGCACGGTAGATGTCCCACACCCACACATCGCTCATCGAGATCTCGAAGTAGAAATCGTGCTCGGTATCGCGGCGAACGACGTTGACCTCGTTCGCGAGGTAGAAGCGGCGCTCGGTCTCGACGACGTATTGGAACTGCGACACCACATCCCGGTACTCCCGGAACAGTGCCAGCTCGAGCTCGCGGTCGTAGTCGTCGAAGGCTTCCTCATCCATGATGACTCCATCCTAGAGTCGCGGCGCACCGGGCGCGGCATCGCCGACCAGAGCTGGCCCCGTCAGAACAGGGTCGGGGCGTCGGTGATGGCCCACGATGCACGGTGGAAAGGAGACAGTCCGTTGCTCCGGATGGCATCGCGGTGCTCGGGGCTCGCGTAGCCCTTATTGCGGTTCCACTGATACGCAGGATGGCTCTCGTGGAGTTCGGCCATGTACCCGTCGCGGGCGACCTTCGCGATCACCGAGGCTGCCGACACGGAGGCGCAATCGCGGTCGGCCTTGATCACCGGTCGCACGCGCAACGGCGACGAATGCACCCGTGAGACGTAGTCGTGGTTGCCGTCGAGCAGGATTAGTGCCTCGTCCATCGCCGCACCCTGGGCAGCGATCGCCGAAACCGCCCGCGATGCGGCGAGTCCGAGGGCTCGCATGATGCCGACCTGGTCGACTTCTTCGGCACTCGCCCATCCGACGGCGGAGGCCTGCACCCAGGCTGCTGCGCGAGCGGCGACCTCGGGTCGACGCTTCTCCGTCACGAGTTTGGAGTCGCGCAGACCTTCAGGCACGCGACGTCGCGCGCCTGCGGCATCCATCAACGCCGCGCCGACGGCGACCGGTCCGGCAAGCGCTCCTCGGCCGACCTCATCCAGCGCGATGATCACGCCGCACTCCCCCAGGAGCTTGCGTTCCAGGGTCAGCTTCGGAGTGATCACGGTCATTCGGGGTCCGGAACTCCGTTGAAGGTGTCGTGATGCCCGTCGATCGGACCCATCCGATCCAGGGGCCACGTCGTCAGGAACGCCTTCCCGACGATGTTCTCTATCGGGACGAAGCCGCCGCTCGGGAGATCCTGATGCGCGCGCGCATCACGTGAGCGATCGCGGTTGTCGCCCAGCAGCCAGACCGAGCCCTCCGGCACGACGACGTCGAACGGCTCGTTCGAGGCGGCGGTGTCGCCCTCCGGGAGATTCAGGTAGCTGAGTTCGTCGATCGGGGCGCCGTTGATCGTGATCTGGCCGAGAGCGTTGCAGCACACGACATGATCACCCGGCAACCCGATCACGCGCTTCACGAGGTGGTCCTGCGAGTCCGTCGCCGAGATACCCACGAAGTTCAGCACCCAGTCGACCGCCTGCACGAGCGGGGGCTGTGCGGGCGTCTGCGGCTGTGGGTCGAGCCAGCCGCCCGGGTCCTTGAAGACGACGACATCGCCGCGTTCGTAGTCGGTCCACCGAGGGGTCAGCTCGTCGACGAGAATCCGATCCTTCACGAGAAGCGTGCGCTCCATCGACGCCGACGGAATGTAGAAAGACCTCACGACGAAGCTCTTGACCACGAAGGACACGAGGGCGGCGATCACGATGATCACCAGCACGTCGCGAAGGAAGACCAGGAACCCGCGTCGTCTGGAAGTGCGCGTGGCCGGCGAATCAGTCATCAGGTTCCTTCTCGAGTCATACACCGCTCTGGCGCGACGGTATCAAGGTTCGCACACCGGGGACAGAACACAGCACCCCAGGACATCGTGTCCTGGGGTGCTGTGGAGAACCTGCGACTCAGCGGTCGCGCTTCTCCTTGATCTTCGCTTTCTTGCCACGCAGCTGGCGGAGGTAGTAGAGCTTCGCGCGACGCACGTCACCGCGGGTGACGACCTCGATGTGGTCGATCACCGGGGAGTGCACCGGGAAGGTGCGCTCGACGCCCACCTGGAAGCTGATCTTGCGGACCGTGAAGGTCTCGCGCACGCTGTCGCCCTGGCGGCCGATGACGACGCCCTGGAAGACCTGGATACGAGAGCGGCTGCCCTCGGTGATGTTGACGTGAACCTTGACGGTGTCACCGGGGAAGAAGTCCGGGATGTCCGAACGAAGGGAAGCCGCGTCGACGGCGTCGAGGATCTGCATGATCATCTCTCTCTGCACCCGCCACAGGTCGCATGCATGTTTTCAAAGGAACAAGAAGGGAGTGAGCTGTACGAAACGGTGAACGTCCGCGGGCTCCCCTGTGGCAGAGCCGGTCACAGCACAAACACCCATTCTGCCATGGATGCCGCGCCCGGCCAAAACGCTGACGTCAGTCGCGGGTATCGGTCTCCCGCACCACGATGACCTCGTGCGCTCGTGTAGGTGGCGCCGGTTCGTCGACGCTCGGGATCGTGGACCACGTGATGGTCTCGCGAAGTCGGGTCCCGCTCCCCTTCGCCTCGTTCCACAGCTGCCACAGCTGCAACCAGATCAGGGCGATGCCGGCGACGATCGCACCGGTCAGCAACCACGGGAACGCACCGTCGATGAAGAAGCCGACGGCGATCGTGAGTCCGTTCCAGATCGTGAAGCCGACGACATCCCACCACGACACGGCACGTTCGATGCGAACGGATGGGCGCGAGCGCGTGAGAAGAGTGAGCAGGAGCTGACCGAGGAAGACGGACGGCATCGCGATGAGCAGTACCCAGAGGATGGACCAGCCGCCCTGGAAGACTCCCCAGCCGATCAGCAGCCAGAGCGGCAGGAGGAAGGCCGCCGGAAGGAGCCAGCGGAAGAAGGCCTGTCGCAACCACATGCTCAGATCGTACGACGACATGCGCCGCCATGGCCCGGTGTTCGCTGAGAGCGGTCGGGCACCCTGCCGCGCAGGATCAGGGAGAATGGAGACGACGAGAGGACACCCGATGATCGAACTGCGCACCCCTGCCGAGATCGACGAGATGCGCGCCGCAGGACGTTTCGTGGCCGAGACGCTGGCGACCCTGCGCGACGAGACGAAGGTCGGGACCAATCTCCTCTCGATCGATCGCCGCGCACACGACATGATCCGCAAGGCCGGGGCAGAGTCCTGCTACATCGACTATCACCCCTCATTCGGAGCGAGTCCCTTCGGCAAGGTGATCTGCACCTCCGTCAACGATGCCGTGCTGCACGGCCTCCCCCACGACTACACGCTGCGCGACGGCGACCTCGTCACCCTCGACTTCGCGGTATCGGTCGACGGCTGGGTCGCCGACTCGGCGGTGTCGTTCGTCGTCGGCGCAGCGCGTGACGAGGATCTCCGACTCATCGACACGACCGAGCGCGCGCTGACCGCGGCGATCGACTCCGCGACGATCGGAAACCGCATCGGCGACATCTCCGCGGCTGTCGCCGCCGTCGCGCACGGTGACGGCTATTCGATCAACACCGACTTCGGCGGTCACGGGGTCGGACGTACGATGCACGGCGACCCGCACGTACCGAACGACGGCCGCGCCGGCCGAGGCTTTCCCCTGAGGGCGGGACTGGTGCTCGCACTCGAGCCCTGGTTCCTCGCCACGACCGATGAGCTGGTCACCGACCCCGACGGATGGACTCTGCGCAGCGCCGACGGTTCCCGCGGTGCCCACTCGGAGCACACCATCGCGATCACGGAGGACGGCCCGATCATCCTGACCGACCGGTCCTTCCTCGGCGTCGACTGACCGCTGCCACGAGCCGAAACGCGACGGCTTATGCCATTCTGAGTCCATGATTCCGCAGGACCGTCACGTGCCGGAGCGTCTCCTCCTCGCTCGGCATGGGCAGACGGTCTGGAACGTCGAACACCGGCTTCAGGGGCAGCTCGACTCGCCCCTCACCGACGAGGGCATCGCCCAAGCCCATGCGATCGCCGACCGTATCAGTCATGTCGGCGTGCTCACCGTGTGCTCCAGTCCGCTCGGCAGGGCGCTGCGCACCGCCGTCATCATCGCCGACCGGCTCGGAGCCGAGGTGATCGAGGTGCCGGAGCTCGCCGATCTCCACCACGGTGCACTGGCCGGGATGACCTGGGACGAGATCGACGCGGAGTATCCCACGGCCAGAGAGGAGCGCGCCGCCAATCGCTACGGCTGGGCGTTCCCCGGCGGTGAGAGCTATGCGCAGGCCAGGTCCCGGGCGCGAAAGGCCCTCAGCAGCTGCGGGTGGGCGTCCGAGGGCACACCGCTGGTCGTGAGCCACGAGATGATCGGGCGGATGCTGCGCGCCGAGCTCCGTGGACTCGATGCGTCCAACGCACTCGGTCTCCGGCATCCGCACGGAGTGGTGTTCGAGATCGACGGCACCTCGGAGCGGATGCTCTGACGCGTGCGCCGGATCTCGTACCGATCCCGACCTCGGTCAGGACCGGGAGATCTCGTCCCCCGGGAGCAGATCAGGGCGACGCGCCCTGGTGCGTTCGATCTGCTGCTCACGGCGCCACGCGGCGATCGCCCCGTGGTTTCCGCTGAGCAGGACGTCCGGCACCGGACGGTCGCGCCACGAAGCGGGCTTCGTGTACGACGGGTACTCGAGAAGTCCGTCCTCATGCGATTCCTCCACGAGGCTCTCCGGGTTGCCGACGACGCCCGGGATGAGCCTCCCGATCGCCTCGATCATCGCCATCGTGGCCACCTCTCCCCCGTTGAGGACGTAGTCCCCAAGGCTGATGAGGCGCACCTCGCCGAGTTCGGCGGCGTACTCGAACACGCGTTCGTCGATGCCCTCATACCGTCCGCACCCGAAGACGAGGTGCTCGCGGGTCGCCAGCGCACGCGCCGTCTTCTGCGTGAAGACCTCGCCGGCGGGCGAAGGGAAGATGATGGTCGGCCGTTCGGCACCGGACGACTCGGAAGGGCGGGCGACATCGTCGAGGGCGAGGCCCCAGGGGTCCGGCTTCATGACCATGCCGGCGCCGCCGCCGTACGGGGTGTCATCGACAGTGTTGTGGCGATCGGACGTCCAGGCACGGAGATCATGGACGCGAAGGTCGATGATGCCGGCGGCCTGTGCCTTCCCCAGGAGGGAGAGCGTCAGCCCGTCGAAGTAGGACGGGAAGATGGAGAGGACGTCGATGCGCACGGGGGAACCGTATCAGCGGTCACTCAGGCGCTTCGGCGTCCGAGCCAGACGGCTGCTCGACATCCGCGGCGTCAGGGAGTTCTTCGAAGAGTCCGGGCGGCGGCGTGACGATCACGCGCCCGCCGGAGACGTCGACGGTGGGGACGATAGCGGCCACGAAGGGCACCATCACCTCCTGCTCGCCGGACTTCACGATGAGCAGATCCTGCGCGGGAAAGTGCTCGACGCGGATGACGCGACCGATGACCGCGTCGTCACGGACGACATCGAGACCGACCAGCTGGTGATCGAACCACGCGTCGTCCTCGACCTCGTCGACATCCTGATCGATCCAGAGGATCGCCTTGACGAGACTCTCGGCGGCTTCGCGGTCATCGACGTCTTGGAAGAAGACGACCGGATTCCCGTTCATCAAGCGATACTCGCGAACGGTGATGTCCTTGCCATGCCACGGCGATGCCTCGGGCACTTGCACCGTGAAGCCGGCGCCGGGGCTGAAACGACCCGCGGGATTGTCGGTGTACAGCTCGAGCTTGAGCCCGCCCTTGAGGCCGTGCGCCTTCACGAGACGCCCGACGCGCAGCTGATTCTTGCCCTGGTTGCGGTCCTTCGGCACCACGTCAGTCGTCCGCGACGTCGACGCGGACCCGACGCCCGTCAGCGAGAGCGCTGACGAGGGTGCGAAGGGCCTTGGCTGTGCGGCCGCCGCGCCCGATCACGCGTCCACGGTCATCGGGGTGCACGCGCACCTCGAGGAGGTCGCCTCGCGGCGACGTGGATTCACTGATGCGGACATCTTCCGGGTGATCGACGATCCCCTTGACGATGTGTTCGAGCGCGGCGGCGAGCACGGCGGATTACTCTGCGTCGGCGGCGGGAGCCTCAGCGGCCTCCGCGTCGGCCGCGGCGGGAGCCTCCTCAGCGGGGGCCTCCACCTTCTTCTCGGCCTTGGGCTTCACGACGGACTTCTTGGATGCGTCGATCTCGAAGGGGACCTTCGGCTCGGCGACCTTGAGCGTGGACTTCGCGTCCTTGTCGCCCTTGAACTTGCCCCAGTCACCGGTGATCTTGAGGATGGCAGCGACCTGCTCGGTCGGCTGCGCGCCGACGGAGAGCCAGTACTGCGCACGCTCGGAGTTGACCTCGATGAACGAGGGCTCCTCGGTGGGGTGGTACTTGCCGATCTCCTCGATCACGCGACCATCGCGCTTGGTCTTCGAGTCGGCGACGACGATGCGGTAGTACGGCGCACGGATCTTGCCCAGGCGCTTGAGACGAATCTTGACAGCCACGATTCTCCTGAATTGTGTGGAAGGAAACGAACTGATCGCCTGGAGAGTGGGGTGCACACCCGGCGGAAGCTCAAATGAGTGTGGACACCTGCTGGATAGAGGGTCGAGCAGGTGGTCCGACCCTCTATTCTGCCAGATCCTCGCGCCCGGCGCGAAACGTGGCGAAACCGCCGTTGTCGTGTCGCCCCGCCCGCATGTCAGACTGTGCGGGTGAAGCTCGAGTTCGCCTCTTCCGCCCGTTCCACCGTCGGCCTCGAATGGGAGATCATGCTCGCGGATCCCGCGAGCGGTGACCTCGTCGGACGCGCCCCGGAACTGCTCGCCGCGCTCGAAGCCCAGAGTGAGGACGAGCGCCACACCGTCACCGGCGAGCTGCTGACGAACACGATCGAGGTGACCAGCGGCATCGGCGATTCGGTGGCCCACGCGGTGGATGACATCGCGAACGCCATCACGGCCGTGCGCACCGCGACGGATCCGGCGGGCATCGAGCTGCTGTCGGCGGGCAGCCATCCGTTCGCGCAATGGTTCGACCAGGAGATCACCGACAAGTCCCGGTACCACACACTGATCGAGCGCACCCAGTGGTGGGGTCGCAACATGATGATCTGGGGAATCCACGTGCACATCGGCGTGGAGGACCACCGCAAGGTCTTCCCCATCATCAACGCGCTCTCGGCATACCTCCCCCACCTGCAGGCTCTGTCGGCATCGAGCCCGTTCTGGGCGGGCGAGCGCACCGGGTACGCCTCGAACCGCGCCCTGGTGTTCCAGCAGCTTCCGACGGCCGGGCTCCCCTGGCCGTTGCGCGACTGGTCCCAATACGAGTCCTACCTCGATGACATGGTCCGCACCGGCGTGATGGCCGACGCCACAGAGGTGCGCTGGGACATACGTCCCGCTCCGCGCTGGGGAACCATCGAAGTGCGCGCCTGCGACGGTCTCTCGACGCTGCCGGAGCTGGCATCGGTCGCGGCACTCGTGCAGGTGCTCGTCGAACACTTCTCGCGTCAGCTCGACGAAGGTCGGACCCTCCCGGAGCTCCCCGCCTGGTTCCATCGGGAGAACAAGTGGCGAGCGGCGCGATACGGACTCGACGCACGTGTGATCGTCGATGCCGCCGGCACGCAGCGTCCGGTGCGTGAGCATCTCGCCGAAGTCCTCGATGAGCTGGCCCCCGTCGCGGTGGAGCTCGGCTGCGTCCGGGAGTTCGGCAGCAACGCCCTCACTCTCGAGAACGGGGCAAGCTACGAGCGCCAGCTCGTCATCGCCAACGCGACGGCCGGGGATCTCACCGCCGTCGTGCAGCACCTCATCCGCGAGTTCCGCTCCGGGCCGGAGTCCTCGACGGAGGGCGACTAGCCCGAGAACGTCGGGGGCTGCGGGTCAATCGTCGACGAGACGCCGCGCGAGTCCCTCGTCCAGGACGACGTCGGTGATGAGACCCGCCGAGAGTGCGGCCCGCAGGCTCACCAGCTTCGGGATACCCGAGACGACGCAGATCCGTCGCGGGACACGGCGCAGGCGATCGAGCCCGGGGCCGGTCGCCCGGGCGTTGACGCGGATGTCCCGCCACGACCCGTCGGAACGGAAGAACACGGTGGCGACGTCGCCGATCGCGTGATCCTCGCGCAGGCTGCGGTAATCGTCGCGTCCGAGATAGCCCCCGACGTACACGCGGCTCGGGACCTCGGCAGCGGGGGAACCGAGGCTGAAGACGGCCACGTCCATCTTCGCCTGCAGGTCGAGCACGCGGCGGGTGCTGCGCTCGCGCCACATCGCCTCGCGGGTCGCCGGGTCGTCGAAGAACGCAGGGACGGGGAACTGCTGCACCTGCGCGCCGAAGGCACTGCCGAATCGCTGCAGGATGTCGCTCGAGTACTCCACACCGGTGGTCTGGGTGTTGCCCGCCCCGTTGAGCTGCACGAACGTCGTGTTGTGCGTCTCCTTCTGCGTGAGGCCACGGCTGACGGCGCTGATCGTCGATCCCCACGCCACACCGATGATCATGTTGGAGTCGACGAACTGCGACAGCAGACGGCCGGCTGTGAGCGCGACGCGTTCGAGACGTTCCACCTCGCTGAGGATCTCGGGCATCGGCACGACGTGTGCCGCGACCCGGTGCCGATCGCGGATGCGCTGCTCGAGCATGCCCAGCCGCTCCAGCGGCGAGTTGATGCGGATATCGACCAGACCGCTCTCCCGCGCGAAGCTCAGGAGGCGGGAGACCGAGGAGCGGGATGTGCCGAGCTCCTGTGCGATCACCTCCATCGTCTTGTCCTGCATGTAGTAGAGCTGCGCGGCTGTGAGCGCCGCGATCAGCTTGCTGTCGCGGGTTTCCGCGCTCTGATCGACCATCGTGACCTCCTCGACCTCGATCCTTGCACATATGTGCAGTGAGCTTGCGCGGGATGCCACACAGGTCGATGCTGGTTGGCAAGTAAGGAAGAGAGGGTCGACGATGATCGATTCCACACACTCGTCAGCGGAGCGCGCAGAGGTTCGCGCCGTCCGCGAATCCGGACGCACCGGCGTGCTCGTCATCGGTGGCGGTATCAACGGCATCTCCACGTTCCGCGACCTGGCACTGCAGGGCGTCGACGTGGTGCTCGTCGAGCGCGGCGACTTCGCCTCCGGCGCATCCGCGGCATCCAGCCACATGATCCACGGGGGTATCCGCTATCTCGAGAACGGCGAGTTCCGACTCGTGCGGGAGTCCGTCGAGGAGCGCAACGGACTGCTCAAGATCGCCCCTCACTACGTGAAGCCGCTGCAGACGACCATCCCGATCTACTCGACCTTCTCCGGCATCCTCTCCGCTCCCCTGCGATTCCTGACGCACAAGAGCGGCAAACCGCAGGAGCGCGGCGCGTTCCTCATCAAGGTCGGCCTGACGATCTACGACACGTTCTCGCGCGACGGCGGCATGGTTCCCCGACACCGCTTCCTCGGTCGGAAGAAGTCGCTCGCCGAGCTGCCCTCGCTCGACCCGCACATCAAGTACACCGCGACCTACTACGACGCCTCGATGCACGACCCGGAGCGCCTCGCGCTGGACGTGCTCCAGGACGGTCGCGCCGCTCACCCCGAAGCGCATGCTCTCAACTACGTCGAAGCGATCGCACGCGACGGTGACGAGGTCGTCCTCCGCGATCGGGAGAGCGGCACCGAATTCCGCGTTCACGCGGATGTGGTCGTGAACGCCTCCGGCCCCTGGACGGATCTCACGAACGACGCGCTCGGCGAGGACACCCGCTTCATGGGCGGCACCAAGGGCTCGCACATCGTGCTCGACCACCCCGAGCTGCTCGAGGCGACGCAGGGCAGGGAGATCTTCTTCGAGCACTCCGACGGCCGCATCGTCCTCATCTACCCCCTCAAGGGACGCGTCCTCGTGGGCACTACCGACATCGACGCCGACCCGCGCGAGGTCCCGGTGTGCACCGATGAGGAGGTCGACTACTTCTTCGACCTGATCCACCACGTGTTCCCGACGATCCCGGTCACCCGCGATCAGATCGTCTACAAGTTCTCCGGAATCCGCCCCCTGCCGCGCCACGAGGACACCGCCCCCGGGTTCGTGTCCCGCGATTACCGCATCGAGGTCGACGAGAAGGGTGCCGTCCCCCTGGTCAGCCTCGTCGGCGGCAAATGGACGACGTTCCGCGCGCTCGGCGAATCGCTCTCCGACGTCGTGCTCGGCCTCATCGGTCGCACCAGGACCGTCTCGACGACCGGACGAGCGATCGGCGGCGGCCGTGAGTTCCCGCGCACCGAGAAGGCACGCCGGATCTGGATCCAGGAGAACCTCCCGGGCGCCGGAGCGCGGGCCGACCAGCTGCTGGCCCGATACGGAACCCGCGCGGCAGATGTGTGGGCGTACGTCGAGCAGGGACCTGACGCGTCCCTCGCCGGCGGCGACCTCTCCACGCGCGAGCTCGAGTGGATGGTGCAGAACGAGATGGTGGCGCGCCTCGAAGACATCGTGCTCCGCCGCACCAGCATCGCCTTCACCGGCAACGCGGACGCCGAGGTGCTCGATGAGATCGCCGACGCGCTCGCACCGATGCTCGGCTGGGATCGCGCGCGCCACGACGCCGAACTCGACCAGACCCGCCAGTTGCTGAACGAACGACACGGACTCGATATCCGCTCCCGCACCCGCGGCTGACAGGACTTCGAACTGCCGCCCTCCTCGCGGTGCAATCCCTCATAACGTGTCGGGGCAGAGGGGCCCCGACACACAAGAAAGGTCAAAGAAGACATGGCTGATGTGAATCTCGGTCTCTATTTCCTCTCGGAGCTGGTCGGCACGGCGATGCTGATCATCCTCGGATGTGGTGTCGTCGCCAACGTGGCTCTTGCGAAGACCAAGGGCTTCGGCGGCGGCTTCCTGATGGTCAACTGGGGATGGGGCCTCGCGGTCTTCGCCGGTGTGCTCGTCTCCGCGTACTCCGGTGCGATCCTCAACCCCGCCGTCGGCATCGGCCTCCTGGTGGCCGGCAAGATCAGCTTCGTGATGTTCCTCACCGCGACGGCTGCCGAACTCGTCGGTGCGATCCTCGGTGCGATCATCGTCTGGCTCGCCTACAAGCAGCACTTCGACGAGGAGCCGGACGCCGCCAACAAGCTCGGGGTCTTCTCCACCGGCCCCGCCATCCGCTCCTACGGGTGGAACCTGGTGACCGAGATCGTCGGCACCTTCGTGCTGGTCTTCGGCATCTTCGCGTTCGCGGACTACGGCGACATCGAGATCGGTGTTCCCGGCGGCCTCGGCCCGCTCACCGCGCTCCCGGTGGCCCTGCTCGTCGTCGGCATCGGCGCCTCGCTCGGTGGACCGACCGGCTACGCCATCAACCCCGCCCGTGACCTCGGTCCGCGCATCGCTCACGCGATCCTCCCGATCAAGGGCAAGGGCACCAGCGATTGGTCCTACTCGTGGGTTCCCGTCGTCGGTCCCCTCATCGGTGGTGTGATCGCCGCCCTCGCCGCACCCGTGCTGCTCGGCCTCGCCGCCTGACGCACATCTCATCGCACTGAATTCAAAGGAGAGCACAAGTGGCTGACTACATCATCGCCATCGACCAGGGAACGACGTCGAGCCGAGCGATCATCTTCGACAAGAAGGGCAGCATCGTCGCGACCGGCCAGAAGGAGCACGAACAGATCCTTCCGAAGGCCGGTTGGGTCGAGCACGACGCTGCCGAGATCTGGCGCAACGTGCAGGAGGTCATCGGTCTGGCCCTCGGTCGCGCCGATCTGACCCGCCATGACATCGCCGCCGTCGGCATCACGAACCAGCGCGAGACGGCTGTCGTGTGGGACAAGAAGACCGGCAAGCCGGCATACAACGCGATCGTCTGGCAGGACACCCGCACTCAGGACATCGTCGACCGCCTGGCAGCCGACGGCGGCGTCGAGCGGTTCAAGCCGGTCGTGGGCCTGCCGCTGGCGACGTATTTCTCCGGCACCAAGATCGCGTGGATCCTCGAGAACGTCGAAGGTGCGCGCGAGAAAGCGGAGGCCGGCGACCTGATCTTCGGCACCACCGACAGCTGGGTGCTCTGGAACCTCACCGGTGGCGTCGACGGCGGAGTGCACGTCACGGACGTCACCAACGCCTCGCGAACGATGTTCATGGACCTCGAGACGCTCGAGTGGCGCGACGACATCCTCGAGGCGTTCGGCGTGCCTCGCTCGATGATGCCGGAGATCCGCTCCTCCTCCGAGGTGTACGGCACCGCCGAGAGTTCGTCGCTGCTGCGCGAGACGCCGATCGCCGGAATCCTGGGTGACCAGCAGGCGGCGACGTTCGGACAGGCAGCGTTCCAGACCGGCGAGAGCAAGAACACCTACGGCACGGGCTGCTTCCTGATCTTCAACACGGGCGAGGAGATCGTCCACTCGAAGAACGGGCTGCTGACCACCGTCGGCTACAAGCTCGGCGACCAGCCCACGCACTACGCGCTGGAGGGATCGATCGCCGTCACCGGATCGCTCATCCAGTGGCTGCGCGACCAGCTCGGCATCATCTCCTCGGCTCCCGAGGTGGAAAAGCTGGCCGAGCAGGTCGACGACAACGGCGGCGTGTACATCGTCCCGGCGTTCTCCGGTCTGTTCGCACCGTACTGGCGCTCGGACGCCCGTGGCGCGATCGTCGGCCTCACCCGATACGCGAACAAGAACCACATCGCGCGCGCAGCGCTGGAGGCCGTGGCCTTCCAGACCCGGGACGTGCTCGATGCGGTCAACGCCGACGCCGGAGTGGACCTGACCGAGCTCAAGGTCGATGGCGGCATGGTCGCGAACGACGCGCTCATGCAGTTCCAGGCCGACGTCCTCGGGGTTCCGGTCGTACGTCCGGTCGTCGCGGAGACCACGGCGCTCGGTGCTGCCTACGCGGCCGGTCTCGCTGTCGGATTCTGGAACGGCCTGGACGACCTGTCGGCGAACTGGCAGGAGGACAAGCGCTGGGAGCCGTCGATGGACGGGGATGAGCGCGACCGCCAGCTGCGCCTGTGGCGCAAGGCCGTCACCAAGTCGATGGACTGGGTCGACGACGACGTCAAGTGATCTGACGTCAGTCGGAAGCGGGTCCGGAGTTCTTCTCCGGGCCCGCTTTCGCGCTCCCGGGAACGAAGTGGTCGATGACGGCGAGGAAGGCTCTCGCCACATTCCGCGGTGCCGCGCCGTCCCATGCCAGATACTCCACGCGTACGGGGCCGTCACGGACCTCCGCGGTCGCCACATCCGCCGCTGACCGTGCGATCGTCCCCGGCGCGAGCAGAGTCACCGCCAAACCGGCGGCGACCAGGCCGAGGAGAAGGGTCGCGGAGTCGGCCTCGAAGGCGACATCCCGCGTCAGTCCAGCGGCGGCGAAGGCGGCATCACTCTGCGCGCGCCCCGATGTGCCTGCCGGGAAATCGGCGAACGTCGCACCGGCGAGATCTTGGAGAGCCACGACGTCCCTCTCCGACCGCTCGTCTCCATGCGGAAACGCCGCCACCAGTCGATCTCGCGAGAGGACGCGCGAAGCCACGCCGCTCGGCTCCACCCCTTCGCGCAGGCCGAGCAGGGCGACATCGAGCTCACCATGACGGAGGCGCGCCATCAGCACCTCGCTGTTGCCCACCTGCAGCTCCACTCGTGCGAGCGGGTGCGCGGCACGATATGCGGCCAGCACCCCCGGGATGTCGACAGCGGTGACCGTCGGGATGACTCCGATACGGAGCGTGCCGGTCACCACGCCCGCGGCCGCGGCCGCTCCCTCCCGCGCTTGTTCCGCCGCCCGGAGCGCGGTTCGTGCGTGGCCGAGAAACGCCTCCCCTGCCTCGCTCAGGCGGACGCTGCGACTCGATCTCACGAACAGCCGCTGACCGAGCTCTCGTTCGAGAGCGGCGATCTGATGGCTCAACGCCGACTGCGTGACGAAGCAGCGTTGGGCTGCCCGGGTGAAGCTGGATGTGTCGGCTACCTCGACGACATATCGGAGCTGTTGGAGTTCCATTCGCCGATGATCTCACTTCATGAATACGGTGACAAGGATGCGTTGGACTCATGCGAGCGGGCGGCGCACGCTGGAGACATGAATCGCCTGATGCTCGTGCTGCTCACCGCACTCGCCCCCATCGCGTGGGGAACGACGTACCTCGTCACCACCGAGCTGCTTCCGCCGGGGCACCCGCTCTTCGCCGGTCTGCTCCGCGCCCTCCCGGCCGGGCTGCTCGCCGTGCTCATCAGCCGCCGCCTGCCGCACGGCTCATGGTGGTGGAAGTCCTTCGTGCTCGGAGCTCTCAACATCGGCGCCTTCTTCCCCCTCCTCTTCCTCGCGGCCGAGCGGCTTCCCGGCGGAGTCGCGGCGGCGGTCGCGGGAGCTCAGCCCTTTATCGTGCTGGCGCTCGGTGCCCTCGTCCTGCAGGAGAAGATCAGACCCCTCACCGCAGCGGCCGCCGTCATCGGAGCGGGCGGGGTGGCACTCGTCGTCCTGGGGCCGGCTGCAGAGCTCGACTTCTGGGGGGTGCTGGCCGCCATCGGCGGCGTCACGGCCACGGGGGCGGGCATGATCCTCACCAAGCGCTGGGGACGGCCGGACGGGGTCGGTCCGGTCGCGTACGCCGGATGGCAGTTGTCGGCCGGGGGCCTGCTGCTCCTCCCGCTCACGCTCGCTGTCGAAGGCGTGCCCGCTGAGATCGATGGTGGCGCCGCGCTCGGCTATCTGTGGCTCGGCACCGCGGGTGGGATCGTCGCCTACACGCTGTGGTTCCGCGGTGTCCAACAGCTCCCCGTGATCGCACCGGGCCTGCTCGCGCTGCTCTCCCCCATCGTCGCGACCACCCTCGGTGTGCTGGTGGCGGGCGAGCGCTTCACCGGAATCCAGGCGATCGGCCTCGCGCTGACGATCGGCGCGCTCATCCTCGGACAGATCGTCGCGCGGCCGTCGTCCGCAGACGCCAGGAGATCGCGGAAGACCTCGTCCGCAGCCGCCCTGGCTGCTCCGCGCTGAGTGCGACTCAGCCCTTGCCGAACAGCTTCTGGATCTCGGCCAGGTCCGCTTCGCTCGGCGCCTGACCCGCGCCTCCCCCGAGGCCGAAGCCGGAGCCGGTCGGCGTCGAGGTCGCGGTGATCCCCGCGTTCTCCGCCGCACGCTTTGCCGGGTTGCCCGAACGGGAGCCCTTCGATGCCTTGCCCTTCTTGCCACGCTTCGAGGAGGCTCCCGGGCGGCCCATCCCGGGTACCGCGCCCATGCCGGGAATGTTCGGGGTGCCACCGCGCGCAACCGTCTTCATCATCTTCGCGGCCTGCTCGAAACGCTGGACGAGCTGGTTGACGTCGGTGACGGTCATGCCGGAACCGCGCGCGATGCGCAGACGACGCGAGCCGTTGAGCACCTTGGGGTTGCGACGCTCCCCCGGCGTCATCGAACGGATGATGGCCTCGGTGCGGTCGATCTCGCGCTCGTCGAAGTCCTCGAGCTGCTGCTTCATCTGCCCCATGCCCGGGAGCATCCCGAGCATCTTCTTCATCGAGCCCATCTTCTTCATCTGCTGAAGCTGGTCGAGGAAGTCCTCGAGGGTGAAGGCCTCGGTGGCGAGCTTCTCGGCCATCTTCATGGCCTCTTCCTCGTCGAAGGCCTGCTGGGCCTGCTCGATGAGGGTCAGGATGTCGCCGAGGTCGAGGATGCGGCTCGCCATGCGGTCCGGGTGGAAAGGCTCGAGGTCTTCGAGACGCTCACCCGTCGAAGCGAAGATGATCGGGCGGCCGGTGACCGAAGCCACCGACAGCGCCGCACCACCGCGGGCGTCGCCGTCGAGCTTCGAGAGGACGACGCCGGTGAAGTCGACGCCCTCCTGGAAGGCCTTCGCCGTGTTCACGGCATCCTGACCGATCATCGCGTCGATGACGAACAGGACCTCATCGGGGTCGACGGCCTTGCGGATGTCGGCGGCCTGCTTCATGAGCTCGGCATCGACGCCGAGACGGCCCGCCGTGTCGATGATCACGACGTCGTGCTGCTGACGACGCGCGTACTCGACGCCCTCGCGCGAGACCTTCACGGGGTCGCCGACGCCGTTGCCGGGCTCGGGCGCGTAGACCGCGGCACCCGCCTGCTCGGCCACCACCTGCAGCTGGTTGACGGCGTTCGGGCGCTGGAGGTCGGCCGCGACCAGGAGGGGAGTGTGCCCCTCCCCCTCGAGCTGCTTAGCGAGCTTGCCCGCGAAAGTCGTCTTACCGGAACCCTGCAGACCCGCGAGCATGATGACGGTCGGCGCGGTCTTCGCGAACTGGAGACGCCGCTGCTCGCCGCCGAGGATCTGCACGAGTTCCTCGTTGACGATCTGCACGACCTGCTGCGCGGGGTTCAGCGCCTTGTTGACCTCGTCACCGAGGGCGCGTTCGCGCACCTTCGCGGTGAACTCCTTGACGACGACGAGCGCGACGTCGGCGTCGAGCAGAGCGCGACGGATCTCGCGCACTGTGCCGTCGACGTCGGCAGCAGTGAGCTTTCCCTTCGTGCGCAAGTTGCGGAAGGTCTCGGTGAGGCGATCGGAGAGCGTGCCAAAGGTAGCCATGGTGCTGTCGATTCTACGCGAGTGGAGCCTCCACACTCAGCGCGGCACGGAGTTCCGCCTTCGCCCTCTGGTAGCGCCCTCGCGCCGTCGAGGCAGGAATACCCATCAGCTCCGCCGCATCCGTCAGCGAGAAGCCGTCCCAGTGCACCAGACGGACGAGTTCGGACAGGTCGGGGTCGAGTCGAGCGATGGCGTCGCGCACCTCACTACCGGTATCGGCCGGTGCCGCTGACAGCTCCTCCGCGGTGTGGGAGCGGATGCGGTCAGCCAGTGCCCACCGCCTCCGCTCCCCCCGTGCGTGGTTGAGCAGCGTTCCGCGCGCGACGCCGAAGAGCCACATGCGTGCACGCTCCGAGTCGGTCGGAAGCTGACGGACTCGCCGCCACGCGACGACCATGGTCTCCCCCAGGAGGTCTGCGGCGTCGTCAGGGCCGACTCGCCGAGACAGGTACGCGAGCAGGTCCGACGCGTTCGCCTCGAAGACAGCGATGAGCGCCGCGTCCTCCGGGTGCCGGCTCATAGCGCACCACCCTCGCCGCCCCAGTCCTCACCCTCGCAGTGCAGCTGACTGTGCGCGTCCGAGCCTTCCAGGTCACCGCGTCCGGTGTCGAAGCCGTTCGCCTTCAGCTCCTCGTAGAGCGCCATGGAGAGGGCCTGATCGTGCGCCCGCCACGCATTCAGGTCGGCCGCCCGAGGATCCGAGATCGCCTCCTCCGAGCCGGCCATGTCCGCCTCGACGGCGGCGAGATACTCCGCCACGTAGGGTGCTGCGGCCGCCTCGACGTCCGTGTTCGCGAACCACTCGTCGATGATCCGATCGACCTGGGACTGCGTGAGCGGGTCGTGTGTATCCCAACCGCTGTAACGGATCTCGCACTCGCCCCAGGTGGGTGACGTGTAGGAGTAGCTGCGGTCAGGGTTTTCCAGCCCCGCATTCCAGAGCCAATCCGACGACGCGGTCGCGATACCCGCACCGCCGGCGAGGAGGAGCCCCAGCGCTCCGCTCAGCACCGCGGTGCGACGCTTCTTCCGTGGCGGACGCACGACGGTCTTCGCTTCGGCGAGCATCGCGCGCAGGTCCGCCGGTTCGATCGCCGCGTGGGGCGCCGGGGCCGACGACGCCAGCAGTTCGTCCAGATGGTCTCGCATCATGAGTTCCTCCTCAGGGGTGGGTTCACTCATGACCTGTCCGGTTCGCGACGTTTCGTCCGCGGAGTCACTCTCGCCAGGGAAGGTCGTTGATCACCTGGAGCGCGTCGTGCAACACCGCCTCCGGCGTTCCTCGCCCCGCACCCTGCTCGGCCCAGACACGCAGGGCCGACAACACCGCTGCGGCATACGCCGCGCCGAGGATGTCGGCACGGATGACGTCGATCCCCGCAGTTCGCGCCGCGGCGGCCACGGCATCGGACAGCCTCGCCAGGCGGAGCCCCGTGTCCCGCACGAGCTCATCCTGCAATCCCATCGCCGTGGCGTTGCGGAGCGCGAGGGCGAGCGGGTCCGGCTCGAAGCCGTGCACGACGAGCAGCAGGATCCGGCGCACCGTATCGCCGGATGCCCCACCCCCCAGCGCGCCGAGCGACCGGATCGCCTCGCCGATGCGCTCGTCCACGCCGGACCAGAGCACGTCGCTCTTCGATGTGAAGTAGTTGAAGAAGCTCGACCGGCTCACCCCGGCGCGCTGGGTGATGTCCGCCACCGAGGTCGCCTCGTACCCGCGCTCCAGGAAGAGCTCGCACGCCGCCTCAGCGAGCGTCTCTCGCGATGACGCCTTCGGGCGCCCCGCCCTGCCGGTGGAATTCATGCCCTCACGCTACCGCGGCGCGGCCCGAAGGCCCCTCGGTGACCAACCGAGGAGTATTGTTGCCCTCAGTCCATTTATAGAGAAGGAGAGCGTGATGCTCGACATCCTCACTCCGGGGTTCGCTCCGACACCCGTGCCGTACGTCGAAGGGTGGGAGCTGCAGAGACGCGTCCATGCCGACGTGGTCGCGGGCAGCCGTCCGGACACGCTGATCCTCCTCGAACACGAGGCCGTCTACACCGCGGGCAAGCGGACCGAGCCTCAAGAGCGGCCGCAGGACGGCACCCCCGTGATCGACGTGGACCGCGGGGGCAAGATCACCTGGCACGGCCCCGGCCAGCTGGTGGGATACCCCATCGTCCGACTCGTCGAGCCCATCGACGTCGTCGCGCATGTGCGCCGACTCGAGCGGATTCTGATCGATGTGCTGCGACCCTTCGGCGTCGAGGGGTACCAGGTCGACGGCCGGAGCGGCGTGTGGGTGCGCCGCCCGCTGTCGGAGGACAAGGTCGCGGCGATCGGCGTGCGCGTCCAACAGGGCGTGACCATGCACGGCTTCGCGATCAACTGCGACAACTCCCTCGCCGGATTCCGCGGCATCATCCCGTGCGGCATCACCGACGCCGGGGTCACGACGGTGAGCGAGGTGACGGGGTCGAGCGTCTCCCCGGTCGACATCGTCGATGCCGTGCGGGAGGCGTTCATCGTCGAGTACGCGGGAACGACACTGGCGGGAGCACGCGCATGACCGCCGCCCCCGAGGGGCGCAAGCTCCTCCGTCTCGAGATCCGGAATGCCGAGACGCCGATCGAACGCAAGCCGGAGTGGATCAAGACCAAGGCGAAGATGGGTCCGGAGTACACCGCACTCCACTCCCTCGTGAAGAGCGAGGATCTGCACACGGTCTGTCAGGAAGCCGGCTGTCCGAACATCTACGAGTGCTGGGAGGATCGCGAGGCGACATTCCTCATCGGCGGCTCTCAGTGCACCCGTCGATGCGACTTCTGCCAGATCGACACCGGCAAGCCCGACGCCTACGACACCGACGAGCCTCGCCGCGTCGCCGAAAGCGTGGCCCGCATGAACCTGCGCTATGCCACCGTGACGAGCGTCGCCCGCGACGACCTGCCCGACACCGGCGCCTGGCTCAACGCGGAGACCGTGCGGAAGATCCACGAACTCAACCCGAACACCGGAGTCGAGCTGCTGGCGAACGAGCACAACGCCGACCCTGCCTTCCTCGGCCAGATCTTCGACGCCCGCCCCGAGGTGTTCGCTCACAATGTGGAGACGGTGCCCCGCATCTTCAAGCGAATCCGTCCCGCGTTCCGCTATGAGCGCTCCCTGAACGTCCTCACCCAGGCACGTGACGCCGGACTGATCACGAAGTCGAACCTGATCCTCGGCATGGGCGAGGAGCCGGAGGAAGTCGTCCAGGCCCTCAACGATCTGCACGAGGCCGGGTGCGACATCATCACGATCACGCAGTACCTCCGACCCACGCCGCGCCACCTCCCGGTCGCGCGATGGGTGAAGCCGGCGGAATTCGTCGAGTTCAAGGAGGAGGCGGAGCGAATCGGCTTCCTCGGCGTGCTGGCAGGCCCCCTGGTGCGGTCGTCGTACCGCGCGGGACGCCTGTGGGCGCAGTCGATGGTGTCCAAGGGACGAGAGATCCCCGAGCACTTGTCGCACATCGCGGAGAGCGCCGACCTCGGGTTCGCGCAGGCCGTCTGATCGACCGCCGTCCCGGGTGCGCCCCGGGGCGGCGGCTCAGTCGGCGCTCATCACCGACTGCACGGTGCCGTCCGAGCCGAGGTTCACGAGCAGGACATCATCGGATGAGCTGTCGTCCAGGGCATATTCGAGGACTGCGAACGGCTCCGAGCCGCCGTGCTCGTCGGCGAGGATCGTCATGCTCATCAGTCGCAGCGAGCGGATGATGTCCACGGCCGCATCCCCCGACACATCGACGAGGACCTCGGGGAGTTCGTCGCCGTATGCCTCCTGCTGCTGGAGGATGTACTCGGTCACCTCGCTCGTGCGGTCATCGACCTCGGCGAGCATGCCGCGACGTGCGGTGTCGTCGACGTTCTCCAGTCCGGCGATCAGACCCGCGGCGATGTCCAGTGCGTCCGACGACACGTCGTCCTGGTCCGGAGCGGTCAGGTCGACGGTGACGCTCTGGTCTCCGAGCTCGACGGTCTCCGACCAGAAGATCGAGCCGTCGGGGCCCGAGGACAGGAGTCCGAAGTAGTCGTGTTCGATCGCCATAACGCTATGAAACCAGCCTCGTGCTCACTGCGGTAGTCCCGTCATCAACCGACCAGCGATTGGACGAACACATGGGGGGTGAATCCGGTGAGATCATCGATTCCCTCGCCCTGGCCGAGCAGCTTGACCGGGATGCCCGTGCGCTCCTGGACAGCGAGCACGAACCCGCCCTTGGCCGACCCGTCGAGCTTCGTGAGGACGAGGCCCGTGACGCCCGCGTGCTCGAGGAAAGCCTCGGCCTGCATCACGCCGTTCTGGCCCGTCGTGGCATCGAGGACGAGCAGCACCTCGCTGATGGGAGCCTGCTTCTCGATGACGCGCCTGACCTTGGAGAGCTCGTCCATGAGCCCGCCCTTGGTGTGCAGACGCCCGGCGGTGTCGATGATCGCGATCTCGATGCCTTCGCGCTTGGCGTACTCGACGGTCTGGAAGGCCACGGATGCGGGATCCTGCCCTTCTTGCTGCGGGCGCACGATCGCCGCTCCCCCGCGCTGCGCCCAGGTGGCGAGCTGATCGACAGCTGCCGCACGGAATGTGTCCGCGGCGCCGACGACCACGCTGCGCTGGTACCCACGCAGGAACTTCGTGAACTTTCCGATGGTCGTCGTCTTGCCGACGCCGTTGACGCCGACGACCAGCACGACTGCCGGACGCTCCGTGAGCTTGAGCGTCGTGTCGAACTTCGCGAAGTGCTCCTCGAGAGTCTCGCGGAGCATGCGCTGGAGGTCGCGAGGATCGGTCGTGCGGTACTTGTCGACCTTGGCCCGAAGTTCGTCGACGACGCGCTCACTGATGTCGGGGCCGAA
The DNA here is from genome assembly GCF_004794515.1 of Microbacterium sp. A20. GTDB lineage: Bacteria > Actinomycetota > Actinomycetes > Actinomycetales > Microbacteriaceae > Microbacterium. The sequence goes on along the minus strand of NZ_SSDF01000091.1, from coordinate 160,865 downwards.
GTCCGCGGTGATGAGGGCGGTCTCGAGGTCCTCCCACGTCGTCTCATCGATGGTGGGCTTGACGAACATGCCGCGCAGTGCGCGACCGAGAGACCAGGACTTCTCCGCCATCCCTCCAGCCTACGGGTAGCGCGGGCCGAAAAACGCCTCCCCGAGCGAGGCGGGTCAGACGGCAGCTGCGGCGCGATCCCCCACACGCTGTCCCACGACCGCGGACACGCCGTCCTGGCGCATCGAGACACCGTAGAGGGCGTCAGCGATCTCCATCGTGCGCTTCTGGTGCGTGATGATCAGGAGCTGCGAGCTCTCGCGCAGCTGCTCGAACACCGTGAGCAGGCGACCCAGGTTCGCATCATCGAGCGCGGCCTCGACCTCGTCGAGGATGTAGAACGGGCTCGGCCGCGCCTTGAAGATCGCCACGAGCAGGGCGACCGCGGCGAGTGAACGCTCCCCACCGGAGAGCAACGACAGCCGTTCGATCTTCTTCCCGACGGGGCGCACCGACACCTCGATGCCGGTGGTCAGCATGTTCTCGGGATCGGTCAGGGAGATGCTCCCCGTGCCGCCAGGGAACAGCAGCGGGAAGACCTGGCCGAAAGCCTCCTTCGTGTCTTCGAAGGCACTCGCGAAGATGGTCTGCATGCGCTCATCGAGGTCGGCGATGATCGTCAGCAGGTCCTGGCGCGTCTGCGTGAGGTCGGCCAGCTGCTCGGTGAGGAAGGCGTGGCGCTGCTCGAGCGCCGCGAACTCCTCGAGCGCCAGCGGATTGACGCGTCCGAGCTGGGCGAGCTTGCGCTCGGCGTCGGCCAGCCGGCGCTGCTGGATGCGACGATCGAACGGGATCGCCGTGTCGTCGAGCAGCTCATCCGCCGGGGGTTCGACTCCCGGATCACGAGGTACCAGCTGATCCGGGCCATATTCCGCAACGAGAATATCTTCGTCGAGGGAGAGTTCCGACGACACGCGCTCGAGCAGACTGTTGAGGTGCAGCTTCTTCTCGTGGATCTGCAGCTCGAGGCCGTGCACGCTTTCGGTCAGACCCGCGAGGCGCTCCCGCAGCGACGTCTCCTGAGCGCGGAGCCCGACGAGCTCCTCGTTCTGGGCCGAACGCGCGGCCTCCGCCTCGGCCAGGGCCACGCGGGCCTCGGTGACCGACCGGTCGAGGGAATCGAGGATTCGCGGCAGCTCCTCCGCGACGCCCGACGCCGCTTCGCGCTGGGCACGACGGATGACCGCTCGCCGCGCCGCTTCGGCCGCGGCGTCGCGCTCCTGCTCGCGCTGCCGTTCGAGGCTCGTGACCCGCGCCTGAGCCGCACGCACGCGTTCACGCAGCGTCTCGATCTCCAGCCTCGCCCGCACCTCGCCCTCGCGCGCCAGCTCCAGTGTTTCGAGCAGCCCGTCTCGCGCAGAGGCGTCGAGGACGGGACGCGGAGCCGCGATCGCCTCGTCCAGCGCTGCCTTGGCCGTCTCCGCCTTCGCCTCGGCATCGGATACCGCGGCCTGCGCCTGTGCGAGTCCGGTCTCCAGTCGCTCGCACTCGGCCACCGCTGATTCGTGGCGGACGGTGACCCGGTTCACCTGCTCGGCGTGGGTGGCGAGGGCCGCGTCGTGCTCGCGCAGTGCGCGGAGCGCGTCCTTGGCCTGTCGTCTGGTCGTCTCGACCGCTTCGTTCGCGTCCTCACGCGCCTCGCGCAGCGAGTCCACCACGATCTGGATCTCTGCCAGCCGCTCGGCCGCCGCATCCCGCTCGGCCGCGAGCTCCAGACGAGATCGCTCGCCCCCGGATCCGGTGCGCAGCGTCTGGGCGGTGATCACGTCTCCGCCGACCGTCACGATCGTCGTCGATGTATCCCCTGCGCCGTCGAGCGCGGTGCGCGCGGCACGGGCGGAATCCAGATCGTCCGCGATCAGCACGTGCGACAGGATGCCCAGCACACCATCGGGGGCCGTCACGGTCTCGACCGCGGGTGTGACCCCTTCGATCGGAGCGGCCACCGGCTTCGGACGCAGTGCGTCGGCGACGACGAAGTCGACGACTCCCCGGCGGTTCTCGGCCGCCTCCGCAGCCTGGGCGAACGCATCGGCGGCGGTGTCGATCAGTACGCCCTCGGTGAGCGGGCCGAGCACAGCGGCGATGGCCGCTTCGAAGCCGGCGCGGACTTGAACGGCGTCTCCGACGAGTCCGCGAACGCCCTTACCGCCGGCCTTGACGATCTCGGCGGCGCCGCCCGACAGCGCCAGAGCACTGCTCAGGGCTGCGGCCTTCGCGGTCAGTGAGTCGACCTCGCGCTCAGCCGCGTGCAGCCGTTCCCGCAGAGTCTCCCGCTCGGCCTCCGCGGCCGTCGCCGCTCGCTGCGCACTGTCGTAGGCCGCTGCGTGTTCGACGGCGGTGCCCTCGGGCGCTTCGGCATCGTCGATCGCCTCGAGCGCCTCGGCCGCCTCGCGCCTGCGCGCGTTCGCCGCCTCCAGTGCGTTCTCCTGGCGAAGCACCGCGCCGCGCACGGCGGCGAGAGCCGATGCCGCGGCGTCGGCCGTACCGCGCAGCGCCGAGAGACGCATGTCGTACTCCGACACGAGCGCACTTTGCTCGGCGATGTCCACATCGAGCGTGTCGAGCTCGGCCCGGGCATGGACGACGTCCCGGCTCGCTGACGCGGCGGCGTCCTGCGCGTCGCCGAGGCCGGCGGAGATCACGTCTATCTCCTCCTTCGCCTCGTCGATCGTGGCCTGGGTCACCGTGACGGCGGTGACGGCGGCGTCGTCGTCTTCGGAACCGAGCAGTGCCAGGCGCTGGTTCGCGAGCGTGTACAACCCGCGCATACGCTCCTGAACCTGCTCCAGACCGAAGGCCACGCTCCGAGCCTGATCGACGGCGACCGAGTTCTGATCCTGTTCGAGCCGCGCGATGCTCGCTCGCACCGTCTCTGCCTGGTCGGAGAGGACGAGCCGCTCCGTGTGGCGTTCGTGCTCTGTGCGGGTGTGGTCGGCGAGGGCGGTGCGCAACGCGACGACGTCGTCCGCGAAGATCCGCGCCTTCGCATCTCGCACGACGGCAGCGATCGTCTGCGCCTCCCGGGCGATCTCGGCCTGGCGACCGAGTGGCTTGAGCTGACGGCGGATCTCCCCCGCCAGGTCGCTGAGACGCGTGAGGTTCGCCTCCATCGCGTCGAGCTTGCGAAGGGTCTTCTCCTTGCGGCGGCGGTGCTTGAGAATTCCCGCCGCCTCTTCGATGAAGCCTCGTCGGTCTTCCGGAGAAGCCTGGAGCACCGTGTCGAGGCGCCCCTGGCCGACGATCACGTGCATCTCCCGACCCAGTCCGGAGTCGCTGAGCAGCTCCTGGACGTCGAGGAGTCGGCATCCTTCGCCGTTGATCGCGTACTCGCTCGACCCGTTGCGGAACAGCGTGCGACTGATCGTCACTTCGGCGAACTCGATCGGGAGGGCGCCGTCGGCGTTGTCGATCGTCAGCTGCACTTCGGCGCGCCCCAGAGGGCCCCGCGTCGAGGTACCCGCGAAGATGACGTCCTCCATCTTGCCGCCGCGGAGCGTCTTCGCGCCCTGCTCACCCATCACCCAGGCGAGGGCGTCGACGACGTTCGACTTGCCGGATCCGTTCGGACCGACGATGCAGGTCACGCCGGGTTCGAAGACGAAGCTCGTCGGCTGCGCGAACGACTTGAACCCTTTGAGCGTCAGGCTCTTCAGATGCATGCGGGCACCGCTCGTCCGGGGAGAATCACGCCGCTACGCTACCGGAATCCCGGGCCTCAGCCGTCATCCCGCGCGGGCGTTCATCGAACCGGTACCGCTCGGCGACACGCCGTGGGAGAGGAAAATGCTTGACGCTGCCCGACGGAGTTCGCTACCGTGTCCTCCGGATCGACGCACGAAAGGAGGTTACCGATGATGATGATTCAGCTCAACGCACAGGCCACTGGCCTCAAAGCGCCAGCGCACTTCGTGCCGCGCCCTGCGTTCTCGGTGACCGCCGGCGTCCGCTTCAGCGCGCTCTCGTAGCAGCGCACCCCGAGAATCTCGGCCCATAGTGGGCCTTCTCCGGTCGGTGCACCCGCGCCCCACCCTCTGATCCGCGTCCGGATCACGGATCTCGCCGCATTCGGCGCCCACGTCCCGTGGCCCGAATGCTGCCCACCCTCGCACCCACGCGTCACGCGCCCCACCGGCGCGCGACGCCTCCTGCTCTTGCACTCCCTCACCTCTTTCAAAGGACTCTCTCGTGAACACCACGTTGCGCCGCAACATCACCCACCCGCCCGATACCGAGGACCGCGAGGTCTTCCAGATCCCCCGCGACGACGAGCTCCGCCGGTTGGCGCTCTCAGATCGCATCTCCCTCCGGATCGGCCTGTGGCTGCTCCAGCGATCTCAGCGCCCGCGGCGGCAACGTCGCACCGTGCACATCGAGTCGGCGGAACTGCTGATCACCGAACAGCGTCGCCGCGCCGAGCATGAACTGGGCGTCCTCACGGCATTCGCCCTGCAGCGCGGGATCCGCTGATTCTCGGAACCAGCGGACGACGATCCCCCCTTCCCGTTGAACCCCCACAGTAAGGACTGACATGACCATCGTTGAACCGACGATCACTCCCCTGATCGTGCCGGCCTCGATCGACGACGACACGGCAGCGGAGTTCCGCGCATACGGCGAGCTCAACCGTCAGATCTGTGATGAGCAGGTCGGACTTCCCGGACTCGCTCTGGAGGCCGCACAGGTCCTGCCTGGTTGGCAGGACGACACCGATTCGCTGGACCGCGGCTTCGTCGCCCGCGTCGACGGCGAGATCGTCGGCATGGTGACCATCTCCTTCGCGCAGGAGGAGGAGGCGAACGCCGGCGAGATCGACATGCTGGTGCCCGAGGCGAACTGGGGCCGCGGAATCGAGAATGCGCTGCTGGCGCACGCCGAGGACGAGGCCCGGGCGCGCGGTCGCAGCGTCGTGCAGCTGTGGAGCCTGCACCGGCCGGAGGAAGCCGAGCGCATGCTCGAGCCGCGGACGGGGTGGGGCCGGATTCCGGCCACACCCCTGAGCGATCTCGCCGAATCCGCCGGATACACGCTCGAGCAGGTCGAACGGAACAGCGAGTTCGACCTGCATTCCGACCCGACGCTTCTGCGCACGGCGTTGGCGGAGGCGAACGCTCACGCCGGTTCGGAGTACCGCACCCTTGAATGGATGCTTCCGACGCCTCCGGAACTGCGCGCGGGATACGCCGACATTCTCGCGCGGCTGTCGACGGACGCCCCGAGCGGCGAGATGGACTTCGTCGCTGAGGTGTGGGATGCGGATCGCGTGGCGCGGCGAGATGCACGGATCATGGAGTCCGGGCGCGTCGTCTCGGTCGTGGCCGTGCAGCACGTCCCCACCGGGGACATCGTCGCCTACAACGAGCTGCTGATCGGGACCGACCGCACCGGCGTCACCCATCAGTACGGCACCCTGGTGTCGAAAGACCACCGAGGCCATCGGCTCGGGACGGTCGTGAAGTGCGTCAACCTTCTCCGGTGGCAGGAGTTGATGCCGGAATCGCCCGTCGTCTCCACGTTCAATGCGGAGGAGAACCGCCCCATGCTCAGCATCAACGAGAAGATCGGCTTCCGTCCGGTCTCGTACGCCGGAGCGTGGCAGAAGAAGCTCTGATGGGCGTGCGGACCCGATCTCATTCTGGAGGATGAGGCCGGGTCCGCATCCTCATCCGCCGGAGCGACGACACTCGCCGGCGCGGTGACGAAAGTGGAGATATGAACATCCCCGTGATCGAAGCCCATGCCCTGACCAAGACCTTCGGGATGACGCGCGCTCTCGCCGGAGTCGATCTCGCGATCCACCGCGGCGAGTCCGTCGCGATCATGGGCGCCTCGGGTTCGGGCAAGACGACCCTCTTGCACGTACTGGCCGGAATCACCGCACCCGATGCGGGCAGCGTCCTCTTCCGCCCCGCAGAGGGCGCTCCGATCGAGATCACCGCGCTCAACGAGTCCGCGCGTTCCCGTCTGCGCCGTGAGCGGTTCGGATTCGTGTTCCAGCAGGGACTGCTCATCCCGGAGTTGACGGCAGTGGAGAACGTCGCCCTCGCTTCGATGATCAACGGCATCCGTAGGCAGGATGCCATCCAGCACGCGGCGTCCTGGCTGGCCGCGCTCGGACTCGCGGGCATGGAGGACCGCCGGATCGGCGAGCTCTCCGGCGGTCAGGCACAGCGCGTCGCGATCGCCCGCGCGCAGGCGACCGGCGCGGAGCTCGTCTTCGCCGATGAACCGACCGGCGCACTCGACTCGCGCACGTCGTCCGAGGTCATGGACGCCCTGCTGTGGTCGACCACGAGCCAGGGTCGGACCCTCGTCGTGGTCACCCACGACCCCGAGGTCGCCAGTCGCTGCACTCGCACGATCGCCGTCCGCGACGGACGCATCGTCTCCTCGGCGGTGGCCGCGTGAACCGCAACGTCCTCGTGCTGCTGCTGCGCCCCGCCCCCGGGCAGAACAGCGTTCTCGCCCTTCCCGTCGTCGCGTTCGGCGTGGTGACCACCCTGGTGTTGACGGTGATCGGCGGCGCCCAGTCGTTCTGGGGCTGGACCGATCCTGAGGCCCCCGTCTACCAGGCCCTAGCTGCGATCGCGCTCGTCCTCCTGGTCGTTCCGCTGATGTCGCTCGGCGGCGCAGCCGCCCGACTCTCTGCCCGGCGACGAGATGAGCGCCTCTCGACCCTGCGTCTGCTCGGGGTCTCCCCCGCAGGGGTCACGGTCGCCACCGTCGCCGAGTCCGTTCTGGTGGCCGCAGTCGGAGCCCTCGCCGGTGTCGTCGGCCACCTCGCGCTGAGTCCGCTCATCGGGCTGATCCCGTTCCGCGGTGAGGCACTCGGCTTCGGCGCGGTCGTGCTGCCCCCGGCTCAGATCGCGATGGTTCTCGCGAGTGTGCTCCTCCTCGCCTCGGCGAGTGCGGTCGTCGGCCTTCGTCGTGTGGTGATCTCCCCGCTCGGAGTCCGCACCCGTGCCACGACCAGCAACGTGCACTGGATCCGCGCACTGATCGCGGCCGGCGCCATCGCGATCGCCGTGGTGCTCATCAAGGTCTTCCCCTCCATCGGCGGGTTGGTCACGACCATCGTCGTCCTGGCCGGGCTCTTCGCCGCCGCGCTCGCCGTACTCAACGTCGTCGGTCCGTGGGTCCTCAAGGTGACGGCGACACGCCAGCTTCGCCGCGCCGAACAGCCGGAACGGCTGCTCGCCGCACGCCTTGTCCTCGACTCCCCGAAAGCCGCGTGGCGGCAGGTGGGCGGCATCGCGATGGCGAGCTTCATGGCTGTCTTCGCCGGCACGGGCGTGGCACTGATGAACGTGATGACGGGGCCGGAGGCGTCGGAGTCCGACTTCGCCCTCGCCGGCGACATCCGCACCGGGCTCATCATCACCCTGATCGGCTCGTTCCTCATGGTGGCGGCATCCGTCGGAGTCAACCAGGCGTCCGACGTGCTCGATCAGCGCGAGCTGCACCGCAGCCTCCACCATCTGGGCATGCCGCTGGACACCGTGGACCGCGCACGGAGGCGTGCGATCATGTCACCGCTACTGGTGACGGCGATCGGCTCGGCGCTGGTCGCGGCCGTCCTCGTGATCCCCCTGATCGGGATCGCCCTGATCACGGCACCGCTCTCGCTCCTCACGATCGCCGCCGTGGTCGCTGTGGGGATCGGCACCGTCTGGGCGAGCACCTGGGCGACCCGTCCGCTGCTCCGTGGAGCGTTCCAGCCGGCGTGACCGACCTCGACGCCGTCGACCCGCTCCGTCGGAAGCAGGTCAGCGGCGTCGTTGGCAGGACGGGCAGAAGTGCGAGCCCCGGTTCATGAAGCTCTCGCGCACGATAGCCGTTCCGCAGCGCGGGCAGGGTTTGCCCTGTTGGCCGTAGGCATTCAAAGAATGCGCGAAGTAACCCGCCTGCCCGTTGACGTTGACGTACTGCGCGTCGAAGCTCGTCCCGCCCTCGGCCAGTGCCTTCGCGAGCACGATCCGCACCTCCGCCAACAGGCGATGGACCGCCCGGGAGGATAGGTGATTCGCCGGTGTCTCCGGATGGATGCGGGCCGCCCAGAGGGACTCGTCCGCATAGATGTTCCCGATCCCACTCACGACGCCCTGATCCAGGAGGACCCGCTTGATCGCGCTGCCGCGTCGGGCGAGAGCCGCGCGGAACGCCGCGTCGTCGAACTTCTCGTCCAGGGGATCACGCGCGATGTGCGCGACCTGCGTCGGGATCGGCGACTCCCCGTCGTCGATCAGAGCGTCGACGGCGAGAGAACCGAAGGTGCGTTGGTCGGCGAAAACGATGGCCAGTTCGCCGTGCGCGGGGTGCTCGATGCCGATGCGCACGCGTTCGTGCCGTTCCGCACCGGCGGTCGGTGCCCGAAGCAGCATCTGTCCACTCATGCCGAGATGTGCGATCAATGCCGACCGGGAATCGTCGAGCGGGAGCCAGAGGAACTTTCCGCGGCGGGAAGCCGCGGTGAAGCTCCTCCCCTCCAACCTGCCGACGAAATCGGCGGCACCGGCCGTGTGGCGGGTGAGCGCACGCTCATCGAAGACGCTGACCGAGGTGATCAGGGAACCGACGGCGGCCGGCTCGAGGCCGGCGCGGACGACCTCGACCTCGGGAAGCTCAGGCACGCTCGCTGAGCGTGCGCCAGGCGCTGAGGGCCGCCGCCATCTCAGCCGTCTTCTTGCTGCTGCCGCGGCCGGTCATGCTGACGTCGCCGACAGACACCGTGGCGGTGAAGCGGCGGTCGTGATCCGGGCCGCTCGCCTCCACCGAATACTGCGGAGGCGTCGCGCCGACGCGAGCGGCGAGCTCTTGCAGGCTGGTCTTCGGGTCCATGGCCGCGCCGTAGCGTTCCGGATCTGCGAGCAGAGGCTTGGTCAACCGCAGCACGAGCGCTGTGGCGGCCTCGGGGCCGGCCGACAGATACGTGGCGCCGATCACGGCTTCCATCGTGTCGGCCAAGATCGAATCCTTATCCCGACCGCCGGTCTGCTCCTCGCCGCGTCCCAGCAGCAGATGACTGCCGAGATCGATGCCGCGAGCGACCTCCGCGAGAGCGACGGTGGAGACGACGCTCGCGCGCCGCTTCGCCAGTTCCCCCTCGTCGAGGTCGGGGTGCGTGGTGAAGAGCATCACCGTCACGGCCTGACCCAGCACCGAGTCGCCGAGGAACTCCAGGCGCTCGTTGTGCGGGATCCCGCCGTGCTCGTACGCGTAGGAGCGGTGGGTGAGGGCCAACTCCAGAAGCTCCGCGTCGATATCGACGCGGAGCTTATCTGGGAGAGGTCTCGTCCCCCCGGGGACCTCCGTCACGGTACGCGACTCAGACGTCGGCGACCTTGCGGCCCTTGTACTCGAGGAAGAGCTCGGTGCCCTGCGAGTCGGTGACGACCTTCGCCTGGTGGGGACGGCTGTAGACGACCTGGCCGTTCTCGATGGTCTTCACAAGGGCGACGGGAGCCGCCTTCCACTGCGCGCGGCGCGAGCGGGTGTTCGAACGGGAAACCTTGCGCTTCGGGGGGTTACCAGCCATGACTAGCTCTCTTCTTTCTCGGCGGCACGAGATTCTTCCGTGCCGTCTTGGTCTGTGATGTTCTGGAGCGCGCTCCACCGAGGATCGATGGGAGCCACCTGCTCCGTTCCGGTGCTCATGGCCAGTCGTTCACCCGTTTTCGGGTCGAGACCCGGGCAATCCGGCTGACACACCGGCTGAAAAGGAAGCGACAATACGGCCGCATCCCTGACGAGAGTTTCAAGATCCACGTGGTCGTCTTGAACCTCGAAGTCAGTTTCTTCCTCACCAGGATACGCGAAAAGCTCCTGGAACTCGACTTCGACGGGCCGGGCGATGTCGATCAGGCATCTGCCGCACACTCCGACGTACTCCGCATCGGCGGTTCCGGACACCAGGATGCCCTCGTGGACCGACTCAAGGCGCACATCGAGATCGATGTCCGAGCCCGCTTCGAAGGTGACGATTCCCTCCCCCCACGTCTCCTTGAGAGCCACGGTGAACTCGTGTTCCCGCATCTCTCCCGGACGTCGGACGATGTCACGGACGGGAAGCACGAAAGGGCCGTTCATTCGAGAGCGCACTGTTCCATGCTACTCGGCTGCACCTGCGGCCGGGCTGACCGTCGTCCTCGGGGAGGACTCAGATGCCGCGCCCACCGGTGTCGAGGAAGTCTGCCACCGCGGGAGGAACGAACGGTGTCACGTCGCCGCCGAGCGAGGCGACCTGACGCACCAGCGAGCTCGAGACCATCGCATGAGACGGATCCGGCAGGAGGAACACGGTCTCGATGTCGGCGAGATGGCGGTTGACGATCGCCATCGGCGATTCGTAGGCGACGTCGATCTGCGAGCGGATGCCCTTCACGAGCACGCCCGCGTCGACATCGCGCGCATAGTCGACGAGGAGTCCCATGCTCCACGAACCGATCACGATGTTGCCGGGCATGCCGTCCTCGGCGATCGAACGCTCGAGGAGAGAAAGCCGCTGCGCGATCGGGAGCATCGCCTCTTTGCCGGGGTTGTGCACCACCAGCACGTGCAGTTCGTCATACAGGGCTGCTGCCCGGCGGATCACATCGAGATGACCCAGGGTCGGCGGATCGAAGGAACCCGGGACGACGGCGATCCGGCTGCTCATGCCACCAGCCTAGGGCAGGAACGGAAGTCAGTTCTTCGCGAGCGCCGCACGATCTTCATCGGTCACCCGCCGCGCGATGGCGTCATGAAGACCCGGGTGCTGCTGGAGCGTCGGGTCGGCCGCGAGGATCGTCTCGGCCACCTCACGGGCGCGGGTGATGAGACCCGCATCCTTGACCACGCGCAGCAGCTTGAGCGACGAGCGGACGCCGGCCTGCGCCGCACCGAGCACGTCGCCCTCGCCCCGCAGCTCGAGATCGACCTCGGCGAGAGCGAAACCGTCGAGCGTCGCCGCGACGGCGTCGACACGGTCTCGAGCGAGCGAGCCCGACTCGGCCTCGGTGACCAGCAGGCAGAGCCCGGGGACACCGCCGCGACCCACGCGCCCCCGCAGCTGGTGCAGCTGGGAGACGCCGAATCGGTCGGCGTCGAGCACGATCATCGTGGACGCGTTCGGGACATCGACGCCGACCTCGATCACCGTGGTGGCCAGCAGCAGGTCGATGTCTCCCCGGGCGAAGGCCTGCATCACGGCATCCTTCTCATCGGACGGCATCCGGCCGTGGAGCACCGCGCGACGGATGCCGCCGAGAGTGGGATGGGTCGCGAGCGCCTCGTCGAGCTGCACCACACCCCAACGGGGACCGGATGCACCCTCCGGCACCAGAGCGGAGGGATCAGCCGGCTCCGCGGTCTTCTTCGTCGTGTCGATCGCCGCACACACGGCGAACACCTGCCGCCCCTGGGCGATCTCCTCGGCAGCGCGTTCCCAGACGCGGTTGAACCATCCGGGGTGCTCGGCCAGCGGGGCGACGAACGACTCGATGCCCGCGCGACCTGCCGGCATCGTGCGGATGACGGAGGTGTCGAGGTCGCCGAACACGGTCATCGCCACCGTCCGCGGGATGGGGGTCGCCGTGAGCACCAGCGCGTGGGGACTCGACCCCTTCGCGCGGAGGGCCTCCCGCTGCTCGACGCCGAACCGGTGCTGCTCGTCGACCACGACGAGGCCGAGGTCGGCGAAGGTCGTCTTCTCGCCGAGCAGCGCGTGCGTGCCGACGACGATGAGCGATTGACCCGACGCGACCCGGAGCGCAGCCTTGCGTCGCTCCGCGGCCGGAAGCTGGCCCGTGAGCAGTGTCGGCATCAGCTGTGGGGCGAGGTCGGGACCGAGCATCTTCGCGATCGAGCGCAGGTGCTGGCCGGCCAGCACCTCTGTCGGAGCGATCAGCGCCGCCTGTCCGCCGCTCTCGGCCACCTGCAGCATCGCTCGCAGCGCGACCAGCGTCTTGCCGGAACCGACCTCACCCTGAACCAGCCGGTTCATCGGCCATGAGCCGACGAGATCTGCGGCGATCTGCGCCCCGACGGTCTCCTGATCCGGCGTGAGCGTGTAGGGCATCGCGGCGTCGAACCGCTCGAGAAGGCCGCCCGGCCGAGCGGGCCTCGACGTCGCGGAGAGCGCGCGCACCGCATCGCGCTGCTGCAGGAGCGCGGTCTGCAGCGTGAGCGCCTCGTGCATGCGGAGGGTGCGAACCGCCGGATCGATGTCATTGCGCGTGCGTGGGCGATGGATCCGCTCGAGTGCCTCGTCGGCGGTGAGCAGCTCTTCCTGTTCCCTGATCTCGGCCGTGAGCGGGTCGGGCACCCTCTCGAGATCGTCCAGCACCCGACCGATGAGTCGAGCGATCTGCCATGTCTGGATCGCCGAGGTCGCGGGATAGATCGGAATCGGAACCGCCGCACGCGCATCAGCGCTCCGTCGGGCGGAATCCTCATCGTCGAACAGCTCGTACTCGGGGTGCGCGAACTGGGTGACGCCGTTGAACTCCCCCACCTTGCCGGAGAACACGCCGCGGCGCCCGACGGCGAGGTCTTTGGAACGCCACTCCGCCGCCCCGACGTTCTTCGCGAAGAACGTGAGGGACATCCGCCCGATGCCATCGCCGATGACCACGTCGACCATCGCCCCCGGCCGATTGCGCATGCGTCGGAAGCTCGACGACAGGACCTCGGCGACGATGGTCACCGTCTCGCCGAGGGGAAGGTCGCGGATCGGGGTGAGCTCACCCGGATCGGCGTAGCGCCGCGGGTAGTGCGAGAGCAGGTCGCCCACGTTCTGCATGCCGAAAGCGCGTCTGAGCGTCTTGGCAGACGCCGCACCGAGCGCATCCTCCAACGAGGAATCGAGCGTGAGCGACATGCTCCGAGTCTAGGGAACGCGACCGACACCGCCGGGCACTCGCGCTGTCGTATCGTGAAGTGGTGACGAGGATCATCGCAGGGGCTGCCAGGGGCGCCCGGCTGGAAGTGCCGGGGGCCGGCACACGACCGACCAGCGACCGCGTCCGGGAGTCGCTCTTCGGGGCGCTCGAGGCGCTGAGCGCCATCAGCGGCGCACGCGTCCTCGACCTGTATGCCGGCTCCGGCGCCCTGGGCCTCGAGGCGCTCAGCAGGGGTGCGGTCAGCGCGGACCTCGTCGAGCGCGGCCGCCCGGCTGCGGCCATCGTCCGCCGCAACGCCGCCGTCGTCGCCAAGGCCGGTGGCGTGTCGGCCGGTCGGGTGCATGAGGGCACGGTCCATGCGTTCCTGCAGCGCGCGACCGGCCCCTTCGATCTGGTCTTCACCGACCCGCCATACGACCTCGACGACGCGACCATGACGGCCGACCTCGTCGCCCTCGCCCCGCTGCTGTCCGCGGACGCGGTCGTCGTCGTGGAACGAGCACGCCGCTCGACGCCTCCGGACTTCGGCGCCGCGGGTCTGGAGCTGTTCCGGGAGAAGTCCTACGGCGACACCACGCTCTGGTGGGCGGAGCCCGCGGCGGACGAGAGCTCGTCATCGGATGGTCAGCCGGAGACAGAGTCCCAGTCCCGATAGGGATCCCATCCGCTGAGGTCGACGGGAAGTCCGTCGCACAGCAGATCGTCGTCGCCGCTCGGGATGACCCGTCCGATCACGCGGAACCCGGGCGGGAGCAGTCCCTCGGGGAACGTCGCGAGCAGTGCATGGTCTTCTCCCCCGGCGATCGCCCGCTCCGGATCTGTGCCCAGCGCCGCCCGGTCGAGAGCGATCGTGACTCCGGATGCCGCCGCCATCCGGCGCGCATCGAGAGCGAGCCCGTCGGAGATGTCCATCATCGCCGTGGCGCCGACCGTCGCCGCCACCGTGCCGAGACCGATCGGGGGCGAGGGGCGCAGCTGCGCGGCCACAGCAGCGGACTCCCCCGCGGCCAACTGCGCGACATCGACCGGCACCGGGACGTCGCCGTCGCGGAAACGTCCGAACAGCACGGCGAGCCCGCGTGCAGCATGGCCCAGCTCGCCGGCGACGGCGACGACGTCACCGGGACGAGCGCCGCTGCGGGTGACCGGAGCGCGACCCTCGAGATCCCCGAGTGCCGTCACCGCGATGGTCAGCACATCGGACACCGTGAGGTCTCCGCCGACCACGGCACAGCCCGGCGCCAAAGCGTCACACGCGTCACGGAAGCCGTCGGCGAGACGCTCGACGAAGGAAAGACGCAGGTCCCGCGGAACAGCCAGCGCGACCAGAAGAGCCGTCGGCCGGGCCCCCATCGCCGCGACATCCGCCAGGTTCACGGCTGCGGCCTTCCAGCCGAGGTCGTACCCGCTGGACCACGCGAGGCGGAAGTCGGGTCCGTGCACGAGCGTGTCGGTCGTCGCCACCACGCTGCCCGACGGCGTCGCGATCACGGCCGCATCATCACCCGGCCCGATCAAGGTGTGCGCGGCCGGTGCGGTGCGGGTCAGGATCGCCTGCAGGATGCGTCCTTCGGAGACATCGCCCAGGCGCGGATCATCGGCATCGGGTCGGGAGGGCATGCTGTCAAAGGTAGCCTGGAAGCATGCTCCGTTCCCGTCGCCTCGCTGCCCTCGCAGGCGCGGTGATCCTCTCCGCCGCCCTCGCCGGATGCTCCACGACCGTGCACCTCGAGCCGGCCGATGATGCGAACGATCCGGCCTGCGCCTCGGTCTCGGTGCTGCTGCCGGACAGCGTCGGCGGCTTCGACCGGGTCTGGACGGATGCTCAGGCCACCGGAGCGTGGGGAGAGCCCACCACGGTCGCGCTGCGCTGTGGCGTCGAGCCGCCCGCCCCCTCCGCACTCGTCTGCACGACACTCGGGGGTGTGGACTGGCTGGTCCTCGAGCAGGAGGAGGAGCGGCAGCGCCTGGTCACCTACGGGCGCGAGCCCGCCGTCGAGGTCAACATCCGTCGCGGCGAGCAGGTCGACTTCCAGTCCATCGTGGACTCGATCTCCACGAGCATCCAGTCCGGACTGGCGCCGGCGACGGCGAAGTGCACCGACCGCGTCGAGTTCCCCGCGAGCTGACCGCGGGCGGAGGCGCCGACGTCAGCGGCGCAGACCCGCCTCGATGAGTTCGGTGATCAGTTCGCCGTAGCTCAGGCCGGATGCCACCCAGCACTTCGGGAACATCGAGATCGGCGTGAAGCCCGGCATCGTGTTGAGCTCGTTGACGACCAGCTCGCCCTCGGGCGTCAGGAACATGTCGACGCGGGCGAGTCCCCGGCCGTCGACAGCCTCGAACGCGCGCAGGCCCGCCTCCTGGATGGCCGCCGTCTCGTCTGGACTCACCTCGGCCGGGCAGACGACGTCGACGCCGTCACCGCCGAGGTACTTGCCCTCGAAGTCGTAGAACCCGCGCGAGGTGAGCACGACCTCCCCCGGAAGAGAGGCACGCACGCCTTCGGCGGTCTCCAGCACGGCGACCTCGATCTCGCGGCCGCTCACACCGGTCTCGATGAGCACCTTGTCGTCTTCGGCGAACGCCACCGCCAGTGCCGCATCGAGTTCCTCGGCGACGTCGACCTTGGACACGCCGACGCTCGAGCCCGCGCGGGCCGGCTTCACGAACAGCGGCAGGCCGAGGGCGGCGGCACGCGCGCGGATGTCCGCTGAATCGCGATCCCAGTCCGCGCGGCGCACGGTCACCCAGGGCGCCACCGAGATGCCCGCGGCCTGGAGGGCGATCTTCATGAAGTGCTTGTCCATGCACAGGGCGGAGTCGAGGACACCGCCACCGGCGTACGGCACCTCGAGTGTGTCGAAGTACCCCTGGATCGTGCCGTCCTCGCCGTGCTGCCCGTGCAGGATCGGGAGCACGACATCGACGGCGCCGAGGCCCTCGACCGAGCCGTCGACCTGCACGACGCGCAGTGTGCGGTCGCCACCGGGCTCGGGCCACAACACGCGGGTGCCGTTGTCGACGACCTCGGGAAGATGTGCGGCGTCCAGCGGGAACTTCGCGGGATCGTCGTCTTCCAGGACGAAGGCTCCCTCGCGGGTGATACCCACCGGGATCACCGTGTAGCGGTCGCGATCAATCGCGCCCAGCACGCCCCCCGCCGTTGCGGAACTGATCGAATGCTCGCTGGAGCGCCCGCCGAAGAGCACCACCACCGTCTGCTTGTCCATGGTTGGTCCTCTCACCCTGCGGGGTGTCGTCGTCCGTCGTCAGGTGGGGTGCGATGTCTCGCGGATCCATCTTGCCGTCGAGCACCATCTTCACCTGCTCGACGATGGGCATGTCGACCTCAGCCTCGCGTGCGAGCTGCAGGATCGGCGCGACCGATGCCAGCCCCTCCGCCGTCTGCTGCATCTGCTTCACGACGTCCTGGAAGCTGTATCCCTGCCCGAGCAGGCGCCCGGCCGTGTTGTTGCGGCTCAGCGGCGACTGGCAGGTGGCGATCAGGTCACCGAGGCCGGCGAGCCCCTGCAGCGTCTCCGGATGCGCGCCGTTCGCCACGGCGAAGTCCGTCATCTCGACGAGACCTCTCGTGATGATCGACGCCTTGGTGTTCTCGCCGTAGCCCACGCCATCGACGATGCCGATGGCGACCGCGATCAGGTTCTTGAGCACTCCACCGAACTCGGTGCCGATCACGTCGGTGTTCACGAACGTGCGGAAATAGCTGTTGCGAGCGGCACGCGCGACGATCTCGGCCGTCTCCTGGCTGCGCGAGGAGATCACGGCGGCGGTCGGCTGCTCGCGGGCGATCTCCAGCGCGAGGTTCGGGCCGGACGCCACGGCGATGCGGTCGGGGTCGCAGCGGAGCTCCTGCTGGATCACCTGGCTCATGCGCAATCCGGTGCCGCGCTCGACACCCTTCATGAGACTGATGACCTTGGTGTCGCTGTCGGCGAGCAGCGGACGCAGCGCCTTCAGGTTCTCGCGCAGTGACTGGCTGGGCACCGACAGGTAAACCTGTTCGACGCCGTCGAGCGATGTCGCGAGCTCATGAGTGGCGGCCATCGTGCGGGGAAGATTGATGCCGGGCAGGTAGCGGGAGTTGCGCTTGGCCTCGTTGATCTCCTGCGCGAGCTCGGCGCGGCGGGCCCACATCGTCACCTGGGCGCCGCCGTCGGCGAGGATCTTGCCGAAAGTCGTCCCCCAGCTGCCGGCTCCGATGACGGTGACGCGCGGCCCGACAGGCGCTGTTCTCTTAGGAGTCAAGGCGTCCGGTCTCCTTCTGCCCATGGCTTGCCGGGTTCCAGCGCTCGGCCGGCGCCTTCTCGTCACGCAGCTCTTCCAGGAGCGCCGTGATCGCGTTCATCAGCCGGTTCGTCGCCTCGGTGAGCGCCGCCGGTTCGCCCGCGCGTCCGCGCAGGTCCGACACGTCGACAGGATCGCCGACGAGCACTCGCACGGGCTTGCGCAGCGGCCAGAGGCTCAGGCCCTTCTGGTAGCGCCCCATGATCTCCTGGGTACCCCACTGCGCCATCGGGATCAGGGGGATGCCGTCGGCGAGGGCCAGACGCACCGCACCGGACTTGCCGCGCATCGGCCACAGGTCGGGGTCACGTGTGAGGGTTCCCTCGGGATAGACGATGACTCCGCGACCGTGCTCCACCAGCTCCTCGGACTGCTTCATCGTCTGCCGCGCAGATGCCGCGGAAGAGGTGCGTGCCACCGGGATCATGCCCGTACGACGCAGGAACCACCCGAGGACGGGGACCTTGAAAAGGCTCTCCTTCGCCATGAACCGCGGCGCACGACCGATCCGCCACACGGCGACCGCCACGATGAGCGGATCGAACTCCGAATAGTGGTTCGGCGCGAGGATGAACGACCCCTCCTGCGGGAGCTTCTCGCCGCCGGAGACGCGGATCTTCGCGATCAGCGCGACCGGCGGGATCACCAGTGCGGCGAGCGGCCAGAAGACGCTCGGTCGCGTCGTCTCCGCCGACCGCCGTGCCATCCGGCTCACCGGATGACGTCGAAGTCGGCGCCGAGCGCGTCGAGCTTGGCGAGGAACTTCTCGTAGCCGCGGCTGAGGATGTCTACTCCCGACACCTGCGACTCGCCGGTGGCCGTGAGGGCCGCGATCACGTGGCTGTAACCGCCACGAAGGTCGGGAACCACGATCTCGGCTCCGTGCAGCGGCGTCGGACCGGTGATGACAGCGGCCTGCTCGAGCTCACGGCGCGGAACGCGACGCGGTCCCGCCTGCAGACCGTGCGGGTGCACGACGATGTCGGCGCCCATCTTGACCAGCGCGTCGGTGAAACCCATCCGGTTCTCGTACACCGTCTCGTGCACCACCGAACGCCCGTGGGCCTGCGTCAGCGCCACCACGAGCGGCTGCTGCCAGTCGGTCATGAAGCCGGGGTGCACGTCGGTCTCGACGACGACGGGCTTGATCTCGCCGTCGCGGCGGAAGAGGATGCCGTCCTCCTGGATGTCGAACCAGCCGCCCGCCTTGCGGAAGACGTTGAGGAACGTCAGCATCTCCTGCTGCTTGGCTCCGCCGACGAAGATCTCGCCGTCGGTCGCCAGAGCTGCAGATGCCCAGGACGCCGCCTCGTTGCGGTCGAAGATCGACCGGTGGTCGTACCCGCGGAGCTTCTCGACGCCCTCGATGACGATGACGCGATTCGGCTCGTAGGAGATGATCGCGCCCATCTTCTGGAGGACCGCGATCAGGTCCATGATCTCGGGCTCGATGGCGGCGTTGCGCAGCTCCGTGACGCCCTCGGCTCGGACGGCGGTGAGCAGCACCTGCTCGGTCGCACCGACGCTCGGGTACGGGAGGTGGATGTTCGCCCCGTGCAGGCGGTTTCCGCCCCTGGAGAGGCGGATGCCGCTGGGGAGCTTCTCGACGATGGCACCGAACTTGCGGAGCGCATCCAGGTGGAAGTCGATCGGGCGGTCGCCGATGCGGCATCCGCCGAGGTCGGGGATGAACGCCTGACCGAGGCGGTGCAGGAGCGGGCCGCAGAACAGGATCGGAATGCGCGATGCACCCGCGTGCGCGTCGATCTCCTCGAAGTGGGCGGATTCGACGTCGCTCGGGTCGAAGATGAGGGAGCCGGGCTCATCGCCCTCAGTCACTCGCACACCGTGCACCTCGAGCAGGGAGCGCACGACGGCGACGTCGCTGATCGCCGGCACGTCGCGCAGGGTGCTCACGGTCTCGCCGAGGAGCGAGGCGACCATGGCCTTGGTCGCCAGGTTCTTCGCCCCCTTGACGTCGACGCGACCGCGAAGCGGGCGTCCGCCTCGAATGGCGAGGACGTCTCCGGTGAGTGCAGGGACTCCGTCCGGGAGAGCGTCGCGCACAGGTGTCGTCATTCGGAGCCTCACTTCATCTACGGATTTCGGGGGCGGGTTGCCCCTGGGCTCCCCCGCCCCCGCCGTCTACTGAACGGGAAGGGTTCGGGGCCGCCACGACTCGCGACGGGCCTCGAACTGCGCGATCTTGTCTTCGTTGCGCAGCGTGAGCCCGATGTCATCGAGCCCTTCGAGGAGCCGCCATCTAGTGTAATCGTCGATCCCGATGTCGGCCTGGACGTCACCGATCGACGCGCTGCGCGCCTCGAGGTCGACGGTCATCCGAACCCCGGGATTCCGGTCGATCTCGGCCCAGAAACGCTCGAGATCCTCTTCTGAGATCGTCGCCGCGAGCAGCCCCTGCTTGCCGGAGTTCCCGCGGAAGATGTCGGCGAACCGAGGGCTGAGCACGACCTTGAAGCCGAAGTCCCGCAGCGCCCAGACCGCGTGCTCTCGGCTGGACCCCGTGCCGAAATCGGGTCCGGCGAGCAGCACGGATGCACCCTGGAACGGCGCCTGGTTGAGCACGAAATCGGGGTCCTGCCGCCAGCCGTGGAACAGCGCGTCTTCGAAGCCCGTCTTCGTGACGCGCTTCAGGAACACAGCCGGGATGATCTGGTCGGTGTCGACGTTCGAGCGCTTCAGAGGTGCCGCGATGCCCGTGTGCGTGATGAACTTCTCCATCAGTTTCCCTCCTGGGTTGCTGAGCCTGTCGAAGCATCCGTCAGGTCGCTCGGGCTCGAAAGCGTGCCGCGGATCGCGGTCGCGGCGGCGACGAGCGGCGATACGAGGTGTGTGCGCCCTCCCTTGCCCTGTCGTCCTTCGAAGTTGCGGTTCGACGTGGAAGCACAGCGCTCCCCCGGTGCGAGCTGGTCGGGATTCATGCCCAGACACATCGAACAGCCGGCGAAGCGCCATTCCGCTCCGAAGTCGGTGATGACCTTGTCGAGGCCCTCGGCCTCGGCCTCGAGGCGCACGCGCGCGGACCCGGGGACGACCATGACGCGCACGCCGTCGGCCTTCTTCTTGCCCTGGATGATCGAGGCGAAGGCGCGCAGGTCCTCGATGCGACTGTTGGTGCACGAGCCCATGAAGACCGCGTCCACCGGGACCTCCTTGAGAGGCGTTCCCGGCGTGAGGTCCATGTACTCCAGCGCCCGCTCGGCCGCAGCCCGCTCGTTCGGGTCTGCGATCTCGGCGGGATTCGGCACCGACGACGACAGCGAGCTTCCCTGACCCGGATTCGTCCCCCAGGTCACGAACGGCTCGAGCTCGTCGGCGTCGATGAAGACCTCCGCATCGAACGTCGCGCCCTCGTCGGTCGGCAGGGTGCGCCAGTAGGCGACGGCGTCGTCCCAGTCCGCGCCATTCGGGGCGTGCGGACGACCTTCGAGGTAGGCGAAGGTGGTCTCGTCGGGCGCGACCATCCCGGCCCGCGCTCCCGCCTCGATCGACATGTTGCAGATCGTCATGCGGCCCTCCATGGAGAGGGCGCGGATGGCGCTGCCGCGATACTCGAGCACGTAGCCCTGACCGCCGCCGGTGCCGATCTTCGCGATCACGGCGAGGATGATGTCCTTCGCGGTGACGCCTTCGCGCAGTGTGCCTTCGACGTTGATCGCCATCGTCTTGAACGGCTTCAGCGGTAGCGTCTGCGTGGCCATGACGTGCTCGACCTCGCTGGTCCCGATGCCGAAGGCCATGGCTCCGAACGCGCCGTGCGTCGAGGTGTGCGAGTCGCCGCAGACCACCGTGATGCCGGGCATCGTCAGTCCGAGCTGGGGTCCCACGACGTGCACGATGCCCTGCTCCGCGTCACCGAGAGAGTGCAGACGCACCCCGAACTCGGCGGCGTTGCGGCGCAGTGTCTCGATCTGCGTGCGGCTGGTCAGATCGGCGATCGGCTTGTGGATCTCCAGCGTCGGGGTGTTGTGGTCCTCGGTCGCGATGGTCAGGTCCAGGCGACGCAGCGGCCGCCCCTCGCTGCGGAGGCCGTCGAACGCCTGCGGGCTGGTGACCTCGTGCACGAGGTGCAGATCGATGTAGATGAGGTCGGGCTCGCCGTTCTCGCCCTTGACGACCAGGTGCTCGTCCCAGACCTTCTCGGCGAGGGTCCGGCGGCGTGCGGAATCGGCACCGTTTGCGGGGGTGGTCATTGCGTGTCTCCTGTGGCTGGCGGTTCGGCCCACGATGGACTCCGCGACGAGGAGGGGCTCAGATCGAGGTCTCGTCGCGGCCGCTAAGAAGAAGGAGCACGGTCCGCATGACGTCAGATTACCACCGCTCGGACGCGCTCCGACCCGTCATGACACTCTGTTGACACCCGAACGACTGAGAGGCACCGCATGACCGTCGACACCGCCCGCTTCGCCACCCGTGCGGTCCACGCGGCGAGAAGCCGTGAGACGGCGTCCTCTCGCGCGACCCCGATCTACCTCACGGCAGGCTTCGAGTTCGATGACTTCGATCACGCAGCGGACCACTTCAGCACCGGCACCGGCTTCGGATACACCCGCACGGGCAACCCGACGGTTCGGGCCGTGGAGCGCCAGCTCGCGGCTCTGGAGTCGGGCGCGGACGCGGTGCTGGTCGCGAGCGGACAGGCGGCGGTAGCGACCGCCCTGCTCACCGTCGTGGGCGCCGGCGATCACATCGTCTCCTCCACGCACATCTATGAGGGCACCAGGGGCCTCTTCCTCGACAACCTGGCGCGTCTCGACATCGACGTGACGTTCGTCGAAGACATCTCGGACCCGGATGCCTGGCGTGCGGCGATCCGTCCGAATACGCGCGCGCTGTTCGCCGAGTCACTCGCGAACGCGCGCAACGATGTGCTCGACGTGCGTGCCATCAGCGACATCGCCGATGATCTCGCGATCCCGCTGGTCGTGGACAACACCCTGGCGACCCCGGCCCTGCTGCGACCGATCGAGCACGGCGCGGCGATCGTCGTCCACTCCGCGTCGAAGTTCCTGGCCGGCCACGGATCCGTCCTCGGCGGCGTGATCATCGACGACGGTCGCTTCGACGCCGAGCTCGCGGGACACAACGCGCCGCACCTCGTCCTTCCCGGACGCGGCGACGCGCCCAGCGTCTTCGCTCGTCACGGCGGTCGCGCTCGCATCGCCTATGCCCGGGAGTCGGTGGCACCGCGTTTCGGAGCGTCGCCGTCTCCGCTGAACGCCTTCCTGATCGGCCAGGGTGTGGAGACGCTCGGCCTCCGCGTCGAGCGGCAGTCCCGCAACGCCCTCCAGATCGCCCAGTGGTTGGAACAGCACGACGCTGTCGAGAGCGTCGACTACGTCGGGCTTCCCTCTCATCCCGACCATGAGCTCGGGAAGCGGTACCTCGACGGTGGATCGGGGTCGATCTTCACGTTCACCCTGCGCGGCGGGCTCCCCGCGGCACGCCGATTCGTCGAGAACGTGCAGGTCTTCACGCACATGACCCATATCGGCGACGTCCGCTCCCTGGTGCTGCATCCAGGGACGACGAGTCATGCGCAGCGCACCGATGAGGAGCGCGAGGTTCTCGGCGTACGACCGGGAACCCTGCGTCTGTCGATCGGCATCGAGGATGTCGACGATCTCATCGCCGACCTGTCGCACGTGCTCCAGGGCGTGCGGGAGACGGTGGCATGAGCCGCCCCCAGCACTTCGGCTGGTTCCTCGCGCGCGGTTTCGGTCCGCAGGGCTGGGGCTATCCCTCGCTCGACTGGGACTACGACTGGACGCGTCCGGAGGTGTACCAGGACGCTGCTCGCACCCTCGAGCAGGCGGGTTTCGACCTGGTCATCATCGAGGACGCGCCGTCGTTGGGGTCGCCGTCCACGATCGACCTGCGGGTCCGCCATGCTTTCGGCGGCCCCAAGCACGATCCGCTCCTCCTCGCCCCGTACCTGTTCCAGGCGACGAGGCACCTGGGCGTGGTGCCGACCGTCAATCCCGCCGCGTACCTGCCATACACCGCGGCGCGCCAGTTCGCGACGCTGCAGCACCTGAGCGGGCATCGGCTCGGTCTCAACGTGGTCACGGACACCGGAAGCGCGCGACACTTCTCCGACGCGCCGCAGCTCGGTCACGACGAGGCGTACGACCGGGCGGAGGAATGGCTCGCCGGCATCCGCGCCCTGTGGCACAGCTGGGACGACGGTGCGCTCGTGTCCGACCGAGACACCGGCGTCTACGCAGACGGCGCGAAGCTGCAGCCGGTCCGCCACCGAGGCGAGCACTTCGCCTTCGACGGCCCGCTCAACGCCCTCCCGTTCACGGATGGGGATCCCGCGATCGTCTCCCCCGGCGGTTCCGGGCGTGGACTGGGCTTCGCGGGTGCGAACTCCGATGTCCAGCTCGCTCTGGCCCCGTTGAACGAGAAGTCCGTCCGCGACTACCGCGCCAGAGTGCACGAGGCGGCGATCGCGAAGGGGCGGCGGCCCGAGGACATCAAGATCCTCTTCGCCATCCAGCCCGTGATCACCTCATCGCGCGAGGAGGCGGATCGCATCGTCGCCGCCTCCGCCCACCCCGACGACGCAGCACTGGTGCAGATCGCCCGCAAGCAGTCCAGCGACCTCGAGACCGACCTGACGTCCCTCGACCTCGACACCGCGCTCGACCTCTCGATCTTCGGCGCCCACGTCTCCCGCGGAAGCATCCAGCGTCTGATCGGAGACCGCGGCGAGGAGGCCCCGCTGCGCGCTCATCTGACGGCGCTGGCACGCACGGGCCGGATCACGGACCGCTCCGGGTTCGTGGGAACGGCCGAGGAGTTCGCCGACCTGATCGAGGAACTCGGCGAGTGGGGCAATGACGGCGTGCTGCTCTGGGGTGACTTCCACCCGGTCACCCTGCACCGCACGCTCGACGAGCTCGTGCCCGTCCTGCGGCGCCGTGGCATCCTCCGTCGCGAGTACGCGGACGGCGGCCTGCAGACGAACCTGCGCGCGTTCTGAAGCGCGCAGGTCCGCCGCAAGGACTACTCGCTGAGCGCGGCCTTCTTCTCCGCGCGCTTGTCGCGCGAGGAGGCGATGAGGCTCGCGACCGTCGCGATGGTCATCGAGGCCAGGATCACGCCGAGCGAGACCATGTTGCTGATGTCGGGAACCCACTCGACGTGCTCTCCGCCGTTGATGAACGGAAGCTCGTTCACGTGCAGCGCGTGCAGGATCAGCTTGATGCCGATGAAGCCGAGGATCACCGCGATGCCGTAGTGCAGGTAGCGGAGACGATCGAGCAGGTCGCCGAGCAGGAAGTAGAGCTGGCGCAGACCCATGAGCGCGAAGATGTTGGCCGCGAAGACGAGGAAGCCGTTCGTGGTGATCTCGAAGATCGCGGGGATCGAGTCGATCGCGAAGATCAGGTCGGTGACACCGATCGTGATGAAGACGATCACCATCGGCGTCCACATGCGCTTGCCGTTGACCGTGGTGCGGATCTTCGATCCGTCGTACTCCTCGCTGATGTCGACGCGGCGCCGCAGCAACCGCACGATGAAGTTCTCACGCTTGACCTCGCCCTCGTGGTCGCCGTCGGGCATGGCCTGACGGATCGCCGTCCAGATGAGGAACGCACCGAAGATGTAGAAGATCGGCGAGAAGTTCTCGACGATCGCCACACCGGCGAGGATGAAGAGGCCACGCAGCACCAGCGCGATGATGATGCCGACCATGAGGACCTGCTGCTGCAGGCGCCGTGGCACCGCGAACTGAGCCATGATCAGGACGAAGACGAAGAGGTTGTCGATCGACAGGCTGTATTCGAGGGCCCAGCCGGTGATGAAGTCGCCGGCGTTCTGCCAGCCGCCGACGTTGCCCAGGAGCACCGCGAACAGCAGTGCGAGGCCCACATAGAAGACCACCCACAGGGTGGAC
Source organism: Microbacterium sp. A20 (assembly GCF_004794515.1). Classification (GTDB taxonomy): domain Bacteria; phylum Actinomycetota; class Actinomycetes; order Actinomycetales; family Microbacteriaceae; genus Microbacterium. The sequence continues at coordinate 135,700 of NZ_SSDF01000091.1, read as the reverse complement.
TCCTTCGTCGAGGGGATGTGCGGCCGCAGCCGGATGAGGAGCAGGTCGCCGATCAGGATGATCGTGAGGACGACCATCGAGGTGATCTCGAACCAGACAGGGATTTCCAAGGGCGCACTGGGCCTTTCGCGGAGGGGTCGGGAATACGTCGAAAGTCTCTCCCCCGCACAGATGTGCGTCGCGCGCCCGGAGCAGCGATGACGGTGCTCGTGATGACGTTACGCGCGGATCCGGGATACTCCCTCTCGCCGGGCAATGCTACCGGAGCCGCGGCATCTCGGGGAACAGCGAACACGCGAACGCGACGACCGAATCTGAGACGATGAGGCAGCGATCGACACTTCCCTGGTGAGAGACACCGAACGGAATCAGGATGCCCGTGCAGACGAGTGATCAGAAATGGGCGGCGCAGGCCGCGGCCGGCGACGAGAACGCCTTCCGCGAGCTGTACCGCGCACACGTGCGGCCGGTCTACTGGATCGCCCAGGGCATCCTCGCGTCGCCCGCCGATGCGGAGGACGTCACGCAGGAGACGTTCGTCGTCGCATGGCGCAAACTCCCCGCCCTCGAGCTCCAGGGCGAGTCGATCCTGCCCTGGCTGGCCACGATCTGCCGCTTCCAGGCCGCGAATCGGCTGCGCCAGCGACGCCGTGACCAGGCGCACACCGCCGATGCCGTCGATGAGACCCTGCTCCCCGACATCGTCAGCGTGGAAGAACAGGTCATCACGGCCGAGCTCGCCGCGCGGATCGCCGCTGAGGTGGGCAACCTGAACGATCTCGACCGTGAGATCTTCCGCCTGTGCGCATCCGAGGGATACGCCTACCAGGCCGCGGCCGAAGAACTGGGCATCACGCACGCGGTCGTCCGCAATCGTCTCTCCCGAGTGCGCACCCGGTTGCGCGGCGCCGTGAAGGAAGTGAGAGACGCATGAACGACCAGATTCCCCGCAGCGATCTGCCCGTGCTGTCGGACGAGACCATCGCCCGCATGGAGACCGCCGTGTTCACCGAGATCGCCGCAGAACGCTCCCCTGCGCATCCGAGGGCCGAGCGCGCCAGGAAGCGCCGCCGGCGCTGGCTCACCGGCGCCGGCATCGCCGCCGCCTTCGTCGTCGGCGTCCTCGTCACTCCCCCGATACTGGGCGCCGTCGGCGGCAGTGCATCGTCGACGGCCGATGGGGGAAGCCTCCCCGGCGGCGTCTCGATGGACTCCTCGTCGTCATCCCCGGATCAGATGTCCGAGTCGGCACCCGAATCGCTTCCCGGGAATGTCTCCGACTCCGCCGTCGCCGGCAACGACAGTGCCGAGGCCGACCGCGAGATCATCGCGACCGCGCAGGCGACCGTCCAGGTGAAGAGCATCGCGGACGCTGCGTCGGCGATCGCCGCGCTCGCGGAGGAGCACGACGGCTACGTCGAGAGCACCGAGGTTGGGAAATCGGTCGCCCTCGACACCACGTCGGAACCTGCGCCCGCCGACTCGGCGTACGGCTGGATCAGCATCCGCGTACCCTCCGCGGATCTGCCGGAGGTGATCGCCGCGCTCGGCGAAACCGGTGAGGTCCTCTCGTCGTCCACGTCGAAGCAGGACGTGACGTCGGTTTCCATCGATCTCCAGGCGCGCGTCGACTCCACGCGGGCCTCCGTCGATCGTCTCACCGAGCTGATGTCGCAGTCGGGCAGCGTCTCCGAGCTGATCGAGGCGGAGGTCGCACTGACCGACCGGCAGGCGCAGCTCGAGTCGTATGAGCAGCAGCTCGAGGCTCTGCAGGATCAGGTCGCCATGTCATCGCTTCAGGTGCAACTCACCCGGGAGACGACGGCCACCACCGCCGACCCCGCGGGATTCGCCGACGGTCTGCTCGCCGGATGGAATGGCCTCGTCGTCTCGCTCAACGCCCTCGTGATCGCGGTGGGCTTCGTCCTCCCGTGGCTCGCGGTCGTGGGCGTCGTGGTGCTGATCGTGTGGCTGATCCGTCGAGCGCGCCGGAACCGTCGTTCCGCTCCCCCGACGAATGCGGAGCAGGCGGGCGCCGAGGACGCTTGACGTCGTCGGGCGAAAACCCCGCGGAGGCCGCTTCCGATAACAGGAAGCGGCCTCTTCGCATGTGCGGAAAACAAGAAAGCCCCCGGCGAACCGGAGGCTTTCTCATGTTGTGTGACCCCAGCGGGATTCGAACCCGCGTTACCGCCGTGAGAGGGCAGCGTACTAGGCCGCTATACGATGGGGCCGTCTGGCGGACGTTTCCGTCGCGCGACAACCGTTCAAGTATGCCATGGCATTTCTCGGTCCGCCAAATCGACGCCACGCCGACCTGACTCCCGGGCGTGGCGCGCAGAATCCGTTTGCCGTGCGCCGGATGAAGGAGTTGACTCGTCTCATGCGCGTCACCAAGTTCGAACATGCCGCCCTCCGCCTCGATGTCGGCGGGAAGACCCTCCTGATCGACCCGGGCTCCTTCACCGCACCGCTGGTGGATCTCGACAGCCTGGTCGGGATCGTGATCACTCACGAGCACCCCGACCACTGGACGTCCGATCACTTCGACCGCCTCCTGCGCGCCGCGCCGGGCACGCCCATCTTCGCGCCGTCGGGGGTGGCTCGCGCGGCCGAGGGATACGACATCACCGTGGTCTCCCCCGGGGACTCGGTCGAGGTCGGCGACTTCTCACTCCGGTTCTTCGGCGGCACGCACGAGGTCATCCACTCGTCGCTGCCCGTCGTCGAGAACGTCGGCGTGCTGGTGAACGACGAGCTCTACTACCCCGGCGATTCCTATGCGGTACCGGAAGGGATCGCGGTCGGCACGCTCGCCGCGCCGCTCGGAGCGCCCTGGCTGAAGATCGGCGAGGCGATGGACTACGTGCTCGCCGTTGCGCCGCGTCGCGCCTTCGGCACCCACGACATGACGCTCTCGGTCATCGGGAAGAACATGCACCGTCAGCGGCTGCAGTGGGCCACCGAGCAGGGCGGCGGCGAGTTCTTCGTGCTGGAGCCCGGCGAATCGCTCGATCTGTGAGCGGCACGACGCGACGGCTCCTCCCCCCACCGACCGAGCGACTCGTCTTCCGGGAGATGACGGAGGACGACCTGGACCGGATGGCCGACCTCCTCGGCGATCCGGAAGTGATGGCGTTCTATCCGGCGCCGAAGAGCCGCACCGAGACAGCCGAGTGGCTCGCGGGCATGCAGAAGCGGTACCGGGAGCACGGCCACGGATTGTGGATCATCGAGACGCATGCGGGCGCGTTCGTGGGCGACTGCGGGTTGACCTGGCAGTCCGTCAACGGCGATCCGGTGCTGGAGGTCGGCTATCACGTGAGCCGGTCCATGCAGCGCCAGGGGTATGCGACCGAGGCGGCTCGCGCCTGCGTCGAACTCGTCGCCCGTGAGTTCGCGCCGACACTGCTGACCGCGATCATCCACCCCGCCAACGACGCCTCGCGGGGCGTCGCGGAGAACATCGGCATGACGCACATCGACGACGACCACGCCCACCCGTGGATCGTGCGCACCGTGATGGGGATGCAGGTCTCTCCCGCCTAATCGCGTGCGGTGGCACCCTGCGCGGCGCGTACCCTGAGGTCGCGCTCCAGGTGATCGCGCTGCTCAACGATGAGCCGCCGCAGAGCCGCAGGCGCCTCCGTATTCTCGGCGAGCCAGGTGTCGACGGCCTGCAACGACTCGGTCGCCGGGAACAGACCGAGCACCAGTCGCCGAGCGATCTCGATGCTGCGATCCCCCCAGACTCCCGCGATACGGGCGAAGTACTCGGCGTCGAACGCCTCGGTCAGATCGCGGCGGCCACCGGCCCGGAATCCTTCGATCTCGGCGTCGAGGTGATCGTTGCTGAGCGAGAGGTCGTTCCACGCGGAGTCCCAGGCCTCGCGCCGGACGGCGGCATCGGGCCGCGACGACCGTGCGCGCCGCGCTGCCGTCCGTCCGCTGCCCGTGTCGTCGCGCTCCTGCTCGGCGCTGATGTCCGCGAGGTCGGCGTGTCCCGTCGTGACGAGCGCCGTCAGCAACTGCCAGCGCAGGTCGGGGTCGACCACGAGTCCTGTGGGCACGTCTCCGTCGAGGAGGGCGCGCACCTGCTCGTGGTGCGCGTCGTCGTATGCGGATGCGGTCGCGAGTGCCCGCGCCCACGACAGCTGCGCGTCGCTGCCGGCGTCCGCGGCCTGCAGCGCATCCCACACGGCGTCCGTCCAGCTGCGCTGTTCTGCAGCACGGTCGTCGTCCGCGACGAAGTGCCGGATGGCGTACGCGGCGTTCGCGAGGACACCCGTCAAGAGCCCGATGTTGGACTCGGCGGGGCCGTGCGTGCGCACGATCGCCACGTACCGCGCTGCATCGAGCTCTCCGTCTCTCGTGGCGTTCCACAGCGACGACCACACCAGCGCCCGCGCGAGGGGCTCCTCGATCTCCGAGAGCGACGCCTCGACCGTACGCAGAGACCGCTCGTCGAGCCGCGCCTTGGCGTAGGTGAGGTCGTCGTCGTTGAGGAGCACCAGATCGGCTTCGGGCAGGTCCAGCGGGGTCCGCTCGCCGATCACGTCGAGTTCCCGCTGCTCGCGCCGGACGACGCGTCCGTCCTGGTGCTCGTACAGGCCGATGCGCAGTCGGTGCGGGCGCGGATCGGTCTGCACGAGGACGCTGCGGCCCTCGTCATCCGTCTCGGTCCACAGCGTCGACACACCGGAGGTCTGCAGCCATGCCGCCGACCAGTCGCTCATGTCGCGGCCGGAGACGGCACTGAGCTGCACCAGGAAGTCGTCGAGCGTGGTGTTCCCGAACGCATTCGCCGCGAAGTAGCGCCGAGCGCCCTCGAAGAACGCGTCATCGCCGACGAAGGCGACCAGCTGCTTGAGGACCGCAGCGCCCTTGGCATACGTGATCCCGTCGAAGTTCAGCTTCGCGGCCTCGAGGTCGGTGATGTCCGCCACGATCGGGTGTGTCGTGGGCAGCTGATCCTGTTGATACGCCCAGGCCTTCCGGCTCGCGGCGAACTTCACCCAGGCGTCATGGAAACGGGTGGCGACGGCGGAGGCGTGCGCCCCCATGTAGTCGGCGAACGACTCCTTGAGCCAGAGGTCGTCCCACCAGGTCATCGTGACGAGGTCGCCGAACCACATGTGGGCCATCTCGTGCAGGATCGTGTTCGCCCGTGCGGCGCGCTGCGCTTCCGTCGCCGCGCCGCGGGAGAGATACGACTCCGTGAACGTCACGAGGCCGGGGTTCTCCATCGCCCCGAGGTTGTACTCGGGAACGAAGATCTGGTCGTACTTGCCCCACGGATAGGGGTACGCGAAGGCGTCAGTGAAGAAGTCGAGCCCCTGCCGGGTGACGTCGAGGATCTCGTCGGCCTCCAGGTACGGCGCCAGGGACCGGCGGACGAAGACCCCCAGGCGGATCTGCTGCTCGTCGCGCCGCCACTCGCCGTCGACACGCGTGTAAGGGCCGGCGGCGACCGCGGTGATGTAGCTCGAGATCGGCAGGGTGGGCGCGAACTCCACCCGCTGCACGCCGACGCCGAGGTCGACGTGCGCGGGCGACTGGTTGGAGAGCACCTCCCACTCGGAGGGGGAATCGACGACGAAGGTGTATTCGGCCTTCATGTCGGGCTGCTCGAAGCACGCCATGACGCGACGTGAATCCGCCGGTTCATACTGCGTGTACAGGTACGTCTCGTCGTCGGCCGGGTCGTGGAAGCGGTGCAGTCCCTCGCCGGAACGGCTGTACGCCCCGATCGCCTCGACGCGGACGACGTTGGAGGCGGCGAGGCCGGCGAGCGAGATCCGTGCTCCGTCCCACAGGACATCCTGGTCGACGCCGTTCACCTCGACACGGCGGACCTCTTCGCCGATGAAGTCGAGCCAGGTCGACTCCGCCGTGGCGTCGAACTCGAGCGTCGTCACCGTCGGGAACCCGGTGCGAGCCCGCTCGGGCGCCCCCGTCAGGTCGAGTTCGACGCGGATGCGATGCAGGGTGACCGCGGCGGATCGCGCGGCGGTCTCCTCCCGGGTGAGGTTGGCGGTGTCCATTCCTCCATCCTGGCATCCGGACGAGACGCGGACCGCCCCACCTTCACACCTCAGGCACCGCGCAGGCGATGGCGGATCTCCGCGTAGAGCCGCGTCGAAGCCGCCGCGAGGATCTCAGCCGTCGCGTGATCGCCCCGCAGAGCCGCGATCGACGAGAGGACGGCGTCGCTGCGTGCCACCTCCGCCCGATCGCCGGTCGCCTCAGCGATGCTCCGCGCCTCCGCGGCGTGCCGCTCCGCGTCGTCCAGCAGGTGGTGGGCGGCCGTCGAGTCGCTCGCCGCAGCGCGCGCCAGGATCTCAGCCAGCGAGTTCGCCGCCTCGGTCGCGATCAACGGCGAGCCGGCGCGTTCGGCCTCGCGCAGCGTCCGTTCGGCGATGGATCGCGCGCTCACGAAGTCGCCGGCGCGGCCGTCCATCCGTGCTTCCAGCAGGTCGAGGTCCGCCGAGGTCGCGAACTCCCCCGCCGTCTGCAGCGCCTGTCTCGCTGTCGCGCACAGCTCGCGGGCACGCTCGTCGTCGCCCGTCGCCTCGGCCACCAGGGCCAGTGTCCTCCGCACGAACGGCAGCGAGTCGACGCTCGACTCGTCGAGCAGCTCCTGCAGCTCGTCGGCCGCGTCATCGAGCTGCCCCGTGGCCAGGAGGAGCAGCGGCAGGTTGCCGCGGACGACCGCGACGTTGAGGTCATCGCCCTCCTCCTGAGCCATCCTCAAGGCCACCGCGTAACGGTCGCGTGCCTCCGGGTAGCGGGCGAGTATGCGCAGCGTGTCGGCATGGTTGCCGGTCGCCCGCCCCTCCACGATCCGATCCCCCGCGGCCCGCGCATGACCGATAGCGACCTCGTACGAGCGCAGCGCCTCGTCGAGATGGCTCATCCACCGCTGGACGTTGCCGATCTGATTCCAGGTGCGTGCGAGTGACGCCCCGGTCGCGATGCGTCGCACCCGATGCAGAGTGATCAGCGCCTCATCCAGACGCCCCAGCTTCTCGGCGCAGTGCGCGACGCCCAGTGCGATCTCCGGCACGAGGTCGAGCCCCTCCCCGCGCGCTGCGAGGTCATGCAGACGCAGCGACTCGTTCCACAACGACCACCGCGAGAGCCCGGGGTGCGCCTCGATGGCGAGCTGTTCCACCGCGGAATCGGCGGCATGCTCTCGCGCTGCCGCCGCGACTGCCAGCACGGTCACGACCTCCCGCGCCGCATAGTCCGGATCCGAGCGGATCTTCGCCACCGCCGCAGCCGCCGCCTTCCGCACGAACGCCTGGCGCTCCGAGGACGGACGAAGCGAGCGCGATCTCTCCGCGGCGAATGCCAAGACGGTGGCATGGATGTACAGATGCCCGTCGCGGAGCTCCACGAGATGGCGGGCATGCAGGCGACGCAGATCCGCCTCGGCCGACGGACCGCCGGCCGCGAGCAGCACCTCGGCGTCGATGTCTCTGTCCAACAGCGCGGCGTCTGCGAGCAGATCAGCCTCGCTCTGCGACAACGAGCGGGTGGCGGCTTCGAGCACAGGACGGATCCGCGCATCACGCGGCTCGTGCTCGAAGCGCGACGCGAGATCCTGGAACGACCACCCCTCGTGCTCCCGGACGATCCCCGCGAGCATCACGAGGTCGAGCGGGAGACCACCCCCGACGGCCACGATGCGTCGGAGCGCGCCTGCACGGACGTCGACGTCCGAGCCGGCGAGCGGCTCCGTCCCCTCTTCCGGGATGAGATGCGAGAGGAGCCGTTGCGCGTCGGCATCCGTCATCGGCGGAACGACGACACGAGCGACGGTCAGGGTCAGTGGGCGCAGGCGCTGCTCGAGCTCGGCGAGGTCGACCCGGGAGGTGACGAGGAACCGCACCCCCGGGACGATCAGGGCCGCAAGGCGCCGTGCGTCACCCGCATCCTCGACGATCACGGTCGTGCCGCGAGCGACGAGCTGGAGAGTCTCGCGCAGCCGGGGCAACTCGTAGGGCAGCGAACGGACGCCGAGCGCACCCAGCATGCGTCTCATGATGTCGATGGGGTCGGCGTGCGGACGATCGGGTTCGGATTCGCGCAGCTGCACCGTGAGCACGGATTCCGTGCCGACCAGCGCGGAGGCGAAGGTGCTCTTCCCCGAGCCGGGCAGCCCGGTGAGAACGAGCACGTCCGCCGCGGGCACGGAGGCGAGCAGCGCTTCCCGACCGATCTCCGCACCGGGAGAGTTCCGCGCAGCGTGCGCGACCTCGATGTGCACTCCCGACCGCTCGCCGTTGAGCACGCGCGCCGTCTCGCGCCAGAGCTCGGAATCGGTCTCCTCGCCGCCGAGGGCTCGGACGATGTCTCCGACGAGCCGATCGTCGACCCGTCTCCTGCCAGGACGGAAACAGTCGTAGACCGTGACCTTCGCCGGTTCCGCTCCCCCGCGCAGCCGTCCGATACGCCGGGCGATCTCCGCGTACGAGGGGGATCCGGCATCCGTACGCATCCGCCCCAGCCCGGCGCAGAGCTCATCGAGGGTGCGCGGGGCGGGCATGAGTCGAGCCTATGGCAGGCTGCGGCGGCATCTGCGCGGAGCTTCGTTCGGACTCGTTCGGGGTCCGACGGCGCCTCGACGCCGGCGCCTAGGCTCGCTCGACGGAGAGGCCGCCCGACCTCCCGGACAAGGAGAGACTCCCTCATGACGACACGCGCAGAGATCGCCGCGAAGCTCGACGACTTCGCGTTCCAGAAGGTGAACTTCGGCGGGTTCCTGATGAACAAGCGCGCGAAGAACTCGCACGCGCTCTGGACCCGAACCTCCGACAAGGGGGTCACGGAGTTGACCATCCTCACCACGCGGGACTTCGGCGAGGGCAACGTGTACGACGTCGCCGCGTTCACCCTCGACGGAACGGTTCCCGCCGACGTCGTCGCCGAGCTCCGGCAGGAGGCGGAGAGTCTCACCGACCGGATCAATCTCCGCGAGCACGGGTATGTGTACACGTGCCTCGAGCCGTGGGACGGCGGGGGCACCATCTGGATCTCGAAGAAGCCGGAGTTCCGCGCATTGAGCCGCATCGATCAGGGCATCTACGTCGTCCCGATCCAGCGTCTCAACGGGCTGAACGAACCCCGCTGGCTCGCCTGGGCACGCGAGAAGGGCCAACTGAACATCGCCATCGTCTACAAGCCCTGACGGTGCTCGCGCACTCGGACCCGATGCCCGCCCCGCACGCAGGAACCCGCGTGCGGGGCGGCGTCCGACTGATCACCGCGTCGGCGGCCTACCTGGCGATCGCCGGCAGCGTCGCCTTCTATCTGCTGCCGGTCGGGTTCGGGCTCGACGGCGCCGCCCTGCTGCTCGCTCAGCTGGGGACGATCATCGCGGGCGCCGCACTCGTCGCCACCTCGGCCTTCACGATCGTGCAGCATCGGCGGCGACGCGCCAACCTCGAAGCCATCGCGCACACGCTCGGGTGGACATACCGCGCAGACGTCGGCGACCGAATCTGGGGCGGATCCATCGATGAGCAGATAGACCGCGGGAGCAGGACCGCCCAGGATCATCTCGATGCTCTCCACACCGATCTCCCGTTCGACAGCGTCGAGCGCATCTTCGTCGTCGGCGATCGAGAGGGAGCGACGACACACACCGCGCGAGCGGTGCGCATCCCCCTCCCCGCGGAAGCGCCGAGGATCACGCTCCGTTCGCGACGGGGAGGCGGAGCGCTCAGCGTGCTTCCGCGGCGTCCGACCGGCCGCTCGCAGCTGCGGCTGGAGGGCGACTTCAGCGACGTGTTCGAGGTGTCCGTCCCGCACGGCTATGAGACCGACGCGCTTTATGTGCTCACCCCCGACCTGATGGCGATCCTCCTCGATGAGAGCGCCGACCTCGATCTGGAGATCGTCGACCGCACGCTGCACCTGTACCTTCCCGCGGTCGATCTCACGGATGAGATCGAGCTCCGCAGGTTCCTCACCGTGATCGCCGCGCTGCACGATCGGTTCGGACGGCGGACGCTGCTGTACCGCGATGGGGCCGCTGAACCTCTCGATCCGCAGTCCTACCGCCGCGAAGGCGACACCCTCACCGAGCGCGCCCGGACCGTGGACACCCGCGTGGGGTGGTGGCCGGTGATCGCCGCGGTGGTCACGCCACTCATCCCGATGCTCATCGCGGTCGTCTGGCTGCAGCTCGCCGGGTGACCTTCTTCGAGATCTCCGGTCCACCCAGGAGCCGTCGGATGGCCGTCTCCGGCGTCACCGAAAGGTCCAGCGTGCGTCCGCGTGCGTACTGGCGGAAGACCCGTGGATCGATGTAGCTGCCGCGCGCGACGGCGGTCGTGTTCCCGAGCGCGGTCGCAGCTGCCTGCACGGCGAGCCGCTCAGCCTGGTCCCGATCCTTGCGCCGGTCGAGCTCGCCGATCCGCGCCAGTGCATCGGCTGCGATGACGGTTCCGTGCAGGGTCCGGAAGTCCTTGGCGGTGAAAGACGCCCCCGTCACCTCGCGAAGATACGAGTTGACCTCGGCCGGAGTGATGCGCACGCGGCGGCGACCGCGTCGATAGGCCAGTAGGAAAGCCGCCGACTTCCCCGCCGCGAAATCGGTCAGCGCATCGGCGAGGGATTCGTCGGTGATCTCGATCGAGGCGGTTCGGCCGCTCTTCGCGGGGAAGGACAACGCCACGTCGCTGCCGGACACGCGCACGTCGCGCCGGCGGAGCGTCGTGAGCCCACGGCTGCCGTGCCGCACGAGGTATCGCTCGGAGCCGATGCGGAGCGCCGCGTCGTCGAGCAGGCGGAAGGCGATCGCCAGAGCGCGCTCCTTGGTCTGTCCCTCCTCCTTGAGCGCCCTCGTAACCTGAGCTCTGGCGCTGGGAAGCGCGGCGGCGAGGTCGAGCGCCCGCACGAACTTGCGACGGTCACGACTCACGCGCCACAGCGGGTGATACAGGTACTGCTTGCGCCCCGCGCCGTCGATCCCCACCGCCTGGATGTGCGCGAGCGGGTCCGCCGCGATCCACACGTCGTGCCACGCGGGCGGGATGACCAGATCGCTGATGCGTTCGCGGTCCGCCTCGGGTGCGGTCTCGCCTGCGGGGTCGACATAGCGGAAGCCCGACCCCGAGCGAACCCGCCGGAACCCCGGATCCTCATCCGGTGCGACTCGAACCAGTCTGGCCATCCGTGTTCCTCCCCTGATCTCGTCTCCGTCGAGGATGCAGGTCCCGGCAAGACAGCGGTAGGGAGTGGCGTCGCACGCCCCGCCGTGCTATCCGATATCGGGGCTGAACGCGGCGATCGGCATCGTCAGGAGCGAACTGACGATGAATCTTCGGCCGCGGCGTCGGTGACGGATACACCGTTCGCCGCAGGAGTGACGGATCGCTCGAGCACGAGCGCCAGCACTCCGATCGCGAGGCTCCCCGCGATCATCACGCCGATGAACCACTCGTCCAGGCCGCCGCCGAGCATCACACCGGCGACGAGCGGACCCGAGATGGCACCCGCTTGGAAGGCAGCGGAGTTGATGGCGTTGTACCGGCCCCGCGTGCGGTCCGAGGCGAGATCGTTGTAGATGGCGGGGATCGTGGGCTGCATCATCGTCTCGACGAACGCGAAGATGCCCATGAAGGCGATCACACCGATCGCCGCCGCGAGTGAGCCGGGGAGAAACCCCGTGGCGCCCAGCACCACCCAAGACAGCGCCCAGACGAGCGCCATGAACTGCATGACCCTGGTGCGTCTCTTGCCGGAGATGAGTGCGAGAACGGCGAACTGCAACAGCACGATCACCGCGGTGTTCACGGCGAAGGCCAGACCCACGACCTGGGTCGAGACTTCCGAGACCTGTCGGGCGAACGCGGGCAGCCCGGCCTCCATCTGCCCGTAGCCGATGAAGATCGCGAGGAACGTGAGAAGCGTGAGCCACAGGACAGCAGGTCGGCGCAGGATCTCGCGATAGCCGCCGACCGGGGGCGCGCCGACCTCGGCCTCATGCTGTGTCCGCACGCGCCGCAGCGGTCCTAGCAGCAGCGCGAGGGGGATCAAGCTGGTCGCGGCATCGACCAGGAAGATCGTCGTGAACGTCGAAGGGTCGGTGACGTCGACGAAGAAGCCGCCGATGATCCCGCCCACGCCGATACCCAGATTGACGAGCGCGAAGTTGACTCCGAAGTATTGTTGGCGCACCTCTCCGTCGACCACGGAGGCGATGAGGGCATTGAATCCGGGCCATGAGACCCCGAAATTCACTCCGATGAGCATCACCGCGACGGCGGCGACGACCGGATGGGTCGCATACGCCAGCAGCGTGCAGCCGGCGATCATCGACAGGAGGCCCACGACCAAGACGCGACGTGCACCGAACCGGTCGATGAGTGTTCCACCGGGGCCCGTCACGATGAGGCCGGTGATCGCGATGAGACTCATCAGCGCACCCGAGACTCCGAGATCGAAGCCGCGTACCTCGTGGAAGTAGATGATGGTGAACGGCAGCGTCATCCCGCGTCCGAGCGTCTGGATCGCCGCGGTCGACAGCAGCCACCGCCCCTCGGTGGGCAAGGCGCTCCAGAAGCTCTTCATTCCGATCACCTCGACATTCTTCCGGATGCCGGGGACATCGCCGACCAGGGCGTCAACGTCCTCCGCCGAAACGGCTGCTCGCCACGGCATCGACGGAGCCCTCGGCGCCCAGTTCCTGCGCCCGCATGATCGAAGAACCGCTGCAGCTGCTCATGTGACGCCGCCCCGCGCCAAGAGAACCGTCCTCCGGAAACGACGAAACCCCCGCCTGAGCGGGGGTTTTCGTCTTGCTGGGGTACCTGGACTCGAACCAAGAATAACGGAACCAGAAACCGTCGTGTTGCCAATTACACCATACCCCAAGGGCGAAACCGGAGCCTCGCACCGAGAATCAAGCCTACCCGAGCGGCGGCCGAACACCAAAACCACCGGCGTCTGCTGCCGCTCGGGCGCGTCGCGCTCAGCTTCCGAGGAACGCCGACAGAGAGCGCAGACGACGCAGCGACTCCTCCTTGCCGAGCAGCTCCATCGATTCGAACAGCGGCGGCGAGATCCGACGGCCGGTGATGGCGACGCGGGGCGGACCGTACGCGACGCGCGGCTTGAGCTCGAGCTGCTCGACGAGCGCGGTCGCCAACGCCTCCTGGATCTTCTCGGGCGTGAACTCCTCCACCGGCTCGAGAGCGGTGACACACGCATCGAGAACCTCGGCGGCATTCGCCGGCAGACCCTTGAGGGCGTCTTCGGCGTAGGACACCTCGTCCTCGAACAGGAAGCCGACCATGCCGGGGACCTCGCCCAGCAGTTGCACGCGCTCCTGCACGAGCGGTGCCACACGGAAGGCTATCACCAGCTGCTCGTGCGTGGGCTCGTCGAAGAGGCCGGCTGCGGCGAGGTACGGGATCGTGCGCTCGGCGAAGTCCTTCTCCCCGAGCATCCGGATGTGGTCGCCGTTGATCGACTCGGCCTTCTTCTGGTCGAAGCGGGCCGGGTTCGGGTTCACGTTCACGATGTCGAATGCCGCCGTGAACTCGTCCAGCGAGAAGACGTCGCGGTCGGGGCCGATCGACCAGCCGAGCAGCGCGAGGTAGTTGAGCAGCCCCTCCGGAATGAAACCGCGGTCGCGGTGCAGGAACAGGTCGGCCTGCGGGTCGCGCTTGGAGAGCTTCTTGTTTCCGGTCTCACCGAGCACGAGCGGCATGTGGGCGAAGCGCGGCACGAACGTCGTGACACCGGCCTCGATCAGCGCCGCATACAGCGAGAGCTGGCGTGCGGTGGAGGGCATGAGATCCTCGCCGCGCAGCACGTGGGTGATGCCCATGAGCGCGTCGTCGACGGGGTTCACGAACGTGTACAGCGGCACGCCGTTCGGTCGCACGACCACGAAGTCGGGGAACGAACCGGCGGGGAAGGTGACCTCGCCGCGGATGAGGTCGACGTAGGTGAGGTCCTCGTCCGGCACGCGCAGTCGCAGCGCGGGCTGACGCCCCTCGGCGCGGAACGCCGCCTTCTGCTCGTCGGTGAGGTCGCGATCGAAGTTGTCGTAACCGAGCTGCTTGGCACGGCCGGCGGCCTCGTTGCGGGCGTCGATCTCCTCCGCGGTGGAGTAGCTCTCGTACAGCGCTCCGGTGGCGATGAGCTTGTCGATCACGCCGCGGTAGATGTCGTGGCGCTCGGACTGCCGGTAGGGAGCATGCGGCCCTCCCACCTCGACACCCTCATCCCAGTCGATCTTGAGCCAGGTGAGCGCGTCGACGAGCTGACGGAAGCTCTCCTCGCTGTCGCGGGCGGCATCGGTGTCCTCGATGCGGAACACCATCTTCCCGCCGTTGTGGCGTGCGTACGCCCAGTTGTAGAGCGCCGTGCGGACCATGCCGACGTGCGGCAGTCCGGTCGGCGATGGGCAGAAGCGGACGCGGACGTCGGCACCACTGACAGTCGTGGTGAGGGGGTGAGGGGTAGCCATAGCCCTTCGATTCTACGGGGGCGGGGTCGTCTCCGCTGGCGGGTGGTGGGCGCTCAGCCGGCCGTCGCCACGGCTATCGCTGCCCGGTGCTCGAGGGGCAGAACACCACCCGTGCGCCGCTCCTCGATGACGAGGTCGAACGCCGCGCGGAATCGTCGACGATCCCCCGCATTCAGTCCGGTGTATAGAGCGCCCGCACCGGCCACTCCGCCTTCGACCGAGAGCCAGAGCGCATCGGGCTCCGCGTTCCAGGTCCAAACATGCTCGGCGACGGTGACGCGCTCCAGGCCCGCCTCCCGCAGCATCCGCGCGAATCCGTCTGCCGTCCGCTCGAAGTCCTCAGCGCCGGAGAGCTTCGCGCCGGCGAACGGCTCCACCCCGGCGCGTTCCGTGATCTCGGCCCAGAACCACGACGGCGAGAGCGTCCACGTCGTCGCGACCACGGCGCCACGGCTCACGCGCCGCAGCCCGGCTGCCGATCTCCGCGGAGATGCGACGTGATTCAGGACGAAGTTCGCGACGACCACGTCGAACGCGCCGTCCTCGAACGGCAGATCCGGGAGTGCCCCGCTGACCGTGTCGACCTGCGGATGGCGGCGCCGCGACACTGCACGCATCGATGCCTCGGGCTCGCACGACCGGACGATCCAGCCCGCATCTGCCCAGGCAGCAGCGAGCCTGCCGTCGCCCGCACCGACATCGAGCAGGCTGCGGCCGGCGGGCGCGCCGAGTGCGCGTTGCATCGTCGAGAAGGTCCCCGCGCAGAGGTCCGCGTACGAGGCGGAGAAGGCCTCGCCGACTCCGACCCAGTCCTTCATCGGGTGCCGGAGCGGGCCAGCGGAGAAAGCGCGACGATCGCGATGACCAGAATGGACGCCGCCACGCCGAGCCCCGCATATTGGAAGTTCGCCAGCACGACCCCTGCCAGCACTGATCCTGCTGCCGCGGACAGGCTCATCAGCGAGTCACTGCGCCCCTGCCGACGGGTGCGCAGCTCGGGCGCCGAAGCCTCGGTGAGCAGTGCGGCGCCGGCGACCGTCGCCGCACTCCATCCCAGCCCCAGCAGGATGAGCGCGACTATGACGCCCCATGCCTCCGTGCCGGTGAACACCGCGAAAGCCAGTGCGCCGGCGAGCAGCGCCTGCCCCAGCAGCACCACGCGCAGCCGCCCCCAGCGGTCGGCCAGCACGCCGAACACCGGCGACAGGGCATACATGCCTCCGACATGCAGGGCGATCGTGATCCCCACGAGCGCGGACACATCCGCCGGGGTGGCCGCCATGCCGTGCGCACCGTGCGCCATGTGCGACAGGTGCACCGGCGTCATCGCCATCACGGATGCCATCACCACGTGGGATCCGGCGACCGCGAAGATCGCGTAGCGGGCCACGCGAGGACGGTCGAGCACCACCGCTCCGGTCGTCGCCGCGGCCACCTTGGCGAGGCGCTGCGCTGCCAGCAGCGGATCCGGTCGGAGCGCGACGATGTACAGCACCAGAGCCGCGCACTGCGCGACGAACGAGAAGAGATAGGAGCCGGTCTGCGGCGGCATGCCCACCGCCTGCCCCACGATCTCTCCGGGTCCGAGGAGCAGAGGCCCGGCGACGCCGCCGATGGTCGTCGACCAGACGACGATCGAGAGATCACGGCCCCGGTGCTGCGGAGCTGCCAGGTCGGTCGCCGCGAATCGGGACTGTAGGTTGCCCGCATTTCCGGCGCCGATCATCAGGATGCCGGCGAGCAGCAGGGGGAAGACGCGCAGGGAAGCGGCGAGGATGACGACGGCGATGCCGACCAGCGCGAAGAGATTGCCGAGGGTGAGCGCGCGCCGACGTCCGACGCGCGCAGCGAGCCGTGCGAGCGGGATCGCGCACGCCGCCGCCCCCAGCGTGACCGACGCCGTCGCCAGGCCGGAAAGGGCATCGTTCCCCGAGATGTCCGCGGCCAGGAGCGCGCCGAGTGAGACCGTGGCCCCGAAGGCGATGCCGCCGAGAACCTGCCCGAACGACAGCACCAGCACGGTGCGTCGCTGGACCGCCGTCTGCTGCGCCGCCGTCAGGGCGACATCACTCATGGCGCGGGGACGGCGTCGCGCGCGGTGTTGCGCAGGATGCCCAGCCCGGAGATCTCGACCTCGACCACATCGCCCGCCTCGAACGCGCCGACTCCGGCCGGGGTGCCGGTCATGATGACGTCACCGGGCAGCAGCGTGAAGACAGCGGACGCGTACTCGATGATCGCCGGCACCGAGTGGATCATGTCGGTGAGCGGCGCGTGCTGTCGCACCTCGCCGTTCACCCGCGTCTCGATCGTGGCGTTCGCCGGGTCGAAGTCGGTCTCGATCACGGGTCCGAGGGGACAGAACGTGTCGAAGCCCTTCGCGCGGGACCACTGGCCGTCTTTGCGCTGCAGGTCACGAGCAGTCACGTCGTTTCCGATCGTGTAGCCCAGCACGTAGTCGAGCGCGTTCTCGGCTTTCACGTTCTTCGCGATCTTCCCGATCACGACGACGAGCTCGCCCTCGTACTCGGTACGCTCCGAAAGGGTCGGGCGCACGATCGCGTCGCCGGGACCGATCACGGAGGTGTTGGGCTTCAGGAAGAGCAGCGGCTCCTCGGGAGCGACTCCCCCCATCTCCGCCGCGTGATCGTGATAGTTCTTGCCGACGCAGACCACCTTCGACCGTGGGATCACCGGGGCGAGCAGAGCAGCATCCGCGAGCGGTACACGCGCGCCGGTGGTCTCGTACCCGGTGAACATCGGGTCTCCGGCGAGCACCACGAGCTCGCGCTCGTCGATGATCCCGTACATGATGGCTTCGTCGTGGCTGAACCGGGCGATCTTCATGGCATCCAGCCTAGCGAGCGCTCCCGCTTCCCCTCGCGGTCCCGCTCCCCCTCGCGCTCCCCGCCCCCTCCCGCTTCTTCTGTCGAGACCCCGTGTTGACGCCGAGGCCCCGTGTTTCAGACGACGGTAGGTCGGGGCTTCGACGCGAACCCGGGGTGTCGGCGCGCACTCACCCCGGCGGACGGATGCCGAACGCGGCAAGCCGCGCGCCGAGAGCCTCCGCCGTCCGGATGTGCGCCCCGCCCCAGCGAACGACCCGCCACCCGGTGACCCCGCGGATGTCGTCCTCACGACGCTTCTCCGCGAGGACGGCGTCCACGGGCGTGGGCGCGAGCCGCAGGTCCGACTCGAGGTATTTGCCCTCACCGTCGAACTCGCCGAATGCGCGGGAGCGGCGGAATCCGAAGTCTGCGAAACAATCCGCTCCGGCTGCGCCCACGATCGGCACCTGAAGCTCGATGTCTCGGAACCCGAGCCGGTGGAGTTGAAGTCTGCTCACGCTCTCGCCCGGCAATTGTGCCCGACAGTCCGCGAAGTCCCCCACCCATCTGGCTCGCCGAACACCACGCAACCCCGCGGCGCACCTCCCTCGGAAATCATCTCGCCAGGCGGAGTCGGCCTCGAGGTCGATGTCATGCCCCCGTATCGAGACGAGCCGAAGAGCAGCATCCGCCGCGGCGACCGCGGCCTCAGGTCGAAGCACTCGGGCGACGTCGAAGAGCGTGCGCGCAAGGGACGTGCAGAGCATTCCGTGGTGCCGCACGATGTCCCCGGTGTCGAGCGATATGGCGTGACGCGCGACCCCCGACTCGGTGCGGCTGTGGCGACGACCCCGGATGACTGTGTGGACGACGTCACTGACCGGTCCGACCAACGGCAGACCCCACAGTGCCGCGGCGGAGGCGTGCGAGAACACCGGACCGTCACCTGGGCTCGCCCGCCGGACGGCGACAAGGTGAACCAGCTGCCGTCCCTCCGGCCACAGGTCCTCCCAGGCGGCACTCTCGATGTAATGCCCTCGGTGGACACGGCGCAGTGCACCGCGGTCGACCGCGTCCCGCAGCGTCCTCTCCGAGAATCCTCGAAGCAGTAGATCCTCCCGCGACTGCAGCAGGCACTCGGCGCGATCGAGGTCGATTTTTCGTGGCATCCACCATTCTGGCCGCACGGAATGCGGGACAACCCGCGGTCCACAGGCTCGTCGACGCAGATCACCGATGTGTAGGAAGACTGGCGGCCGCCGAGACCCCGAGTAAACGCCGAGACCCCGCCTTCCTGGAGTTGAGAAGGCGGGGTCTCGACGGAAAGGCGGGGTCTCGGCGGAGGAGCTCAGGCGTCGAGGCGCAGGAGCCAGCCGTGCTTGTCTTCCCGGCGGCCGTACTGGATGTCGGTCAGCTCTTCGCGCAGCGAGAGCGCGAGCTCGCCCAGCGGCTGCGGCTCGTCGAACCCGTCGCCGACGAGTGCGCCGATCGGGGTGACGACCGCGGCCGTCCCGCACGCGAACACCTCGACGATGTCGCCGGAGGCCACACCCTCGCGCCACTCGTCGATCGAGATCGGCCGCTTCTCGACCGTGTAGCCGCGGTCCTCTGCGAGCTGCAGCAGCGAGTCGCGGGTGATGCCCTCGAGGATGCTGTCGGACTCGGGGGTGACCACGCGTCCGTCCTTGAAGACGAAGACGACGTTCATGCCGCCGAGCTCCTCGACGTCGCGCTTCTCGTTCAGGAACACGACCTGGTCGCAGCCCTTCGCGCTGGCCTCGCTCTGCGCGAGGAGGCTCGACGCGTAGTTACCGCCGGTCTTCGCCTTGCCCGTGCCGCCCTTGCCTGCGCGCGCGTACTCCTCGGAAAGCCAGATGCGCACCGGCTTCACACCACCGGTGAAGTAGGCGCCCGCGGGGCTGGCGATGACGTAGTAGGCGACCTTCTGCGCGGCACGGACTCCGAGGAAGGCCTCCTTGGCGAACATGAACGGCCGCAAGTAGAGGCTCTGGTCGGCGCCGGACGGCACCCAGCGGCCGTCGACGGCGATCAGCTCACGCAGCGACTGGATGAAGTACTCGGTCGGGAGTTCCGGCAGCGCGAGTCGGCGGGCGCTGGCCTGCAGGCGCGCCGCGTTGCGGTCGGGGCGGAACGTGTGGATCGAGCCGTCGGCGTGGCGGTAGGCCTTGATGCCCTCGAAGATCTCCTGCGCGTAGTGCAGGACGGATGCCGCGGGGTCGAGCGGGATCGGACCGTACGGCTGCACGCGCGGACGGTGCCACCCGCCCTTGGCGGACCAGCAGATGTCGACCATGTGATCGGTGAAGACCACGCCGAAGCCCGGATTCTCCAGCGCCTCGGCGAGACGGTCGGGTGACACAGCGTTCAGGTTCTTCATGACGAGGAACTCCAGTGGAGCCACGGTCGCCTCGGCATCGATGGTCGTCATCTCATCATCCATTCCTCGTGGGTGGGCGCATCTTCGCGCCCGTTCAGCCTACGCCTGCAGTCAGAGGCGTGCAGTGATCGCGGAGCCGATCTCCGCAGTGGTGCGCGCGCCGGAGCGGGCGGCGATGTCGGCCTCGACCGCGGCGCTCACGCGAGCAGATTCCTCGGCGAGGCCGAGGTGGTCGAGCAGCAGTGCGATCGAGAGGATCGCGGCGGTCGGGTCGGCCTTCTGCTGGCCAGCGATGTCGGGCGCCGAACCGTGCACGGGCTCGAACATCGAGGGGAACGCGCCGTCGGGGTTGATGTTCCCCGAGGCGGCGAGGCCGATGCCGCCGGTCACGGCTCCGGCGAGGTCGGTGAGGATGTCGCCGAACAGGTTGTCGGTGACGATCACGTCGAAGCGCGCGGGATCGGTGACAAGGAAGATCGTGGCTGCGTCGACGTGCAGGTAGTCGACGGTCACGTCGGGGTGCGCGGCGGCGACCTCGTTCACGACGCGCTGCCAGATCGCGCCGGCGTGCACGAGGACATTCGTCTTGTGCACGAGCGTCAGCTTCTTCCGACGGCGCTCGGCGAGCTCGAAGGCGTATCGCACGACGCGCTCCACGCCGAAGGCCGTGTTCACCGAGGTCTCGTTCGCGACCTCCTGCGGCGTGCCCTTGCGGATCGCGCCCCCGTTGCCGACGTACGGACCCTCCGTGCCCTCGCGGACCACGACGAAGTCGATCTCTCCGGGAGCTGCCAGCGGGCCGGGGGCACCGGTGAAGAGCTTTGACGGCCGCAGGTTCACGTAGTGGTCGAGCGTGAAGCGCAGCTTCAGCAGCAGTCCCCGCTCGATGTTCGCATCCTTCAGACGCGGGTCGCCCGGAGTGCCGCCGACCGCGCCGAGGAGGATCGCGTCGTTCGCCGAGATCGACGCGAGGTCTTCGTCCGTGAGGGTATCGCCGGTCTCGAGGAAGCGTCCGGCGCCCAGCGAGAAACGGGTCTTGTCGAAGACCACGCCGCTGGAGGCGGTGACGGCGTCGAGCACCTTCTCCGCCTCGGCGATGACCTCGGGACCGATGCCGTCACCGGGGATGACGGCCAGCTTCACGACACGCGACATGACACTCCTTGCGCACTGCACGGGGATGGACCGGCCGGGCCCGACGAGGTCGAGCGGGCCGGTCCTCCCAGCGTACTGGTCAGTGCGAGGGGGCCTTGCGCAGTGTGACGGCCGCGATGACGCCGGCGACGACCACGAGGCCGGCGCCGATCAGCGACGTCACCATGACGCCCGAGCCGAACGCGGCGGCCGCGGCGTCCCAGAGAGCCGTGCCGAGAGCAGCCGGAAGCTCCTGGGCCGCGGTGTAGGCACCGGCGAGGGTCTCCCCCGCCGCGTGCGCGACGTCGGCCGGCAGCCCCTCCGGAAGCACGAGTGCACCACGGTAGAACGCCGTGATGATGCCGCCCAGTACCGCGGTGCCGAGCACGGCGCCGAGTTCGTAGGCCGTCTCGGAGACGGCACTCGCCGCACCCGCCTTTGCGGCGGGGGCGCTGGAGAGGATCAGCTCGTTGGAGATCGTCTCGGCCGCGCCGATGCCGATGCCGAGCACGACGAAGGCGACCACGAGCGGGAGCACGCCATGCTCATGGGTCGTGAACGCCACGATCAGGTAGCCCGCCACCGAGAACGCGAGTCCGACCGGGATCACGATGTGCGGCGGGACACGGCGCGAGACAGGCACGACCGAGAGGCCGGCGACGATCATCGCGAGCATGCCGGGCACGAGCGCCAAGCCCGCCATCATCGGCGACAGCCCGAGGACCAGCTGCAGATGCTGCGACACGAAGTAGAGGAAGCCGACGAGCGCGACGACGCTGAGCAGGTTCACCAGGATCGCCCCGGAGAACGAACCGCGCCGGAACAGCGCCATGTCGAGCATCGGCGTCCGGGAGCGCAACTGGCGACGGACGAACAGGTACCCCATCCCGAAGCCGAGCAGAGCCCAGGCGCCGGCCGTGAGACTCGGTCCGTCGACGGCCAGCGACTTGATCGCGTAGACGACGGGGATCATGGTCGCCATCGACAGCGCGATGCTGATCAGGTCGATACGGCCCGGGTTCGGGTCGCGGCTCTCCGGGACGAGCAGGGGGGCCGCGATCAGGAGCGGGATGAGCACCGGGACGGCGATGAGGAACACCGATCCCCAGGCGAAGTGCTCCAGGAGGAATCCGCCCACGATCGGGCCGAGCGCGGACCCGGCGGAGAACGCCGACGCCCACACCGCGATCGCCATGCGGCGCTGGTCGCGGTTCTGGAAGATCGAGCGCAGCAGCGAGAGGGTCGATGGCATCAGCATGGCGCCGAAGAAACCGAGGAGTGCACGAGCGGCGATGAGCAGCCCCGCCGTCGGCGCGAAGGCGGCGAGGGCCGAGACCGCGGCGAACCCGGTGGCGCCGATCAGCAGCATCTTCCGACGACCGAAGCGGTCACCCAAGGTTCCCATCGTCACCAGGAGGCCGGCGAGCACCAGCGGGTACACGTCGATGATCCACAGCTGCTCGGCCCCGGTGGGAGCGAGCGCGATGGAGATCTCCGGGAGCGCGAAGCTCAGCACCGTGTTGTCCACCGACACCAGAAGCACCGGCAGCATGAGGACGATGAGCGCCGCCCAGCCTCGGGCTCCGACGCGGGGAGCATCCGTCTCTGTCGTCGGGATCGACGCAGTACGGGTCATGGAACACCTCTCAGAATCTTGATCGCACGGTTAGTGAACCGTCCGGATGGTATAGTAACAGAGTTCCCGCCCCTTCCCTGTGCAGAGGATCCACGATGCCCCGACCTCCCCTCGCCCGCGAGAAGGTGCTCGACGCCTTCGAAGCGATCCTCATCGAAGACGGCGAACGCGCCGCGACGCTCGACGCGACGGCCAAGGCGGCGGGGGTCTCCAAGGGGGGCCTGCTCTATCACTTCGGCTCGAAGGACGAACTCGAAGCCGGGCTGATGGAGCGCCTCGACCGCCTGACGACTCTGGATCTGGAACGGATGTCTGCCGCCGAGGAAGGACCCGTCGCCTACTACGTGCGCACATCGGTCATGGAGGACGATGCGCTCGACCGCGCGCTCATCGCCGCGACCCGACTCGCCCAGGGCGGATCCGTGCCGGCAGCCGACATGCTTCGCGACACCCGACGCCGCTGGGCGGAGACGATCCGTCCGCACGTGCGGGACACCGCGAGCCTCGACCTCGTGATGCTGGTCAGCGACGGCCTCTACTTCAACAACTCGCTCGACGTGCACGGACCCGATCGATTGGTCCCCCGCAGCGACGAGCTCTCCGAGCTGATCGCACTGATCCTGAAGGCGACCGCCTGACCCCGCCGGCATACGCGCGAGAGGGCGGGAGCATCACGCTCCCGCCCTCTTGTCTGAAGCCGCCGATCAGACCTCGGTGATCTCGATCTGACGGAACAGGTCGGCGTCGATCGCGTCGCGCACATCGTCGAGCAGTTCATCGGACACCGGGGAGTCCAGCGTCAGCACGCTGAGCGCCTGCGCGCCGGCCGCCTTGCGGGCGATCTGCATACCGGCGATGTTGATGCCCGCCTCGCCGAACTTCTGACCGTAGACCGCGACGATGCCGGGGCGGTCGGTGTAGAGCATCACGACGTGGTGCTTCTCGATCGGCAGCTCGAGCGTGTGGTCGTTGATGCCCACGAGCTTCTCCGTCTGCTTCGGACCGGTGAGCGTGCCGGAGACCGAGAGCTGCGAGCCGTCGGACAGGGCGCCGGTGAGCGTGATGACGTTGCGGTACTCGTCGCTCACGTCGTCCTTGAGCAGACGCACGGCGATGCCGCGCTGGTCGGCGAGGAGCGGCGCGTTCACATACGACACCGTCTCGCTGACGATGTTCGTGAAGACGCCCTTGAGCGCGGCGAGCTTGAGCACGCTCACGTCGTAGTCGTTGAGCTCGCCGTGCACCTCGACGTCGAGGCTCGTGAGCGGCGAGGTCGCCAGCGAGGCGAAGATCTGACCGAGCTTCTCGACCAGCGAGATGCCAGGGCGCACGTACGGATCGATGACGCCGCCGGCCACGTTGACCGCGTCGGGCACCAGGTCTCCGCCGAGCGCGAGACGCACGGAACGGGCGACCGAGACGCCGGCCTTCTCCTGCGCCTCCTCGGTGCTCGCGCCGAGGTGAGGCGTGACGACCACGTTGGGAAGCTCGAGCAGCGGACGAGCGGTACCGCCCTCAGCCGGGGGCTCGGAGGTGAAGACGTCGAGACCCGCACCGGCGATCTCCCCCGCGACGAGGGCGGCGTGCAGCGCCTCTTCGTCGATGAGGCCGCCGCGCGCGACGTTGACGACGAAGGCGGTCGGCTTCATGGCCTTGAACTGCTCGGCGCCGATCATGCCGGTGGTCTCCGGCGTCTTGGGCATGTGGATCGTGAGGAAGTCGGACTCGGCGACGAGCTCATCGAGCGAGAGGAGCTGCACGCCCAGCTGCTGGGCGCGCGCCGAGGTGACGTAGGGGTCGTATGCGACGACGCGCATGTCGAACGCCGCGAGGCGCGCTGCCACGAGCGCACCGATGCGGCCGAGACCCACGATGCCGACCGTCTTCTCGAAGAGCTCGGCTCCGGTGAAGGAGCTGCGCTT
Source organism: Microbacterium sp. A20 (assembly GCF_004794515.1). Classification (GTDB taxonomy): domain Bacteria; phylum Actinomycetota; class Actinomycetes; order Actinomycetales; family Microbacteriaceae; genus Microbacterium. Next base: position 111,294 of record NZ_SSDF01000091.1, on the reverse strand, counting down.
CCACGCACCTGCGGAGAGCGAGGCGTGCGCGGCCGGGATGCGGCGGGCGAGGCTCAGGATGTGGCCGACCGTGAGCTCGGCGGCGGAGACGATGTTGGAGGTCGGCGCGTTGACGACCATGACGCCGGCAGCCGTGGCCGCCTTGATGTCGACGTTGTCGAGGCCGACTCCGGCACGGGCGACGACCTTGAGCTTCGGCGCGTGCGTGAGCGCTTCCTCGTCGATGCGGGTCGCCGAGCGGACGAGCACGGCATCGGCATCCGCCAGCGCCGCAAACAGCGCCTCGCGGTCGGTGCCATCGACGTCACGGACGTCGAAGTCGGGGCCCAGGGCCTCGATGGTGGCGGGAGAGAGTACTTCGGCGATGAGCACGACGGGCTTCGGCACAGTGGATCCTTCGGGGCAGCGCGGCAGGCGGGAGTGGCCGATGCGCCGCACACCATGGGGGCGCGATCGCGTCAACTCTACCCGAGCGCTCGAGGGCCTCCGTGCCGTGTGACCGTGAGCGACTCAGGCGCTCGGCATCGTCAGGCTGAGCGCGATGAGGCTCATCCAGAAGACCGCGACGACGCCGAGTCCCGCGAGGAACACCAGCGCGAGCTCTCCCACACCACGTCGTCGGCCGATCACGTAGGCGAAGGCGAAGACGATGGCGGGAAACGCGACGCCGAACAGAAGTGTCGCCCATCCCCCTCCGGTCAATCCGGTCTGCGCCATCGTGATCAGGTGCGCGACGGCGTTCCACACCGCGTAGGCGTAGAAGAGCCCGGCCAGACCGATGACGAGTCCGACGAGCCAGCGAGGCGAACCCGCCGAGACCTGCTGAGGAGCGGAAGACGCACTCACGATCCGATCACCCCCACGGTGACGAAGGGCCAGGGAACGAGGAGGACCACGCCCGCGAGCAGCACGGCGACGCGGACCCACGCGGCCCTCCCCCGGGTCAGGACCCAGGTCGCGAGGAACCACAGCGCCGGCGCGGCGATCGCCAACATGAACCACGGCAGGAACATCGCGTCGTCGACGAGGAAGGAGGCCAGCGGCTTCAGACGTAGCCCGCCGACGATCCAGCCGATCGTGTACAGGAGATAGACGCCGCCGACGATCCCGAGGATCAGGAGCATCGGCGTGCTCAGGCCGGCGGGCTCGTCAGGCGCAGCGGCGGTGACGGTGCCGTCTTCCTCGACCCTCCCCACGTCTTCGCTGCCCCTGCCCACGGCGTTCCAGCCGTGCGGAAGCGCGCGATCCTTCGGCGCTGCGGCCTCGTCGCCCTCCCAGTTGAGGGCGTCGTCGGAATCGGAAGTCATCTCCCCAGAGTAGGACACCCGGTCCACTATGCTCGGGGTTGCCTCGAGCCGGTATGGCGGGCATCGGAGGGAAAAGGGGAGCACCGTGGCCGACAGCGACAAGAAGAACGCCGACGTCGAGCAGCCTGCGGCGAGCAGCACGAATACCGAGCCGCCCGCCGGATGGGTCCCCACTCCTGAGAGCAAGGCGAAGGCGACCCGTTTCCGCTGGATCGCCGCCGTGCTGTGGGCCATCGCGATCGTCGGCGAAGCCGTCGGCATCTTCTGGCTGCTGCGTCAGCGGGAGTTCGTCGGTGAGGACGGGAAGCTCGTCCGTGACCCCGATACCGGCCTGTTGGAAGAGCAAGGCGTCACCGCGACGTTCCCGCAGTGGGCGTTCATCGCCCTCCTCGTGCTGCTGGTCGTGATCGCCGCACTCTCGATCACCGGATCGGTGCTCTGGAAGAAGGCCAACCGCCTCGACCCAGCGCGCAAGTCCGACAAGACTCGGTTCTTCGTGCAGAACCAGCTCGGTGCGATCATCGCGATCGTCGCCTTCCTCCCGCTCGTCATCCTGATCTTCCTCAACAAGGACATGGACAAGGGACAGAAGACGACGGCCGGCATCGTCGGAGTGGCCCTCGCGGCTCTCGCCGTCGTCCTCGGCGTGGACTTCGCTCCGCCGTCGGTCGAGCAGTACACGGCCGACCAGTCCGCCGTGATCCAGCTGCTCGGCAAGGACGAGGTCGTCTGGGTCGAGGGCGGCAAGGTCTATCACGTCTGCGACGAGGTTTCGGCGATCCAGACCGGCAGCGAGATCATCACCGGCACGACGGCGGAGGCCGTGGAAGCGGGCAAGAACCGACTGACGCTGCAGTTCGCCTCCGAGCTACGCGCGTGCGACCTTCCCGTTCCCGAGAACGACGAGGAGATCACCGAGGCGCTGCGGGCGATCCAGGCGGGGCAGGTCGACACCGTCCTGCCCGCACCGGAGTGGGCGGATTCCACCGAAGCACCCATCGTGGTCGAGGAGGCCCCGGCCGAGTGACGGCCGGTCGGCGCTAGTCGGCGTCGAGCGTTTCGACGAGCCTCTCCTCGGCCGACGAGAGATGCGCGTTGAGAAGGGCGGCCGCACGCTCGCCCTCCCCTGACTCGACCGCGTCGAGGATGTCGGCGTGCTGCGCGGCGATCACCGTAGCGTCGAGCAGCCGGCGTCCCTGCACCTGCGCCATGCACAGCCGCACCTCGTCGAGGACGCTGCGGTACATGCGACCGGTCCGCTCGCTCTGGAGCGCGTCGATGAGCGCGGTGTGGAAGCGCAGATCGGGGTCGACGGTCGCCGGGTCGGGGCCGCCCGGCATCGCGAGGATCTCGGCGTTGGCGTCGCGGGCGGCATCGGGAACCGTCCCGGTCGCAGCGAGTTCTCGCAGCGCCGCACTCTCCAGCCTCACCCTCGTGCGATAGACGTCGCGCACGGTATCGGCGTCGATCCCGACGACGCGCGCACTTCGATGCGCGGTGCGCACCAGGAGGCCGGTGGCGACGAGCTGTTCGATCGCCGCTTTCGCGCTCGGCCTGGCCACACCGAACGTCTGCGAGACCGCCGCCTCCGTGAGCGGCTCACCGGAGCGGATCTCGCCGCTGAGGATGCGTCCGCGCAGCTGAACGGTGACGGCATCGACCACGCCGACGATGCCGAGCGGCGCGTCCGAGGTCGTGGTCATCCGGTCAGTCTAACGAAACGCTCCGCCCCTCGGTACACTTGTCTGACAATCTTTCGACGAAGCAGAGGAGCATCGTGCCGACCACACTCGCCGAACCGCTGGACCCCGCGCTGCTGGGCCCCGCGACCGAGGTGCACTCTCGGTCCATCGATCGGTTCGCCCGCGCACACGACGCCTCCCACTACCTGCTCATCCCCGATGCGGTGCTCTCCCCCGCGGATGCCGAGGGCGTCGCCCGCGCATTCGGCGCGGTGCGGGCCGCGGGGCGCACGATGACCTTCCGCTCCGGCGGGACGAGCCTCTCCGGTCAGAGCGTCAGCGGCGACATCCTCGTCGATACGCGCAGTCACTTCCGCGACATCCGCGTGGAGGACGACGGCGCACTCGTCCGCGTCGGTCCCGGAGCCACGGTCCGCCAGGTCAACACCCGTCTGACACGCCACCGCCGCAAACTCGGCCCGGACCCGGCGAGTGAGATCGCCTGCACGATCGGCGGGGTCGTGGCCAACAACTCCAGCGGCATGGCCTGCGGCATCACCGAGAACTCGTACCAGACCATCGAATCGATGACGATCGTGCTCCCCAGCGGAACCATCCTCGACACCGGACGCCCGGACGCGAACGAGCTGCTCCGCGCCGCGGAACCGGAGATCGCCGACGGGCTCCTAAGCCTGCGGGCGCGCCTGCTGGCCTCACCCGAGCAGGTCGCCTTCCTCCGGCAGCAGTTCTCGATGAAGAACACCATGGGCTACGGCCTCAACGCCCTACTCGACTTCGATGATCCGGTGCGCATCCTCGAACACCTCATCATCGGCTCCGAAGGCACCCTCGCGTTCGTCGCCGAGGCACGGTTCCGCACGATCGAGGTGCGTCCGGCGATCGCGACCGGGCTGTTGGTGTTCGAGACCCTGTCCGCGGCCATGACCGCGCTCCCCGATCTGACACGTCTCGGCCTCGCGACGATCGAACTGATGGATGCGGCATCGCTCCGCGTCGCACAGGGGCTGAGCGATGTCCCGGCGGCCATCGCGGAGATCGACGTGCAGGGGCATGCGGCCCTCCTCGTCGAAGTCCACGCGTCCGATGCCGCGTCCCTCGCGGAGGCGAGTGCCGCCGCCCAGGTGCATTTCGAGGAGCTGCCGCTGGCCGTGGCGCCCCGGCTCACGACGGATGCGGGCGAACGTGCCGCCCTGTGGCACGTGCGCAAGGGCCTCTACACCGCGGTGGCCGGAGCGCGTCCCTCCGGCACGACCGCTCTGCTCGAAGACATCGTCGTCCCTGTCCCCCGCCTGCTCGCGACCTGTGAACGTCTGATCGAGCTGTTCGCCGAGCACGGCTACGAGGGCTCGGTCATCTTCGGTCATGCGAAGGACGGGAACGTCCACTTCCTGCTCAACGAGCGCTTCGACGACGCCGACAGCGTGGCCCGCTACCGCCGGTTCACGGACGACCTGGTCGACCTGGTGCTGTCCCAGCAGGGTTCGCTGAAGGCCGAGCACGGAACCGGTCGCATCATGGCGCCGTTCGTGCGCCGCCAGTACGGCGACGAGCTGACGGACATGATGTGGGAGATCAAGCGGCTGCTCGATCCCGACGGCATCCTCAACCCGGGCGTCGTGCTCTCGGATGATCCCGACTCGTACCTGCACGACCTCAAGCGCGTCCCCACGGTCGAGAACGAGGTCGACCGCTGCGTGGAGTGCGGATACTGCGAGCCGACGTGTCCGAGCAAGAGCATCACGCTCACCCCGCGTCAGCGCATCGTGATCCGCCGCGACATGGCCTGGGCGGAAGAGCAAGGCGATACCGAGCTGCTACGCGACCTGCAGAAGGACTACGACTACGACGGAGTGCAGACCTGCGCCGTCGACGGCATGTGCGGCGTGGCGTGCCCCGTGGACATCAACACCGGTGACCTCGTGCGCCGACTGCGGGCGGAGCAGTCCAACGCGATCGAGGGCGCCCTGTGGGGCACGGCGGCGAAGCACTGGAGCACGGTCACCCGAGCCGGTGGCGTCGCCCTCACGGTCGCCGACGCGCTCCCGGCGCCGCTGGTCCGCGGTGTGACCCAGGTGGGACGGGCGGTGCTGGGCGCCGACACACTCCCTCTCTACGACGGTGGGCTCCCCCGCGGCGGGTCGAAACCTCCGCGCCCCGAAGCCCCGAGCGACGCGCAGGCCGTGTTCTTCGGAGCGTGCATCGGCACGATGTTCGGCGGGGAGGCCGAAGGTCAGGGATCGAGGGACGCGCTGCGAGAGCTGCTGGACCGCGCCGGGATCCCCGTCGTGATCCCGGAGGAGAACGGCGGCCTCTGCTGCGGCACGCCCTGGAAGTCGAAGGGCCACCTGGACGGCTACCGCCTCATGTCGGACCGCGTGCTGGACTCCCTCTGGGAGGCGAGCCGCCAGGGCGAGCTGCCCGTCGTGTGCGACGCCGCGTCCTGCACCGAGGGCCTCGATGTGATGCTCGCGCAGTCCGTGGCGAACAACCCGAAGTACGCAGGGCTCCGGATCGAGGATGCCACGACCTACGTCGCCCGTGAGGTGCTGCCCCGGCTGACCGTGTCTGCGAAGCTCCCGACGGTTGCCGTGCACCCGACGTGCTCGACGACCGCCCTCGGCGCGACCGGAGCCCTGACCGCGATCGCGCACGCCGTCGCGGATGACGTGTTCATCCCGGAGGGCTGGGGATGCTGCGCCTTCGCCGGCGACCGCGGGATGCTGCATCCGGAACTCACCGCCAGCGCGACCGCGCAGGAATCGGCCGAGATCGCGGCGGCGGAGGGCGAGCGCGGCGGATTCGATGCCTTCGTCTCGGCGAACCGGACGTGCGAGATCGGGATGACCAGGGCCACCGGCCGCCCATACCGGCACGTGATCGAGATCCTCGCGGAACTCACACGACCCTGACCCCCGGCAAACGAAGAACGGGCGCCCCCGAGGGGACGCCCGTTCTTTGCTGACTCAGGTCAGGCTTGACTCAGATCAGCGCGCAGCACTGCCGTCGACGTAGTCCTCGTCCTGCTGCTTCCAGGCGAAGAGCGAACGCAGCTCCTTGCCGGTGACCTCGATCGGGTGCTGCTCCTCCTTGGCACGCAGCGCGAGGAACTCCTCGGCTCCGTTGTCCTGGTCGTCGATGAAGCGCTTGGCGAAGGCGCCCGACTGGATGTCGGCCAGCACGCCCTTCATGCTCTCCTTGACGCGCTCGTCGATGACGCGCGGGCCCGAGACGTAGTCGCCGAACTCGGCGGTGTCGGAGATCGACCAGCGCTGCTTGGCGATGCCGCCCTCCCACATCAGGTCGACGATGAGCTTGAGCTCGTGCAGCACCTCGAAGTACGCGATCTGCGGCTGGTAGCCCGCCTCGGTCAGCGTCTCGAAGCCGGCCTGCACCAGGTGGCTCACGCCACCGCAGAGCACGGCCTGCTCGCCGAACAGGTCGGTCTCGGTCTCTTCCGTGAAGGTCGTCTTGATGACGCCGGCGCGGGTGCCGCCGATGGCCTTCGCGTACGAGAGGGCGAGGTCCCAGGCGTGACCCGATGCGTCGCGCTCGACAGCGATGATGTCCGGGATGCCACGGCCGGCGACGAACTCACGGCGAACGGTGTGGCCCGGCGCCTTCGGGGCGACCAGGATCACGTCGACACCCTCGGGTGCGTCGATGTAGCCGAAGCGGATGTTGAAGCCGTGCGCGAAGGCGAGCGTCTTGCCGGCCGTGAGGTTCGGCGCGATGGACTCGCTGTAGATGATGCGCTGGTGCTGGTCCGGCGCGAGGATCATGATCACGTCGGCCCACTCGGTGGCCTCGGCGACGGTCTTCACGGGGAAGCCCGCCTCTTCGGCCTTCGCGGCGGACTTGGAGCCCTCCTTCAGCGCGATGGCGACCTCGACGCCCGAGTCGCGCAGGTTCTGCGCGTGGGCGTGGCCCTGCGAGCCGTAGCCGACGATCGCGACCTTCTTGCCCTGGATCAGGGACAGGTCTGCGTCGGCGTCGTAGAAGATCTCGGTGCTCACGGTGTGTTTCTCCTTGTTCTTTGCGTTTCGTCTGGCTTCGCGTGCTCGATGAGCGGCGAAAAGTGGGTACTCGGGTCGGTCAGCCGCGCAGGACGCGCTCGGTGATGCTCTTGCCGCCGCGCCCGATGGCGAGGAGACCCGACTGCGCGATCTCCTTGATGCCGAAGGGCTCCAGCGCACGGAGCATCGCGTCGACCTTGCCCTTGTCGCCGGTCACCTCGATCACGAGCGCGTCCGAGGCGTAGTCCACCACGGATGCGCGGAAGAGGTTCACCACCTCGATCACGTTCGAGCGCGTGGCGTTGTCGGTGCGGACCTTCACGAGCATGTGCTCGCGCTGGACCGAGGTCGAGAAGTCGAGCTCGACGATCTTGATCACGTTGATCAGCTTGTTGAGCTGCTTCGTGACCTGCTCGAGCGGCAGCTCATCGACGTCGACGACGACCGTGATCCGGGAGATCCCGGGCACCTCGGTCACGCCGACGGCGAGGGAATCGATGTTGAAGCCGCGACGGGCGAACAGCCCGGCGACGCGGGTGAGGAGACCGGGGGTGTTCTCCACCAGCAGGCTCAGCACGTGGGTCGACATGGATCAGTCCTCCTCGTCGAAGGCGGGCGCGTGCTCGCGGGCGTACTGGACATAGCTGTTGCTGACTCCCTGCGGGACCATAGGCCACACCATGGAGTCGGCGCTGACGACGAAGTCGATCACCACGGGGCGGTCGTTCGTCTCGAGCGCGAGCTGGATGGCGGCATCCACCTCTTCCTCCTTCTCCACGCGGATCGCCAGGCACCCGTAGGCCTCGGCGAGCTTCACGAAGTCGGGGATGCGAACGGTCCCGTGCCCGGTGTTGAGGTCGGTGTTCGAGTGGCGGCCGTCGTAGAACAGCGTCTGCCACTGGCGCACCATGCCCAGCGAGGAGTTGTTGATGATCGCGACCTTGATCGGGATGTTGTTGATCGCGCAGGTCGCGAGCTCCTGATTGGTCATCTGGAAGCAGCCGTCGCCGTCGATCGCCCAGACGTGCCGCCCGGGCTCTGCGACCTTCGCACCCATCGCCGCAGGGACCGAGTAGCCCATGGTGCCGGCGCCGCCGGAGTTCAGCCAGGCGTTGGGGCGCTCGTACTTGATGAACTGCGCCGCCCACATCTGGTGCTGGCCGACGCCCGAGGCATAGATGCCCTCGGGGCCCGTGAGCTCGCCGATGCGCTGGATCACGTACTGCGGGGCGAGGAGCCCGTCGGTCGTCGGCGCGTAGCCGAGCGGGAACTCGGTGCGGAGGCCATCGAGGTACGACCACCACTCCTCGATGTCGGGCTTCGCGCTGGCCGTCGCACCGCGGAACGCGGCGTCCAAGTCCGTCAGCACGTCGCGGACGTCGCCCACGATCGGCACATCCGCGGTGCGGATCTTCGAGATCTCCGCCGGGTCGATGTCGACGTGCACGACCTTGGCGTTCGGGGCGAAGAGCGCCGCCTTGCCTGTCACGCGGTCATCGAACCGTGCACCGAGGGAGACGAGGAGGTCGGCCTCCTGGAGCGCCAGCACGGCGGGAACGGTGCCGTGCATGCCGGGCATCCCGAGGTGCTGCGGGTGGGAGTCCGGGAACGCGCCGCGAGCCATCAGCGTGGTGACCACGGGCGCACCAGTGGACTCCGCGAGTTCGAGGAGCTCCGCCGACGCCTTGCCGCGGATCACGCCGCCGCCGACGTACAGCACCGGCTTCTTGGCCTCGGCGAGCAGGGTCGCGGCGGCCTGGATCTGCTTGCCGTGCGCCTTGGTCACCGGTCGGTAGCCGGGGAGATCGATCTTGGGCGGCCACACGAACGGCGCGGTGGCCTGCTGCGCATCCTTCGTGATGTCGACCAGCACGGGACCGGGACGACCGGTGCCGGCGATCTCGTAGGCCGCGGCGATCGCGCCCGGGATGTCGGCAGCGTCCTTCACCAGGAACGAGTGCTTGGTGATCGGCATCGTGATGCCCACGATGTCGGCTTCCTGGAACGCATCGGTTCCCATCAGCGTCGAGAACACCTGGCCGGTGATGGCCAGCATCGGCACCGAGTCCATGTAGGCGTCGGCGATCGCGGTGACGAGGTTCGTGGCACCGGGACCGGAGGTCGCGATGCACACGCCCACCTTGCCCGAAGCCGAGGCGTAGCCCTCGGCCGCGTGCCCGGCCCCCTGCTCGTGCCGCACCAGGATGTGCCGCAGATCCTCGGCATCCATCAGCGGGTCGTACACCGGGAGGATCGCGCCGCCGGGAAGACCGAAGACATCGGTGACACCGAGCAGCTCGAGCGAGCGGACGACGGCCTCGGCGCCGGTGATCTCCGGAGCAGAGGATTGACGGGCGGGCGGCCTCGGCACAGCCGGGGCGGAGTCAGCAGTCATGACTTTCCTTCTGATGATCTGTGGAGGACACCGGACGCCGGGCGGCCGGGTCAGCCGGTGGTCGCTCCCTCGGCGGCGGACCGCACGAGGCGCGAGTACTTGGCAAGAACGCCTCGGGTGTAGCGCGGGGGAAGCGGCTCCCAGCCGGAACGGCGGGAGGCGAGCTCTGCGTCGTCGACGAGTAGATCGAGAGAGCGAGCTGCGATATCGACCCGTATCAGATCACCATCGCGCACGAAGGCGATGGGACCTGCGTCCACCGCTTCGGGTGCTATGTGGCCGATGCACAGGCCGGTTGTGCCGCCTGAGAATCGTCCGTCAGTCAAGAGTAGTACATCTTTTCCGAGCCCCGCGCCCTTGATGGCCGCCGTGATGGCGAGCATCTCGCGCATACCCGGTCCGCCCTTGGGGCCTTCGTAGCGGATGACGATGACGGTGCCGGGCTCGATCTCGCCCTCGGCGACGGCGTCCATGGCGGCACGCTCGCGCTCGAACACCCGGGCAGGGCCCTCGAAGACGGCGGCGTCGAAGCCGGCCGTCTTCACGACGGCGCCCTCGGGAGCCAGCGAGCCGTGCAGGATCGTGAGTCCGCCCGTCGCGTGGATGGGGTTGTCGAACGTGTGGATGACCTCGCCGTCGATCGGCTGCGGGTCGAGGTCGGCGAGGTTCTCGGCGAGCGTCTTGCCCGTGACGGTGAGTGCATCGCCGTGCAGGAGGCCCTCGTCGAGCATCGCCTTCATGATCACGGGGATGCCGCCGTGACGGTCGACGTCGTTCATGACGTACTTGCCGAACGGCTTCATGTCGGCGACGTGGGGAACCTTGTCGCCGATGCGGTTGAAGTCGTGCAGGCTCAGCTCGACGTCGGCCTCGCGGGCGATCGCCAGCAGGTGCAGCACGACATTGGTGGAGCCGCCGAGGGCCATCGCCAGGGCGATCGCGTTCTCGAACGCCTCCTTGGTGAGGATGTCGCGCGTCGTGATCCCCTGACGGAGCAGGTTCACGACCGCCTCGCCCGAGCGGTGCGCGAAGTAGTCGCGGCGACGGTCTGCAGCGGGCGGCGCGGCCGAGCCCGGGAGGCTGAGACCGAGTGCCTCGGCCACGGATGCCATCGTGTTCGCGGTGTACATACCGCCACAGGCACCCTCACCCGGAGCGATCGCGCACTCGATGCGCTTGAGGTCCTCTTCGCTCATGAGACCGGCACGGCAGGCGCCGACCGCCTCGAACGAGTCGATGATGGTGACATCCTTCTCGGTGCCGTCGGAGAGCTTGACCCACCCCGGTGCGATCGAGCCGGCGTACAGGAACACGCTCGAGAGGTCGAGGCGGGCGCTCGCCATGAGCATGCCCGGGATCGACTTGTCGCAGCCGGCGAGCAGGACAGAGCCGTCGAGGCGCTCGGCCATCATCACGGTCTCGACGGAGTCCGCGATGACCTCACGCGACACCAGCGAGAAGTGCATCCCCTCGTGACCCATGGAGATGCCGTCCGAGACGGAGATCGTGCCGAACTGCAGCGGGTAGCCGCCGCCCGAGTGCACGCCCTCTTTGGCGCCCTGCGCGAGCCGGTCGAGGCTCAGGTTGCAGGGCGTGATCTCGTTCCAGCTGGACGCGATGCCGATCTGCGGTTTGTCCCAGTCGGCGTCTCCCATCCCGACGGCACGGAGCATGCCTCGGGAGGTCGTGGCCTCGATGCCGTCGGTGACGACGCGGCTACGGGGCTTGATGTCGATGGGCGCGCTATTGGAGGGATCATGCGAGGACATGACGGAAGTCTATTGCTGCGCGGAGGTGCGTTCGTCCGCCAGCGCCTCCAGAAGCGCGGCGATCTGTTGTGGAGTGTCCACACGAAGCGCCGCGGCGCTCTCCCCCGGGCCGACACGCACTCCGAGGTCACCGGGCCCGAGCACGCGCATCGCGTCCTCGTCCGTGACATCGTCGCCGGCGAACAGGATTCCGGTGGCGTCGAAGCGCTCCCGGAGCGCGGACATCGCCGCGTCCTTGCCCTCCGCGCGCGAGGAGAACTCCAGCACGCGGTGTCCGGCTCGACGGCGCCAGTGCGGGAACCGTTCGGCGACGAGAGCGTCGATCTCGGCGAAGACGCGCTCCTCGGTCGCAGGGTCCGCGCGGCGAGTGTGCACGCCCATGCCGAAGGTCTTCGGCTCGAACTCGGCACCCTCGTAGCGCTCGATGATCGGCTTCGCGGCCGCCCACAGCTCTTCGCGCGAGCCGTCCTCGGTGACGTCGCCCGCGATGTCGGCGTCCCCCTCGCCGGGGAACCAGTACTGCGCGCCGTGCGAACCCGCCAGCGCGATCGCGGAGTCGTCGGTGTGCTCGGTGATCACACGCAGGTCGTGCATGCTGCGTCCGGAGACGTAGGCCACGACAGTGTCGGGAAGCGACGCGAGGCGCTCCACCTGGATGGCGACCTCCGGAAGCGCGCGCGCAGCCATCGGGTCGGGCACCAGCGGTGAGGCGGTGCCGTCGAAGTCGAGTGCCACGACCAGGCGCGGCGTCGCCGCCAGGGCGCTCAGGTCGTCGTCGGCGGTTCCGGGGATCCAGGGGCGCGTCACAGGTTCTCCAATCGCAGGGGGTTCGTTCCCAGTATCGCGGCCCCGCGGATGCTCAGCGTCCGCGCACCTCGGAGAGGGCGGTGAGGAACGAGGAGGACCAGGCGTTCACGTCGTTGTCCAGCACGCGACGACGCAGCGACCTCATGCGCCGCCCCTGCTCGGCCGGGGGCATCTCCACCGCGGTCATGATCGCGTCCTTGAGCCCTTCGATGTCGTGCGGGTTGACCCGCACCGCCTGCCGCAGCTCGTCCGCCGCACCGGTGAACTCGCTGAGCACGAGGACGCCGCGATCGTCGACGCGCGTGGCGACGTACTCCTTGGCGACGAGATTCATGCCGTCGCGCAGCGCAGTGACCAGCATCACGTCGGCGGCCAGGTAGAGCGCGACCATCTCCTCGCGCGGATAGCCCTGGTGCAGATATCGGATGGCGGAGTGGCCCATCGTGTCGGTGTCGCCGTTGATGCGGCTGACCGCGAGCTCGATCTCGTCACGCAGGTGCACGTAGGCGTCGACGCGCTCCCGGCTGGGGCTCGCGACCTGGACGAGCGTGACGTCTTCGACATTGAGCCGTCCCTCCGCGAGCAGCTCCCCGTAGGCCTTGATGCGGTGGCGGATGCCCTTGGTGTAGTCGAGTCGGTCGACGCCGAGCAGGATGCGCTTCGGGTTGCCGAGGCTCGCGCGGATCTCGGCGGCGCGCGCGCGGACATCCTCGCGCGCTGCGAGCTCGATGTACGGCGTCGTGTCGATGGAGATCGGGAACGCCCGTGCCAGCGCGGTGCGTGACCCCTCGCCCTCTGGGACAGACACGTGGGGCCCCTTGACCTCGTAGCGAAGTCTGCGGCGCACTGCCGTCAGGAAGTAAGTGGCGTCCTGAGCCCGCTGGAAGCCGATGACATCGGCACCGAGCAGTCCGCGCAGCACCTGATCGCGCCATGGCAGCTGGGCGTAGAGGCCGTGAGCCGGGAACGGGATGTGGTGGAAGTAGCCGATGGTCACATCCGGCCGCAGTTCGCGCAGCATCTGCGGGACGAGCTGCAGCTGGTAGTCGTGAACCCAGACGGTGCCCTCCTTCGCGACGGACGCAGCGGCGGACTCGGCGAACCGGCGGTTGACCCGGACGTACGCATCCCACCATTCGCGGTGGTACTGCGGCGGCGCGATCACGTCGTGGTACAGCGGCCAGATCGTGTCGTTCGCGAAGCCCTCGTAGTACTCCGCAACCTCTTGCGCGCTCAGCGCGACGGGAACCAATTCGATGCCACCGGCTTCGAACGGCTCCAGCTCGACATCCGCCTGCCCCGCCCAGCCCACCCACGCACCGTGCACGTTGCGCATCATCGGCTCGAGAGCGGCTACGAGCCCACCGGGAGACGTGCGCCAGACCTCCTCGCCGTCAGGGCCCTCCACCCGGTCGACCGGGAGGCGATTGGCGACGACGACGAAATCTGCGGCGGTCAAGGGGGACTCCTCACATCAGCGATGGAATCAAACCTACCCAGGATCGCGGAATACCGTTGCCGGAGGTCAGACCGTCACCGACGAACGGGGGCGCCTCTCACTGCTGAGAGCCCAGTTCGCCACGCCTGCACCGAAGGCGATGAATGCCGCGATCATCGGCAACAGGAGCGCGGCTGACGTTCCGATGTTCTCGGCGATCTCCCCGGCCACGGCCGCGCCGATGGACTGCCCGACCACGACGCCGGAGCCCAGCATCGTCATGACCGTCGCCGAGCGTCCACGCGGGCTGCGTGCGGCCCCGAAGCTGTACTGCGTGACCAGGGTGGGGCCGATGCCGATCCCCATGATCGCCAGCGCGAGCATCATCGTTCCCGGCGAGTCGACGAAGCCGAGCAGAAGCGTTCCGGCGAGCAGGATGCCGGCGAAGACGAGCCACCGTGCCCGCATCGAGAAGGACGGAGGAAGCCACGCGACACCCAGCGCGAGCACCGCCGAACCGACACCCATCACTCCGTAGAGCAGACCGGCCTGCTCGGGCGCACCGCGGTCGGCCATGAACGACGTCAGCGACGTGAGCATCGTCCCGAAGAAGATTCCCACGCCGAGGATTCCGAGGACGACGATGAGCAGCTGTGGCCGGAACAGTTCCGAGACCGCAGACGGCGCCCGCCCATCCGCGTCGCGGTCCTGCGAGACGTGACGTCCGCTGGGGTGCAACGCGAAAGCGCCGACGAAGACGACGGTGAGCACGGCAGCGCCCACCAGCGGAGCCCAGGGTGCGAACGCGGACGCCAGGATGCCGACCAGGAAGGGCCCGAAGACGAACACGGTCTCATCGGCCGCGGACTCGTACGCCATCGTCCCGGACACCGTCTTGGCGCGACGCGCCTCCGGCATCCGATCGGCGATGATGGTCACCAGACGCGAACGCGAGAGCGGAGCGACCTGCGGCGCCGTGGCGCCGATGCCGACCGCCGCCAGCAGCACGAAGCCGTCTGCGGCATCCCCGTAGACCACGAAGGTGAAGAGCAGGAGCATGGCGCCGTTCGCCAGTGCGAGCACGACCAGGACCACCCGCTGGCCGAACCGGTCGGCGGCGGCACCGAGAAGGGGACCGAAGCACGCCGTCCCGAGGCCGACGGCCGCCGACGTGAGCCCGCCCAGCGAGAGCGACCCTCGGGCCGAGACGACGACGGTCAGGACGCCGACGACCATCATGGCGAACGGAAGTCGCGCGACGAAGGCGATGAGGAAGTAGGGAAGTCCGGCGAGACGCAGAAGACTCGGGCTCGGCTCGATGATCTGTGGGGGTGCTGATTCGCGTGTCATGGCTCTCGCGCGTCGAAGACGCGAAGTCGGGTGCCGCCGCTGTCCGCCGGGATGCCGACGGCCGGTAGATACACGGTTTTTGCGGCCGCGGCGAGCCGCGACGCCCCCAGGATAGCGGATGTGCCAGGGCATCTGCCGAGAGACGAGCGGTTCGCGACGGGTCTATCCTGGGCGACACCCCCGCACCTCGCTCCTCGAGAGGACCCCCGTTGCCCACTGCCCCGCACGCCGCCGCCGCACTCTCTCTGCCCCCGCGCTCGCAGCGCGCGGGCACCGCGAAGACCTCCCCCGTGCGCGACCTTCTCGCGCTGACCGAGCGTCCGGAGGTCATCTCGTTCGCGGGCGGCCTTCCCGCACCCGAGCTCTTCGACGTCGACGGCATCCGCGCAGCATTCGACGCCGTGCTCGACTCCCCCGGTGTGCTGCAGTACTCGGCATCCGAGGGCGACGCTCGACTCCGTGAGGAAGTCGCCCGACGGTACTCGGAGGACGGGTTGTCGACCACCGCGTCCGAGCTCATCATCACGACGGGTTCGCAGCAGGGGCTCGGTCTGATCTCGACGACGCTCCTCGACCCGGGCGACACGATCCTGGTCGAAGAGCCGTGCTACCTCGCGGCGCTGCAGACCTTCGCGCTGGCCGGGGCGCGCGTCATCGGCGTCCCTTACGACGGGGACGAGCTGGATCTCGAAGCGCTGGACCGGCTGGCCGCCGAGCACAGCCCGAAGTTCTTCTACACGGTGCCCACCTTCCAGAACCCCACCGGCCGCACCCACGGACTCGAGGCGCGCCACGACATCGCCGCCGTGGCACAGCGGCGGGGATTCCGCATCATCGAGGACGAGCCCTACCGCCAGCTCCGGTACTCGGGTGAGGCCCTCCCCTCGCTGGCCGAGCTGGCACCGGAGCACGTCATCAGTCTCGGCAGCTTCTCGAAGGTGATCGCACCCGGGCTGCGCATCGGATGGATACGCACGACTGCGGATATCCGCCCTACCGTCACGATCGCGAAGCAGGCCGCCGACCTCCACACCTCCACCATCGACCAGGCCGCGGCCGCCCACTACCTCCTCTCAGGTCGCGGCGAGCCCGCGCTTACGCGCATCCGCGACGCCTACGCCGCCCGGCGCGACGCGATGCTCGAAGCCCTGCCTGCCGCGCTGCCGAGCGGCAGTACGTGGAATCGGCCCGACGGCGGCATGTTCGTCTGGGCACGGCTGCCTGAGGGGATGGATGCCGCCGAGTCGCTCGGGCGCGCGCTGACCAACGATGTCGCCTACGTGCCCGGCGTCTCGTTCTACTCCGGGACGCCCGATCGACGGACGCTCCGCCTGTCGTTCACGACGTACTCCCCTGACAGGATCAGGGAGGGGTTGTCAAGGCTCGGGACGACCTGGGGCACGGGAAGGTAGCGTGGGGGCATGCGCTACCTCTTCAGCACCGGACTCGTCGCTGCGATCTCTGCAGGGGTCTCGCTGCTCCGCGGCACCCGCGAGCAGCCGATCACCTGGCGCTCCCTGCTGTCCTGGCTGAGCTGGGGCATCACGATGGCGCTCGCTGTCGGCGCGGTGATCGACATGAACCGCGAACGACGCGGTGTGCTCGTCGATGCCGACTCGCCGCAGTCGGTCAAGAAGGCGAAGAAGGCCCAGCGACTCCAGTTCCGTTCGCAAAAGGCCCTCGCCGACACGCAGGATCACGCCAAGGACGCACGGCGCTGACGCCGCGCGCCCCGAGCGCATCGTTCACCGAGTGAGGATCAGCGCTTCGCCCTGACCGCCACCGCCGCACAGGCCGACGGCAGCCGTTCCGCCGCCGCGACGCACGAGCTCGTGAACGGCGTGCACCACGAGTCTGTTGCCGGATGCACCGATCGGGTGTCCGATCGCGATCCCTCCGCCGTGGATGTTCACGATGCCCTCGTCCAGCCCGAGCTCGACCTGCGAGCGGGCGACGACCGCGCCGAATGCTTCGTTGATCTCCACGAGATCGAGCTCTGAGGGTGCGATCCCCTGCTTCTCGCACGCGCGCTCGATCGCGCGTGCCGGCTGCGCCTGCAGGGAGTTGTCCGGGCCGGCCGTCTGGCCGCTGGCTCCGACCGACGCGAGCACCGACCAGCCCTTGGTCTCGGCCGTGCGCCGCGTGGTGACGACCACGGCCGATGCGCCGTCGGAGATCTGGGACGAGTTCCCCGCGGTGATCGATCCACCCTCCGCGAAGGCCGCGCGCAGGCCGCCGAGAGTCTCGACCGTCGTGTCGGGGCGCACACCCTCGTCCTTCGTCACGCGAACCGGTTCACCCCGACGCTGGGGCACGTCGACGGCGACGATCTCGGCCTCGAACACACCTGCTTCCTGCGCGGCGGCCGCTCGTTGGTGCGACAGCGCGGCGACGTGGTCCTGCGCCTCCCGCGTGAGCTCGTAACGCGCGTTGTGGCGCTCCGTCGACGCGCCCATGCTCTCCCGGTCGTAGGCGTCGGTCAGACCGTCGTACGCCATGTGGTCGAGCACCTCGACGCTTCCGTACGCCCAGCCGTCGCGGGATCCCATCAGCATGTGCGGGGCCCGCGTCATCGACTCCATCCCCGCGGCGACGACGACGTCCGCGTCGCCGGTGCGGATCATCCGGGCGGCGTCGATGATCGCAGTCAAACCCGACAGGCAGACCTTGTTCACGGAGTGGGCCGGGACGTCCCAGCCGATGCCGGCCCCGATGGCCGCCTGCCGCGCGGCGTTCTGACCGGAGCCGGCGGCCAGCACCTGTCCGACGATCACCGCGTCGACGTCCCCCGGATCGACGGCGCCCTGCTCCAGTGCGCCCCGGATCGCGAAGGATCCGAGCTGAGGCGCAGTGAAGGCCGCCAGCTGGCCCTTCAGCCGCCCCTGCGGTGTACGGGCGGCGGCGACGATGACGATGTCGTTGTCATTCATGGTGCGAGGTCCTTTCGTGCAGGAGATCCGGGTGGATGGTGAGCGGCGACTCGGTCGCGGCGATGACCTCGTCCACGCTCACTCCCGGGGCCGTCTCGACGAGTGTCAGCCCCTCTGGCGTGACGTCGATCACGGCCAGGTCGGTGATGATCCGGTCGACCACTCCGCGACCGGTCAGAGGGAGCGAGCACTCGCCCACGATCTTGGCCGACCCGTCCCTGGCCACGTGCTCCATCAGGACGATCACCCGAGCGGCGCCGTGCACGAGATCCATGGCACCGCCGGGGCCCTTCACCATCTTGCCCGGGATCATCCAGTTCGCGAGATCCCCGCTCGTCGAGACCTGCATCGCGCCGAGGATCGCGGCATCGATCTTGCCGCCGCGGATCATCCCGAAACTGGTGGCGGAGTCGAAGAACGCCGCGCCGGGCAGGGTCGTGACCGTCTCCTTGCCCGCGTTGATGAGGTCGGGGTCCACGGCGTCTTCGCGCGGGTAGGGCCCGACGCCGAGGATCCCGTTCTCGGACTGGAGGACCACCGTGACGTCGCCGGGCACGTGGTTGGGCACGAGCGTCGGCAATCCGATTCCGAGGTTGACGTAGGAGCCGTCCTGCAGCTCGGCTGCCGCGCGGGCCGCCATCTGGTCTCGCGTGAGTGCCATCTCAGGCTCCTTCCACGGCGACGGTGCGTCGCTCGATGCGCTTGGGGATGTCGGTGCCCAACTCGACGATGCGGTGCACGAAGACACCGGGAAGATGGATGCTGTCCGGGTCGAGCTCCCCCGGCTCCACGAGCTGTTCGACCTGAGCGATGCAGATGCGTCCGGCCATCGCGGCGAGCGGGTTGAAGTTGCGCGCCGCCTTGTTGAAGACGAGGTTCCCGTGGCGATCGCCGCGAGCGGCGTGCACGAGCGAGAAGTCCGTGGTGATCGCCTCCTCGAGCACGAAGTCCGCAGAGTTGCCGTCGACATCGAAGGAACGGACGTCTTTCACCGGGGAGGCGACGGCGATCGTACCGTCCGCGTTGTAACGGCGGGGCAGCCCGCCTTCTGCGACCTGGGTGCCCACACCCGTCTGCGTGTAGAAGGCCGCGATCCCCGATCCTCCTGCCCGGAGCTTCTCGGCCAGAGTCCCCTGGGGAGTGAGCTCGAGCTCGAGCTCGCCGCTCAGGAACTGGCGCTCGAACTCCTTGTTCTCCCCCACGTACGACGATGTCATCTTGCGGATGCGCTGCGCCGCGAGCAGGACGCCGAGCCCCCAGTCGTCCACGCCGCAGTTGTTGCTCACGACACTGAGGTCTGTCGTGCCCTGGGCCAGCAGGGCTTCGATGAGCGCGATCGGGTTGCCTGACAGCCCGAACCCGCCGACCGCCAACGAGGCTCCGTCCGGAATGTCGGACACGGCGTGCGCTGCCGAGTCCCATTGCTTGTCGATCACGTCTGCTCCTTCGAATTCGTGCCTCCCTCCAGCATCCGCTCTTCGGCCCTCGGCGCAACGATCAAGTCTTGCGATGTGGTCAGATCCGGAGGTAGCGTCCACGATATGGAATCCACGGCCCGCTCCATCCCCGGCGCGCAGGCCATCGCTCGCGCGGCTCGCCTGCTCCGATTGGTGACCGCCGCCGGCGCGGAGGGCGCCAGCCTCCAGGACCTCGCCCGGGCAGCCGAGCTGTCGCGCTCGACCACTCATCGCCTGCTCAGCGCGCTCAAGTTCGAGGGGCTGGTCGACCGCGACGAGGACAGCACCCGGTGGATGCCCGGCCCCGAGCTGTTTCTGATGGGTTCGGTCGCCGCCGCGCGCTACGACGTGACCGCGCTCGCACGGGACATCGTCCGGTCACTGGCGGTCAAGACCGAGGAGAGCGCATTCTTCTCCGTGCGTCGGGGCGACGAGACGGTGTGCCTGCTTCGGGAGGAAGGCTCCTTCCCGATCCGCTCCTTCGTCCTGAGCGAGGGGGTGAGGTTCCCCCTCGGTGTCGCGAGTGCGGGGCTCGCGATCCTGGCTTTCCTGCCTGACCATGATGTGGACGCTTATCTGGAGCGGCATCCCGACCTCGAGAGCGCGTGGGGGCCGACGCACCGCCCGCGCGCACTGCGCGCCCGACTGACCGAGACCAAGGAGCGCGGATACGCCGTCAATCCCGGCTTGATCGTCGAGGGCAGCTGGGGCATCGGCGCCGCGGTCTTCGATCGCTCCGGTCGCCCGGAGTGGGCGTTGAGTCTGACCGGTGTCGAGTTCCGCTTCGGTCCGGATCGCATGGCCGAGCTCGGTCGCACTCTGCTCGCACACGCCCATCAACTCTCTGCACGGATAGCGAACGCGCGACGCTAACCGACAATTACATACCGCGAGGTATATACTCTTTGGTATGAATCGTTCGGACGTTATCGCGTCGCTGGTGCTATCCGGCTACGCGCTGGGCCGCATCGCGGCGCAGGATGCCGGCAACGACGCACCCGCCGCGCAATGGCGGGTGCTGAGCCTCCTCGAGCAGGAAGGCGCCAGGCGCGTAGGCGAACTGGCCGCCGCTGCGCGCACCACCCAACCCGGCATGACCCGCCTCCTCGGCATGCTGGAGAAGGACGGGCTCGTGCGGCGCTCCCCCGACCCGGACGACTCGCGAGCGACCGTCGTCGACATCACCCCGAAGGGGGCCACCGCCGTCGCGGCCTGGCGCGCCGAGTTCCGAGAGACCCTCGCGCCCCGGTTCGCCGCGCTGAGCGACGACGACTGGTCCACGCTCACCCGCGCGGCCGAGATCCTCGCCGCGCACACCACTACGGAACGAACAGGAGAATCTCGGTGAACACCACCGCCACCCCCTCGGTGTGGAAACAGCCGGCGCAGGTCTGGGCCGTCGCCTTCGCATGCGTCGTCGCCTTCATGGGAATCGGACTCGTCGATCCGATCCTCCCCGCGATCGCTGAGTCGCTTCAGGCCTCGCCGGTGGAGACGGAACTGCTCTTCACCAGTTACCTCCTGGTGACCGGCCTCGCGATGCTGGTGACAAGCTGGATCTCCAGCCGTATCGGCGCCAAGGCCACATTGCTCATCGGCCTCGCACTCATCGTCGTGTTCGCTCTCCTGTGCGCGCTCAGCGGCAGCGTCGATGCCGTCATCGGCTTCCGAGCAGGCTGGGGACTCGGCAACGCGCTGTTCATCTCGACCGCGCTCGCGACGATCGTCGGTGCCGCGTCCGGTGGGAGCAGTGCCGCGATCATCCTGTACGAAGCAGCGCTCGGCCTCGGCATCGCGGTGGGGCCACTGCTCGGCGGCCTCCTCGGCGAGCAGAGCTGGCGCGGCCCCTTCTTCGGCGTCGTCGTGCTGATGGCGATCGCGTTCGTCGCCGTGCTCGTGCTCCTGCGCGGGCCGGGCGAGAAACGGGTCCCCGTGCCCTTCTCCGCCCCGTTCACGGCCCTTCGCCGCCCCGCCCTCGCGATCCTCGCGATCGCCGCCCTGTTCTACAACATCGGGTTCTTCGTGCTGCTGGCCTTCTCGCCGTTCCCGCTGGGTTTCGGCGCCATGGGCATCGGATTCACGTTCTTCGGCTGGGGCGTCGCTCTCGCGGTCACGAGTGTCTGGGTGGCGCCGGTGCTGATGCGGCGCATGCCGCGCACGCGGATCATCCTCGTGGTGCTGCCGCTGCTCGCGCTCGATCTCGTCGCCGCGGGGCTCGTGGTCGAGAGCGCAGCCGCCCTCGTGGTCTGCATCGTCATCGGCGGGCTGTTGCTCGGGGTGATGAACACCGTGCTCACCGAGGCCGTCATGGAGGCGACGGATCTCCCCCGGTCCGTGGCATCGTCCGCGTACTCCGCGGTGCGATTCCTCGGTGGCGCGATGGCGCCTCCCATCGCGGCGCTGCTCTGGCACGCGTTCAACGCGACCGTCCCGTACCTGTTCGCGGCGGCATCGGTCCTCCTCGCGGCGCTGACGGTGTTCCTCGGGCGTCGCGCGCTCGCACACATCGACGACGAGCCGGAGGATGCCGCGACCGAGGACGCCGCAGCGATCCTCGTAGGTGACGCCGCCTGAGCACCCCTTCCGTGCCGGATCGGTCATCGACGCCCGATCCGGCACCACCACGCTCGGATATCGTGGTGCGATGAGTGAAGAGACGCCCCTTCCCGAACGCAGCCGAGCCGTGCAACGGCACCTCGAGGCCGCGGGCGTCGATACCTCCATCCGGGTCCTGCCGGACTCGGCTCGCACCGCAGCGGAGGCGGCGGCAGCGATCGGGTGCGACGTCGCCGCGATCGCGAACAGCCTCGTGTTCGTCGCAGACGGAGAGCCCGTCCTCGTCATGACCAGCGGCGGCCACCGTGCGGAACTCGCGGTTCTCACCGCGAGCATCGGCGCACGCGATGTGGCGATGGCACCGGCGGCCGTCGTCCGTTCGGCGACAGGTCAGGCCATCGGCGGGGTCGCACCGGTCGGGCACCCGGCGCCCCTGCGCACCTTCCTCGACGACACCCTCCAGCACCATGACGAGCTGTGGGCGGCGGCCGGCCACCCGCACACCGTCATGCCGCTCACGTTCGACCAGCTGCGCCTCCTCACCGAGGGCACGGTCATCGCCGTGGCCTGAGGGCTTCTCCGGACCTGAGCGCGTTCAGCGTGCGCAGGGAGCCCCGCGCACGCTGCGGGGCTGACACCGCGAAGCGAATTCTCTGACGGCGTCGACCCCGATGCGTGGATCAGCCCTGCATCGCCCGACGCCGGGCGCGCACGGCGGCCAGGGTGGTGAGTGCGACACCGAGAACGAGCGCGGCACCGGCACTCCAGAGCATGACGGCGGGCACATCGCCACCGGTCGTGGCGAGCGACTCGCCGGTCAGCGGCAGCTCCGTCGGCGGCGTCACGTCCGTCGGCGGTGTCACGGGAGTCTCCGGTGTGGGAGGCACGGTCGGCGGGACTACCGGCGGCTTCTCGGTCGCGGTGTTGGTGAGAGTGATCGCGAGCGTCGAGCCCTCGCCGACGGTGACCTGTGCACCGCCATCCTCAGTCACACGTACTCCCGTGCCCGAGAACGCCGGGGTGCCCCAGTCGATGCCGTCGATGGCCGGCGGGGTCAGCTCTTCGAGCGTGACGACGGTGCCGGCGGGGAGGCGCACAGGAGCGGTCGCCGCTCCTGTGGTCACGGCGACGGTGTTCTCCACCGCCGGGTCACCGTAGCTGTAGCGGACCGTGTACTCGGTGCCAGCAGGCACGTCCGTCGCTCCGGAGCCGGCGACGGCCTTGGTCAGGGTGAATGCGCCGGTCGCGGTTCCGTCTCCGTCACCGCCACCGGTGACCTGCCAGACCTCGCGGTCCTGCAGGACGATTCCGTTGACGTTGGCGACGTTGCTGAACGAGGTACCGTCGGCCTGCGAGCTCGGTACCGTGAGGTAACTGACGGAGTACGTCCGCGCGGTGTCGATCGCGCCGGGGATCTCCAGGTGGAACGCGGTGCCCGCCTCGTTCCAGGAGCCGGTCCAGTTCGTGATCGTCCGGTAGTCACCGTTGTCGGCGTCCGTGCTCCACACCACGAGCTTGCCGTCTTCGTTGTGGTGTTCGGCGAACCCGCCGCCAGGTGCGGTCAACACGTCGTCGATGATGATCGACTCTGCTCCCGGGAACTTCGCGCCCGGGAGATCGAGCTGCCACGCGATGTTGCCGTCGTCCGTCTGCCAGGAGACTTTCCGTGGGTCCGTCGGCGGCGACGCCGGGGGCACGATCCCGCCGCCGGGAGTCTCGACGCGGGTGATCTGGCCGTTGACGACGAACTCCAGCGTCGTCTGCGTGGTCTGCTCGTCCGCGCTGGCGAGGAACCACAGCGAACCGTTGACGTCGGTGCGCCCGTTCACATAGTCCGTGAGCGTGCAGGTGACGACCGGTGCCGCGTCGCTGCTGACGGCGCATTCGGCGACGATCTTGCTCGGGTCCTCGGTGGAGGGCACCGAGAACGTCAGGCCGGCTCGGGCGAATTGGCTCGGGAGCGTGAACCCGAACGTTTCGCCGCCGAGCGAACCGTCCGGCACCGACCAGTCGGCGTCGACGCGGATCTGGTCGTACTGCGCCAAGGTTTCATCGCCGTCCACGGTGGTGACCGTGATCGATGCCGGATCTATCGCTGCAGGATGGTCGTATTCGGCAGCGACAGCTGTTCCCGCTCCCCCGATCGCGATCGAACCGATGAGTGCTGCCGCAGCGGCAGCGACGAATGTGATGGATGTGCGTCGCGCGCGAGCGCGTCGGTCTCTTCTATACACGGTGTTCCCCAGTTTTCTTGTCGAAGCCCCACCGCCTCGGATGCGCTGCTTCACAGCGGCCCATTCGATGACGGCGACGCGGTTGTCCCCGTGTGAGAGACGGCCCTGAAGAGGACCCATTACGCGATATAACGGCATTCTCTGCGAGTCCCCAGAATCGCGGTTTCGGGGCCGACCGGATCGGCGAACGCACCCACATCCACAAGAAAGCAGAAAAGCCCCGAAAACTGGCGAGAGTTTCCGAGGCTGATCCGTGCACCCCCTCGGACTTGAACCGAGAACCCACTGATTAAGAGTCAGTTGCTCTGCCGATTGAGCTAGAGGTGCGTGGCCCGGGATAACCCCGACCGAGGAATTACATTACCAGCCGACCGGCCCCATGCGAAATCGAGCCGGGCCCGGGCGTGCCGGTCCCCGTCGCGCTCGGAAACATGGCCGTTCGGCCCTCAGCGCCCGTTCTTCCGCCGACTATCCTGGGAGCGTGACCGCCTCCCCTCACGCCAATGACCTGCGCAGCGATCTCGCCCTCGCTCTCCGCCTCGCCGACGCCGCCGACGCCCAGTCGCTCCCGCGGTTCGACGCCGCCGACCTCGAGGTCTCGACCAAGGCCGACAAGTCGCATGTGACCGACGCCGACCTCGCCACGGAGCGTGCGATCCGCGCCATCCTCGAGACCGAGCGACCCGACGACGGAATCTTCGGCGAGGAGTTCGGCGCGCAGGGCGGGACGCACCGCCAGTGGATCATCGACCCCATCGACGGCACGGCGAACTTCCTCCGCGGCGTTCCCCTGTGGGGCACGATGATCGCTCTTTCGATCGATGGCGTTCCCCAGGTCGGTGTCGTCAGCATGCCGGCACTCGGCAGACGCTGGTGGGGAGCCGCCGGCCAAGGCTCCTGGACGGCCGCCGACGGCGAGCCCCGCCGACTCCAGGTCTCCGCCGTGTCATCACTCGACGATGCCAGCGTGAGCTTCCAGAGCATCGCACAGTGGTCCGACGCGGGACGACTCGACACTCTCCTCAGAGTCGCGGCGCGCGTCTGGCGCGACCGAGCGTATGGCGATGTGTACTCCTACATGCTTCTCGCCGAGGGGCGCATCGATATGGTCGCCGAGTTCGACGTCAAGGAGTACGACATCGCCGCAGCGGTGCCGATCGTCCGGGAGGCCGGAGGACGGATGACCGCCGTCGACGGCGCCGAGACGATATCGGCGCGCTCGACACTCGCCACCAACGGCACTCTCCACGACGAGTTCCTGAACCTCTTGCACGACTGACCCGAATCACGAGACGCACCATGACCCCCCGCAACATGTCCGCCGCTGCCGGCGTCCTGTTGCTTCTGGTGGCACTGACGGCGTGCGGAGCACCTGCGGAGCCGCCGGCCACACCCACACCCACGGCAGAGGCCGTCGCCCCCAGCCCCGTTGCGACGCCCGAACCCGCGAGCTCGAGCGCGCCGGAGCGTCCCGCGGAGCTCACGTGCGAATCCATGATCTCGGCGGGAACAGTCTCGGCGTTCACCGATATGGGATGGACGGCACAGCCGAAGGAGTTCGTCGTCGGGGGCGAGGAGTTGACCGACGGGCTGCTGTGCTTCTGGGCCGACTACAGCGTCGCGTCCGACCACGGGCAGCTCTATGGTTGGTCGGCCCTGAGCACGGAGGATGCCGCACAGGCTCAGGCCGGTCTCCTCGCCGAGGGCTGGAAACGGGAAGACGGCTCCGACGGCGTCTACTTCACAGAGGACCCGCGATACGCGATGGGACTCGATGAAGACGGCTACGGGATGACCTATCTTTTCGGAGACGGCTGGGTCCGGTTCGCGGACACGCGTCAGGGCTTGATCCTCATCGAGTGGACCGGCTGAGCTCCACTCGAGCTCGCGACGTCGCTACGGCGCTGCCCTCCCCATCGAGCTCTCGAGGACGGGCCGGAACCCCCGGGCGACCGGTGGCGTCCACAGCAGGACGACGATGAGGGCAGCGACCACGGCGGTGACGGCTGCCCCCCAGTCCCACCGATCTCCGAAGACGAGGACGACCGCACTGAGCGCGATCACGACCCCGAGGAAGATGGTGAGCAGCAGCCGCGAGAGCCCACTTCCCCGGCGGACACCGGCGGCGACCGCGAACACCAGCAGGCCGAACAGCGCGATGGCCGCGCCCGCGAGCGAGAACGCGGAGGCGCTCACGTCCGGATCGTAGCGTCCGAGGAAGACCACGATGCCGAAGCCCGTCGCGAGGATCCCGAACACGTAGGAGAGCACCGCGACCGCCGTCGTGATGACCGTCGCCAGCCCACGATCGGCACCGACGCCCGGCTCGGCCGCCGGTGCAGGCACCGTTGTCGGCTCCTCCCTCAGGACGAGCCGGCGATGCACGATGCGCACCAGCTCGATCGCAGCGACCATCACGATCGTGATCCCGGTGAGCGCGATCGCGACGTCTTCCCCCGGATCGACGAGGACGAAGAACCGTCGCGCGAGGGGAAGCGAGAACACGGCGATGAGCAAGACGAACATCGCTCCCACGACGAGCACCTTGAAACGGTTGAGGGGGCGGGCGAGGACAGCCAGCACCCAGATGCCGACGACGGCGAGGATGACGGTCGCTCCGGTGCGCAGCTGCTCCTCGTCTGCCCCGAGCCCGCGCGCGACGAAGGTGAACCACGTGAGGCCGAGCGCCACGACGATCCCCGAGGGGATGGCGAAGCTCAACGACCGCCGGAGGAACCCGGGCACATAGCGCGCCGCGTTGGGCATGAGCGCGAGGAAGAACGCCGGGATGCCGATCGTGAGGCCGTCGGTGATGGAGAGCTGACGCGGGAGGAACGGGAACTCGAGCACGAACACCCCGAAGATGATCGCGAGCAGCGTGGCGTACACGGTCTTGTTCAGGAAGAGCATCGAGACGCGTTCGATGTTCGCGATGACCTGACGCCCTTCGGCGACGACATCGGGCAGGTGAGAGAACTGACCGTCGAGCAGCACGAGCCGCGCCACCGCCTTCGTGGCGGGCGACCCCGAGTTCATCGCGATGCCGATGTCGGCCGCTTTGATCGCGAGAGCATCGTTGACACCGTCTCCGGTCATCGCCACGGTGTGCCCGCGGCTCTGCAAGGCCGAGACCATACGCTTCTTCTGCTCGGGTGAGACGCGTCCGAACACCGTGTGCGTCTCGAGCACGTCTGCGAGTTCGACGTCGTCGTCGGGAAGGCGACGTGCATCGAAGCCCTCGGCGACGTCCAATCCCACCTCGCGCGCGATCGCCGCGACAGTGCGCGGGTTATCGCCCGAGATGATCCGGATGCCCACATCCTGCCGCGCGAAGTACTCGAGCGTCTGGGCGGCGTCGGGGCGGACCTGCTCGCGGAAGGTCAGGACGATGGAAGCGGCCACAGCATCGGGAAGCCGCTCGGCATCGACATCCGCCTCGGACAGCGCCGTTTCCGCGTGTCCGAGGACCAGCGTGCGACGTCCGGTCTCTGCGAGGGCGGTGACGGTCCGCCCGAGCTCGGTCTCATCCGAGGTCGCGGCATCGCCGAACACCATCTCCGGAGCACCCATCACCCAGGTGCCGGGGATCTCCGCGAAGGAGACCGCACTCCACTTGCGCGCGGAAGAGAAGGGAATGTACTCCGCGACCGTGAGCGGTGACCCGGCCGGATACGCCGCTCGCATCGATCGTGCCGTGGCATTCGCATCCGGAGACGCGGCATACCAGCCCAGCGCCAAAGCTGCCGCCGCCGCACGCTCCGATGTGAGGCCGGCGAGTTCGTGAGCTTCGTCGAACCCGATCTCCCCCACCGTGAGCGTGCCCGTCTTGTCGAGGCAGACGACATCGACCCGGGCGAGTCCTTCGACCGCGGGGAGTTCATTCACGAGAACCTGCCTGCGCGCCAGCTTCGATGCGCCGACGGCGAAGGCGATGCTCGTCATGAGCACCAGCCCGAGCGGGATCATGGCTGTCAATGCGGCGATGGTGTTCACGACGGCCTGTACCCAGGCGCCGCTGGAGAAGACGGTGGCGTACCCGCCGGTGACGATGATCTGCGCGTTCAGGACGAGAAGCCCCACCGGCCCGATCACCCAGCTCACCCACTTCAGGACCCGGTTGACCGACGAACGGAGCTCGCTGGAGACGAGCGAGAAGCGCTTCGCTTCACCCGCGAAGTGGTTGGCATAAGAGTCGGCGCCCACGCGGGTCGCCTGCGCGGTGCCCTCGCCCGCGACGACCACCGCGCCCGAAAGCGCCTCGTCGCCCGGCTGTTTCTCCACCGGGTCCGACTCGCCGGTCAGCATCGACTCATCGATCTGCAGCCCACGCGCCGTCAAGATCCGAGCGTCGGCCGGCACCTGCTCACCGGCGCGGAAGACGAGCACCTCATCGAGCACCACCTCGATGGGGGCGATCTCCTCCTCGGCACCGTCCCTGAGCACCAGCGCACGCGGCGCGTTCATCAGCGCGAGGCGATCGAGGGCCGACTTCGCTCGGAACTCCTGAACACAGCCGATGATCGCGTTCGCGAAGGCCGCGAGCCCGAAGAGCGCATCCTGCCAACGCCCGACCAGGAAGAGGACGAAGAAGCACGCGAAGACGATGCCGTTGAAAAGTGTGAACACGTTCGCGCGCACGATGCTCCACGCGCTTCGGCTCGTGTCCGCCACGAAGGCGTTCGTCCTCCCGGACGCGACGCGCTCGACGACCTCGGCTCGGGTGAGACCGGTCGAGTCGGTTTCGGGGGTCGATTCCACAGACCTCAATATAGGTCCCCCGTCGAAACCAGCGGAGGCCCCTCGCGCTTCCCCATCCGCTCGTCTCTGCTACTCTCTTGCACGCACCGAGGCCCTCTGCTGTCGGACGCTTCATCTCTCCCCAAGGATGCTCCGTGCTCGACGAACCTTCTCTCCCGGCCCGTCCCGCAATCTCTCGCCGCACCGTGATCGGTGCCGCAGCGTGGTCGGTTCCCGTTGTCGCCCTCACCGTCGCCACGCCGGCCCACGCGGCGAGTGGCGGCGCGCTCGACGCGACCGGTGTCGTCCTCACTTTCACCGGTCCGCAGTGGAGTTCGGAATTCACCCTGTCCGGTCAGCTCGTGCTCTCCCCCGCTGCTCCGGCCCCGACCGATGTGACGGCGACGATCACCTGGCAGGGCACGGGAGACAACGCGGGTGCACAGGGTATGTATGTCTATGGTGGAGGCACCCCGCCCATCGACGCCGGTGTCACCGGCTGGACCTACCTGCAGGGAGCACCCGACAACCAGCTCCACCCCACCGTCGTCCTCGGCAATTCCGCGGCGGCAGGGACGACGTCGATTCCGACTGTGTCGATCTACGACGGTGACACATCGAAACCCATCATGTATGGCGCGGAGACGCCGAACGGCGGGAGCGCCTTCTGGGACGGCATCATCACGATCCGCTTCTCCGCGGCGGGCTATGCGGACGCCGTTCTCACGGTGCCCTACACGCAGACGGTGGAATGACCCCCTTTCCCGCACACGAAGAAGCCCCGTGACCTCCTTGAAAAGGAGAGCACGGGGCTTCTTCTGTGACAACGGCTTGGTGGAGCTGGGGGGAATCGAACCCCCGTCCAACGCTGAGTCTCCACGCCTTCTCCGGGCGCAGTCTGTGAAGACGTTCTACTCGGCTCCGACCTTTGTCACAGACACCTAAGTCGACGAGCCCAGCCTGGGAAGAGTCCCACGTGACGTCCAGACGCCATCACGCAGCAAGATTCCTAAATGACGCCAGGATCCGTATCGGAATCACATACGGCCTGACGGACTATCGGGCTCGCTTATGCAGCGAGGGCGAAGTCGTTGCGCTTGGTTTCGGCAACTATTTTTTTGCAGAGAGCGTTAACGAGATAACTCTGCATCCTCGGCCCGCTTCTCGTGGATTCACAGGCGCTGTCGAAACCGATCAGCCCCGTGGTCCTTCTCTCGAAGGAGCCGCTGTCACACTGTGGAATTACCATCTCGAGCGACGAACACCCGAGCATCACAGACTACAACGTTCCCCGGCTCTCCGCCATTCCGTGGAGGTCGGAACTGCTGGCGTAGAGTCGGCCCATGAGCGAAGTCACCGTCACCGTCCGCGGCGAGCACGAGGCGCGTATCGCCCCCGAGCGCGCCACCATCCGTGTGAGCGTGCGGGCGGAGGGTTCCGAGCGAACGACCGTCGTCGAACACGTGATGCGGCTGGCCGAGCCCGTGCGCGGCAGCATCACCGAGAGGGCAGACGCGGGCAGCATCGTCGACTGGACCAGCAAGCGACTCTCCGTGCGAGCCGAGCGCCCGTGGAACAACGACGGCAAGCGCCTCGCACCCGTCTATTACGCGAGCATCGACTTCACCGCGACGTTCGCCGAAGCATCCGAGCTCTCGATCTGGGTGTCCGACATCTCTCCGTGGGACGGCGTCGATGTGGGGTGGGTGGATTGGCACCTCACCCCCGTGACGCGAACTCAGGTCGAGCGGGAGGTGGCCGCCGAGGCCGTCAGCGCCGCCGTGACTCGCGCCAAAGCCTATGCGGGGGCTCTCGGCCTCGACGAGGTCACGCCGCTCGAGATCGCCGATGTCGGCCTCATCTCGAGCGGGCAGCCGATGCCGGGTGCACCCATGATGAAAGCCCGTGGAGGGGTGGGATTCGCCGCCGACGCGGCCCCGGCCATGGAATACGAGCCGGAGGAGATCGTCATCTCCGCGACAGTCGAGGCGCGCTTCCTCGCCCGCTGAGGCGCGTCAGCTGCCGACTGTGAAGGGGGCGAGTTCTGCCGCGAGGCGTTCGGACACCCGTGCGTGCACAGCCGTGCCGGCCTCCTGATGCTCCACCCCGAGGAGCATCCCTGTCTCATGGATGGCCGCCACGAGGTCGCCGCGATCGTAGGGGATCACCGCGTGAACCTCGATCGCCGGCTTCGGGAGGGCTTCTTCGATGACGGCCCGCAGTTCTGCGATGCCCTCGCCGGACCGTGACGACACGAAGTGCGCATGCGGTTGCAGACCGCGGAGCACCAGTCGCTCGTCGTCGTCGATCAGGTCGGCCTTGTTGAAGACGATGATTTCCGGGAGGTCCCGCACGCCGACATCGCCCAGCACATCGCGCACCGTCTGCAGTTGACCGGCCGGGTCGGGGTGCGACGCATCGACGACGTGCAGCACGACGTCAGCCTCTCCGACCTCCTCCAGCGTCGACCGGAAGGCCTCGACGAGCTGATGCGGGAGGTTGCGGACGAAACCGACGGTGTCGGTCAGCGTGTAGACACGGCCGTCTTCGGTCTCCGAACGGCGCACGGTCGCGTCCAGCGTCGCGAACAGGGCGTTCTCGACCAGGACGCCGGCGCTGGTGAGCGCGTTGAGCAGACTCGACTTGCCCGCGTTGGTGTAACCCGCGATCGCCACCGAAGGGATCGTGTTGCGCTTGCGCTCAGCACGCTTCGCCTCCCGAGCCGGCCCGAAGTCACGGATCTGTCGACGCAGGAGAGCCATCTTGGTGCGGATCCGTCGCCGGTCGAGCTCGATCTTGGTCTCACCGGGGCCGCGGGAGCCCATGCCCGCACCGCCGGCACCGACCTGGCCACCGGCCTGGCGGCTCATGGAGTCACCCCAGCCGCGAAGACGAGGGAGCAGATACTCGAGCTGAGCGAGTTCGACCTGGGCCTTGCCCTCGCGGCTCTTCGCATGCTGGCTGAAGATGTCGAGGATCACGGTCGTGCGGTCGATGACCTTCACTTTGACGACATCCTCGAGCGCGCGTCGTTGGCTCGGTGCCAGTTCTGTGTCGGCGATGACGGTGTCGGCCCCGACCGCGGCGACGATGTCCTTGAGCTCCTGAGCCTTGCCACGCCCGAGATACGTGGCCGCATCGGGGTGCGGGCGGCGCTGCAGGACACCGTCGAGAACGACAGCACCCGCGGTCTCCGCCAACGCGGCGAGCTCGCGCAACGAATTCTCGGCATCCTCCTGAGCACCCTGCGGGTACACGCCGACGAGCACGACGTTCTCCAGGCGCAGCTGGCGGTACTCGACCTCGGTGACGTCTTCGAGCTCGGTCGAGAGTCCGCCCACGCGACGGAGCGCGTGACGGTCCTCGAGGTCCCATTGCGCCCCGTCCGTGCTGGCGTGCGCGGCGGTCGACTCGTCCTGCAGCGCCTGTGCTGCTCCGAACACGTGGAGGTCCGAGCGCTTCTCTGCGTTCGCGAGCACGCGATCGACGGTGTTGTCGCCGTTGGAGGGTGTCGTGGTATCCGTCATCCGTTCCTTGTCTCTGGGGTTTTGTAGCGAGCCTTAACCTTAGCCCGCGCTGTCCGGTACGCTCACCGTATGGGGTCTGACCACTACTTCACTGCGGCCCCGGCAAGCCCCGAGAATCTGCGCAGGATCCGTGTATCGCTCGCAGGCCGAGAGCTGGAAGTCACCACCGCGGGTGGCGTCTTCAGCCCGGATCGGCTGGATGCCGGCACTGCAGTGCTCCTCGCCAACATGCCCCCGGTTCCCCCGGGAGGCAACCTTCTCGACCTCGGCAGCGGTTGGGGCCCCGTCAGCATCTCGATGGCCCTCGCCGCACCGCATGCGACGATCTGGGCCGTCGATGTGAACGAGCGTGCCCTCGATCTGGTTCGGCGCAATGCCGCCTCCCTCGGGCTCACCAATATCAACGCATCTCTGCCCGACGATGTTCCCGAGCACATCACGTTCCGCACGATCCGCTCGAACCCGCCCATCCGCGTCGGCAAGAACGAGCTGCACGGCCTGCTTGAACGGTGGATACCGAGGCTCGACGAGCGCAGCGATGCCTGGCTCGTGGTCCAGCGCAATCTCGGTGCCGATTCGCTGCAGCGCTGGATCGGCTCGACCTTCCACCCCGGCTACAGCGTCTTCCGCACTGCCACCGGCAAGGGCTACCGCATCCTCAAGGTACGCAAGCATGGGACACCGCCGACCGAGCCGATCGCGCTATCCGGACTCTGACCGCTTCGTCGGCGGCTCGCTATTGGCGTCGGCCGCGTCAGGCTCCCGTCAGAGCAGGTCGATCTCTCCGCTGTAGACGAGTTGCGCCGGACCCGACAGGGCGACGTGCTCTCCGTCTTCTGCCGGGAACATGCGCACTCCGAGAGTTCCGCCTGGCACCTCGACCTGCCAGTTGTTCGGCGCATTCTCCCCCGCCCAGTACCGCACGGCGAGTGCGGTGGCGGCCACACCGGTGCCACAGCTCAAGGTCTCACCGACGCCACGCTCGAACACACGCATGCGGACGTGCCCGACTCCGTCGCGCACCAACGGCTCGCCCGGAACGACGAACTCGACGTTGGAGCCAGCAGGCAGAACGGGGTCGAGGTCCGGCGTGCGATGCAACTCGAGCGACGCGAGTTCGTGTTCGGACGCGATCGCCACGATCACGTGAGGGTTGCCGACGTTGATTCCGAGACCGGGGCGGGTGACCGGCAGTCCGTCGACGCGCACCAGCGGATCGTCTCCGGAGAGCTTCCACAGGCCGAGGTCGACCTGATATCCCGCGGCGCCACGGGTCACGTCGCGCACACCGGCTCGAGTACCGATCGGCAACGTCGATCCCGGTTCGATGGTCGCGAGTCCTGCACGCACGAGGTAGTGCGCGAACACCCGGATGCCGTTGCCGCACATCTCTGCGATCGAGCCGTCGGCGTTGCGGTAGTCCATGAACCACTCGGCCGCGGGTTCCTCCGCGAGCGCAGCCGCGCCGTCGGGGATGGCCGCAGAGCGGACGACCCGAAGGATGCCATCGGCGCCGATTCCGAAGTGGCGATCGCACAGCACCGCGACCTGCTCCACCGTCAGATCGAGCGCCCCGTCGGGATCGGCGATGATGATGAAGTCGTTGCCCGTGCCGTGACCCTTGGTGAATGCGACCATCCCCCCAGTCTAGAGAAGGCGACTACTGGTCGGAGACGAGGCGCTTGCCCGTGTTCAATACAGTGAAGCGCTCGTAGCCGAGCGAGTCGTAGAAGCCGAGAACACCCTCATTTCCCTCCCTGACCATGAGCTGCACCTTCGGGCATCCCATCGCCTCAAGCACACGCTCGGCCTCCCCCACGAGTGCCCGTGCGATTCCGAGGCCACGGTGCGAACTTGCCGTGGCGAGATAGTACAGCCACCCGCGATGACCGTCGTATCCGGCCATCACCGATCCGACCACTTCAGCGTCCTGCGTCGTGGCGACGAGGAAGCCGTCCGGCTGCACCGCGAGCTTGCGTTCGATGTCGAGGTGCGGATCGTTCCACGGCCGCGTGAGTCCTGCTTCTTCCCAGAGCACGACGACAGCCTCCGTGTCAGCCTCCTCGAAAGCACGAACCGTCCATTCGGCGGCCGCGTCTTCCCGCGGCTCGGCCGACCCGCTCACGCCGTAGCTCCCGTCGAGACGACGGCGTAGCGTCCACAGAGGAAATTCCGGTTGCGTGCGACCTCCAGGAGCTCCAGATCGAGCCTGCGCGGGAGCAGCGGCGCGCCGGACCCCAGCGTCACGGGCGCATACTGCACCCAGATTTCATCCAGCAGTCCCGCGTCGGCGAACTGCCCAGCGAGGTCTCCCCCACCGACGACCCAGATGTCTTTATCCGCGGCAGCAGCGAGCATCTCGGCGTGCACACTTCTCACGTCGTCGTGTGTCAGCCGCACATCGGCACCACCAGGGAGCGGGATCTCACGGTGCGTGAACACCCAGGTGGGCTGGGTATAGCCCCACCGCCCGTGTTCATGACGCATCACCCATTCGTACGTCGACGAACCCATCGCCAGCGCGCCGATGTTCTTCTCGAACGCGTTGTAGCCCATCGGGCCATCGGGATCGACGTCTTGCGTCAGCAGCCAGTCGAGCGAGTGCTCGTCCGTCGCGATGAAGCCGTCGAGGCTGGAGGCGGTGAAGAAGTGCGTGGTCATGCACCCAGCCTCGCAGCCCTCACCGACATCGCGGAAGTTCGGTCAGTCCGAGGCGGTTCCGGTGCGAAGCAGCGCCTCCGCATCGGCGGGTGCGGACCACCACTCCAGCTCCGGATACCGCTTGAACCACGACACCTGCCGCCGCGCGTAACGGCGGGTGAGTGCCTGTGTCTGTGCGATGGCGTCGGCTTCGGTGAGGGCGCCGTCGAGCTGCCCCAGCGCCTGGGCGTAGCCGATGGCCCGCGGAGCCGTGATACCGCGTTCGAGGCCCTGCGCGCGCAGATCGGCGACCTCCGCGACGAGACCTGCCTCCCACATCCGCTCTACACGGGCATCGAGGCGCGCCACCAGGTCCTGCCGTTCGACGTGCAGGCCGATCACGCGTGTCCGAGGATGCCACAGGACGGGGCGTTCGGGGAGCGCGGCGCCGTGCGTGCTGCTTCCCTGCTCGAGAACCTCGAGCGCTCTGATGACGCGCCGGCTGTTGCGCGGGTCGACCTTCGCCGCAGCCGCAGGGTCTTGCGCGCGGAGACGTTCGAGCAGGCCCTCGAGACCCTCGGATTCCAACTCGCGCTCGAGACGTTCCCGGATCGCGGCGTCGCGCGGCGGGAAGTGGAACTCGTACACGACGCTCGACACGTACAGACCGGAGCCTCCGACGAGGATCGCGTCGCCGCCTCGCCGATGGATCGCGTCGATCGCTTCTCGAGCCACCGGCTGATACCACGCGACTGCGGCCTCCTCGTAGACCTCGCGCACGTCGAAGAGATGGTGCGGGATTCCGCGTCGCTCAGCCAGGGGCAGCTTCGCGGTGCCGATGTCCATCCCGCGATACAGCTGCATCGCGTCGGCGTTCACCACCTCGGCCGGATTGCCGCGAGCACGGAGCGCTTCCGCCAGGTCGAGCGCGAGGTCGCTCTTCCCTGTCCCGGTTGCTCCGACGATCGCCCAGAGGCGCGGTTCGCTCACACCCCGACACGAAGTGTGGGCAGGCCGAGCGACACGGCACGAGGGCCGCCATCCGACGCCGGCGTCGGAACCGCACACGACTCCGCCTGCGAGCGATCCCAGGCGTCGCCCCCGCGCGTCCGACGGATCTGCAACGGTGCTCCGGTCGAGTCATCCGCGAGCAGGTGGAAGGGGGCCGCACGCGTGACGGTCACGGTCACGATGTCGCCGGGGCGCGGCAGGTCTGAGCCGGCCGTGACCTCGAAGTGGACCAGGCGATTGTCTTCGGCGCGGCCGGTGAGGCGGTGCGTCTCGGCGTCCTTCTTACCTTCGCCGGTCGAGACGAGCACCTCGACCTGGCGCCCGACCTGCTTCTGGTTCTCTTCCAGGGAGATTCGCTCCTGGAGTGCGATCAGACGGTTGTACCGTTCCTGGACGACCTCCTTGGGCACCTGCTCCTCCATCGTCGCGGCGGGAGTGCCCTCTCGGATCGAGTACTGGAAGGTGAAGGCCGACGCGAAGCGGGACTGTTCGACGACGCGCATCGTGTCTTCGAAGTCCTCATCCGTCTC
The DNA here is from genome assembly GCF_004794515.1 of Microbacterium sp. A20. Lineage (GTDB taxonomy): Bacteria > Actinomycetota > Actinomycetes > Actinomycetales > Microbacteriaceae > Microbacterium. Next base: position 74,890 of record NZ_SSDF01000091.1, on the reverse strand, counting down.
ACCAGGGAAACCGACGATGATGTCGGTCGTGATCGAGGCGTTCGGGATGCGCGCGCGAACACGATCGAGAATCCCGAGGAAGCGCTCGCTGCGGTACGACCGTCGCATCGCTTTGAGGATTCGATCGCTGCCGGACTGCAGCGGCATGTGCAGTTGCGGCATCACACTCGGGGTCTCAGCCATGGCATCGATCACGTCGTCGGTGAACGCAGCGGGGTGAGGGCTCGTGAAGCGGATGCGCTCGAGCCCCTCGATCTCGCCAGACGCACGCAGCAGCTTTCCGAACGCCTGCCGGTCGCCGAATTCCACACCGTAGGAATTCACGTTCTGCCCGAGGAGCGTGACCTCGATGGCGCCGTCTTCGACCAGAAGCCGGATCTCGTTCAGAATGTCACCGGGGCGCCGATCCTTCTCCTTGCCACGCAGGCTCGGGACGATGCAGAACGTGCACGTGTTGTTGCAGCCGACCGAGATCGACACCCATCCGCTATGCGCCGAATCGCGCTTCGTCGGAAGAGTCGACGGGAAGACCTCGAGCGACTCGAGGATCTCCAGCTCTGCATCGCCGTTGTGACGCGCGCGCTCCAGCAGCCCGGGCAGCGACCCCATGTTGTGCGTGCCGAACACGACGTCGACCCAGGGCGCCTTGTCGAGGACCGCCTGCTTGTCCATCTGGGCAAGGCAGCCGCCGACCGCGATCTGCATTCCCTCCTTGCGACGCTTGACGGAGGCGAGATGCCCGAGCGTGCCGTAGAGCTTTCCTGCGGCATTGTCGCGAACTGCGCACGTGTTGATGATCACGACGTCCGCTTCGGCCCCGTCCAGAGCACGGACGTAACCGGCGCTCTCCAGCGAGCCGGACAGCCGTTCGGAGTCGTGCACGTTCATCTGGCACCCGAAAGTGCGCACCTCGTACGAGCGCTGGCGGCCGTCTTCGTCGACGGCTGCCGACGAAGCGCTGATGATCGTCGGTTCACTGCGCGGAATAGTCATGATCGACCCATTCTACGAGCCGTGCGGGTGCGGTTGCTGCGTCGCCTACTCACTCCGAATCGACGAACCGGACGCCGGAGCTCGACGCATTCGAGCCTGTCTCCCGCAGCGCCTGCTTGGCCGCCTTCATCGCCACGGACCCGTTGTATCCGCGTCGTGAGAGCTGTCCCACCAGACGCCGGAGGGCGGTGTCATTGTCGAGTCGGCTCAGAGAACGCGCCTTGATGCGCGCAAATTCCAGAGCGCGCTCATCGTCGTCGTCCGGCAGCTCGTCGAGTGCACCGTCGATCACGTCCCGCGGAATACCTCGTTGAGCGAGCGCGCGCGCGAGCGCAACCCTCCCCTGACCCTTCCGCTCGACACCGGACGCCACCAGAGAGCTGGCGAGTGCAGCATCGTCGAGGTAGGCACGACGACAGAAATCCTCGATCACGTCATCGATCACGCCGTTCTCCAGACCGTGCCCTCGGAGAGCCTGACGGGCTTCGGAGACCGAGAGGGACCGGGTCCGCAGCTTTCGCACGAGGGATTCCTCGGCTGCGGTTCGAATCTCGTCGGAATCGACCGACTCCTCGATATCGTCCTGAGACGCGGTCAGAGCCCCGAGGGCATGAAGTCGGGGCGTGGAACTCGATGTCGGCGAACCCGATCTGGCGGATGCCCCTCGCGCGGGATGACGATCGCTCGGACTACCGGATTCGGCCCGGTTCGCCGCGGGAGCGGCACCGTCGGGCGAATGCCACGTCGACCGCCACAGGCCTACATCGGCTGCGCGCTCGGGAGAGTCACCAGAGTTGTCGTCACCAACGCTCGCGGTTATCGAAACCGGGTCGACATTCTTCGTGGCCCGCCCGAAAAGGGGAATGATGGGGGCGATCCGGTCAGGATCGCCCCCACGAGTGTCATTCATCAGGCCGGACGACGCTCAGCGAGCTCGTCTGCCGCAGCAGGCACGGCCGCCGGTCCGCCAATGCCGAGCTTCTGCTTGATCTGCGTCTCGATCGCGAGCGCGATGTCGGGGTTGTTGAGCAAGAACGTGCGTGCGTTCTCCTTGCCCTGACCCAGCTGGTCGCCGTCGTAGGTGTACCACGAACCCGACTTCTTCACGATGGCGTGCTCGACGCCGAAGTCGATCAGGCTGCCCTCGCGCGAGATGCCGACACCGTAGAGGATGTCGAACTCCGCCTGCTTGAAGGGCGGGGCCATCTTGTTCTTCACGACCTTGACCCTGGTGCGGTTTCCGACCGCATCGGTTCCGTCTTTCAGCGTCTCGATACGACGGATGTCCATGCGGACCGACGCGTAGAACTTCAGCGCCTTACCACCGGCTGTGGTCTCGGGCGAGCCGAAGAAGACGCCGATCTTCTCACGGAGCTGGTTGATGAAGATCATGGTGGTGTTGGTCTGGTTGAGACCACCGGTCAGCTTGCGCAGCGCCTGCGACATGAGTCGCGCCTGCAGACCCACGTGGGAATCACCCATCTCTCCCTCGATCTCGGCGCGAGGCACGAGCGCTGCGACGGAGTCGATGACGATGAGGTCGATGGCGCCCGAGCGCACGAGCATGTCGGCGATCTCCAGCGCCTGCTCACCGGTGTCGGGCTGCGACACCAGAAGTGCATCGATGTCGACGCCGAGCTTCGCCGCGTAGTCGGGGTCGAGCGCGTGTTCCGCGTCGATGAAAGCCGCGATGCCGCCGGCGCGCTGGGCGTTGGCGATCGCGTGCAGCGTGAGGGTCGTCTTACCCGAGGACTCGGGTCCGTAGATCTCGACGATACGGCCACGCGGGAGACCTCCGACGCCGAGGGCGACGTCGAGGGCGATGGAGCCGGTGGGGATGACGGCCACGGGGGCGCGCTCATCGCTGCCCAGCCGCATGACCGAGCCCTTTCCGAACTGGCGATCGATCTGAGCGAGGGCGGTCTCGAGGGACTTCTCGCGGTCGGCGGGTGATGGCATGATGTGCTCCTTCTGCGCGCGTGGTGCCGCCTGTAGGCTGTCGCGGCTCGTCCCGGTTGGGAAGAACTCTCCGACAAGGCGTATGGCTCTTCGGCTTGTTTTCCACCGTACGAGAGGCCACCGACATCGTCTCGGTGAACCCGCATTCGGTGGAGAGCAGAAGCTCTGAACCACTTGTGCAGAAGACTACGCCCGTTTCGAACACATCTTCGACGACACGCCGAAGATCGCACGCCATGTCCCGTAACCTGCGGACATTCCGCCGGGGTTCAGCGCCCGCGCGGCTCCTGCCGTCCGACACCGTGTCGCCGGCTCTCGGGAACGTCCATCTCGGCGCACAGCGCCAGCCAGATCTCCCGCGGCGGCGTACCGTCCTCCAGCGCTTCGAGTGCCGTGCGGCCATGCAAGGCCGACAACCCGAGATCGTTCACCAGCGAAGAAGCTCGGGCTTGGAACTCGGTGTCGACGGCGCGAATGAACTCGCTACGACGCATTGCTCACACGCACGCTGCGCTCAGTGCAGCGAGAGCTGGGGCTCGATCGACGCCACGAGGTCGTCGGGAACGACGTCCGGGAACACCTGGATGCCCTCGAGAACGGAGATGCGATCTCCGACCTCGCGCATGATCGTCGAGATGGGGACGTCGAGGGCATCGGCGACGGATGCGAGGATCTCGCTCGATGCCTCCTTCTGGCCCCGCTCGACCTCACTGAGGTAGCCGAGCGCCACCGACGCCTTGCTTGCGACCTGCCGGAGCGTGCGCCCCTTCTGCAGGCGGAAGTCCCTCAGCACATCGCCGATTTCCTGCCGTACAAGAATCATCGGAACCTCCTCCCCGTGTGATCGTTCGAGGTCTCCCCCGATGAGACAGCCAGTCTAGTACTCCTGGTCTGCACGAAATCTACCCCTGCACTCTGTGGTTTGAATGTGAGCACATCGGTAACAACCGTCATCGGGCCGTCGCTATTCCGAGACCATCTCGAGCAACGCCGCCAGAGCCGCCGTCACCGTGTGCGTACGGATCGCATCGCGGTCACCGCTCAGGTGCAGTGCCTTCGTCGAGGAGCCTTCCGGCGTCACGATCCCGATGTGAACCGTTCCCACCGGCTGGCCGTCGGGAGAATCCGGGCCGGCGATACCGGTCGTCGACAGCCCGACATCGGCCGCGAGACCGTCCACACTCACGACACGGCGCACGCCGTCGGCCATCTGCCGGGCGACCTGCGGATGAACCGGTCCGTGTGCGGCGAGAAGCTCGGTGCCCACGTCGAGGACCGTTGCCTTGACCGGGGTCGCATAGGCCACAACGCCGCCGAGCAGGACCTTGGAGGCTCCCGGAACGGATACGAACTCGGCGCACAGCGCACCACCCGTGAGTGACTCCGCGACTCCCAGAGTCCAGCCGCGGCGAGTCAGTGCCGACAGCAGTGCGACGGTGACCGCTTCGCTCATGCTCGCTTCTGGCGCGATCCACGCATCTGCGCGACGACGTAGTCGATACCGCTGGCCACCGTGAGGACCAGCACGATGAGCATCAGGACGAACGTGATGATCGTCCAGGCCTCGAGGCCGATGAGGACATGCAGCGGCAGCAGCGCCCAGCCGAGGGCGACGCCCTGGAAGGCCGTCTTGATCTTGCCCATCCAGGCTGCTGCCACGACATGCTCGCTCGCGACCATCAGACGGTGGATCGTGATCCCCCATTCACGGACGAGGATGACCGCGACGATCCACCAGCTGACCTCGCCGAGGATGGCAAGACCGATGAAGCCCGCTCCGGTGAGCATCTTGTCGGCGATCGGGTCCCAGAGTTTTCCGAAGTCACTGACGATGTCGTACTTGCGTGCGAGGTAACCGTCGACCCAGTCCGTGGAGATCCCGACGATGAAGATGATGGCGGCCGCCCAGCGGAGGCCGGGCTCGGGGAGACCGTAGGTACCGCCCAGCAGCAGCAGCACGAAGAAGATGACCGCCAGCGGGATGCGCGCGACGGTGATGGCGTTGGGCAACTGCCGAGGAATCGCCATCAGTCGCGCCCCGTCAGGCCCCAGGCGTCTTCGTCGCCGCCCTCGGCCTCCACCTCGGGGAGACCTTCGTACTGGGCGGCGATCGGATCGTGCGTCTGAGGCATGGGCGGAACCGGAGGGGCCGCCGGAGCAGACGGAGCCGGGGACGACGCGGGAGCATCCTCTCCGCGCAGCTTCGCCATCACCTGCGGGAGCTGCTCAGCCGTGGCCAGCACATCGCGGGCCTTTGACCCCTCGGAGGGTCCGACGATCTCGCGCGATTCCAGAAGGTCCATGAGACGACCCGCCTTGGCGAAGCCGACACGCAGCTTTCGCTGGAGCATCGACGTCGACCCGAACTGCGAGGAGACGATGAGCTCGGCTGCCGCGAGCAGCAGCTCCAGATCGTCGCCGATGTCTTCGTCGACTTCCTTCTTCTTCGTCGGCTCCATCGCCTCCTGGACGTCGGGACGGTAGTCCGGACGAGCCTGGCGGGTGACGTGCTTGACGACCGCGTCGATCTCCTTCTCGTCGACCCACGCACCCTGCAGACGGAACGGCTTCGAGGAGCCCATCGGCGAGAACAGCGCGTCACCTTGCCCGATCAGCTTGTCGGCACCGGGGCTGTCGAGGATGACGCGGCTGTCTGTGACGCTGGTGACGGCGAACGCGAGCCGCGACGGGACGTTGGCCTTGATGAGACCGGTGACCACGTCGACGCTCGGGCGCTGCGTCGCGAGGACCAGGTGGATGCCGGAAGCACGAGCAAGCTGAGTGATGCGGACGATCGAATCCTCGACGTCGCGCGGGGCGACCATCATGAGGTCGGCCAACTCATCGACCACGACCAGGAGGTACGGGTACGGCTTGAGCACCCGCTCGCTGCCCACCGGCACCTCGACCTCGCCCGCACGCACGGCCCGGTTGAAATCATCGATGTGGCGGAAGCCGAACGATGCGAGGTCGTCGTACCGCATGTCCATCTCCTTCACGACCCACTGCAGCGCCTCGGCTGCCTTCTTCGGGTTCGTGATGATGGGCGTGATGAGGTGCGGGACGCCGGCGTAGCTGGTGAGCTCCACGCGCTTCGGGTCGATCAGGACCATACGTACGTCAGCGGGGCGCGCCCGCATCAGCAGGCTCGTGATCATGGAGTTCACGAAGCTCGACTTACCGGAGCCCGTCGAACCGGCGACCAGGAGGTGCGGCATCTTGGCGAGGTTCGCGATGACGATGTTGCCGCCGACGTCCTTGCCGACACCGATCGTCATGGGGTGTGTGCTCTTCTGGGCGGCGGGCGAGCGCAGCACATCGCCGAGCGCGACCATCTCCTTGTCGGCGTTGGGGATCTCGATGCCGATCGCGCTCTTGCCCGGGATCGGCGAGAGGATGCGGACGTCGTTCGACGCCACGGCGTAGGCGAAGTTGTTGCTCAGCTGCAGGATCTTCTCGACCTTGACGCCGTGTCCGACCTCGACCTCGTACTGCGTGACCGTCGGCCCGCGCGAGAAGCCGGTGACCTTCGCGTCGACCTTGAACTGCGACAGCACGCTCGTGATCTGCTCGATCACCTTGTCGGTGGCCTCGGAGCGCATGACCGGCGGCGGTCCCTCGACCAGGAGGCCCGGCGAGGGAAGGATGTAGGGCGTGACGGGGGCCTGCGGCCCACGGTCGCCCGGACCCTCCGTGCCGAAACCGTCGAGGCCGGGAAGCTCCGGCACCTCTCCGGTGTCGGAGGAATCATCGAGCAGAGCCGTGGTCTGCTGCTCAGCGAGCGAATCGGCGACCGACCGGACATCGGACAGCACCTCGGTGGCGGCGTCGTAGGGATTCTCGACGACGACAGCCTGGTCGTAGGCCGGAGTCGGGTCGGAGGTCGTGAGGAGAGCCGTGATGTCATCGGAGCCGAGATTGCCCTCGTCGGGGTCTTCTTCACGCCCGGTCTTGTTGCGTCGCCACCATGGCAGCACGTCGGGGTCGTCGACCTTGTCGGCGTCGTCGATCGCAGCGACGTCCTTCGCAGGCTTCTCCGGGCGCTCGGCGTCGAACATCCAGGCGTAGAGGTCGCCGAGGCGGGCGCCGATGCGGTTAGGCGGAGTCTTGGTGAGGATCAGGATGCTGAGCACTACGAGGAGCGACAGCACGATGTAGGCGGGGATGTCGGTCAGATACGTGAGCGGCTGCCCGACCAGCCAGCCCAGGAGCCCTCCGGACTCGCTGAGTGCGGGCATCCCCTGACTCGGATGCGGACGCGGACCGGCGACGTGGAAAATCCCCGCGAGTGCGAGAACGAACATGCCGAAGCCGATACCGATGCGGCCGTTGTCGTGGACCGACGAAGGATGGCGGAACAACCAGCCCGCCAACAGGAGCAGCAGCACAGGCATGATGAACGCCACGCGACCGACGAAGAGCCCGACGGAGTACGCACTGATGTTGGTGGCAACCTCGTTGCCGATGAAGAACCACTCGTTGACCGCACCGAGCACCGCCAGGATCACCAGGAGGAACGGGAACCCGTCGCGACGATCGTCCTTCTCGAGAGTCTCCGGACCGAAGGCGCGGAAGAGGCCGCCGACGCCGTGCGCCAACCCGACCCAGGCCCGGGCGGCTACCGGAGGCTTGTCGGCTTCGTCGATGTACTTCTTGGGAGCGGGTTGGGCCTTGGTAGCGGTCTGCCGCTTCGGGCGCGACGGCGCGCTGGTCGAGGCGCGCTCTGTCTTCGTGGTACTCCTGGCCATGGTTCTCACGTTACGTCCAACAGCCGACATCTCCGCGTAATGACGCGGCTTTCCACCGATCCGGGCAACGCCAGCTATCGGGTGCGACGTGCCATCGTGTCGCGGATCGGCCCCTCCCCCACGACCGTGAATCCTTCGGCGCGGTACAGGTTGCGCGCGAAGTTGTCTCGCTCGACGCTCAGGCTGATCCGCAGGTGCCCCTCCGCGCCCGCGAGCTGCACGACGCCGCGCAGGAGAGAGCGTCCGACCCCACGAGCACGCCAGAGCGGGTGCACTCCGATGATCAGCTCAGGGACAGCGGCACCGACGAAGCCGAATCCCGGGGCATTCTGCGGCAGCAACCGATACCAGGCGGCACCGACGGGGACGTCATCGCCGTCGGTGGCGACCAGACCGTCGTCGGACATCCGCTTCCAGCCCGCGAGATACCGTCGATGCTCCGGGGACGTCAGCACCTCGTGGCGCGGACGCACTCCCCCGGCGCGCCAGTTGGCGGCCTCGACGAGCATGTCGCCGAGGAACTTCGCATCCGTCTGCGCAGCCCTGCGAAGGGCAATGCCCCTGTCCATGACGCGAGCCTAGGACGACGGTGTTACGCCGGGATGTCGGGCAGCCGAGAATGGGAAGAGGTCTTCCCTGCCGTCACGCCTCGATGACGAGCGGGACGATCATCGGCCGACGGCGGAGTCGCTGGTTGACCCAGCGACCGATCGTGCGTCGCACGACCTGCGACAGCGAGTGCGTGTCGCGCACTCCGTTGCCCGCCGCCTCCTTGAGCGCCGCGACGATCTTCGGCGCGACGTCGTCGAAGACGGAGTCGTCTTCGGCCACACCACGCGCGTGGATCTCGGGCCCGGAGATGATGCGGCCCGTCGCGGCATCCACGACGACGATCACGGAGATGAAGCCCTCTTCGGCGAGGATGCGTCGGTCCTTCAGGTCCGCATCGGTGATAGCTCCGACCGAGGAGCCGTCCACGTAGACGAACCCGAGATCCAGCTGCCCGACGACGTTCGCGACGCCGTCCTTCAGGTCGATCACCGTGCCGTTGGAGGCGATGATCGTGTTCGCCTCCGGGACACCCGTGTCCTGCGCGAGCTTGGCGTTCGCGATCAGATGCCGGTATTCGCCGTGCACCGGAAGGACGTTCTTCGGCTTCAGGATGTTGTAGCAGTAGATCAGCTCGCCGGCGGCAGCGTGTCCGGAGACGTGCACCCTCGCGTTCGCCTTGTGCACGACGTTCGCGCCGAGCTTGGTCAGACCGTCGATCACGCGGTAGACAGCGTTCTCGTTGCCCGGGATGAGGCTGGAGGCGAGGATGACGGTGTCGCCCTCGCTGATCTCGATCGCGTGGTCCATGTTCGCCATGCGGCTCAGCACCGCCATGGGCTCACCCTGGGAACCGGTCGACATGTAGACGATCTGCTCGTCGGGGAGGTCGCGCGCCTTCTTGAAGTCGATGAGGACCCCGTCGGGGACCTTCAGGTAGCCGAGTTGCTCGGCGATCGTCATGTTGCGCACCATGCTCCGACCGAGGAACGCGACGCGGCGACCATTGGCGTACGCGGCGTCGATGACCTGCTGCACACGGTGGACGTGGCTGGAGAAGCTCGCGACGATGACGCGGCGAGGCGCCTTGGCGATGACCTGATCGAGAACGGGACCGATCGAGCGCTCGGTCGGTGTGAAGCCGGGGACGTCGGCGTTGGTCGAGTCGACGAGGAACAGGTCCACGCCCTCCTCACCGAGGCGTGCGAAGGCCCGCAGATCCGTGATCCGGCCGTCCAGCGGCAGCTGGTCCATCTTGAAGTCACCCGTGGCGAGCACCATGCCGGCGGGGGTGCGGATGGCGACAGCCAGAGCGTCGGGAATCGAGTGGTTGACGGCGACGAACTCGAGATCGAACGGCCCGACCCGCTCCTGCTGCCCTTCCTTCACCGTGAGGGTGAAGGCCTTGATCCGGTGCTCCTTGAGCTTCGCCTCGACCAGCGCGAGCGTGAGGCCCGAACCGATCAGCGGAATGTCGCTCTTCAGGCGCAGCAGGTACGGAACGGCGCCGATGTGGTCCTCGTGTCCGTGCGTCAGAACGACACCGACGATGTCGTCGAGCCGGTCACGAATGGGCTCGAAGTCCGGAAGGATCAGATCGACGCCCGGCTGATGCTCCTCGGGGAAAAGCACACCGCAATCGACGATCAGGATCTTGCCGTCGTACTCGAAAGCGGTCATGTTGCGACCGATCTCGCCGAGCCCGCCGATCGGGATGACCCGCAGCGTCCCTTCAGCGAGAGGGGCCGGTTCTACCAGGGGAATGGACATGCTGTCTCCTCAGTCGGACACTCCGCGCGTCCGTTCGTTCATGGGGACGCGACTCAGCGCGTCGTGCCGTGCACCTTCGGCAGGGCACCACCCGCAGCCGCGTTGCGGTCGGGTCGGAAGTTCGAGAAATCGGCTCCGGGAACGTTCTTGACGAGGTCGAGCTCATCCTCGATGAGCGCAGCCTCCCATTCCTCGGGACCGACCAGGGGAAGGCGGACGCGCGGGCTCGAGATGCGTCCCAGCCCGTGCAGGATGTACTTCGCCGCGACGGTTCCCGGGACATGCGTCATGACAGCGCGTACGAGCGGCTCGAGGCGCTTGTGTTCGGCTGTCGCCGTGGCCAGATCGCCGGCGTTCACCGCGTCGATGATCGTGCGGTACGGCGCGGCGGCGACGTTCGCCGTGACGCCGATGAGGCCGGTGGCCCCGATCGCGAGGTGCGGCAGCACGTTCGCATCGTCGCCGGAGAAGTACATCAGATCGGTCTGGTTGAGCACGCGACTCACCTCGGAGAAGTCGCCCTTGGCGTCTTTCACCGCGAGGATGTTCGGGTGCTTCGCGAGGCGCAGGATCGTCTCGTACTTGATCGGCACACCGGTTCGGCCAGGAATGTCGTACAGGATGACGGGCAGGTCGGTGGCGTCGGCGACGAGGCGGAAGTGCGTGAGGATTCCGGCCTGCGTGGGCTTGTTGTAGTACGGCGTGACGATCATGATGCCGTCGGCGCCGGCCTTCTCGCTGGCCTTGTAGAGCTCGATCGCGTGTGCCGTCTCGTTCGAGCCACCACCGGTGATGATCTTGGCGCGGCCTGCCGAGACCGACTTGCCGACCTCGACGAGCTTGAGCTTCTCGGGGTCCGTCAGAGTCGAGGTCTCGCCGGTCGTTCCCGTCACGACGATGCCGTCCGCACCTGCGGTGATCACGTCATCGATGTGCTTCTCGACGGCGGGCCAATCGACTTCTCCGTCGGCCGTCATCGGAGTGACGAGCGCGACGAGAACCTGTCCGAAAGGGTTGCCCGAGTGCGTCATAGACCCAGCGTATCGGTTCGGGTCACCGTCATGCGGACGCGGTGACGCTCGTCAGACGCGACCACGACGGGCGACGCCCGACGTCAGCGAACTGGGCAGCACACGCGTCAACCCCACGATCGCCTTGTATCGCAGCGACGGGATGGACACGGACTTGCCGCGGGCCGCATCACGCAACCCCGTGCGGACGACGTCGCGCGCGTTCAACCACATGAACCCCGGCACGCCCTCCTCGCCCACCGCCAAGCCCATCCGCTCGTGGAATGAGGTGTGTGTGAACCCCGGGCAGAGGGCGGTGACGCTCACTCCGTCGCGCGCGTACTCCGCGTTCGCCCAGCGGCTGAAGCCGATCAGCCAGGACTTGCATGCGGAATAGGTGGAGCGGGAGATGAAGCCGGCGACGGAGGCCACGTTGATGATGCGGCCTCCGCGTCCGCGCATCGACTGCAGAGCAGCATGCATGAGACGCATCGACGCCTCGACGTGCACCCGGAGGTGCCGGACCTCGTCGTCGATGTCGTTGTCGGCGAACTGGAGCGGCAACCCGAACCCGGCATTGTTCACGAGCAGGTCGACCGGGTCGGAAGTGTCGCGCAGCCGTGCGGCGATGCCCTCGACCCCGGCTTCATCGGCCAGATCTGCGGGGAGCACCTCGACCGCCACCCCGTACTCACTGCGCAACTCGGCTGCCAGCTGCTGCAGCGCGTCCTCGGATCGCGCGACGAGGATGAGGTCGGCTCGGCGCCTGGCGAGTTGGCGGGCGAACTCCGCCCCCAGTCCGGCGCTGGCTCCCGTGATAAGAGCGGTGGGCATCAGCGCTCGTATCCGAGGAAGCGATAGCGGATGCCGGTGCGCGAAGTCCGCCACTCCCCCTCGTCGACGAGTCGCCACGCGGTCTTGGCGGGCGCGTAGGCGTCACCGTCGACAGCGAGATCGAGCTCGGTCACCTCGAGTCGGTCGGCGTCCCCGATCACCTGGCGGAAGATCTCCGCACCGCCGATGATCCACACCCGGTCCAGGCCGCGGACGGCTTCGGCGACGGTGGCGGCACGGCGAGCACCATCCTCCGACCAGTCCTGCTGTCGGGTCACCACGATGTTGTCGCGCCCCGCGAGCGGCCGGAACCGTTCAGGCAGCGAGTCCCAGGTCTTGCGGCCCATCACCACCGGCGCTCCGAGGGTGACGTCCTTGAAATGCGCCAGGTCTTCGGGCACGTGCCAGGGCATGCCGCCCTCGGCGCCGATCACGCCGCCGTGAGCCTCGGCCCAGATGAGCCCGACCCAGGTCATACCGCCACCGCCGCGCGGATGGGGGCGTGGTGCTGATAGTCCTCCACGACGAAGTCCTCGTAGCGGTAGTCCGAGATCGACTCCGGCTTCCGAGCGAAGCGCAGCGTCGGGTACTCGAAAGGCTCGCGGCTCAGCTGCTCGCGCACCTGGTCGACATGGTTGTCGTAGACGTGGCAGTCGCCGCCGGTCCACACGAAGTCACCGGGCTCGAGCCCGACCTGCTGGGCGATCATCATCGTGAGCAGTGCGTAGGAGGCGATGTTGAACGGCACCCCGAGGAACATGTCGGCGCTGCGCTGATACAGCTGGCACGAGAGCTTGCCGTCGGCCACGTAGAACTGGAAGAGCGCATGGCAGGGCGCGAGGGCCATGTCGGGGATGTCGGCCGGGTTCCACGCCGACACGATCAGCCTGCGCGAATCGGGCGAGCGGCGGATCTGCTCGATCACCTCGGACAGCTGGTCGATGCTGCCGCCGTCGGGCGTCGGCCACGACCGCCACTGCACACCGTAGACGGGACCCAGATCGCCCGACTCATCCGCCCACTCGTCCCAGATCGTGACGCCGTTCTCCCGCAGCCATCCGACGTTGGAGTCGCCCTGGAGGAACCAGAGCAACTCGTAGGCGATGGACTTGAAGTGCACGCGTTTCGTGGTGATGAGCGGGAACCCCTTCGACAGGTCGAAGCGGATCTGTCGGCCGAAGACGCTCGTGGTCCCGGTTCCCGTCCGATCCGACTTGTGCGTGCCCGTCTCCAGGACGTCGCGGAGCAGGTCTTCGTAGGGAGTCGGGACGGCTGCGCTCATGACAGCCACGATACCGTCCCACCCCGGGCCACGGGCGGAACCGCCCCGGGCGGATCAGGGTTCGTCATGCTCGGAAACATCGGCCTCGCACCCCGACCGAGCACGTAATCTCGACACATGTCGCCCGCCCTCGCTCTCGCCGTCGCCGCTGCGCTCCTCGCGCTCGCGACGGTCGTGGGCATCGTGCTGCGGCGTCGCGACGGAAGACGCCTCGGAGGCGGGAACCTCCGATTCGATCCCGCCGACGCGGCATCGAACGGACTCGGTGATCGTGCCACCCTCGTGCAGTTCAGTACCGAGATGTGCGCACGGTGCCCGCAGGTGCGCCGACTGCTGCGCGACTACGTCTCCGACCAGGACGGGCTCACGCACGTCGAGGTCGACCTGACCCATCGTCCCGATCTCTCGACGCGCTACCGCGTGCTGCAGACACCGACGACCTTCCTCGTCGACGGCACCGGCGCGGTCCGCGCACGATTCCATGGCGTTCCTCACCGGCACGCCCTCGCAGAAGCCCTCGCCGCCGTCTGACGCGCGAAGACCGGAGCACACAAATGAGCACTCCCGCAGGCATCGATCCCCGTGGTCCGCGCTTCGCCGCGACGATCACCGCGTTGCTGCTGCTCGTGGCGACGTTCCTGGCGCTGATCGGGATATCGACCGCTCGCCTCCCCGGCAGCTGGTTCGCGCTCACTCCCTCGTCAGACTTCGCATTCGTCGCCGGCCGGGACTGGGCCATCTCTTCCGCAAGCGTGGGAGCACGCGCGCTCGACCCGGGCTTCCTGCTCGCGGTCGTGATCGCCCTCCTGTTCCTGTGGGGTGTCGTCTCCCCGCGCACCGCGCCGTGGAGCGTCGTCTTCCGCACGCTGGTCCGCCCGCGACTCTCCCCGCCGGCAGAGCTCGAAGACCCGCGCCCGCCCCGGTTCTCCCAGGGGGTGGGGCTGTTCGTCGTCGGCATCGGCCTCCTGCTGCATCTCGCCGGCGTTCCGTGGGCGCTTCCGATCGCCACCGCAGCGGCTTTCATCGCCGCTTTCCTCAACGCGGCGTTCGCCTTCTGCCTGGGGTGCCAGCTCTACCTCCTGTTGCAGCGCGCCGGCATCGTCGGTCGCGCCGCGTCCGCCTGATTCCTGTTCCGTCCCGACCGGCCCGTCGGTAGGCTGGCCGCTACGTGACCCGCACACCGAGCGGGGCCCGAGAAGCGGAGGAATCATGCCCGTCACCAGCGAAGCCGCCAGCACCTGGACCGGATCGCTCATGGAGGGATCGGGCACGGTCGCGTTCTCGTCGTCGAACCTCGGCACCTTCCCGATCAACTGGAAGGCCCGCAGCGAGGGCAGCGACACCACGACCACGCCCGAGGAACTCATCGCGGCAGCCCACTCCGCGTGCTTCAGCATGGCGCTCTCACACGCGCTCGCCGAGAACGGCACCCCGCCGGAGCGCGTCAACACGACCGCGTCGGTCACGTTCAAGCCGGGTGTCGGCATCACGGGCAGTCACTTGAACGTCAACGCGACGGTGCCGAACCTCACGCCCGAGGCGTTCCAGGAGATCGCGGCCGGCGCCAAGACCGGCTGCCCGGTGTCTCAGGCGCTTGCAGGGATCGAGATCACGCTCGAGGCCACCCTCGCCTGAGGGACGAGGCTGGGGTCAGCGACGCGAGAGGCGGATGGCCTCGCGGATGCTGGCCCTGGCATCCTTCCGACGCCCGGCGGCGTCCTGCACGACCCCCAGTCGGTAGCGTGCGCGCCAGTCGTCGCCGGCCGCATCGGCCTCTGCGGCGTATCGCGCGATGAGCGGATCCGCGTCGGCCCGTGCGATGCGACCGCTCGGCGTCAGCTCCGTCTCCACCGGAGGCATCCCGCCTTCGCTGTCGAGGAGCCGTCCGAGGCGATCCGCTCCGAAGCCGAACATCATCTCCCGGACCAGCGCCCAGGCCCCGATCGGTGCCAGCACCAGCAGCGTGATGCCCATGCCGATCGAGACCGGAGAGCCGACCGAGATGAACATCACGGCAAGCCAGATCGCGACGGCGAGGTAGACCAGGAGCGCCGCGGCCATCAGCCCGACGCCGATCCGTGACATCACGAGCGGATGCCGATATCGATCATGTGCTCGAGGCCGACGATCACGCCGCTGGCCTGAGCGGCGAAGGGGACGGCGAGACGGATCCCCGGCGCGTACGCGAGCGCAGAGTCCGTGGTGTCGTGTGTGAAGGTCAGCGACTCGCCGGGTCCCGAGAGGATGACCTCCTGCTTGGCGACGACTCCGGGGCGCCGCAGCGAATGGATCGGCACGCTGCCCACCTGCTGCCCCCGCGCGCGCTGATCGGCGTGCGGAGCGCTGACCGGCCCCTGCTCCGCCCGTGCCGCTGCGATGAGCTCGGCCGTGCGCACAGCGGTGCCGCTCGGCGAATCGATCTTGGTCTCGCGGTGCGCTTCGATGATCTCGGCGGAGCCGAAGAACGGGGCGGCGGCGGCGGCCAGTGCCGATCCGAGCACCGAGCCGAGCGAGAAGTTCGGGATGAAGACCACGCCGGTGCCGGCGGCTTCGACGAGCGGGCGCACGAGAGCGATCCGTTCCGAGGACCACCCGGACGTCGCGACGAGAACGTTGATGCCTCGTTCGACGGCGGCTCGGACGACCTCGATGCTGACCTGCGGTGTCGAGGCATCGACGACCAGGTCGGCGCCATCCAGCTCGGAGAGATCGCTCGACGAGGTCAGCACACGGCTCACCTCGAAGCCCTCGAGCTCATCGATCACCGCACCGATGATCGTGCCGAGCTTCCCGGTTCCGCCGACGAGGGCTACCTGCGTGGTCATGCGTCCAGTCTATTTCGGCGGCGACTCCCTCCGGCCGGGGCGCGCGGGGTGGATCACACCCCATCCCGGACCTGAGAGATCTCAGACGAGCAACGCGTCGGGAATGCCCGTGCGGAGCTCCACCGGAAGGTGGCCGGTGTCGTTGTGGGTGAGCAGGGTCCACGGCCGCCCCTGCTTCTGCGCGATCACCGTCAGGCCGCAATGCGACTGGTTCAGCGTCATCCACCGCCATTCGGGTGCGGCGAGCACCTCGCGGACGAACCAGGAGATCACGAAGTTGTGCGTGATGAGGACCTCGTGCACATCCCCGGTCTTGCGCACGAGGAACTCCTCGACCGCATCCGACATCTGTGCGCGCCCCGCTTCGATCTCCGCTTCGGTGACCGAGCCGAAGAACGGTTCGAATACGGCGGGAGTCTCTTCGGTCATCCCGGTGGGCACGCAATCGAACAGCAGCGCGGTGGGCTCCGGGTCGACCGACGGCAGACGAGCCGCGATCGCTCGAGCCGTCTCGTTGGCGCGGAGCAACGGCGAATGCCACACTGCGTCGAGCGGAAGCCCGGACAGCCGGTCGGCGATCAACTCGGCTTGACGCTGCCCTCGAGGAGAGAGGGGTCCGTCGGCGAGACCATGCTCCGCATCCTGATGTTCACCATGTCTGACCAGATATATGTAGTGCGTCACAACTCGCTCGCTTCATCGCCAGCATCCGCCGGGCCTCCCTCCCACCCTATGTCACGGGTGGGACGATGCTCAGTTGCCGGCCCGGGTCAACTCGGCGACGTGGCTCCGCGAGAGCGAGACTCCCGCACCCTGCATGAGCTCGTCGACGTGATCGGTCGCGAAGGTGTTCACGATCGGAGCCGCGATCGTGCGCTGAGCGAGCAACCAGGCGATCGAGACCGCTGCGACGGGAACGGCCAGCTCTTCGGCCACCTGGTCGAGCGCACGCAAGATCTTGATTCCCCGCCGATTCAGGTGCCCACGCAGCTGCTCGCCGCGCACACCACGCGAGGTGAGCGCCTTGTTGCGGTGGCGCCCTGAGAGGAAGCCGTGCTCGAGGGCATGCGACGGAGTGACCGCGAGGTTCTGAGCGCCGGCGACGAGGCGCAGGTCTCCCTCGAACGGCTGACGACGGATGAGGTTGTACGGCGCATCGATCACCTGGATGCGCGGGTAACCGGCCGAGGCGAGGATCCGCGCCTCGACCAGGCGCTCCGGTGACAGGCCGAAGGCTCCGAGCGCACCCACCTTCCCCGCGTCCGACAGCCATTCGACGGTCGCCAGGGTGTCTTCCAGATTGGTGGTCGCGTCGAGCGTCGCGTCGAGGTAGAGGACGTCGATGCGCTCGACGCCGAGCCGTGTGAGCGAGCCCTCGACAGCCCGCACGAGGTTGACGGAGCCCAGCCCGGGATTGTCGGCGTGGGCGCCGATGCGCACGCTCAGCAGGGCACGATCACGTCGCCCGCGAGACCGCAGCCACTGGCCGATGATGTGCTCGCTGCGTCCGCCGGAGAAGCCGTCGGCCGTGTGGATGGCGTTGCCGCCGAACTCCAGGTAGCGATCGAGGATGCCGTGGCTGGTCTCGAGGTCGACGTTCCAACCGAACTCGGCGGCGCCCAGCATCAGAGGGAAGGTCTCGTAGCCGGTCTCGCCGAGCGGGACGCGGATGGTCTCCCCTATCCCCGGTCCGACGATGGGGATCGGGGCGGACGGGTGCTCGGTGTGCTGCTGGGCGCGATCAGTCGACGCTCCTGCGCCTACGCTGAACAACCGCATACTCTCTCACCCCCGCGTCGATCGGTGCGTGCCGACCTGCGTACCTGCTGGATCTGCACCCCCCGGTGCGTACTTCGAGGGTAAGCGAATTCATCGAACGCCCTGACCAATCCGGGGAACGGCGCGGAAACGGCCGATAACGATTTGGTCACACCGGATACGACGGAACCCGGGCCCGTCCTCGACGGACGGACCCGGGTTCCGGTTTTCGCAATTCGCGCTTACTCGGCGGCCGCGTCCTCTGCAGGAGCTGCCTCTGCGGCGGCGGCATCGTCGAGAACCGGCTCGAGCGAGAGCTTGCCGCGGTCGTCGATCTTCGTGATCTTGACGAGGATCTTCTGACCGACCGACAGCACGTCGTCGACGTTCTCCACACGCTTGCCACCGGCGAGCTTGCGCACCTCGGTGACGTGCAGCAGACCATCCTTGCCCGGGAGCAACGAGATGAACGCACCGAAGGTGGCGATCTTCACGACGGTGCCGAGGAACTGCTCCCCGACCTCCGGGTTGGTGGGGTTGGCGATCGCGTTGACCTGGGCGCGGGCGGCCTCGGCCGAGGGGCCGTCGGTCGCGCCGATGTAGACGGTGCCGTCCTCCTCGATGGAGATCTGCGCGCCGGTCTCATCCTGGATCGCGTTGATCGTCTTGCCCTTCGGCCCGATCAGTTCACCGATCTTGTCGACCGGGATCTGCACGCTGATGACGCGCGGCGCGGTGGGCGCCATCTCGTCAGGTGCGTCGATCGCGGCGTTCAGGACGTTGAGGATCGTGAGGCGAGCCTCGCGAGCCTGCGTCAGCGCGCCCGTGAGCACCGACGTCGGGATGCCGTCGAGCTTCGTGTCGAGCTGGATCGCCGTGACGAAGTCGCTCGTACCCGCCACCTTGAAGTCCATGTCGCCGAGAGCGTCTTCCGCACCGAGGATGTCGGTCAGCGCCGCGTAGCGGGTCTCACCGTCGACCTCGTCGGAGACGAGGCCCATCGCGATACCGGCGACGGGGGCGCGCAGCGGCACACCCGCGTTCAGCAGGGACAGGGTCGACGCGCACACGGAGCCCATGGACGTCGAGCCGTTGGAGCTCAGCGCCTCGGACACCTGACGGATCGCGTACGGGAACTCCTCGCGGCTCGGCAGCACAGGCACGAGTGCGCGCTCGGCGAGGAAGCCGTGCCCGATCTCGCGACGCTTCGGCGAACCGACACGGCCGGTCTCACCGGTCGAGTAGGGCGGGAAGTTGTAGTGGTGCATGTAGCGCTTGCTCGTGACCGGCGACAGCGAGTCGATCTGCTGCTCCATCTTGAGCATGTTCAGCGTGGTGACCCCCAGGATCTGGGTCTCGCCGCGCTGGAAGACCGCGGAGCCATGCACGCGCGGGATGACCTGCACCTCGGCGTCGAGCGGGCGGATGTCCGCAAGCCCACGGCCGTCGATGCGAGCGCCCTCGGTGAGGATGCGACCACGGACGATCTTCTTGGTGACCGACTTGTACGCCGCGGAGAACTCGAGCGGAGCCGCAGCCGGGAGCGAGCCCGCCTCGGTGGCCTCGATGAGCTCGGCCCTGACGCGGTCCTTGATCGCGTCATCAGCGGTCTGACGCTCGACCTTGTCGGCGATCTGATAGACGCCGACGAGCTCGTCGTAGGAGCGGCCGGCGACGAAGTCGTAGACCTCCTGGCTGTACGCCGGGAACACCGGGTAGACGCCCGGCTCCTTCGACGCGGTCGCAGCGAGCTCGGCCTGAGCCTTGACGAGCTGGGCGATGAAGGGCTTCGAGGCCTCGAGGCCCTGGGCCACGATCTCCTCGTTCGGCTTGGTGGCGCCGGCCTTGATCAGGTTCCAGCTGCCCTCGGTCGCCTCGGCCTCGACCATCATGATGGCGACGTCTTCCGTGCCATCGGCCTTGGTGACGACGCGACCGGCGACGATCAGGTCGAACACGGCCTCCGAGACCTGCTCGGCGGTCGGGAACGCGACCCACTGGTCTTCGTTCTGGCCGTTGCCCGGGATGAACGCGAGGCGCACACCGGCGACGGGGCCCGAGAACGGGAGACCCGAGATCTGCGTGGACGCCGACGCGGCGTTGATCGCGAGAGCGTCGTAGAACTCGCCGGGAGCGATCGACATGACGGTGATGACGACCTGGACCTCGTTGCGCAGGCCGTCGACGAACGACGGGCGCAGCGGGCGGTCGATCAGACGGCAGACGAGGATCGCCTCGGTGGAGGGGCGGCCCTCACGACGGAAGAACGAGCCGGGGATCTTGCCGGCGGCGTAGGAGCGCTCCTCGACGTCGACCGTCAGCGGGAAGAAGTCGAAGCCTTCACGCGGGTGCTTGCCTGCGCTGGTGGCCGAGAGGAGCATGGTCTCGCCGTCGAGGTACGCGGCGACTGCGCCCTGAGCCTGCTGCGCGAGGCGGCCGGTCTCGAAGCGGATGGTGCGGGTGCCGAAGCGGCCGTTGTCGAGAACGGCCTCGGTGGCGGTGATTTCAGGACCTTCCAAGAGGTCTCTCCTTCTTTGTTTAGACTCGCGAGTCCATGTGACGCGCGAGCGTGTTCAAAGGAGCGGAACGGAAGGGTTCGGGCGCGCGGGCATTCCCGCGAATGTCGCCTGCGCTGGCCACCAGTAGAAAGCCACCCGACACGTCCTGCCGAGGAACCCACCACAGGGGACCAGCTTCTCCGCCGCTCGCTCCATGAGTCGATATTCGATTGTGCGGTTGACACACGCCAACCGCCTCCACCCTACCAGCGCGTGCCGTAAAACCCACGTCGCCCCCGCATCGCGCAGCGGACATGCGCCGGCCACGGAACGTTCACCGGGCGGATGCCACGCCGTGGCGGGAGTCGGTTGTGCTGTGTCCATGCGCATGTCAGTGATCGGCTGCGGGTACCTCGGTGCCGTGCACGCCGCAGCCATGGCCTCCATCGGACACGACGTCGTCGGCATCGACGTCGACGAGCGGAAGGTGGCGGCGCTCGATGCAGGCTCCGCGCCGTTCTTCGAACCACAGCTGACCGAGCTGCTCGCCAAAGGGCGGGAGTCCGGACGGCTCCGGTTCAGCGATCGGATGGCGGACGCCGCGGGCGCGAAGGTGCACTTCCTCGCGGTCGGGACGCCGCAGATCCCGGGCGGTCACGCCGCCGACCTCCGATACGTCGACGCGGCGGTGGACGGGCTTCTCCCCCATCTGCGTCCCGGCGACGTTGTCGCAGGCAAATCGACCGTTCCGGTCGGCACTGCCACACGACTCGCGACCCGCATCGTCGACTCCGGTGCGACCCTCGTGTGGAACCCCGAATTCCTCCGAGAGGGCTGGGCCGTGCACGACACTCTGACACCGGACCGACTCGTCGTCGGCGCCGAACCGGACGCGGCCGGTGCACGCGCCGTCGAAGTGCTCCGCGAGGTATACGGGGCGGCCGTGGAGACGGGGACGCCGTTCCTGGTCACCGACCTCGCCACGGCCGAACTCGTCAAGGGGGCCGCGAACGCGTTTCTCGCGACCAAGATCTCGTTCATCAACGCGATGGCGGAGATCGCCGAGGCCTCCGGCGCCGACGTGGCGTTGCTCGCGGACGCCCTCGGCCACGACTCGCGGATCGGTCGACGCTATCTCGGCGCCGGCATCGGCTTCGGCGGCGGGTGCCTGCCGAAGGACATCCGTGCGTTCGCCGCGCGTGCGGAGGAGCTGGGTCGCGGCGAAGCGGTCGGCTTCCTCCACGAGGTCGACGCGATCAACCTCCGACGGCGCGAGCGGGCGGTCCGACTCGTCGTCGACGCGCTGGGCGGGCTCGTGTTCGGACGTCGGATCGCTGTGCTCGGCGCCGCGTTCAAACCGTTCAGCGACGACATCCGCGACTCCCCGGCCCTTGACGTCGCTGTTCGCCTGCGCGGCCTCGGAGCAGATGTCGTGGTGACCGATCCCGCCGCGATGGAGAACGCCGCCGCCGCGCATCCACAGCTGGGCTATGCGCGGGATCGCGACGATGCTCTTCGGGAAGCCGATGCGGTCGTCGTCGTCACCGAGTGGGACGAGTACCGGCGCGACCTCTCCCCCGCGCACGCCGGCGGTCTGGTCCGTGGCAGGGTCATCATCGACGGGCGCAACTGCCTCGACGCCGCAGCCTGGCGCGCAGCCGGCTGGCAGTATCACGGGATGGGCCGCCGCTGACCACCGGCCGCGAGGATCAGCCGACGTTCGCCCATCGCGTCGCGGACGAACGCCCGAGATACACATAGTCGTCGTGCTTCGCGGTTCGACCATCACCTGCCGCACGGCCATGCAGGCGACGCCAGACCCACGGCAGCGCATGCCGGCGCCACCACACGCCCGCGCCGATCGGCTCGTGCTCGTGCAGGGCGGCGTCGAGGACGCCCAGCGCATCCGCATCGGGAACCCCCAGCATCTCTGCCGCACGATACGCCAGGAAACGGTGCCCCCGACTGCTCAGATGCACCAGATCCTCACCCCAGTTCGGCCGCTCGCCCAGTGAGGGATGCAGATCCGTGTCGATCAGGATCGCTCCGGTGCGCGCCGCGATCCCCGTCATCGCGGTCGCGAATGCCGCGAACCGCCGTGCGTAGATGGCAGCCGCTCGACGATCCGGCAGGAAGGGAGTGACCAGCAGCACATCCGCACCGACCGCCCGGAGCCGCACGACGGTGTGCTCCAGCTCCGCGGCGAGCGCTGCGACGTCGACATGACTCTTCACCAGGTCGTTCGCACCGATCAGGATCGACACGAGGTCAGGATGCAACTCGAGCGCACGCTCCAGCTGTCGACCCGACACATCGCTCACGCGCTTGGATCGGATCGCGAGATTCGCATAGTGCAGCCCGCCCTGTGCGGCGAGCAGCAGCGCGAGCCGATCGGCCCATCCGCGCAGAGCTCCGTCCGGCGCGGGATCACACAGGCCCTCGGTGAGCGAATCGCCCAGGGCGACGAAGCGGCGCCAACGGCGTGCGGGGACAGGCGGCGGCGACTCGGGCCTCGCGACGCGGCGAGCGCGCGAAGACGCATCCACCCGCTGCAGCAGCTGAGCCTCCTCGAAGTGGCCGAGCAGCTGCTCGCACACACTCGCCCAGCTGCGACTCTGCACCGCTTCTCGGCCGGCTTCGCCGAATGCACGCCGTTTGCGGGCATCCCCTGCCAGATCGGCCACGCGCATGCGCAGGTCACCGAGGTCACCGGGACGGTACAGCCACCCGTCGACCCCCATGCGAACGAGATCGAGGGGTCCGCCGCGACCGGTCGCGACCACCGGAACCCCGCTGGCGTGCGCCTCCTGCAGGGTCTGCCCGAACGTCTCGCTCTCGCCGGGGTGCACGAAGACGTCGAACGATGCCGTGGCCGCGGCGAGCGCAGCGCCGGCGAGGTGGCCGAGGAACAGCGCGTTCGGGAGCAGCGCCTCCAATCGCGCCCTGCTCGGGCCGTCTCCGACGATCACCAATCGAGTGCCCGGGATGTCGTGGAGCACGGCGAGGTCCTCGACCTGCTTCTCCGGAGCGAGGCGGCCGACGTAGCCGATCACGGTCTCGGCGTCCCACCCGGCACGCAGCGCAGCATCCCGGCGACTCGGTTGGAAGCGTTCCGCGTCGACGCCCCTCCCCCAGCGGCGCACACGATCGACTCCCAGTCTGGCCAGCTGCCGGGCGGAATCCGCAGAGGGAGCGAGCGTCAACGTGGCTCGTCGGTGCAGTCGCGCAATGTGTGTCTGAGCGATTCCGGTAGCCGCGGCGACCCGATAGCGCTCCGTGTAGGCCGCGACGTCGGTCTGGTACGCGGCGACGCGGGCGACACCGATCCGCTCGGCGGCGAGCACCCCGCGCCAACCGAGTGCGAACGGCGAGGCGAGATGCGCGACGTCGGGCTGGAACCGGCGCAGGGAGGAGGCGATGCGCGAGACTCCCGACGTGCCGACCCTGACGCTGTGATACCCCGGAAGCGCGAGACTCGGGATCGCCTCGATCGGCACACCGTGCACCTCCTCGGGCATTCCCGCGGCGGCGGGCGCGATCACGTGGGCGTCGTGCCCCTGTTGCTCGAGGTGTCGCAGGATCTGCAGCACAGACCCGGTGACGCCGTTCATGTGCGGAAGGAAGGACTCCGTGACGATCGCTACTCTCACAGCCTCAGGATGACCGAGCTCCGAGAGCGCACCTGCCGTAAACGGCCTGAGGCACCGGATGTTCACCGGATGCTGGGCGACGGGTCACCGGCTATGTGCTCTTTGGTTGCCGTTCACCGTGCGAGGGCACAGTGGGCGACGTGTCGACGGATCTGCTCGCCGAAACCCTCACCGGCCCATGGAGCCTGGTGCTGATGAGCCTGCTCGTGGTCGGGGATGCCTTCTTCGTCGTCGTGCCGGGCGAGATCGCGGTGACCGCGCTCGGGGCGCTGGCTGTGACGACCGGAACCCCGCCGCTGTGGGGTGTCATCGTCTGCGCCGCGGCGGCCGCGACCGTCGGAGACGCCTGCTGCTACCTGGTCGGCCGGATCGTCGGGACCGATCGCTGGCGGTGGATGAGGGCGCCTCGTGTGCAGCAGGCACTGGGATGGGCACGGCGGCGCCTGGATGACGGGACGGCCACTGTGCTCTTCACGGCGCGGTTCGTGCCTTTCGCACGGCTGGCGATCAACCTGGTCGCCGGGGCTTCGCGCATCCACCCACCGCGGTACCTCGCGCTGGTCGCCGTGGCCGCGACCGGATGGGCGCTGTACCAGGCAGCGGTGGGCGCCCTGGTCGCCGCCGTCCTTCCCGGCGGGCCGCTGGTCGCCGTCCCGGTGTCGATCGTCATCGCGCTCGGTCTGGGCGTGCTGCTGGATCGCATCCTGCGCGGCACGAGAGGGTGACCCGCCGCGGCAGGTGCTCTAGGCTCGGGTCATGAGCACCGAAGAAGGCGCCTCCTCGTCTGAGGAGATGAAGCGCAAGTTCAAGGAAGCGCTCGAGAAGAAGAACGCGCACCACCGGCAGGGCGAGGCGCACCTGGATGGCGACTCCGCCGTGCACAGTGCGAACGCCCCGCAGACCCGGCGCGAGTTCCGACGCAAGAGCGGTTGACCGCGCGGATGCGGGAGCCCGTTCACCGCGGCTCCCGCATCCCTCACTCCTCTCGTCAGCGTTCCGCGCGCGCCCTTGCCCGCTCCTCCTTCGCCGCCATCTCCGTCACGGCTGCCTCCCGCAGCTCCTGCACGTCCGCGCCCTGAGGCGCATCCGGACGCCCGTGCGCGTCGACGCCGTCGAGCAGCGACTCATCGAAGGGAAGCTCACCGCTCAGCACCCGACGCACGCGGTCGCGGTCGATCTGCTGGGTCCACGTGCCGATCAGGAGCGTCGCCACGGCATTGCCGGTGAAGTTCGTCAGCGCGCGTCCCTCCGACATGAAGCGGTCGATGCCGACGATCACGCCCACCCCGTCGACCAGATCGGGGCGATACGCCTGCAGACCTCCGGCGAGTGTCGCCAGTCCCGCACCGGTCACGCCGGCCGCTCCCTTGCTCGCGATGATCATGAACACGAGCAGTCCGATCTGTTCGCCGATCGACATCGGCTGCCCCATCCCCGTGGCGATGAAGAGCGAGGCCATCGTCAGGTAGATCGCGGTCCCGTCGAGGTTGAACGAGTATCCGGTCGGCACCGTGATGCCGACGACGGGCTTGGACACACCGACGAACTCCATCTTCGCGATGAGGCGAGGCAGGGCCGACTCCGAAGACGATGTGCCGACGATCAGCAGGTACTCCCGCGCGAGGTACTTCGTGAGGGCGAAGATGTTCACCCGCGTCACCGCCCACAGCATCACGCCGAGGATCACGACGATGAACAGGATGCAGGTGATGTAGAACGCGACCATCAGCGTCCCGAGACTCCAGATCGCCGCCACGCCGGTCTTGCCCACCACGGCGGCGATCGCCCCGAAGGCGCCGATGGGTGCGAGCCAGAGGATCATCCCGAGGATGCGGAAGACGAGCTTCTGGAGCTGCTTGACCGCCTCCATGATCGGCGCGCCGCGCTCGCCGAGTCCCTGCAGGGCGAACCCGACGAGCAAGGCGATGAACAGCACCTGCAGCACGCTCTCTCCCGTGAAGGCGGAGAAGAACGTGGTCGGGATGATGCCGAGGATGAACTCCTGCGTCGTCTTGGCCTCCGCCTCGACCGCGTCATAAGACGAAGACGCCATGTCGAGCCCCGCACCCGGATGGATGAGGTTCCCGACGACGAGTCCGATCGCCAGGGCGAACGTCGACATCACCATGAAGTAGAGGAGCGCGAGGCCCCCGATCTTGCCGACCGTCGCGGCCTTGGCGATGGATCCGACGCCCACCACGATCGTGCAGAAGATGATCGGGGCGATCATCATCTTGATCAGTGCGACGAACCCCGTGCCCAGCGCCTCGAACCCACGACCCACCTCCGGCCAGATGAGCCCCACCACCGCGCCGAGCACGACGGCGATCAGCACCGACACGTACAGCCAGGTGTGCCGGTCCCACGCGTGCTTCCCTCGTCGCCAGTTGAACTTCGGCAGTGCGAATCCTGTTGTGAGCGCCATGGCTTCCTCCTCGATCGTCGACGGCTTCGTCGGAATGGCGGCTTCTGCGCCGCCGATCGGTTCTCACGGTGGTCCACCGCGCACCCCGATGCGATTTGTGGTCGTATTGGTCTCGACACCGGCCATCGACGAGCGGAGGAAGCGATGCCGCACACCTCCGGACGCAGCATCGCCTCGCGTGTGTTCCTCGTCGTGCTCGGCGCGGCACTGGTCGTCGGTGCCCTGGTGGCGGTGTTCCTCGTGGTCGAGGCGCAGCGTGCCATCCGGGCCGAGGCCGAGCGCGTGACCGCAGCCACAGCTGTCGCACTCGCGCACTCCCCCGCCGTCGTCGCCGGTCTGCAGGCGGAGGTCGATGACGAGGATGAGGCGGTCACCGCTGCGCTCGAACCGTATGCCAACGTCGTCGTCGAGGACGCAGAACTGGACTTCATCACGATCATGACGCCGGACGGCATCCGGATCACGCACCCCGACCTCACCCGGATCGGTGGACACTACCTCGGCACCATCCCGACGACAGCTCGCACGTTGACGGAAGAGTTCACCGGCACGCTCGGACGATCGGTTCGCACGATCGCGCCGGTGACCACATCCCGCGGAGAGCTCATCGGGTGGGTGGCCGCCGGCGTCACGACCGAATCGATCAGCGACACCCTGCTCCGACGACTGCCCCTCTCACTCGGCATCACCGTGGGGCTGGTCGCGCTCGGTGCCGGCGGGGCCGTGATCGCTCGGCGGCTGACCCGGCGCATCGCCGGTGACCTTCCGCCGGGGCAGCTGCGGGATGCCGTGTCGTCGTACGAATCCATCCGGACGCTGGGCGAGGCGCTGCGCGCGCAGACCCACGAACACGGCAACCGGATGCACGCCGCGGTCGCGCTGCTGGAGCTCGGGCGCACAGCGGAGGCGATCGAGATCCTCACGGAGACGTCGCGCCAGAGTCAGTCGCTCGTCGATCAGGTGACCGCCCGCCGCCACGGGGACCCCGCCGTGGGCGCTCTCCTGCTCGGCAAGGCGTCCCAGGCGAAGGAGCGCGGCATCGATTGGCGGGTCCGCATCGAGCCGGACACACCGCGCACCCCGCTGTCACCCGTGGACGCCGTCTCGGTGCTCGGCAACCTCGTGGACAACGCGATGGACGCGGCAGCCGAGTCCGACGACAGGTGGGTGCAGGTGCTGCTGCGCCCGAGTGGCGACGGGGGCATCGTGCTGGACGTGGCCGACAGCGGCCCCGGCATACCGGAGTCGCTCCGCGAGCGGATCTTCGACCAGGGTTATTCCACGAAGCCCGCCGATGCGCAGGGACGCGGCGTGGGGCTGGCACTCGTGCGCTCCGTGGTCACGGGTTTCGGCGGTTCGGTCACGGTGAGCGACGACCCCACGATGTTCCGCGTCGTGCTCCCTGGCGCGCAATCCCGGAGGTCGCAAGCATGATCCGCACACTGATCGTCGACGACGATGCCCTGACCCTCGAACTGCACCGGGACTACGTGGCCCGGCTCGACGGATTCATCGTTGCCGGAGAATGCAGCAGTGCCCGCGCAGCGATGCATGCCGTGCTGAGGAACCCCGGTGCCGACGCGTTCGACCTCGTTCTCCTCGACATCACCATGCCCGACGGCTCCGGGATCGACGTCCTGCGCGCACTGCGCGCCCGTGCCGCCGCCACCGACGTGATCGCGATCACCGGCGTCCGCGATGCGGAGAGCGTCCGACAGATGGCGGCGCTGGGCGTGCACCAGTACCTCGTCAAGCCGTTTCCGTTCGCGGTGTTCCGGGAGCGGATGGAGCAGTACCGCGCTCATCGGGAGCAAGCGCGATCGACCAGAGGCCAGGCCACGCAGGCGGAGATCGATGCGCTGCTCGGCCGTGCGACCGGAGCGATCCCGCTCCCCAAAGGACTGTCGTCCTCGTCTCTGGAGAGCGTCACGGTGGAGCTGCGCGCGCACGGGCCGCTGTCGGCACGCGAAGCCGCTGATCGGCTCGGGCTCTCCCGGGTGGCGACCCGCCGGTACCTCGAGCACCTGACCGCCGAAGGGGTCGTTCTCCGAACCGCCCGTCGTGGCGCACGAGGCCGCCCCGAGACGGAGTATGCCTGGCGACAGGAAGCGGACGGGGTGGGCGACGGTGGACTCGCGGCCCGGTGACCGACTGATCTTCGCGGACCGCTCCGATGCAGGGCGACGCCTGACCGATCTGCGGGCCGTGATGTGATCTCCCCGAACGATGAAACGCGCCGCACGCCCTCTTCGGGCGTTCGGCGCGTTTCAGGTCGGAGGAAGGCGGATCACTCTCCGGCGAGACCGCCCAGCATGTGCCCGAAAGAGCGCCCTTCGCCCAGGTACGTCGCGGGATCGTAGGGGTCCACGACCGTCGTCGCTTCCTTCCGTGCGATCGCATCAGCGAGTTCCCTCGCACCCTTCTCCACGCGCTTGGCGAGCGGAGCGACGTCGTCACCCGAATCGCCCCAGTCGCTCGATGCCGCGAACACGCCCGTCGAGACGGCCTCGGCGTGCAGATAGGCGAACAGCGGACGGATCGCATAGTCGATCGCCAGCGAATGCCGAGCCGTACCTGCGTTCGCGCCGATCAGAACCGGCTTCCCGGTGAGCGCATCGGGGTCGAGCACGTCGATGAACGACTTGAACAGCCCCGAATAGCTCGTCGAGAAGATCGGCGTGACGGCGATGAGCGCGTCGGCGGAGACCACCGTGTTGATCGCGGTCTCCAGCGCCTGGGGCGCGAACCCCGTGAGCATGTTGTTCGTGATGTCGTGCGCATAGTCGCGCAGTTCGATCACGTCGACGGTGGCTTCGATGTCGCGCTCCGCGAGGGCCTTCACCGTCTCCGCGGCCAGCCGATCGGCGAGCATCCTGGTGGACGACGGGTTCGAGAGCCCCGCCGCCACGACGGCGATACGACGCGAGGTCATCTCACGCCTCCTTCCGGCCGAGCCCGAACGCTGCCCCGGCGGGTGCCGGGCTGTCCTGGTAAGGCGAGTCGCCGGTGAGGTTGTCACCGCGGTTGGCGCCGGGGCGAGCCTGGCGCGTCGGACCGTCACCGAACTCGGCCTTGACCCGGGCGGCGTGGGTCGGTGCGTCCGGCACGGAGGACGGGCGGTCCTTCGCAAGCTCCTTGCGCAGCACCGGCACGACCTCGGACCCGAGGATGTCGAGCTGTTCCAGAACCGTCTTCAGCGGGAGACCGGCGTGGTCGATGAGGAAGAGCTGACGCTGGTAGTCGCCGTAGTGCTCGCGCATGCCGGCGTAGCGATCGATGACCTGCTGCGGCGAACCGACCGTCAGGGGCGTCATCTCGGTGAAGTCCTCCATGCTCGGCCCGTGACCGTACACCGGCGCATTGTCGAAGTACGGACGGAACTGGTTCACCGCGTCCTGCGACTTGGCTGCCATGAACACCTGTCCACCGAGGCCGACGATCGCCTGCTCCCGGGTGCCGTGACCGTAGTGCTCGAAGCGCTGACGGTACAGCTCGATGAGCCGCTGGTAGTGCTCCTTCGGCCAGAAGATGTTGTTCGCGAAGAACCCGTCGCCGTAGTAGGCGGCCTGCTCGGCGATCTCCGGAGTGCGGATGGAGCCGTGCCACACGAAGGGCGCGATGCCGTCGAGGGGGCGCGGCGTCGAGGTGAAGCCCTGCAGCGGGGTGCGGAACTTTCCTTCCCAGTCGACGACGTCTTCACGCCATAGCTTGTGCAGCAGCGCATAGTTCTCGATCGCGAGCGGGAGTCCCTGACGGATGTCCTGACCGAACCAGGGGTAGACCGGTCCGGTGTTGCCGCGCCCGAGCATGAGGTCCATGCGCCCGTCGGACACGTGCTGCAGCATCGCGTACTCCTCGGCGATGCGCACCGGGTCGTTCGTGGTGATGAGCGTCGTCGAGGTCGACACGATGAGGCGCTCGGTCTGCGCGGCCAGGGCCGCCAGGAAGGTCGTCGGGCTGGAGGACCAGAACGGCGGGTTGTGATGCTCGCCGATCGCGAAGACGTCGAGGCCGACCTCTTCGGCGTGCACGGCGATGGCCGTGGTCGCCTTGATGCGCTCCTGCTCGCTGGGGGTGATGCCCGTGGTGGGATCGCGGGTGATGTCGCTGACCGACATGATGCCGAACTGCATCGCCTGCGCGCCTGACTGCTCGCTCATGATTGCTCCGTGTTCTCCGAACCGGATGACTCGCATCCGTTTCTATTCATTTGAATGTATATGTGTCAACGCGCTCATCGCAACTTTATTCCCGGCCTGTAGCCTCGAACGATGAGCAGTACCGGCGCGGACATCTCAGGGCCCACCACAGGATCGATCCCGCGAAAACGCCGGCGCGTGCCCTTCTGGGACAACGCGCGATACATCTGCATCGTCCTCGTCGTGCTCGGGCATGCGATCCAGCGACTCATCTACGATTCGGACATCGCCTTCGCCTTCTACCTGGCGCTGTATGCATTCCACATGCCGGCGTTCGCGATCATCTCCGGCTACTTCTCCAAGTCGGGCACGCCCACCAAGACGCAGATGGCCCGGGTGATCACGGACATCATCCTCCCGTACGTGATCTTCGAGACCCTGTGGACGCTCACCAAGTGGCTCGTCGAGGGCGAGGCGACACCGAACTTCACGAAGCCGAGCTGGACCCTGTGGTTCCTGCTCGCGCTCGGCATCTTCCGGCTGGTGCTCCCCTATCTCGCACTGCTGCGCTGGCCATTGCTGTGGACGGTCGTGATCTCGATCGGCTCCGGCTATCTTCCGAACGTCGACAGCACGTTCTCGCTGTCCCGCACTCTCGGTCTCCTGCCGTTCTTCGCGCTCGGCTGGTGGCTGCGCGAGCACGACATCGTCGATCGGCTCCGCCTGCTCGATTTCCGTCCCTGGTGGATCCGGGTCGCCGCGGTCGCGGTCTTCGCGGGGGTCGGCTGGGCGGCGTGGAACTGGCTGCCACTGTGGCAGGCCGTCGACCTGCGTCACTGGCTGTTCTACGAGGACTCGTACTCCGACCTGGTCGGCGACCAGTGGTGGGCCGGCGCGATCCGCATCGCCCTGATGCTGCTCGCGGTCCTGCTGTGCGCCGCCTTCTTCGCCCTGATCCCGCGCGGCTCGTACTGGTGGACCACGTTCGGCCAGTACACGATGTACGTCTACCTCCTCCACTCGTTCGTGCTCTATCCGTTCCGCGAGACGGGCGCGCTGCGCGATCTGGAACCGACGTGGATCTGGCTGCCGCTGGTGACGGCGCTCTCCGTGGTCGTCGCATTGCTGCTGGCCACGAAGCCGGTGCGCTGGGTGTTCCGGCCACTCGTCGAGCCTCGCCCCCGCTGGCTCTTCGCCGACCCCGCGCTCACATCGCGGGAAGGACGCCGAAACGACCCCACCGGATCGCGACGACCGCGGGCCGAGTCTCGATGACCGTCGCCGAGGCAGTCCGCGACCGCATCGTCGAGGCCGCGTCCATGTCGGGGTTCGACGCGCACGGACTCCACGTGCGCATCGGAGCCGGCGAGGCGGACCACCGCTGGACGCCCGATGTGCGCGAGGACATGCATTCGGTCGCCAAGGGCGTATGCGTGCTGGCGGCCGCGATCGCCGCCGATGAGGGCGCGATCTCCTTCGATGTGCCCGTGGCCACGTACCTGCCCGACTTCGATCTCGGTGACGATGTCGACGCGGTCACCCTGCGCCACCTGCTCACGATGTCGAGCGGCATCGATCTGCCGTGGTCCGAGACGTTGATGACGGACTGGCCGGACCTCGCCCGCGAGTTCCTGAGTCGGCCGTCGCGCGGGCGGGTGTTCCAGTACTCGAACGCCAGCACCTACACCGCGATGACGGCACTCGCCGCGCGAGTCGGAGATGTGGGCGATTACCTGGACGTCCGATTCTTCCGCCCGCTCGGAATCGATGGCGTGGCCTGGGCGCGGAGCCCGAACGGACGCATCGAAGCGGGCGGCGGGCTTCCGTTGCGAACGAGCGAGATGGCGCGGATCGGCCTGCTGATCCGCGACCGCGGGAGGTGGCGCGGCGAGCAGCTGGTTTCGCCGCAGTGGATCGATGCGATGCACGAGAACGGCGTCGTCGCCGGCCCGAACCCCGGCTACGACCGCTACGCCCTCGCCGGCTGGGGCGGTCCCGGACGCGGGTGGCGGCTCCACGGCGCACACGGCCAGCTGCTGATCTTCCTCGACGACGCGGTCGTGACCATCACCGCTGCCGACCACTTCGGCGCGGACGAGATGGCCGCCACGGTGGTCGACATCCTCGAGACCGCCCGACACGGGGTCTGAGCAGAGTCAGGCGAACAGCTGCGCGCCCACGTACGAACCGGGGGTCGCTCCTCGCGGCACGGCCCAGATCCCCGAGCCGACGTGCCGGATGTACTCGTTCATCAGATCGGTCGACAGCCGCCTCTGCAGCGAGATGAACTGCGCGGGGTCGCGCTGGTATGACAGGAAGAAGAGTCCGGCGTCGAGGCGTCCGAGTTCGTTGTTGCCGTCGACGTAGTTGTAGCCGCGGCGCAGGATCCGCACCCCGTCGTTCTGTTCGGGATGCGCCAGGCTCACGTGACTGTTCGGGTCGATGGCACGACCGTGGAAATCGGGCGGGGTGAACTCATCTCCACCCGAGAGCGGCGCACCCTCCCCCTTGTCACGTCCGATGATCGCGTCCTGCTCCGACAGGCGCACACGATCCCAGGTCTCGATCAGCATCGCGATCTTGCGGGCGACGAGGTACGAGCCACCCGCGAGCCAGGCGGGTTCGTCCTTCTCAGACACCCACACATGGTCGGCGAGGGCCTCGGTGTCATCGGCGAGGATGTTCGCGGTGCCGTCCTTGAAGCCGAAGAGGTTGCGGGGCGTGGCCTGCGCGGCGGTCGTGCGCGAGGTCTTGCCGAATCCCAGCTGCGACCAGCGCAGGCGCGCACGCCCGAAGGCGATACGGCTGAGGTTGCGGATCGCGTGCACGGCGACCTGGGGGTCGTCGGTGCAGGCCTGGATGCAGAGGTCTCCGTGGGAGGCCTGCGGGTCGAGATCGTCGCCGAGGAATGGCGGGAGCCGTTCGAGGCCCGGTGGACGCCGCGCGGCTATCCCGTAGCGGTCGCCGTCTTCGTTCTCGAAGAGGCCGGGCCCGAACCCGAACGTGATCGTGAGGCCGGAGGCCGGGAGTCCCTGCGCCTCGCCGGTGTCGTCCGGCGGTGCTTCGGCGGGGCCGCCGACGGCGCCGCTCGCGCTGACCTCGAGTCCCTGCGACATGCGGGCCGCGGCGTACGACCAATCCTGCAGCAGCGAGATCAGATCGTCGCGGTCGCTGCGCGGCATCATGTCGAAGCTCGCGAAATGCAGATGATCCTGCACCGGCGTGGTGATGCCGGCCTGGTGCGTCCCGAAGAACTCGTACGCCGAATGCGCGTCCTCCGCGGCGCGCGCCCGGCCCAGCGCCACTCCCCCGGTCAGGCCCGCGCCAGCCCCGACCGCAAGCCCGGCCACGCCACCGCCGATGGCGAGGCCGAGGAGTCCGCGCCTGCTCAGCCCGCCGGAGGCGGAGACCTCACCCGTCGATGAGGTGTCGGGCGCGGCCTCCGCTGCTGGTTCGTTCACGTCCGTGATGGTATCCGTTCGATTCCGCTCGACGCTGTTCAGTCGAGGACGGTGCTGGTGAGCTGCGAGAGCGGCTCGGCCAGTGCGTTGATCAGGTCGGTGAACTCGCGCTTGTCGTCTTCGATCAGTTCGGCGTAGCCGACGAAGCCGTCGGTCAGTGAGCCGTGAGCGGCGAGAGACTCCTCGAGCGCGGCGTAGCCGCCCTCGATCTCCGCGACGAGTGCCTCACCGTCGTCGCCTTGTGCCGCGGCGAAGTCCTTCACCAGCGAGAACGCCATCTTCGAGCCTTCGACATTCGCCGCGAAGTCGTAGAGGTCGGTGCCCGACCACCAGTCCTCCTCGCCCGAGATCTTGCCCGTGGCGACCTCGTCGAGCAGTGCGATGGAGCCGTTCGAGATGCCTCCGATCCCCTGATCGTCGAGAGCCGTCGTGAAGTCGTCGGAATGCACATAGTCGTAGAGCTCCTGCACGTCGGCGAGCAGCAGGTCGCCGAAGTCAGCGCGCTCTGCCGGCGTCGACGGAGCCCAATCCTGCCAGGCCGGGGTCTCACCATCGGCGTTGAGCGCGTCCTGCGCCGGCACCCACAGGTCTTTCTCGATGCGGTGGAACCCCGTCCAGTCCAGGCCCTCGGCCACCGCGTCGACCTCGCGGTAGTCGATTCGCGGATCAAGGTCTCCGAGCGCCTCGGCGACCGGCTCGATGCGCTCGTAGAACGCACGGGTCAGCGGGAACTTCGCGCGGGCGGCCTCATCATCTCCTGACTCGTACGCCGCGACGAACTCCTCGACGGCCGGGACGAGCTGGCCGACCTGGTCCTTGACGAACGCGGCGTAGAGGTCGACGGCCTGCTGCTTCTGCTCGGCATCGGGACCGTCGACGGCGACGCGGTCACCGGTGACGGTGAAGGCCGCCTTTCCGACGCCGTCGCCGAGCATGCCGGGCTTGCACAGCGTGAAGTAGTCGCCGGGCTGCGCGACCACGGTCAGCGTGCGCGAGGCGGCCGGCGCGATGTTCTCCACCTCGCCGACGATGCGCAGACCGTCCTCGGCCAGCAGGTAGAACTCCGAGACCTGATCCGTGTCGTTCTTCACGTCGAAGGTGAGGGTTCCGCTCTTCGCCGTGGCCGCCGAGACCGCGCAGTCGCCATCGGTCGACGAGACGTCGAACGAGGCACCGGCCGCGACATCGCTCTTCGCGACGCAGCCGCTCAGGACGAGGACGGCAGCGCCCGCGGCGGCGAGTGCCCCCAAGACACGATGAGAGGTGGTCATACTGCTCCTTGTGGTGAGAGAGGGGTCGTGTCGGATTCGAGCTCGTCCGAAGCACGGGGCTTCGGCGCGCGGCGCGAGCGGAGACCGCGGACGTACAACGAACCGACGATGAGGATGTAGAGAGTCCAGGCGATGACCTGCAGCCAGGTCATCGCCGGCATGAAGCCGACAGTGGCCTGCAGCACAGCGGCGAGCGCCCCGCTGGGTGCGATGGCGGACGACACGTCGAACGCCCAGCCGAACGGGAACGCCGCCCACCCGATCGCGACCGCCCCGGTGGCGGGATCGAGCGGCGCCGCGCTGGTGAACGGGCCGGGGAGGGCGCCGGCCTCCTGGAGATCCATCAGCGCATAGGCGAGCACCCCCGCGGCGACGATGACCAGGAAGCCGCCGGTCCAGGCGAAGAAGCGGCGGAGATCGAGCTTCACGGCCCCGCGCGAGATGAGCCAGCCGATGATGACGGCGGCCGCGAGCCCGAGCAGAGCGCCGAGGAGAGCGGACGGCGCGTCGCCGAAGGCCTGCACCATCGACCAGAGGAGGAGCGTCGTCTCGATGCCCTCCCGCGCGACGGACACGAAGCCGATCGCGATCAACGCCCAGAGTCCGCCGACCGTGAGCGCACGATCGATGCCACCCTCCAACGTCGCCTTCATGGTGCGTCCGGCACGCTGCATCCAGAAGATCATCCACGTGACCATCGCGACGGCGAGCAGCGAGAGCCCGCCGCCGATCAGCTCCTGCGCCTCGAAGGTGAGCTCGTAGGCGCCGAATGTGAGCACGGCACCGATACCCAGGGCCAGGACGATGGCGAGGCCGACACCGACCCACATCTTCGGCAGGGCGTCCCTCCGGCCGAGGCGGCGGAGGTAGGCGACGAGGATGCCGACGACGAGCGCGGCTTCCAGACCTTCACGGAGGCCGATGAGAAAAGTGGCGAGCACGGAGACGATTTCTATAGCGACGATTGAGGTAAGGCAGCCCTTACCTAAAGGACTCTAGCACCGCGTTCGCATCATCCCGGAACACCGAATGCCGCCCACCGGTGACCCCGGACGGTAACGCGGCGCAACAGTCGCCCTCCCGCCCCGAAAGCCGACATACCCTCGGTCCATGGCTGAACTCTCGCTCCCCATCCTCGACCTGTCCCAGCTCGATGAAGGCCCGGAGGCCGCCGCACGATTCCGCGACGACCTCAGGGCGGCGACGCACGACGTCGGCTTCTTCTACCTCACCGGCACAGGCATCTCCCCCGAGCTCGAGGCGCGCCTGCACCGCGCCGCCCTCGACTTCTTCGCCCTCCCCGAGGCCGACAAGCTCGCCATCGAGAACGTCAACAGCCCGCACTTCCGCGGCTACACCCGCATCGGCGGCGAGCGGACCCAGGGCCAGGTCGACTGGCGCGAGCAGATCGACATCGGACCCGAGCGCGAGCCCGTCGAGGGCGGTCCGGCGTTCAACCGTCTCGTCGGGCCCAACCTGTGGCCCGCGGCACAGCCGGAGCTGCAGGAGGTCGTCGCCGAATGGCACGCGACCCTGTCCGACGTCGCCCGGCGTCTCCTGCGGGAGTGGGCACAGACGCTCGGAGCCGATGAGACCTACTTCGACGATCACTTCGGTGAGCCCTCGACGCTTATCAAGATCGTCCGCTACCCGGGAACCCACGAACCCGAGCCGCAGCAGGGCGTCGGGGCGCACAAGGACTCGGGCGTCCTCACACTCCTCTGGGTCGAACCCGGCAAGGGCGGCCTGCAGGTCGAACGCGATGGCACCTGGGTCGACGCTCCCCCGGTGCCCGGCGCCTTCGTCGTGAACATCGGCGAGCTGCTGGAGTACGCCACCGGCGGCTACCTCAAGGCGACGAACCACCGCGTCGTGTCGCCCAAGGCTCCGAACGACCGGATCTCGATCCCGTTCTTCTTCAACCCCGCGCTCGACCAGCGCCTCCCGCTGATCGAGCTTCCGCCCGAGCTCGCGGCGGAGGCGAAGGGCGTCACGAAGGATCCGAACAACCCGATCCATGCCCTCTATGGGGAGAACGCCCTCAAGTCGCGCCTGCGCGCTCACCCCGACGTCGCTGCGATCCACCACGCCGACCTCGTGGGCGCGACGGCCTGACCCGAACGACCGTCGCTACCAGTCGAGCGCCTTCGCGAGAGCTTCGATGATGGGTTCGCGCCCCTGGTCGATGTGCGCGTAGGCCTGCGCAGCCGCCACCTCACCGCGCCCGGCGACGATGGCATCGAGCAGCTGCTGGTGCTCCACCGCGTGCTCCTGCTCGCGCGTGGCGTGCGTGATCCCGAAGATCCACTGCATCCGGCCGAGCATGGGCAGCAGACTGCGTTCGAGGATGCGATTCCCGGAGAGGCGCACGATCTCGAGGTGAAACCCGAGATTCGATTCCCCCAACTCCGCCGTCTCACCCGGAGCGAGCGCACGCTCGAGGAGCTCGCGCAACCGGTCAGCGCTCGCCGCTCCCGAGTGGACACGCTGCGCGGCATGGCGCGTCGCATAGGGCTCGATGCACAGCCGCGCGTCATACAGCTCCTCGACGTCTGCCCTGGTCACCGGCGTCACACTCGCCCCTTTGTTTCGGGTCGTGACGACGAAACCCTCCACCTCCAGCCGCTGGAGTGCCTGCCGAACCGGGACGCGGGACACCTCGAACCGCTCCGACAGATCCCGCTCCTTCAGCCAGGATCCCGGCGTGAGCTCGCCGATGATGATCCTGCGCAGCACGCCGCGATAGACCCGCTCGGCGAGGGCGGATCCGTCGGTGATCATGCTGTCGGAACTCATCGCGGAACCTCTCGGGTGTCAGGCATGAAGGGGGAAGACCGGAGGGAAGAGTTCGTCCGTCGTTCCGCTCAGATGGTCGCGCCCAGTGTAGGCGTTCCGCATCCGTGCGAAGAGGATCTGCGTGTCGGCGCGGATCGCGTCGAGGTCGATCCCGTCGACCCTCCCGTCTCGCATGACGACCCGACCGGCGACCATCGTCAGACACGCATCGCGCGCCGTGCCGTTGAGGACCAGGGTGCGCAGCGGGTCATCGACGGCGCCCATCCGCACGTCGTCCAGCCGGAACGCCGTCAGATCGGCCTGGGCGCCGAGCGCGATTCGACCGAGATCCGGCCGATGAAGCGCCTGAGCCCCTCCGAGCGTCACCGCGTCGACATAACCCGCGAGGTCGCCGGCAGCCAGACTGCCGTTCTGCACCTTCGCGACCGACACCCCGGTGTCGATGCCCCGGACGAGGTCGGGCGGGAACGAATCCGTACCGAGCGCGATGTTCACTCCGGCCTGCCGGTAGCGCTGGAACGTCTCCAGCTCGGATCCGTAGCGGGCGTTCGTCAGCGGGCAGTGCACGATCGACACCCCGGCATCGACCAGTCGGGCGAGGTCGCCGCGGTCTTCGCCGTGCACCCGCGGGTTCACGTCGAGGAACACGCCGTGCGGCACGATGAGGCGATCGTTCAGCAGCCCCATCTTCTCGATGAACTCGAGCGGAGTGCAGCCGTGGGCATGGAGGACGAGCTCGCGCTCGACCTCGCCCTGCAGCGCATGAAGCCGGACGATCGCGCCGCGCTCGGCAGCCGCCGCTGCGGTCGCCGCAAGCAGCGCAGGAGTCAAGGTCTCGATGCGGCAGGGCAGGAAGACCGGGGTCAGCAGCGGATCGTCGAGTGCAGCGAGTTCGTCGTGGAATCGGACGGCGTCGGCGAACCCGGCCTCACCCTCCTCCGGGGCGAACCGCACCTCGCGTTCACCCGACGCCGTCACGACGTTCACGCCAGACCGATAGGACGGACCGAGGAAGCCGCGCAGCCCGAGCTTCCGCGAGAACTCCGCCATCCGGTGAAGGTCGGTCGCCGACTCAGCCCACGCCGAGTGCACCTCCGAGGCGATGGGCATGTACGAGGTGATGCCGTGCAGCGCGAGCTGGACGAGAGCTATCTCCCGCACTCGCGCGCGTTCTTCCTCGTCGAACACATGCCGTCGACGATCGAAATAGCCTTCTGACCACTGCAGTCGCGCCGACTGCTCGCGGGTACCCCATGCGTCCAGGATCAGGTGGTCGATGTCCGTGAGCGCGTCCAGGTCGATGAGCCCGGGCATCAGCAGGCTCTCCCCGAGGTCGATGCGGTCATCGACGTTCGACGGCGCCTCCTCGGCCGGACCGGCATAGGCGATCACATCGTCCTCGACGATCACGGCCCCCTGCCGAAGTTCTGCATGTGAGGTGCCGTCGAACACCAGGACGTGGTCGGCGGTGAGCAATGTGCGCATGAGAGCCCCGATGATCTGAGATGCGGTTTGGTATCCAAAAACTATCTCACGCGCCTACTCCCCTCAACCGCCGCCGCTGAATTCGCCCACTAAATCGGCGCCGTATTGACGTCTTGGAGATTTGGTATCCCAAGTTGACCGATGCTGGTATACAATTCTGAGCACCCGCTCCCCGAGCCATCAAGGAAGATCGTGACGGACACCCAGACGCTGAGCCCGAAGACGGAGGCGCTGCCCACCGCGCCGCCGAAGATCGCGACCGGACGCTCGCTCCTCGGGACGGCGTGGCTGCGCATCCGTCGGAGTCCGGTCGCACTCGCCTCCTTCGGGGTCGTCGTGGCGATCGTGCTCTTCGCCCTGCTCGCCCCCGTGGTGGTCGCGATCGAGGGGCAGGATCCGTTCACCACGAACACCGGGCCCGAAGTGCTCGACAACTTCAACACCCCCGGCCTGCCGCTCCCCGCGTACATGTACCCGTCCGTGGAGCACTGGCTCGGGGTCGAGCCGGGACTCGGGCGCGACATCTTCGCGCGCATCGCCTACGGAGCGCAGGTCTCGCTGCTGATCGCCCTTCTGTCTACCGTGGTCTCGGTCGTCCTCGGCACCGTGCTCGGCGCCGCTGCCGGCTACTTCGGTGGCAAGGTCGACATGGTCATCAGCCGCATCATCGATCTGTTCCTCGCGTTCCCGCATCTTCTCCTGGTGCTCTCGCTCACCCCGATCCTGCAGTCGCGGCTGCGGGACACCCCGCTCGGTCAGGGCAGCTTCGTCCCCATCGCCTCCCTCGTGCTGATCCTCGGGTTCTTCGGCTGGGCGTACCTGGCCAGAGTCGTGCGCGGCCAGGTGCTGAGCATCCGCGAGCAGGAGTACATCGAGGCGGCGAAGTCCTACGGAGCCTCGCACCGGACCATCATCTTCCGTCAGGTGATCCCGAACGTGCTCGGGGTCGTGCTCGTGTACGCGACCATGATGATCCCCGCGAACATCTCCGCCGAAGCCGCACTGTCGTTCCTCGGCGTCGGCGTGAAGGACCCGACGCCGTCCTGGGGGCAGATGCTCAACGCCGCACAGGCGGGCAACTGGTATCTGAGCGACCCCTGGTTCCTGATCGTGCCCGGCACCGCGCTCATCATCACGGTGCTCGCTTTCAACCTGCTCGGCGACGCCGTGCGTGATGCGCTCGATCCCAAGGCCTCCCGCAGCTGACCTTTCCCGCTCCCGAACATCCCGACCCCCACTGAAAGAGAACGCGTCATGAGACACCGCAGTCCCCTGCTCGCCGCTGCGACCGTGGCCATCGCCCTGGTCGTCACCGGTTGCACGAGCGTCACCGCACAGAACGGGCAATCCGCCCCCACCGGCTCGAAGGACCCGTACGCCGCGCACATCGTGCAGCCGGGCTTCGACGAGGCCGGCGGCAACGTCAACGTCCTGATGTCGAGCGACTTCATGACGCTCGACCCCGGCAACAGCAACTACGTGCAGACCGCGAACGTCGGCCAGCTCTACTACCGCACGTTGACGATGGCGAAGGAGACGGCCGGAGAGCCGCCCACGATCGTCGGCGACCTCGCGACCGATACCGGCACCGCCTCGGAGGACGGCCTCACCTGGACCTACACCCTCAAGGACGGGTTGAAGTACGAGAACGGTACACCCATCACCGCCGCCGACGTGAAGTACGGCATCGCCCGCACGTTCGCGCGCGACGTCTTCACCCAGGCGCCGCAGGAGTTGAACTCCGCTCTCGACGCCGATGACTACAAGGGGCCGTACTCGGGCGGTGGCGATCTGACGGCCGTCGAGACCCCCGACGACAAGACGGTGATCTTCCACCTGAAGCAGCCGAACCCGGACTTCGCCGCACTCGTGTCGCGTTCCAACACGGCGCCGGTCCCGCAGGCGAAGGACACGATGCTCGACTACACGAACCACCCGATCTCTTCGGGCCCGTACATGATCGCCAGCTACGACCGCGGCCGGGAGCTGAAGCTCGTGCGCAATCCCTCCTGGGACCCCGCGACCGATGAGAACCGGACCGCCCTCCCGGACACCTTCACGTTCTCCCTCTCGACCGCGCAGGCGACCATCAGCCAGCAGCTGATCTCCGACGCCGACCCGACCGCGATCACACTCGACTCGAACGGCGCCCTGCAGGCCTCGGACACGTCACGCCTGACCGAGTCGTCTGTCGCCGACCGCACGGCTTCCGGACTGCTCGGCTGCACCGACGTGCTGAACTTCAACACCGAGACCATCACCGACCCCGACGTGCGCCACGCGCTCGCCCTGGCGATGGACCGTGCGGCGATCCAGGTGCAGTACGGCGGTGCGCGCTTCGGCAAGCTCACCAACTCGTACCTCAACGATTCTCAGGTCGGCTACGTCGCCGAGACCACCGACCTCGACATCGACGGCGCCCCGCAGCTCGACGCCGCGAAGAAGCTGCTCGAGGGCAAGGACGTTCCGGCCTCGCTCACGTACGGATACTCGAACGCGATCGACCGGTACAAGAACCTCGGCACCGTGCTCCAGCAGAACTTCGCCGAGCTCGGCATCGATCTGCAGCTCGTGCCGATCCCGGCGGCGAACTACTACACGGTGCTCGCCAGCGACGAGATGCCCGACATCGCCCGCGCCGGCTGGTGCGGTGGTGCGGCCTCCGGATCCACCCGGACCACGGTCGACCCCAACATCGGGCCGAGCCTCGACGGAACGACGTACGGCTTCAGCAACATCTCGCGCTTCTACGACGAGAAGCTCTCCGGCGACATGTACGAGCTGCGCAACACCAACGGCACCTCCGAAGAGCTGAACACCGAGTGGGCGGAGCTCTACAACGAGGCCATGGAGTCGTACCCGCTCGTTCCGCTGATCCGCACCTTCACCAACAGCGTCGTGGGCTCGAAGATCCACAACGCCCAGGTGGGGTACTTCTTCGGAAGCATCGACCTGTCCACCATCGGCGTCGAGCAGTAACGCCCGACACGACACCTCCGGAAAGGACGGGGCCGACCGCTTGGTCGGTCGGCCCCGTACGGGACAGCAATGTTCGGATTCATCGTCCGCCGCGTGACCGCGCTGGTCATCCTCCTGCTCGTCGTGAGCTTCGTGACGTTCGCCCTGTTCCAGATCGGCCCGGCAGACCCTGCGGCAGCCGCCTGTGGCCAGGAGTGCACCCCTGACCGCATCGACCAGGCGCGCGTCGCTCTCGGCATGGACAAGCCGTTCCTGGTGCAGTACTTCACCTACCTCAGTGGGTTCTTCAGCGAACGGCTCATCGGAGCCCCCGGCGCCGA
Organism: Microbacterium sp. A20; assembly: GCF_004794515.1. GTDB lineage: Bacteria > Actinomycetota > Actinomycetes > Actinomycetales > Microbacteriaceae > Microbacterium. The sequence goes on along the minus strand of NZ_SSDF01000091.1, from coordinate 32,138 downwards.
GCAGGTGTGCGCCTGGCCCTGCCTGGGCAAGTCGTTCCAGACGAACGAGAACGTCACCGACGTCATCGTCCGGGCGCTCCCCTACACGATCTCCATCGCCGTCGGCGCTGTCGTGCTGTGGACCGTGGTCGGCGTCGGCCTCGGGCTCCTCGCCGCGCTCCGCAAGGGCAGGGCGACGGACAAGATCATCGTCGGCGCCGCATCCGTGGGCGTCTCGCTCCCCGTCCCTGTCACCGGGCTGCTGCTCCTGCTCGTGTTCGTGAGCGCACTGCACTGGCTGCCGTTCACGAGCAATCAGATCTCCTCCCCGTTCGGCCCCGCCGGACCCGGGGCGTGGTTCACGAACTACCTGCTCCCCTGGGTCGCGCTGGCCATCCTGTTCAGTGCGCAGTACATCCGCATCACGCGGAACAACATGATCGAGACCTTCGGCGAGGACTACATGCGCACGGCGCGTGCGAAGGGTCTGAGTCCCGGACGCATCACGACCCACGGGGTCCGTGCCGGCATCACTCCGATCATCACCATGCTGGGCCTGGACATCGGCGCCCTGCTCGGCGGTGCCGTGCTGACGGAGCAGATCTTCTCCGTCCCCGGTCTCGGGTTCACCGCGGTGCGGGCAGCCACCTCGGGAGACCTGCCGGTCACCATGGCGATCACGATGCTCGCCGCCTTCTTCATCATCACCGCGAACGTCATCGTTGACCTCGTGTATGCCAGCGTCGACCCGAGAGTGAGAGTCAACTGATGACCACGCCGATCCTCGACATCCGCGATCTGCGGGTGACCTTCCCCACCGACGATGGTCTGGTCAATGCCGTGAACGGCATGGACCTCGTCGTGCAGCGCGGAGAGACCGTCGGCATCGTCGGCGAGTCCGGTTCCGGGAAGACGGTGACCAGTCAGACCCTGATGGGGCTCCTCAAGGGCACCAGCGCCCGGGTCACCGGACAGGTCCTGTTCGACGGCACGGATCTGGTGCCGCTCAGCGAGAGCGAGATGCGCCCGTATCGTGGTCGCAAGATCGGGATGATCTTCCAGGATCCGCTCTCGGCCATGCACCCGTTCTACACCGTGGGTCGGCAGATCTCCGAGGCGTATCGCGTGCACAACCGAGTGAGCGCGAAAGCCGCGAAGGCCCAGGCGATCGAGATGCTGAACCGCGTCGGCATCCCCGACCCGGTGGCACGATACGACTCGTACCCTCACGAGTTCTCCGGCGGCATGCGGCAGCGGGCGATGATCGCGATGGCCCTCATCTGCGAACCGGAGCTCCTGATCGCCGACGAGCCGACCACGGCGCTCGATGTCACGGTGCAGGCGCAGATCCTCGATCTGATCGGATCGCTCCAGGCGGAGACCGGTTCCGCCGTGATCTTCGTCACGCACGATCTAGGCGTCGTCGCCGAAGTCTGCCGGCGCGTCGTCGTCATGTACGGCGGCCAGTGCGTGGAAGAGGCCGGCGTGCACGACCTGTTTTTCCGGACCGCGCACCCCTACGCCCAGGGCCTGCTCGCATCCATGCCCTCGATGGTCGACGACGCAGGGCGCCTCACGCCCATCCCCGGCTTCCCGCCCTCGCTGCTCGATCTCCCGCAGGGCTGCCTCTTCGCCAATCGCTGCCCCGTCGCAGCGCTCGTCCCGGACGACAGATGCCGCACCGAGCGCCCCGGCCTCACGGTGGTCGGCACCGACCACCGTGCCCGCTGCCACCTCACGGACATCGACGTCACGACTCCCACGCTCGATCTGCAGGAGGTGGCCCGATGAGCGAACCGCTGCTGAGCGTCGAGAACCTCGCCAAGCATTTCAGCGTCAGCAAGGGGTTCCTGCGCGGTTCCTCGCAGGTGAAAGCGGTGGACGGGGTCTCCTTCACGCTCGAACGCGGATCGACACTGGGCTTGGTCGGTGAATCCGGCTGCGGCAAGTCCACCACCGGACGGCTGCTGATGCGCCTGCTCACTCCCACGTCGGGGCGGATCCTGCTGGACGGCGCCGACGTCTCGCAGTTGCGCGGAGCGGACCTGCAGCAGTTCCGGCGCCGCGTGCAGATGGTGTTCCAGAACCCTTCCTCGTCGTTGAACCCGCGGCAGAGCGTCGGTGCGGCGATCGCGGCCCCCCTTCAGGCCCAGGGCATCGCCCCCAAGGAGGGTATGAAGAACCGCGTCGCGGCTCTGATGGACAGGGTGGGTCTGCGCCCGGAGCACTACAACCGCTTCCCGCATGAGTTCTCGGGTGGACAGAAGCAGCGTGTCGGCATCGCCAGGGCGCTCGCTCTGGAGCCCGACGTCGTGGTCTGCGACGAGCCGGTATCAGCCCTCGACGTCTCGGTTCAGGCGCAGGTCATCAACCTGCTGCAGGACATCCAGGCCGACACCGGCATCTCCTACGTGTTCATCGCGCACGACCTGTCGGTCGTCAAGCACTTCGCCGACGAGGTCGCCGTCATGTACCTCGGGCGCATCATGGAGCACGGCACCAGGGACGCGGTGTTCGGCGCTCCACAGCACCCGTACACGCAGTCGCTGCTGTCCTCCGTTCCGAGCCCCGATCCCACAGCCGATCGCAGTCGGCGCATCCGTCTCGTCGGCGACCTGCCCCATCCGTCGAACCCGCCCAGCGGGTGCGTGTTCCGCACACGTTGCCCGGTGCTGCCCCTTCTCGACGAAGACAGGCGCCGGCAGTGCGTGGATCAGGTTCCCACCGGCGACGCCGCGTGCCATCATCTCGCTGAAGCCGCCGACCTCGCGTCGCGGCTCGGCTCCCCCGAAGAAAGGAAAGTCCATGCTGATTCGTGACGTGCGCCCCTGGGGCGGCTCCGCCTCCGATGTCCTGATCGAGGACGGGCGCATCACCCGGATCCTCCCTCATGAAGAGGCGCCCGTGTCCGGCGATGACGTCGACGGACGTGGCCGGCTTCTGCTGCCCTCCTTCAGCGACGTGCACGTGCACCTGGATTCGACCCGGATCGGACTGCCGTTCCGTGAGCACACCGGCGCTCCCGGGGTCTGGGGCATGATGATGAACGACCGCGAGAACTGGCGCAATGCGGAGATCGACCTTCCCACCCGCGTGGCCGGTACCCTCGAGCGAATGATCGCCCGGGGGACGACTCGCGTCCGCTCCTACGCGCAGGTCGACGTCGACTGCAAGCTCGAGAAGTTCGACGCGGTGATCGCGGCGAAGGAGAAGTTCGCCGGGCACGCCGACGTGCAGGTGATGACCTTCCCCCAGGCCGGCATCCTTCGCGAAGAAGGGACGGTCGAGTACTTGGAGGAGTCCCTCAAGCAGGGCGCGGACGTGATCGGCGGCATCGATCCGTCACAGCTCGACCGTGACCCCGCCAAGCACCTGGACATCGTGTTCGGTCTCGCCGAGAAGTACCAGGTCGAGGTCGACATCCACCTGCACGAGCCCGGTGCGCTCGGGGTGTTCAGCACCGAGCTCGTGATGGAACGAACACGTGCGCTCGGCATGCAGGGCAAAGTCACAATGTCGCACGCGTACGAACTCGGTTCGGTGAGCGAGGCCACCAGCCGTCGTCTGATCGAGGAGTTCGCCGAGCTCGACATCTCGATGGCCACGGTCGCCCCGTCGACCAGCAACCAGCTCTCGCTGGTACAGCTCGTCGAGGCCGGAGTGCGGATCGGGCTCGGTCAGGATGGCCAGCGCGACTACTGGAGCCCGTACGGCAACACAGACATGCTCGACCGCACCTGGCAGCTGGCCTTCACCAACGGTTTCCGCCGCGACGACCACATCGAGATGGCTCTCGCCGTCGCGACGATGGGTGGCGCGAGCATCATGTCCGCCTCGTCTCCGCGCCTCAAGGGGGTCGACGACCGACCCGGCCTGGCTGTCGGCGACCGGGCCGATCTGGTCCTGGTCGATGGCGAGACGCCCACCAGCGCGGTGATGGACCGAGGAGTCGACCGACTCGTCATGCACGACGGCCGTGTGGTCGCCGATGGCCTTCGTGTCCTCGCGCTCTGAGCGTCGAGGCAGCGAGTTCCGCGATCGCGCGGTCGGGCTCGGCGCAGCCCTGCTGATCGGGCTCAACCTGCGCCCGGCGATCACCTCGGTCGCCGCTCTGCTCGAGCCGACGAGGGTGGCGTTCGACCTCGCACCGGTGCAGCTGAACCTCCTGGCGACGCTGCCGGTGATCGCCTTCGGGATCAGTGCACCGGTCGGGCCGCTGCTCGCCCGCCGTCTCGGCGTGACCAGGGCGCTGATCTGGACCATGGTGGCGCTCGCCGGGGCGCTCGCGCTGCGGGTCGCCGTTCCCGGGGGCATGCTCGCGGGGACGTTCCTCGCCGGGGTATCGATCATGGCTGCAGGGACCCTGCTCCCGCAGTACCTGAAGTCCCTTCGGGCGGGCGGACTCTGGATCGGCCTGAGCAGCATGTCGTTCAGCGCAGGCGCCGCGCTCGGGGCGGGACTCGCCGTGCCGCTGAGCCAGGCGGTCGGCGGGCCCGCCGTGGCACTCGGGCTCTGGGCCGTGCCGGCTCTGATCGCCGCGGGCGCCATGGTCGGCGTGGCACTGCGCTCGGATGCTCCTCCGCCTTCTTCGTCTCGGATGACGTTGCCCCGGTCGGCCCGACCGACCGTCGCACTGATCACCGCGATGTTCGGCCTGCAGGCCATGCTGTTCTTCGCAGTGGCCTCGTGGCTCCCCCGCATCCTCGGAGATCGCGGTGTGGACGCGCAGACCGCCGGCTGGCTGCTCGCGCTGACCAGCGTCGCGGGCCTGGTGCCGACGCTCGTCGCGCCGATCCTCGCCCGACGCCGCCGTGTGCTGCTCTGGTTCGGTCCGGGCCTCGGTATAGCGATGTTGGCGGCGTTCGTCTGGCTCGCTTCCGGCGACGAGTCGTACATCGCGATCACCGTCGTGCTCGGCGCCGTGCAGAGCGCGACGTTCGGGCTCTCGCTCGCGCTCATCGTGATGCTCGCCGCGAACGAGGCCTCGGCGGGCGTGCTGTCAGCTGTGGCGCAGGGCATCGGCTACGCCTTCGCCGGCGCGGGGAGTCTTCTCGTCGGGGTCCTGCACGACCTCACCGCCGGCTGGACGGCGAGCCTCGTGTTCATGATCGTGTGCGCCGCGGCGCTCGCCCTGGTCGTGGGGTTCGTGATCCGCTGCCGCCCGGTCGACCTGCAGGTGCCGTCTGTGGTGCCCGCACGCCCCTGAACACGACGAAGGCCGCCCCACACCGTGGGGCGGCCTTCTCAAGAATGTTCTGCGCGATTGAACGCAGGATCGCCTTGCTTTATCGACGCAGGCCGAGACGCTCGATGAGCGACCGGTAGCGGTTGATGTCGATGTCCTGCAGGTAACCCAGCAGGCGACGGCGCTGACCGACGAGCAGGAACAGACCACGACGCGAGTGGTGGTCGTGCTTGTGCTCCTTGAGGTGCTCGGTGAGGTCCTTGATGCGCTGCGTCAGCATTGCGACCTGCACCTCGGGGGATCCGGTGTCACCGGGGTGCGTCGCGTACTCTTCGATGATCGCCTTCTTGACGTCTGCTTCCAGTGCCATAGATTCGATCCCCTCTCTGCTTGTTGCGCGGCGCCCGACGCCTGATGCGAGGGCTCTCTTTATCCGCGGCCGATCGAACGGCAACCTGAAGAGTCTACCAGCCGAGGGGTCCCCCGCGTGACAACGCCGAGGCCGCGGCCCGATCGGGGTCAACTAGGCTCGAACGGTGCAGAAGAAGATCGACGAGTGAGCGGCCGACGCGGTCACCTGATCGACCTCACTCCTCTCAAGACCAGTCCCGCCTTCGCGCGGATGTGGATCGGATCGACCCTCGCCGGCATCGGTGGCCAGTTGACGATCGTCACCGTGATGCTGCATGTGTTCGTGCTCACCGAGAGCACGTTCGCCGTCTCGATGATCGCGGTCGCCGGACTCATCCCGATGATCCTCGCCGGGCTGTACGGCGGGATGCTCGCGGACGCGTTCGACCGGCGCCGGGTGGCCCTGATCGCGGCGACCATCACATTTGCATCGACCGCACTGCTCGCCGCGCTCACCTGGACCGGCACCGAGACGATCTGGTGGCTGTACGCACTCAGCATGATCAACTCCGCCGCGAACTCTGTGGGCATGGCCACGCGTACGGCGATCGTGCCGCGCCTCATCCCCCGGGGTCAGCTGGCCGCGGCATCCGCACTCAACGGAGTCGCCTTCGGCCTCACGGTCATGGCGGGCCCCGCACTGGCCGGCTTGCTCGTGGCCCTCACCGGCTATGGCTGGACCTACACGATCGACGTCGTGCTGATGCTGTCGATGTTCCTCGGCCTGTGGACGCTCCCGGTGCTGCGGCCGGAGGGCGAGATCGTGCGCCCCGGGCTGGAGTCGCTCGTCGACGGCTGGCGCTTCCTGCGCAGGGCAGGCAACATCCGGATGCAGTACATCATCGACATCATCGCGATGACGTTCGGGCAGCCCCTCGTGCTCTTCCCCGCCCTCGGCACCGTCCTCCTGGGCGGTGGTGCCGTGACGACTGGAATCCTCACGGCGGCCGTCGCGGTCGGAACCTTCGCGTCCAGCATGTTCTCCGGCCGCGTCGTTCAGTACCGGTGGCACGGACGCGGCATCGCGCGGGCTGTCGAGGCCTACGGTGCATCGATCCTGCTCTTCGGTGTGGTGCTGCTGATCGGGGCGTTCTCCGCGCCCGCCGGCGAAGACGCCCCGAACATCGGCCTGATCGTCGCCGCTTGCGTGGCGCTCGCACTCTCGGGCGCGTCCGACAACGTCAGCTCGATCTACCGCAACACGATGATGCAGGCGGCGGTGCCCGATGCGATGCGCGGACGACTGCAGGGCCTGTTCGTCGTGGTCGTGGCCGGTGGCCCGCGGGTCGGAGCCCTCTACGCCGGCACGCTCGCCACGTTGACCACTCTGTGGTTCCCCCCGCTGCTCGGCGGGGTCCTGGTGATCGCCCTCGTCGCGATGCTCTCGCGCCGCAACCGCCGCTTCCACGACTACGACGCAGAGAACCCCGAGCCCTGACGGGCCCGGGGTTCGAGGAACCGCCTGACGGGATCAGTCCTGCTGCAGCGCGCCCTGCAGGTCGAGGTTGATCGTGATGTCCTTGCCCACGAGCACGCCACCGGTCTCGAGTGCGGCGTTCCAGGTGAGACCGAAGTCCTCGCGGTTGATGACGGTCTTCGCGGAAGCGCCCGCCTTGTAGTTGCCATACGGGTCGGTGCCGAAGCCGCCGAAGTCGAGCTCGAAGCTGACCGGCTTGGTGATGCCGCGGATGGTGAGGTCGCCGTCGACGAAGAGCTCGTCGCCCTTGACGCGCGCGCCGGTGGAGACGAACTCCATCGTCGGGAAGTTCTCGGTGTCGAAGAAGTCCGCGGAGCGCAGGTGGGCGTCGCGGCCCTCGTCGTTCGTGTCGACCGAGGTGACGTCGACAGAAGCCTCGACCTTGGCCTCGAGCGGGTTCTCGGGCGCGATCAGGGTCGCGTTCTTGACGCCGAAGGTGCCGCGCACCTTGGAGATCATCATGTGGCGGACGCTGAACGTCACCTCGCTGTGCGAGGGGTCGAGCACCCAGGTGCCGGGACGGTAGCCGGGAATGTCGATGCTGGTCATGGTTTCTCCTCCGGAGACATCTGCCGCTGATGCGGCTTCGGACAGGGGCCGCGTTCGCCGCGACCTCTGTGACAACTTACATTCATTCGCATATATTCCCCTGAATGCGGATGTTCTTCCGATATACAGCAGAGACGCCCCTCCTCCGAAGAGGAAGGGCGTCTGTGCGTGCGGGCCGGACTCAGCCGACGGCGACGAGATCGATGATGAAGATCAGCGTCTTGCCGGAGAGGAAATGGCCGCCGCCGACCGGGCCGTAGGCCAGGTGCGGCGGGATGATCAGCTCACGGCGTCCGCCGACCTTCATCCCGGGGATGCCGTCCTGCCAGCCCTGGATCAGTCCGCGCAGCGGGAACTGGATCGTCTCACCACGGCCCCAGGACGAGTCGAACTCCTCGCCGGATTCGAACTCGACACCGGCGTAGTGGACGGTCACGGTGTCACCGGGCTTCGCCTCGGCTCCGTCACCCTCGATGATGTCGCGGATGACGAGCTCCGCGGGAGCGGGGGCGCTGGGGGCATCGAACTCAGGCTTTGTGCGATCAGTCATGCCTCCATCAAACCCGAGCCCGCGGGAGGGGTCAACGCGATTGCACCTGCTCACAGCGAACACTTCGAAAGGGTGCACCGACAACAGCCTCTTGACACCCTCCGTGGTCGGGTGCACCCTGATTACAGATCAACTCAGCGCCCGGGAGACTCGCAGGCATCGCCGCAGCACCGGGCGCTGAGTCTTGCCACGACAGGGTTCCTCCGCGTCAGTCGACGTAGCCGGCGAGCAGTTCCGCGAGCTCCATCGGCCTGCTCAGCATCGCGCAGTGTCCGCCCGGGACCTCATCGGCGACGACCCCGAGACGCTCGCGGGCGAGGTCGCGGAGAAAGCTCGGCGGGAAGAAGCGGTCGTCCGCGAACACGATGAAACGCGTCGGCACCTCCGGCCATCTCTCCCTCGGCCACGGCTCTTCCATGGCCGCTGCGGACGGATGGGCGCGCTCCCGCCGCAGGGCTTCGTCCGCCAACTCCCGCGGCACGTCGTCGTAGAAGCTCACGTACGGGTCGTCGTTACCGGTCAGCCCGCCGTCGATCGCCGCCTGCGCCTCGGCGGCGGCGAGGTAGCCGGACTCGGACCACCACCGCTCCGGGGGTTCACCCGGAGCAGGGATCATCCCCGCGGCAAGCACGAGCAGGTCGGCGGACAGCCGCTCGGCGACCAAGGGCGCCGTGAACGCCCCGAACGAGTGACCGACCACGACGACATCGACGCGTTGCCCCACGGCCGCCACCACGGAGTCCGCGTAGTCCTCGAGAGTGAGGGACTCGTCATCGGCGGGGAGATCGGGCGCGACGACCTCGTGTCCGCGCGCCACGAGGTCTGCGGCGACGAGATGCCAGGACCACCCGACGTCTCCCCCACCGTGGATCAGGACGAATGTGCTCATCGCGACCGCCTCCTCACGACGAGTATCGCGGAGCGGAGGTCAGTAGGCCAGCAGGGCCGCCCTGGCGGCGCGGGTGCGGATCAGCAGCGCGCGCTCGTCCTCGACGGCGAGCGGGTCGCGACCCGTGATCGCCCGCTGACGGACCGCGGCCAGCGCGGTCGCGTCCCTGATGAACTCCTGCATGATCGGTCGCCGGTCGCCGCGAAGACCTCGTGCCCAGTTGAGACCGGCCTTGCGCCCGCTTGGTGTGGCAAGCATCGTGACCTCTTCGGGCGTGAACCAACCGGCATTCGCATACTCGGCGAGCCGCGCACGAGTGAGGCGCGCTTCCTCGCGGCGGAGGGCGACGATCCCGAGGATGAAGCCGATGAAGAGCGGCACCTGCAGGGTGAAGTACAGCCCGAAGAAGTCCGCGAAGGTCGCGGAGCCGTTCCAGAGTGCGTGCAGGAGAACGGCTCCGAGCATTCCGAGCAGGCCGGCGCCGATCGCGGAACTCGCGGACCCGTGGCGACGCGCGACCAGTCCGATGGCGAAACCGGTCACCGCGGTGAACATGGCGTGTGCGAACGGGGACAGGATCGCGCGCACGGCGAAGGTGACGGTGAGCTGCTCGCCGCCTCCCTCGATCAGACTGAGCGCGAAGTACTGGATGTTCTCGGTGAAAGCGAACCCCGCCCCCACGAGCGCTCCGTACACGACGCCATCCACCGGGCCGTCGAACGCGCGCCGGGCGAGCAGGAAGATCAGGAAGATCCCGAGCCCCTTCCAGAACTCCTCGACGATCGGCGCCTGCACGACCGCCGTGAAGGCATCGGACGTGACGCCGAGGAGGATCGTCAGCCCCACGTCGACGAGAAGCGTCAGTCCCGCAGCCGCCACGGCACCCCAGGCGATCGCGAAGAAGACCAGGCGCTTCGGTTCGGGCTCCCAACGGTCGATCATCCGGACTCCGAGGAACACGACCGTGAGCGGGATGAGGGCGAGCACCAGGCCGACGACCGAGGCGAACACTCCGAGCGCCCACCCGAAGTAGCCCACCAGAGCGAGCAGCAGGAAGCCGAGGAAACCGAAGAGCCAGAGGGAGATCGTGCGTCCCTTGCGTGTCGGCACGGGCAGCGCGGGCAGCGACTCGGCCGGCGACGGCGCGACCGGCGCGGGAGGCGTGTACGGCGTCGGCTGCGCCAAAGGTGAGGCATACGACGGCTGCCGCGCGGGCGGCGGCATGTACGGCGAGGGCTGCTGCGGCGGCGGGGGTCCTCCGAAACTCATAGCCAAAGCTTATGGGGAACAAACCAGGCGGCCCGGGTATGGCTGAGTCCTCCACCCGCTCGCCGTGCGCCAGCCGGTAGCGTAGAACCATGCGGTTCGCTCACCTGCGCCGTCCTGACTCCCCCCGCGCCGTTCTCGCGGTGGTGCAGGACTCGGACGCCATCCTCGTCTCTGATCTCCTGAACGACCCCCCTGCCACGCTGCAGCAGCTGATCGAGGGAGGAGACGCCCTGCTCGAGCGACTGCGCGCTGCGCTGGCCGCGGGAGACGTGGTGCGCCATCCCCTGGGCGACTGGACGTTCTCCTCCGCCGTGATCGCTCCCCCGGCCGTGCTCGCCGTCGGGCTCAACTATGCAGCGCACTCCAGCGAGCTGGGCCTGAAGACCGATGCCGCGCCGACCGTGTTCACGCTGTGGCCGAACTCGCTCACGGGGCACGAGCAGATCACGTCGTGGCCACGGTCCCTCAGCGAGGCGGTCGACTACGAGGCCGAGCTCGGTGTGCTCATCGGCACCCCCGCCAAAGACGTCAGCGAAGCGGATGCGCTCTCGTACGTCTGGGGCTACACCGTGGTCAACGACATCACCGCCAGGAACATCCAGTTCTCCGAGGCTCAGTGGTCGCGCTGCAAGTCGTTCGACGGCTTCACTCCGACCGGACCGTTCGCCGTGACCGCCGATGAGGTCGCCGACCCGCAGGATCTGCACATCTGGGCTGTCGTGGACGGCCACACCGTTCAGGACGCCAGCACGGACCAGATGGTGCGCTCCGTCGCGAAACTGATCGCGCACCTCTCGCAGTCCCTCACGCTGCTGCCCGGAACCCTCATCTCGACCGGAAGCCCCGGCGGCGCCGGCTATTCGCGGGATCCGCAGATCTTCCTGCGCGATCACTCCACCGTGACCGTCGGCATCGACGGCATCGGCGAGCTCACGACGCACTGCCGCATCATCGACTGAAAAGTTCGACGCACGAAGAAGGGGGATGGATGCCGCGGCATCCATCCCCCTTCTCGCGTTCGCAGCAGGTCAGACCTCGATGCGGTCCTCCGGCGAGATCACCGGGATCGCCGCGGTGATCGTCTCGAGTCCGGACAGACGCGCGGGCGAGAGCTGCTTGACGACCTCGTCGCGCGACATCAGACCGGCCTCGACGACCAGGTCCGCGACACTCCGGTTCGTCAGCAGCGCGGTCTTCGCGAGCGCCGCGGCTGCCGCGTATCCGATGAAGGGCGTCAGGGCGGTGATGACGCCGACCGATGCTCCGACCATCGCGCCGAGACGGTCGCGGTTGGCGGTGATGCCGTCGACGCAGTTCACGCGCAGGGTCCACATCGCCTGGCGCATCCACGTGATCGACTGGAAGATCGAGTGTGCGATGACCGGCTCGAACGCGTTCAGCTGCAGCTGACCCGCCTCGGCGGCCATCGTCACCGTCATGTCGGCGCCCGCGACCGCGAAGGCCACCTGATTCACGACCTCGGGGATGACCGGGTTCACCTTGCCTGGCATGATGCTGGAGCCCGCCTGCATCGCCGGCAGGTTGATCTCGCCGAAGCCCGCCTGCGGGCCGGAAGAGAGCAGACGGAGGTCGTTGCAGATCTTCGACAACTTCATCGCGTTGCGCTTGAGGGTCGAGGAGAACGACATGAACGAGCCGGTGTCGCTGGTGGCCTCCACCAGGTCGCCGGCCGTGCGGAGGTCGAGCGAGGTGATCTCCCGCAGGTGCTTGAGCACGGCGGGCGCGTAGCCGGGGTGCGTGGTGATGCCAGTTCCGATCGCCGTGGCGCCCATGTTGATCTCGAACATGAGCGAGGCGTTCTCGGTCAGCCGCGTGTGGTCGTAGCCGAGGGTCGTGGCGAAGCCGTTGAACTCCTGGCCGAGCGTCATCGGCACGGCGTCCTGCAGCTGAGTGCGTCCGACCTTCAGCACATCGTGGAACTCGCGGGACTTGCCGAGGAACGACAGGCGCAGCAGGTCCAGTTCCTCAAGCAGCGAGCGCAGCGTCAGCGACAGGCCGATCTTCACGGCGGTCGGGTAGACGTCGTTGGTGGACTGGCTGCGGTTGGTGTGGTCGATCGGCGAGAGGAACGCGTAGTCGCCCTTCCCGCGGCCGGCCAGCTCGAGCGCGATGTTGGTGATGACCTCGTTCGCGTTCATGTTGGTCGAGGTTCCGGCACCGCCCTGGATGACGCCCACCGTGAACTGCTCGTGGAACTCGCCGTCGATCACGCGCTGCGCCGCACGGTCGATCAGGTCGGCACGCTCGTGATCCAACACGCCGATCTCGCGGTTCGCCCGCGCGCTCGCCTGCTTCACCATCGCCAGGCCGACCACGAGGTCGGGGTAGACCGAGATGGGCCGTTTCGTGATCGGGAAGTTCGCGTCGGCGCGGGCAGTGTGGATCCCCCAGTACGCGTCGACGGGAATCTCCATGCTCCCGAGCGAATCGGTCTCGGTGCGGGTCGGGGTAGGCGCGGCAGAAGCCATGTCACATCCTCGTGGGTCGTGGCGGGTGAGAAGGGTGGGGGATGCTGCCAGTCTACGCCGCTCACCGACCGGGCTTGCGGGAGAACGCCTCGAGTCGCTCCTCCGGCGTGAGGGCGGCCATCCGCTCCAGCCAGGCCTCGGAGAAGTAGTCTCCCGTCGGAGCCTCGGTCACCGGCACCACCGTGTGCGTGATCGTCTCCGGATACACATGCACGAGCTGGAACGCCTGCGCCGCGTCCATACCGTTCACGTCGGCCGACGGGCGCGCCACGTTCATCGTGTAGCAGGTGGCCGATGCGACGCTCACCGGGACTCCGGCGAACGTGCCCTGGGACGAATAGTGCAGATGCCCGGCGAGGATGCCGCGGACATCTGTTCCCCGGATGACCTCGGCGAGCTCGTCCTGATGCCGCAGCTCCAGGATGTCGAAGAGCGGCAGATGGCTCGGGAGCGGTGGATGGTGCATCGCGAGCAGGGTGCCGTACGGAGCGGGGTCCGAGAGCACATCGGCGAGCCAGGACAGCTGGTCCTGATCGATGTCGCCGTGATGCCAGCCGGGGACGCTCGTGTCGAGGGCGATGAGACGAAGACCGTCGAGGTCCCAGACGCCCGTCACCGGGTCTTCGGTCGCCTCCGCATCGAGCAGTCCTGCCCGCAGTGCCGGGCGTTCGTCGTGGTTGCCCGCGACCCAGATGAGCGGAGCGTCCAGCTCATCCGCCACCGGCTCGACCGCGGCTCTCAGCCGGCGGTATGCGTCGGGCTCGCCCAGATCAGCGAGGTCGCCGGTGACGACGATCGCCAACGGATGCGGATGCACGGATCTGATGGCGTCCAGCGTTCGGGCGAAGTTCGCTTCGACGTCGTAGCGGCCGCTGAGCCGGGCCCCCTCCGCGAGGAAGTGCGGATCACTGACGTGGATCAGCACATGGCTTGCGGGCTCATGGCGGCCGAAGGCGTACGTTCTCCCCGTTCCTGCGGACATACCAACAGCCTAGGCCTCCGCACCGACGCTCGACGTGCCGGCGCCGAGCTCGGATCAGTGTCCGATGACGAGGAGCAGGATGCCGGCGACCACGGCCGCGGCACACAGCGCGAAGCAGCCGTACGCGCCGAGGAGTGCGACCCGCTTCTGCCCCTCGGTGAGCGGACTCTTCCGCGCGGCCTTCGCCGCCTGCTTCTCCGCGCGCTTCAGTTCTTTCTCGGTGATCACGGTGATGGCATCCGTGAATTCCGCGGGGCTCACCACCGGTGCGCGACCGCTGCGCACCAGCAGACGAAGACCGAGGGCGTAGAAGGTGACGATCGCGGCGGCGCCGATGAGCGCCGCGAGGAACACCTGGAGGAACGCGATCCAATCGATGACGACGTTCATTCCGAGTCCCCGTTCCGAATCGCGTCCGTGTTCTTCGAGGAAGAGTCGACCTTGGCACTCGCCTTGGCCTGTGCCTTCTTCTTCGCCTTGGCCTGCGCGTCCTTCTTCGCCTGAGCCTTGACCTTCTCACGGGCCTCGGCCCGGGCCTTCGCCTCCGCCTTGGCCTGCTGGATGCGCTGCTGGCGACGCGTCGGCGGCGGGGTGTCGGGCAGCTCGATGGCCATGCCCGATTCGGCCACGTCACTCATGGCATTCGCCGACGTGACCGCGTTGCGGCGCGAGCGCATGAAGAGGCCGAGGATGATGGCGAGGGCGATGACCGCATCGATCGCCACACCCCAGTTGCCGAGCCAGACGACCAGAAGAGCGGCCAGAGCGCCAACGGCTCCCGCTGCGGGGAGGGTGAGGAGCCATCCGATGCCGATTCGACCCGCCGTCCGCCAGCGGACCGTGGAGCCTCTGCGACCGAGGCCGGAGCCGATCACGGATCCCGATGCCACCTGCGTGGTCGAGAGGGCGAAGCCGAGCGCGCTGGAGGCCAGGATGGTCGCGGCGGTCGAGCTCTCCGCTGCGAAGCCCTGGGCGGGCTTGACGTCGGTGAGCCCCTTGCCGAGGGTGCGGATGATACGCCAGCCGCCGAGGTACGTGCCGAGCGCGATCGTGAAGGCACACGCGACGATCACCCAGAGCTGCGGTTCGTGGTGCACTCCGGACTGCCAACCGATCGTGATCAGGGCGAGGGTGATCACACCCATCGTTTTCTGCGCGTCGTTGGTTCCGTGCGCGAGGGCGACCAGGGAGGACGTGAAGATCTGCCCCCACCGGAAACCGTCGCGACCGTCGGGCTTGCCGTCGTAGCGTCGCGTGACCGAGTAGGCGATCTTCGTCGCCGCGAAGGCGATGAGACCCGCGGTGACGGGGGCGATGAGCGCCGGCAGCACGATCTTCGAGAGCACCATGCCGAAGTCGATGCCGCCGAGACCTGCGCCCACCAGGGTGGCGCCGATGAGGCCGCCGAAAAGTGCGTGCGAGGAGCTCGACGGGAGGCCGAGGAGCCACGTCAGCATGTTCCACGTGATGGCGCCGATGAGGCCCGCGAAGATCAGCGAGAGGAACAGATCCGCTCCCGCAGAGATGATCGCGTCCTCGCGGATGATGCCGCCGGAGATCGTCTTGGACACCTCCGTGGACAGGAACGCACCCACGAGGTTCAGGACGGCGGCGAGGAGGACGGCGGTCTTGGGCTTGAGCGCACCGGTGGCGATCGGCGTCGCCATGGCGTTCGCCGTGTCGTGAAAGCCGTTGGTGAAGTCGAAGAAGAGTGCCAGCGCGATGACAAGCACGACGATGAGGGCTGCGGTTTCCACCGTTCGCTTTCGGTCGTTGAGGAAGAAGGAGATGTCGACGTGATCGACGTGACGAACGAAGAGTTCACCGTGGGTTTGACTTCCGTTAACCGGCCCCGGTGAATTCTCCCACCCTCCCCCGTGCCGGTCAACTCGACCTGGGATAGCGTGGGACGGTGACTGACGCTCCTCTCGCTGCCCGCCGCTCCGCACTTCGCACGCACCACGGTGACACGTTCGACGACCCGTACGAGTGGATGCGCGCGAAGGACTCCGCAGAGGTCATCGCACACCTCGAAGCGGAGAACGCCCACACCGACACTGAGACGGCGCACCTGGCCGATCTCCGCGAGCGCCTCTTCGAGGAGATCAAGAGCCGGGTGCAGGAGACCGACCTGTCGGTGCCCACCCGACGCGGCGACTGGTGGTACTACAGCCGCACCGAGGAAGGCGCCCAGTACGGCATCCACTGCCGGGCTGCCGCGGAACACGACGACTGGACTCCCCCGACGCTCGAGGCCGGCGTGCCGGTTCCCGGTGAGGTGATCCTGCTCGACGGGAACGTCGAGGCCGAGGGGCACGAGTTCTTCTCGCTCGGGGCGTTCGACACGTCGGACGACGCGACGAAACTGCTCTGGTCGACCGACTTCGAGGGGGACGAGCTGTACACGGTGCACGTGCGCGACCTCGTCTTGGGCGACACCCTCGAGGACGAGATCCCGAACACCGGCGGCGCGTTCTTCACCCCGGACGGCACCGGCGTCCTCTACACGACCCGGGATGAGGCGTGGCGTCCGGACACGCTCTGGCTCCACCGTCTCGGCACTCCGATCACCGACGACGTGCAGCTGTTCCACGAACCCGACGAGAAGTTCTGGCTCGGCGCAGGGATCACGCGCAGCCGGCGCTACCTCGTGATCGGGGTCGGTTCGAGCATCACGAGCGAGGAGTACCTCGTCGACCTGACCGGCGACCTGACCGCGGCACCCCGCCTGGTCTGGCCGCGCCGGGAAGGAGTGGAGTACTCGATCGATCACGCCGTGGTGGACGGCGAGGACCGGCTCTTCATCCTGCACAACGACGGAGCCCTCGACTTCGAACTCGTCTCGGTGGCGGCGTCCGACCCTCAGGGCGAGCGGCACCGGGTGATCGCCCACGAAGCCGGCCGGCGTCTGCTCGGCATGGATGCGTTCCGCGACTTCGCCACGATCGAGTACCGCAGCGAAGGTCTCGAGCGTGTCGGACTGCTCGACTACGCCACGGATACGGTCGACGAGATCCCCTTCGACGAGCCGCTGTACTCGGCCGGGGTGAGCGGGAACCCGGAGTGGCACTCGCCCTTCCTGCGACTCGGATACACATCCTTCGTCACGCCCGGCACGGTGTACGACCTCGACCTCGCCAGCCGCGAGCTGCTGCTGCGCAAGCAGGTCACCGTCCTCGGCGGCTACGACCCCGAAGAGTACGGCCAGCGGCGGGAGTGGGCGACGGCCTCCGACGGGGTGCGGGTGCCGATCTCTCTCGTGTGGAAGCGGTCATTCGGAGAGCCGGGTGCGCAAGCACGTCCCGTGCATCTCTACGGCTACGGCTCCTACGAGCACTCGATCGACCCCGGTTTCTCGGTCGCGCGGCTCTCGGAGCTCGATCGTGGCGTGATCTTCGCGGTCGCTCACGTGCGCGGCGGCGGCGAGATGGGCCGCCAGTGGTACGAAGACGGCAAGCTGCTCAACAAGCGCAACACCTTCACGGACTTCGTGTCGTGCGGCGAGCACCTGGTCGCGACCGGTGTGACCTCGCCGAGCCGGATGGTGGCCGAGGGCGGCAGCGCCGGCGGACTGCTGATGGGTGCCGTGACCAACCTCGCGCCCGAGCTCTTCGCGGGCGTCCTCGCGGGCGTGCCGTTCGTGGACGCACTGACGACGATCCTCGATCCCTCGCTGCCGCTGACCGTCATCGAGTGGGATGAGTGGGGCGACCCTCTTCACGACGCCGACGTCTACGAGTACATGAAGTCGTACTCCCCGTACGAGAACGTGCGCGACGGCATCCGCTACCCGCGCATCCTCGCGGTGACATCGCTCAATGACACCCGCGTGCTGTACGTGGAACCGGCGAAGTGGGTCGCGCGCCTGCGCGAGGCCGGCGCATCCGATGTGCTCCTCAAGTGCGAGATGGTGGCAGGGCACGGCGGCGTGAGCGGCCGTTACAACTCGTGGCGCGAGCGTGCGTTCGAGCTCGCCTGGCTGCTCGACACGCTGGGACTCGCCGAGGCCTGAGCCGCCGCGGCCGCATCAGGCGATCCCGCCCAATCAGGCAGATCCCGCCCGAAACTGCCTGTTCCGGCGCGATCGCCTGTCTCGGCTCTGCCGCCGGCGCGCGCGACGCCCTCTCCACAGATTCGCGCGCGAGGGCGTCTCTCCCCCAGCGCCGGGACTGCGGCTCCGCCACGCCCGCCGGCACGGGCAAGCTGACCTCATGCCTGATCTGACAGCTGCGGAATGGGTGCGCGCGCAGAACGGTGCCGCGCACTCCTCCGCCCTCCGCCGTGCGGGTTTCACCGATCACGCGGTGTCGCGAGCAGTGGAGGACGGACGGCTCAGGCGTGTACGCCGATCCTGGCTCCTCACCCCCGAGTGCGACCCGAGGCGCGTCGCGGCTGCGAAGGTCGGCGGACGCGTGACCTGCGCGAGCGCGGCCAGTCTCCGCGGCTGGTGGGAGCTGAAGACGGATGCCGTGCACGTCGCACTCGCGCACAGCGCATCGCGGTTCGATGCATCCGGCATCCTCGTCCACCGCAGCCAGGGTCCCGTTCCCGTGCATCCGCGCTCGACGGAGGAGCCTGTAATCAACGTCCTGTTCCAGATCGCCCGGTGTCTGCCTGAACCGGATGCCCTGACGGTCTGGGAGTCCGCGGTGCGCCGAGGCGGGGTCGATGTCGATGTCCTCGAGCGCGTCGCGTGGCGCTCGGCGGCGGCATCCCGTCTCACCATGCTCGTCGGCGATCGCTCGGACTCGGGGCCGGAGACCACCTTCGTCTCCCTGATGCGCGGGATCGGCGTCGTCGTGCGCCAGCAGGTCTGGGTCGACGGGCACCCGTTGGACGGGATGATCGGTGACCGCCTCGGCATCCAGATCGACGGGTTCGCATATCACAGCTCCCCGAAGGATCGGCGCCGCGACATCCGCGCCGATGCGCGCCTGGTGCTCCGCGGCTACACGATCCTCCGATTCGACGTGCACCAGGTGATGAACGACGCCCGCTACGTCGAACAGACGGTGCTGACCGCGATGGCGCAGGGTCTGCATTGCCGTCGCGCGCACGCCTGAACGCCCGCGAGATCAGGCAATCAGCCGGATTCAGGCATCTGAGCGGCGAAACTGCCTGTTGTCGCAACATCGCCTGAATCGGCGAACAGAGCGCCGGGCGAGCCGAAGTCTCAGCCGAAGAGCGCAGCGGCCTCGTCGTAGCGGTAGCGCGGAACCGTGTTCAGCTCCCCGAGCGCGTCGGCGAACGGGACCCGCACGATGTCGGTGCCCTGCATCGCCACCATCTGACCCCAGGCGCCGTCGACGAGCGCGTCCGCGGCGTGGAGGCCGAGACGCGTCGCCAGCACACGGTCGAATGCGGAAGGAGACCCGCCCCGCTGGATGTGGCCGAGGATCGTGGCGCGCGTCTCGATGCCCGTGATGCGCTCGATCTCGGGCGCGAGCAGATCGCCGATACCACCCAGCCGCGGCCGGTTGAAGGCGTCGAGGCCCTTGTCGCTGTATGCCTCGTCCATACCGAGCAGCTTGAAACCCTCGGAGACGACGACCAGGGGCGCGCGGCCTCGGTCGTGGGCGCTGGTCACGAGCTCGGTGATGTCGTCGATCGACATCGGCACCTCGGGGATGCAGATCACGTGCGCGCCCGCAGCCATGCCGGCGTGCAGGGCGATCCAGCCCACGTGGCGTCCCATGACCTCGGCGACCATGCACCGCTGGTGCGAGTCACCGGTGGTGCGAAGCCGGTCCATCGCGTCCGTGGCGATGTTCACGGCCGTGTCGAAGCCGAACGAGTAGTCCGTCGCCTGCAGGTCGTTGTCGATCGTCTTGGGGACCCCGATGACCTTGATCCCGTCTTTCGCGAGACGGTCGGCCGCGGCGAGAGTGCCCTCGCCGCCGATCGCGATGATGCCGTCGATCTTGTGCCCGTAGAGGGTCTTGGCGATGTTCTCCGCTCCCCCGCGCTCACCCTCGTAGGGGTTCGTGCGGCTGGTGCCGAGGATCGTGCCGCCGACCTTGGACAGACCCTTCACCTCGTGGCGGGTGAGAGGCATGAAGTCGCCGTCGACGAGGCCTCGCCACCCGTCACGGATGCCGACGAACTCCAGGTCGTACGTGGTGGTGCCCTTGAGCACGATGCCGCGGATGACCGCGTTGAGGCCGGGGCAGTCGCCGCCGCTCGTCAGGATGCCGATCTTCATGCTGGTGCCTTCAGACGTTCGGGAGATATGGGGGAAAGGCGACGCTGCCTTCGATCGACACTAGCGTCCCGGCTCCCCCCGCGCCATTCGATGGCGACGAAAACCACCGATCTTGACACCGAGATTCGCCGATATCGACGAACTTCCCGATTCCGGTCGTCGGAGAGGGGAAACCAGCGTTAAGAACGGATGTTCTTCACGCTCAGGCCGAGCCCAGAGCCTGACGAAGCAGGTGCATGAGCGCCGCCAGCTGCACGGGCTCTGCGGCCGACTCCTCGACAGCCTCACCGTCGAGCGCGCGAGCTGCGAGACCCTGCTTCTGATCGATCAGCTCCGCGATCTTGGTGTCGATCGTATGCGCGGCGATGATCCGCCACGCGGTGACCGGCTCGTCCTGACCGATGCGGTGGACGCGGTCGATCGCCTGCGTCTGCTCGGCAGCCGTCCACGACAGCTCGGCGAGCACGACGTTCGACGCCGCCTGCAGGTTGAGCCCCACGCCGGCAGCGGTGAGCGAGCAGACGGCGATGCCCACGGCGGGATCGCTGTTGAAATCGTCGATCGCCTGCTGACGTGTCGTCGAGGTCTGGTCGCCTCGGATCGACACCGACCGTATGCCGACGGCGGCGAAGTGCGCCTCGGCCTGGTCCATCACGTCGATGTGCTTCGCGAAGAAGACGACCTTGCCGACCGAGCGCTGCAGCTGGGCGGCGTAGTCCGCGGCCAGCGGCGCTTTGGCCTGACCGATGCGACGGACCATGGTGAAGACGTTGTCTCCCCCGGTGCCGGCGGCCTTCGACTCCTCGAGCTCGTTCTGAGCGACGAGACGCACGATGTCGTCGTCGATCTCTCCGGGGGCCAACCCGCGGTCGCCACGGGCCTCGATGATGCGGCGGTAGCGAGCGGCGAGCCGCTCCCCCAGCTCGCGCTCGGCCTGACGGATGCTGCGTCCGAACTCGTCGTCGAGCTGCACGGGCAGATCGGCGATCAGCTTGTCCGGCAGGTCGGCGGCGACGTCCTTCTTCTTACGGCGGACGATGCCCATCGAGATGACCGCGTCGCGGGCTTCGGAGTAGAACGCCTTGTCGGCCGGGGTGAACCCGGTCGCATCCAGCTTCTCCATCAGCTCGGGACCCGGTTTCTCCCCCGTGGTCCACCCCAGGAAGCGCCAGATAGCGTCGAAGTCCTCGACGTCGTTGATCAGCGGGGTGCCCGTGAGAGCGAGCATGAGCGGATCGTGTCCCGGGGTGCGCTCACGAACCTGCGCGGCGAGCGACAGCACGTTCTGCGAACGCTGCGAGGAGAGGTTCTTGATGAAGTGCGCCTCGTCGACGACCATTCCGCGCAGACCGATCGAGGCCAACCACGACATGTGCCGGTCGAGGATCTCGTAGTTCACGATGAACACGTCGGCGAATGCGTCGATGTCGGTGCCATCGCCCTGGATGACCGTGGCCC
The DNA here is from genome assembly GCF_004794515.1 of Microbacterium sp. A20. Lineage (GTDB taxonomy): Bacteria > Actinomycetota > Actinomycetes > Actinomycetales > Microbacteriaceae > Microbacterium. Next base: position 10,698 of record NZ_SSDF01000091.1, on the reverse strand, counting down.
GTCGCTGCGGCGTCCACCGCTCGACCTCGCGCGCCCAGTTCATCTTCACGACGTTGGGCACGACGACGAGCAGCGGGTAGGCACCGGCCACCGACGCGGCCAGCACCGACTGCGCCGTCTTGCCGAGGCCAGGCTCATCGGCGAGGAGGAAGCTGCGGTGGCCCGCCTTCACGGCCTCGAGGAATCGTGACTGATGCACCATGACCTCGAGGCCCTTGGGCGAGATGTGGTCGTACTCCGGCGCGGGTGGCAGATCCATGGACGCAGCGGATCCGCCGGCGCCGGTCTCGAAAGCCTTGTACAGCGGGCCCATGAGCTCCCAGCCGTCGAGGCGGCGGCGCGGGGTCGCGGCCGGTCGCGGCGTCAGGTCGGGAGCGAGGAACGGGTTCGCCAACTGCCGGGACTCGACCGAGGGCGGCGTGACCTGTCGCTCGGCGATGGCCGCGGGGATCGTGGAGATCTGGACCGGTGCGGCATCCGCGATGATCAGCTCTTCGGGAGCCAGCTCCGCACCGGATTCGAGCAGCCAGTCGCGTCGCATGCGCTTGGCCACCGGCGACGTCGCCTGGTCGGCCTCGAGCAGCTGGATGAGCGAAGTGTCGCGTGCAGCCGTCTTGGCGAGGATCGTGGCCACACCGTCGAGCCGCTTCAGCAGCTCAGCGCGGGCGGGTTCGCCGATCTCGGCATCCGCCTTCACTCGGGCGCGCTCCTCGCGCACCAGGAATGCGATCACCTGGAACTTCACCCGATTGGTCGGGCCGAGCTTCCCTCGCTGCGACTTCGCCTCGATCTCGCGCACCTTGCGCGCGAGGATCGGGATGAGGGGTGCCTCGTCATCTCGACGGGACGTCTTCTTGCGCCGTGTGGTGGCGGTTGCCGTGGTCGGCATGCTCCTCCTGAGCGTGAAGGCTCCGGCTTCCCCATGAAGCCGCGGGCCGTTCTCGATGTCCGCGTGTGGCGTGAGCCAGGACCGTACGAACAGTGGGTCTTCTTCCCGCCGAAGCACGCGAGAAGCGTGAGAATCGGCGGGAGCCGAGTCCATTCTATGTCATCCGACGCGACACCTGCGGATCGCCCACGCCGAGTCGTCCGAGGAGGGCGCGGACGGCGGCGGGCGGAGACTACTCGAACGTGACGCCGAGAGCCCGAGCAGCTTCCGTGACGTCCGCCCCCATCTGCTCCATCAGCTTCTCGATTCCCTCGAACGCCACCATGCCCCGCAGCCGCGCCACGAACTCGACCGTGACGTCGTGTCCGTACAGGTCGAGGCCGGTCTCACCCAGCACATGCGCCTCGACCTGCCGCACGAGGACGTCATCGAAGGTCGGATTCGTGCCGACGGAGATCGCGGAAGGATGACGGATGCCCGTGTCGTGATCGACGAGCCACCCGGCGTAGACGCCGTCGGCGGGAACGAACGCGTCGACGATGGTCGAGAGGTTGGCGGTCGGGAACCCCAGCTCCCGGCCGCGCTTGAGGCCGTGGACGACCTCGCCGCGGACATCGGGATAGCGCCCGAGAACCGTGGCCGCCGACGCGACGTCTCCTTCCATCAGCAGCTCACGGATCCAACTGGATGAGACGCGTCGGGTGGAGCCCGGAAGGTACACGTCGTCGACGACCTCGACGGAGAAGCCGTAGCGGGGGCCGAGCTCGCGCAGCAGCTCAGGGGTGCCCGCGCCCCGGTGGCCGAAACGGAAGTCCTGGCCGACCAGCACGGTCGACACCTGCAGGGCACCGACGAGGATGTCGACGACGAAGTCCTCGGCGCTGCGGGCGGCCATCTCCTCGTCGAACGTGAGCACGAGGGTCGCGTCGAGGCCGAGGCCACCCAGCAGCTCGAGCTTGCGATCGACGGTGACGACGTTCTCGGGACACCGATCCGGGCGGATCACGGCCAGCGGATTGCGGTCGAAGGTCACGGCGACCGCGCGGCTGCCGGTGGACGCGGCCGTTTCCTTCAGCCGTTCGATGACCGCACGATGACCGGCATGGACACCATCGAATTTGCCGATGGCGACCGCGCTCGGCCCGAATCCGGCCGGAACCTCCTCGGGGCTGCGGAAGACGATCACGCGTGCACCTCGGTGGGAACCGGGGCGTCGACGGGGCGGTGCGTGCGCAGCCACCAGATCCCGAACACCGGGAGGACCAGGGGGATGAACAGGTATCCGCGCCCGAACAGCGACCACACCGTCTCGTGCTGGAACAGCGCCGGCATCAGGATGCTCAGCAGCCCGACGACGAGCACACCGGTGAGCTCGAAGACGATCGCGACCCAGGCGACGGTGTACCACCCGCGACGACGGGCCAGGATGAGCGCGAGGGTCGCCAGGATGTAGACGACCGCAGCGAGTGCGGAGAGGGAGTACGCCAGCGGCGCCTCGTCGAATCGACGGACGATCTGCACGAAGCTGCGGCCGGTGGCCGCCAGCGCCATGACGGCGTAGACGATCACCAGGACGCGACCGATTCCGGTCATCCGAGTGGAGGGGGCGGTGGAGCTCATAGCGCATTCCATCCTAGAGCCGCGAGAGGGAGGCGGACTCCGCCACGACGCCTCGCGTCACGCGATCTGGACGGTCCAGATGACCTGCATGCGCCACAGCATGATCGCGATGGCGAGTGCCGCGACTCCGAGGATGACCGTGCTCCACCGACTGCGCTCCATGAGCGCCCACAGCACGGCTCCGATGGGGAGGAGCACCGCCGACACGAGGTAGACCCAGTACTCGAGCAGGTCTCCCGTGGGCGGGTTTCCCGCGAGCGGTGCGACGATCGCGACGATCACCTGGACGACGAGCAGCACCTCGACGAGGGCGAGCGCGCCGACGCTGATGTCGCTGGGTCGACGCCCACTCAGGCCGGCGACGACGCAGAAGACCCCGGCGGCGACGGCGACAGCGATCTGCGCGATCGTCAGCCACAGGATCATCGGTCGCCCTCGGGCATGTTCATGGCGCTCTTCAGATCTGCGCCGCGCTTCTCGACGATGCCCACCAGGACGCCGTCCGGGTCGACGGCCGCGGTGTTCGCTCCTGCGCCGTCGAGGCGACCGGCCTGATCCAGGAGTCGCTTTCCGTGGCGGAGATCGCGTGCCTCCTCGGCCGACACGTCGAGCACGGGAAGGATGCGGCCGGCGGCGGCCGCCGGAGTCAGTGTGCGGGCCCCCTCCAGCGCATCCAGGCCCACGGCGTCGCTCACCTCGAAAGGCCCCACTCTTGTGCGCCGCAGTGCGGTCAGGTGTCCGCCGACGCCGAGGGACGCGCCGAGGTCGCGGGCGAGGGACCGGATGTACGTTCCGGACGAGCATTCGACGATCACATCGAGGTCGAGGAAACCGTCCCGCTGACGCCGTGCCGCCACCTCGAATCGAGAGACCACGACGTCCCGCGCCGCGAGCACGACCTCTTCGCCCGCCCGGACCCGATCGTATGCACGCCGGCCGTCGACCTTGATGGCGGACACCGAGCTGGGAACCTGTGAGATCTCGCCGGTCAACGCCAGGATGCCATCTTCGACGGCGGCATCCGTGACCGCGCTCCACGCCTCGGGTTCGGCGGTGGCAAGGATCTCGCCCTCGGCATCGTCGGTCCCGGTGGTCTGTCCGAGACGGATCGTCGCCTCATAGGTCTTGTCCGCGCCGACGATGTAGGTCAGCAGTCGGGTGGCTCCTTCGATGCCGATGACGAGGAGTCCGGTCGCCATCGGATCGAGTGTGCCCGCATGGCCGACCTTCCGCGTGCCGAACGCGCGCCGCGTGCGTGCGACCACGTCGTGGCTGGTCATCCCAGCGGGCTTGTCGACGAGAAGGATGCCGGGCGAGACCATCCCCCCAGCCTACCGAGAGCGATGCCGCGCACCGGCCGCTCGGGTCAGCCGCAGACCTCGTACGAGGGTTCAGCACCGGTCGTCACCGTGACGTCCCAGGCGGTGTCGCTGTTCTCGCGGAAGGCGAAGTAGACATGAGCATCGGTCGCGCTCGGAAGCATGATCCAGGTGTCGCTTCCGATCGTCGACACTCCCTCCTGCGCGTCAGGGTACGCAGCGAGCACCTCGGCCTTGGTCGCTCCGATGCCCAGCCCGACCTCCGTCACCGGCCCCGGGACCACGGCGGGAGTCTCGGCTGCGGAGTACACGGAGATCTCACGGATGGGCGCCGCCTCGCTCTCTGTTCCGCGGACGAAGGAAACACCGTAGGCCGAGTCCGCTGCCATCCACCACGCTGACCACGAGCAGTTCGCGGTGTCGTTGGCCCATGGCCCGGCAAGGCCACCGAGCGTCGAGGTGAAATCACCTCCGACGTCGATCGGTCCGACTCCCGCCTCGTCGATGATCCAGGTAGCGGGGTCCGCCGGATCCTCGACCCGGGGCTCCGCCGTCGGGCTCGGAGTGGTCGTTGCCGTTGCGGTCGGCGTGGATCCGCCGCTGGGCGTCGACGCGGGTGTCGATGTCCCCGCGCACCCGACCAGGCTTCCCACAGCCAAGGTCGTGGCGACGACGAGCGCGCTCGTACGTGTGTTGATCATGTGTGCCCCAATCTCCGGTCTCAGGCTCGTCGGGCCGCTCACGTAGGGTGGATGGATGCCCGAATTGCAGGCCCGTCCTGAAATGAGGTCGCACCTGCCTGAATGGTATCGATCGACCGCTCGCGACCTGCCGTGGCGCCGGTCTACGTTTCATAACGAGTTCGGCGCGTGGGGTGTTCTCGTGAGCGAGTTCATGCTTCAGCAGACCCCGGTCGCAAGGGTCATCCCGCATCTCGAGGCGTGGCTTGCCCGATGGCCCACGCCGACGGCGATGGCCTCTGCCTCGGCAGCGGAAGTCGTGCAGCAGTGGGCCAACCTCGGATACCCGCGTCGCGCGCTCTGGTTGTTCCGGGCAGCCGTGGAGATCACCGAGCGCCACGGCGGGGTCGTGCCCCGCGACGTCGATTCCCTCCTCGCCCTGTCCGGCATCGGCGACTACACGGCCCGCGCCGTCGCCGTCTTCGCCTACGGCGACCGGCACCCCGTCGTCGACACCAACACCCGACGCGTGCTCGCCCGCGCTGTCGAGGGCCGCGCCCAGCCCGGCGCCGCATCACGCCGGGACCTCGATCTGATGGACTCCCTCCTGCCGGAGTCGCTTGCGGACGCCGCGCAGTTCAACGCCGCCATGATGGAGCTCGGCGCGACCGTGTGCACGGCGCGTTCCCCGCGGTGCGAGCTGTGTCCGCTCGCAAGCGGCTGTGCGTGGCTGGCAGCCGGCAGGCCGGACACCGGGGACGAACGTCGTCGCCAGGCCGCCTACGAGGGTTCGGACCGACAGGCGCGGGGTGCCGTGCTGCGGCTGCTGCGCGATCGATCTCCCGGGGCTGTGCCGCTCGACCTCGTGCTCCCTGACTGGCCGGACGCCCGTCAGCGGGACCGCGCGATCGACTCTCTCATCGCCGACGGCCTCGCCGAAGCCGATGGAGCCGCCCTCTCCCTGCCTCGCTGACAGGCTCAGAGGTGGTGGTCGGTGCGATGCGCGAGCACCGTCAGCTCGACTCGACTGCGGACGTCGAGCTTGGTGAAGATGCGACCGAGGTGCACCTCCACCGTGCGGACCGAGAAGTTGAGGTGCTCAGCGATGTCGCGGTTCGCCGCTCCCCCGACGGCGCACATCGCCACTTCCAATTCGCGCGCGGTCAGCTGAAGCGACCATGCGGCTCGGCACGCCGACAAGGCATCGACGGCGGGAACGATGCTCCCTTCCTTGGCGTCGAGCCTGTCCAACCGTCCGCGGATCGTCCGCGCCCATGCCGTCGCGCCGCACAGCTCGAACAGCCTCTCGGCATGCTGCAGGTGGATGCGCGCCGAGCGATGGTCATCGCGTATGGCGTACTGGGTACCGAGCATCGTCTCGACCCTCGCCCGCGCGAACGGCGAACGGAGCGTCCGTGCCGCCTCTCGCACCTCGATGCACTCGGACCGCCAGCGACCGTCTCCGGCCGTCGCGAGCCGGACCCGCAGTCGCTGCGCGAGAGCGATCTCCGGCGGCTCGATGGATGGCGCCGGCGTCGAGCCACCCTCCGGGTCGAGCGCGAGTTCATCGAGCGCCGGAACCGTCATGGTGGTCCGCGCCGACCCGAGATCGGCCCAGAGGCGGATCGTCGCTGCAGCATCGTCGAAGGAACCCGCGAGAAACGACTGGATGCCCCGATCCACGAGACGGTCGATCCTCGCACCGGCCGGCAGCGCGGCGGTGAGCGATCGCGCGTACGGTCCCAGTTCGCCGAGCACGGCGAGATCGAGACGTCTGGCGAGCACCACACCCAGTCCGGCGAGGGGCAACGAGACCGGCAACACGAGTGCGGCCTGGATCAGCCGGTCGCGCGCAAGACCGATGTCACCGCGCCACACCAGGAGCAGCACCTCGATGACAGCGCGATACGCCTGGACGACGGGACTGTGCTCGAATCCCGGGACGAACGGGTCCGCCTCGGCGGACATTCCGGATCCGCCCCGTGCCAGCACCCGCAGCCCCAGATCGACGTCGCCGTCCATCGCGGCCTGCAGCGCACGCAGCATCCCGCCGGCCACCGGGCCCGAGCCCGCAGTCGCGTCGATGTCGCGCTCTCCGGAGATCAGCCAGCTCAGCGCGATGACGGGGTCTGCGAGCTCGCGTTCTCCACCGATTCGTGCGGTGCCCTCCCGCACGGCGTCGAGCCATACCCGCATCGCGCGACGATCGCCCCGCTCCGCGCACATCACGGCGGCCAGCGCCGCAGCCCTCGTCCAATGGCACCAGTCCGCGGCGTCATCCGTGCGCGGGCGCAAGGCTTTCGGTTCGACCTCCGGCACTGCGCCCTGCTCGAACGCCTGGGCGACGAGCAGGCCGCCGAGGCCCATGAGTCGCCAGCGCTCCGCGGAGTGCGGATACAGCCCGCTGAACCACGCGATCGCTTCCGTCGCGAAGCCGGCGCCGACGGCCGAAGCCCCCGCGACGAGATGCGCTTCGTCCCGGGCTTCGCCGAGCGCATGCTCCGCTGCCTCCCGCGCGAGCAGCAGCGCCCGTTCCGGGTGGCCGGCCTCGCTGAGCTGCCTCGCGATGGTCGTCAACTCGACTGCGCTCTCGGGAGCGCCCTCGAGGGAGGCGCGAGCGCGGTGCCAATCCTCACTCACCCGGTCCCCTCGACGACGGAAGATCACACTGAGCCGCGCATGGACGCCGGCGACGGCTGCGGTGCCGGTCGTTGCCCTGATCCAGATGGAGAGGCGGGGATCGGCGAAGCGCGCGTGACCGGCATGGAGCCGCATGTGCTCCCCCAACGGGCCCGCGGCGATCGCGGCCGCGGACCTGCCGTCGAACTCGAGGAGGGCGTCGAGTCCACCGTCCAGCGAGAGCGCGAGCGCCGTGAGCAACTCGCGGTCTCTGGCACCGAGCTCCGTCGCCTCGAATCTGCGTGCGATGGACGGTACGAGCGGCAGCGGGCTGGGCAGCGGGCGCAAGCCATGGCGTTGATCCGCCGACAACCGCTCGGCGACTTCGAGGATAGCCCGGGAGTCCGCATCCAGCTCGGCGGCGAGGCGGGCGAGCACATGGGGCACACAGCCGAGATCGACATCCAGGAGCTCGTCGAGCAACAGGCCCAGCGCGGCAGGCGCGACGAAGAGAGCCCCCTGTGTACCCGTACCCTCGATGCCGTTCCCCCAGCTTCACGGAAGCAGTCCCGCGAAGCCGAGCGTATCAAACCGTGATCACTCCGGCTCGTCCTCGGTGCGGTACGGATCCGCGTCGCCGGCGTGTGATGCGGATGACGCGAGCTTCGCGACGTCGGCATCGCGCTGCTGCGCCTCGCGAAGCAGCGCACCGATGTGGTCCGCGTTCTCGGGGAGAGCATCCGGGATGAACTCCAGCGTGGGCACCAGACGGGTGCTCAGCTGCCGTCCGACCTCGCTGCGCAGCATGCCGGTGGCCGAGGTGAGGGCGGCACCGCTGGAGATGCGCTCCTCCTCCGTGCCCAGCACCGTGTAGAACACCGATGCGTGCTGAAGGTCTCCGCTCACACGCACGTCGGTGATGGTGACGAAGCCGAGGCGCGGATCGCGCAGCCCCTTCTCCAACCGCTCTGCGAGGATCACGCGGATTCGGTCCGCGAGCCGGGCCTGTCGTTCGCCTGCCATTGTTCTCTCCCTGTCCAGGAACCCTCAGGGCGCCCTTCCTCTCCGCGCTCCGGAGGAGCGGGAGGGGAGGACGCCCGAAGGTGTTCGAAATTGATCAGCCGCGAGGCTTCTCGATGAGCTCGGTCGTCTCGATCTCATCACCGATCTGGATGTCGTTGTACTTGCCGAGACCGATACCGGCCTCGTAGTCGGTACGGACCTCGGTGACGTCGTCCTTGAAGCGACGCAGCGACTCGATGGCGAGACCATCGGCCAGCACGACACCGTCGCGGATGACACGAGCCTTGGCGTTTCGAGTGATCGTTCCCGATCGCACGATGACACCGGCGATGTTGCCGAACTTCGAGGAGCGGAACACCTCGCGGATCTCGGCGACACCCGACTGGACCTCTTCGTACTCCGGCTTGAGCATGCCCTTGAGCGAGCTCTCGATCTCGTCGATCGCGTTGTAGATGACGGAGTAGAACCGGATGTCCACGCCCTCACGGGAAGCACGCTCGCGCGCCTTCGTGTCAGGACGGACGTTGAAGCCCACGATGATCGCGTTGTCGATCGTCGCGAGGTTCACGTCGGACTCGGTGATGGCGCCGACGCCGCGGTGGATGATGCGCAGCTGGACCGAATCGTCGACCTCGATCTTGAGGAGCGACTCCTCCAGCGCCTCGACGGCACCGGAGACGTCACCCTTGATGATGAGGTTGAGCGACTCGACCTTGCCCTCTTCGAGAGCGCGGGTGAAGTCCTCGAGCGAGATGCGCTTGCGGGCCTTGGCCAGCTGGGCGTTGCGCTCGACTGCTTCGCGCTTCTCCGCGATCTGGCGGGCCATGCGGTCTTCCTCGGTGACGATGAAGACGTCACCGGCACGCGGAACGGAGTTCAGACCCTGCACCTGGACCGGACGCGACGGGTAGGCCTCGAGGACCTGCTCGCCGTTCTCATCCGCCATCGCACGCACACGGCCGTATGCCGTACCCGCGACGATCGCGTCACCGATCCGAAGCGTTCCGGACTGGATGAGCACCGTGGCGACCGAACCGCGACCCTTGTCGAGCTTCGCCTCGATGGCGACACCGCGAGCGGCCTTGTTCGGGTTGGCGGTCAGGTCGAGACCGGCATCGGCCGTGAGCAGCACGGCGTCCAGGAGTTCCTGGATACCCGTGTTGGCCCGGGCGGACACGTCGACGAACATGACGTCGCCACCGAATTCCTCGGCGACCAGACCGTACTCGGTGAGCTGCTGGCGCACCTTCGACGGGTTGGCGTCGGGCTTGTCCACCTTGTTCACAGCGACCACGATCGGCACATTGGCCGCCTGGGCGTGGTTCAGCGCCTCGACCGTCTGCGGCATGATGCCGTCGTCGGCTGCGACCACGAGGATCGCGAGGTCGGTGACCTGCGCACCACGGGCACGCATGGCGGTGAACGCCTCGTGACCCGGGGTGTCGATGAACGTGATGGCCCGCTCGATGCCCTCGTGCTCGGTCCAGACCTGGTAGGCACCGATGTGCTGGGTGATGCCACCGGCTTCACCCTCGATGACGTTGGTCTGGCGGATCGCGTCGAGAAGTCGCGTCTTACCGTGGTCGACGTGACCCATGACGGTCACGACCGGAGGACGGATCTCGAGGTCGTCTTCGCTCTCGGCTTCCAGTTCGGCCTCGAGGTCGAGACCGAAGCCCTCGAGGAGCTCCTTGTCCTCGTCCTCGGGCGAGACCATCTGGATCTTGTAGCCGAGCTCAGCGCCCAGGACCTCGAACGTCGCCTCATCCAGCGACTCGGTGGCCGTGGCCATCTCGCCGAGGTTGAAGAGGATGGTGACGAGGGTTCCGGGCTGCACCGTGTAGCCGGTCAGCGTCTCGATCTTGTCGGCGAAGTCCGCGATGGATGCGCCGCGGCGCATGCGGATGATCTCTCCGTTGCCGCGGGTGACGTTGACGCCACCGACGACCGGAGCACTCCGCATCTCGAACTCTTGCCGCTTCGCCCGCCGCGACTTGCGCTGCTTGCTCTTGCCGCCGCCCTTGCCGAAGGCACCTGCGGTACCACCGCCGGGACCACGACCACGACCACCGCCGCCACCGGGACGACCGGCGAAGCCGCCGCCACCGCCGGGACGTGCACCAGGACCACCGGCACCACCGGGGCCACCGGCACCGCCGGGACGACCGGGGCCGCCGGGACGCTGCTGGAACGGAGCGCCGGGACGACCGCCACCGCCGCTGCGGGGCGCACCCGGACGAGGCGAGCCGGGACGCGGAGCACCCGGACGGGGCGCGCCGGGGCGCGGAGCCTGCGGACGCGGGATGTTGCCCGGCGTCGGGCGCTGGCCCATGCCCTGCGCGGATGCGAACGGGTTGTTGCCCGGACGGGGTCCGGCCGGGCGCTGACCCATACCCTGCGCGGAGGAGAACGGGTTGTTGCCGGGACGCGGGGCGCCGGGCGTCGGTGCATTGCCCTCTGCGGGCTTGGATGCTTCCGCGGCGGGTGCTGCGGGGGCCGCTGCCGCGGGGGCAGGAGTCGGTGCAGCGGGCGCGGGCGCCTCGGGGGC
>NZ_SSDF01000090.1 GCF_004794515.1 Microbacterium sp. A20 | reverse complement strand
GCGGCTAAAACGAGCATCGAAGTCATCGGGATCCACGGGAGAGCCGTCGCCAGTGCTCGCCGCGACGACGAGGGTGGCCACACGCCCTCCCCAGCGGTCGGACTGCTCGGCCTGGAACTGACGCTGATACTCCGAGATCGCCACGACCGCCGTGAGCGCTCCGACCGACACGGCGATGCCGATCAGGCTGAGCAGCACACGGAGCTTGTGGACGCGGATCTCGGCCCACGCGTCGGAGAGCGCGCCGAGGAAGCCCGTCACGAGACGACCTCGGACGCAGCGGGCACGGCCACGGGCGGTGCCGGAGCGGGGGCCGCGGGCTGCGGCGGAGCGGCGGGGGCGGGAGCCGCGAGCGTCGAGGCCTCGAAGGCACGGCTGAGGTCCGCGGTCTCCAGGCGCCCGGCGTCCAATCGGTAGTGCCGACGAGCGCGGGCCGCTACGTGGAGGTCGTGCGTGATGGTGACCAGGGCGGCATCCGTCTCGGTGGCGACCTCGTCCAGGAGCGACATGACCGATGCGCCCGTGTCGATGTCGAGCGCGCCGGTGGGCTCGTCCGCGAGGATCAGGACGGGTCTGCGCACCAGCGCCCTGGCGATCGCAACACGCTGCTGCTCCCCGCCGGAGAGCTTGTCGGCGATCTGGCCGATCCTGTGGCCGAGTCCCACCCGCTCGAGCATGTCCGCGGCGATCTGCCGTCGGTTCCAGAACGTCTTCCCCTTCGCGTGGCCGAGGGGCATCATCACGTTGTCGAGTGCGGTTCGACCCGGGAGCAGGTTGAACTGCTGGAAGACGAAGCCGACGTTGTCGCCGCGCAGCCGATCCAGGCGCCCCGAGCGCATGCGACGCACCTCTCGCCCCTCGAACGAGACCGAGCCGGACGTCGGCGAGTCCAGCATCCCGAGGATGTTCAGCAGCGTCGACTTGCCCGAGCCGGAGCGGCCGACGATCGAGACGTGGTCTCCGGCGCCGACCTCGAGAGTGATGCCACGGAGGATCTCGAGCTGCGAGTCGTCGGCGAGGAGGACGCTCTTGGTGACGTCCTCCAGAGCGACCAGAGTCACCAGCTCATCCCGCTGTCGCACTGCTCGACGCCCGGGGAGACCTCGTAGCAGAACTCCTCGACCGGGGCGACGAAGCCCGGCACGAACTGGCGGATGCTCTCCCCCTCCTCCAGTCCTTCGGTGACCTCGACGATCGTCCCGTCGTTCACGCCGAGCTTCACCGCGCGCTCCTCGGGCTCCGCACCGTCGGCTGCATCGACCCAGACGTTCCCTGAGCCCGCGCCGCCCTGCACCGCGGTGACCGGGATCACGAGCGCGTCCTCGACCTGACCGAGGGCCAGATCCATGGTCGCGGGGAGCCCGGCGAAGACGGTCTGCCCGGCGGGGATCGCGCAGCGCACACTCGCCGTGCCCTCTGTGGTGACCTGCACACGGACGCCTGTGCAGGCGAACGGCGCCGGACCACCGGTGATGGTGACCGTGGCCTCACTCGGCGCGTTGACGAGGCGATACAGCTGCACGGGGTCGACGGTCGCGAGGAGGTGGTACCGCGCGGGCGTGAGACTGAAGATCTCGGTGCCCACCGACGTCGGCTGGCCCTTCACGAGCGCGATCTCGGACACGTCGCCGGCCTCCGACGCGAGCACGTCGATGTCCTTGCGGGGATCTTCCTGGCGGATGGTGAACAGCTTCTGGCCCGGTGATACCGCGGCACCCTCACTCACGTGAACGGCGGTGACCGTGCCGTCGATCTCGCTGCGCACCGCGAAGATCTCATCGCGCGCGACGTTACCCGTCAGGCTCAGCGCGTTCACGACGGATCCGCGCTCGACGGCCACGACCGGATCGGTGATCGCCGCTTCCGGGCTGACCATGCTCTCGGCCCGGTCGGGGAAGAAAGCGATCTTGACGAGTGCTGCAGCGCACGCGCCGATGACCACGACGAGAAGCAGGGGGAAGATCCAGCGACGCCAGACGATCACGAGTGCCTTTCCGGCAGCGCCGCCCTGGCACGCCTGGAGTCAGCGTATCCAGAAACAGTTTTCCCGGTATCGCGAAGGCGACCGCGTGTCGACGCGCCCTCAGGCTCGAAGTGCTTCGTGCCTCACGACGAGCCAGCCCGCCGGCACCGAGAGTCGATCGGCATGCGGCGAGCACAGGTCATGCGCCTGCGGGTCGTTCGCGGCGCCGAGCGGACCGAGTGCCGCCATCTTGTCCCCATAGTCGTAGGTGAGGGTGGCCACGGCTTCGCGCGCGCAGCCGACCTTCGAGCACAGTCGTCCGTCCATCTCCGTCAGCGTACGGCTCGCACGCATCCGAGCCGGGGATGCCGCGCCGCGCACGTCGGCACCGCCTAGACTTTCGACATGCCCCGTCGCCGCGCCGCTCACGCCTCTGCCGCTCCACGGCGCGGTGCGCGGCACGGCCGCCACGGGCGTCTGGGCCGCAGCGAGGTCGTCCGACCGCCTCTCGCGCCGCTCGACGGTCGTCTCGATCGTTTCGATCTGACCGTCGGAACCGCCGTCGAGTTCTTGCGCGGGACGTGGCCGGAACTCCAGGACGTCCGGTTCGAGATCGGCGCGATACCGGCGTTCGAAACGACCGATGCGGTTCCGCGTTGGCATCTCGATCGGGAGAACCGGCGCATCGTGCTGTTCCGACTGCCCATCGAGCGCCTCCTGCCGCCGGGGCACGACGATGCCGCGCACCGCCGCATGGCGATCGAGAGCGCGGTGTTCCGGGCGGCTGCGGAGTACGTCGGCCGCGAACCGTGGGATCTCGGCCACGAACACTGAACCCGCCGACCCTCCCATCCGGAGGAGCGATCAGGGGTAGACGGTGATGGCCTTCTCGACGCCGGCACTCGCCTGCACCGGCAGCACCGCGAGTGCGCCCGAAGCGGTGAGCGCGACAGCCGCGTGCACCGCGCCCGTCGACTGCATCCGATAGGTCGTCCCGGTCTCCACATCGACCCCGACCGTCGCTCCTGCGGCGACGACGACATCCTCGGATGTGCCCCCGTCGAGCGGCTCGATCGTCACCGTGGTGTCCTCCTCCGACGAGTTCGCCAGCTGGAGTCGGCCCGGCGGACCCGACGGTACCGCGAACACCACCTCGCCGTCGATCGACGGTGCCGGCGTGACCCATGCGAAGTCCGCATCACGCCCGAAGCCGTCCTGCTGTCGCAGTGCGGCCAGGACAGGAGCGTCCGCCTCCACCTCGACGGTGTAGCGACCGGGTTCGAGACCGCTGAGCGCGACCTGCGCCGGGAGATCGGGCTCGAGCGGAACCGTGAACTCGTCGGCGGCCGAGCCGGACCCCTCCGCGACGACCCGGACCTGCACGCGCGCGTCCGCGCCGGGTGAGAGCAGCCGCAGCACCGCCATCTCATCGTCGTCGCCGTCGGAGCCGAAGACCTCCACGCCGGTGAGCACCAGCTTCTGCTGCGCGCCGGGCACCGCGTCCTGCAGGTCCAGGCCCGCGGGATCCAGCACCTGCGTGAGCGACGATTGCAGCACCGCACGGACCGGAGCCCCTGTCGCATCGACGCGGACGACGGGCGCCGTGTCGCCGGCGGCGATCGAGGTGAGCGGCAGTGCAGTCTGCGTGCGCGCGGGCACGATGACCGTGCGTGCGCTTCTGGTCTCGCCGTAGACCGTCAGCGTCACGGTCGAGGGAACCTCGGCCGCATTGGTCAGGATCACGATGTCCTCGGTCCCCGTGGCGGTGCTCCCGCCGACGAGCCAGGAGTTCAGTCGGGGGACTCCGCAGGGGGCAGCCGCGAACCCGGAGAGGTCCTCCGTCGTGAGAGCGATCGACTCGGCGGCGGCGATCAGCGGCGCCGAGCGTCCTTCGACGGCGCCCGTGAGCACGCGCACCTCGCCCGCGTCCGGAAGATCCTGCACCGCCAGAGCGGCAGAAGACGGCTCACCCGACGTGCCGCCTGCGGTGAGGGTCGGCGACCCCGCAGAGCTCAGCGCCAGCGGGTCCATGGCATCGCGACCGAGCGCGCGCAGGTCGCCGTTGCACACCAGGACGCTGTCTCCGGGGAGCGGCGTGACGTCGACGTGGGCGGCATCATGCCGGATGACCGGCCACGGTGCATGAACTGCGGCGACGACGCCGACGACGCAGGCCGCTATCACGGCGACTCCGGTGGCGAGGCGAGCGCCCGTCGCGGCGACCTTGAATGCGCGCGAACCGCTCATCGGTCCCTCTCCCCTGTCGTGTCGGGTCTCTCATCGTCGACGTCTGTCGGCGCGTCGACCGGATCGGACGGCTCAGCCGGCTCAGCCGGCTCCTCGACCGGCTCGGACTCGGCGATCGGCACCAGCGCCTCGTCGGTCAGAGCGGCCTCGTCCTGCGGCTCCTCGATCGCGCCGACCGGAGTCTGCTCATCGAGCGGAGACCGGTCCTCCGCGTGCCGGGGCAGGATCATCGGCTCATCCGGCGCGCGCCCGACGATGCGGGACTGGGCTCGTGCCGCGCGACGCGAGGCGCGGGTCGGGATCGACAGCAGCAGTGCCACGAAGACCGCGAGCAGCTGGATCGTCAACACGAGCCGAGCGCTTCCCTCCTGAGCGGACGTCAGGGTCGGCGGCGCAGCGACCTCGGCTTCCAGACGCCAGAGCACCCCGCGATCGCTCTCCCCCGCATGCACCAGGCCGGCACGTTGATCGATCGAGGCGATGGCCGCCGCACGGAGCGTGCGGGCCTTGTCTCCTTCGTCTCCGGGCAGCTCGGCGAGCAGCACGTAGCTGATCCCCTTCGCCGCCAGCTCGCCCGGGGCGTCGAAATCGCGGGCGGAGAGGAGATCGACGGCGAGCGTCGCGACGTCGTCCCCCTGCGGCTCCACGGCGGTCGAGACCATCGTCGTCTGGGATCCGAGCGTCTCGCTCGCTCCCCAGACCACCTCGACCGCGAGTCCTCCGTCGTTCTGCGGCGTCATCACGAGCGTCGCGAGCGGACGGTCCCCGGCCGCCTGCGCGGCGACATAGGCAGGGAGAGTCGATTCGGGGCCGTTCGTGAGGACGGACCGCTGTGCGTGGAAGGCGGTGAGCGCCGGCACGGCGCAGATCCCCAGCGCGACCCCTGCAGCGACCGCGGAGAGGACCCGGAGCCTCGGAAGCGTGATGGCGGTGTCGAGCGTGACGAGCGCCGCCCCCACCACCCCGACCCAGGCCAGGCTGAGCCCCGCCCCCGGCCAGATCGCCACGCCCGCACCCTGGGCGAAGCTCACCGTGATGCCGACAGCGAAGAACGCCGTCGCGAGACCGGCCAGAGCGACGACGAGCAGTGTGATCCCCGCGCGCCACCGCGGGGCGACGGCCGCCCCGAGGGCGAGCAGAGCCATCGGC
This sequence comes from Microbacterium sp. A20, assembly GCF_004794515.1. Taxonomy (GTDB): domain Bacteria; phylum Actinomycetota; class Actinomycetes; order Actinomycetales; family Microbacteriaceae; genus Microbacterium. Next base: position 231,924 of record NZ_SSDF01000090.1, on the reverse strand, counting down.
GCACACAGCAGCGGTGCCCACGCGGCGATCGCTGCGGGAACGAGCGACGCCCAACCAGCGAGATCCGTGGTGGGGAATCCGATCGCGAGCGCCAGCCGGCCTGCGGCGTCGGCGGACGCCTGCGGGCCCGCCCACACGAGACCGGGGTCTCCCAGGAGCGCCAATGGCGTCCCGTGTGCGAACTGCCAGAAGACGAGAGGGGCGAAGAGCACCGCCGTCGGCACGAGCAGCCAGAGCAGACGGCCGACGCCACGGAACTGCCCGGTGCCCAGGACGATGCCCACTGCCACGACCCACAGCAGCGCGAGCGCCGGCGCCAGTGACGGAGCACAGGCGACCACGGCGGCGAGCAGGAGGGAGGCGCTTCCGGCCGCGCCCCAGGATCGGTGCGCCACCACAGCGGAATGGAAGAGCCACGGCAGCAGGAGGTGCACCAACACCGCGCTCGGGCGGCCGTCGACGAGTGCGGTCAGGAAGGTGGGAGCCAGTGCCCAGGCGACGCCCGCGAAAATGCGCAGCCCCGCCCGGTCGGTCACTCGGGTCGCCGCGAACCACCCGCCGAGCACCGCGAGCGGAAGCGCGAGAATCCACAGCAGCACCATCGCGAACGATGGTCCGGATGGCCACAGCGAGCCCAGCACGGCCACGACCGCGGCGAAAGGATCGGCAGGGCCGACAAGGCCGATCCCCGTCCCCCGCGCGCCCCACGCCGCATCGCTCCAGAGCGCCGAGATCGTCTGACGCAGCGGCAGAAGCTCGCCGCCGCCGAGCGCCGGCCACGCGAGCAGAGTCGTGAAGGAGGCGATGCTCACGACGAGCGCCGCGAGCACGGCCCAGGCGCCGCCGCCGGAGAAGAAACGCAGTTCGCTGACGGCGCCGCCTTCGCTGCCGTGCCCGTCATCGAGACGCCGCCGCAGATCGGACGACGTCACCCGCAACGGTGCGATGCTCGCCCAGGTGGATGAGCGGAAGGCACGGATGCGCGACCGGGACCGCGCGACAGCGCCGACCCGCAGCATCGCGGTGAGGGCGGCCCCCCACTCGGGGAGAACCGCTTCCGGCCGCTTGCCGACCAGGTGCGTGATGGAGCGCCACAGCGCGAGCGGGAGCAGGCTGAGCCAGTGCAGCGGCACGGCGGCCGCCGGAGCATATGCCAGTCGCCGGTGCAGTTGAGCCAGCCGGGTGACGTAGGCGCGTCGGGATCGGCCGGAGGGCAGCGCGGCCGGACCGTCGGGCGCTGCGGATATCCGCGCACTCGGCGAGAGCACGAGCCGCCCCCCGCCGAGGCGTGCGCGGACGCCGAGGTCGAGCCCCTCGTCGGCGCCGGCGAGCGCCGGGTCGGGCCGCAGCGCGTCGCGGACCTCGCCGCGGATGAGGATGCCGCGCACGTCGGAGCCGAGCGCGTCGTCGATGCGATCGTGCTGTCCCTGGTCGAGTTCCCCTGCCGCGAGTTCGACCGATCGTCCGAAAGTCGTCATGCTGACTCCGAGCGAGACGATCTCCCGATCGTTGTCGGTCGCGACGAGTTTGGGAGCGACGATCGCCGCGGACGGCGACCGCTCCAGCGTGCCGCGGAGACGCTCGAGTGCCCGCGGATGCGGAGCCGTGTCCTGTGCGAGCAGCCAGATCGCCGAGCCCTCGCTCACGCGTGGGCGTGCGAGCTCGACCGCCTCCGCGAACGATGTCGTCGCGCGGGCTTCGATGATCCCCTCGACGACGGCTCCGACGGCTTCACTCTCGCGCAGGGTGGAAGCATCTCCGCACATGACGAGCGTCACGGCCTCTGCGGGTGAAGTCTGGGAGCGCACGGCGTCGAGAGTGCGGAGGAGTTGCGCGCGGGATGAGGATCCGGGGCGCGCGACGATGATGGCGTGAACTCGGGCTGGCATGACGTCGTCAGCCTATGCGCGTCGGGACCGGCCCTGGAGCAGTGGATGCGGCGCGCCTGCGAAGCGATGCGCCAACGACCTCAGCGCGCGTGACCGCCTCGGCCGATCAGCTGGCGCGGCGCTTGAGCTTGCGGCGCTCGCGCTCGGAGAGTCCGCCCCAGATGCCGAACCGCTCATCATTGTTGAGCGCGTACTCGAGGCATTCGCTGCGGACGTCGCAGGTGGTGCAGATCCGCTTGGCGTCTCTGGTCGATCCGCCCTTCTCCGGGAAGAAGGCCTCGGGATCCGTCTGCGAGCAGAGCGCATCCGCCTGCCAGGCGAGGGCGTTGTCGTCATCGGCGGCGTCCGTGCGCCGCACCCCGGGAACACCGAGGTTGATCGGATCGACGAACCAGTTCTCCGGTACGTCGGAACGGTATCCCGTCATCTCGATCTCCAACCCTGTCTCCGCCCCCCGGCGGGCCGTGCGCATGACTAATTACACCCGTGTCATTCGCTCCGGTCAAGTCGCGGATCGTAAACCCTCAAGCGACTCTTGAAGGTTCATGACGATCCTTCGGCGTGTCGCGGCGTGGCGGACGCGACACGCTCAGAACCCCGGGCCGGCCACGAACGCCTCACCCTCGCCGGACACGGTGAGCGTGCGCTCGTCGCCGCCGGCGAACGCCACGGTTCCCACGGGGACCTGCACTTCCGCTGCGGACGAGGAGCTGACCGTGATGGTCCCGGCAGTCGCGAGCACCATCGTCGGCCCCGAGATCTCCACCGTGACCGGAGCACCATCCACCGCGATCCTGCTGAGCGCGAAGTCGGAGACGGGAACCGGGTACGCCGTGACCTCGTCTGCACCCTCCGGCCGCAGCACCGGCACCTCACCGGGCGTCGGGTCGAGGATCGCGAGCAGTTCGGGGACGTCGATGCGCTTGGGGGTCAGTCCGCCGCGGAGCACGTTGTCACTCGCCGCCATGATCTCGACGCCGAGGCCTGCGAGGTAGGCATGCAGAAGCCCGGCGCGCAGGAACACGCCCTCCCCCCGTCGCAGCACGACGTGGTTCATGAGCAGAGCCACGACGACGCCGGGGTCCCCCGGGTATGTCGCTGCGACCCCCGCGATCGCCCGCAGCGTCGCGCCCCACTTCCCCGTGTCGGTGCTCTCCGCTGCGCGCACCACCGCGGCGATGATCTCGTCGACCTCGTGCTGAGCGTCGCCGCCGAGCAGCCAGCCGATGGTGTCCCGCAGCGCATCGGCTCCGCCCCCAAGCCGCGCGCGGAGCTGCGCGAGGCCGTCGTTGTCCTCCAGCAGGTCCAGCAGCTCGAGCGTGTCCGCCACCGGACGCAGGCCGCTGAGCGATTCGAATCGCTCGCTGAGCGCGACGATGAGCTCGGGCTTGTGGTTGTCGTCGCGGTAGTTGCGCGTCGGATCGTCCGCGGCGAGCGCGCTCTCCTTCGCCCATCCCTCGCGCGCCTGCGTGATGGTCGGGTGCACCTGGATCGAGAGGGGCCTCCCCGCGGCGAGCAGCTTCAACAGATACGGGAGTGTGCCGCCGGTGATCTGATCGAGGGTGCCGCCGCCCGCGACGTCTGCGGGGTCGCCGGGGTGATCCCCGAACCATACTTCCGCTTCGGGAGCACCGGTCGGCGTGCGCCCTTCGAGTTCGGCGAGGAGGGAGTCGGATCCCCAGGCGTAGTCGCGGGGTGCGTTCGTGAGGCTCAGCAGCATGCCACCAGCGTAGAGCCGCGCTGCGGCGTTCAGGCACGTGCCGAGCGCGGCGCGGTAGCCTGAACGCGATGGCCCAGTACACCAAGCACCCGGTGACAGCCCCGCCCACGGCGCCGGAGCGCGAGTCGACGGGGCACCTTCTGCTGCGCGGCTACGTGATCCTCGTTCTCATCGTGACCTTCGCGCACACCGCGGTGTACAACCTGGTCGGCATGGAGGGCGCCGCGGTCACCCTCGTCCTCTTCACTCTCGCGACGCTCGGCATCGGCGTCCCGATGCTCGCGCGCAACCGCCCGCAGCCGTTCCGCTGGCGCCGCCTGCCGTGGACGGCGATGGGATACACCACCCTGGCCCTCGTCTCGGTCGCGTGGTCCCAATGGCGAGGACCGACCCTGATCACCTGGGTACTCCTGGCCGCCGTCACCGTGAACGGTCTGTTCATCGCCCATGTGCTCACCTGGCACGAGATCATCCGGGCGCTGTCCTCCGCCTTCAAGTGGATCCTCGGGTTGTCGCTGGCGATCGAGCTGTGGGTCTCCCTCGTCCTGCACGGGCCGCTGCTGCCGAACTTCGCGACGCTGCCGGAGGGCGAGATCGACCCCCAGTGGTACTGGGTCAGAGACAACCTGTTCGACGGCGGGAGGATCCAGGGGATCGTCGGCAACGCCAACCTCCTGGCGATCATCTCCCTGTTCGCGATCATCACCTTCGGCGTGCTGTTCGCCGCTCGCGCGCGCTGGCGCACCACACTGGCTCTGTGGATGCTGCTCGCGGCGTACTTCCTGCTGCGCACGTCGTCGGTGACCGCGCTCGCGTGCGCGGCTGCCGCCGCACTGGTGCTCCTGGTCGCCCTGCTGATGCGCCGTGCCCGCACTCCGGGGGCACGCACGCGCATCTATGTGACGGCGATCGGCGGCACGGCGCTGGCCGCCGCGGCGGTCTGGCTGCTGCGCGAGCCGCTGCTCGGCCTCGTCGGGCGCAGCTCCGACCTCACCGGGCGCTCCGACCTGATCTGGGCGAAGGTGCTCGAGCGGGTGCGAGAGCACCCCCTCTTCGGCAACGGGTTCTCCAGTCCCTGGATCCCGACGGACCCGGCGTTCGACCGCTGGATCGTCGACCACGGCATCACCGTGTTCCACGCGCACAACATGTGGCTCGACGTGCTGTTCCAGCTCGGCGTGCTGGGCGTGATCCTGATGGGAATCGCGTACCTGAGCCTGCTGTGGCGCTCCTGGTTCTTCGCCGTCGACCGGCCCCGGTGGGATCTCCACGCCAAGCGGCCGTTCTCCCCGCTGACCCTGCTGCCGAGCCTGTTCACCGTGGTGCTGCTGGTACAGGGATTCTCGGAGTCCACGCCGATCATGCTCTGGGGCTGGATGCTCCTGGTGCTCCTGTCCTTCAAGCTGAAGTCGGTGCCCCTGGTGGGCGTCGGGGAACGGGATCTGGTCTTCGAACGCGGCACGCGGCAACGGCGGGTGCCGTGACGTCGGCCCGCCCGCTGGTCCGACTGCTCGGTTCGGTGGAGCTCGCGCGAGCCTTCGCCCTCGCTGCGCTCACCGCCATCTTCGGCTCGTACGCGATCGGACGGATGACCTCGGCGGTCACTCTGGCCACCGTCATCGCGGTGCTGTGCGTCCTGGGCGCGGCGATCCTCTGGGTGCGACGCGACGAGCTCTCGCCGTTGCGGATCGCTCCCTCGTCGCTGTTCGCCTTCCTCGGTTGGGCGCTGGTGAGCATGGTCTGGACCACGGATCGCTCGGATACGTTCTTCGGGTGGATGTCGCTGTTCGGCTATGCGTTCCTCGCGATCACGATCGGCCACATCCGCGACACGCTGCAGACCGTGCGGGCCATCGGCGACACCCTCCGCGTGCTCCTGGCCGTCTCACTCGGGGTGGAGATCCTCTCCGGGGTGCTGCTCGACCTGCCGTTCACCTTCCTCTCGATCCAGGGCAATCTCGCCGCCGGCGGCCCGGTGCAGGGCTTGTTCGGCAGCCGCAACATGCTCGGGTTCGTCGCCGTGATCGCCCTGATCACTTTCGTGATCGAGTGGCGGACGCAGTCTGTGAACTCTCCCCTCGCCGTGGTGTCGATCGGTCTCGCGGGGTCGCTCGCTTTCCTCTCTGCCTCCCCCACGGTGCTCGTGCTCGCCGTCGCCGTCGGAATCGTCACGCTCGCCCTCACGATCGTGCGGCACACGTCGCCGGCGCGACGCAATCTGGTGCAGTGGATGCTCGGCATCCTGGTCGCGCTCGCACTCACGATCGCGTTCGCGTTGCGCCATCAGATCATCGCGCTGCTCGACGCCGGCTCGGACTTCTCGATGCGCGCGTCGCTCTGGAACACGATCCTCGACTTCGTCGCCGTCAAACCGATCCAGGGGTGGGGCTGGTTCGGCGACTGGGCACGCGGCGAGTACCCGTTCACGTACATCAACTTCCAGCTCGAGGACCATCACCAGAGCGCGTTGAACGCGTTCTTCGACGTGCTGCTCCAACTCGGGGCTGCGGGGCTCGTGCTCCTCCTCCTCCTCGGCGGGGTGGCGCTGATCCGCTCCTGGCTGGTCGCGAGCGTGCGACGGTCGGTCGTCTATGCGTGGACGCCGATCATCCTGGTCACGCTCGCCGTCGACTCGATGTTCGAGAGCTTCACCCTGGTGGGCGCCGGGTGGTTCATGCTCGTGCTGTGCGCGTTGCGCGCCGGACAGTCGCGCTCCTGGCGGGAGAACATCGACGCCGCCCACACGGGCACGATCCCGACGCTGCGCTCCGAGGTGTGACCAGCCGGAGGACCCCGGCGGTCAGAGCGTGGCGCGCAGCTTCTCCGCCCAGGCGATCGCGTCGCGGACCCCGTCGTCGACCGAGCGTTGTGCGCGCCACTGCAGGACCGCTGCCGCGCGGTCCACGATCGCGAACGCACCGGCCTGATCCCCGGGGCGGCGGTCGGTCTCCGTCACCGGAAGCGGCTCGCCCGTCACCCGCTCGAACGCCGCGACGAGCTCGCGCACGGTCACGCCGTCTCCTGTACCGAGGTTGATCACCTGATACGGGCCGTCGGGCGTGGCGACCTCGTCGAACTTCTGCACGGCTGCGACATGCGCGAGAGCGAGGTCCCAGACGTGGATGTAGTCGCGGAGACCGGAGCCGTCGCGCGTCGTCCAGTCCGTTCCCGTGATCGTGAAGGGCTCCCCGGTCGCGCGCGCCTGCATGATCTTCCCCAGCGCGTGCGAGGGTGTCGGATTCTGCAGACCGGTGCGCAGTCGCGGGTCAGCGCCGATCGGGTTGAAGTAGCGGAGCGCGATCGCACGGAAGTCGCCCGCCGTCGCGGCGTCGTCGAGGATCTGCTCGACCATAGCCTTCGTCTTGGCGTACGGACTCGACGGTGCGAGCCTGCCGCCCTCGTCCACGCCGTCGCCCGTCTCACCCGCGTAGACGGATGCCGAAGAGCTGAACACGATGCGTGGGATCCCGGCGTCGCGCAGGCGCTGGAGCAACAGGATCGTCTTGCCCACGTTGGCGTCGTAATACCCGAGGGGGTCGGCGACCGACTCCGGAACCACGATGCGGGCAGCGCAGTGGATCACCGCGTCGATGTCGGGGTGATCCGCGAGCAGGGCATCCACCGTGGCTCCGTCGGCGATGTCGCCGACGTAGAGGTTGCGGCCCTCACCGAAGGATCGAAGCCCCGTGGAGAGGTCGTCGAGGATGACGACCTCGATTCCGGCTTCGATGCATGCCGTCGCGACGGTTGAGCCAATGTAGCCGGCGCCGCCGGTGATCAGTACCTTCATCGCGGTCAGTCTACCCAGCGCATCCGAGGGGTCACCGGGCGACTCTCCGCAGATGCGAAGGTCATCGACGGTAGGCTACTCACTGCTCGTCGAGTCCCGCACTGTCCTCTGACAGTGGTCTGCGGCACCAACATCGGAGAACCTGCCAGTGGCCCACGTCCTTCAGAACGTCGTCTTCCCACTTGATCGCGACCCCGACCTCCTTCCGCTCTACGCCGACCCGGAGACCTGGTCCGTGATCGAGGACGAACCCGTCCGCGTCTCGAATCGCGCCCACCTCGGGAACATCCTCGGTCGGCATCGCGCCCGCATCGTGGCCGGGCGGCGCGTGTCGATGGGGACGTACTTCAACGCCTTCCCCGCGTCCTACTGGCAGCACTGGACGAGCGTCCGACAGGTGCAGCTCACGGTGCGCACGACCGGGCCGGCGACGATCCTGGTGTACCGCTCCAACGGATCTGGCGTCCGCCAGCGCGTCGCCACGCGTGAGGTGACGGGCGAGGCGACGACGTCTTTCGATCTCGAGCTCACGCAGTACAGCGACGGCGGCTGGATCTGGTTCGACATCGTCGCCGATGAGAAGCCGGCCGTGCTCGAGGGTGCGGAATGGACGACAGAGCAGGAACCGACGCGCACCGGCAAGGCCTCGCTCGGCATCACCACCTACAACAAGCCGGACTACTGTGTGGAGACTCTTCGCGCACTGGCGGCGTCGCCGGATGCGCTGGAGTTCGTGGATCGTATCTTCCTGATCGATCAGGGGACCCAGCTCGTCGCGGATCAGGAGGGCTACGACGACGTCGCCGCGACCCTCGGTGAGACGCTCCAGGTGATCCGTCAGGACAACCTCGGTGGGTCCGGAGGATTCGCCCGGGCCATGCACGAGACGCTTCAGCGCCCCGACAGCGACTTCGTGCAGCTGCTCGACGATGATGTGCGCCTCGAACCGGAGTCCCTGCGTCGCTCGATCGTCTTCGGCCAGTACGCGACCACCCCGGTGCTGGTCGGCGGGCACATGTTCGACCTGCTCGACCGCCCGAAGCTCCACGGCTGGGCCGAGGTCGTGGACGATCACCCCTTCATGTGGCGCAACCTCTACCAGGAGAAGATGCCGCACGACTTCGGCGTCTCGAACCTGCGGCAGTCCACGCTCCTGCACATGCGCATGGATGCCGACTACAACGGCTGGTGGATGTGCCTCATCCCTCTCGACGCGATCCGCAAGGTGGGGCTGTCGCTTCCCGCTTTCATCAAGTGGGACGATGCCGAATTCTGTCTCCGTGCGGGTGAGGCGGGCTTCCCGACGGTGTCGATGCCCGGCGTCGCGCTCTGGCACATCTCGTGGGTCAACAAGGACGACTCGATCGACTGGCAGGCGTATTTCCATGCCCGAAACCGCATCGTGGCCGGGCTCCTGCACTCGAACGCGCCGCGGGGCGGCCGGCTGCTCGTCCACAGTCGCCGCGTCGACCTCAAGCACCTCATGATGATGCAGTACTACCCCGTGGCACTGCGTGCGCAAGCCCTGCGCGACATCCTGTCCGGGCCCGAGCACATGCGCCGCAACCTCGCGACCGCCATGCCCGCCGCGCGTTCCCTCGCGGCCGATTTCCCGGAGACGATCGTGCACCGCGACCCGTCCGCCGTGCTGCATTCGCGACGTGGCCGCCAGGTGTACAAGCAGCTCCCGAAGAACGACCTGGACAGCCCGAAGGGGCTCCGGCTGCGGTTGTTCACCCTCTCCACCCTGACCTCGCACTTCCTCCACCGCCCGGCCCCGGCGAACATCGCGCAGCCAGAGGTCGAATTCGGCAAGGAGGATGCGCACTGGTGGCGTGTCCCGGCGTTCGACAGCGCGCTGGTGAGCGCCGCCGACGGCTCCGGGAAGAACATCTACACGCGCGACCGCGCGAAGTACCGGCGGATGCTGCGAGACACGGTGCGGCTGCATGCGGAACTCCGCCGGCGCTGGCCGGAGTTGCAGAAGCAGTACCGCGAGGCGCTGCCCGATCTCGTCTCACCCCAATCCTGGCAGCAGATCTTCGAGGAGAAGGCATGACCGCGGCGCCCGCTGCATTCGACCCCGCGTCCGCGACGATCGTCATCGTCACCTTCAACCGCTCTCACCTGCTCTCGGGTCTGCTCACGAGCATCACCGCGATGGACCCCAAACCCGGCCACGTCGTGGTCATCGACAACGCCTCGGCGGACGACACCACCGACGTCGTCGAGTCGTTCCGCGAGGACATCGGCACCGAGATCGTGTACCGGCGACTCGAGAAGAACACCGGCGGCTCCGGCGGCTTCAGCGAGGGCATGCGCACCGCGTACGAGCTCGGCTCCGAGTGGATCTGGATGATGGACGACGACGTCGAAGTCCTCACCGAGGGGCTCGCGAAGATGGGCGCCTGGAGCAGCAGGTTCAAGAGCATCCAGGGCCGCCGCTTCGACTACGACGGCAGCGAGTTCTACTGGCAGTACCGCATCGCCGAGCGCATGGGCATCCCGATCCCCTTCGCTCCGTCCGGCTTCGACGAGACGGGCTACAAGGAGATGAACAGCGGCTGCTTCGAGGGCATGTTCATCCATCGCTCGATCGTGCAGCAGATCGGCCTGCCCGATCCCCGGTTCTTCATCTACTGGGACGACCAGATGTACGGCTGGCTGGCCTCGCGCCTGACCACCGCCGTGATCGTGGACGAATTCGTGCTGCGCCGCACCCGTGAGATCAAGCAGTGGGACATGGGCATCCGCCACATGAACGCGTCGAGCAACGCGTATCGCTACTACATCATGCGCAACCGCGGATTCATCAAGCAGTATTACCGCGTCCACGGCGTCTACAACCCGGTGCTCTTCGGCCTCGGTACCGCGGCGACCTTCTTCAAGGAACTCATCCGGCTCGTGTTCGTCGAGCGGACCGTGCGCGGCACGAGCAACCTCTTCCGCGGCATCCGCGACGGCGGCAAGGCCGGCCGCGACCGCAGCTGGCAGCCGATGCCGCCTCTGGAGGGATGACGGTGGACGAATCGCAGCCGGAGCTGCGCTGGGCGCCACTGCCTCCGCAGCCGAAGCGGACCGGACGGGTGTGGCTCATCGTCGGTCTCTCGGTGGCCGCTCTCGTGGCCGTGGGCCTGCTGCTCTTCTTCCTCCTGCCGCGGGGCGACTCTCCCACCCCATCCGAGTCCGCATCACCGACGCCGACCGCGACTCCCACGTCGACGCCGACACCCACGCCCACCCCGACGGCGACCACCGCTCCTGAGCCGGAGCCGACCCCAGCCCTCACGCCTCCCCCCGCGACCGACCCCACCATGGAGGTGTTCCGCGGTCAGGTGAGCGGTTGGCTGAACTCGGCACCCCGCGGGCTCGACATCATCGCGGGCGCGAGCGGGCAGGACGCGCTCCCCGTCGTCGACACGCTGCAGCAGGATGCGCAGCGGCTGTCGGACGCCCAGGCGCCCTCCTCCATCGCCTCGAAGTGGTACGACGGCGTGACGGACTACGCACAGCGTCTCACGCAACTCCGTACCGCGATCACGAACGAGTCCGGTGTCGCCGGGGCCGTCGATGCCGCACGGCAGTCCGTCAACGCGCTGCGGAGTCTGGCGGGGCTCTGAGCGGACCACCGATCAGCTCTCGAGTGCTGACCGCTACACCGCGTAGTCGGCGTTGTAGCGGTCGAGCACCTCGGCGATCGGCGCATCGAGCGCGAGCTCGCCCTTGTCGAGGTAGAGCCCGCGGGTGCAGAACCGTCGGAGGTCGCGCTCGTTGTGACTGACGAAGAATAACGTCCGCCCCTCGGCGAGCAGTTCGTCGATCCGCTTGTAGCACTTGTCGCGGAAAGCCTTGTCGCCCACGGCGAGGACCTCGTCTACCAGCAGGATCGGCTCATCGAGCTGGGACACGACGGCGAACGCGAGGCGGACCTTCATGCCGTTCGAGAGATGCTTGTAGGGCGTGTCCTCGAACCCGGCGAGCTCGGCGAACTCGATGATGCCGTCGTAGCGGCGCGAGACCTCCTCGCGCGACATCCCGTGGAGTCCCGAAGTCAGGCGCACGTTCTCCCGCACCGTGAGGTCTCCCACGAAGCCACCGGTGATCTCGATCAGGGGGGCGACTCCCCCGTTCACCGTGACCGTGCCCTCGTCGGGGAGCAGCACCTTGGCGACCAACCGGAGAAGCGTGGACTTTCCCTGCCCGTTGCGTCCGACGACCCCGATCGACTCGCCCGGCTGCACCGAGAACGACACGTTGCGCAGCGCCCAGAACTCGCCGGGACGCGACCGCCGCGAAGCACCAGCGAAAAGGTCCTTGAAGCTGCGGCTGCCCCGCCTGTTCCGACGGAAATGGACGCCGAGATTCTGCACTTCGATCGCCGAGGACATCACAGCTCCTTCAGCACTGGTCGCTCCAGGCTGCGGAAGGTCCAGATGCCGAGCGCCAGGATCAGCAGACTCATCAGGACGCTGATCGTCAGCGTGAACGGGTTCCACTGGTCGGGGAAGAAGGGCATCCGGTAGAGCATGAAGATTCCCGCGAGCGGGTTGAATGCTCCGAGCGTCTGGAAGATGCCGGGGAGATCGGTCACGTTGTAGATGATCGGCGTCGCATAGAACATCGCTCGCAGGATCAGCGCGGTCGTGCGCTCCAGGTCGACGAAGAGCACGCACAGGGGCGCCACCAGGAGCCCCAGCCCGACCAGCAGGATCGTCTGCAGGAGCACGGCCACCGGCATCCAGAGGATTCCCCAGCCGACCTGCACCGTCTGATTCGGGTCGAGCTCCACGACGAGGTTCACGATGATGAACAGCACGAGAACCGGCAACGAGAAAAGGTACTCGATGCCCTTGCTGAGCACGATCCGGTTCACCCAGATCGACCGCGGGATCGAGGTCGATCTCACGAGACGGGCATCCTTCTTGAACGCCCGGGTGAAGTCGGACACGGAGGCGTTGAACCACACCCATGGGAGCAGCGCACTGATCAGGAAGATGATGTACGGCTCTTCACCGACGTCGCGCTGGAAGATCTGCGTGAAGACGAACCAGTAGATCGCGCTCATCACGAGCGGATCCAGCACCGACCAGAGGTAGCCGAGGAAGCTGGTCGAATAGCGGACCTTGAGGTCGCGGGCCGACAGCAGCCACAGCGAATGCAGATAGCGCCGGGGCGTCCCGGGCGCCCCGACAGCAGCGTGACTCACGATGTCGAGTCTAGGAGAGAGAGTTGTTCCAGAGCGACAGCGCCGAGCCGATGGCCATGTGCATGTCGAGGTACTGGTACGTGCCGAGTCGGCCGCCGAAATGGACGCCCTTCTCCCCCTTGGCGAGCTCGCGGTACGCCAGCAGGCCTTCGCGGTCGGCCGGGGTGTTGACCGGGTAGTACGGCTCGTCCTCCCGCTCGGCGAAACGCGAGAACTCGCGCATGATCACCGTCTTGTCCTGCTCGTAGACGTCCTTGCGCTCCGGGTGGAAGTGCTTGAACTCGTGGATGCGGGTGTACGGCACATCCATGTCCGGGTAGTTCATGACGCTCGTGCCCTGGAAGTCGCCCACGTTCAGCACTTCCTGCTCGAAGTCGAGCGTGCGCCAGCTGAGCGCGCCCTCGGTGTAGTCGAAGTAGCGGTCGACCGGTCCGGTGTAGACGACCGGGAGTTGACCGACGGTGGCCTTCTTGCTGAGCGGCTGCGCGTCGTCGAAGTAGTCCACGCCGAGCTTGACCTCGATGTTCGGGTGGTCCGCCATCCGCTCCAGCCACGCCGTGTAGCCGTCGGTGGGAAGGCCCTCCCAGGTGTCGTTGAAGTAGCGGTTGTCGTACGTGTAGCGCACGGGGAGGCGGCTGATGATGTCGCCGGAGAGCTTCTGCGGGTCTGTCTGCCACTGCTTCGCGGTGTAGTCGCGGAAGAACGCCTCGAAGAGGGGGCGCCCGACGAGGGCGATGCCCTTCTCCTCGAAGTTCGCGGCCGTCTTGGCATCGAACTCGCCCGCCTGCTCCTTGACCAGCGCCCGTGCCTGGTCGGGGGTGTAGGCCGACTGGAAGAACTGGTTGATCGTGCCGAGGTTCACCGGCATCGGGAAGACCGTGCCCTTGTGCGTCGTGTACACGCGGTGAACGTAGTTCGTGAAGCTGGTGAAGCGGTTGACGTACTCCCACACCGTCGCGTTCGACGTGTGGAAGAGGTGCGCACCGTAGCGGTGGACCTCGATACCCGTCTCGGGCTCTGCCTCGCTGTAGGCGTTGCCGCCGATGTGAGGGCGGCGGTCGATGACGGTTACCTTGCGGCCGGCTTCGGCGGCACGCTCAGCGATGGTGAGGCCGAAGAAACCCGACCCGACGACGAGAAGATCCATGTACTCCATCGTATCGGCGTCCGGCTGTGAGCTTCAGCCAGCGCGGATCCCCGTGACCTGGTGGGACGGAGGTGATTGAGCACGACCGCGAGGATCGCCACGGCCCGGCAACGCCTGGATGGCAGGACGCAGACCCGTTCGCGACGTCGTCGGCGCGAACCGTGTGGAGAGTCGGTGTCAGACCCCGGCCTGCGCCGCTCCCACGACGATGCGCGGCGTACCGGCCCAGCGCGCGGCATCTGTGGCCGCACGGCCGTCGACGATGAGCTTGATACCCGGAAGCTGCGCCGGAGTCAGCTCCTTGTAGTCGGCGTGATCGGTCTGCAGGATCGCCAGGTCGACCTCGCCGCCGATGGCGTACGGCTCGAACCCGAGACCGCGCAACTCCTCGTCGGTGTACAGCGGGTCGTGCACGACGACCTCCGCTCCTCGGTCTTTCAGTGCCTTGACCGTGGGGAAGACTCCGGAGAACGCCGTCTCCTTGACGCCTCCTCGGTATGCGGCACCGAGCACGACGGCACGCTGACCGCTCAGATCACCGAGAATTCCCTCGGCCTGTGCCACCAAGCGGTCCGGCATCGAGGCGTTCAACTGACGCGCGACGCGAACGATGTCTGCGTCGGGGTCGGTCGAGAGGTACAGACGCGGGTAGACCGGGATGCAGTGTCCGCCGACGGCGATGCCCGGGCGGTGGATGTGGCTGTACGGCTGCGAATTGCAGGCCTCGATCACTTTGTAGACGTCGATGCCGTTCGCGGCCGCGAAGAGGCCGAACTGGTTCGCGAGACCGATGTTGACGTCACGGTAGGTCGTCTCGGCGAGCTTGGCCATCTCGGACGCTTCAGTCGAACCGAGATCCCACACGCCGTTCGGGCGCGGCAGGTCGGGGCGCTCGTCGAACTGCAGCACGGCCTCGTAGAACTCGCGTGCGCGACGGTTGCCCTCATCGGAGAGTGCGCCGATGAGTTTGGGATACTTGCGCAGGTCGGCGAACACGCGTCCGGTGAGCACCCGCTCGGGCGAGTAGGCGACGTGGAAGTCGGTGCCCTCGGTGAGACCGGAGCCGGCCTCGAGCATCGGGGTGAAGCGTTCGCGCGTCGTGCCGACGGGCAGCGTCGTCTCGTACGAGACGAGGGTTCCGGGGGTCAGGTGCTCGGCGAGCGAGGTGGTCGCGGCATCCATGTACCGGAAGTCGGGCTCCCAGGTGTCGTCGTCGACGAAGACCGGCGCGACGAGGACGACCGCGTCTGCGCCGGGGATCGCCTCGGCGTAGTCGGTGGTCGCACGCAGACGTCCCGACGGGATCAGCTCGGCGAGGCGCTCCTGTAGTTCCGCTTCACCGGGGAACGGCTCGATCCCCTTGTTGATCGTGTCGACCGCGTGCTGGTTGACGTCGACGCCGATGACGTCATGACCGGAGGAGGCGAACTGGACAGCGAGGGGAAGCCCGATCTTTCCGAGGGCGACGACAGCAATGCGCATGGGTTCTAGTCTATGGCCGCCGCACACCCCTCGACCGCTACACGAGACGGTTGACCCACGGAACGCGTCGTAGCGCGGCGACGAGCGCGAACGAGATGACGCACACCAGCACCCAGACCAGGACGGTGATGCGCAGGTCGTCGTCGGTCGGCGCGAGGGCCGGCACCGTCCGCACCAGGTGGATCACCGCGAAATGCACCAGGAAGACGCCGAATGAGGCGTCTGAGAGCACCCGCACGACGCCCGCGGCACGACCGGGCTGCCAGTCACGAAGCACGCTGATCGCCACGACGAACCATGCAAGCGCCACGATCGCCACGATCGGGCCGTAGTAGCTGATCGGGAAGAGCACTCCGAGCAGCGGCAGGTGGTCCTGACGGCCGTACTGCACGATCACCGATGCCGTCCCGACGACCGCCACCGCGGTGACCCCTATCAGCTTCCATCCCCGCAGAACGGTGTCACGGAGCGCCCATCCCGCCAGGAAGAAACCGACATAGGGCAGCCACTGTGTGAGTGCGCTCTGCGACAGCGAACGGTCGTACCCGGCAGCCGTGAGCACGGTGGCCGAGACCAGGGTCGCGACGGTCACGGCCAGCACGACCCCGGCGAACACCGCGGCGCGGCGACGACCACCGTCGCGGAGGAACGCCGCCAACACCGGTGCCGCGACGTAGAGTCCGACGATCAGCCAGAGGAAGTACAGATGCGTGTAGCTGCGGCCATCGACGACACCGAGCAGGAACCCCCGCCAGTCCGCGAGCCGCCCCGCCATCACGCTGCTGACGACGAACACGTAGAAGAGCGGCCAGAAGACGAACGCCGGCCCGAGGCGCAGCAGGCGGCGGCGATAGAAGTCTGCGGGTCCCTTGGCGTATTGGCGCGGTTCCAGGATCAAGGCGCCGCTGATCATCACGAAGACGGGGACAACCCACACGAAGCCGAGGTCCACGACGACGGCACCCCACCAACGGGCGCTGCCGTGCACGGCGTCGTTGCCGACCATGTTCCCGAACACATGGATGGCCACCACTCCGATCACCGAGACGATGCGGAGCACGTCCAGCGCCCATCGACGCTGCGGGGCTGCCGGGCGCTCGGGAGCGGTCGCGGCCGGCCCGCTGTTCGTCGACGGGGTCACGAGTCCGCACCGGCGACGAGCCGCGCCGCCCTGGCACCGGTGGAGCGGACGTCGAACTCCGTCTCCCAGCGCGCGCGCGGCGCGAACGTGCCGGCGGGCGCATCGATCACGGCGGCGAGCGCGACCGCGACGTCTTTCGCGGTGGTGTCGCGCTCCACGAGCCGGCCCGTTCGATGCTCCTCGCCGACGATCTCGGGGGTTCCGCCGACGCGCGTCGCGACGATCGGGATATCTCTGGCGATCGCCTCCATGATGCTCACCGGCACACCCTCGGTCGTACTCAAGTTCACGAAGGCGTCGATGCGGTGCGTCTCGTAGTAACGCAGGACGTCCGCGTTGGCGGTGCTCCCTGCGAGCGTGACGGTGAGATTCTCCGGCGCGTCGGCGACGCGGGCTTCCACGGCCGCGCGCTCGGGGCCGTCGCCGAAGTGCATCCATTCGACCGGGCGTCCTGCGGCACGCGCGTAGGCGGCGACCGAGTCCGCGATGAGCGGCACCCGCTTGAGTCCACTCAGGGTCGAGCACGAGACCAAGGCGACGGCGTCTTCCTGCTCGCCGCGCTGCAGGTCATCGGGCCCGTCGACCCCGAGTCGACTGACCATGACCTTGTCGGTGCGGGCGAGCGACGGAAACCTCCCGCGGAGGTAGTCCCGTCCGTGCTCGGAAATCGTCAGGATGCGGTCTGCCCTCGCGTAGTAATAGGGCCGGGCGGGCAGATAGCCCGACGCCGCGCGCTCCTCGTACAGGTCGTAGCCGTGCACGCGGGCGACACGGCGACGCACCCCGCGCAGCCACGGCAGAGCCTGTCCCCCGCCCATCCCCCAGAATGCGTATGCCACGACGTCGTCGGCGCCCTCGATCGCGGAGCGCACGGCGATGCGGTCGGCCTGGGTCAACCCGACACGGGAGCCGAGCACGAACGCGAGGGCGTTGCGCATCAGCCTCCCCGCCATGAGTTCCCGCCACCCGGCCGCGATCAGCATCCGCAGAGCGTGCGGGCGGAGGATGGCGCGCGGGCTATCTTCCGGCGCGGGGAGGAAGAGGTTGGCGCCGAGCGTGACGTTGTCGGGCATCTCGACGAGTCCGGCAGACGTGTCGCGGGCATGGCAGAAGATCACGACATCGTCGAAGGCCTCAGCGAGCTCGCCGATCTCCTTCTCCACGAAGACGACATCCCCCGTACGGTACGGATACTCGTTCGTGAACAGCAGCAGTCGCGTCATCCTTGCCTCTCCTCGCCGACAGTGCGCAAGGCACCGTGTCCATCGTATGCTGGCCGCAACCGACCTCCCTCGGCCGGACAGAGCACTCCGTGCGTCCTCCACCTCTTCGTCGCGCACTGGAGCGTCATGACATTCACCCTCACGTCCCTCGTCACTGCCCTGGCGCTGGGAGCCTCCGCGCTCGCGCCCGGCGCGATCGCAGCGCCCGCGAGCGCCTCCGCATCCACCACGGTCTCATCGGTGGCTACTGCCGCCGGACCTGTCATCGAGCCGTTCCCCGACGGGGTGACGCGTCTCAGCGGTGCCGACCGGTATGCCGTCTCCGTGCAGATCGCTCGCAAGTACGCCCCGGGCGTTCCGGTCGCTTACGTGGCGAAGGGCTCCGACTTCCCCGACGCACTGTCCGCCGCAGCGGCCGCGGCCCTCGAGGGCGGCCCGCTGCTGCTCACCCCGACCAACCAGCTGCACACGTCGGTCGCTGCTGCGCTGCGCGACCTGCAGCCGGAGCGGATCGTCGTCGTCGGCGGCACGGGATCGGTCTCCGCATCCGTCTTCGCGGAACTCCAGCGCATCGCGCCCACCCAGCGCATCGGCGGCGCCGACCGATACGAGGCCAGCCGCAACATCACGGGCACCGCGTTCCTGAGTTCCGAAGAGTCCTCGACCGAGGTGTTCCTTGCGACGGGTCGTACGTTCGCCGACGCGCTGGCTGCGTCCGGAGCGGCCGGAAAGGCGAAAGCACCGGTCGTGCTCGTCGACGGCACGCGCAGCAGCGTCCCGGAGGCCACCCTCGACCTGCTGAAGGACCTTGAGGCGACGACCATCTCGATCGCGGGCGGCGCCGCCTCCGTGTCATCCGGAATCGAGGCTCAGCTCCGCTCCGCGGGTTACACCGTCCAGCGCTACGGCGGCGCGGACCGTTACGCCGTGGCCGCGGGCATCAACTCCGCCTACTTCGAGGTCGGTACGACAACCGGCTTCTTCGCCACGGGTCTCACATTCCCCGACGCGCTCTCGGGCGCGGCACTCGCCGGGCGTCTGGGGGCTCCTCTGTACGTGACGAGTCCCGCGTGCGTGCCCGAGCCCGTGCGCAGCGGCGCCGCAGCGTTGGGGCTCACCTCGCGCGTCGTGCTCGGCGGCACGTCCTCCGTGAGCGCGGCCGCGGCCGCGGGCACCGGCTGCCTCACGTCCGCCGCTCCGAGCATCTCGGGCACGGCGCGCGTCGGAAACACGCTGAGCGTGAACCCCGGGTCATGGACGACCGGCACGGCATTCGCGTACCAGTGGCTCGCGAACGGCACGGCGATCAGCGGCGCGACCGGTCCCTCCCTCTCCGTCACGACCGCGTATGTGAACAAGACGCTCTCCGTGCGCGTGACCGGCACCCAGGCCGGCTACACGACCGTCGCCCGGGTCTCGTCCGCCACCGCGCGGATCGCCTACCCTGACCGCACGCCGCCTGCGTCGTTCTCGACCTGCCCGGCCTGGGCACCGATCAAGGGCAACCAGAACAGCAAGGGTGAGTGGATCTACCACGTGCCCACCGGCCGCGATTATGCGAAGACCGACCCGGAGGAGTGCTTCCGCACTGAGGCCGCTGCACGGGCTGCGGGATACCGCGCCTCGAAGGTATGAGCACGGTGGCGGGCCCCGTCTAAGCCCGCCACCCCCGCACACGGACGAGCGCCAACACGGACGCCGCGGCCATCCGCAACGGCCCCTCCCGGTGCAGTGTTCCGGTGAGGGTCCGCGCGACGAGTGATGCGGGCGCGAGTCGGTTCGTGCGTCGAGAAGTCTGAGCGAGCAGGCTCGCGGTCGCGGAGCCCTCGTCGGCGGCGAGGTCGAGGATGCGGCGATCCACGAGCGACAACGGGTGCTCCGCCGCAGGGGCTGCCGCGCGGAGGGCGCCGACCACCCGAGCGAGCGAGGCGCGATCGGCGCCCGGCCACGCCGCGGCACGGCGGTTGTGCACGGCGCCGATCACGTTGATTCGCAGGATCTTGACGACGACGCTCGCCCGCGCCGCCGCCGAAAGCGCACGGAAGTCGTCGGACGCGAGCAGCGGGTCGATGAAGCCCAGGTCGGCGGTGACGGGTCGCGTGGTCGTGGACGTGCGGGTCTCGGCGTCGGAATGCACCAGGTACGCGGGGCCGCGACGGTCGAAGCTCACCCCGGTCGCACGCGACCACACGGTCGTCACGTAGCCGATGTCCTCCCCCGTCGCGACGGTCGTGTCGAAACGCAGATCGGAGAACCGCGAGCGCGATACCAGACCGAGCGGGGCGCTGCGATAGGACAGACGATCCTTCGTGAGCGCGAGTCTGCGCACCCGCAGAGGCCGCGTGGGCGGGGTCGGCACCGGACGCCCTCCCGCATGCGCCAGCACCGGGATCACCGCCTCGGCGCCGTCCCGCACGGCGCGACGGTGCCAGGAGTCGATCGCATGTGGCTCGAGCTCGTCGTCCGAGCCCATCACCGACACGAATGCGGCGGTGGCAAGGTCGAGACCGTGGTTGAACGGGCCGGCCGGTCGTCGGAGCCCGTCCCGATGCTCGGTCAATCGCACGCGCGGGTCGTCCGCGAGCGCCCCGAGGCGCGTGCGCACCGAGTCCGAATCCAGGTCATGCGCCACCACGGTGACACGCAGCGGCACGTCATTGCGCAGTACCGAAGCGACGGCGCGCTCGATCGGGCGGGAGACCTCGTGCACGGGGATCACCACATCGACGCGAGGCGCCGCAGGTACGGGCACCCCCGCCTGCGCGTACGCCGTGAGATAAGCGTCCGCGCGGGTGGACGGCGAGAACCGTTCACGGGCGTCGGCACCGATCTGCTCCGGCGTCCGGTCGCTGTTGAGCTCCACGATGCGCTGCACCGCATCGGCGTAGGCAGTGGGAGTGCGTTCCGTAACCAGGGCACCGTCGGGCTCATCGACGAACGCACTCTGCGCGCCGCGGGCGCCGACCACGACAGGGACACCCGCGACGAGGGCCTCCGCGATGGCGACGCCGAACGTCTCGGACTCGGTCGGCAGCAGGAAGACATCCGACTGCTGCAGCGCGGACGTCACCTCGGCTTTCGCGACCGCTCCTGCCAGACGCAGGTGCTCCGCGACGCCTGCACGCTCTGCCGCCGCCGAAACCTCGGCGCGCAGTGGGCCGTCGCCGAGCCAGGTGAGTGAGGCATCGACGCCGCGACGTCGCAGCTCGGCCAGGGCGGAGACCGCGAGCAACGGGCCCTTGTGCGGCACAAGGCCGCCCACGGCGATGAGCCGCACCGCGGCTGTTCGCGACCGCGGAGGTGCAGGTTCGGCCGGCGACTCGACGTGGTTCGGAATGACGACGACCGGCCCTCGACGGATCGCGGCGATCCGCGCGGCGAGCAGGTCGCTCACCGCGACGACGACATCAGGACGCGCGAGCCCACGCTCGGTCAGCGGCAGAGTGGCGCGCATCGCGGCGGGGACGGTCTCGGGCGCGATCAGTCCGGACCAGTGCTCCGTATGCACCCAGGGGATGCGGACGCGTATCGGCGAGAACGGCAGCAGCGACGACAATGCCATCGTGTGCAGCACGTCGGCGTCGGCGAGATGACGGCGGATGACAGGACCGACGCGCAGGAGCTGATCCGGGCGCGACGGCGACATCGGCACGCGGACGATGGTGACGCCGTCGACCCTGTCCGTGCGCGCGTCGCGCACCTGTCCGGGTGGCGCGAGGTGCAGGACGACGACCTCATGTGACGCGGAGAGGAGCTGCACGTCATCGGCGACGAAGGTTCCGGTCTGCGGTGCCTCCACGCTGGGGAACCAGGTCGTGACGACGAGAACCTTCATGGCCCCGACGGTAGCATCCTCCCCCGCGGGACCCGGCCCCCGCTGATTCGAGCTCATCCCCCTGAAGCGATGCGGTCGACCGCGGCGACCCAGAGGGCCACCTGGGTCTCACTCGACAACGGCACCGCGACCTCATCAGAGCGCTGCTTCAGCGCCGCAACCGACTCCGGGGTCAGCGTGTCCAGCACCCGCGCCAGCCCTACAGCCGTGAAGTCGTCCGCAACCAGCCCGAAACCCTCTTCGCGCACCAGGTCGGCCATCTCGGGGCTCGGCCCCACGACCACACCGAGACGGGCCTGTACGAAGTCGAACAGCTTGTTGGGCAGCGCCCACCGATAGTTGACGTTCACCGGCGGAAGGACGAAGACCCCCACGTCGTACCCGTGCAGCGTACGCACCAGTTCCCGGTACGGCACCGGATCGTGCACTCGCACGCTCGGCAGCGACCGTGCCCGGTCGGTCAGCTCCGCGAGGTAGGCGGGGTCGTTGGGAGTGAGGTACAGGTCGAGAGTGGCCGGCGTTCGCGTCAGCTCCAGGGCGTCCAGCATGATGTCGAGGTGACGGTTGCGAAAGCACGCGCCGCTGTGCACGAGCGCGAGCGGCGAATGCACCTCGGTCGGCGGCTGATCCGCGAACGGGGTGGCGTTCGTCACCACACCCGCGGCGATGCCGAACCGCCGACGGTACTCGCGCGCGATCCCGTGCGCGACCGTGGTCACGCTCGTCGCTCGGGTCACGGACGTGCGGCAGATCCACGACATGAACGGCGCCACGAAAAGCCGCCAGCGCAACAGCTCGCTCTTCTGCGCGGGAGCGAACTCATGCAGGTCGGCGTGCACCCCCTGGCGCGGACGCAGGCTCAGGGCGAGCGGGACGGCGTCCACGTCGTTCGCGAGCACGATGTCGAATCGACGGCCGTCGAGCGCGGCGGATGCGGCGCGCACCGCACCGTTCTCCCGGTATGCCCGCGCATACTGCCGCAGGATCAGCAGCGCACGCGAGTATCGCCAGACCTCCTGGTCCGACGGCAGCTGCACGTGATCGGTTACGCCCTCCGGGGCAGGTCCGTATCCGCAGGTCGTGACCTCGTAGCGGTCGCGGAACGCCGCGACCTGCTTCAGAACGCGGGCGTCGGCAGAGATGTCCGAGAACGACAGGATGAGGAGCGATTGCGTCATCGGGTATCACCCGCGACGAGACGCTGCACGGCGCGCAGCCATGGGCCGACCGCCTCCTCGGCAGAGAGCTCGTGGGCCGCGCGGGCGGCGTTGACCTTGAACTCCCGCACGTCCTCGGGCGTCAGCGCGTCGATCGTCGCCGCGAGCGCCTCCACACCCCACCCTGTGGTGACCCTGCCGAGTCCGTACTGATCCACCGTGGGAGCGAGCTCCGGCGACGGACCGACGATCACACCGAGACGCGCCTGCACGAAATCGAAGAACTTGTTCGGCAGCGCATGCGCGTAGCTGAAGTTGACGGGCGGGAGCACGAACACTCCCACGTCGTAGTCGTTGAGCGTCGTGATCAGCTCGTCGTAGGGCACCGCATCGCGGAGTCGGGCGCGACCCGACTCCTCTGCCTGACGCCGGAGCTCGTCGAGGTAGTCCGGGTGGTTGGGCGTGAGGTACAGGTCGAGCGTCACGTCTGCCGTCGAACGGTTGACCGCGTCGACCATCAGCCCGAGGTCGCGATTGCGCAGGCCCGCTCCGCTGTGAACGAGGCGCAACGGTGCGTCGACCGATGAGGGCTGCAGATCCGCGAACGGCGTGGCGTTCGTGACGACCTCGGGCGCGAATCCGAACTCGCGCTCGTACTCCTTCGCCAGACCGGGGCTCACCGTCGTGACGGCGTCGGCCCGCCGCACGTACTTACGGCACATCCAGCGGTAGTACGGCGAGATCCAGCGCATCCACGCCCGATTCTCCTCGTGCAGACGCGGCCAGTACTCGTGCAGGTCGGCCAGCACGCCGTCGCGCGGGCGCAAGGCCAGGGCGATCGGCACCGCCTGCACGTCGTTCGCGATGATCACGTCGAACCGTCGGCCGGCGAGGGCCTCACGCACCCACTGCACTCCCGCGAGACGCCAGTACGCGAGTGAATACTGCCGCAGCGACACGAAGCGTCCGTAGGGGTTGTCGACCCGGGCGTCAGCGGGGATCTCGATGTGCTCGACGTCATCGCTCGGCGCCGCCTCATAGCCGCACGTCACCACGCGGTAGTCGTTCTCGAGCAGGCGCACCTGCTTCAACACCCGCGCATCGCGACGAATGGGCGAGAACGACAGCACGAGGACCGTCGGGGTCTCGCCTGCATCTGATGTGGAATCAACCACGCTCGGTTCCTCCTCGTCTCACCCGGTAGAGCAGAAACCGCACGAGGGTGCTCTCCCGGTCGAATGCCTTCCACCACTGTTGCGGCAGGATCGTCTCCCGTCGCCCCGCCGTGCGACGGCGCGCGATCGCCGCGACGAGTTCGTCCGCGCTCGCGTGCCGGGCGACCTCGATCAGGGCGTGGTCCGCTCGGGACAGCGGCACCAGCGCGCGCGGCGCATCGCGGACGATCGCGTCGACGATCCGCGCGAGGTCGGCGCGGCCCTCGGGGGTCCACGCGTCGGTCGTCGCGCGTCCGAGGAGGGCGTCGAGCACATGCACGCGGAGCATCTTGATCGCGAGCGACGTGCGCACGCGATCAGGGAGACCCCGCCACCAATCGCCTTCGATGAGGAGCTCGACCGCGCGGAGCTGCTCGCCGATGGTCATCCTGGATTCGGTGATGCGGTCGCCCGCATCCGAGCCGATGACGTAACAGGGGGCCTCGTGCATCACGTCGATCCGCGCACCGTCCGCCCACAACCGGGCGGACATCGCCATGTCGTCGCCGGTGCGCAGACCTTCCGTGAGCAGGAGCGCGGGGTCCGACAGCAGGTCCCGGCGGATGAGCGCCAGCGGTGCCGTGCGATAGAACAGGCGGTCGCGAACGGCATCAAGAGCACGCGCACGCCCGACGCGTGTCAGCGGGCTCGCCAGCACGGGACCGTTCTGGCGACGCAGCCGCATCAGGGCGACGTCGGGTCGCTGCGTGCGCACGTAGTCGCTCCAGGCGCGTACAGCTCCGGGGTCGGCGAAATCGTCCGACCCCATGATCGCGACGTACGCTCCCTCGGCCAGCCGCATGCCGTGATTGAAAGGTCCCGCCGGGCTCGGAATGCCGTCGCGGTACTCGACGAACCGGAGCGTGGGCCCCTCCGGGCGCCCCGCAGCGGCAGCGATCTCGCCGACGTCGACGCCGTGACACACCACGGTCACCCGCACGTCGTCCACCCCGTCGCTGAGGATCGATGACACAGCGCGACCGATCGGACGCGTGGTGGCGTGCACCGCGATCACGACGTCGAGGAGGGGGGCTGTCACCGCACGAGTCCTGCGAGACGTGCCTGCACGGCGAAGTCGGGCATGGCTTCGATGACCTCGTCGAAAGTTCCGGTCGCCGCGATCCCGCCGTCGCGCATGTAGCAGATCTGGTCGTGGTCGCGGATCGTCGCGAGGCGGTGGGCGACCGAGATGAGCGTCACATCGCCGCGCAGCTCCTGGATCGCCGAGGTCACGTCGGCTTCGGTCTTGGTGTCAAGCGCGCTCGTAGCCTCGTCGAGAACCAGCACCAGCGGGTCGCTGTAGAGCGCCCGCGCGATGCCGAGACGCTGACGCTGCCCGCCGGAGAGGGACATGCCGCGGTCGCCGACCCTGCCGTCCATGCCACCGGCCCGCTTGCTGATGATGTCCCAGAGCTGGGCGCGGCGCAGTGCGGTCTCGACACGGTCTCGATCGAAGTCGCTCGTCCACGAGAGTGCCACGTTCTGAGCGATCGTCCCGTCGAACAGCGCGACATCCTGCGGCACGTAGCCCACCTTCGAGCGCCACGCCGCCATGACGTCATGCAGGTTCTGGTCATCCAGGCGCACCGTGCCTTCGGTCGGCTCCAGCAGCCCGAGGATGAGGTCGACGAGCGTCGACTTGCCAGCTCCCGACGAACCGACGAGAGCGAGGGTGCTGCCGATGGGGAGCGTGAGGTTCACGCCGCTGAGCGCCGGGTGTTCGCTTCCCGGGTAGGTGAAGGCGACATCGGTGAGCACGAGGCTGCGCGGCTCGGACGACAGCGGATCGTGCCCGATGCGCTCGGCACGCTCCAGGTAGCCCTCTGCCGCCTCGATATCGCTGATCACGGCCGTGACGTGCGGCACGTTCGAGGTGGCCTGCGTGAGAACAGCCTGGAAACCGGTGAGCGAAGGCACGAGCCGGAAGCCCGCGACGGCGAAGACCGCGACGGCGGAGATCGCCTGCGCGGCACCGCCCATGACGAAGGCGACGCCACCGACGAGGAGGAACCCGCCGATGAGGGCCGCGTCGAGCACGAAACGAGGGAATGCGCCGAGGAAGCCGAGGTTCGCGCGCGCCCTGGTGGTGTGGATGCGGTTGTCGTGCACGACCTTGGCCACGTCCGGTGCCATGTTGCGCAGCGTGATCTCTTTGAGCGCCGCGACCATGTCGGTCATGAGCGATGCCACGCGGAACGAGTAGTCCCGGTTCACACGGCCGGCCTCGACGGACTTTCGCGACATCCAGAAGTAAAGGATGAGGGCGATGAAACCGAGGTACACCATCGTGACGAGCGCCGTGACGGGGTTCGCCACCACGAGCACGAGGATGACCGCCGCCGACGTGCACAGCAGTTGCGGGAGCCCCAGCACCGGGAGCAGGAAGCCCGACGTCACGTTCGCGATGCCGACGTCCGCCAGGCGCACGAGCTGGGAGGTGTTGCGCTTGAGGCGCTCGGTCCACGGAGCGCGGATGTACGCGTCGAAGAGCCGATCGCCGATTTCGAGCTCGAATGTCGCGAAACGGCGCGTGGCGAACCACTGCAACGTCACCGCGAGAGCTGACTTGGTGATGATGAGAATAGCGACGGTCGCGATGATCCAGATGTAGCCGTCGCTCGTGATCGTGCCGATCACCGGGAGCGTCACGTCGTCCAGCTGCACCATCGAGGTGACCGATACCGCGAGCAGCATCAGCGCCGCGACGTCGAGGATCGCGAGTGCGCTCGTCGAGATCACGTACATCCACAGGAACCGCTGTGCCCGCGCCGGAAGCAGGGGAACGATGGACCGCAGAGTCTTCCAGATGAGCTTCATGCTGCTCCCGCCGAGATCAGAACCATCGAATACCTCATCACATCAACCTCAACGTTCGCCTGCGTCCACGGATTCGAGCACTCTGACCGCGCGCTCCGCCACCGCGTCGATGTCCGCGACATCGCGGGCCTTCCGGGCCGCCGCGTGGCGCTCCTCGGGCGTGCGCGGGTGGTCGTCGGACAGGATGCGGTGCAGGGCGGCCGCCACCTCGTCCACCCCGTAAGGAACCGCCATGCCCTCGCCCGTCGACTGTACGAAGCCTCGCCCAGGTCCCACACCGGCATACACGACCGGGGTGCCGCAGGCGAGCGCTGCGTACATCTTGGTCGGGAAGGCGAAGTCGTAGCCCTTGCCAGGGATGACCGAGGCCAGAGCGGCTCGCGCTCCACGAAGCCACCGGGCGACCTCACTCGGCTCGGTGCGGGGAAGTACCGACATCGCGCCGGTCGGCAGCCGCTCGGCGATCTCGGCGATCGCGGGCCAGTCGGTCCCCTGACCGATGAAGAAGAGCTGGGCGTCGGGATATTCCGGGTGCACGGCGGCGAAAGCCTCTGCGAACACCGTGGCTCCGTGCACTTCAGATGCCGTGCCCGTGTACACGAAGTAGGGCGCCTGCACCCCCATGTCCGGTCCGTCGACCGCGAAGTCCGCGAGATCCGTGCCGTTGCCGATCGTCTCTATGCGCTCCACCCCGAGCTCGCGCAACCGCTCCGCGACTCCGTCGCTCACTGCGAGCACCCGCCGGGCCCCACGCAGGCAGAACTTCTCCATCATGCGGACGACCGAGACGACGACGCCCGAGGCGCCTGTCAAGGCGGCCGCATCGGACCAGATGTCCGCGGCGTAGTAGACGTATGGACGTCGGAGTATCGCCGACATGACGCGCATCACCGCACCGGTCGTCGGAGGCGGTTCGACCAGCACCACTCCCGGACGCGGACGCCGCAGCACCCGGACGACCAGCGGGACGTCGAAGCTGAGGTACTGCAGGTACCCCCGCACATAGCCCGCACGGTCGCGCAGCACCCTGGCACGTCGGATCCGCACGCGCGGATCGGTCCCGTCAGGTGCCCCCGCCAGGGACGCAGGCGGTGTCGACGTGATCACGTCGACACCGTGTCCCGCCCTGGCGGCGGCATCCGCGATCGCCCGCAGACGGAAGGACGCCGCGCTGGGCTCCGGCGCGAAGATCCGGCTGACGATCGTGAGACGCATCACCTAGAGCGCGACCGCCGCGCCAGTGCGCGCGGACTCGAGGGCACCCTCGACCACCGCGAGTGTGCGCAGGCCCTGGGCCATCGTGACGACGTCGGTCTCGTGCCCGAGCACAGCATCGCGGAAGGCCTCATGCTCGACGCGCAGCGGCTCGCGCTTGGCGAACGCGTAGCGCGTGACGTCTCCTTCGGAGACCCCGCGGAAGGAGGACACGGATTCCCATTCGAGGGGGATCGTGCCGTTGGCATAGAAGGTGAGGTCGCCGGTGGAGGTGTCGGCGACGAAGGCGCCCTTCTCTCCGGTGACGACGGTCAGCCGCTCCTTCATCGGGCTGAGCCAGTTGACGATGTTGTTCACGATCACGCCGGAAGCGGTGCGACCCGTGATCGTGATCATGTCCTCGTGCTCACGGCCACTCTTGAATGCGGTCTGCGCGAACACGCGTTCGTAGTCGCTCTGCACGATCCAGGCAGTGAGGTCGACGTCGTGCGACGCCAGGTCCTTCGCGACCCCGACGTCGGCGATGCGCGACGGGAAGGGGCCCTGGCGACGGGTGACCACCTGGTAGACGGCTCCGAGGTCTCCCCCGGCGATGCGACGACGCAGCTCCTGCACGGCCGGGTTGAAGCGCTCGATGTGACCGACGGCCCCGACGAGCCCTGCCGCGTCGAAGGCCTCGACCATACGCTGGCCCGCATCGACGCTGTGCGCGATCGGCTTCTCGACCAGCGTGTGCACACCGGCTGCGGCGAGCTTGAGCGCCGCGTCCTCATGGAATCGCGTCGGCACGGCGACGACGGCGAGATCGATGCCGACGCCGATCAGCGCCTCGATGTCGGGAAGGATGTCGAGATCTCCCGCCACTCCGTGCGGGTCTCCGCCCGGATCGGCGATCGCGACGAGTTCGACGCCGTCGATCTCACGAAGCACGCGGGCGTGATGACGCCCCATCATGCCAACGCCGAGCAAGCCGGCACGCAGCGCCATCAGGCGCCGGCCTTCGCGACAGCGTTCACCGCAGCGACGATGCGCTCGAGGTCGTCCCGGCTCAGCGACGGGTGCACCGGGAGCGAGGCGACCTCCCGTGCGGCGCGCTCGGTCTCGGGAAGATCGAGGCCCGGTGCGAAATGCGTCAGTGATGGCAGACGGTGGTTCGGGATCGGGTAGTACACTCCGGCGCCCACGTTGTACTCGTTCTTGAGAGCGGCGACGAAACCGTCGCGGTCCTCGGGAACGCGGATCGTGTACTGGTGGTAGACGTGCACGGCGCCGTCTGCGACCGGCGGAACCACGACGCCCTCGAGGTTGGCGTCGAGGAACGCGGCGTTGGACTGCCGGGTCTTCGTCCAGGCATCGACCTTGGTGAGCTGCACACGTCCGATCGCGGCGTGGATGTCCGTCATGCGGGCGTTGAAGCCGATGACCTCGTTCTCGTACTGACGCTCCATGCCCTGGTTGCGCAGAAGCTTGACCCGGCGGGCGATCTCGTCGGTCGCCGTGGTGACCATGCCGCCCTCGCCGCTGGTCATGTTCTTCGTCGGGTAGAGACTGAACATCGCGAACTCGCCGAACGACCCGACCGGTCGCCCGTCGAGTGAGGCACCGTGGGCCTGAGCCGCATCTTCGTACAGCGCGACCCCGCGCTCAGCAGCCAGTGCCTCCAGCTCCCGCATGCGCGCGGGGTGGCCGTACAGGTGCACGGGCAGGATGCCTTTGGTCTTCGGCGTGATCGCAGCCGCGACCGCCTCGGGGTCGAGCGAGAACGTCTCGGGCTCGATGTCGACGAATACCGGTGTACCGCCGGTGAGAGCGACCGAGTTCCCCGTGGCAGCAAAGGTGAACGACGGCACGATGACTTCATCGCCGGCGCCGACGCCCGCCGCCAGCAGGCCGAGGTGCAGGCCCGCAGTACCGGAGTTCACCGCGACGGATGGACGCCCGGGGACGAAGTGCGCCGAGAACTCCTGCTCGAACGCCGCGACCTCGGGTCCCTGAGCGACCATGCCGCTGCGCAGGACTCGGTCGACGGCCTCACGCTCTTCGTCTCCGATGATGGGCTTCGCGGGGGGAATGAATTCGCTCACACGATCTCCTTGGTCAATGTTCCGTCGGTTTCGAGGTAGTGGGCACCCGTGGAGGGGCACACCCAGGTCTTGTCGTCGGTGCCGGCGACCAGAGGAACACCGGACTCCCCCACCCATCCGATGCGTCGAGCGGGAACGCCGGCGACCAGCGCGAAAGCAGGAACGTCCTTGACGACCACCGCGCCGGCAGCGACCGTCGCCCACGCTCCGATGGTCACGGGGGCCACGCACGTCGCGCGTGCGCCGATGGCCGCTCCGCGCTCGATCGTCACGCCGACAGGCTCCCAGTCGTGTGCGCTCTTGATGGTCCCATCGGCGTTGATCGCGCGCGGGTAGGTGTCGTTCGTGAGCACGACCGCCGGGCCGATGAAGACGCCGTCGCCCAGGCGGGCCGGCTCGTAGACGAGCGCGTAGTTCTGGACCTTGCAGTTGTCGCCCATGACGACACCGGTTCCGATGTACGCGCCACGTCCGACGATGCAGTTCTCGCCGAGGTGCGCCTGCTCGCGGACCTGCGCAAGATGCCAGATGGACGAGCCGTCGCCGATCGTGGCGTCAGGTGAGACATCTGCGGAATCGACGATCCGCACCCGGGGAGACTGAGTCACTTTCACACGCTTCCTGCGCCGCCGTGACATGGCAGTCGCACGATCGAGTCTATCGGCAGACGACGCGACACCTGATGAATGGCCGAGAGCACGGACAGGCCCTGTCAGAATGGATGTATGAGCGAAATACCGATCGGCTCCGTGGCCGACAGCACCGCATGGATCGTGATACCGCTCTACAACGAGGCCAGCGTCATCGGCGACGTCATCACGAGCCTGCTGCCGCACTTCCCCAACGTGGTCTGCGTCGACGACGGTTCGACAGATGGCTCCGCCGACGTCGCCGCGCATGCCGGAGCCCACCTCGTCAAGCATCCCGTCAACCTCGGACAGGGCGCGGCACTCCAGACGGGGATCGAGTATGCCCTCGCCCACAGTTCGTGCGAGTACATCGTCACGTTCGATGCCGACGGGCAGCACCGTATCGAGGATGCGATGGAGATGCTCGAGCTCGCCCGCTCAGAGGACGTCGCGATCGTCTTCGGTTCCCGATTCCTCGATGACCGTACCGACCCGGGATGGGTCAAGAAGGTCGTGCTGAAGACCGCGATCCGGGTGACGAATCTCACCACGGGCATGAAGCTCACGGATGCCCACAACGGCCTCCGCGTGATCCGTCGCGATGCCGCGGAGAAGATCGACCTCAAGCAGGATCGGATGGCGCACGCCACCGAGATCGTCCTCGAGCTCGGACGCACGGGTCTCCCCTGGCGCGAGCATCCGGTGGAGCTGCTCTACACCGACTATTCCAAGGGCAAGGGGCAGAGCGTGCTCAATTCCGTCAACATCCTCGTCGATCTGGTGGTGAGGTGACCATGTGGATCCAACTGCTCCTCATCGCCGCGATCATCGTCCTCGGACTGGTCGTGATGCGCCGCACCGGTGCGGACAGCCACCTCGCGATCCGTCGTCTTCTGATGATGCTCTTCATCGTCGCCGCGATCCTGTCCGTGCTGTTCCCGCAGTGGCTCACCTGGGTCGCTTCGCTGATCGGCGTGGGACGCGGCACGGATCTCCTGCTGTACGCGCTCGTCGTCATGTTCCTGACATTCGTCTACACGCAGTACCGCAGGAACCTGGCCCTCCAGCGCCAGCTCACGCTGCTGGCACGGAGGATCGCACTGCTCGACGCGGAGAACGAGGAACAGCGCCCTACGCGCAACCGGTGACTTCGTAGAGGACTGCGTCGCCGACCCGGTCGACTTCGCTCAGCAGGTCCGAATCGCCGAGGTGGTGCAGCCCGTCGAACGTCGTCCAATGATTCTCGAAGAGCTGACGGTCTCCGAAGTCGAGCACGTGCGTGACGCCGAGACGGGTGATCGCGTCGCATACAGCAGCGCCACCGGTTGCGAAGTCGCGTGCGAGCAGTTCCGCATCCGCACCATATCGACCTGTGACATGCGGGAACACGACGTCGTTGCCCGTGTAGGCGAACAGCAGCCCCGCCCCGGTGAGGGGGTCGCCGAGCACGATGTCATCGTCGTCGAGCCGATCCGCGATGTCCTCGAAGAGCGCGGCTTCGTCAGAGGACAGCCCCTGGGAGTCCGACGTGAAGAAGTAGCTCGAGTTCCGCATGTACGAGACATCATTGGCCAGCGGGCGAAGGTGGGTCGCCGCGCCGAGCACGAGGAGCGCCGCGATGACGACCACGAGCGCCCGGGAGCCGGCCGCCCAGTGCGCGCGCAGCCACGCCACGACCACGGCCGCACCGAGTCCGGCGAGAGGGATGCCCCACATCGCCAGCAGCGCGCCGACCCGGGTGGTGTCGTCGTACCAGACGCCCACGAACAGGCTCCGCAAGGAAAGCAGGGGCAGCCAGGCAGCTGCGAGATAGAACGCGATGCTCACGCCATAGGCGAAGAGCACCCACCACTGGCGGTCCTTCACGACGCGCCATACTCCGATCGCGGCGAGCAACCCGATCAGAAGGCCCGTGGAGCGGCCGACCGGGCTGAGGAATGCCACCTCGCCGAGGGCCTGGCTCATCGTCACTCCGGGCAACCACTCGTGGGTCGTGACGTTCGCCGCGAGCCAGATGATCACGAGGAGTGCGAATCCGACGAGGAGCCCCGAGATGGTGAGCACACGGCGGGTCCGTGACGCGTTCGGCCACGGCCGCAGCGCCTGCCACACGACGAACGGCACCACGAGTACCACGCCGGCGAGCAGAGACGACGGATGCGCAGCGGCGGATGCTCCGGCGGCGGCGGCAGCGGTGAGTATCCAGAGCGTTCGTCCCGCGGGTCCGTCGCCGGACGAGAACGCCCGGATCACGAAAGCGAGGAAGAGGGGCAACAGCACGTTGCCCAGGAGGTTCGGGTACAGCACGCCCCAGTTCAGGAATCCGAGCGGGAAGACGCTGAACGCGAAGGCGACCAGGGGCGCCCAGAACGCCGCGGCGGGGTGCGCCCGGAACACGATCGACGCGAGGCATGCAAGTGCGACCGGCCAGATCACGGCGATCACGGCGACCGTGACGATATTGGTCGCCGCCACGACGCCGCCTGAAACCGGGACCAGGAGTGCCACCACGGCGTGCCACAGCGTGGGGTAGACGGCGGTACTCGCCCCCGGGGTCACCATCGTCATGTGCAGGGGCGATGCGTCGCTGTTCTGAATGATGAACTCGACGGCGTTCAGATGGAAAAGGCCGTCATACAGCTGACTGGGGTGGGAGGGATCGACGATCCCGACCGTGAGGATGGCGGTCCATCCGAGGAAAGCCGCGCCCAGGGCGACCCAGACGAGGGGACGGCGCGAGCGTGCGACCGGCGGTACCCGGCGGCCGGTCCAGCGCAACACGGCCGCGACGGCCGTGACGATCGACGCGACGATGGCGACCGGCAGCGGAGACCACCCGAGGCCGAGCACCGGCGCGACGACACTCGCGGTGGCGACGATCGCGAGCGAGAGCGCGATCGCCGCGCCCAGGCGCTGGAGTCCGCTCGCACGGAGACAGAGGGCAGCGGGAAGGCCGGGGAGCACGATGATCGCGATCGCGACGAGCAGGGCAGGCACCTGCCCGATCCACCCCGCCATCACGCGTCCACCAGAGCGATCGCGCCTTCGACCTCGCCGTCGTAGATGACCTCACCCTTGCTGATGACCACTCCTCGGGCGCAGAGCTGGCGCACCATCTCCATGTCGTGGCTGACGACGACGAGCGTCTTCCCCTGCGCGATCAACTCCTCGAATTTCAAGCGGCACTTCTCGCGGAACGGCGCGTCACCGACGGAGAGGATCTCATCCACCAGGAGCACGTCGAGCTCGACGTGGATGGCCACTGAGAAGGCCAGTCGCATGAACATTCCCGAGGAGTAGTGCTTGACCTCCTGGTCGATGAACTGCTCGATCTCACTGAAGGCCACGATCTCGTCGTAACGTGCCTCGATCTCGTGCCGCTTCATTCCGAGGATCGCGGCATTGAGGAACACGTTCTCGCGACCGGACAGCTCAGGGTGGAACCCGGCGCCGACTTCGATCAGACCGGCCACCCGCCCTCGGGTGAGGACCTCTCCTTCATCGGGCTCCATCACACCGGAGACGAGCTTGAGGAGAGTCGACTTCCCCGAGCCGTTGAGTCCGAGGACGGCGACCGATTCGCCCTCGCCGATCACGATGTCGACACCCTTGAGCGCCTCGAACTCGCTCGTCAGCTTGCGGCGCTTGATCCAGGACACGACGGTGTCCTTGAGAGAGAAGGCATGGTTGAGCGTGAAGCGCTTCTTCACGCCGTCGATGACGATGCTCGGTCGGAGCGTCTGCGGAGCACTCATAGGTCCTGTGCGAATCTTCCTTCGAGGCGGCGGAACACCAGCTGACCGATCAGGAGCGTGCCGACGGCGATGAGAAATGTCCAGAGGGTGTTCCAGGCCAGTCCCGGCGGCATCGCATCCATCTGCAGCCCGGCATAACCGGTTGCGGAGATCATTCCCTCGGTCGCCGGGCGCCAGAACGCGTAGTGGAAGAGCTCGACGCCTTGCGTGATGGGATTCAGGAGATACACCTCGACGAGCCACTGCGGCCAACCGAGCGTCTTCACCACCGCATCTTGCACCATGACCCAGGAATAGAGGACCGGCGATGCCCATGTGGCGAGGAGGAGCATCAGTTCGACGATGTTCTCCGCGTCGCGGTAGCGCACGTTGATGGCGCCGAAGAACAGTCCCAGACCGAGCGCGAACACGATCACGATGATCATGCCGGCGAAGATGGCGAGCACCGACAGAACGGAGATGTGCACAGCCCAGCCCAGGAACAGGCACACCACGAGCAAGAGACCGACCTGAGGAAGGAAATGCACGAACGCGACGATGACGGCGGAGACGGCGAACAGTTGACGCGGGAGGAAGACCTTCCGCACCAGGGCGGCGTTCCCGACGATCGACGTCGTGGCGTTCTTGAACGCCTCGGAGAAGAGGTTGATCACGACGATGCCCGAGAACAGATAGACCGCGTAGTTCGGGATGCCGCGGTCGAGGTTCATGAACAGCCCCAGGACGACCCAGAACACGAGGAACTGCGCCGCCGGTCGCACGTAGGACCATGTCCAGCCGAGGACCGAGTTCCGGTAGCGCGTCGTCACGCCCGTGCGCACGAGCAGGTTCAGCAGATAGCGCCAGCGCAC
Source organism: Microbacterium sp. A20 (assembly GCF_004794515.1). Classification (GTDB taxonomy): domain Bacteria; phylum Actinomycetota; class Actinomycetes; order Actinomycetales; family Microbacteriaceae; genus Microbacterium. The sequence continues at coordinate 196,769 of NZ_SSDF01000090.1, read as the reverse complement.
CACGTCGATCAGCCCGCGGCTCTTGCCGGGTGTGTCGAATTCGGAACGCGGGACGGTGGCGAAAAGATCTCGGGTGTCGGTCACAGGCCTACTCATTCAGCGACGGCGACGGATGCCGCCCAGAACTTCCCCATCCTATGCCACACCCTCGCCGGTGTCCTGTGTGCTCACCCGATCGGCGCGACCGATACCCAGCCCTTGCCCACGGCCCGCGAAGACAGCCATCCGCCGCGTCCGTCGCCGCTGTAGAGCAGGAGCTCGCCGGTAGCTGTGCGTGCGAGGACATCGATCTTTCCGTCGCCGTCGAAGTCGCCGGGAGAGATGATCTGTGCCATGGCGCCCCAGCCCTTTCCGATCTGGCGCGAATCCCCCCACGTCCCGTCGCCGGCGAGCGAGTACAGCCACAGGGTCCCGTCCGTCCGACGCGCGATGATGTCTCCCGCTTTGCCGTCACCGTCGAAGTCACCGACGTAGAAGGCAGCATCCATGCTCGACCACCCCTTGCCGACGACGCGGGAACCCAGCCAGCTCCCCTTGCCGTTGCCGGAATAGAGGATGAGATTTCCCGAGGCGTCGCGGGCCAGCACGTCGGGGAGCCGATCGCCGTCGAAGTCAACCGTCCCGATCAGGAGGTCGAGACCCGCCCACCCCTGGCCGATCTGCTGCGAATCGCCGTTGACCCCCACCTGGCTGTGAAGGAGGAACCGCCCGGACTCGTCGATGCGCCCGATGTCACGCTTGCCGTCGCCGGTGAAGTCCCCCAGGGGCAGAACCCTGTCCTTCGCGCCCCAGCCGCTCGCGATCGTCCGCGAGCTCAGCCACCCGCCCGCTCCGCTCCCCGTGTACAGAATCGCGGAGCCGTCGGCTGCCGTGGCGACGACGTCCGTCTTCCCGTCGTTGTCGACGTCGCCGACTCCGGGCTTCATGGGCCGAGCCTTCGTCACGGGAACGCCCGGCCCCTGAATCGAGACCATCGACTGCCATCCGGTCCCGACCTTCTTGCCGGCCTTCACGGCTCCTCGGCCGTCGCCGGCATACTGCCACAATGCGCCGGCGGCGTCGCGTGCGAGCAGATCGGGACGCCCGTCCCCGTCGAAATCGCCTGGACTCATGATCGCGGTCATGTTCTGCCAGCCGGTTCCGATCCGGACCGATCCCCCCCATTTTCCGCGGCCGTCCCCCGTGTAAAGCGTGAGTCGTCCCCCGGAGTCGCGTCCGATGAGATCCGGCCGGCCGTCTCCGTTGAAGTCGAAGCCGCCGACGAGCATGTTCATCCCGTTCCAACCCGAGCCGACGGTCACCGGTGCGCGGAAGCCCCCGCGGTCGTCGCCACGCCAGAGCAGCAGGGCTCCGGCTTTGTCGGTGGTGAACATGTCGGGAACACCGTCACCGTCGAAGTCTCCCGCGGGCGTCACCATGACGCTCCCTGACCAATCGACGGCGATCTGGGTGCGAGCGGAGAAAGTTTTGTCGCCCGCGCCCAGCAGAGACCATGCGCGCTTGTCTTTGCCGACAGCGAGAATGTCGCGGTTGCCGTCGCCGTTCATGTCGCCCACGAGGTGAACCGATGAAACGTCCGTCAGACCGGTGGAGAGCGAGACCGCCTTGCCCCAGACCCCACGAGCGAAGGGGTAGCCCCAGACGGTGCCGTCGGCGGATGTCGCCAGCACATACGGGGAGGTGTTGGCCGAGGCGAGTGTCGGCGGCGCCCCTGCCGGCACCGACGGCTTCTGCGTCGACCCGAACCAGTCGGTGAAGTAGTTGTAGAAGTTGCGGTTGCCGTATGCCGAGCATCCGTCGCCCTCGCCGTAGCCGGCGCGCAGAGCTGCCGCGTTGGGCTGGTACGGCGTGTAGTAGTAGAGCGCCGACGTCGCCTTGTTCGCGACGTACACCGGTGCGGAACCGCAGGATGCCTTGGGGTTGTACAGGATGTTCCAGGTCTTCCCCGGTGCATACCACTGGAACCACTTGCCTTCCATGTAGATCTGCATCTGGCGGGCGGCGCCGTAGATCTGGTGGAAGAAGCCGATGTAGTTCGGATCGCACGGTGCGGTGTCGGGGCACCCCTGTCCCAGCGCGATCCGATAGCGCCAGGCGCTCGGCCACGTGTGCGTGATGAGGCCCTGCTCCTTCTGCAGCATCACGATCAGCACCTGCGGGTTGATGTTGCAGGCCTGCGCGACGCGATAGATGATGCGCGCAGCCGACTCGTTCGCGGCACCCTTGTAGCCGGAGCAATAGGCGTCTGCGGGACGGGTGACCGTGGTCATCTTGAAGTCCTTGAGGCAGACGATCGGCTCGTTGTTCTCGTCGCGGCCGCCCAGGCAGCGCGCGACCTTGCCGTTGAAGAACGTCTGGATCTGCGCCTCGGTCATCGTGCTCTTGTTCGTGAACACGGCGTCGCTGATGATGTTGCCCGGGGTGAAGCCCGCGAGTGAGGTCTTCACGACCCCCGCATCGACGGGCGCGGCGGGGGCGTTCGCGGCTGTCGCCACGGGCGACGCGACCGTCGCCTGTGCAGCGGCGGAGGGAACGACCGTTCCGAGAATGAGGGCGGAGACAGCGAGGACACAGGTGAGGAGTGGGGCGGTCCTCAGGGTGTTTCGCGAGCGTGGGGCACGTCGAGACATGTGACCAGTGTGACGGAAGTTGCGAGATGATGCCACTGTTGCACCCCTTTGGCCACAGCAACCCGGCGTGTCGCGCCGATGTGCAGGTGGCTCCCAGCCCTCAGAGGTCGGCGTGCAAACCCCAGAGCCGTTCCGCCGAACTGGCCCAGGAGAAGGCCCGGGATCGATCCGCGGCCAGGACGCGCAGCCGGCTCGCGGCGGTGCTCGTCGCCTCCACTATGGCGTCCGCGACCTCGTCGGCCGCGACCAGCATCCCCCCGTCGGCGATCACGTCGCGGTGCGAGCCGCTGTCGACGGCGACCACGGGGATCCCGAGGTTCATCGCCTCGACCGCGCGCCACGGCCAACCGGCGGAGCTGTCCGTCGCGGCGAACACCGACGCCCCCGCCAGCACCGCTGCGCGGTCTGCGGCGTCCAGCGCACCCCGGATGTGTGCGCGCCGCTCGGGGAGCCCTGCGGCCGAGGCGAGCTCGGCGTAACGGGGCTCCCCACCCTCGGCAACCCCGACGACGACCGCATCGATCCCCGCTGCGACGGCGCCACGGAAACCCTCCTGCAGATCAGCAACGCACCCCGCCAACACCACGTACTGCGCGGGCAACGACAATGCCGCGCGGCGCTCGGCGGCATCCGCCGGCGCTGCGAACCCGTGCGGCGGAGCGCCCGCGACCACGCGGACGCGGTCGCCGAGGCGCGCGAGTTCCGACAGTCTCTCGGCAACCGCATGCGAGGGAACGATCACGGCGTCGGCGTGCTTCACCGCACGTCGCAGCATCCCACGCTGCCAGCCGACGACGGTCTTGGGCAGTTCCTCCGGCGCATCCCACGCGCGCAGGTCCCACAGTGTGACGGTGGTCTGGTCGTTGTCGTGCACGCGATCATGACGCACGAGCGGGGCCATCAGCGTCGGCGAGTGGATCAGTCCCCCGCCGACGCCCGGGGCGATCCCCAGCTGCCAGGAGGCGGCCAGTTCGCGACGCCCGAGCGCGAGGGTCCGCACCTCGCCGACGCCGGCGATCGGCACCTCGGCCCCGGCAGGCACGATGGCGTCCACCGCGCACCCCGAGGGCGCCGTGGCGATCAGGCCGCGGGCGAGATCGACGGACGCGGAGGCCTGGTCGGGGTCGACGACATGCACGAGCTGATCCAGAACTACACGCAGCCGAGCACCCATGTGATCAGGCTATCCTCGCCGCACCGCTCCCCCGTGGAGCGCACCGACCGCGCCGCGCGAATGTCAGCGTTCCCACAGTTTTCCCCACCGCCGCCCCAGCGGTTCATGCTTGAATGCTCGGGTGAGCGATGGTCGTCTTCCCGTCCGGCGCCGATGGATCGGGTGGACCGTCGGCGTTCTGCTGGCGATCCTGCTCATAGCGATCGGCTGGGTGGCGGTCCGCGGGATCGGCGCGGTCAACGATCTTCAGCAGGTGGCCACGGGCGCCACGCAGCTGAAGGCTTCGATCGCCGAGGGGGATCTGGACGAGGCGGAGCGGATCTCGGGGAGCATCGAGCGCAACGCGGCATCGGCGGACGACCTCACCTCCGACTTCGTCTGGCAGGCCTTCGGCGCTGCGCCGTGGCTGGGACCCAACTTCCGCGCGGTGAGTGAGATGGCGGAGATAGCGCACGACGTCTCGACAGACGCGCTCACCCCCCTGCTCGACGTGGCCGACGGACTCGATCTGGCGGGCCTGGGCGTCTCAGGCGGCACGATCGATCTCGCCCCCTTCGCCGAGATCCAGGAACCGCTCGAGACGGCGAGCACTGCGCTCACGGCTGCCGAACTGCAGGCCAAGCGGATCGACGCGGACGCGACGCTCCCGCCCCTCGCCGATGCCGTCGGCGAGTTGCGATCCGCGGTCACCGGAGCGGCGACGGCGGTCGGTGCCCTGCACGGCGCCTCCGTGCTGCTGCCGACGATGCTCGGCGGCGAAGGCCCGCGCAATTACGTGCTGGCCATGCAGAACAACGCCGAGTTGCGATCCTCTGGCGGGATCATCGGGTCCATCGCTCTCCTCCACGCCGAGAACGGCACGATCACGTTGCAGCGGCAGGCGTCGACGCGGGACTTCCCGCCGCTGGACACCGCGCTGCCGCTCAGCGAGTCCACGATCGCCCTGTTCGAGGACCGCCCAGGGCGCTACCTCCAGAACATCACCGCCATCCCGGACTTCGCCGAAGCGGGCGAGATCATCGCGGCGCGGTGGACGGGTCGGTTCGGCGGCACCGTCGACGGCGTCATCGCCGTGGACGCGGTCGTCGCGGAGCACCTCATGAAGGCCACGGGAGATCTCTCCTTCGGCCCCTACACGGCCACAGCGGACACCGTGACCGACATCCTGCTGTCGCAGATCTACGCCGCCGTCCCCGACCCCGCCGCACAGGACGCGATCTTCGCCCAGGCGGCGGGCGGCCTGTTCAGCGCCGCCCTGTCCGGCGGCGATCCCCGGGCTCTCATCGGGGCGCTGGCGACATCGGCGGACGAGAGTCGTATCCGCATCTGGAGCGCACATCCGGAGGAGGAGGCCGTGCTCGCCGCCACCGAACTGGGCGGAACGATCCCCACGGACAGCGACGACGCGACCTATGTCGGCGTGCTGATGAATGACACCACCGGCGGGAAGATGGACTACTACACCCGCGCATCCATCGTGACCTCGATCGGCACGTGCCAGGGTGCCCCGACCACGCAGGTGCGCATCACGTGGACGAGCACGGCCCCGGCGGACGCGGCCACGTCGCTGCCCGCCTATGTCACGGCCGACGGTTTCTACGGCGTCCCCGCCGGCACGGTGCGCACGCTGATCGCGGTCTACGGACCGGAAGGCGCGACACCCGCTCACGTCGACAGGGACGGCAAGAAAGAGGGCGTGCAGACTGCCATGCTCGGCGACCGTTCCGTGGTGCAGCACGAGGTGTCCCTCGCGCCCGGGGAATCGACGACGATCACGGTCGAGTTCGAGGGCATCGGTGCCGGCGCACGTTTCACCGAGGTGCGACACACGCCGCTCATCGAGGCTCCGGAGATCACGCGCGAACCGCTCAACTGCGCATCGTGACATTCCGGGCTCGATAGGGTAGTGTCGACTCACTGGGGAATATCTGGAGTCTGCAATCTTGCCGTGGGGGCAAGATGACTCCACGCAGTCGGACGCAGGGGTGTGTCCGAAGGCGATTCCGCGTGAAATTCTGGGGAGAAATCATGCTGAAAAAACTGGCTGCCATCAGCCTCACCGCCGGCGCGCTCGTACTCATGGCGCCCGCCGTCGCAACCGCTGCGCCTTCGTCTGTTCCGACCGCGTCCTCCGACTCGTACACGACGCCTCCCGGCGTCAAGGTCGGCGACCCGGTCATCGACACCTGCGAAGTCTCGACCATCGTGTTCGGGCCGGGCTACTTCCTGCCGTCCGAGAACGTGAACGTCTCCGTCTCCGGCCTCAACGCGGGGAACGCTGCCGTCTCGGGCAACACCGCCGCGACCGACGGCGGCCTGACGCTCACCTTCCGCCCACCGTCTGACGGAGAGGGCTCCTACGCCGTCTCCTTCGGCGGCTCGCGGTCGTACACCGCGACGGTCACCGTCGCGCACGGTCACGATGCGGCTTCGACGTGCGACCACGATCCTGCGGTCGCACCGGCGGGTGCCGAGATGCCGCTCACGGGCGACGGATTCGAACTCGCCCTCACCGGCGGAAGCGTCTCGCCGTGGGTCCTCGGAGGCGGCGCTGCGGCGCTCGTCGCCGGCGGTGCTCTCGTCGCGGTCGGTGCTTCTCGCCGCAAGCGCGCCTAGGTCCGGCTGCCGCCTCGCGCGGTGGTCGACTGGACGACGGTGATCCCTCCCCCTCCGATCACCGTCGTCTGGTGCATCCGGTGGCACCCACCGGAAGCCCACGGCACGCCCCCTTCTGGGAGGGGACGGCCGTGGGCATTGACGCGCCCGCGAGGACGAACGTCGCACCGCCCGTGACCTTCCGGTCGACGCGGACTCGCGCTCAGGGAGTGGGTGCCGGGGTCTGGGTCGGCGGATGCAGTGACTGTGTGATCAGGTCGTGGATGAAGCCGTAGTCCGGTTGGTGCTCGTCCACACCGAAGTCGGGCGTGAGCTCGATCGACGTCACCGGCTGCTCCTTCGCCTTCAGCATCAGATCGAAGAACTCCGGCAGCTTGTCCGAGGGCAGATCGGTACTGATCAGTGCCGTGCCCGCCGCTGCCACCTCGTTGAATCGGGTGAGCACGGTCTGCGGAGTGAACTGGGCGAGGATCGCCTCCTGGAGCTCGCGCTGACGCTTCATGCGGTCCCAGTCGCTGGTCGTGTAGCGGGACCGGGCGTACCACTGGGCGGTGTCCCCGTCCATCCGCTGCTTCCCGGGCTCGATCCAGCCGATGGCCCACTCGTTCACATCGGTGCCCGACCAGCCCTCGGGCGGTCCGCCCTTCGGCAGGCGCTCGGTCACGTCGATCTCGACACCACCCAAGGCGTCGACGAGCTCGGCGAAACCGTGCATGTCCACGAACACGTAGTACGGGATCTCGATGCCGAGAACACCTTCCGCCGCGTCCTTGGTCGCCTCGATACCCGGCTCCGAGCCGTGGGCGACGGCGTCGGGATAGAGCCCGGCTCCCCCGTCTTCGCGGCAGACCTCGGCCGCGTTGCGCACGTGATTCATCCAGCCGTTCCAGCCACACGACGATGAGCTGTGCCCTTCGAAGCCGTTCGGATACAGCTCCTGCATCGGGCTGCCCTCGCTGAACGGCGCGTTCGGGAGCTCGCGCGGGATGCCGGTGATGGTGACGGCGCCGGTGTCGGCGTTGACCGACACGACCGAGATGCTGTCGAACCGCATCGAGTCGCGTCCGTCACCGCTGTCGGCGCCGAGCAGGAGGATGTTGTAATAGCCGTCGCTCGGCTCCACGCTCGGGCCGCTCTGCCCGAAGATCGAGCCGATCGTGCTTCGCACCGAGCCCACCGCGGTCGCCGCATAGGCAGCTCCACCCCCGACGAGACCGAGCAGGACGAGCGCGACGACGGGAATGGCCAAGCGCGACAACCCGGGAACCTTCACGAGGCGCACGAGGCGGAGCGCATCGAACGTCAACACGATCCAGAGCACGACGTATCCGACGAGCAGCACCTGCACGAGCGTCAGGATCGCGGCCGAGAAGAACCCGCCGCCGATCGTGAGCCACAGCAGGACAGGGCGTGCGAACAGTGCGAGGCCGGCGGCGATGATGGCCAAGAACCAGGCGAGGAGGGTCGCGCCGAGACCGAAGCGACCGAGCCGACGATTGCCGGCGAGCACCTGAGCCGAGCCCGGCAGCAGGACATTCATCGCGACGAGCCACCAGCCGCGCTTCGCCATGGTGCCCTGATCGGAGACATCCGGGTGCCGCAGCGGCCGGGTCTCGATCAGCGGGCGCCCTGATGCGCGCGGAGGCGCAAGGGTCACAGCGATCCCTTCAGCCGTTCGTTCTTCTGCTCGACCTGGGCCTCGAGTTCGCGCGCGTACGCCTCGACGCGGTCGGCGAGGTCGGGGTCGGCCGTTCCGAGGATCCGCGCGGCGAGGAGACCCGCGTTGCGTGCGCCGCCGATGGACACCGTAGCGACCGGGATCCCGGCAGGCATCTGCACGATCGAGAGCAGCGAGTCCATGCCGTCGAGGTAGGCGAGCGGCACGGGGACGCCCACGACGGGAAGCGGGGTCATCGAGGCGAGCATACCCGGAAGATGCGCAGCTCCCCCGGCGCCCGCGATGATGACGCGGACTCCCCGAGACCGCGCGTCACGAGCGTACGACATGAGCTTGTCGGGAGTGCGATGCGCCGAGACGACCTCGACCTCGTGCGGGATCCCGAAGTCCGTCAGAGCGGCGGACGCATCGCTCATCACGCGCCAGTCGGAGTCGGATCCCATGACGACGCCGACGAGAGGAGCGGCGGAGGAGTGCAGTGGCTCGGTCACCAGATCAGGCTACGGTCTGCCGCTGGGAGAAACCCCGAACGCCGCGCCTCTTCGTGCGCATGTCTCCGGTGTGATGGCGCCGACAGCGGGCACTGCTCAATCGAAGTGCGCGGCAGCCGCCCGCGCCACGTACACGGCATCGTCGAGGTCATCGTCGACGACGTTCACATGACCGACCTTCCGGCCGGGTCGCGGAGCCTTGCCGTAGGTGTGGATCTTCGCCTGCGGGTGCTCGGCCATGGCCGCGGCGAAGCGCTCATCGAGCGTGCCCTCCACGGGACCGCCGAGGATGTTCACCATGACGGACCAGGCAGAGCGGGGCGCGGTGCTTCCCAGCGGAAGATCGGCGACCGCCCGCAGATGCTGCTCGAACTGTCCGGTAACGGCGCCGTCCTGGCTCCAGTGCCCGCTGTTGTGCGGTCGCATCGCGAGTTCGTTGACGAGGATTCGCTCGTCGTCGGTCTCGAACAGCTCCACGGCGAGCATGCCCGTGACGCCGAGTCCCTCCGCGATCGTGCGGCCGATCTCCTCGGCGACCTCCACGAGGCGGTCGGCGGCGGCGGGGGCAGGGGCGATGACTTCGGCGCACACTCCATCGCGCTGCACCGTCTCCACCACGGGGTACGCGACGATCTGCCCGCTCGGGCGACGGGCCACCTGCTGCGCGAGTTCGCGCACGAAGGGAACGAGCTCTTCGACGAGGAGCGCGTCATCTCCGGCCAGCGCATCGAGCCAGTCCTGCGCCTCGGAGGCTGCACGCACGACCCGCACGCCCTTCCCGTCGTATCCCCCGCGCGGTGTCTTCACGACGCCCGCGCCGGCATGCGCATCGAGGAAGTCCTGCAGCTCGGCGGTGCTCCGCACGGGAGCCCAGTCCGGCTGCGGCACGCCGAGTTCGGCGAGACGTGCGCGCATGACGAGCTTGTCCTGGGCGAACTGCAGGGCGTCAGGCCCCGGGTGGACGACGACGCCGTCGGCGACGAGTGCCCGCAGGACCTCCTGTGGCACGTGCTCGTGGTCGAAGGTGACGACATCGACATCCGCGGCGAAAGCGCGCACCGTGTCGAGATCGCGGTAGTCACCGATCGCGGTCGCCGCGAGCGCGGCGGACATGCCTTCGTCTTCTGCGAGCACTCGCAGGTCGAGACCGAGCTCCACCGCGGGCGCGATCATCATCCGGGCCAGCTGTCCTCCGCCGATCACACCAACACGCAACGCCATGTGCCGTCTCCATTCGTCTGTCCCATTCTCGCGCACCGGGACAGCCGGATTCGACACTCTCCGGGTCAGCGGACGCTGCTCCCGCACGCAGTGTGCGACGAAATCACGACGCGGACTGTTCGTCTCCGCCGGCCTGTGCGTCGCGATGCGCCAGGATCTGCCCGACCTCGATCTGGTCGGCGAGCGTCTCGTGCACGAGCGTCACGTTCGGGACGTTCGCGAGTCGGAGCGGTGCATCGACGCCGTTCGAGAGAGTGATGTTCCCCGAACCCCACAGCCGCTGCAGCGGACCACGGCGAACCGCGATCGTGTAGCCGCGCGCGTGCGACATCTCGCGACGCCCGCGAGCGCCGATGCCGTGGTGGGCGATGACGCGCCTGGTGGTGACCGTGGTGCTCCGTGAATACCAGACCACGAACGGGATGACGACCGCGAGGAGCACCACGAGGGCTGCCGCTGCGAGCAGCATCCAATCCTCGAGACCGGCGGACAGGTTGCCATAGAAGTACGCGGTCGCACCGAAAGTCGCGATGAGGACGAGAGCCGACCAGAACAGCCGACGCGCGTGACCCCGGAAGCGCGCGATCAGCAACTCCTCCGAGGGTGTACCGGGCGGCGGCATCAGGGGCCGCCCGCCGAGCGTCACAGGCTGGGTCACCCCACCATTGTGCCTGTGATCTGCGACATCGTCGTCTGGGCGACGGCGTGTCAGTATCCCGCGGGGCGGACGTGCACGACGTCGCCCGCCGAGATCGTCTGCTGTTCACCGTCGACGGCCACCAGCAGGCGCCCCTCCGGATCGAGCGCTGTGGCCACGCCCTCCAGCATCCGACCAGCCGGCAGAGACACGCGGACCGACTGTCCGATCGTCGCGCATCGGTCGGTCACCGCCGCGTGCAGCCCGCTGCTGCCCGCGTCACTCGTCGAGACGAGCCTCGAGAGCAGACGATCCAGCGCGGAGAGATAGTCGGCCAGGAGGCGGTCCTCGTCGACGTCGGCGTCGAGCACCGCGAACGAGGTGGCCGTCGGAACCGGAAGCTGCTCGGTCGTCATCGCCGTGTTCACGCCGGCGCCGACGACCACGGTGTCCGCAGTCGCCTCAGCGAGGATGCCGCAGATCTTGCGCCCGTCGACCTGCACGTCGTTCGGCCATTTCATCCTGACGTCGTGCTCGGGCAATTGCGACGCGACTGCTTCGGTCATCGCCGCACCTGCGGCGAGCGGAACCCAGCCTCGGACTGCCGGATCGACCGGCAGCGTGCGCAGAAGCACGGAAACGGCCAAGGCGCTACCCGCCGGGGCGACCCAGCTGCGGTCGAGACGGCCGCGACCTGCGGTCTGGTCTCGGGTCACGATCGTCGACAGATGCGGCCAGCCGACAGCGTCCCCCGCGTGCGCACGAAGATCAGCGTTCGTCGACCCGGTCCGTGCCAACGCCTCCAGGCGAGGGACCGTGGTCTGCGCCAGCGGGAATTCCACGGTCATGCCTCCTCGTCGTCGACTTCCTCGTCGTCGTCGTCCTCGTCCTCGCGGATCGCCCCCACCTCGTGGGCCTGCCAGCGCTCCCACTCCTGCATGAGTCCGTCGACCGCAGCGTGGAACTTCTCGGTGGCCACGCCCGGCGTCGTGTCGCCGAAGTAGTGCTGCACCCACATCCGCAGACGAGCGATGGCTGCCTCATCGGCTCGCACCCGTTCGACCTCTGCGACGATGTCGTCCGCGGCCTCGGCCGTCAGCCATTCACAATCAGCGAGGTACCCCTGCGTGTCGATGGAGGCACGCTCATCCGTCGGTCGGGTGATCATCAGCGGCTTCCCCGCCGCCAGCCGGTCGTAGACCATCGCGGAGATGTCGACGACGGCGACGTCGGCCGCCGTCAGCTGCCAGCCGAGCTCCGGCGCATGGTCGTACACGTGCTGGGCGGTCGGGTCGGCGGCGTTCGCGGTGTTGATCGCCGCGATGATGCGCCGGTGGGCGGCGCCGTACGCCTCGTCGACGACCCCACTGCGCGGATGCGGTCGGTAGATCACCCGATGTGCACCGGTCGCCAGCAGCCGTGTCACGAGCGCCTCGCCGTGGGTCGCGATCGAACCGTAGTGGGCACTCGGCCGATCCCCCTCCCACGTGGGCGCGTAGAGCACGACGGTCCGATCATCCGGCACGAAGGGCAGCGTTCCCGAGTAGTGATCCGCCTGCGGCCGGCCGATCTCGATGGTGCGGCGATCAACGTCGTAGTCCCACAGCGTGCGCGACAGCCGGTCGCGGGCAGCCTGACCGGCCACGAAGGCGTAGTCGTACGCCTTGTACTGATTCGTGGTCATGTACATCTTGTCGGACTCGCCGTGGTTGATGAACACGTGCCACCGCCGGCCGTAGCGGAACATCTGGAAGTTGCGGGTGTTCTGATTCACGTACAGCACCACGCGGATGTCCTGCGTCGCGATGAACCGTTCCAGGTCGCGGACCTTCGGCACGAATGCGACCGGAGGGGAATCCTCGTCCAGCAGCCTCTCTGTACCGGTCGCCTGTCGCGAGAGCACGACGACGGGCCACCGCTTCGAGAGCTCGGCGAGCGGGCGGTACCACTGGCGCATCTGGTACATGTTCACGGCACCGTCGGCGAAATACACCGCCACCTGGAAGTGCTCGGTCGGGAGCGGTTCGCGTTCGGAGAGCCGTCGCCGCACGCGCTGCACGGCCGTGCGGGATGCGAGCGCCCGCTTCAGCAGTCGGTACGCCTTCTTCGCATCAGACAGTGCACCCATCCCTCCAGAATAGTTCGTCGCGGCGGCATCATCCGGCGCCTGCGGCCGGATCCGGCGCCGGAAGGCCGATAGTCCGCGTCCTGCTCAGGATCACCGAGAGCCACCGTGACATGATCGTCATGTGCCAGCCGACGAAACCGCCGCTCCCCTGTCCGGGGTGTCCTTCGTGATGCCGGTGCTCAACGAGCGGGCGTACCTCGAGCACGCGGTCGAATCCGTCCTCGCCCAGGACGTCGATGTCCCCACCGAGCTCGTCCTCGCACTCGGGCCGTCCAACGACGGCACGACAGAGCTCGCTCGGCGGCTGGCGGAGAACGACGAGCGCATCCGACTGGTCGACAACCCTGCGGCGCACATCCCCGTCGGGCTCAATGCGGCGATCCGCGCGAGCCGCTACTCGACGATCGTGCGCGTCGACGCGCACTCGGAGCTCTCCCCCGGTTATGCCGCCCGGGCGCTCCGAACGCTCGAGCGCACCGATTCGGCCAACGTCGGCGGCGTCATGCATGCCGAGGGGCGCACGCCGTTCCAGAAGGCCGTCGCCCGCCTGTACAACTCCCCGGTCGGCCTCGGCGGTGGCGCCTACCACGGAAGCTCCCAGGAGGGTGAGGCCGAGTCCGCCTATCTGGGCGTGATGCGCCGCGCAGTGCTGGACGAGGTCGGACATTTCGACGAGTCGATCCGGCGAGGTGAGGACTGGGAGCTCAACCTGCGCATCCGCCAGGCGGGGCACCGCGTCTGGTTCGACCCCGAACTCGCTGTGACCTACTGGCCCCGCGAGAGCTGGATTCGGCTGGCGCGTCAGTTCCGCGCGACCGGCGCCTGGCGCGGTGAGCTCGTCCGGCGGTTCGGCCGCCGCAACGGCATCCGCTACTTCGCGCCGCCTGCGCTCGTGGTCCTGGTCCTGCTCGCCCTCGTGGCGGGGATCCTCCAACTCACCGGGGTGCTCAGCGGTGCAGTCTCGCTGATCGTCTCGATCATCGTGTACGGACCCCTCGCGCTGTATGTGCTCCTGGTGCTGGGAGTCGCTCTGGCACCGGGAGGCGGCGGTGTGCGCCAGCGGCTGTGGACCATGCTCGTCCTGCCGACGATGCACCTCTCCTGGGGCATCGGCTTCATCGGCGGTGTGCTCCGAGGGGCTCGCGACACCGTCGACGCGTCTCGCCTCGGCACCCGCAACACCCCGCTCCCCTGAACCGATCCGGCGGCGCGGGCAGCGACGTCAGAGCGTGACGAAGCCGAGATCGAGGATGCGGTCGACCACGCGCTGAGCAGCATGGCCGTCTTCTCGGGAGTTGAACTGCCGGCGCCATGCCTCATAGCGCTCGGCGTAGGCAGCCTCGTGGCCCCGGTCGTCGAGGGCGGCGGCGAGCTCCTCCTGCGTGCGCACCAGGGGCCCCGGGGCGCGTTCGGCGAGATCGAAATAGAAGCCGCGCAACTGGCCGCGGTAGTGGTCGAGGTCGGGCACCAGGAAGTACATCGGCTTGCCCGTGACGCTGAAATCGAACATGACGGAGGAGTAGTCCGTGATCAGCGCGTCGGCGGCGAGCAGCAGCCGCGCGGTCTCCGGATACCCCGTCACATCGATGACACGCGCGCCGTCGCGGTCGCGACCCTGCTCCAGCGTGCGGGAGTGACCGCGCACGAGCACCACGGCGTTGGCCTGACGCGCCAACAGCTCGGGGTCGACGAAGTCGACCATCTCCGCGCGGTCGTCGCGCCACGTCGGGGCGTACAGGAGCACCCGCTCCTCTTCCCCGATGCCCAGAGAGCGACGGATCGCGGCCGCGTCTCCGGTGATCAGCGTGTCATTTCGGGGGTAGCCCTCCACCCAGATCGGCCGCCCGAAGAAGGCGTAGGCCTTCCGCAGGATGCGCTCGGAGTAGGTGTTCTGCGCCAGGAGCACGTCCCAACGGCGGGATTCCTTCACCACGGCGGCCATGCGACGCGGATCGAAACCGGGACGGTGCAGCGCGAGCCTCTTCAACGGGGTGCCGTGCCACGTCTGCAGCACTTTCTGCCCCGGCTTGCGGGCGAACCGACGCCGTAGCCAGTCGTTCACGACGAGCAGACGCGATGCTCCTCGTGCGTGCCACCACTGGGGACTCCCCTCGACGACGGCGATCGCGCCTTCGGGAACCTCGACAGAGAGGTCGACGACGCTCCAATAGCGACGCACCTGCGGAGCACGCGCCGCCAGCTCACGGTCGATCGCACGAGGATTGCAGCCGACCGTGCGGCCGTAGAAGCTCTCGAAGAAGACCGCGTTCTCGGTGCCACCGCTCTGAGCGACGTAGCGCTCCTCGAGCGTCGACCTCCCCTCCGCCGTCTCGTACACCGGCTCGATCGGCGCGGCGATGCGGACGGTGGCGCCGTCGACGGCGATGCGCACACCGGTGAGGACGACAGGATCGATCCTCACCTCCTGCAGGTCGACATCCGCGATCCGCAGCTCGTACGTTCCGGTCGGCAGCGGAAGCGACGGACCACCCCAGCGCGACGCCTGCAGCGGGAAGGTGGCCTTCCACGTCTTGCCACCGCCGCTGATGCGGCCCTCGACCCGTGCGCGCGGTCCGACCAGCGCAGCATCCGCCGGTCGCGCTCCGGTCCCTGCGACGACCAGCGCCTCTGCCGCGTCGTCGATTCGGGCCGTTGTCATGCTGCTCCCTTCGGCGCGGGAATCCCCCGTGCGCGGATCACGTCATAGACGCGTTCGGTGTTGCGTCCGTCCCGATACGCGTGCATCCCCGCGCTGAGCGTAGCGGACCGCTCGGACGCCGCGTCGTACACGCGGCGGTCGGAGAGCAGATGCTCCAGCTGCACGAGCAGCCCTGCCCAATCAGCGGCCGCATCGGGGCCCGCGACCTCGTCGTACCGGCCGTAGAAGCCGCGAGTGCGCGCGTACTGCTGCGCATCCGGTGCCAGGAAGAGCACCGGCATCGACAGGAGCCCGACATCGTATGCAAGGGAGGAGTAGTCGGTGATGAGCACGTCCACCGCCGCGAGCACCGGGGTGACGTCGGCGATGACGGACGAGCCCAGCGCGCGGACCCGCCTGCTCGGCAGCGGAGGCGCGTAGCCGCCTTCCCCCAGCGGGTGCGAGCGCACCAGGAGGACCGCATCCTGTGCTTCGAGGAGGCGGATGATCTGGATCCACTCCGTCGCAGTCGGAACCGCGGGGTCGGGAGCCCCGTCCCGCCAGGTCGGGGCGTAAAGGATCGTGCGTGCTGACTCCGGGAGGTCACCCATGGCCTCCCGGAGAAGCTCCGACGCAGCACTGCGACGCTCTCCCTGCGAACCTGCGGAGAGGACATCGACGCGCGGCTCGCCGGTCACCACGACCCGCTCGTCGCCGAGACCGAACGCAGACTCCAGCCTTCCCCGCGCGCGATGGGAGGCGGCGGGCAGCACCCGGATCCGCTGCGCGGCGGAGCGGTAGAGCACCGCGATCGCACGACGCAGCAGCGGTGCACCGGGGACGTTCGGCACCTCGGTCGTCGCCGGCGAGTCCAGTCCGATCCGCTTGAGCGGGATGCCGTGCCAGAGCTGGACGACGAATGCGCCGCCGTTCGCGTAGCGGTTGACGTCGCCCAGGCCGTGAGTGACCACCAGGGCGCCGGCTCTGGCGGTCGCCCACCAGCCGCGCAGACCGCTCTTGCGCACGAATCGGATGCCGCGGGCGGCGGCCTCTCGGTCCTCCCGTGCGGAGGACGTGAGCCAGAGCGTGTCGTGTCCTGCAGCCGCGGCATGCTGTCGCAACGCGAGCGCCCCGTCGCCGATCCCCGCACCGCAGCCGAACACCCAGCGTCGCCCTCGCGGGACGAGGAGCGTACCGATGCGTCCGACGGCATACAGCGGGATCCGGAGCAGTTTGGCCGCGTTGCCGGTGCCGAAAGAGAAGGACGCCACCCCGCGAGCCTATCGCGGGGTGGCGTCCTTCTCTGTGACCCGCGGGGTCAGCCGGCCAGTTCGCCGAGCGTCACCTCGACGTCGTAGTCCTTGCCGTTGCGGACGTATGTGACCTTGGCCTCGCTACCGGCCGCCGCCGCGCGCACCTGCGCGGTGAGGTCGGTGGCGCTGGTGATCGGCACTCCGTTGAAGGAGGTGACGATGTCGCCCTTCTCGATACCTGCGGCGGCAGCAGCCCCGCCCTCGTTGGCCTTGGCGATGTAGGCGCCGGCGACGGTCGCGCCCTCGATGCTCGATGCATCCTGGACGGAGGCGTTCAGCAGACCGTGCGTGGCGGCGCCGTCGGCGATGATCTCCTCGGAGACGCGCTTGGCGATGTTCGAGGGAATGGCGAAACCGATTCCGATCGAACCGGAGTCCTCGGAGTTGCCCGAGCTCGCGATCGCCACGTTGATGCCGATCAGCTCGCCCTTGCTGTTCACGAGGGCGCCGCCCGAGTTGCCGTGGTTGATCGCGGCATCCGTCTGGATGACGGCGATGGAGATCGATTCCGAGGTCTGCTGCTGGCCGCTGCCGGGGATGTCGAACTGGAACGGCCCCTGGCCCTGACCCTCCTCGGGAGACTGCTCCTGCGGAGCGTCTTCGCTGGAGGAATCCGGCAGCGCGGAGGAGGCGATCTGGATGCTCCGGTTGAGCGCGCTCACGATGCCGGTGGTCACCGAGTTCGCCAGGCCCAGCGGGGCGCCGAGCGCAACGGTCGTGTCCCCGACGTTGAGCTTCGACGAGTCGGCGAAGTCGATGGGCGTGAGCCCTTCCGCGTCCTTCAGCTTGATCACGGCGAGATCGTAGATCGGATCGGTGCCGACGATCGTGGCCTCGTAGATCTTTCCGTCGGACGCCGTCACGCGGATGGTGGGATCGGCCGCGGCGCCGCCGAGGGTCACCACGTGCGTGTTGGTGAGCACGTAGCCGTCGTCGCTGATGATCACGCCGGAGCCGCTGCCGGCCTCCTGCGAGCCGGCGACCTCGATCGTGACGACGGACGGCAGGGCGGAGGTCGCGACCGCGGTGGTCTCGTTGACCGAGCCGGGGTTGTTGACCGTCACGGTCTGCGGTCCGGTCGCCGTACCGGATGACGGGGTGTCCTGGAGTCCGTTCAGCAGCGCACCGCCGCCGAATCCGGCGACGCCGCCGACGAGCGCGGCCGCGACGATGAGGGCCGCGAACTTCGTGCCGCCTCGTGTCTTCTGCTCCTTGGCCTTGACGCCGGCACCCGCGAGCGGCTCAGAGCCGAGCGGCTGGGTCGGCTGTGCGTGCGGCGCCGCCGACGGGATGCCGAAAGCGGCGCCCGAAGCGGTGCCGACGGCCGGCGCGGCGAATGCATGCGGCACCGGCGCGACCTGGGGTGCGGGCGGCACGTGCGACGTGAACGTCGACGGCACCTCATGGCCCTGCACCGGCGCACCGGACGTCGGCGCGGCGGGCGCGACGGGCCCGGCGGATGCCGACTCGGTCTTGTCAGCGGCGGCAGCCGTCGCCGGCTGAGCGGCGACCTCTGCGGCCTCGGTGGACGGCACGGCGTCGTTCGACGCGGATGCCGAGTGGTCCTGGGGTTCGTTCTCGTTCATGGTGTGCTCCTTCAACGACCACTTCAGAATGACGCCTGTGTCTGTGTGTTCCTTATGTCGAAGATGAGTTTCCGCTATGGCCTTAGCCTGTTCTTCATGAGTGTCATTCCCGGCGCATGGCGGCGCACGGCGGCCGGTGCAGGCCTGCTCGCCGCAGACGGAACCGTCGCGCCCACCATCTTCGCAGAGATGTCCGCAGCAGCAGCCCGCACCGGGGCGATCAATCTCGGACAGGGCTTCCCCGACGAGGACGGACCGTCGGAGGTGCTCGAGGCCGCCCGCAGCGCGATCGCGCACGGCGCCAATCAGTATCCGCCGGGGCGCGGCATCCCGGACCTGCTCGACGCCATCAGCGAGCACCAGCGGCGCTTCTACGGCCTCGAGGTGGACCCGGCCAGCGAAGTGATCGTGACGGCGGGCGCCACCGAGGCTCTGACGGCGACACTGCTCGCGCTGATCGACGGCCCCGACGACGAAGTGGTCGTCTTCGAGCCGTACTACGACTCGTACGCCGCGGCGGTGGCACTGGCGGGCGCCCGACTGCGCACGGTTCCTCTTCGCGCTCCCGACTTCCAGCCCGACCTCGATCAGCTCGCCGCGAGCGTGACCGACCGCACCCGCATCATCCTGGTCAACGATCCGCACAATCCGACCGGCGCGGTCTTCGGACGCGACGTGCTCGAGGAGGTCGTCCGGCTGGCCGCACGACACGATGCCGTCATCGTCACCGACGAGGTGTACGAGCACCTCGCCTTCCATGCTCCCCATACGCCGATCGCCACGCTCCCCGGAGCAGCCGAGCGCACGCTCACGATCTCCTCGGCGGGCAAGACCTTCTCCGCGACGGGATGGAAGATCGGCTGGGTGCACGGACCAGCCGCCCTCATCACGGCTGTCCTCACCGTGAAGCAGTACCTCACCTACGTGAACGGTTCCGCCTTCCAACCCGCTGTCGCCGTCGGCCTGCGGCTGCCCGATTCGTACTTCACCGATGCCGCGGCGACGCTCGCGCACAAGCACGAGATCCTCGGCGACGGACTGCGCACGGCCGGGTTCACGGTGTTCGCCCCGCAGGGTGGCTACTTCACGGTCGCGGATGCGACGGCGCTCGGGGGCACGGATGCCGCGGCATTCTGTCGCACCCTCCCGGAACGCGCCGGCGTCGTGGCGATCCCCCTGAGCGCGTTCGTCTCCGAGGCCCGTCGGAACGAGTACTCGGGCCTGGTGCGCTTCGCCGCGTGCAAGCGCGTCGATGTGCTCGAAGAGGCGGCATCGCGCCTGGCGCGGTTCCCCGCCTGACCGGCTCGGCCCGCACCGGATCCCGTCCTCAGCGCGGTACGACCGCGTATCTGCGCGCACGCAGCGAGGGGTTGCTCCGTCGCACCCGCTCGATCGCCGCGGCCTCCACGACCGCGACCGCCATGCCGGGGGCTGTCCCGACCCCTGCCAGGACCACACCCTGCGGATCGACGATCTGCGAGTGGCCGACGCCGATCGGCGTGGGGTGATCGGCCGCGACCACGTAAACGGTGTTCTCGATCGCACGCGCGGCGAGCAGCGTCGTCCAGTGGTGCTCCTTGAGCGGACCCCTCACCCATTCGGCGGGGACGACGAGGGCGTCGGCGTGCGCATCGACGAGCGAGCGGGCGACCTCGGGGAACCTCAGGTCGTAGCAGGTCATGAGCCCGAACCGGAGACCCCCGAGCTCGAACGTCGACGTCTCCCCCACTTCTCCGGGCTCGATCCAGTCGGACTCGGTCTGCCCGAATGCGTCGTAGAGATGCTGTTTGCGATAGACGGCGAGGATGCCGTCGCCCCGCACCGCCACCACCGTGTTCCGCACGCGATGCCCGTCGGAGGCGCGCTCGACGAGGCCGGCGACGATCACCAACGCACGGTCGGCGGCCAGCGCGGTCAGAGCTTCGACGAAGTCGCCGTCGAGGTCTTCTGCGTTCGCGGCCAGGGTGTCGTCCATCGGGTCGACGAAGTAGCTCGAGTACTCGGGGAAGACGATCAGCTTCGCGCCCCGCGCGGCGGCATCGGCGGTCAGCTCCGCGATCTGCGCGAGGTTGTCGGCACGGGACGCCGTCGGCGCGAACTGGCACACGGCGACGGCGATGGCAGGGGTTTCAGGCATATCCCCATCCTCGCGCATCGACACGCCCGGGGCGTCGCGCAGGGCGGCCCCGATTGGCTCGACCCTGGGATCCGTGATAAGTTACTTCTTGTGCCGCGGGGTGGAGCAGTTCGGTAGCTCGCCGGGCTCATAACCCGGAGGTCGCAGGTTCAAATCCTGTCCCCGCAACAAATGAAAGGCCCTCTGACTCGGAGAAATCCAGGTCAGAGGGCCTTTCGCTTTTCCCTGACGAGGTCGACTTCCCCGATGAGTTCGTCGATCCACGTCGGCCGGAGACGAGAATGGGCGCCCCCGAGGGGGCGCCCATTCTGTTCACCGTAGCGAAGGGGTGGTCACTCCCCCGCTGCGGACTCCAACTGCAGTAGCCTCTCGACCGCCGCGGTGAGTCGTTCGTCGGCCTCGGCGAACTTGGCGAGGTCACCGGCCTTCAGTGCCGCTTCACGGTCGATCAGGGCCTCCTGCGCGGAGGCCAGGGCCTCGGCCTCGGCGTTCGTCGGCTGCGTGGGCTCTGTCGGCGTCTCTCCGGTCTCCGGATCCTCAGTTCCGGGTTCGGTGGGTTCGACCTCGTCGTCACCACCGGTCGCACCGGAGTCGCCTCCGAAGAGGGTGTCCAACGCCTCGGTGAGAGTGTTCTCGAACGCGACACGGTCACCGAAGGCGACGAGCACCTTCTGCAGACGCGGCAGCTGCGTGCCCTCGGACGACTGCACGTACACGGGCTGCACGTACAGCAGACCGCCACCGACGGGTAGCGTCAGCAGGTTGCCGTAGATCACCTCGGACTCACCCTGCTGCAGCAGGTTGAGCTGCGGCACGACAGCCGTATCCGAGTTGTAGGTGTTCTGCACCTGGCCGGGTCCGGGCACCGTCGTATCGGTGTCGATCTCGAGCATGCGCAGCTGGCCGTAGCCCTCTGCCTTCTTGCCCTTCTCTGAGCCGGCATCCGAATCCACCGCGAGGTAGCCCATCAGCACGTCACGGCTTCCGCCTGCACCCTGCGAGTTCGGGATGAACGTCGAGAACATCGAGAACCGTGGCGAATCCTGGCCGGGCATCTGCATGGTCAGGTAGTACGGCGGCTGCAGCATCGACTCACTGCGCGGGTCGTTCGGCGTCTGCCAGCGGTTGTCCTGCTGAGCGAAGGAGCCTGCCTTGTCGACGTGGTAGACGCCGAGCACATCGCGCTGCACCTTGAACAGGTCGGTCGGGTAGCGCACGTGGCTCATGAGCTCGCCCGACATGTCGCTGATCGGCTTCAGGGTCGACGGGTAGATCTTCTGCCAGGTCTTGAGCACCGGGTCTTCGTCGTCCCACGCGTACAGCGTCACGGAGCCGTCGTAGGCGTCGACCGTGGCCTTGACCGAGTTGCGGATGTAGTTGATGTCGTCGATGGCGATTGTCGGCGACGGGACGTTGGAGTCCGCGATCGCGTCGGACAGGCTGACGCTTGTCGAGTACGGGTAGGTCGAGCTGGTCGTGTAACCGTCGACGATCCACACGATCCGGCCGTCCACCACGCTCGGGTACGGGTCGCTGTCGAGCTCGAGGTACGGAGCGACCTTCTGCACGCGCGTCTTGGGATCGCGGTCGTACAGGATCTGCGAGTCCTCGTTCACCAGGTTGGAGAACAGGATCTGCTCCGACTGGAACTTCAGCGCGTAGAGCAGCTTCGTGAACGTGTCGCCGATCTTCGGACCGCCGCTGCCCTCGAACGTGGTCTTCGTCTCGCTCGAGCCGTCCTTGCCACGCGGGTAGTCGATCTCCGCCGGCTCGGCGCCCTCGGGAGCACCCACGATCGAGTACTCGGGCGAGTTCTCACCGAAGTAGACCCGCGGCTCGAAGTTCTCGCGGTCGGAGAGGAACCCGGAGGTGGGGATGCCGCGCTCGAGGAACACGGGCTCGCCGTCGGTGGTGCGCTGGTTGCCCGCGGCCGCCACGAGGCCGTAGCCGTGGGTGTAGACCGCGACGCGGTTGTTCCAGTTGTCTCCGTCGCCGAGGCCCGACATGTCGAGGTCGCGCACGGACACCACGGTGTCCTGCATCTTCCCGTCGATCTCGTACCGGTCGACGTCCATCGTCTTCTGGAACTGGTAGTACCCGCGGTACTGCTCGAGCTGGCGGACCGTCGGCGGGATGACCTTCGGGTCCATGATGCGAGTGGACGCCGTGGTCTCCGCGTCGGCGCGCAGCTGGCCGGCCTCGGCATCGGTCTTCGCGGCGAACGGCGTCGTCTCGAGGTTCGCGACCCCGTACGCCTCCTTCGTGCCGTCGATGTTCCGCTGGTAGTACTCGGCCTGGTAGGCGTTCTGGTTCGGCTTCACCTGGAAGGTGGTGACCACCCAGGGGTAGCCGACGCCCACGACCAGTGCGGCGACGATCAGCAGCGCCGTGGCTGCGAGCGGGAAGCGCCAGCGACCGATGACCGCGGTGACGAAGAAGAGGATCGCCACGACGGCGGCGATGATCGCGAGGATCGCGAGACCCGGGATCGTCGCGTTCACACCCGTGTACGCGGCACCGGTGATGCGGTCGTCGGGCTCGACGAGGGTCTTGTACTGGTCGAGCCACAGGCTGGCCGCCTGCACGAGCAGGTACAGACCCGCGATGACCGCGAGCTGGATGCGCGCGGGCTTGGAGATGCGGAGCTCACCCTGGCCGATGCGCACCGAGCCGTAGAGGTACGACACGAGGGCCGTGACCAGCAGCGCCAGCAGGAGGACGGCCGACACGAACGCGAGCAGGATCGAGTAGAACGGCATCGCGAACATGTAGAAGCCGGTGTCGATGCCGAACTGCGGGTCGACACTCGAGGTGGCGACGCCGTTGGCCCAGAGCCACACGGTCTTCCACTGCCCCGCGGCGGCGAATCCGGCGAACAGGCCGAAGAAGATCGGCATTCCCCACATCGCGAGGCGGCGCAGGGGCTCGATGACCTCCTGGTACCGATCCAGCTGCGAGCTGAGCCGCACGTATACCGGGCGCAGCCGGTACGCGAGCTGGATGGCGACGAACAGCGGGACGGCCATCCCGAGGAAACCGACGACGAACATCACCGCCGTGGCGATCCACTGCGTCGTGAGAACGCCGGTGAAGCCCACCTGGTCGAACCAGAGGAATTCGGTGTACAGGGAGGCGAACACGAAGAACACCGCGATCAGGGCGGCGATGATCACCAGGGAGATGCCGAGAATACGTCGGGACGTTCGAGGCGTGGCCGGATTCGGAGCTGAGGGTGAGGTCACCCTTCCATCCTAGGCATCGCTCACTGTGCGCAGGCTGTCATCCCGATCACGGCGAGGTCACGGCCGCTCCGCGGATCAGCGGGCGGCGGATTCGCAGGTGGGCAGCGAGGCGACGTCGCCGTCGTCGGCGATGACTTCGAGCGCGTCGAGCGACTCGTCGAGCGTTCCCGTGCGGATCACCTGCAGCCCGTCGGGGACATGCCCGACGACCTCGTCGCAGTTGGCCTCCGGGGCGAGGAAGTACTCGGCTCCGGCGTCACGCGCGCCGTACAGCTTCTGTCGTATCCCGCCGATCGGCCCGACCGTGCCGGCGGCGTCGATCGTGCCGGTGCCGGCCACGTTCTCCCCTCCGTTGAGCTCGCCCTCGGTGAGGGTGTCGATGATGCCGAGCGCGAACATCATCCCGGCGCTCGGGCCGCCGACGTTGTCGAGCTGGATCGTCACATCGATCTCGAAGTCGTAGTCGGTGCGGAGCGTGACGCCGATGAGCCAGGTCGTCACCCCGCCCTCGGTGTGCTCTTCGGGCGTCACTTCGACGGTCTGCTCCTCGCCGTCGCGGCGCACCGTCAGGGTCACCGGGTCGCCCGCGGCCTCCTGGATAGCGGCGCGAAGCTCGGTCGCCGACTCGACCGCCGTGCCGTCGATCGCCGTGATCACGTCATCGGCTTCCAATGCGCCGTCGGCCGGTGAGTCCGCGACCGCCTCCACGACCACGACTTCTGCGCCCGTGTCGTAGCCGAGTTCGTTCAGGGCGGCCGCCGTCGCCTCGTGCTGCGAGTCGACCATCAGCGTGGCGTTGCGCTCATCGCGCTGCTCGGTCGTGACGCCCTCAGGGAACACCGAGTCCAGCGGCACGACCGCGCGCGACGAGTCCATCCAGGCCAGTGCCAGCTCGAACCAGCTCGGGGTGCGCTCGCGGTTGCCGACGACCTGCACGGTGGTGAGGTCGAGCGTGCCCGCGGTCTCGAAGGTCTCAGCGCCTTCGACCTTGATCAGGGGAACCTCATCGCCGTCCTTGTCCGTCGCGGTGCCGAGGGTGTCGTAGACCGGACCCGGCCGCTGGATCACATACGGCGAAGGCAGGAAGGTCAGCACGACCAGGGCGACGAGTGCGACGATCAGCGCCCAGACTCCGAGTCCGAGCTTTCCAGACCGCGTTCGATCCACTGCATTCCTCCGTCGTTCGCGGGCGGCGTACACCGATCTGCCCGCATCGGGTTCGCGCGCAGAAACCTGTGACTAGCGTAGAGGCCACGGCTTCAGACCTGCTGAGAGGCGAGCGACATGGCAGACAACGACCCCACCCCCGAGGACTTCCAGGAGTTCCTGCGAAGGATGCTCGCGAATCAGGGCGGCGGTGACATCGACCCCGAGGCGCTTCGAGGCGCCTTCGAAGGCATGGACGGCTTCACCCTCGACCCCGCGATGATGCAGACGATCATGTCGCAGCTCCAGGGCGCCTTCGGCGGCGACCCGTGGGAGAACGCCCTGCGGCAGGCGCTGTTCATCGCCAACCGCGACGGCCAGGGCATCACCGACGGCTCCCGCACCTCGCTCGCTGATTCCTTCGCCCTCGCGAACCTGTGGCTCGGCGAGGCCACCACGATCTCCGAGCTCGCCGAGACGCCCACCGCGATGACCCGCGGGGAATGGGTCGAGAAGACGCTGCCGGTGTGGAAGGAGATCGCCGATCCGGTGTCGACCAGCATCGCCGACGCGCTCACCTCCGCGCTCGATACGCAGGTCCCCGAGGAGATGCGCGATGTCGTCCAAGGCGCGGGCAAGCTCATGCGCGGCCTCGGCGGCTCGGTGTTCGCCGCTCAATTCGGCCAGGTGCTCGGCAACCTGTCGCTCGAGGTGGTCTCCGGCGGCGACGTCGGGATCCCCGTGCTGCCCGCAGGCACAGCCGCCGTCATCCCGCAGAACCTCACGGCGTTCGGCGAGGGCCTCGAGATCCCGGAAGACCAGATCGCGCTCTATCTCGCCACCCGAGAGCTCGCCTACGCCCGGCTCTACCGGCACGCGAAGTGGCTGCACCTGCACGTGATGGCGCAGATCACGGACTTCGCCCGCGGTGTGACCGTCGACGTGGACGCGCTCGAAGACGTCGCGAGCCGGCTGGACCCCTCGAACCCTGAGGAGCTGCGTGCGGCCATCGAGGGGGGCGCGCTCCTACCCGTGCAGAGCGAAGCGCAGCGCGAGGCCCTGACCCGACTCGAGAACCTCATCGCGACGATCGACGGCTGGGTCGACGTGGTGACCGCACAGGCGACCTCGCGCCTCCCCGACGGCGCGCGGATCGCAGAGGCCGCCCGTCGACGCCGGGCGGTCGGCGGTCCCGCCGAGGACGCGCTCGGTGCGCTGGTCGGGCTCAAGCTGCGGCCGCGGCGAATGCGCGAAGCATCTGCGATGTGGCAGGCGGTGACCGATGCCGTGGGCATCAGCGCCCGCGACTCGCTCTGGGACTACCCCGACCTGATGCCGACGGCCGAGGACATCGACGATCCGAGCGCACTCGTCGCCCGCCTGCAGGCCGTGGAGCGCGGCGAACAGCCCGTCGCGGACGAGTTCGACGAGGCGCTCGCCCGGTTGCTCGACGGCGACGACTTCTCGGAAGAGACGCCGGCCGAGGGAGCCGACGGTGGGAGCGGGGCCGACGATGGGACCGAAGCCGACGGTGGGACCGCGGACGACGGTGGCGCCCCGGAAGGCGACCGCCCCGTCTGAGGATCCGCCGTCAGCCGGAGCGGGAGGAGGTCCACACCTCTCCTCCCCCGTCGGGGGCACGGCCGGCAGTTGTCCACGGATGCTTCGAGAGCACCCCGCAGACTCCGGCGTCCCTCCAGAATCGGAGAGATGCCCCTCACACCGCCGATCCTCACGCGCCTCGATCCGAGTACGCCCCTGCTGTGGCGGGACGAGCGCACACTGCAGCTCGGCGACGTCGACGGACTGCGCATCGAGGCGGATGCCGCGTGGGTGGAGCTCCTGCTCAGCCGCCTACGCACGGGTTTCCGCCGGGGATCGTTCGACGTGATCGCACACGCGGCCGGAGCACCGCGCGAGGCGGCCAGAGATCTGCTCGCGCGCCTGGAGCCGGTCCTCGTCGACGAGCCCACCACGCCCCGCCCGGCGTGGGTCGAGAGCATCGGCATCGACGACGGGCGCAGCGAATACCGCATCCGCGAGGCGCTCACCGATGAGGGCGTCTCCCTCGTCGATCCGGGCCGGCGACCGGGCGTGAGCGTCGTGCTCGTGCGAGGTGCGGCGGCGGCACTGCAGTTCGCACGCCACCTCCGCGAAGACACCCCGCATCTGCCCGTCTCCTTCGAGCCGGGCAGAGTGACCGTCGGGCCGCTGGTGATCCCCGGCGAAACCGCCTGCCTCGCGTGCCGAGATGCGCATGCAACCGCCCTCGACCCGGCGTGGCCGCTGCTGCACACGCAGATGATCGGGCGCGACCCCGGCCCGATCCGCGCCGCGCAGGTCGCCGAGGCCGGCCGGCTCGCCGCCGGGCTCCTCGCCGACGACGGCGGCGCTGCGGGTCGCGTCGTGCGTGTCAGCGCGGACGGTTCCCGCGTGTGGCGTTCGGTGACGTTTCACGAAGAATGCCGGTGCCGCGGCCCGTGGTCCCCATCTCAGCGAGGAATCGCGACGGAGCACGCTCGCCCCGTCCCGCCGATCGCGACCAGGACAGCGAGAGCGTTCGCGCGGCCCGCGTGACCCCCACGTAGGCCAGACGCCGCTCTTCATCGATCGACTCGAAGCTCGTCGCGTAGGAGATCGGGAGGGAGCCCTCGGCCCAGCCGGCGAGATGCACATGGGGCCATTCGAGGCCCTTCGCCGCGTGAAGGGTCGAGAGAGTCACCGTGCGCATCGTGGGCTCATGCTGGTCCTTCGCTCGCGCCATCAGCGCGTCGCTGAAGCTGCGGAGGTTCGCGTCAGGCCCTGCCTCCTCGGCCAGCCGCAGGATGGCGCGTCGGGCCTCCCACCCGCCGCGTTGCGCCCCGCCGGCCGCGGGCG
The DNA here is from genome assembly GCF_004794515.1 of Microbacterium sp. A20. Classification (GTDB taxonomy): domain Bacteria; phylum Actinomycetota; class Actinomycetes; order Actinomycetales; family Microbacteriaceae; genus Microbacterium. Next base: position 169,255 of record NZ_SSDF01000090.1, on the reverse strand, counting down.
GCTCGTCGGTGAGTCCGAGCTCGCGCAGCACTCGCTGCACACCGGGAAGGAAGCCCTGCTCCGTGGGTGCGACCGCCGCCGCACGCAGGGCCAGGATCGCCTGTCGCACCTCCGGCATCGCGAAGAAGCGAGTCCCTCCCAGTACCGTCGTCGCGATGCCCTCCGCGGCGAGCGCCTGCTGCAGCATCGCCGACTGCGCGTGCGCTCGGTAGAGCACTGCGATCTCCGAGGGCGATGCTCCCCCCGCGATCTGCGCGGAGATGGCGGCAGCGATGCCCGCGGCCTCTTCGCCCTCGGTGTCGTATGCGGTGACGGTGGGCGCGTCGGCGGTGAACTGCTCGCGCGCCGGCACGAGCTCCAGCGCTCCGGGACGGCCCTGCATGAGCGCATTGGCGACCGTGAGGATCGGCGGCTGGGATCGGTAGTTGGTCTCGAGCCGTACGACGGTGGCATCGGGGTGACGGCGTTCGAACTCGAGCAGGAACCGCTGCTCCGCGCCGGCGAAGGAGTAGATGGTCTGGCTGGCGTCGCCGACGACGCAGATGTCGTGCCGGTCGCCGAGCCACAGCTCCAGGAGCCTGTTCTGCAGCGGCGAGACGTCTTGGAACTCGTCGACCGTGAAATGACGGTACTGCTCGTGGACGGATGCCGCGACCCGCGGCTCCGCCTCCAGCATGCCCGCGCATGCGAGCAGCACGTCTTCGAAGTCGAGCTGCCGACGGTCGTCCTTCAGTGCTTCGTAGCCGCGCATGAGCTCGACCAGTTGACCGGCGTCGACACCGCTGATCGGTCGCCCGAGCGCGGCGTACTGGTCGATCGACAGCATCGAGACCTTGCGCCACTCGATCTCGGATGCGATGTCGCGAAGGGTGGCCGTGCTCGGGCGGAGCCGGATCGCATCAGCGGCCTGACCGAGCATCCGCACCTTGTTGTCGATGATCGACGGTGCCGGCGAGCCGGCGAGCGTCGGCCAGAAGAAGTTGAGCTGCGCGAGCGCGGTCGCGTGGAAGGTTCGAGCAGCGACCCCATCGACCCCGAGCGCCCGCAGTCGCCCCCGCAGCTCCCCCGCCGCCTTGGCGGTGAAGGTGACCGCCATGACGCGCGAGGGCGAGTAGGCACCGGTGTCGACGCCGTGCGCGATGCGATGCGTGATGACACGTGTCTTCCCGGTACCGGCTCCGGCCAGCACGACGACGGGACCACGAAGGACGGATGCTGCAGCCCGCTGCCGCTCGTCGAGGGCATCGAGTGCGCTCACGCGTGCTCCTCGTACCAGTCGACGATCAGTGCGCGGGCGATCGACGCGTGCCCCGGAAGCCCGACCGGACCGTCCCCGGCGAGCGCGGATCCGATCTCCGCGCGGGTGAACCAGCGCACATCGACGATCTCCTCGCCGTCGGCGAGCGCTGCGGTCTCGTCGTCCACGACCGCGCGGAAACCCACCATGAGCGACCTCGGGAACGGCCAGGCCTGCGACGAGATGTAGCGCAGCGACGACAGGCGTACGCCGGACTCCTCCTCGATCTCGCGGTGGACCGTCGACTCCAGCGACTCTCCCGCCTCGGTGAAGCCGGCGAAGCACGAGTACATGCGGCCGCCCCAGTTCGCGTTGGCGCCGAGCAGCAGACGTTCCCCGTCACGGCTCTCGACAGCGACGATGACGGCCGGGTCGGTGCGCGGGAAGTGCTCTCGTCCGCACACCAGGCAGCGCCGCGACCACCCGGCGTTGCGCAGTTCGGTCCCCCCGCCGCACGTGGGGCAGAACGGTGCATCGCGGAGCCACCCGGCCAGCGCGATGGCACCGGTGAGCAACTCCGATTCCTGCCCGTCGATACGGCCGCCGAGATCGCGCAGCCCGAGCCAGACCTCGTCGGGCGCGGTGTCGAGCGCATCGGTCTCGGGCGGGGCGGCGGCGAGGAGCAGCACGGTGCCGTCGGCGTCGCGTCCGAGGAGAGCCCAGGTCGCCTCGACCACAGTCTGCGGGGGCACCCGGAGGAGCGCCGAATCGACGACTCTGACACGCCCTTCGCGGACGACGATCGCCCGGGTGGCCGGGTCGTCACGGAGGCGGCCGATGACGTCCGACTCATCGCGGAGTTCGGCTGCACGGTCGAGGGACGGGCGCTGAATGGTCATCGACTCCCTCTTTCACGGGCGTGGCGGAGGCGGGACCGCCCCTGAGCCGACCTACCCTGGGGGCATGGGACGCTCTCCTTTCACTCTAGCCGCGGCAGTGACCGCTGCTCTGCCCGGGGCGGAGGTCACGGGCGCCCGCAGCTTGAGCGCGGATGGCGACGCGCGGTTCGACTCGGCGGTGGCCTCGCTCGCCGACGGTCGCGAGCTCGCGATCCGCGTCGCAGACGACGACGAGACCGCGCGTGAGCTCGCTGCCGAGGCGCTCGCACTGCGCGCACTGACCGACGGCGCACGGGCGATGCTTCCGTTCCGCGCACCCGCCTACATCGGGGAGACGCGTCTCGGCGACGCACGCGCCCTTGTCACCGAGCTCCTTCCCGGATTCCAGATCGAGGCCGCCCTGGTGCCGGCCGGGCGTGGCGCCGCGGAATCGATGGGGGCGTCGATCGCCGCCGTGCACGGCCTTCCGACCTCGGTCGTCCGCGGCGCCGGGCTCGCCACTCGCAGCGCCGAGGAGAGCCGTGCGGAGTTGGAACGCCTGATCGACACCGCTGCCGCCACCGGTCGCGTGCCGGCCCGGCTCACGGTCCGCTGGCGCGATGCCGTCGCCGACGACGAGCTGTGGCGTTTCGAATCCACCGTCATCCTGGGCGGCGTCCAGGCGACCTCGTTCCTGTTCGAGGACGACCCCGAGCGCGGCCCCGAAGTGGTCGGACTCGTCGGATGGCACGGACTCTCGGTCGGCGATCCGGCTCTCGACCTCTCGTGGCTTTCGGCAGCCCCGGATGCCGCCGGCGATGTGCACGCGTCGTACGCACGCGCGGTCGACCGCGCCCCGGACGGCGGCCTGGAAGTACGAGCACGCCTGCTGGCCGAGCTCGAGTTCTCCCGGTGGCTGGTCCACGGCGATTCGATGCACCGACCGGACATCGTCGACGATGCGGCCGCCCTGCTCGATGCACTCGCCGAAGGCATCCGCGACGACGACCTGAACATCGTCGATGCCCGCGGGGACGCTGTCGACTCCGCCCTCGACGCGCTCGACCGGGTTCCCCAGGACGCCGCCGCCGAGATCGACACGTCGATGCACACCGACGCGTACAACCCGGAAGAGCTGTGGGCGACCACCCCGGATGAGTCGGACCCCGCGCAGAGCGAGACCGCGCCCCACGACCCCCTGCCCGGAACGGGAGCCGGAACCGACCGTCGGACCAACGAGAGCGCGCACCGGGCCCAGATGCTGAACATCGAGACCGAAGACCTCTCCGGTGTCGCGAGCCTGTTCGCCGGCACCAGCGGAGCCGCCGGAGCGCGCGAGGATTCGCATCCGCTCGCCCCGCGCGCGCACGCCGACGACGACGACGGGGACGATTCCGACGAGGCTCAGCGCGCCGCGCGAGCAGCACTCCAGCGATGGAAGAGTTCTTCCTCCGAATAGACGCGGTCGCCGCGGATGATCAGATCGTCGGCCACGTAGTACAACGCCACGTCGATCTCGTCGAGCGGCACTTCGAAGCGCCGGTGATAGGCCAGGCGGTAGAGCGCGAGCTGCAGCATCCGCTCGTCGCGCTCCTGCGCTGTGCGCGGCGCCCGGCCGGTCTTCCAGTCCACGATCTCGATGCGGTCGCCGCGGTCGGCGCGCCGGTACACCGCGTCGAGCTTGCAGATCACAATGTGAGCCCCTCCGCGCTCGTCCGCCCCGGGCAGGCCGGCCCCGAGCGCGAAGTCGATCTCGATCTCCACGGCGATCGGCTTCAACCCGCCCCATTCGCTGCGCTCGAACGTCTTCTGCAGGGCGTCGAGGTCGGCGGCGTCAGCGGCAGCACCCGATCCTTCTCGCACGAGATCTGACGCGATCTCGTCCTCGTCGATCTCCCAGAGTGCCTCGTCGACCCGGCTACCGACTCCGACGAGTTCGGACCGCTGCTCCACCCAGGCGTGGAACAGGGTGCCGAGGCGCGTCTGCCGATAGGGTCGCTCCGGCATGGGGCGCACGATCGACGACAGCGTTCCCGAGAAATCGGTGACGTAGTCCTTGAACCGCGAAGCGGGCACACGGGTCGGGGCCTCGACATCCGTCCCGCGCTGGCGGGCGGCGCGCTCGGCCAGGAGTCGTTCGAGCTCGATGGTCGGCTGGGACGTCCCGGCACGGATCGCATCCTCGACGGCGGCGGCTGCCGCGGTGACGACGTGCCTCCGGGCTCCCAGCGGATCGAGGGGCCATCGAAGGGTGGAACCGGGGCCGTCGTACGGGTTGTCGTCCGGGTCGACTGGTTCGATCGGCTCGAGGCCGCGCACCTCGATCGCCTCGACGAGGAAGGGGCTCGGTGTGCGCGGAGCCTTCTGCCCGGCCCAGTGCGCACCGCTGAGGAGCAGATCCGTCCGCGCACGGGTGACCGCGACGTAGGCCAGGCGTCGCTCCTCCTGCTGCTGGTAGGCGCGGTAGGCGTCTTTGAACCGCTTGAGTGCGCCCCCGTGTGGATTCGCCTTCGTCGCCCCGCCCGAGAGCGACGCCTGCGCGAGCTTCTGCCGCTTCACGGGATCGGCCTCGCCCCCCATGGCCTCGACGGGGTCCCACTCGAAGCGCGGCAACGCGTCCCGATCCCCGCGCAGCGCGAACGGCACGACGCCGAACCCGAACCACCCGGACGTGTCGGAGACCCTGCTCGGGAGCTCATCGGCCACCAGTCGGACCACCGCGACCGCATCCCACTCCAAACCCTTCGATCCATGGATGGTCAGCAGCTGGACGACACCGGCCTCGGGCGGCTCCGGGCGCGGCATCAGCTCATCCGTGCTCTCGGCCTTGTCGAGCCAGGCGAGCAGGCTGCCGATGCTCCCCCGCTCGTCGGCGGCGAGGAACGCACGAACTTCGTCGGCGAAGGCGCGCAGCTGCGTGGCCGCGATGCGCGCGGGACCTCTCGTCTCGTTCGCGGCGAGCTCGATGTCCAGGCGGAGTTCGAGCTCGATGAGCCGGATCAGCTCGGGGATCGGCTGGGACGAGGCGCGTCGGAGCCGTTCCAGCATCTCCCCCGCTGCTCTGACCCGCGCACGGCCGTCAGGGGTGATCGATTCGAGCAGCCGGTAGTCGTCGCGCACTGCTCGCACCACGTCGACCGCGTCGATGATCGACACCGCCTCGTCCGCGCCGCGGGAAGAGCGCAGCCGTGCACGCACCTCCTCCGGCAGCGGCGCCATCGCGGTGTCGCGCTCCGACAGGGTGCGGCCGAGATCGTAGAGGGCAGCCATGTCGGCGACACCGACGCCGAACCGGGGACCGGTGAGCAGGCGGATCAGCGCGGACCCGGCCGTGGGGTCGTGCACGACGCGAAGGGTCGAGACGACGTCTACCACTTCCGGTGTCGCCAGGAGTCCGCCGAGGCCGAGGATGCGGTGCGGGATGCCTCGTCCGGCGAGCGCAGCCGCGAACGTCTGCATATGCCGCTTGGAGCGGAAGAGGATCGCTCCGGTGTGGGGCGTCTGCGCCTGTCCCGCACCGGCCGCACCGGCCGCACCGGCCGCACCGGCATCGTGCTCCGCCCGCCGGTCGGCGAACCAGTCCGCGACGGCTGCGGCCTCCTCGTCGACCGTGAACGGGAATCGCACGGCGACCGTGCCTTCGCCCGCTCCGGGGCGAGGTTCGAGAGGCGGCACGTCGAGCCCGGGCCGCTGCAACGGTTCGAGCACACGGTTCGCGATGCCGAGGATGCCCCGATCGTTCCGCCAGCTCGTCATGAGGCTGTAGGTCGTCGCTGTTCCCGTGCCCGAGAACGTCTCCGCGAAGGCGTACAGGTTGTCGGCGCTCGCGCCCCGCCAGCCGTAGATGGACTGATGAGGGTCGCCGACCGCCATCACTGCGGAATCACGGAAGAGCTCGGCGAGGAACCGCGTCTGGATCACCGAGGTGTCCTGATACTCGTCGAGGAGCACGACTCGGTGCTGCTCACGGAGCTCCGCGCGGACATCGGGCGCGGACTCGACGATGTCGTAGGCCCCGCTGACCTGATCGGCGAAGTCCAGCACGCCACGGCGTTCCTTCGCGTCGATGTAGTCGCGCACCAGGCGCGCGAGCGTCGGCAGACTGAGCAGGTTGACCGCCGCCTTCTCCACATCGGCGTTGCTGCGATACGGCTCGAAGGCGAGCGCCTGCTCCCGCGCGATCCGTTCGGCCGAATCGAGGTCGACACGATGGTCGAGGGCGTCCCCCGCAAGCCGCTGCACAGCGTCGATGATCGTTCCGAGCGCGTAGTCGATGTTCTCGAGCTCCGGCAGATCGCTGCGGAGCACGACTTCCCGCGCGAGCATCCAGGAGGCTGCCTGACTGAGCATCGCGACGTCGGGATCCCGCCCGATCCGCGCCGCGTGTTCGCGGACGATGCCGTCGGCGAACGCGTTGTACGTCGAGACGCGCGGCCGGACCATGAGGTCTTCCGCCGATCGCGGCGTCGCCGGATCCCACCCGGTGCCGACGCGCGCGGCCAGCTCGTCGAGGACGTGGGTGCGCACGAGCTCGCGCTGGCGGCCCTGCGCCGCCTCGTCGACACGGCGCAGCGCGCCGGTCCGCACGATCTCGGGCAGATGCGGCAGGAGACCACGGCGACCGTACTCGTCGATGACCGCGAGCCGATGACCGATCCGCTCTGCGAGCTCGCCCGCCGCCTTCCGCGTGAACGTCAGGCCGAGGATCTCATCTCTGCGCACGTGTCCGTTCGCGACCAGCCACACCACACGCCCCGACATCGTCTCGGTCTTGCCGCTGCCGGCGCCGGCCACGACCAGGGCCGGCTCCGGTGGGGCCTCGATCACCCGCTGCTGGGCGGCTGTGGGCGACGGCTGGCCGAGGGCGGCGGCGATGTCGGTGGCGGAGATACCCTCGCCGCCGCTCCACCCCGTCACGAGCTCACCGCCGGCACCGTGTGGATGCGACACGGATGCACGCGGCGCTGCGTGTCCGCGCAGTGCGACTCCACCTGCGCGGTGAAGCTCGATGCCGACATGCCGCGCGCCGCATCCGACACCCGCCGGAGGAAGGCGGAGCGCGACTCGTCGCTCAGCGTGTGCTGATGCGCGATGCGATAGTCGCTCTTCGCGAGCGTCTTCGAGACGATCACCAGCCGCGCCCCCGCCAGCGACGTCGGCGGGGCACCCTCGACGAGGCCCTCCTGGACGGCGACCTGATAGGCGGCCAGCTGCGCGTGCTCGGCGACGCCGGAGTCGGATTCCGGATCGTTCTTTCCGGTCTTCAGGTCGACGACGACCACGGGCCCTTCCGTTCCGCCCGCCATCCGCTCCCAACCGCGTCCCCGAGCATGGGAGTGCTCGCCGGCCTCGGGCGGATACGCCTCGACCCGGTCGATGTACCCGTGGATGACCGCCTTGTTCGCCCGGTCTTCCCCGACCGGATGTACCGTCGGCACGGTCGCGACTCCCGCGTCGGGGGCCACGTCGACGGCGAAGCGGAACTCCATCTCGCTGCCGATCACCCGACCGCCCTCGCGGCGCACGTCGCCGAGATAGGTGTGCAGGCGATCCACCAGCACGTCGGCCCGCCGCCGCTCCTTGCGGCCGATCCACTCGGTCTCGAAGTCCAGTTCCGGCCAGTGCTCGGCGACGATCGCGCGCATGCGCTCCAGGTCGCCGTCGGGAACACGCTCCATCGCCTCGTGCACGATCGTGCCGATGCCGGCGGTCGGCGGCATCACCGTGTCGCCGCCGAGCGCGGAGACGACCCAGTTCAGACCGCACTCCTCATAGGACTCCATCTTCGATGGCGAGACCCGTGCGCCGGTGACCGCGAGATCTCGCAGCGGCGCATCGGTCGAGGTCGGGGTCACGCCGTACCACTCGGCTGGATCCGCGCCGGGAACACCCTCCCCGGCCAGCACGGCGAGCTGCCCGGCGGCCTCACGTCTGATCGGCTCCGCATGCGCGGCGGTGAGGGCGCGACGATGCCGGGCGACCAGCCCGCGCAGGGTGAGGGGATGCTCGGCGGACGCGTGCCGTTCGGGCGGTTCCGGGGCGGGCAGGAACCCGAAGAAGGGACTCGGCGTGAGATCGTCGTCGTCGACCGCCGTGATCAGCAGGCGATCACGCGCACGCGAAACCGCCCGGACGAACAGCCGGAGCTCGTCGTGCAGCGCCGCGCGCCGCCGATCCAGCACGCCCGGAGGCTCGGTGCTGATGCTGGTGCGTGACGCGTGGATCGCATCTGCCAGCCGCCAGGTCTGCAGCAGTCCGCCGCGCAGACGAACGTTCGGCCAGATGCCGTCCTGCACCCCCGCGACCACGACCGCGTCGAACTCCGTGCCGAGCGCGGTGGCTGGAGTCAGGAGCGTGACCTTGCCCGGGCGATCAGGAGTCGAAAGCGAGTCCTCGGGGACCTCGCTGTCGAGGATGTCGCGCACGAAAGTATGCGGTTTCTCGTTGGGGGTGCGCTCGACGAACCTCTTCGCGGCGTCGAAGAGGGCGACGAGAGCATCGAGTGCGCGGGCCGTCTCGGCACCGGTCGGCAGCTGCGAGATCTCGCGCCAGGCGACCTGCAGCCGGCGTCCGTCCACGGCGCGGGCCTGATCCCACACCCGCCACAGCAGATCGTGGATCGTCTCACCTTCGGCGGCCGCTCTGGCTGTGGCTTCGATCGTCTCGGCGAAGCGCTCGGCCGTACGCGACTCCGGAGCGTCGATGAGGGTCAGGTGCGCAGGGTTGGCCATGGCCTGTCGCAGCAGCTCTCGTGCGGGCGTCGCGCCGCCCTGCTCGAGCTCGATGTGCCGGAGCCGGGCACGGAGGCGGCGCAGTCCGATCGCGTCCATCCCTCCGAACGGGGTGCGCATGGCCTCTTCGAGCGCGTCGGATGTGCGTTCCTCCGTCGGGGTCAGTGCCAGGCGCACGATGCCGACGATGTCGCGCACGATGCCCTCGCTGCCGAGCGGGCGCTGCACTCCGGCGGCCCGCGTGGGGATCTCGCGGGCCGCGAGCTCGGTCTCCAGCGTGGTCACCTGTCGTGTGTCGTGTGCGACGACAGCCATCCGATCCCAGCGGATCCCCTCCGAGAGATGCCATTCCCGCATCACGCCCGCGATGCGATCGAGCTCCTCGTACGGCGAGGGAGCGACGAATGTCGAGACCCGGGCCTCGATCTCCTCCGACGCCACCGGCACGGGAGCACGCCGGTGCTCCACCCGCCCGGAGACGCCGATCGCCTGCGTGACCGTCCTGGTGAGAGCGGTGAGCGCCGGCTGCTGGCGATGTGCACCGTCGAGCACATGCACCTCCCCGAGCGCGCCTGCGAGCTGGGCGAACAGTTCCGGGCTCGCCCCGCGGAAGGAGCCGGACGAGATGTCGGGGTCCCCGAAGGCCAGGACGGCGATGCCTCGCTCACGCAGGCCCTGGACCATCGCGATACCGCCGCGTGTGAGCTCTTGCGCATCGTCGATCAGCACCACCCGCAGGGGCGCCAGCGGGCCGAGCGTCGCCGCGTCCGCCCCCTGCAGGATCGTGCTCGCCTCACTCAGGAGATCAGCGGCGTCCCGGTGTGCGGATCGCAGTGCATCGAGCACCGTTCGATACTCGACGAGGAACTCCGCCGTCGCGGCCCACACATCGTTGCCCGACGCGCGGAGCTCGTCGGGGTGGACGCCGATCTCGGTGCACTCCGCCAGGAAGGCTCGGAGCTCGGAACGGAATCCCTTCGAGGCGCGAACGGAAGCGCTGAGAGCGTCCGGCCACGGAATACGCCCGTCTTCCGCGTCGCCGGCGAGCAGTTCCGCGATGATGCGGTCCTGATCCGCACCGGTGAGCAGCGCGGGCGGCTCCGCCCCCTGTCGCACCATCGCGCCGCGCACGAGCTGGAAGGCGAAGGACCCGAGGGATCGCGCCAGGGGCCCGGGTGTGGCCTGACCGATGCGCACGCCGATCCGATCTCGCAGCGCCGTAGCCGCCTGGCGACTCGGAGTGAGCGCGAGCACCTCTTCCGGTCGCAGCCCCTGCGCGTCCAGCAGATGCACGACGCGGTCGACGAGGGTACGGGTCTTCCCCGTTCCCGGTGCTCCGATGATGACGCCGGATGCCGACGGCTCCGCGGCGATCACAGCTCGCTGCGCAGCATCCGATGTCATGTCATCCACGCTATCCGGACGCGCGGACATCGGCGTGCGTCCCCGCTGTGCGCTCAGGGCGAAACGGCAGCCGTCGGCCGATCCGGTGCGAGGCGCGCGGGGTAGAGTTGGGCCAGTCCCCGAACTTCAAGGAGCACGCGTGGAAATCCGCATCGGCATCATCAACACCGGCCGTGAACTGAGCTTCGACACCGGCGCGAGCGCGGACGAGGTCCGCACCCAGGTCGCCACGGCGCTGGAGCAGAACGCGACGCACGTGAGCTTCGCCGATGTGAAGGGCAACTCCTACATCGTCCCGACCGCGAACCTCGCCTACATCGAGCTGGGCTCCGAGGAATCGCGCCGCGTCGGCTTCGTCGCCTAATCCGACGATGTACATCCTCCTCGCACTCGTCGGGGCGTGCGCGCTGGGAATCGCGGTGCACTTCCTGATCGCCGACCGCGAGCTGCGCGGGGTCGCCCTCGCACCTGCCATCGCGACCGCCGTGTCGGCGATCCTCTACACGGGCCTGCAGTGGCTGGGCGTCGGCGAGGACAGCATCTGGCTGTGGCTCGCGAGCGTCCTCGGCGCCGCCGCGATCGCCGCTCTCGCGACGTTCGCGATCACGGGGATGCGCAAGCGCTCCGACACCGCCGCCAAGGCGGCACTGGGCATCTGATCGCGAGGATGCGCGTCGGCGTCTACGACGCGAGGCCCATCGCATCCATGCGTCGCGCGTGCGCGCCCATCAGCTCGGTGTACACCGGCTCGATGCGCGCGTCATCGACGTCGAGCAGCTCGGGCCGCAGGGCGGAACGGCAGACGAGGATCGTGTCTCCGACCAGTCGGCGAGCCCACATCGACAGCAGCGAACGCCACTCCTCGTCGCTCTCGATCGTCTCCTGGATGATCGCGACGATCTCATGGCCGGCGTCATCCTCCCGCAGTATCTGCGCGACCCGACGGCCGGTCTCCCCGTAGCTCGAGGCGAGAGCGAGGTAGAAGTCGTCGAGCATGCCGGCCGTGATGTAGACCGCCAGCAGGGTCTCTCGCGGACGCGCGCCGATGGTCTTGCGCCGGAACGCGTCAAGGTGCTCGCGGAACGGCAGCATCACCTGCGTCGGATCCCCGCCGCGCTCGGCGATGACCTCGACGATGCCGCGGTGCTTGGTCAGTGCAGCACCCGCCGCGCGCGACAGCGACTCCTTCTCGGACAGCTCCGGCGTCGCTCGGATGAGTCGGGTGAGCGTCTCGAAATACCCCAGCTGCAGGTAGGCCGCCTGGCCGAGGAAGCGATCGAGTTCGGGGGCGAGTTCGGCGAAGTCGATGCGCGTGGCATCGCCCTGTTCCCCTCGACTGCGCAGGGCGAGGGTACGCCGCGGCGCGTCTTCGCGCTGCCAGAACCACTTAACCACGAGGTCTTCCTCCCGAGTCCGCCACGTCGTTCACAATACCCGCGCCCGGACCTCCTTCCGGGTCTCGACGGCCCCTCGGGTAGGCTGGGCGTGTCCCCGCCGTCGGAGCGGGGCCCCGCGCCTGTGGCACAAGAGACGGCGTGGATCCGTTAACGTGGCGATCCCCCAGGCTCGCCGGACAGGCAATCTGAATAAAGTGACAACTTTCGCCGATCTCGGCATCGACCAGGACATCGTCGACGCACTCGCCGCCAAAGGCATCGTCGACGCGTTCCCCATCCAAGAGCAGACCATTCCCCTCGGCCTTCCCGGCCAGGACATCATCGGTCAGGCCAAGACGGGAACCGGCAAGACCTTCGGCTTCGGCATCCCCGTCGTCCAGCGCCTCGGCAAAGACCCGGAGCACGGCGTCAAGGCCCTCATCGTGGTGCCGACCCGCGAGCTCGCGGTGCAGGTCTACGAAGACATCGACCTGCTCACCAGCAACCGTTCTACCAGCGTCGTCGCCATCTACGGCGGCAAGGCGTACGAGGGGCAGATCGACCAGCTCAAGGCCGGCGCGCAGATCGTCGTCGGAACCCCTGGGCGTCTGATCGACCTCGCGGGCCAGCGGCTGCTCGACCTCTCGAACGCGACCGAGGTCGTGCTCGACGAGGCCGACAAGATGCTCGACCTCGGCTTCCTCGCCGACATCGAGAAGATCTTCCAGAAGGTCCCGGCCGTCCGCCACACGCAGCTGTTCTCGGCGACCATGCCCGGCCCGATCGTGGCACTCGCCCGTCGTTTCATGTCCAACCCGATCCACATCCGGGCGAACGACCCCGATGAGGGCCTCACGCAGGCGAACATCAAGCACCTCGTCTACCGCGCGCACTCGATGGACAAGGACGAGATCATCGCCCGCATCCTGCAGGCCGAGGGCCGCGGCAAGACCGTGATCTTTACCCGCACGAAGCGTGCAGCCCAGCGCCTCGTCGACGAGCTGAGCGACCGCGGCTTCAACGTCGGCGGCGTGCACGGCGACATGGGACAGGATCAGCGCGAACGCTCGATGGCGGCGTTCAAGGCCGGAAAGCGCGACGTCCTGGTCGCGACCGACGTCGCCGCCCGCGGCATCGACGTCGACGATGTCACGCACGTGATCAACCACACGATCCCGGACGAGGACAAGACGTACCTGCACCGCGCGGGCCGCACCGGCCGTGCGGGCAAGACCGGTATCGCGGTCACCTTCGTCGACTGGGAGGACCTGCACAAGTGGGCCCTCATCAACCGCGCCCTCGAGTTCGGTCAGCCGGAGCCGATCGAGACCTACTCGTCGAGCCCGCACCTGTTCGAGGACCTCGACATCCCCCAGGGCACCAAGGGCCGTCTGGTGTCGGCGCCGAAGACGGAGTCGGTCAAGACCGAGCGCACCCGTCGTCCCGAGCGTGCGGCGGATGCCGCGGCTGAAGGCACCGACGAGGGCGGCACGCGCCGTCGCCGCCGTCGCCGCAACAGCACGACCCCGGTCGGATCGACCTTCGCCGAGGGCGCTGCCGAGACGGCTTCCGCGGACGGCCAGTCTGCTCCGGCAGCCGACCGCAACGCCGAGGGCGCCGGCACGCACGACGGTGCGGGCAAGGAGCACCACGACGGCAAGCCGGCCCCGGCACGTCGTCGCCGGCGTCGCCGCGGCGGTTCCGGCGCGGGAGCGGCCCCGGTCGCCGGGGCCTGACAGACCTCAGCACCTCACGAAGGGCGCGAGAAGCGGACGATCGTCTGCATCTCGCGCCCTTCGTCGCGCACGCGTGGTCAGAGCGGCGCCTGAGCGGCTTGCACCCGTTGCAGCAACGCTGCCGGGACCTTCGGCGGATACACCCACGCCACGAGCACGACCGAGATGATCATCAAGAGGAACCACGAGGTCAGCTTGCTCGGCGACACCGGCTGCCAGCCCTCGGCCTGGTCGGGATAAGCCCAGGCGCCCGCCCAGGTGCCGATGTTCTCGGCGAGATAGATGAACACGGCGACGCCGACGAACACCGCCAGAAGAGGAAGTCTGATCGTGCGCCTCCAGATGCGGGCATGCATGACCGTGGGCAGCCACAGCATCACGACGCCGGCCAGCAGCACCCATCGCGCGTCCCACCACCAGTGGTGTGTGAAGAAGTTGGCATAGATCGCCACCGCGAGGATCGCCGTCAACCAACGTCGCGGATACCTCTCGAAGCCGAGATCGAACAGCCGGTAGACGCGCACCATGTATGACCCGACGGCCGCGTACATGAACCCGCTGAACAGCGGCACCCCACCGATGCGCAGGAATCCGTCCGCGGCATAGGCCCACGATCCGACATCGGTCTTGAACAGCTCCATCACGGTGCCGGTGATGTGGAACAGCACGATGACCCAGAGCTCACGACCGCTCTCCAGTCGGAAGGCCAGCATCGCGAGCTGGATGAGCACCGCGGCGATCGTGAGGGCATCGTTGCGGGCGAGCGCCGCATCATCGGGATACCAGAGATGCGCTGCGACGATCACGACGAGCAGCGCCGCTCCGAAGATGCACGCCCATGCCTGTTTGAGCACGAACACCGCGAACTCGATCAGGCCCGCGCGGACGCCGTTCGCCGGGGCACCGAACAGCACGCGGTGCGCGACCGCATCGACCCGCTGCTCCAGAGAAGTCGCTCGCTGCATGCCTCGGAAGGTATCGGTCGCCGTCGACAGCCCGCCGGGAGATGACCGACAGAATGCCGAGGATCAGGGATACCGCGGAGAACTGCCGGTGGCGCGTGCTAGGAGCCGCGCGACCATCTCGTCGGACGTGGTGTTCTCGCCCGGACGGTTCGGCTTGCCGCTGCCGTGGTAGTCGCTGGAGCCCGTGATGATGAGGTCGTGCTCGGCGGCGATCTCGCGCAGCCTCCGCTTGCCCGGCTCGGTGTTCTCGCGATGGTCGATCTCGAAGCCGCCGAGGCCGGCGGCGATCAGCCGCTCGATGAACGGCAGAGGCATCATCCGGTCGCGGCCCGATGTCACGGGGTGCGCGATGACGGCCACTCCCCCGGCCTCGGTGATCAATCGCACGGCAGTGAGGGGGTCCGGCGCGTAATGCGGCTCGTAGTACCCCTCGCGCGGGTGCAGGATGCCGTCGAACGCCTCTGTCCGGTCGCGCACGATGCCGCGGGCGATGAGTGCGTCGGCGATGTGCGGCCGACCCACCGTGGCATCCAGGGTCGTCTGCGCGACGACGTCCTCCCACTCCAGGTCGTAGTCCCGGCCGATGTTCCGAACGATCCGTTCGGCACGGCCGATCCTGTCGCCGCGGATACGATCCGTCTCGGCGCGCAGAGCCTCGTTCTCGGGGTCGAAGAGGTACCCCAGCACGTGCACGCTGCGCCATTCGTGCTTGGCAGAGAGCTCCATGCCGGGAATGAAGGTCATCCCCAGGGCGACCGCCGCATCGCCCGCCTCGGCCCACCCGGTGGAGCGGTCGTGGTCGGTGAGGGCGGCCGTGCGAATTCCGTGCGCGTGGGCCTGCCGCATCACCTCGGCCGGGGACTCCGTACCGTCGGATTGGTTCGAGTGCAGGTGCAGGTCGGCGGGACCGGCGAACCCGGCGGACGGAGTGGCCATCCTCCGAGCGTACCGAGCGTCACCCGTACCGGGCGCGGAGGCGCACGGACGGGATGTCGGGGCAGGGACTTCACAGGCGCCGCTTCTAGGCTGGAGGGGATGTTTCGACTACTGGGGATCCTCTTCACCGTCCTGCTCGCGATCGCGACGGCGATCGTGGTGTGGCCGCAGTTCTTCCACCTCGAGCAGACCTATCCCTTCGCGCAGCTCGTCTCGGTGCGAGGCCTGGTCCTCGGCGGGTTCCTCATCGTCGTCGTGCTCGCCCTCCTGCTGCTGTTCGCGCGGCCGCTGCGGGGTTTCGCCGCCTCCGTGCTGATCGTCGCTCTGCTGGGCGCCGGCGCCACCGCACTGATCGGAGCGAGCAGGGGCTTCGGGGCTACCGCCCTTCCGGAGAAGACCGAGAGCAGCGTGCGGGTGCTCACCTGGAACACCGCGGGCGAGGCTGTGTCGGCCGACGTGATCGCGCAGCGCATCCTCGACCAGGGCGCCGACGTGGTCGCACTTCCCGAGACGACCGAGGAGGTCGGCGAGCGCATCGCGATCATGCTGCGGGAGCAGGGCCACCCGATGTGGGTGCACCATGTGCAATTCCGTCCCGATGTGCAGGACGGGCCCCAGTCCTGGCAGACCACTGTCCTGGTCGCCCCCGACCTCGGCGAGTACTCGGTGATCGAGTCGGCGAAGGACGGCACCAGCAACACGGGTTCCGTGCCCAGCGTCGTCCTGATGCCGATCGACGGCGAAGGCCCCACGATCGTGGCCGTGCACGCGGTCGCACCGCGTATGGAAGAGATGCAGCAGTGGCAGAGCGACCTGCAGTGGATCGCCGACCAGTGCCCGCAGGGCGACTTCATCCTGGCCGGTGATTTCAACGCGACGATCGACCACATGGCCGGTCTCGGCGTGGAGGGCGGCGACATCGGCTACTGCCGTGACGTGGCGGCGCGCACCGGCAACGGTGTCACCGGCACCTGGCCGAGCTCGCTCCCGACGCTCGCGGGCGCACCGATCGACCACGTCATGGCATCGCAGAACTGGACGCCGACCGGCTCCGTCGTGCTCGACGATGCCGGCGGCAGCGACCACCGCGCGCTGGTCGTGCAGCTCGAGCCGGCCGGCTGAGCTCCCGTGCATCCTCTCCAGATGACAGACTGGAGGGATGAGCACCGGAGAGCGCGACACGATCGCAGAACCCACCGTCGAAGCATCGGCCGAGAACAGCACCACGAACCGCAAGCAGCCGTTCCCCCAGGGCTTCCTCGACACCATCTCCACCGGCTGGGCCGAGCGTCCGGAGACTCTGCCGAGTCCGCGCGAGCAGGCCGCCTACGCCGCCGCCCGACGAGCTGCCGTCTCGGCTGCATTCCCCGGCAAGCGCCTGGTGATCCCCGCCGGGTCCCTCAAGCAGCGCAGCAACGACACCGACTACGTGTTCCGCGCGCACTCCGCCTTCGCGCACCTCACCGGATGGGCGTCGGATGCGGAGCCCGATTCGGTACTGGTCTTCGCACCGACCGACGCGGGACATGACATCACGCTCTTCTTCCGCGAGCGCGCCGACCGGACGACGACCGAGTTCTACGCCGACGCCACGGTCGGGGAGTTCTGGATCGGCCCCCGTCCGTCGCTGGCCGGTGTCGCTGCCGACCTCGACATCGCGACCGCTCACCTCGACGAGCTCGAGGCCGTGGAAGGCGAACTGGTGCTCGACGACGACGACGCGCTGACCCGCTTCGTCTCCGAGCTGCGCCTCATCAAGGACGAGTTCGAGATCGCCGAGATGCGCCGTGCGGTCGAGATCACGGCCGACGGGTTCGACGACATCATCCGCGAGCTTCCCGCCGCCGTCGCCCACGCCCGCGGCGAGCGCGTCGTGGAGGGGGTCTTCCACCGCCGGGCACGCGAAGACGGCAACGGCGAGGGCTACGACACGATCGCGGCCTCCGGCCCGCACGCCTGCTACCTGCACTGGACGCGCAACGACGGCACGGTCGTTCCCGGCGACCTGATCCTGGTCGATGCCGGTGTCGAAGCCGACAGCCTGTACACGGCCGACATCACCCGCACGCTTCCCGTGTCGGGCACGTTCACCGAGGTGCAGCGCCGCGTCTACGAGACGGTGCGCGAAGCGGCGGACGCGGCCTTCGCTGCGGCGCGGATCGGCGTGCGGTTCCGCGACGTGCACGGTGCCGCCATGAAGGTCATCGCCGAACGCACGGCGGAGTGGGGCCTGCTGCCCGTCACGGCCGAGGAGGCCCTCGACGCCGACAAGGGCGGCCAGCACCGCCGGTACATGGTGCACGGCACGTCGCATCACCTCGGCATCGACGTGCACGACTGTGCGCAGGCGCGCCGCGAGATGTACTACGACGGCATCCTCGCCCCCGGCATGGTGTTCACCATCGAGCCGGGTCTGTACTTCCAGATCGACGATCTGACGGTTCCGGCAGAGCTCCGCGGGATCGGCGTGCGCATCGAGGACGACATCCTGATGACGGAGGACGGCCCGGTCAACCTGTCGGCGGACATCCCGCGCACGGCCGACGAGGTCGAGGCCTGGATCGCCCGACTGCAGGGCTGACACGGCACGGCGGCGAGTTCGCCCGCACTAGCGGCGGGTGAACTCGGCGACGAGCGGCGCGAGGGATGAGCCGATCTCGGAAGCGGGACGCTTCTGTCCCTTCACCTCGAACGTGTGGCCTCCACCCTCGACCCACACGACTCGGGCGTCCTGGCAGGTCGCGACCGCCTCCTCGAACTGCGAGATCGGCTGGATGAAGGGGTCGTGCGTCCCCTCGACGAACAGCTGCGGAACCGCGATGGCCGGCAGATGCTCCACCCGTGGCTTCTCCGGCCGCCCCGGTGGATGCAGCGGATAGCCGAGGTACGCCAGGCCGTCGACGACGAGACCATCTGCGACGGCCATGGATGCCATCCGTCCGCCGTAGGACTTGCCGGTCGCCCAGACGCCCGCGGACGGCTCACTCGCCCGTGCGAACTCCACGACGGCGTTCCACGTCGCGATCGCGTGTGCCGCGGGGCCCGGCATCTTCCTGCCCTGCTCGACGTAGGGAAAGTTGAAGCGCAGCGTCGAGAAACCGAGTTCGCCGAGCGCTGCCGCGAAGCCGGTGAGGAACGGATGGTCCTTGCCGGTGCCCGCACCGTGCGCGATGGCGATGACCGTGCCGTTCACGCCGGCTGTCCAATCCGCCGAGACCGTCGTGGTCCCCGTGGGCAGATCGACCGAGATCTGGACCATCAGGCGGCGAGCGGCGACCGGAGCGTCACGCTCGTCCGCCCTCGAGGCCTTCCGTGCCGGGGGCACTCTCCGGCTCGGCTGCCGGGGGCGACACGGGCTCTCCCGGCGTGGCGTCGGGCTCCGGCATGGCGTCGGCCCCTGGCTGAGGGTCGGCGGGACGCGGCGGGATGACCGGCTCCTCAGGCGCGGGAGCGGGTGCCGTCGCTCCGGGGGTGATCCGCTCGCCGTAGCGCGGCGGCTCGTCGAGGTTCACCGGCGGCCGCACCGGCGCGACCTTCGTCGATCCGAGCACCTGCCGGGCCTTGGCGAGCGATGCCGCCTGCACGGTGACCTCGTAGTGGTCGGCAGCGAACTGCGTGACGCTCGCGAAGTCGCGCCGACGACGCACGATCGCATAGGTGACGAGACTCAGGAGCATGCCGAGTGCGACGCCGATGAAGACGAACCCGACGAAGAGCTGGATCGGCACCTCGGGGTTGCCGATCACGAGGATGGCCGAGAGGAACAGTCCGATCAGGACGCCGTTGATGGCACCCGAACGCGCGGCAGCCGCATACCCCAGCTTCCCGGTCACGCGCTCGACCGTGCGAACGCTCTGCCCGACGATCGCGATGTCCCGTGCCGGCACCTCCCCCGCGATCAGCTTCGACACCGTCTTCTGCGCGCTCTCGTAGTCGCGCGTCGAAGCGACCATCTCGCCGGTCTCGGTGCCGCTCGCGGGGCGGTTCAGCATGCTCATCCGGCTATTCTTCCATGCGCACCGCTCGGGAGCCCGAGACGCGACCATCCCGCCGCCGACCGGACCCGCCGACTACTCTGGAGAAGTGAGCACACAACGGGTTTTCGCCGCGCGCCTCGCCGGGTGCGCCGTCTTCGACCCCCTCGGCGACCGGCTCGGCAAAGTCCGTGATGTCGTCGTCGTGTACCGAAGTACCGCGGCGCCGCGCGTGATCGGTCTGGTCGTGGAGATCCCGGGGCGACGCCATGTGTTCCTCTCGATCGGCCGGGTCACCTCGATCCGGTCCGGACAGGTCATCACCACCGGCCTGATCAACGTGCGCCGCTTCTCTCCCCGCGCCGGCGAGGTGCGTGTTCTCGCCGAGATGCTCGGACGACGCGTGAGCTTCGTGGACGGCAGCGGCACGGCCGTCATCGAAGACGTCGCGATCGAGCCCAACCGCCTCGGCGAATGGGCGATCAGCCAGCTGTTCCTCCGCCGCCCGAAGACCAGTGCCTCGCCGTTCGCGAAGGGCCCGACCACGTTCGCCGCCTGGAGCGAGGTGGCCGAGCAGCGCGCACCGGGTGAATCGCAGTCCGCCGAGCAGCTCGTCGCCTCATACTCCGAACTGCACGCCGCCGACCTCGCCAACACCCTGCTCGATCTTCCGCAGCAGCGCATGATCGAGGTGGCCGAAGAGTTGTCGGACGACCGTCTCGCCGACGCCCTCGAGGAGATGCCCGAGGACGAGCAGGTGCACATCCTCGATCGTCTGGGTGACGAGCGCGCAGCCGACATCCTCGACCAGATGGAACCCGACGACGCCGCCGATCTGCTCGCCCAACTGGCACCGGACCGGCTCGAGCAGCTGCTCGAGCTGATGGAACCGGAAGAGGCCGAAGACGTGCGGATGCTGCTGCGTTACGGTCCCGACACGGCGGGCGGTCTGATGACCCCGGAGCCGATCATCCTCTCCGCCGACGCGACCGTCGCGGAGGCGCTGGCCCTGATCCGCCGCCACGAACTGCACCCCGCGCTGGCCGCTGCGGTCTTCGTGACCCTGCCGCCGTTCGAGACGCCGACCGGACGCCTGCTCGGCCTCGTGCACTTCCAGCGGATGCTGCGCTACCCGCCGCACGAGCGACTCGGCGCGATCCTCGACGACAGCCTCGAACCCGTTCCCGTCACCGCATCCGCCGCCGAGGTGGCGCGGCTGCTGGCGAGCTACGACCTCGTCTCACTGCCGGTGATCGACGCAGCCCACCGCCTGGTGGGCGCGATCAGCATCGACGACGTGCTCGACTACCTGCTCCCCGACGACTGGCGATCGCACGACAGCGACGACACACCCTCTCCCGCGAAGGAGGCGCGCTGATGCCCCGCTCCCCGCGCCTCGACGCGCCGGGCCGCACCACGACACGGCCCCGGGCGACCTCGCGCGACCGGTTCGGCCGCTTCACCGAGTGGGTCGCCCGCGCGATGGGCACCCCCGCGTTCCTGGTCATCCTCAGCCTGTTCTGCGTGGTCTGGATCGTCTGGAACACGCTGATGCCCGAGAACCTGCGCTTCGACGATGCGGCCCTCGGCTTCACCGCGCTGACGCTCATGCTCTCGCTGCAGGCCTCGTACGCCGCACCGCTCATCCTCCTCGCGCAGAACCGCCAGGACGACCGCGACCGGGTGCAGATCGAGCAGGACCGGCAGCGCGCGGAGCGCAACCTCGCCGACACCGAGTACCTCGCCCGTGAGATCGTGGCGCTGCGCATGGCGCTCGAGGAACGCAACGCGCAGGCCGTGACGCGCGACGTGCTGCGGCAGGAGCTGAAGGCCCTCCTCGCCGAGCTCGAGGACGACGGGGACAAACCGACCGCAGGCGCCGCCTCGTGACCGAGGCCGACCTCGTCCGCGCCGCCGTCTCCGCGGTGACGGATCCGGAGCTGCGCCGCCCGATCGGCGAGCTCGACATGGTCCGCGAGATCGCTGTGGACGGCGACCGGGCTCAGGTCGGCATCGTGCTGACCATCGTGGGCTGCCCGGCCGCGACGCGCATCGAGTCCGACGTGCGCGAGGCTGCCGCCTCCGTGCCCGGCATCACGTCGGTCGACGTCGAGGTGGGCGTGATGACTCCGGCAGAGCGCAAGGCCCTCACCGAGAAGCTCCGCGACGGCAGGCCGGCCCGTCACATGCCGTTCGGCCCGGACTCGCTCACCCGCGTGATCCTCGTCTCCAGTGGCAAGGGCGGCGTCGGCAAGTCGACCGTGACCGCGAATCTCGCCGTGGCTCTCGCCGACCAGGGGCTGTCGGTCGGCCTGGTCGATGCCGACGTGCACGGATTCTCGATCCCGGGGCTCCTCGGCATCCCGGCGGGCACGCAGCCGACGCGTATCGACGACCTCATGCTGCCCCAGGTCGCGCACGGCGTGAAGACCATCTCGATCGGCATGTTCCTCCGCGACGGGGAGTCCGTGGTGGCGTGGCGGGGACCGATGCTGCACCGCACGGTGCAGCAGTTCCTCACCGATGTGTTCTTCGGCGACCTCGATGTGCTGCTCATCGACATGCCGCCCGGCACCGGCGACATCGCCATCTCGATCGGCCAGCTCCTCCCGCATGCGGAGGTGCTGGTCGTGACGACCCCGCAGACCGCTGCCGCAGAGGTGGCCATCCGCAGCGGACTCGTCGCACGGCAGACGGGGCAGCGGGTGATCGGCGTCATCGAGAACATGGCGGCGTACACGCTCCCCGACGGCACGGTCATCGATCTGTTCGGCTCGGGCGGAGGGGCGGCGGTCGCCGAGGCTCTCTCCGAGCCGGGGGCGACGGTCCCGCTGCTGGCCTCGATCCCGCTGAGTCCCGCGCTCCGCGAGGGTGGCGACGCCGGCCTCCCGATCGTCGCCGGTGAGACGACGGATTCCGCAGCCACGACGATCCGCGACCTCGCACGCTCGCTCGCTCGACAGGGCCGGGGCCTTTCCGGCCGCTCACTGCCGATGACGATCGGCTGAGGGTGCAGGTGGTCTAAGACCCCGGCGGCGCTGTCCAGGATGCGCCGGCGCGCTGCGAATTCCGTGCGCTCCTGCGTCTGGTGACCAGTCGTCGGATCAGGATGACGACGGGCAGCAGCACGGCGACGGGGAGACAGAACACCGCGCCGAACGCCAGGAGCGTCCCCGTGGCGAAGTCGCTCCCACCGGTGCGGCCGAGCCCGATGGAGCCGCTTCCGAAGGTGTCACCGGCGATGAGGAACTCGCCGTCATACGTGTCGAGCGAGTCACTGCAGGTGACGGTGTGAACACCCGCATCCACGCTCGTGAACTGGGTGTGCTGTTCGAACCCGCGCTTCGGGGTCATCCACCAGAGCGTGTCATCCCAGGACAGCGAGGGGCCTCCGCGCTGAGCGAGCAGGTCTCCGTCCGAACCCGACACCGAGCACTCCAGCGTCCCGAGCATCGCGGAGACACCGCTGCCCCAGATGCCGACGCGTTCGCCCGCATTCAGCTCGACCGTCTGCCCTCGTCCGAGCGGAAGCGGGTCCGCCTCTCCCACGGATGCTGCGACAGGCATCACCCACAGCGTCCAGATCAGGACGCCGATGCACGCGCACAGAGCGGAGAACCCGAATGCCACGGCGTCGCGATCGGCGAGCCGCCCTCGCGTCACGTGGCTTCGGGATCGAACGGAGGCCGGTTGCTCGCGCTGAACTCCTGCGGGAGCGCACGGGGAGCGATCGGCTCGGCGATCGTCTCCTTCGCCTGGGCGGGAGTCGCCGGCTGCGGCTCCTCGAAGAGCGCGTCGCGGATGATCCGTCGGGGATCGTACTGACGCGGGTCGAGCTTGCGCCAGTCCACATCGTCGAGCTCCGGGCCCATCTCCTCGCGCATGCGGGACTTGGTCGAGCGCAGGTACTCGCCGGCCTTGCGGACCATGCGGGAGAAGCCCTCGGCTGCTCGCGGAAGACGCTCAGGGCCGATGATGAGGACCGCGATGAGACCGATCAGCAACAGCTTCTCGAAGGTGAGCCCGAACGTCATCTCTACAGGCTACCGTCGCGCCTGCCGTCCGCAGGTACACCGAGCGAATACTCTGGAGGGAATCACCGGGCAGGCAGGGAGAGACAGGCCATGAGCGAGCACGACGCGAACGCGCGATTCCTTCGCGAGTCCATCGTGGAACCCGACTCCATCGCACGGGCGCGCGCACACGCGGTCGAACTCGGCGCGATGCCGATCAGCACCGTCGTCGGTTCCCAGATCGCCGTTCTCGCCGCAGCAACGGGTGCACGCTCGATCGTCGAGATCGGCACCGGTGCGGGAGTCTCCGGACTCTGGCTGCTGCGCGGAGCACCGCAGGCCGTGCTCACCTCGATCGACAACGAGCCCGAGCACCTCGCGGCAGCACGACAGGCTTTCGCCGACGCGAAGGTGCCATCCACCAAGGTGCGGTTCATCACCGGTCGCGCGATCGACGTGCTCCCCCGCATGAATGAGTCCTCGTACGACATCGTGCTCGTCGACGCGGACCCCGACCACATCATCGAGTACGTCGAGCACGGACTCCGCCTCGCCCGCACGGGCGGCATGGTCCTGGTCCCGCGGATCCTCGGCGGCGGCCGCGTCGCCGACCCCGTGCAGCGCGATGAGGTCACGTCGGCCTACCGCTCGCTGGTGCAGGAGACCCAGGAGTCCTCGGCCGTCCTGGCGACCGTGTCACCCGCGGGTGAAGGGCTGCTTCAGCTGATCAGACTCGCCGACAGCGACTGACGAGAACTCGCTCCGGGTGCGCCCCGGAGTCGACGAAGGGCGGCGGATCCGAAGATCCGCCGCCCTTCCGGATCCGCGGATGCGGACCCCAGATCGATCAGGCCGGTGCCACGACGGCGGCAAGCACGTCGTGAAGCTCCTTGGCCTCGGCGTCGTTCACGGAGACGACCAGACGGCCGCCGCCTTCGAGCGGAACGCGCACGATGATGAGTCGTCCTTCTTTCACGGCCTCCATAGGTCCGTCTCCGGTCCTCGGCTTCATCGCTGCCATCGTGGCTCCCTTTCCTCCGGTGGTATGGAATGAGTTTATCGGGTGTCACCGGGACCTGGAGGTCACCGGGCAACAATTAGGTCGCCCGGCGACGTCAGGGCACCTGCCAGAACGTGCTCCCGAGCGCATACACGTGGTAGATCCAGAACCATTGGCCCAGGAGACAGAGGGCCACCACTGCCCCGCGCCACCACCGCGACCGCGGAACCGCGACGGCCCCCCAGAGCGGACTGAGCGGTAGCAGCAGGCGGAAGGTGCTCGACTGCGGGAAGAACACCGCAAGGAGGTACAGCAGGTAACTCGCGCTCCACAGACGCACGTCCCTGCCGAGCGCACGCACCTGGGGTGACAGGAGGAGTGCAGCTGCGGCGGCCGCGACCAGCAGCACGAGCGCCACCGGCCCCCACCACTGCGGCATGCCCCAGAGGGCGAACCAGAACTCCGAGGCCTGAAGCCACCCCTCGAACGGGACGAACCCGTCGACCCCTCCGGTGACCCAGTGCCGGCGCCACGCGAGTTCGGTCGCGAGGTAGGCACCGGGATCGCCCGTGACGACGCCGGCGATCACCTGCCAGGCGAAGCCCGCCGCGGTCGCGAGCGCCCCCAGCGCGATGATGTGCCCGACCTCCCGCCCGGAGAGCGGTTCCGCTCTGCGACGGAACCAGCGCACGACGCCGTGCAGCCCGAGGTAGAGGGCGAACGCGAGGATCCCCGGGCGCGTGAAGGCCATCACCGGGATCAGGAGGTAGAGCCGGCCGTACTCGTGTCTGATCGTCGCGTCGAGCGCGAGGAACAGCAGAAGCAGGAAGAGGGTCTCGGCATAGCCGACCTGGAACATCGCAGCGATGGGCCCGGCAGCGAAGAACACGACCGCCCAGAGAGCGGCGGACGCGCCGATACGGTCACGGAGCAGACGATGAAGCGCGAGACAGGCCAAGTATCCGGCCGCCAGCGAGATCAGGAGAGCGCCGACTCCCCACGATCCGAAGACGAAGCCCACCGCCTTCGCCGCATATGCGAACACCGGCATGAAAGCCCAGGCATTCTCGGCGACCTCGCCCGACTCCGTCCGGGGAAGATCGGCGGGATAGCCGGCTTCGGCGACCAGCCAGTACCACTGGGCGTCCCACCCGAGGACGAAGTCGGCGAGTCCGGCGTCGGCGCCGAAGCGCGAGAACGACGTCGACAGCGACGCGGCGATGAGCAGGAAGATCGTGGTCGTCGCCCGCGCGGCGAGGTAGATGACCGCGATCCTCAGCGCGACAGGCGTCTGCGCCCACCGGCGAACCGCGCTCAGCGCGAGGTGAGCCATGCGCGCAGGCCCCGCTCCACGGCGTCGATCTGCGCGAGCGGCACCCGCTCCTCATCGTGGTGCGCGAGGTGCGGGTCGCCCGGGCCGTAGTTCACTGCCGGGATGCCGAGCGCCGAGAACCGGGCGACGTCGGTCCAGCCGTACTTCGGGCGCGGCTCCGCGCCCACAGCCGCCACGAACTGCTTCGCGATCTCGGCGTCGAGTCCGGGGCGCGCGCCCTCGGCGGCATCGGTGATCTCGACATCGAAGCCGGCGAGAACCCCGCGGAGGTGCGCTTCAGCATCTGCGGCGGACTTGCTGGGAGCGAAGCGGTAGTTGACCTCGACCTCGCACGCGTCGGGGATGACATTGCCCGCGACACCACCGGCGATGCGCACGGCGCTCAGGCTCTCCCGGTACAGCAACCCCTCGACCGGCACCTCTTTGGCGCGGTACTCCGCGAGCCGGGTCAGGATCGGCGCTGCACGGTGGATCGCGTTCTCGCCGATCCAGGCGCGTGCGCTGTGCGCGCGAACGCCGGTGGTGCGCACGATCGCGCGCAGCGTGCCGTTGCACCCGCCCTCGACCTCGCCGTTGGACGGTTCGCCGAGGATCGCGAAGTCCGCCTGGAACAGGTCGGGTCGTACGGCGGCGAGCAGGCCGAGACCGTTCTTGGACGCCTCGATCTCTTCGTTGTCGTACCACATCCAGGTGATGTCGATCGCGGGATCGGTGAGCTCTGCCGCGAGCTTGAGCTGCACGGCCGTGCCCGCCTTCATGTCGACGGTTCCGCGCCCCCAGAGGTAGGGCACGCCGTCGATCTCCATATCCCTGGTCGGCAGGTTCGCATTGATCGGCACGGTGTCGATGTGTCCGGCGATGGCGACGCGTTGCGCGCGCCCGAGATCGGTGCGGGCGACGACCGTGTTCCCGTGGCGGAACACCTCGAGGTGGGACAGCGGGGTGATCGCCGCCTCGATCGCGTCGGCGAGCGTCTTCTCGTCGCCGGACACGCTCGGGATGTCGCAGATCGCACGAGTGAGGTCGACGGAGGACACGGTCAGATCGAGCACCATGGGTCAAGCCTACTTACCCCGTCATGCGTGAAGTCCCCCACCCCACGGCGCGATAGCGTGGAGGCATGAGCGACGCACGCACTGTATGGGGTATCGGCCTGACCACGACCGCCGGCGATGGCACGGTTCTCGATGCGTGGTTCCCGGACGTGCGCGCGGGAATCCTCACGGCAGACGATGCCGCCGTCTCCGCCCTCGAGCCCCTCGTCGGTGCCGATGAGCGACGGAACGTGACCGTCGAGATCATCCAGCTCCAGATCGACCTCGACGACGCTCCCGCTTCAACGGCCGACGCGTACTTGCGCCTGCACGCTCTCTCGCACCTCGTCGTGCGCCCCAACGAGCTGAACCTGGACGGCATCTTCGGCCACCTGCCGAACGTCGCCTGGACGAACGCCGGCCCGGTGCTTCCCGCCGACGCCGCCCGTCTGCGACCGCACCTCCAGCGCGCAGGCATCCAGGTGCAGGGCCTGGACAAGTTCCCCCGCCTGACCGACTACGTCCAGCCCGCGGGCGTCCGGATCGCCGACGCCTCGCGAGTGCGGCTCGGCGCACACCTCTCCCCCGGCACCACCGTCATGCACGAGGGCTTCGTCAACTTCAACGCCGGGACGCTCGGCTCCTCCATGGTCGAGGGCCGCATCTCGCAGGGGGTCGTCGTCGGCGACGGCAGCGACATCGGCGGCGGTTCCTCGATCATGGGCACGCTGTCGGGCGGAGGCACCCATCGGGTGTCGATCGGCGCACGCACCCTGCTCGGCGCCAACGCGGGCATCGGCATCTCGCTCGGCGACGACTGCGTCGTGGAAGCCGGCCTCTACGTGACCGCCGGGACGAAGATCGTGCTGGTCGACGGCCCGGTGACTCCGGACGGCGGGCGGAAGACCGTGAAGGGCGGAGATCTCTCCGGCCAGGACGGGTTGCTCTTCCGCCGGAACTCCCTCAGCGGCGCCGTCGAGGCCGTGCGCCGCGCCGGCGTGGGCGTGACGCTCAACGAGGCTCTCCACGCCTGAGAGACGCCTCAGCCGGCAGGCTCGACCCGCGTCCGCAGTCGACATGCAGCTGATCACATACGCGCACTGGTAGACTGACAGCGTTGTCCGCACCGCCGGTGCTGCAACATCGTCGTCGTCATGGGGTCTCCGAGGACCAAAGCGAGCAGAAGCTGCTCCCACCACCAGCATGAGCTGGCATTTCGAACGGCGAACCGATGCGCAATTCCTGCGCCGTCGCCCACCTCACCCCTTATCTCGCGCCGATCACTCGTGCGCTGACGGAGTTTCTGCATGTCTACTTTCCTTGAACTCGGCGTTCCCGCCGAGCTCGCCGCCGTTCTCGCCGATTCCGGCAAGACCGAGGCCTTCGCGATCCAGCGCGACACCCTTCCCGACTCCCTCGCAGGACGCGACCTCCTCGGTCGCGGACGCACGGGCAGCGGCAAGACCATCGCCTTCGCCCTGCCGCTCGTGGCGCGCCTCGCCGCTTCCGGCGGACAGCGCCGCGCCGGTCTCCCGCGCGGACTCGTCCTCGCCCCGACCCGCGAGCTCGCGACGCAGATCGCCGCGACCATCGCCCCGCTCGCCGAGGCCGCCGGCCTGCGCGTCACGACCGTCTTCGGCGGCGTCAGCCAGCGTCCGCAGGAGCAGGCGCTGCGCGGCGGCGTCGACATCGTCGTGGCCTGCCCCGGTCGACTCGAAGACCTCATGAAGCAGCAGGTCGTGCGCCTCAGCGCGATCGAGGTCACGGTGCTCGACGAGGCCGACCACATGGCCGACCTCGGCTTCCTCCCCGGTGTCACCCGCATCCTCACCGCGACGCCGGCCGGTGGCCAGCGCCTCCTGTTCAGCGCGACGCTGGACCGCGGCATCGACACCCTCGCCCGCCGCTTCCTCTCGAACGCGGTCAGCCACGAGGTCGACGAGGAGAGCGTGCCCGTCGGCGAGATGACCCACCGCGTGCTGGTCGTCGACTCCACCGACAACAAGACCGCTCTCGTGAAGGAGCTCGCCTCCGGCACCGGTCGCCGCATCCTCTTCACCCGCACCAAGCACCAGGCGAAGAAGCTCGCGAAGCAGCTCACGGCAGCCGGGATCCCGGCCGTCGACCTGCACGGCAACCTCTCGCAGAACGCGCGTGAGCGCAACCTCGGCGCCTTCTCGGCCGCCCCGGAAGACGGTGGCGTGCGCGTCCTCGTCGCGACCGACGTCGCAGCCCGCGGCGTGCACGTCGACAACGTCGACCTGGTCGTCCATGTCGACCCGCCCGTCGAGCACAAGGCGTACCTGCACCGTTCCGGACGTACGGCCCGTGCCGGTGCGGCCGGCACCGTCGTGACCGTCGTGCTGCCCGAGCAGCGCCGCGATGTGAAGGACCTGCTCCGCAAGGCCGCGATCACCGCTCCCCTCGAAGACGTCACCACGGCGGCGATCACCGCACTGGTTCCCGAGCGCGCACCGCACGTGCGCCCGGCCCCGGTGCAGGCTCCGCAGCAGCAGCAGCAGCGCCAGTCGTCCAAGCAGCGTCCCGCCGGCGGCGAGAAGAGCGGTGCGGCGAACCCGCCCGCACGTCGTCGTCGCCGTCCCCGCGCCGGTGGCTCCGGCGGCCAGGGCGGCGGCTACCAGGGCGGTGGCTACTCCACGCAGAGCGGTCAGTCCCGACAGGGTGGCGGCCGGAGCTCGCAGGGTCGCTGACCCGCGGACTCCACTAGACAGAAAAGCGCCCCTTCCGCTTCGGCGGAAGGGGCGTTTTCTCGTTCAGCGCTCAGCGAGTCGGGAACGACCGCTCGGGAGAGCCCGTGTAGAGCTGCTGCGGACGCCCGATCTTGGTCTGCGGGTCGAGCTGCAGCTCGCGCCACTGCGCCAGCCAGCCGGGCAGACGACCGATGGCGAACAGCACCGTGAACATCCGGGTCGGGAACCCCATCGCCTTGTAGATGACGCCCGTGTAGAAGTCGACGTTGGGGTACAGGCGACGCTCACGGAAGTAGTCGTCGGCGAGGGCGAGCTCCTCGAGCTCCTTCGCGAGGTCGAGCAGCGGGTCGGTGACGCCCAGCGACGAGAGCACCTCATCGGCTGCGTCCTTGACCAGCTTGGCGCGCGGGTCGTAGTTCTTGTAGACGCGGTGCCCGAAGCCCATGAGCTTCACGCCCTCTTCCTTGTTCTTCACCCGCTCCACGAAACGCGAGACGCTCTGGCCGGAGTCGCGGATCTGTCCCAGCATCGTGAGGACGGCCTCGTTCGCACCGCCGTGCAGCGGACCCGAGAGCGCCTGGATACCGGCGGACACCGAGGCGAACTGGTTCGCACCGGTGGAGCCCACGAGGCGGACGGTCGAGGTGGAGGCGTTCTGCTCGTGGTCCTCGTGGAGGATGAGGAGCAGCTCGAGGGCCTTCGACATGACCGGGTTGACCTCGTACTCCTCGCTGTGCACGCCGAAGTTGAGCTTGAGGAAGTTGTCGACGAAGCTCAGCGAGTTGTCGGGGTACAGGAAGGCCTGACCGACGCTCTTCTTGTGCGCGTACGCCGCGATCACAGGCAGCTTGGCGAGCATGCGCACCATGTTGAGCTCGACGTGCTCGGGGTTGTGCGGGTCGGTCTGCCCCTCGTAGTACGTCGAGAGGGCGGCGACGGCCGACGAGAGCACCGACATGGGGTGCGCGGTGTGCGGCAGCGCCGAGAAGAAGCGCTTGAGGTCTTCGTGCAGCAGCGTGTGACGACGGATCTTCTCGTCGAACTCCGCGAGCTCGGAGGCCGAGGGCAGTTCGCCGTAGATCAGGAGCCACGCGACCTCGAGGTAGCTCGTGGACCCTGCCAGCTGCTCGATCGGATATCCGCGGTAGCGGAGGATCCCCTTGTCACCGTCGATGAAGGTGATGTCTGACTTCGTGGACGCGGTGTTGACGAAGCCGTAGTCGAGGCCCGTGTAGCCGGTCTGCCGGGTCAGCGTCGAGAAGTCGATGCTGTCGTGCCCTGCCGTGCCGCGCAGTACCGGGAATTCGGCGGTCGTATCGCCGATCGTCAGCTTCGCCGTCTGCTCTGCCGCTGCACTCACGCGGTCCTCCTCCTGGCGTCCGACCCCGCTGGTCGCGGTGTATCGGACAAGATCTTGATCAAGTCGGAACTGGCGATCTCACGGCGCTGTGGCACCAGGTCGAGACACGACCGAATCGCCTTTACAGCCTAGTAGGCACACAGGCCTACTGTGACATCCGCCAAACAGATGCCCTCTTCACGGAGAATACCTACAGAGCCGCGGCGGTGAGCCGGCGCGCGCCTTCTCGCACTCGCTCGGTGGGAGCGGTCAGCGCGAGGCGCACGTGCTGCGAGGAGTCCGCACCGTAGAACGGACCGGGGCCGGCGAGGATGCCGAGATCGGCGAGGCGGCCCATCGACTCCCAGGCATCGCGCCCTTCCGTCGCCCAGAGATACAGCCCGGCCTCCGAACCGTCGATGCGGAAGCCGGCGGCCTCGAGCGCCGGGCGCAGTGCTTCGCGCCTGGTGCGGTACAGATCCTTCTGGGCGGCGACGTGATCGTCGTCGCCGAGCGCGATCGCCATGGCGTGCTGCACGGGGGCGGGCGGCATGAGCCCGAGGTGCTTGCGCGCGGTGAGCAGCTCTCCGACGACGTGCGCGCAGCCCGCGACGAACGCGGCGCGATAGCCGGCGAGATTCGACTGCTTGCTCAGCGAGTACACGCTGAGCAGGTTCGCCCTGCTGCCGTCGGTCACCCGAGGGTCGAGGATCGAGGGAATCGGCTCGGTCGCCCAGATTCCGTCCCATCCCAGCTCGGCGTAGCACTCGTCGCTCGCGAGCACGGCTCCCAGCTCACGCGCTCGGCGCACGGCTGCAGCGAGCTCATCGACCGTCCAGGTGCGGCCGTCCGGATTGCCCGGGGTGTTGATCCAGATGAGCTTGGTGCCCTCCGGCCACTCCGCGGGGTCGTCGGCCGGCAGGGGCGTCGCGCCGACCACTCGCGCGCCGACCTCGTAGGTCGGGTAGGCCACTCGCGGGTGCACGACGATGTCGCCCTCGCCGAGGCCGAGGAGCGTGGGGAGCAGAGCGACGAGCTCCTTGGAGCCGATCGTCGGCAGGACGTTGTCGACCCGGAGATCGGGCACTCCCCTGCGCCGCGCGTACCAGTCGACGATGGCCTCCCGCAGCGTCGGCGTGCCGACCGTCTGCGGATAGGCGTGTGCATCGGTGGCCTCGGCCAGAGCCCGGCGGATGAGTTCCGGCGTCGGATCCACCGGCGACCCCACGGAGAGATCCACGAGACCCTCCGGATGCTGCGCGGCACGCTCACGGAACGGGACGACGGCATCCCACGGGTAGTCGGCGAGGTCGCGGACGCTCACAGAAGACGCCTACTCGCCCTGGGGCGGGAGCGCGGCGATGATCGGGTGATCGAAGTCGTAGACGCCGACCTTGGCGGCGCCGCCGGGCGAGCCGATCTCGTCGAAGAACTCGACGTTCGCCTTGTAGTAGTCCTGCCACTCGTCGGGCAGGTCGTCTTCGTAGTAGATGGCCTCGACCGGGCACACCGGCTCGCAAGCACCGCAGTCCACACACTCATCGGGGTGGATGTACAACGAGCGTTCACCCTCGTAGATGCAGTCAACGGGGCACTCGTCGATGCAGGCGCGATCCTTGACATCGACGCACGGGAGGGCGATCACATACGTCACCCCTCCAGTCTACGACTCGCGCGGCTCGGGTTCCTGCGCGGCAGGCGCGACGGTGCGTACGGGAACCCTCGAGAAGGAGGGCCAGGCGATCACGAGCAGGACGATTCCCGCGACCAGGTAGGTCCAGATCTGTCCGCTGAGCGAGTCCGGGACGACGACGGATCCGCCGGGCCCCACACCCGAGATCAGCACCAGCATGCCGATCATGCCGAGGCCGGCTGCCACCGCGGCTCCCCGGTCGTGGGTGAGAGCGCGCACCGCGACGAGGATCGCCGCGCAGGCGATGGCGGCCACGATGAGACCGATCGGGATCGGCCCCCACATCACGCTGTGCGCGATCGTGCCGGCGATGCCGTAGACGCCGCCCACCAGGGCCGCAGCGACCCACGACAACACTCTCGACACCCAGCTCACGCGCACCCGTCGATCTTACCGGCGCCCCCTGTGACGGAGCAGTCCGTCACGAGGCGAGGCCGAAGAGCCGCAGAAGCGCCGCGACCAGTGCGGCCGCTGCCACGACCACGAGGAACGATTGCCGAAGCCACAGGAGCCCTCCCGCGACCAGCAGGGCGGGCACGCGCGCGTCCACCGTGATCGCCTGACCGTCGCCGAGAGTCTGCACCGCGACGAGCGCTGCCAGCAGCGCCACCGTGAGCAGGTCGGAGATGCGAGCAGTACGAGGTGCTTCGAGGACCTTGGGCGGCACCAGGTACCCGGCGGCCTTGAGCGCGACGCAGATGAGGGCCGCGAGGAGGATCGCACTCCACAGGCTCATGGTGCCCCCTCCGTTCCGACCCGGGCGTGATCATCCGGCGGCGTCCCGCGCCCGCCCAGCCAGTTGAACCAGCCGACGGCGATAGCGACGACGGCCGCGACCAACACCGGGAGGCCGGGCATGAGGAACGGAGTGAACGCCGCGGCGACCACGGCGGCCGCCACCCCCACCGCGATGGCCTGCCGCTGCCGGAGCCGCGGCCACAGCAGCGCGAGGAAGGCGGCTGCGGCCGCGGCATCCAATCCCCAGGTCCGGGGATCGCCGAGCACGTCACCGACGAGCGCGCCGACGAGCGTCGTGATGTTCCAGCCCACGAAGATGCCGATGCCGGTCACCCAGAAGCCCACCTGCCGCAGTCGGGGGTCCCCTTGCGAGATCGCCACAGCTGTCGACTCGTCGATCGTGAAGTGCGCAGCGGCGGCCTTGCGCACCGGTCCCCCGCCCACGATCGGCGACATGCGCATTCCGTAGGCGACGTTGCGCACCCCGAGCAGGGCGGCGGATGCGACGGCGGACGGCAGCGCGGCCAGACCGCCGGCGGTGAAGACGCCGACGAAGGCGAACTGGGATCCCCCGGTGAACATCAAGAGGCTGAGGACGCAGGTCTGCCAGACATCGAGCCCGGACGCCACGGCCAACGCGCCGAACGAGACGCCATAAGCGCTGGTCGCGAGCACCACGCCGAGCGCCTCGCGCCAGACCTCACGCTCGGCGGTCATCGCTCACCCGGCGCGCCCTTGTTCGCTTCGCTGAACACATGATGATAATTCTGAACACCGAGGTACGGATAGTCAAGCGAACGAACGTTTGACATGATGAACGCATGGAAGACCTCCGCACGCGCATCGCCCGCACTCTGCGCCGAGAACGAGAGGCCGTCGGCCTGTCTATCTCCGAGCTCGCGCGCCGCGCCGACGTATCCAAGGCGACGGTGTCGCAGCTCGAGAGCGGCGCAGGCAATCCGAGCGTCGAGACTCTGTGGGCGCTCGGCGTCGCGCTCGGAGTACCGTTCGCGGTGCTCGTCGACCAGCAGACGAACGCTCCCACTCTGATCCGCGCCGACGACCTCGCCGGCGTCCCCTCCTCCGCAGCCGCGTACAGCGCCACGCTGCTGTCGGCCAGCCCTCCCGGCGCCCGCCGCGACGTCTACCTCATCCGGGCCGAACCGGGCGACGCAAGACGCTCCGACCCGCACCACGCCGGGACGATCGAGCACGTCATCCTGATCTCCGGCCAGGCCCGGATCGGACCGGTCGACGAGCCGGTACTCCTCAACCCCGGCGACTACCTGACGTACGCCGGCGACGCACCGCACATCTTCGAGGCGGCCGCCCCCGGCACGAGCGCCGTGCTCATCTCCGAACTCCGCTGAGTCTCACTCCCCGCCGGCCGCAGGCGACGGGTCGGGGATCTCGTGCGGTCGGTATTGCGGCAGCCGCGAGGCCGGGAGGATCGCCAGCGCACTGATCCCGGCGAGGAGGAGCAGGCCGAGCTTGAGCGTCCCCAGCCGAGACTCCTCGTTGATGGCGACGGCCGCGTCGACCTGAGCCGGTGTCGCATCGGTGTCCTCGAGGGCGGCGCGGAGGTCGTCGTTGCTGACGAAGTTGAGGTTGTCCATGTCGACCTGGGCGACGAGCGACGGCGGCAGCTCGGGGTGCTCCACCACGGCCCGGCCGATGCTGAGCCCGAGGAGCGAGACCAGAAGCGCGCCGGCGAGGGCCGTGCCGACTGCCGACGCGAGGTTCTGTGTGGTGCCGCGCAGCGATCCGACGTCACCGGCGAGTTCGGCGGGCGCTGCGGTCACGAGCACGTTGAAGACCAGCGTGACGAGTGCGCCCTGTCCGATGCCGAAGACGATGAGGCCTGCGATCGTGGGGACCGTCTCCCAGTTGTTGGTCACGACGAACGACAGCCACACGAGTGCCATCGTGGTGAGGATGAAGCCGGCGACGCCGATCGTGCGGGGCGGGAAGCGCTTGTACAGCCGCACCACGAGCGTGGCCGTGACGAAGACCGTGAGATTGAACGGCATCATCGCGATGGAGGTGTCGAACGGAGTGCGTCCCTGCACGATCTGGATGTAGAGCGGGATCGTGAAGTTCACGCACGCTTCCAGCGCGACCACGATGAACATCGCGTACACGGCTGCCCGTTCCCGCGAGGAGCCGAGGACGCTCAGGTCGATGAGCGGCACCTTCCCCTCTGCCATCCGCTTCCTGGTCCAGAGGAAGAACGCCTGTCCGAGGACCAGTCCCACCACGATGAAGATCGGCGCCGGAGAGAGCCCCAGCACGGAGAACGGGGCGTCGGCGGTCGCCGCGACCGCACCCCAGGAATTCAGGTTGTTGAATCCGAGGGTCAGCAGGACGATGCCGGCGCCGATGAGCAGCGACGCCACCAGATCGATCCGGATCGACGCGTCGCCACGGTCTCCGCGCAGGGTGAAGCTCAGTGCGAACACGACGACGGCGATCCCGAACACGATGAAGAACATCGGCCGCCAGCCCACCAACGTTCCCAGAGTGCCGCCGATCAGGAAGGCGCTGACACCGGAGATCGCGCGCGCCGAGCCGATCGCCCCGATGGCCGTCGCCTGCTGCGCGCCGCGGTAGTTCTCGGCGATGAGCGCGACGATCGACGGGACGATGATCGCCGCCGCGGCTCCCGCGACCGCCTGCCCGGCGATGGCCCACCACACCGTGGGTGCGAGGATCATCATGACGGACGAGGCCGCGAACAGCGCGATCACGATCCGGAAGATGACGACCCAGCCGATTCGCTGTCCGAGTTTCGCGCCGGTCATCACGAGCGCGGCGACGGCGAGACCGTACATGACGATGGTGGTGCTCGCCACGGTCGGCGGCACGCCGAACTCGCTCACCATGCCGCCGAGCGAGATCGGCAGCGCCGCGACGTTGAACGACATCAGCACCTGCGCGAGGAACAGGCTGACCATCGGCAACCACGAGGTCTTGGTCGGGCTCTGCTGCGTCTGGGTCATGGCTGCTCCCGGGTTGCGGATGAGGGTGCGATCGTGGCGGGGTTGCTCTGAGCCGGTGCGGAGGCGAACAGGTTGAGCCCGAGCACACGCGACAGGTAGCCGATGGCCATCTGGGATCGGATGGAGTTGCCGGCCTCGTCGAGACGCGGGGAGAATCCAGCCGCAGCGCCCTTGCCCGGGGCGACGGCGACGATGCCTCCGGAGACGCCGGACTTCGCGGGCAGCCCGATCTCGAACAGCCAGTCGCCGGAGCGTTCGTACAGGCCTGTCGATGCGACGACCGCGAGCGTGTCGCGGCACACCTCCGCCGAGACCACGCGCTCCCCGGTGACCGGGTTCACTCCCCCGTCGGCGAGCGTCGCTCCCATCACCGCCAGGTCATGGGCGGTCACGCTGAGGGCGCATTGGCGGGTGTAGACATCGACCACCTCGTCCGGGTCGCCCGTCAGCCGCCCGTAGCTGCGCAGCAGACGACCGAGCGCACGATTGCGGTCGTTCGTCTCCGCTTCCGACGCGTACACGACGCCGTCGAGCCTCAGCGGACGACCTGCGAACGCCGACAGTCCCTCCCGGACACGTTCCCACTGCTCGACCGAAGTGCTCCCCGGCACGAGCGCGGTGGTGGCGATGGCTCCCGCATTGACCATCGGGTTCATCGGGTGGCCGTCGTTGAGCTCCAACGCCATCACGGAGTTGAAGGGGAGCCCGGTGTTGTTCACGCCGACGATCTCGCGCACACGCTCGTGTCCGTGTTCCTGGATCGCGAGAGCGTAGACGAACATCTTCGAGATCGACTGGATGGAGAAGGGGTGCAGGGCGTCGCCAGCATCGTGCAACCCGCCGCCGACTTCGATCACCGCCAGGCCGAAGAGCTCGGGGTCGACCTCCGCGAGCACGGGGATGTAGTCGGCGACTCGACCCCCACGCTCCTGCACATAACGGGAGTGCGCATCCCGCACGATCTCCTCCACGCGATCCCACGCCGGAAGGGTGCCGGTCGAGGCGATCTGCGGGACATCTCGCCATGCGGTCGGGTCGAGCACATCTTCCTCCACGGATCGGTGACGCCCCCAGCCGTCAGAGTCACCGTAGCGCTCGACATCACCGCTGCCTAGAGGATCCTCGGATGCTCGACCGTCGTCAGTACCAGTTCATCGCCTGCGAGTGCGACCAGGCGCTGC
Source organism: Microbacterium sp. A20 (assembly GCF_004794515.1). Classification (GTDB taxonomy): domain Bacteria; phylum Actinomycetota; class Actinomycetes; order Actinomycetales; family Microbacteriaceae; genus Microbacterium. Next base: position 131,977 of record NZ_SSDF01000090.1, on the reverse strand, counting down.
ACGGGGTTCCATAGGCCGCCGAGATGTACTCGAGTCCCCAGGCGATCTGCGTGGCGGCGCTGGTCTGCCAGTCGGCGCCAGCCGATGCCATCTTGCTGCCGGGAAGAGCCTGCGGAATGCCGGTGGCCCCGCCGTCGGCGTTGTACGCCTGGTAGTTCCAGCCGGATTCCTTGGTCCACAGCGAGTCCAGGCACGAGAACTGATCCCCGCCCCAGCCGTACCTGCTCGACATCTGCTGCTGTGCGGAGGCCTTCGCGCCCTCGACGGTGTTCGCGGACGCGAGCGCCGCGGCGGCTGCGCGCTCGGCGGCCGCATGCTCTGCCGCAGCTTTGGCTGCCGCTGCGGCTGCTTCCTCCGCTGCTCGCTTCTCCTGTGCGGCGGTCAGCGCGGCGCGGAGATCCTCCGTGTCCGAGACGACCTCCGCCAGCTCCGTCTCCACGTCGTCGGTGACGACGCCCACGAGGAGCAATGGCGTCACCTCGCTGTCGGCGAGCTTGTCGATGCCGCGCTCCAGCTCGGACGTGTCCACCGACGTCGAGGCGCCGACGTCGAGACCGGATGCCGCGACGTCGGCAGTCACCGCCTCGGCTGCCGCGACAGCGCTCCGAGCCTCCACGCGCGTGGACGAGGCATCTCTGGTGATCTGTGCCAGGGGCTCGGCACCGGACAGTGCGGGCGCGGCGACGGCGATGGCCGGACTCATGGCGGCCGCAGCAGAGGTGGACGCCAGGCCCACGCTGAGCGTGATACCGACCAGGGTGGCGGCGGTCACTCCGAGGATGGTCATCGGGCGGCGGGCGGTGACGGCGGCGCGGGCGGACGCCGCGTCCGAGGCGCGCCGAAGCGCACGGGTTTTCTGAAGCATCGGGTTCGACTTTCGGGTTGTCGTACGCCCTTGCAGGAGACTCATCGGGAGCTCGTCCCGGGCGCAAGCCAACGAGTCTGCACCATCAACCTGAGTGAAAACCATCCCTGACCTGGGATTTACATGAGAAGAGGGCCTCGTGCACGCCTTTCGGCGGCACGAGGCCCTCTTCTCGGAGCAGACTCAGGCGCTGGCGTCCTGGCGCTTCAGCCGCGCGGTCTCGCGGGCGCGGGTGTTCGCGTCGAGGTTGACCTTGCGGATGCGGACGACCTCGGGCGTGACCTCGACGCATTCGTCGTCACGCGCGAACTCGAGGCTCTCCTCGAGCGTCAGCTGGCGCGGAGGCGTCATCGACTCGAAGGTGTCGGAGCTCGCCGCACGCATGTTGGTGAGCTTCTTCTCCTTGGTGATGTTCACGTCCATGTCGTCGGCGCGGGAGTTCTCGCCGATGACCATGCCCTCGTAGACCTCCTGCGTCGGCTGCACGAAGAACGACATGCGCTCCTGCAGGGCGATCATCGCGAACGGGGTGACGACACCCTGGCGGTCGGCGACGATCGATCCGTTCTGTCGCGTGGTGATGGAGCCGGCCCACGGCTCGTAGCCGTGCGAGATGGCGTTCGCGATGCCGGTGCCGCGGGTGGTGGTGAGGAACTCGCTGCGGAAGCCGATCAGACCGCGCGACGGCACGATGAACTCCATGCGCACCCAGCCGGTGCCGTGGTTCGTCATGTTCTCCATGCGGCCCTTGCGGTTCGCCAGCAGCTGGGTGATCGCGCCGAGGTGCTCCTCCGGCGTGTCGATCGTGAGGTGCTCGAACGGCTCGTAGGTCTTGCCGTCGATCTTCTTCGTGACCACCTGCGGCTTGCCGACGGTGAGCTCGAAGCCCTCGCGGCGCATGTTCTCGACGAGGATGGCGAGGGCGAGCTCTCCGCGGCCCTGCACCTCCCACGCGTCCGGGCGTCCGATGTCGACGACCTTGAGCGAGACGTTGCCGATGAGCTCCTTGTCGAGACGGTCCTTCACCATGCGAGCGGTGAGCTTGTGGCCCTTGACCTTGCCCATCAGCGGCGAGGTGTTGGTGCCGATCGTCATCGAGATGGCGGGGTCGTCGACCGTGATGGCCGGCAGCGGACGCACGTCCTCGGGGTCGGCGATGGTCTCGCCGATCGTGATGTTCTCGAAGCCGGCGATGGCGACGATGTCACCGGGGCCGGCGGAGTCGGCCGGGTAGCGCTCCAGGGCACGGGTCTTCAGGAGCTCGGTGATGCGCGCGTTCTGGTGCGTGCCGTCGGCGCGGACCCAGGCCACGGTCTGACCCTTCTTGAGCGTGCCGTTGAAGACGCGCAGCAGTGCGAGACGGCCGAGGAACGGGCTGGAGTCGAGGTTCGTGACCCAGGCCTGCAGCGGGTGCTCGTCGTCGTAGGCCGGAGCGGGCACGTGCTCGAGGATCGCCTCGAACAGCGGCTCGAGGTCGTCGTTGTCGGGCAGCGAGCCGTCCGCAGGACGGTTCTGCGATGCGGCGCCGGCACGACCGGAGGCGTAGACCACCGGCACGTCGAGAAGTGCGTCGACGTCGAGGTCGGGCACGTCGTCGACCAGGTCGGAGGCGAGACCCAGCAGCAGGTCGTGCGCCTCCTCCTCGACCTCGGCGATGCGCGCGTCGGGACGGTCGGTCTTGTTGACCAGCAGGATGACCGGCAGCTTCGACTCGAGCGCCTTGCGCAGCACGAAGCGGGTCTGCGGCAGCGGGCCCTCACTGGCGTCGACCAGCAGCACGACGCCGTCGACCATGGACAGGCCGCGCTCGACCTCGCCACCGAAGTCGGCGTGGCCGGGGGTGTCGATCACGTTGATCGTGATCTCCTTGCCGCCGGCGTGCTTGCCCTTGTACGTGATCGCCGTGTTCTTGGCGAGGATCGTGATGCCCTTCTCACGCTCCAGGTCGTTGGAGTCCATGGCGCGCTCATCGACGTGGGCGTGCTCGCCGAAGGAGCCCGTCTGACGCAGCATGGCGTCGACGAGAGTCGTCTTGCCGTGGTCGACGTGGGCGACGATTGCGACGTTGCGGAGGTCAGAGCGAAGGGCGTGCGCCATGCAGGTGTCCTAAAAGAGTGTGGGGTTTCGCCGGGAAGCCGACGTTCCAGGATAACGCAAGCTCAGGGCGTGTTCCTGAAAACAGGTCGTAGCATCGAGATCGTGACCCGACCGCAGGCCTCCGGAGAACTTCCCGACCTCTCCCCCGCGCCCTCCCGCGCACGGCTGTGGTGGGAGATCGCGATCGTCCTGGCGCTCGGGCTCGGCCAGTCCGCCGTGTACGCGATCGTGCAGCTCGCCTACCGCCTCACGGACGAGATCCCGATCGCCGATCAGGTCGCGAAGCTGAATCCCTCCCGCAGCGACCGGGAGGTCTTCGACCTCATCTACCAGGTGCTCGCGATCGGGTTCTCCCTCGTCCCCGTGCTGCTGGTGTGCTTCCTGCTCTGGCAGTCACATCGTCCACATCTAGGACGTCTGGGGCTCGACGGCACCCGGACGGGGCGCGATGTCGGCCGCGGCATCCTGCTGGTCCTGGCGATCGGTGTGCCCGGAATCGGTCTCTACCTCGCCGGCCGCGCGCTCGGGATGACCGTCGCGATCGACCCCGCCGGCATCGATGCGTACTGGTGGACGGTGCCCGTGCTGCTGCTCGCCGCGGCGCGCGCCTCCCTGCAGGAGGAGTTCGTCCTGCTCGGCTATCTCTTCACCCGGCTGAAGCAGCTCGGCTGGGGACCGTGGTCGATCATCGTCGGCACATCTGTTCTGCGCGCCAGCTACCACCTCTACCAGGGCCATCCCGCGTTCTTCGGGAATCTCGCCATGGGGCTGCTGTTCGGCTGGCTGTATCAGCGATCAGGACGCCTGATGCCGTTCCTGGTGGCGCACTTCCTGATCGATGCCGCCGCGTTCGTGGGCTACCCGTGGGCGGCGGCGATGTGGCCCGACCTGTTCGGGCTGCCGGGCTGAGCGGAGGTTCGCGGTCAGCCCGCGTTGGCCACGAGCACGGCCAGCACGGCCCACACGACGATCGCACCGAGCGCGATGAGGGCAGGAAGGTCCCAACTGCGGCGGATCGGGGCGTCCGCCGTGGCGGAGGCACTCTCCCACCGGTCGCGGATCGCGGTCATGTCCCGCAGACCCGTCGGGGCCTTCGGCTCCTCATCCCTGCCTGCGCGGGCACGCGGTTGTCGCGCGCGAGCGGGACCTCCGTAGCAGGTGATGTCGGAGCCGTCATCGAGCGAGAACACGAGCTGCCACTTCAGGTCGACATCCCGCACGCGGCTCCACCCGAAGGTCGTGCGCCGCAGCATGTTCTGCACGGTGCCACCCGCGTCGTCGATGCGGACGAAGGAGACGAAGGCGACCTCGTAGACGACCCAGAGCGCGAGAAGGATCCAGGGGGCGAGCAACAGCGTCTGCCCCCAGCCGGCGCGCAGCACGGCATCGCCGAGCAGGAACAGCGCCAGCAGCCCGCAGCCGATCAGGAACACGGGACCGGAAGCCGCACGGAACGTCCGTGCGGCTCCCGGCCCTGAGTCGTTCGACACCGTCAGCGTCCGCCGAGCGGGATCGATGCTCCCGGGATCGCCTTGAGGAGGCGATCGGTGTACTCCTGCTGCGGATTGGCGAAGATCTCGTCGACAGTGCCCTGCTCGACGACCCTTCCGCGCTCCATGACGCACACGAGGTCGCTCGACACCCGAACGACCGCGAGGTCGTGGGTGATGAACAGATACGTGAGGTTCAGCTCCGACTGCAGGTCGGCGAGCAGCTGCAGGATCTGGTCCTGCACCAGCACGTCGAGCGCCGACACGGCCTCGTCGAGGACGACGATGTCCGGCTTGAGCGCGAGCGCACGCGCGATCGCGACTCGCTGCCGCTGACCACCCGAGAGCTCGTTCGGGTACCGGGTGGCGAGCGCCCTCGGCAGAGCCACCTGATCGAGCAGCTCCTCGACGCGGGCGCGCTGCGAGGCGCGATCGCCCACACTGTGGATCTGCAGGGGCTGCGAGATGGTGTTCCCGATGTTGCGGAGCGGATCGAGCGACCCATACGGATCCTGGAACACGGGCTGCATGCGGCGACGCAGTCCGAACGCCTGGGCGTTGGACAGCTTCGACACATCCTGACCGTCGATCTCGATCGTGCCGCTGGTGGGCTCTTCGAGCTTCAGCAGCATCTTCGCGACGGTGGACTTGCCCGATCCCGACTCCCCGACCAGGGCGAGGGTCTTGCCGCGAGGGATGTCGAAGGTCACATCGTCCACCGCACGGAACGCTTCACTGCGGAAGTTCCCCTGGCGGATCTTGTAGTCCTTCGTCAGACCCGCGACCCGCACGGTGGGCGGGATGTCGGCCAGGTCCTCGAGCGTCTCGATGCCGCGATCCTCGACCACGGCCTGAATGCGCTGCGACGCCACACTGGGAGCCACTCCCACCAGGCGCTTGGTGTACGGATGCTGCGGGTTCTCGAGGATCTGCCTGCTCGGGCCGGCTTCGACGATGTTGCCGTTGCTCATCACGATGATCTTCTCCGCACGTTCGGCCGCGAGACCGAGGTCGTGCGTGATCAGGAGCACCGAGGTGCCCTTGTCCCGCGTGAGAGTGGCCATGTGGTCGAGGATGACGCGCTGCACCGTGACATCGAGTGCCGAGGTCGGCTCGTCCGCGATGAGGAGCTTCGGGTCGGCCGCGAGGCCGATCCCGATCAGCGCGCGCTGACGCATTCCGCCCGAGAACTGATGCGGGAACTGATGCAGGCGCCGCTCGGCGTCGGCAAGACCCGCCTGCTGCAGCACCTCGACGGTCCGCTTCTTGACGGCATCCCGGCCGCGCGCGATCCCGTTGGCGCGGATCGCCTCCTTCACCTGGAAGCCGATGCTCCACACCGGGTTGAGGTTCGACATCGGGTCCTGGGGGACGAAGCCGATCTCGCGGCCACGGATGGCCTCGATCTCCCGACGTCCGAGCGTCGTCAGCTCGCGTCCGTCGAGCGTGATCGATCCGCCCGTGATGGTTCCCGTGCCCGGCAGCAGGTTCACGATGGCGCTCGCCGTCGTGGACTTACCGGACCCCGACTCGCCCACGATCGCGACGGTCTCCCCGGGGAAGATATCGAAGTTCGCCCCGTGGAGGACTTCGCGGTCCCCCTCCTGCGTACGGAACGCGACCTTCAGGTCGCGCACGCTCAGGAGTGGAACTCGTGCGGTTTCACGTTCGTTCATCGCCGTGCCCTCGCTCTCGGATCGATGGCGTCTCGGATGAGCTCGCCGAGGGTCACGAACGCGAGCACGGCGAGCGTGAGCGCGATCGACGGATAGATGAGCGCCATGGGCGCCACCCGGAGCGACGACTGCGCCGCACTGATGTCGTTGCCCCAGGACATCACCGTGCCACCCAGCCCGACGCCGAGGAACGACAGAGTCGCCTCGGCGACGATCGAGGCGGCGAGGGCCAACGTCGACACCACGAGCAGCGGCGCGAGAGCGTTGGGGATCACGTGTCCGACGAGCGTGCCGAACTTGGACCGTCCGAGCGCCCTGGAGGCGACGACGAAGTCGGATTGCCTGACTCTCAACACCTCCGCACGCACGACGCGCGCTGTCGATGCCCACGCGAACCCTCCGATCGCCAGTGCGAGCACCGGGACGGACCGGTACTGCGAGAAGACCGTCATCACGACCACGGCCGCGAGGATGTAGGGAATGGCGAAGAAGATGTCACCGATGCGCGACAGCAGCGAGTCGAGCCAGCCGCCGTAGAACCCGGCGAGCGCCCCCATGATGAGCCCCAGGATCGAGCCGATCGCCGTGGCCAGCAGACCGACGGAGAGCGAGGTCTGGGCGCCCCACACGATCCGCGAGTAGATGTCGCAGCCCTGGAACGTGAACCCCAGCGGGTGTCCCTCCGTGGGACCACCGTTGCTGTTCGACAGCTGGCAGTTGCTGTCCGGAGGAGTCGAGGTGAACAGCGAGGGCCACACGGCCATCAGGATGAAGACCAGTGCGAGCACGACGGAGAACCAGAACAGCGGACGACGCCGCAGGTCGGCCCACGCGTCGCGCCAGAGGTTGCGCGGCTTCTCGGCGATGCGCACGGCGTCGACGGCGATGGTCTCCGTCTCGACCGGCGCGACGAAGTGATTGTGCGTAGTGGGGTCAGGCATAACGGATCCTTGGGTCGAGAAGACCGTAGAGCAGGTCGATGACGAGGTTGACCAGGACGTACAGGATCACGAACACGGTGACGAAGGAGACCACGGTGGGGCCCTCGTTGCGGATCGCGGCCTGATAGAGGGTGTTGCCGACGCCGGGGACGTTGAAGATACCCTCGGTCACGGTCGCGCCCACGAGCAGCACACCGAAGTTGGTGGCCGAGTTCGTGATGACCGGGATCAGCGAGTTGCGCAGCACGTGCACCGGGATCACCCGGCCGCGCGAGAGGCCCTTGCTGTACGCGGTGCGCACCCAGTCCTGATTGAGCGTGTCGATCACGGAGCTGCGCATGAGTCGCATGCTCACGGCGTAGAGACTGAAGCCGAGAACCAGGGCGGGCAGCCACAATCCGCCCCAGTCGTTGTCGGCACCCACGGTCGGCTTGAACCAGCCGAGCTTGATCGCGAGGAAGTACTGCGCGAGGAATGCCACGACGAAGATCGGGATCGCGATCGCGATGAGCGCGACCATGAGCATCGTGTGGTCGAAGATCTTGCCCTTGCGCAGCGCCGAGATCGTGCCGATGATGATCGCGAGCACGAACTCGATGGCGATCGCCATGACCGCGAGACGGCCCGTGACGGGAAGGGTCTCTGCGAGCACCTCCGAGACCGGGCGGCCGGAGAAAGTGTTTCCGAGGTCGCCCTGGAACACGCCCGTGATGTAGTACCAGTACTGCACCAGGAACGGGTCGTTCAGGTGGTATTGCTCACGGAGCTGCTCCACGACCGCAGGATTCGGGGTGCGGTCGCCGAACAGGGCGAGGATCGGGTCGCCTGGCATGGCGAAGACGAGGAAGTAGATGAGCAGGGTGGCCCCGAAGAAGACCGGGATGACCTGCAGGAGACGTCTGACGATATAGCCGAACATCGGTAGTCCTGTAACGAGAGGGCGGTAGAGCGTGACGAACACAGCCTGCGAGGCGGTGACGAAGAATCGTCACCGCCTCACAGGTGAGTGCCGTCAGGCTTACTCGCCGTCCTTCGTGACCTGGTAGAGGATCGGCCAGGTGTCCCATCCGAACTGGACGTTCTCAACCGACTCGCCCCAGGCGCCCATGGCGTTGGTGTACCAGAGCGGGATGGCGGGCAGGTCCTGGAAGAGGATCTCCTGCGCCTCCTGGAACTTCGTGATGCCCTCTTCCACATCCGCCGCTGCCGCGCCCTCATCGAGGAGTGCGTCGAACTCGGGGTTTGAGTAGTCGCCGTCGTTCGAGCCCGCGCCGGTGCCGAAGATCGGGCCGAGACCGTTGAACATCGACGGGTAGTCGAACTGCCATCCGGTGCGGAAGGCGGTCTGCGTCTGGTCCTCGGTGATCAGCGTCCGGTGCTCGGCGAAGGTCGGGATCGGGTTGCCCGATGCCTCGATGCCGAGGTTGTTCTTCAGCTGGTTGGCGATGGCGTCCACCCAGCCCTGGTTGGGGCCGTCGGCGTTGTACTGGATCTGGAACGAACCGGTCCACGGGGCGATGGCGTCGGCCTCGGCCCACAGCTCCTTCGCCTTGTCGGCGTCGAAGTCGAGAACATCGGATCCGGGGATGTCCTCGGAGTAGCCGTCGATCACCGGAGAGGTGAAGTCCTTCATCGGCGTGCGCGTGCCGCTGAAGACCACATCCGTGATCTCTTCGCGGTTGATCGCGTGCGAGATCGCCGCACGGCGCAGCTGGCCCTCTTCACCGCTGAAGTGCTCGAGGCGCTCCGGGATGGTGATCGTGGCGTTCGCGGCGGCCGGCTGGTTCACCGTGCGGTCCGGGAAGTCGGTCTCGAAGGTCTGGAGCGCCGTGTCCGGGATCTCCTGGATGATGTCGAGGTCGCCACCCTGGAGGTCGGCGTACGCCGCCTCGGTGCTGGCGTAGAGCTTCATGTCGACGCCACCGTTCTGCGCCTCACGAGGACCGGTGTAGTCCTCGTTCTTGACGAGCTCGATGCTCTCGTTGTGCTTCCACGCGCCCTCTTCCGCGAAGACGTACGGTCCGTTGCCGACCGGGTTCTCACCGAAGGCTGCGAGATCTTCCCAGGCCGAAGCCGGCAGCGGGAAGAACGCGGTGTAGCCGAGACGCAGCGGGAAGTCGGACTCCGGCTGCTTGAGCTTGACCGTGAAGGTCAGGTCGTCGACGACCTCGAGGCCGGAGAGCTCCGGGACGTTCTCGTCATAGGAGAAACCCTCGATGGACTCGAAGAAGTAGCTCGAGAGCTGCTTGTTGTCGAGCGCCGAACCGTAGTTCCAGGCCTTGACGAACGACTCGGCGTCGACCGGGTCGCCGTTCGCGAACTTCTGGTCGGCCTTGATCTTGATCGTGTAGGTCTGCGCGTCGTCGGTCTCGATCGACTCGGCGAGGTCGTTGTGCACGGCGCCCTCGGCGTCGTAGTACACGAGACCGGCGAAGATGCTCTGGAGGACGAGGCCGCCACCGACCTCGTTGGTGTTCGTCGGGATCAGCGGGTTCTGGGGCTCGGTGTTGTTGACCGAGATCACTGCCGTCGGGTCACCGGAAGGGGTTTCCTCCGTGCCCTCGTTGCCGCCACCACTCGCGCAGCCCGCGAGCGTCAGGGCGCCGATCACGAACAACGCGGAGCCCGCAAGGGCGATCTTGTTGCGCTTCACTTTGTGTCCTCCTGTGGACTATTACTCAGACTGCGCGCTCATCGTTGAACGCGTAGGGATAGTCGAGAGTAACCCGCACCCGCGTCGCGCCCGCCCTCAGCTAACGAACTGTTACTGAGTGGTGACCATATGTAACAAGGGCGAAACACCGGGAAATACGAGACGGTGCTGCGCCCCTCAACAGGGGCGCAGCACCGTCTGCTCACATGAGCACGAGGCTCAGGCGAATGCCTCCACCGGAGGGCACGCGCAGACCAGGTTGCGGTCTCCGTACGCCTGGTCGATGCGACGCACCGGCGGCCAGTACTTGCCCGCGACGAGGGCGCGCACCGGGTACGCGGCCTCTTCTCGCGAGTACGCGTGGTTCCACTCCCCCGCGATCAGCGAGACCGCCGTGTGGGGCGCGTGCACGAGCGGGTTGTCGTCGGCCGGCCAGCGACCGGCGGCGACGGCTTCCGCCTCGGCCTTGATCATCACCATGGCTTCGATGAAGCGCTCGATCTCGTCGAGGTCCTCCGACTCGGTCGGCTCGACCATGAGCGTGCCCGCGACCGGGAACGACATGGTCGGGGCATGGAAGCCGTAATCGATGAGGCGCTTGGCCACGTCGTCGACCGTGACGCCGGTCGCCTCCTTGAGCGGACGCAGGTCGAGGATGCACTCGTGCGCCACCCGCCCGTTCTCGCCCGTGTAGAGCACCGGGAAGTGGGAGCCGAGCCGCTCTGCCATGTAGTTCGCGGAGAGGACGGCTGCCGCGGTGGCCCGGCGGAGTCCGTCGGCGCCCATCATCCGCACGTACGCCCATGAGATCGGCAGGATCCCGGCAGAGCCGTAGGGAGCAGCGGAGATCACACCGCCCTCGAACGTGTACCCGCCGAAGTGCTCGGTGCTCTGGGCGAGCGGGTGCGAGGGCAGGAACGGGGCGAGGTGCGACTTCGCCGCCACCGGACCGATGCCGGGGCCGCCGCCGCCGTGCGGGATCGCGAACGTCTTGTGCAGGTTGAGGTGCGAGACGTCGCCGCCCAGGTCACCGAAGCGCGCGTAGCCGAGCAGAGCGTTGAGGTTCGCGCCGTCGACATAGACCTGCCCGCCCGCCTCGTGCACGGCCGCGGTGATCTCGACCACCTGCTCCTCGTACACGCCGTGCGTGGAGGGGTACGTGATCATCAAAGCGGACAGGTCGTCGGCATGCTGGGCGATCTTCGCGCGCAGATCGTCGAGGTCGACGTTGCCGAGTTCATCGGTCGCGACGACCACGACCTTCATGCCGGCGAGGACGGCCGATGCGGCGTTCGTGCCGTGGGCCGACGACGGGATCAGGCAGACCGTGCGGTGCTGATCGCCGTTCGCGTGGTGGTAGCCGCGGATCGCGAGCAGACCCGCGAGCTCACCCTGTGAGCCGGCGTTCGGCTGCAGCGACACCGCGTCGTACCCGGTGACCTCGGCGAGCCAGCCCTCGAGCTGATCGATGAGCTCGAGGTAACCCTGCACATCGGCCGCCGGAGCGAACGGGTGGATGCCTGCGAACTCGGGCCACGTGATCGCCGCCATCTCGGTGGCCGCGTTGAGTTTCATCGTGCAGGAACCCAGCGGGATCATGCCGCGGTCGAGCGCGTAGTCGCGGTCGGCGAGGCTCTTCAGGTACCGCATCATGGCGGTCTCGCTGCGGTGCGCGTGGAACACGGGGTGGGTGAGGTACTCGTCCTGACGCCGCAGGTCTTCGGGGAGCGCCCGCAGCTTCTCGTTGCCGAAGAGGCCGAACGCCCGCTCGTTCTTGCCACCGAAGACCATGGCGACCTGGTGCAGCTCGCCGAGCGTGGTGGTCTCGTCCACCGCGATGCCGACCGTGTCGGCGTCCGCGACGTGCAGCAGGATGCCGTAGCCGTCGTGCGCCTGCGCGGCGTACTCGACGGCACGGCCGGGCACGCGCACCTGCAGGGTGTCGAAGAAGTTCGCGTGCACGATCTCGACGCCGGCCTCGGTCAGCCAGTCGCGCAGCAGCGCGGCCTTCGCGGTCGTCTGGGTCGCGATCTCGCGGAGCCCGTCGGGGCCGTGATAGACCGCGTACATCGATGCCATCACCGCCAGCAGCACCTGGGCGGTGCAGATGTTCGACGTCGCCTTCTCACGGCGGATGTGCTGTTCGCGCGTCTGCAGCGAGAGGCGGTACGCGGGCTTGCCGTCGGCATCCACCGACACCCCGACGAGACGACCGGGCAGCTGCCGCTCGAGGCCCGAGCGGACGGCCATGTAGCCGGCGTGCGGTCCTCCGAAGCCCATCGGCACCCCGAAACGCTGCGTCGTGCCGACGGCCACGTCGGCGCCGAGCGAGCCGGGCGAGGAGATGAGTGTGAGCGCGAGCAGGTCGGCCGCCGCGACGGCCAGTCCCCCGGCGAGGTGCGCGGCGTCGAAGACGGCCGACGGGTCCCAGACCCGACCCGATGCGCCCGGGTACTGGACGAAGACACCGAAGAGATCCCCGGGCAGCTCCTCTCCCGCGGCGAAGTCGACGGACACGAGCTCGATCCCGAGGGCTTCCGCGCGGGTCGCGAGCATCGCCCTCGTCTGCGGCAGGGCGTCGGCGTCGACGGCGAACACGTTCGAGGACGACTTCGAGGCGCGGCGTGCGAGCAGCATGCCCTCGACGACCGCGGTGGACTCGTCGAGCATCGACGCATTGGCCGTGGTGAGTCCGGTGAGCTCGGCGACCATGGTCTGGAAGTTGATGAGCGCCTCGAGGCGGCCCTGCGAGATCTCCGGCTGGTAGGGCGTGTACGCCGTGTACCAGGACGGGTTCTCCAGCACGTTGCGCTGGATCACCTGCGGCGTGATGGTCCCGTAGTAGCCGAGGCCGATCATCGGGCGGTTCACGGCATTGCGCGACGCGAGGGTCCGCAGCTCCGCGAGCGCTTCGGTCTCGCTCGCCGCCGCGGGGATGCGCGACGGCGTCCCTTCATCGGCCTCGGGAGACGGGCCGGTGTAGATCGACGCCGGCACGGCCTGACGCATCAGCGCCTCGACCGGGCTCAGCGCGTCCTTCGCTCCGGCGGTGTCGAGACCGAGGGCGTCGAGCATCGTGCGCTGCGCGGCATCCGTGGGTCCGATGTGACGATCGGCGAAAGTGACCACTGGTGAATCAGCCCTCCGTCAGCGCGACATAGGCGTCGCGGTCCAGCAGTCCGTCGAGCGCACCGGCTGCGACGGAGACCTTCAGCAGCCAGCCGCCCTCGAACGGTGCCGCGTTGACGAGCGACGGGTCGTCGACGGCCGCGTCGTTGATCTCGACGACCGTGCCGGTGACCGGCGCGTAGAGCTCGCCCACCGACTTCGTGGACTCGATCTCTCCCACCACCGAGCCGGCGGTGACCTCGGTGCCGACGGCGGGGAGCTCGACGAACACGACGTCACCCAGCTTCTCGGCGGCGTAGTCGGTGATGCCGATGGTCACGGTGTCGCCGTCGGCGGCGATCCACTCGTGCTCTTCGGTGTAGCTGAGGGCGGCGAGGTCGGTCATTTGGTCCTCCGATAGAAAGGCAGGGCGGTCACGGTCGCGGGGATCTTCGTCCCCCGCACATCAAGGAATACTGCGGTTCCCTCTTCAGCGGAAGAAGGATGCACGTAGGCCATCGCGATCGGATGGCCGAGAGTCGGGCTGAGGGCTCCGCTGGTGATCTCGCCGAGCTTCTCCCCCTCGCCGTCGACGACGGCGTAGCCGGCGCGCCCGGCGCGCTTGCCCTCGGCGACGAGGCCGACCAGCACGGGGGCAGCAGAGGCTCCGGCCTGCTCGCCGGCGACGAGCGCGTCCTTGCCGACGAACTCGTCCTTCGCGGTGACGACCACGCGTCCGAGTCCGGCCTGTGCCGGCAGCGTGTCGAGGCTCAGCTCGTGCCCGTACAGCGGCATGCCCGCCTCGAGACGGAGGGTGTCGCGCGCCGCGAGGCCGGCGGGCACTAGGCCGTGCGGTTCGCCGGCCGCGATCAGCGCATCCCACAGTGCGGGCGCGTCAGCCGCCGCGACGAGCAGTTCGAAGCCGTCTTCGCCCGTGTATCCCGTGCGGGCGATGAGGAGGGGCTCACCGAGGAAGCGTCCGTCGGCCCAGGCGTAATACTTCTGATCGGGCCAGGGCGTGCTCAGCTCGGTGATGCCGGAGGTCGCTTCGAGGATCGTCTCCGCAGCGGGACCCTGCACGGCGAGCAGCGCGTACGAGTCCGATACATCTTCCACATCGACGCCGCGATCACCGAGGAAACCGGCGAAGGTGCGGTCGGCGCCGGGCTCCTGCGGGGGCATCTCGCGCTCGACGAGCGAGGGGAAGTCGCGGACCCGCTTCGCGAATGCGGAATCCACGAAGCCCCGGTTGCCGGCGTTCGCGATCACGAGGTAGCGGTCCTCCGCCAGCCGGTACGCGATCACGTCGTCGACGATGCCGCCGTTCGCGGCCAGCATCAGCGAGTACTTCGCTTTACCCACCGGCATCGCGGAGATGCGGCCGGCGAGTGCGAAATCGAGGAACTCGGGCGCCTTCTCGCCCGTGACGAGGAATTCCGCCATGTGCGAGATGTCGAAGAGGCCGGCGGCCTGCCGCACGGCGTGGTGCTCGGCGAGGTCGGAGGTGTAGCGCACCGGCATCTGCCAGCCACCGAAGTCGGTGAACGACGCGCCGAGCGCCTCATGGCGCTCACGCAGCGGAGTGTAGCGGGGGTCGGACATGGAGTTCTCCCGGGCTGTGACGGGCGGAACGGCGGCATCGCCGCTCCTCGGAACTCCCCCTCTGTCATAGGCCTGAGAGCTTCACCCGTGCACGGAGGCGGGGTTTTCACCGTCGGCGGATCCGCAGTCGCGCTGGATCGCTTTTCAGAGTGGCCGGAACCGCGCGGTACGCGTACCTGAGAGATTGGCGGGGAGGCTTGCTCCTTCGGTGCCCGGCTGCGTTCGCCGGGGCTCTCCCGCGTGGTCCATTCGGCCTGTCTTCAGTTGTGCTGCAAGTCTAGCCGGTCCCCTCGTGCGCACCGAGACGACGCTCCCGTCGCACTTGCTGTCGCTCTACGGAGAACAGAGCGACAGCAAGTGCGACGAGAGTGAGGTGGATCGGTCCGTCAGTGCGCGATGCCGAGCTCGGCCCGCACCTCGTCGCGGAGGCGGCCGAGGTTGTCGGGCTCGGGTGCGGCGCCCAGAAGCGTCTTGGTGTACTCGTGTTGCGGGTTGAGGATGACCTCGTCCGCGGGGCCGCGTTCCACGACGTCGCCCTTGTAGAGCACCATGATCTCATCGGAGAAGTGCCTCGCCGTGGCCAGGTCGTGCGTGATGTAGAGCACACCGAGGTTCTCTTCGCGCTGCAGATCCGCGAGCAGGTTCAGCACCCCGAGACGGATCGACACGTCGAGCATCGACACCGGCTCGTCGGCGACGATGAACCGGGCTCCGGGGGCCAGTGCTCGCGCGATCGCGACCCGCTGACGCTGCCCACCCGACAACTCGTGCGGGCGACGATCGGCGTAACTCTCCCCCGGGAGGAGGCGAACGCGCTCCAGCAGCTCCACTGCGCGCTCTCGCACCTCGCCCCGAGACAGTTCCGGGTGGTGCAGGCGGATCGGCCGCTCCAGGTGATGCACGATCGTGTGGAAGGGGTTCAGCGACGCGAACGGGTCCTGGAACACCATCTGCACATCCGCCCGGTAGCGCTCCAGCGCCCGCCCTCGGGTTCCGGACGGCTTCCCGTCCAGCAGGATCTCCCCGGATGTCGGGGTCTCCAGCTTCATAAGCATCCGCGCGATAGTCGACTTCCCCGACCCCGATTCGCCGACCAGGGCGACCGTCTTTCCGGCCTCGATCGTGAAGGACACGTCTTTCACCGCGTGCAGGATGTTCGATTTGAATCCGGAGCGCAGGTGGAAGTCCTTCACCAGGTTCCGTGCCTCCAACCGCGCCGGCTCCGACACGCCCGTCCCGGTGGTGGTGGTGTTCGTGCTCATCGGACGCCCTCCTGGCTGACACCGGTACGGACGAAGTCGCCCCGTTCGCCCTTCAGCGAGGGGAAGCTCGACAGCAGTCGCTTCGTGTATTCGTGCTGCGGCGCCCGGTAGATCTCCTCCGCCGTGCCCTCTTCGACGATCTGCCCCTGCAGCATGATCGCGATCCGATCACTGATCTCGATCAGCATGGGCAGGTCGTGGGTGATGAAGATCACCGCGAACCCGAGCTTCTCGCGCAGCCGCATGATCTCGCGGATGATCCCTCGCTGCACGACCACGTCGAGCGCGGTCGTGGGCTCGTCCATGATCATCACCTGCGGATCCACGGCGAGTGCCATCGCGATCATCATCCGCTGCCGCATCCCACCCGACAGCTCATGCGGGAAGCTCGTCAGACGGTTGGGGTCGACACCGACCAGGGTGAGCAGCTCCTCCGCCCGCGCGGTCTTCGCCTTCTTGCTCATGCCGGGACGGTGCGTGTCGAAGATGTCGAAGATCTGCGCCTTGACACTGATCACCGGGTTCAGCGAGTTCATCGCGCCCTGGAACACCATCGAGATCTTGTCCCACCGGAATGCCCGAAGGCCCTCGCCGTCGAGACCGACGATGTCGATGTCATGACCATCGCGGTCATGGAACACGATCTCCCCCGCCGTCATCAGCGCAGGCGCCTTCAGGAGACGGTTCATCCCGTACGCAAGAGTCGTCTTGCCGCAGCCGGACTCCCCCGCCAACCCCAGGATCTCGCCCCGGTTCAGCGTCAGCGACACGTCGCGCACGGCCTTCACCGGCGGGTCGACCTCGTACTCGATCGACACGTTCCGCGCCGTCAGCACCGGCTCGCTCATGCGGTGACCCCCTTGGTCTTCGCGGCCTTGCGCACCCGGCGCGCGGCATCGGGCGCGTTGCGCAGCTTCGGGTTGATGACCTCGTCGATCGCGAAGTTGATGAGTGCGAGACCGGCGCCGAGGATGGCGATCATGATTCCCGGCGGGACGAACCACCACCACGCTCCGCGTCCGAGAGCCTGGCCGGACTGCGCATCGTTGAGGATGGTCCCCCAGGTGATCGAGTCCGTCGGCCCGAGTCCGAGGTACGACAGCCCGGCCTCGCCGAGGATCGCGAAGATCAGGGCGAAGAGGAACTGCGCCGTGAGCAGCGGCAGGAGGTTGGGCATGATCTCGACGAGGATCACACGCAGCGATCGCTCGCCTGCCACCTTCGAGGCGTAGACGTAGTCGCGGGTGCGGAGGGAACGGGTCTGCAGGCGCAGGACGTAGGCGGCGCCGGCCCAGGAGGTGATGCCGAGGAAGATCGCGACCAGCTGCCAGGTGCGCTGCGGCACGAAGGAGGCGATCACCATGACCAGCGGCAGGGCGGGGATGACGATCATCACGTTGGTGATGAGGGCGAGTCCGTCTTCGCGCCAGCCGCCGAGGTATCCGGCGAGGACACCGAAGACGAGCGACAGCACGATCGCGATCACGCTGGCGATCAACCCGACCATGAGCGACCCCTGAGCACCGATCGCGAGCTGGGCGAACATGTCGTTGCCGAGCTTGGTGGTGCCCAACCAGTGCTCCGCCGACGGCGGCTGGAGTGCGGGGTTGGCCGTGCTGCGCGGGTTCTGCGTGAAGAACGGCGCGATGATCGCGAACAGCACGATCGCGAGCACGAGGAGCGAGCCGACGATGAACTTCGGCGATGTGCTCGGCAGGATGCGCCGTTTGCGGCCTCGGCTCTGAGTGGCGAGTGAGACGGTGCTGGCCGGCGCCGTCATGGGCGCGTCTTCCACGGTCAGGAGACCGGCGGTGTTCTGCGGATCAGACATTCTGGCGCGCCCTCGGGTCGATGAAGCCATAGACGAGGTCCATGAAGAAGTTGGCGGCGAGCACCGTGATGGTGATCACCAGGAACAGGCCCTGCATGAGTGCGTAGTCGTTGTTCGTGACGGCCTGGAACATCAGCTTGCCGATGCCGGGATACGTGAACACCTGCTCCATGACGATGGAGCCCGAGACGACGAAGCCGAGCGTGATCGAGAATCCCGCGATCGACGGGATGGCCGCGTTCCGTGCGGCGTAGGTCGTCATGATGCGACGGTGGCGAAGGCCCTTGGCCTCGGCGGTGAGGACGTAGTCCTCGGCGAGTGTGGCCACCATCATGTTGCGCATGCCGAACAGCCAGCCGCCCACGGAGCTGATCACGATCGTGATCGCCGGGAGGAGCGAGTGCGCCAGCGCGTCGGAGAAGAAGGCCCACGTGGGCTCCGGCCCGTCGGGGAAGTCGAACACGTCGTAGCCCCCGAAGATCGGGAACCAGCCGAGGCCGACCGCGAAGACCGAGACCAGGATCAGCGCCAACCAGAAGTACGGGATGGACTGCAGCACGGTGGTCGCGGGGATGACGTGGTCGACCCAGGTGCCCCGTTTCCATCCGGCCCAGGCACCGAGGGCGACGCCGAGGACGAACGAGATGACCGTCGCCGTGCCGACCAGGACGAGTGTCCAGGGCAGCGCTCCGGCGATGAGCTCGGTCACCGGCGTCGGGTACTTCGTGACCGAGATCCCGAGGTCACCGCGGAACATGCGGCCCCAGTACGCGAGGTACTGATCCCAGAGCGAGGAGTCGTCGCCACCCAGCAGGAGCTTGATGTTGCGGATCGTCGTCTCGGAGATCTCGCCGCCCGCCCGCTGCATCTTGGCGATCATGATGTCGGCGGGGTTCCCCGGCATGAGACGGGGAAGCAGGAAGTTGAGAGAGATCGCGGCCCACAGCGTGAACGCGTAGAACCCGATTCTTCGTGCATAGAACTTCATGTCACTCTTTCCTGACTTCCTGCTTCCCGTCTCCTCTCGACTACTTGGCTGGCTGCAGCTGCGTCAGGACGTAGCCTGCCGCGATCGCACCCCAGGACGGCGGGAAGGCGTAGAGGTCCTCCTCCGTCGGCCAACCCGTGAAGTCCTTCGTGTTGTAGAAGGTCTGGGTCGCGTTGATCACGAGCGGGATGTAGGGCAGGTCACGGACGATCTCGGTCTGGATCGTGCCGTAGAGCTCCTTCTTCTCCGCCTCGTCATCGGTGCTGATCGCGGCCTGCACGGCAGCATCGACCGTCGGGTTGTTGTAGCGGCTGAAGTTCCAGCGTCCGGCCGGGACCTCGGTGCCCACGGGGCTCGTCGACTGCACCTCGGTGCCGCCGAACCAGTCACGGTAGATCTGGAAGGGGTCTGCCACCGACGTGCCGATCATGCCGCCGACGATGAGCTGGAAGTCGCCACCCTGGCGGGAGTCGGAGAACTCCTGCCACTGCACGGTCGAGACGTTGATCTTGATGCCGGCTGCGGCCGCCTGCTCGGCGATCAGCTTCGCGGCGTCGTTGTAGTCCGTCCAGCCGTCGACCGAGGTCAGCGTGAGCTCGAGCGGCACGCCGCCCTTCGCGTAGAAGTCGCCGTCCTTCGTGTAACCCGCGGCCTCGAGGATCGCGTCGGCTTCGGCGACGTTCGCCTCCTGCGGGCTGACCTCGTTGGCGGGGTCCGCGACCCACTTCTCGTCGCGCGGCAGCAGAGCGTACGTCGGCGAGATGTCACCGGTGAGCCCGACGAACGCCTTGTCCTTGATG
Organism: Microbacterium sp. A20; assembly: GCF_004794515.1. Classification (GTDB taxonomy): domain Bacteria; phylum Actinomycetota; class Actinomycetes; order Actinomycetales; family Microbacteriaceae; genus Microbacterium. The sequence goes on along the minus strand of NZ_SSDF01000090.1, from coordinate 112,664 downwards.
GTGGCGCGGTCGATCGCCAGGTTGAGCGCCTGACGCACGGCGACGTCGGTCTGCGGACCGGTGCAGCCGAGCTCCGCGTTCGAGCAGGTGTACAGCACGGTCGGGTCCTGCGGCGTGTTGATCCAGTCGATCTTCCCGTTGCCCGTCACATCGTCGGGGTTCGGGATGAACATGCCGGTCCAGTCGAGCTCGCCGGCGGCGAGCAGGTCCTGCGCGGTCTGGTTGTTGTCGACAGCGATGTACTGGACCTTCTTGACCCCGAGCTTGTCGGCGTCGCGGAAGTTCTCGTTCGCGACGATGGTGTACGACTCGCTGGTCGTCTTCTCGACGACGTATGCGCCCGAGCCGACGGGTTCCTCGTTGGCGAAGTTCGCGAAGTCTGTGACGTCGGCCCAGATGTGCTCGGGGAGGATGTAGGTCGAGCCGAGACGCTGGAACTCGGTCGTGTACTGCGCGGACGAGTACGTCAGCACGACGGTGGTGTCGTCGGTGGCCTCAGCCGAGACGAGACCGTTGCCCTCAGGGTTGTTCGCCTCGTACTTGAACGAGAACGCGACGTCCTTCGCGGTGAGCGGCTCCCCGTCACTCCACTTGAGGTCGGGCTTGATGGCGATCGTGATCACCGTGCCGTCCTCGTTGTATTCGAAGGTGTCGCCGATCAGGCCGACGGGCTCGGTGTCGGCCGTCTTGTTGTAGAAGAACAGCGGCTCGTAGATGGGGCCGAGCGCACCGTGGAGCACGGTCGGCGCGAACGGGTTGTAGTTCGCGGTGATCGGGGTCTGGCTGCCGGCCCAGACGCGAAGGGCACGGTCGCTGTCGGCGTTGCCGTCGTCGCCGCCGCCGGAGCCGCAGGCGGTGAGGCCCATGGCGAGGACGGATGCTCCGGCGATCGCGGTGAGCGCGATTCTGCGCTTTCCGTTTCGGATCATTTCTCTTGTTTCCTCTCGGTGCTGCACTGCAGGAGGGATCGCTCCAGGTGGAGCGGAACCCCGACTGTGGGGTTCGTGGGCCCAGGAGGAGACCGATCGGCCTCTCCCCGGAGGGGGTTTGTTAGGACAGTAACCTAACAAACCCGCATGCGGGTAGACAACCCTCCCGGAGCGCGCGAGATAACGTTTCGGCCTCGACGTCGGAATCCGTCATATGCGCACACTAAGGGTCTCCATGACACTAAGATCGATCACGGAGGTTAAGGTGTCTATGACTCGAAGCGAGGAGATCCGGGTGGCCGTCTCGACGGTCATCCTCACGCTGCGTCGCACCGACGACGCACGCGCGGTCCTCGCGCTGCCCCTCGTCCTGCGCACCCGTGAGCCCTTCGCCGACCAATGGGCGCTTCCCGGGGGCTGGCTCACGGCGACCGAATCCCCCGTCGACGCCGCTGCGCGCACCCTCGCGGAGACGACCGGACTCGCCCCCAGCTACCTGGAACAGCTCTACGCGTTCGGAGCGGTCGACCGCTCCCCCACCCGGGTCGTCTCGATCGTCTACTGGGCGCTGCTGCGTCAGGATGACGTGACCGCACAGATAGCCGCCCATCGCGCATCCGGCCGCGCCCCCGAGAACGTGCGCTGGTTCGACATCGATCAGCTGCCGCAGCTGGCCTTCGACCACGCCAAGATCGTCGAGTACGCCCTGTGGCGCCTGCGCAACAAGGTCGGCTACAGCCGTGTCGCGCGAGGCTTCCTGCCCGCCGAGTTCACCCTGGCCGAACTGCGTGAGGCGTATGAGTCGATCCTCGGCAAGAGCCTCGACCCCGCCAACTTCCGCCGCCAGGTGGAATCCGCCGGAAATCTGCTCCCCACCGACCGCTTCCGCACGGGGAACCACCGTCCTGCACGTCTGTACCGCGACAACACCGATGTCGAGCTGGCCGACCGCGGCCCCCTCGGACCCGAAGAAACGAGCACCCGATGAGCATCACCTTCGTCCCCGCTCCCGCCGTCCCGCCGCTGGACGCCTCGGTGGACCACGCGATCCAAGCCATCGTCGGCGGCGCATCCACCGACGCCACCTGCGCGACCGACCTGGCCGCGGGACCGTGGGACTTCGACTCCCGCCCCGGATACGGCCCAGGCTCATCGATGGGTGATGTGATCCCCACGGGATCCCCTCGACAGGGCGAGCTCCCTGTCAAGTATCGGGAGGCTTCGGAGGACGAGCTCGATGCCCGCATCCGCGCGGCGAAGACCACACTCGGCGACCGGGTCGTGATCCTGGGCCACTTCTATCAGCGCGAAGAGGTCGTCCGGCATGCGGACTACGTCGGCGACTCCTTCCAGCTCGCCACAGCGGCCAAGGGGCGAGCCGACGCCGAGGCGATCGTGTTCTGCGGCGTGCACTTCATGGCCGAGACCGCCGATCTGCTCTCACATCCTGACCAAGCGGTGATACTTCCCAACCTCGCTGCCGGGTGCTCGATGGCGGACATGGCCGACATCGACCAGGTCGAGGAGTGCTGGGAGCAGCTCGCAGACGTCCTCGGCGACCTCGACACCCCCGACGCGGACGGCCGCGTGCCCGTGATCCCCGTCACGTACATGAACTCCTCGGCGGCGATCAAGGGCTTCGTCGGACGGCACGGCGGGATCGTGTGCACCTCGTCCAACGCCCAGACCGTGCTCGAGTGGGCGTTCGAGCGGGGGCGGCGGGTGCTGTTCTTCCCCGATCAGCACCTGGGGCGCAACACCGCCAAGGCGATGGGCGTGCCGCTCGAGCAGATGCCGATGTGGAACCCGCGGCGAGCGCTCGGCGGCTCCTCGGCGGCCGAGCTGGTCGATTCCCGGGTGATCCTGTGGCACGGCTTCTGCTCCGTGCACCGCCGCTTCACCGTGGGGCAGATCGACCAGGCCCGTGCCGACCACCCCGGCGTGCGGGTCATCGTGCACCCGGAGTGCCCTATGGAGGTCGTCGACGCGGCGGACGAAGCCGGCTCGACCGAATACATCCGTCGCGCGATCGACTCCGCGACCGAACCCACGACGTTCGCCATCGGCACCGAGATCAACCTCGTGCGCCGACTGGCGGCCCAGTACCCGCAGCACGAGATCTTCTGCCTGGACCCGGTCGTCTGCCCCTGCTCCACGATGTACCGCATCCACCCGGGCTACCTGGCCTGGGTGCTGGAGGAGCTCGTCGCCGGCCGTACGCCGAACCGGATCACGGTCGCCGGCGATGTCGCCGATCCCGCCCGCGTGGCACTGGAGCGGATGCTCGCCGCGAAGCCCCCGGTGAGTGCGGCCACACGATGAACATCCTGGTCGTCGGTTCGGGCATCGCCGGTCTCACGGCGGCGCTCCATGCGGACGAGGCCGGGCACGCGGTGACGCTCGTCACCAAGGGAGTGCTCGGCGACGGGTCCACCGGGCTCGCCCAAGGCGGCGTCGCGGGTGTCTACGGACCGGATGACTCGGCCCAGCAGCACGCCGCCGACACGATGGACGCCGGTGCCGGGCTCTCGGATCCCGCGGCGGTGGACGTGCTGGTGGCCGAGGGGGCGGAGCGGATCGCGGAGCTGATCGCCCGCGGCGTCGGGTTCGATCGGACGACCGAGGGGGCGCTGCAGCTCGGACGCGAGGCGGCTCACCGCCACGCACGCATCGTGCACGCGGGCGGGGACGCCACCGGTGCCGCGATCTCGACGGCGTTGATCGCTGCGGTGCGGCGCACGTCGATCACCGTGGTCGAGCATGCTCTGCTCACCGAACTGGTCGTGGCCGAGGGCGCGGTGCGCGGCATCCGCCTGCTGCGAGGCGCGGAGAACGACGAGCTCCACGCCGACGCGGTGATCCTCGCGACGGGCGGCGCGGGCCACCTCTACGCGCACACGACCAATCCGGCCGGCGCCACCGGCGACGGCATCGCCGTGGCGCTGCGCGCGGGAGCGGCCGTCGCCGACTTGGAATTCGTGCAGTTCCATCCGACGATCCTGGCGTCGGGTCCGGCCTTCCTTATCTCGGAAGCCGTGCGCGGTGAGGGTGCGACGCTGGTCGATGACGCCGGTCGACGCTTCACGTTCGACAGCCATCCCGACGGCGAACTCGCCCCTCGGGATGTCGTCTCCCGGGCCATCGCCCGGCAGGCGTCCGCGCAGGGACGGCCGGTGCGATTGGACGCCAGGATGCTCGGCGCCGACACCCTCGCCGAGCGCTTCCCGACCATCGATCGGGTGACGCGGGAGCGTGGATTCGACTGGTCGCGCGAGCCGATCCCGGTGACACCCGCGGCGCACTACCTCATGGGCGGCATCGTCACCGACCTCGACGGACGCACCACGATTCCGGGTCTCTTCGCGGTCGGCGAGGTGGCCCGCACCGGCGTGCACGGGGCGAACCGACTGGCTTCCAACTCGCTGCTCGAAGGAGCCGTCTTCGGCGCGAGAGCCGCAGCAGCCCTGACGATGCCCTGGCACCTCGTGCCCGCCCCCATGCGCGCTGCCACCGAGCGGCGTCGGGCGGAGGACCGTGGATCCGATGCACCCGCTTTCAGCCGCGCGGCACTGCAGCAGCTGATGTGGGACCAGGTGGGGCTGCTCCGTACCGACGGCGGCCTCGCACACGCACTGGCCACCGTGCGCAAATGGGCCGCGTCCGCATCGAAGCCGACCACGACCGCCGAGCACGAAGACGCGAACCTGCTTCTCCTGGCCGAGGCCACTGCCGCAGCAGCCCTTGACCGCACCGTCTCGGTCGGCGCCCACCACAGGGTCGATGCCGGAGCTTCGGCAGATGCCGCCCCGGTCCGAACCCGCTCGTCGATTCTGGAGACCGTCTGATGCTCACCCGTTCCACCCTCACCCGCGTCGTCGGAGCAGCCCTCGAGGAGGACGCCCCGTGGGGGGACCTCACCAGCACGACGCTGCTCCCCGCCGAAGCGACGGCCACCGCCGACCTCGTCGCCCGCGAGGCGGGAGTCTTCAGCGGCGGCGAAGTCTTCACCGCCGCGTTCGCGCTCACCGATCCGACTCTGACCGTCGACCTGCACGTCGGCGACGGCGATGAGTTCACCGCGGGCGACGTGCTCGCCTCGGTCTCCGGGTCGGCGCGCAGCATCCTCACGGCGGAGCGCGTCGCGCTCAACTTCACCCAGCGGATGAGCGGCATCGCGACGCTCACGGCAGCCTATGTCGCGGCTGTCGACGGCACACGCGCACGCATCGCCGACACCCGCAAGACGACGCCGGGCCTGCGTGCGTTCGAGCGGCACGCCGTCCTCTCCGGCGGGGGCAGCAACCACCGATACTCGCTGTCCGATGCCGTGATGGCCAAGGACAACCATCTCGCCGTGCTCACCCGATCCGGCCTCGACCTCGCGTCGGCGCTGCGAGAGGCGCTGTCCCGCCTGCCCCACACCACTCACGTCGTCGTCGAGGTAGACCGTCTCGACCAGATCGCCGCCGTCCTCGACGGTGGCGCGCACACCGTGCTGCTCGACAACTTCTCGCTCGACGACCTGCGCGAAGGCGTCGCCCTCATCGGCGACCGGGCCACGGTCGAAGCCTCGGGAGGCGTGAACCTGGACACCGTCAGCGACATCGCGCGCACAGGTGTGGACGTGATCTCGGTCGGCGCGCTGACCCACTCGGCACGCGCGCTCGATCTCGGCCTGGACCTGCGGATCGACTGAGCAGCGTGCTCTACCTCGACCATGCCGCGACATCCCCGGTACGACCGGAGGTGCTCGAGGCCATGCACCCGTACCTGACGGGCGTGTTCGGCAACCCGTCCAGCCACCACACCGCGGGAGAGGCTGCGGCGAGCGCTCTCGACGACGCCCGCGCCCGGGTCGCCCGCTTCCTGGGGATGCGTGCCGGTGACGTCGTGTTCACCGCGGGCGGCACCGAGGCGAACAACCTCGCAGTCAAGGGCATCGTGCTCGCGGCTCTCGAGGCCGGGCGACGACACCTGGTGGTCTCCCCCATCGAGCACGAGTCGATCCTGGAGTCCGCCGAGTACCTCCGGCGCTTCCACTCCGTCGACGTGACCCTGCTGCCGGTGGATGCCGGTGGGCGGATCGCGCCGAATGCCGTCGCCGCGGCGATCCGCCCCGACACCGCGCTGGTCTCGGTGGGGCACGCGAACAATGAGATCGGGACCGTGCAGGATGCGGCGGCGCTGTCGGCGGTCACCCGCGCCGCCCGCGTGCCTCTGCACCTCGACGCCGTGCAGTCGGCCGGGTGGCTTCCCCTGCACGAGCTCGGCGCCGACGCCGTGTCGATCGCCGGGCACAAACTCGGCGCACCCAAGGGGATCGGCGCACTGGCCGTGCGGGGACGCGTTCCCATCGAGCCGCTCCTGCACGGCGGCGGCCAGGAACGCGGTCGACGCTCGGGCACCGAGAACGTCGCCGGGGCCGTGGGCCTCGCGACCGCACTGGAACTCGCGGAACGGGAGCGGGCGACCGTGGCGGCGCGGGTCGGTTCTGCCACTGCACGGTTCATCTCCCGCGTGCTGAACAGCGTCCCGGAGGCCGCGCTCACCGGCGACCCCGAGCGCCGTCTGCCGGGGACGGCGAGCTTCACGTTCGCCGGCACCAGCGGAGAGGCGGTGCTGCTGGAGCTGGAGCGTCGAGGTGTCATCTCGTCGAGCGGCTCGGCGTGCGCCGCCGGCAGCGACGAGCCCTCGCATGTGCTCCTCGCGTGCGGCGTTCCTGCCGAGGTGGCCCAGACATCCGTCCGGTTCACCTTCGGTCGGGGGGAGCTGCCTGAGGACGCACCCGAGCGCCTGGCTCCCGTCGTCGCGGAGTCCGTGCGCGCGGCGCGGAGCTGATGCCCGCCATAGACTCGGCAGGTGACCGCCGCCGCCCCGATCGTGACCGTGATCGTCCCCGGACGCGACATCGCTGCCTTCGCTCCCGCCGCACTCGACTCGCTGCGCGCACAGACCGAGTCGCGATGGCGCGCCATCCTCGTCGACGACGGTTCGACCGACGACACCGGCGCGATCTTCACCGCGGCGGCCGCCGACGACGACCGGTTCACGACCATCCGTCACCCGGCATCCCGCGGGCTCGGGGCGGCGCGCAACATCGGCCTCGACCTCGTCGACACCCCTTACCTGGGTTTCCTCGACGGTGACGACGAGCTTCTCCCCCACGCGCTCGCCCGGATGACGGGCACTCTCGCGGAGACCGGAAGCGACTTCGTCGCCGGTGCCTACGTGCGCTCCCGTGCGCAGGGAGCGGCATACGTCGCCGGGCGCGTGCAGCCCTGGGTGGCGGCGGCGACCTCGCCGGAGCGCCTCGGCACCACCCTTGCGGCGCACCCTCGGGCGGTGTCGAACATCGTCGCCTGGTCCAAGGTGAGTCGCACCGAGTTCTGGCAGGACCTCCGCTTCCCCGAAGGGGTCGCGTACGAGGACCAGGTGGTCGCCCAGATCATGTACACCCGGGCACGGGCCTTCGACGTGATCCCCGATGTCGTCGTGCAGTGGCGGCTCCGCGCCGACGGCACCTCGATCACGCAGGGCAAGGCGCAGCTGCCCGTGCTGAGGGACTACCTCGCGGCGCTGCGCGGCGGCATCCGGGTGCTGCACGAGGCGGGCGCCCGAGACTCGGTCATCGCCCGACTCGAACTCATACTCGCCATGGACATGCCGTCCCTGCTCGAGATCGCGAGCAATCACCCCGACACCGCGTACGCCGCAGAGGTCGACACCTTCATCGCAGAGCTGCGGGCACTGCCCGAGTTCGCCGACGCCACCCCCGATCCCACCCTCGCCGCCGCACTCGCGTGGTGACACCACACATCTGGACCAACCGCCCCGCTGAACGAACGACACGGATGACCGCATGAACGACTACCTCTCCTCCCTCTTCTCGCTCGAAGGCCGCACCGCGGTCGTCACCGGCGGCAGCTCCGGAATCGGCCGCGGCATCGCCACGGCACTCGCCCGGGCCGGTGCCGCGACCGTCGTGGTCGCGCGCGGCGAGGCTCGCATCGAGGAGACCGTCAAGGAGCTCCGCGCGCACGGGTGCCGCGTCGCCGGAGTGGTCGGCGACCTCAGCACTCGGTCGGGCATCCGTGCCCTCGCGGAGACCGCCGTCGAGCCGTTCGGTGAGCCCGACATCCTCGTCAACTCCGCGGGCATCAACATCCGTCCGCCGTTCGCGGAGATCACCGAGGACGACTGGGACGCGACGATGACGGTCAACGCCCTCGCGCCGTTCCTCCTCGGTCAACGGTATGCGCGGGGCATGGCGGAACGCGGCTACGGCAGGTTGATCCACATCAGCTCCCAGCAGGCTCACCGTGCCTTCGTCGGCAGTGGCGTCTACGGCGCCTCGAAGGGCGCGGTGGAGTCGCTGATGCGCTCGGAAGCCGAAGCGTGGGGAGGAACGGGCGTGACCAGCAACACGCTGGTCCCGGGGTTCGTACTGACACCGTTGAACGCCCGTCTGCAGCAGGACCCGGCGAAGATCGCCGAGCTGGCCGCCCGCACGATGATCGGCCGCAACGGACTCCCGAGCGACTTCGCGGGCGCGGCCGTCTTCCTCGCCGGAGCCGGGTCGGGGTATGTCACCGGCCATTCCCTGTTCGTCGACGGCGGGCTGTCCGTGCACTGACTCCCTGAGCGGTTCAGGGTTCGGGCGGGTAGACCCGTTCATCGGGGCGCGGCTCGGCGAGCAGAGGAACGGCAGCGGTGATCGCCGCGACGGCATCGGCACCGGCGGAGTCCGCGGGTGCCCGGTCCGCACGGCGTTCTGTGAGCGCAGCACCTACTCCCCCGGTCACCGCCTCCTCGACCGCAGCCTCGGTGTCGAGCACGCGCGATGCGGCGACCTGCTGAGCGGCGAGCTCCGCATACAGACCTCCCCGCGCGAGCAGCTCGGAGTGGGTTCCCGATTCGACGATGCGTCCGGCCTCGAGCACGTGAATCATGTCCGCACCCATCACCGTGGACAGGCGGTGCGCGATCGACAGTGTGGTGCGCCCCTTCGCCGCCTCGTCGAGCGCCTCCTGCACGACTCGCTCCGACACGGTGTCGAGCGCAGAGGTCGCCTCGTCGAGGAGCAGCACCGGCGGATCCTTCAGCAGCACGCGCGCGATCGCGATGCGCTGCTTCTCCCCTCCCGAGAGCCGGTACCCGCGCTCGCCGACGACGGTGTCGTACCCCTGCTCGAACCCGGCGATGATGTGGTGGATGTTGGCCGCGGTGCACGCGGCGATCAGCTCCTGCTCCGTCGCATCCGGCTTGGCATAGCGGAGGTTCTCGCGGATCGTCGCGTGGAACAGGTAGGTCTCCTGCGAAACGATGCCCACGTGGTCGATGATCGACTCCTGCGTGAGCGTGCGCACGTCGGCGCCCGCGAAGAGCACTGCGCCGCCCTTCGCCTCGTACAGCCGCGGTGCGAGGTACAGGATCGTCGTCTTGCCCGCACCGGAGGGACCGACGAACGCCACGTGCTGCCCGGGCTCGGCGACGAACGAGACACCGTCCAGCGTCGGTCGGGCATCAGCGGAGGCGTCCGGGTAGCGGAAGACCACATCGGTGAACTCGAGCCTCCCCTTGGGCCCCGGCGCCTCGTCGACGGCGATCGCATCCGGAGCATCCTCGATCTCGGGCACGAGGTCGAGGTACTCGAAGATGCGCGCGAACAGCGCCGACGACGTCTGCAGATCGAGCGACACCCGCATGAGGCCCATCAGCGGCATGAGGAGCCGTGCCTGCACCGTGGTGAACGCGACGACCGTCCCCGCCGTGATCGCCCCGGTGCCGCCGGCGATCAGATAGCCCGAGACGAGGTAGATGACCGCCGGCACGCTGGCCATGAGCACCTGCACGACCGCGAAGAAGCCCTGGCCGCTCATAGCTCGGCGCACCTGCAGGACGACCTGATTGCGGTTCTCGGCCTGATAGCGCTCCGACTCCGTGCGCTGGCGGTTGAACGCCTTGGAGAGCAGCATGCCCGAGACGCTCAGCGTCTCCTGCGTGATCGAGGTCAACTCCGACAGCGATTCCTGCGTCTCCCCCGCGATCCGCGCTCGCACCTGGCCCACCTTGCGCTGGACGAAGATGAGGAACGGCATCATGATCACGGCGATGAGGGTGAGACGCCAATCGATGAGGATCATCGCGACGAGCGAGGCGATCACCGTCACGACGTTGCCCAAAATGCTGGTGACGGTGTTGGTCAGCACACCGGAGACGCCACCCACGTCGTTCTGCAGTCGTGACTGGATCACTCCCGTCTTCGTGCGCGTGAAGAATCCGAGTTCCATGGCCTGGAGGTGCTCGAAGAGCTTGACGCGCAGGTCGCCGGTGACACTGTTGCCGACGGTAGAGGTGAGCCACGTCTGCGCGACCCCGAGGACGGCGGAGAGCAGGAAGAGCCCCACCATCGCGGCGACGAGCCAGGCCAGCAGCTCGAGGTGCGGTCCGCCGCCGGCGACCGGGAACAGGGCGTCGTCGAAGATGCGCTGCACGATCAGCGGCGGGATGACGGCGATGGCCGCACCGACGATCACGAGGATCCCGGTGAGGAAGATGCGCGCGCGGTAGGCGCGGAACAGGGAGACCACCCGCGCTCCGAGGCCGCTGATCCGCGGCGCTTCGGCGTTCATGCGCCGCTGAGCGTCTTCATCCACCCCGCGGAAGCTCGCGCCTCCCCCTCGTCCACCGCCCATGCTCATGGCGCCAGCGTACTCAGGCCCGGCGACGTCGAGGGCCGGCGCATCCGCCCACAGCGGATTTCTGTGAGTTCGGAATGAAATGTCCGCGCCCGCCGTTACGCTGAAGGACTCTTGCGAACTCTCGCGATATCTCCGTTTCTTCTTCGCCCAGGAGGCCGCCCATGTCTGCCGTCGATACCGGCTCCATCTCGACGACCCCCGCACCGGCAGCGGGTGAGATCTCGCGCAAGGACATGCGCGTGATCTGGCTGCTGCTCGTCGCCGCGTTCGTCGCCATCCTCAACGAGACCACGATGGGGATCGCGATCCCGCATCTGAACGCCGATCTCGGCATCCCGCCCGAACTCGGCCAGTGGCTCACCAGTGCCTTCATGCTGACCATGGCCGTGGTCATCCCGACCACCGGGTTCATCCTGCAGCGGTTCACCACGCGTCAGGTCTTCATCGCCGCGATGATCGCCTTCTCGCTCGGCACGCTCGTCGCGCTGGTCGCCCCCGGCTTCTCGGTGCTGCTTGTCGGGCGCGTCATCCAGGCCGCCGGTACCGGCATCATGATGCCGCTGCTGATGACGACGATCATGAACGTCGTCCCGCCGCAGTCCCGCGGTCGCATGATGGGCCGCGTCGGCCTGGTCATCTCCCTCGCCCCGGCGATCGGCCCCACCATCGCCGGCGCCGTCCTCGAGACGCTGAACTGGCGGGCGCTGTTCGCGATCATCCTTCCGATCGCGCTCATCGCACTCTTCATGGGCGTGAAGTGGATGACCAACCTCGGTGAGACCCGCATCGTCCCGCTCGATGTGCTCTCCATCCCGCTCGCGGCGCTCGGCTTCGGCGGCATCGTGTTCGGCCTCAGCCAGTTCGGCGGCGAAGGCGGCTCGGGCGAGACGACCGGCATCATCGCCCTGGTCGTCGGCGCCGTGTCGCTGGCGCTGTTCGTGTGGCGTCAGCTCATCCTGCAGCGTGTCGACGACGCACTGCTCGACCTGCGCGTCTTCCGCTCGAGCAACTTCACGTTCTCCGTGATCATCATGACGATCCTGGCGCTGTCGATGTTCGGAACGCTGACGCTGCTGCCGCAGTACCTGCAGAACGTCGCGGGCCTGAACGCCCTCGAGTCCGGTCTGATCCTGCTCCCCGGCTCGGTGCTGATGGGTCTGCTGGGTCCGGTCATGGGTCGCGTGTACGACGCACGCGGCACGCGGCCGCTGCTGATCCCGGGCACGATCCTCGTGTCGGCGGCGCTGTTCTTCTACTCGACGGTCGGAGAGCACACCGTGTGGTGGGTGCTCATCATCGTGCAGGCGGCCATGTCCGTCGGGCTCGCGATGTCGTTCACGCCGCTGTTCTCCGCCTCGCTCGGCTCGCTGCAGCGGTCGCTGTACTCGCACGGTTCCGCTGTGCTGAACACGCTCCAGCAGGTCGGCGGCGCGGCGGGTGTCGCTCTGCTCACGGTCACCTACTCGGCGATCCTGCATGCAGGCGAGGATGAGGGCCTGTCACGGGCAGTGGCCGGCGCCCCGGGTGCGCGCATGGCCTTCCTGATCGCCGCGATCATCTCGCTCGCAGCGGTGGCGCTCAGCCCGTTCGTCCGCAAGCCCGCCGACGATGCCGGCGAGGGATTCCACGGCGGCCACTGAACCTCAGCGTTCGCGCGCGACGGCGTCTGCTGCTTACTCGGCCTTCGGGGCGGGGAAGTGGCAGACGCCGTTGCTGCAGTAGCCGGCGGCGTCGCCTTCGAGCAGGTCCAGGGCACCGGGAAGCGGCTGCAGCCCGATGGGGGCCTCCTCCTGCTGCACGGTGTCCTCCGGCGATTTCTTCATCCCTCGATCGTACGCCTGCTCCGAGGTAGTGGCGCCGGACCCGCGCGCAGGATGCCGACAGCGGGACGACAGCCTTTCTCCCCTACGGTTGATCCATGCTCAAACGACTCCTCGCCCGCATGTTCTGGGCGTTCAGCAGATGGACGCTCGTGAGCGAGGCAGCGCCCACGCGCCCGACCGTGCTCGTCGGCGCCCCGCACACCAGCAACTGGGACTTCGTCCTGATGCTCGCGATCGCCTGGCGCCTCGGCATCGACGTGCACTGGCTCGGGAAGAAGAGCCTCTTCCGCGGGTGGCGTGGTCCGCTCATGCGCGGACTCGGCGGGATCCCTGTGGACCGGGCGGATCCGGCCCGCGTGGTCAAGGACGTCGTCGGCCAGGTGCACGCCGGAACCGTTTTCGGTCTGGTGGTCACCCCGGACGGGACTCGTGGCGGCAACGAGTACTGGAAGTCGGGTTTCTACCGCATCGCCCGGGAGACGGGGATGCCGGTCACGCTCGGCTTCGTCGATCGCACGACGATGACGACGGGTCTCGGTCCCACCATCGACCTGACCGGGGACATCGCCGCCGACATGGACCGGATCCGCGCGTTCTATGCCGACAAGGCGGGGGCGCGACCCGAGCGTCGCACCGAGCCGCGGCTTCGCGAGGAACAGGCCCCTCGGAATCCCGACGCCTCCGAGTGAGCCTCCGCGGCATAGGCTCCGCGGCACAGGCTCCGGGGAGTGTCGTCAGTCCGCCGTCTTCTCGGCGTGCGCGCGGGCGTAATCGAGATCTTCATCGGTCAGGCTCTCCACCATCCCCACGACCGCTCCGGTGATCACCCGGATCTCCTCCCGGACGTCCTCGTCCAGGTGGGGCGAGTCGCCATCGAGCACGGAGCGACGTGATTCCTCCGAGAGTCCGGACCACCAGTCGCTGATCGGAGGGAGCGTCATGATGCCTTCTTTCGATCCATCGGGAGAAGAGTCTGGACTTCGTGCGAGAGTCGGCACGACACTGAGATCATGACATCGGATCCTCCGCGCGGCGACCACGAACTCGATGACCGCAGGGACGGACGAGACGAGACGGCGAACGAACGCGCGGATCGCAACTGGGAAGAGCTCCTGCAGGAACTCCGCGTGATGCAGACCGGGACCCAGATCCTCACCGGCTTCCTGCTCGCGGTGGCCTTCCAGCCGCGATTCACGGACATGGACGAGTTCCAGCGCGATCTCTACGTCGTGCTCGTCGCTCTGGCCGCGGTCGCGACGATCCTCGCGCTGGCTCCCGTGGGGATGCACCGAGCTCTGTTCGGCCACCGTCGCAAGCCCGACCTCGTGCGGATGGCCGCCCGTATCGTCCGGCTCGACCTGATCGTGATCGGGGCGCTGACGATCGGGGTCACGATGCTGATCGTCGACTTCACGGTGAATCGCACGGCCGGCCTCGTCGCGCTGGTGTCGGCGCTCCTGCTGGTCGTGGCGCTGTGGATCGCGTTGCCGCGCATCATGCGCGGCCGACCCCGCACCCCCGGAGCCGGGCCGAACTGACCGGGCTCACGGAGGAGGGGCGAACGTCAGCGACCGGCCGGGCTGCGGTTCTCGGCGCTGACCATCCAGGCGAACTGCTCGAGGCGTTCGATGATCGCGTGCAGAAGGTCCGCCGAGGTCGGATCCTCCTCGTCGACGGCGTCGTGGACGTCTCGCACTGTGCCGACCGCTGCTTCCAGACGTTCCGTCACCAGATCGATGGTCTCGGTCGTCGACACCTCGCCCGCGGGGAACTCGGGCAACGACGTCGCCTTGGCGATGGTCGCGCTGCGCCCGTCGGGCACGGCATGCAGTGCGCGCATCCGCTCCGCGATCGTGTCGCTGAACGCCCGTGCATCGTCGATGATCTCATCGAGCTGTCGGTGCGTGTCGCGGAAGTTGCGCCCCACGACGTTCCAGTGCGCCTGCTTTCCCTGGATGGCGAGTTCGAGCAGGTCGACGAGCACGCGCTGCAGATTGCCTGCGAGCGTGGGCGAGGCGGTGAAGCCCTTCTCCGCGTTCTGCTGGCGAGTGGTCTTCACGGCCCCCTTCGTCGAGGTGCCGGTCTTCTTCGTCTTGCTTTCAGCCATTTCGTTGACCTCCTGCCGGCGAGGATAACGAAGGTCTGCGCCCGGGTCCGAGGGGGTTGACACCGGAAGCCCGGAGCCCGAGTGTGGCGACCGGACCTGAACACCCGACTCAAGGAGAGACCCCGCATCGTGACAGAACAGAACGGCGAGAAGGATCGGGAGATCGTCATCTCCCCCATCACCGAGGCGGACGCCGGCGAGGTGCTGACCGTGCAGCGCGCAGCCTTCGTGTCGGAGGCGGCGATCTACGGCAGCGTCGACATGCCTCCCCTGACGCAGACGCTCGCCGAGCTCGAAGCGGAGCTTCGCTCGGAGTCCGGCTTGACGGCACGTATCGACGGACGCCTCGTGGGCGCGATCCGATTCGTGGAGAAGGACGGGATGCTTCTGATCGGACGCATCGCGATCGCCCCCGACATGCAGGGTGAGGGAGTCGGGCGGATGCTGCTCGAGCACGCGGAGAGCGCATCCACGGCGCAGGTCGCCGAGCTCTTCACCGGCAGCCTCAGCGAGGCGAACATCCGCCTGTACGAGCGGTGCGGATACGTGGAGCACGAGCGGGTACCGGACGGCGACGGCACGGAACAGGTCTTCCTTCGTAAGAACCTGCGAGGAGGATAAGAGCCTCCTCCGAATCGGCACAAGGGGGTTGAGGTCGTCGTGCGGGTTCGGCATCGTAGCCCGGACATGTCGCGACCGTGGCATGCCCCGAACGGAAGGAGAGTCTCGTGCTCACCCTCACCGACAACGCCTCCGCCATCGTGACGACTCTGGTGAGTCGTCAGACCGACGCCCCGGATGCCGGACTGCGCATCCACTCGTCCGAACCTCAGAATGCGGAGGGCGGCGCGCGTCTCGCCGTGCTCGTCGCCGCGGATCCGGAGCCGCAGGATCAGGTGGTCGAAGTCTCCGGCACCCGGCTCTTCCTCGATGAGTCCGCCGTCGCTGCACTCGATGACAAGATCCTCGACGCGGGCGTGGACGACGAGGGCTCCGTGTCGTTCGCGGTGCTCCCTCAGGTCGCCTGACCGAAGGATTCCGGATGCCGCGGCCGCTTCGGTCGCGGCATCCGTCTGTATCGAACATCACGTTTCGGATCTTTCGAGCTACCGTGCGTAAGACAGGCTCCGGGACTTCAATAGCCTGTGATCATGCGCCGTTCCCTCGCCCCCGCACTGGCCGCTCTCGCCGTGTCTGCTCTCGTTCTCATCGGGTGCGCTTCGCCCACCTCGGCGGAGCCCCGCACGAGCGCCACGCCTGCCCCGTCATCGCCGACGCCCAGTCCGACGGTCGAGATCGATCCCCAGGTCGTCGTCTCCCTCGACGGCATCGTCATCACCGACGAATCCGGCACTCGGAGCGCCGCCTTCGAGGATCCCACCGGGTTGCTGGACTTGCTGGAGGACACGACCGGCGAGCTGCCGGAACCGGAGAAGGTCGAGAACTTCCCCGGCTATGACTCCGCGTTCGTGAACTACACGTGGGACGGGCTCCGAGTGTTCACCGACAGCGCTCTCGAGGGCCCGGCATCGGTCGCGATCACAGGCCCTTCGCTTTCCGGAGTTCCGATCCAGACCGAGGAAGGCCTCGCCGTCGGGTCCACACGCGCAGAACTTCTCGACGCGGGCGCATGGGGGATCGTCGACACCGAAGACCCCGCGACTGCCGAATACGTCGGGCTGGGCGAGCGTGAGGTACCTGGAACCGAGTCGCTGACCCATCCGGGATCCGTTGGCATCCTCTACACCCTGTTCCGGCTCGACGGTGACACAGTGACGCAGATCAACGTTCCTGCGAACGACTTCAGCGACATCTGACCGGCGGCTTCCACCGCGTAACCTGGAGTGGCTCGCAATCCCGTGCGAACAGTCGAAGGGCCACCGTGAAGATCTCTCTGCTCCGCCGTTTCGTCGTCCTCGCGGAGGAGCTTCATTTCCCGCGCGCGGCCGAGAAGCTCGGCATCCCGCTGGCCTCGCTGTACACGTCGATCGACAAGCTCGAAGCCGAGGTCGGCCATCCCATCGTCCACCGCGAAGGGCAGACACGACTGACGCACGTCGGAGAGCTCTTGCTGGTCGAGGCGAAAGAAGCGGTCGCCGCAGCTCCTGCGCCGGTGAAGAACCCGCCCGCACCCGCCGGCGGCAAGGCGAAGGCCTCGAAGGGCAAGGGCCGAACCCCTGCAGTGAAGGGTCAGCCCAAGCCCTACAAGAAGCGGCAGGGTCGCTAGGGGGTTCAGTCCCAGTCGAGGTACTCCTCGATCACGACCGCTGTCTCGATCGGGTGCGTCATCGGGAAGTGGTGGTCTCCCCCGTCGATGCTCTTCACGCTCGCACGCTCCGGAGCGGTCGACTGCAGCTGCTCACCGTTCGCGAACGGGGTGGTGGTGTCTTCGGTGCCCTGGATGATCAGGACGGGCATCACGGGCGCGAGCGGGATGTCGTGCTCTTCGACCCCGAGCAGCGCCAGGCCGTTCACGCGGTCGGCGTGCGCGATGGCGAAAGCTCGCGCGACGGTGCCACCGAACCCATGCCCGCCGATCCAGGTGTCGCCGAGGCCGACGTGGTCGATCACCGCCAGCGCATCCTCGACGCGCTCGTCCAGCGACACCGCTTCGCCCTCGACGTCGGCGCGGTGGCCGATCCGGACCACGTGGAAGCCCGCCTCTTCGGCGAGGTAGTGCGCAACGACTCCGAGGATGTCGGCCGGAAGGTCGCGTTCCTGGATCAAGACGAGCTTGACGGGGCCGTCGCCCTCGTCGACGAAGGGGATCGCGCGGCCGTCTGGCTCGAAGATCTGGGTGTCGGTCATCGGCGTCAATCTCCTCGTGCCGTCGGTGTCAGGAACTCAGGCGGAACGTCCACAGCGGACGCCAGCGACCGGGCCGCGGCGCGAGCCGCCGTGTCCCAGCGTATCCCGAGCAGGCCGTCGGCGAGACGGAGACGCCCGGATCAGCACCACACGGCTACCAGGCCCGCCCCCGAAGATCGATCGCCCCGGCGGGCCACCGGCGCGGTGGAGAGTCGAGCGCGAGTGTCAAGATGGGCGGCCCAGGAGGCTGCATGGCGGGCTGACCGGTGCGGGCGATCGAGCGCTCGACCGCCGAGATGCGGCGCCATCCGCAGGACTCGTAGAACGCGACGACAGCTTCGCGGCACCCGAGGTAGCCGAACTCGATCCCACCGGCGTCCCTCATGGCTGCGGCCGCGTGTGCCAGGAGCCGGACACCCGCCCGCTCCCCTCGTGCGCGCGGAGAGACCAGCACCCCGCCGACTCCCGCGACCACGACCTCCGCCGTACCGACGCCGATGGTCCGCCGCGCCCAGCCGACGTGGCCACCACCGCGTCGCCGGCGCGGGTGATGAGATGGACGTCATGGGGCGCGTAGCCCTACGGCTGATCGGGATCCCACGCTCCGAACTCGGCGAAGTACTCGGCGTCGAACAGCTCTCGCAGGCTCGCCACGTCGTTCGAGGTCAGGCTGTCGTGCGGGACGCTGTCGATGACGAGGCTCGTCATACCTCGACGACCTGCCCGGCTTCCACCCGCCAGTGTCGGTCGGTCTGCACGGTCGCGAGCATCCGTCGATCGTGGGTGACGAGCAGCAGCGTCCCTTCGTAGGACTCGAGCGCCTGCTCCAGCTGCTCGATCGCGGGCAGGTCGAGGTGGTTGGTCGGCTCGTCGAGCACGAGCAGATTGATGCCGCGCGCCTGCAGCAGCGCCAGACCGGCACGTGTGCGCTCGCCCGGCGAGAGCTCGTCGACGGCGCGCGTCACGTGATCGGCCTTGAGCCCGAACTTCGCCAGGAGCGTGCGCACCTCACCCGATGCCATCTCGGGCACGAGTTCCTCGAAGGCGACCGCGAGCGGCTGCGTACCGACCAGCAGTGCGCGGGCCTGGTCGATCTCGCCGATCTGCACGCTCGCACCCAGGCTCGCCGTTCCCTCGTCGGGAAGCTGCCGCCCCAGCAGTCCGCGCAGCAGGGTCGACTTCCCCGCGCCGTTGGGCCCGGTGATGCCGATGCGCTCCCCCGCGTTCACCTGCAGTGACACGGGCCCGAGCTGGAACGTACCCTGCCGGAACACCGCGGAGCTGAGCGTCGAGACGACCGAGCTGGAACGCGGGGCCGAGCCGATCGTGAACTCGAGCTGCCACTCCTTGCGCGGCTCTTCGACCTCTTCGAGCCGGGCGATCCTGCTCTCCATCTGGCGTACCTTCTGCGCTTGCTTCTCGCTGGACTCGGCCGAGGCCTTGCGCTTGATCTTGTCGTTGTCGGGCGACTTCTTCATCGCGTTGCGCACACCCTGGCTGGACCACTCGCGCTGCGTGCGGGCGCGGGCGACGAGGTCGGCCTTCTTGTCGGCGAACTCGTCGTACTTCTCGCGCTGGTGCCGACGAACCGTCGCCCGCTCCTCCAGGTACGAGTCGTAACCGCCGCCGAACACCCGGTTGCTGTTCTGAGCGAGATCGAGCTCCAGGACTCTGGTCACGCAGCGGGCGAGGAACTCGCGGTCATGGCTGACCACCACGACACCGCCGCGGAGGCCGCGCACAAAGGCCTCGAGCCGCTCGATGCCGTCGAGGTCGAGATCGTTGGTCGGCTCATCGAGCAGGGCGATGTCGAAGCGCGAAAGCAGCAGCGCAGCGAGCCCGACGCGGGCGGCCTGACCTCCCGACAGCGAGGTCATCATGGTGTCGGCGGGCTCGTCGCCCAGGTCGAGGCCGAGGTCGGCGAGCACGGCCGGAAGTCGCTCGTCGAGGTCAGCGGCGCCGCTGGCCAGCCAGCGATCCAGCGCCGTCGAGTACGTGTCGGCGGGGCCTGTACCCGGGGCCGCGAGGGAGGGATCTCCGAGAGCTGCCGCCGCGGCATCCATGTCCCTGGTCGCAGCCGCGCACCCGGTGCGCCGACCGATGTAGTCGATCACGCTCTCCCCCGCGACGCGCTCGTGCTCCTGCGGAAGCCAGCCCACGAACGCATCCGCCGGGGCGAGCCTGATCGTGCCTGCATGGGGTTCATCGACGCCGGCCAGCAGCTTCAGGAGGGTGGACTTCCCCGCCCCGTTGGCTCCGACCAGGCCCACCACATCGCCCGCCGTGACAGTGAGGTCGAGCGAGTCGAACAGGGTGCGGTGGCCGTACCCGCCGGCCAGCCCTTGGGCCACGAGTGTTGCGGTCATCCGTCAATCCTGTCACCCGTGCGGGCGGTGTGCGGACGTGTCAGAGCAGGGCGACGACCTTCTGGGCCGTCTCCTTGGCCGAGCCCGGGTTCTGCCCGGTGACGAGTCTCCCGTCGGAGATCGCGTAGGAGACGAAAGGCAGCTTCGCCTTCTCGTAAAGAGCACCCCGCTTCTTCATCTCCTCCTCGGCGTTGTACGGGACGAGCGTGTCGACTCGTGCGAACACTTCCTCCTGCCAGGCGAAGCCAGTGACGCGCCGACCGGCGACCAGGAGCGAGCCATCGGAGAGCCGGGTGTTCAGCAGGCCGCAGTAACCGTGGCATACCGAAGACACAATCCCGCCCTGCTCCCAGATCTGCCGCGTGATCCCCTGCAGCCCCGCGCTGTCGGGGAAGTCGTACATGACGGCGTGCCCGCCGGTGAAGTAGATGGCGTCGAGATCGGTCGGATCGATCTGATCCGGGCGTGCAGTGTTCTCCAGCAGCGCCATACGCTGAGGATCGCTCCGCCATGCTTTGGCGGTCCTGTCGTAGTTCGGGAACTTCAGCGATCGGGGCTCCAGCGGAGTGGACCCGCCAGCGGGGCTGACGATCTCCTGCTGATACCCCTGCGCTTCGAACACCTCCCAGGCATGTGCGAGCTCGGACAACCAGAGTCCGGTGCGATGAGACGGGTCCTGATAGTGGCCGACGTTGGTGACGACGTGGAGGATGCGGCGGGTCATGCGAATTCCGTCCTTTCTACAGCGCGGAGCGCGGTGGAGTTCATGGCGAAGACGGCGGCCACCGAGGTCCGGACGCGCTCAGCGACCGCCTCGGTGGGCTCGGGACGGAACTTGCCGTCGAGATGCAGGACTGCCAGACCGTGTGCCATGCTCCACATCGCCATCGCCAGGGCACCGGCGTCGGCATCCGGGAACAGCCTCGCGATCGTCTGCGTGAGCGCAACGCGAACTTCGGACGATGCCTGCACCCGCTCACTGTCCTCGTCGTCGCACTCGTTGCCGAACATCAGCCGGAACACCGCGCGATTCCGCAGAGCGAAGGCGACATAGGCGACGCCCAGGCTCGCGATCGTGTCCGCCGCCGAGTCCGAGTCCGTCACTCTCGCCAAAGCTTCCGCCAGCTCCTGGCTGAGCGATCTGAACCCTTCGACCGCTATCGCAGACTCCAGCGCCGTCCTGTCCGGAAAATGACGGTACGGCGCAGCCGTCGATACTCCGGCGCGCCGAGCGACGCCTCGTAGCGAGAACGGCTCCCCGGCTTCGAGCCCTGCGATGGCTGCCGCGATGAGCGCCGCACGCAGGTCGCCGTGATGGTAGCCGCGCTCCGTCGACATCTGCACTCTCCGTCTCCTATGTGAACACTGCTAACATAGCTTACGGATGATTGCAGTTCAACCAACGCTGCCGGAGGCTCGACAGCGCGACACAGAGAGAAAGCACACACATGCAGACGATCCTCGGCGCCAACGGTCAGATCGCCGTCGAACTCGCGCGTGAGTTGAATCGCGCGCATACGACGGATCTCAGACTCGTGAGTCGCAACCCTCGCCCCGTCAACGACACCGACGTGACGGTGGCTGCAGACCTTCTTGACGCACTCCAGACGAAGCGGGCTGTCGAGGGCAGCGAGGTCGTCTACTTCACCGCTGGCCTGCCCGCGGACACCACGCTCTGGGAAAAGCAGTTCCCCTCGATGCTGAGAAACGCGCTGGATGCCGCACGAGCAGCGGGGGCGAAGTTCGCCTACTTCGACAACACCTACATGTATCCGCAGGACGACCGACTGCAGACCGAGGAGACGCCGTTCGCACCGGTCGGACGCAAGGGGGCCCTCCGTGCGGAGATGGCCACGATGGTGCTGGAGGAGATGCGTCGCGGCGACATCCCCGTGCTGATCGGCCGCGCACCCGAGTTCTACGGCCCCGGCCGGACACAGAGCTTCACCAACACCCTGGTCATCGACAACCTCATGGCCGGGAAGAAAGCGCGTGTTCCCGTCCGAGACGACAGACTGCGCACCCTCATCTGGACACCGGATGCGAGCCGCGCCCTTGCCGCACTCGGCAACGCTCCCGATGCCTTCGGCACGACGTGGCACCTTCCCGTCGACGATGATCGACCGACCTATCGCGAGTTCGTCGCGATGGCGGAGGACGTACTCGACCGCCACTCCGGGTACTCCGTCGTCCCCCGATGGATACTCGAAACCGTCGGCATCTTCTCACCGCAGGTGCGAGAGCTTCGAGAGCTGCTCCCCCGTTACGCGCACGACAATCGCTTCGACTCCACGAAGTTCAACGAGCGCTTCCCCGACTTCGCCGTGACACGGTACCGGGAGGGCCTCGACGTCATCCGCGCGGAAGCCGACCGACGGGCCTAGTTGTTGAAGCGGAACTCCACCACGTCGCCGTCCTGCATGACGTAGTCCTTGCCCTCCAGGCGTGCCTTGCCCTTGGCGCGGGCCTCGACGACGGAGCCGGTCTCGACCAGATCCTCGAACGAGACGATCTCTGCCTTGATGAAGCCCTTCTCGAAGTCGGTGTGGATGACACCGGCTGCCTGAGGCGCCTTCGAGCCCTTGGGGATCGTCCAGGCGCGAGCCTCCTTCGGACCGGCCGTGAGGTAGGTCTGCAGGCCGAGGGTGTCGAAGCCGATGCGGGCGAGCTGATCGAGGCCCGACTCGTCCTGGCCGGTCGACGCGAGAAGCTCGGCGGCGTCCTCCGGGTCGAGGTCGATGAGCTCGGACTCGATCTTCGCGTCGAGGAAGATGGCCTTGGCGGGCGCGACGAGGGCGGCGAGCTCCGCCTTGCGGGCGTCGTCCGTCAGCACGGCCTCATCGACGTTGAAGACGAAGATGACGGGCTTCGCGGTGAGCAGACCCAGTTCGCGGATCGGCGCCAGGTCGATGCCGGCGACCGACAGCAGGACGCCGCGCTCCAGGGCATCCTTCGCCGCGTTCGCTGTCTCGAGAACGACGGGCTCGATCTTCTTGCCGCGGACTTCCTTCTCGTACCGGGCGATCGCCTTGTCGACGGTCTCGAGGTCGGCGAGCATGAGCTCGGCGTTGATCGTCTCCATGTCGGATGCCGGGTTGACGGTGCCGTCGACGTGCACGACGTCATCGTCGGCGAAGCCGCGGACGACCTGCGCGATGGCGTCGGCCTCGCGGATGTTCGCGAGGAACTTGTTGCCGAGCCCCTCACCCTCGCTCGCACCGCGCACGATGCCGGCGATGTCGACGAACGACACGGCCGCGGGGAGGATCCGCTCGCTGCCGAAGATCTCCGCGAGCTTGTCGAGGCGCGGGTCGGGCAGGTTCACCACGCCGACGTTGGGCTCGATCGTCGCGAACGGGTAGTTCGCTGCGAGCACGTCGTTCTTGGTGAGTGCGTTGAAGAGGGTGGACTTGCCGACGTTGGGCAGGCCGACGATGCCGATAGTGAGAGCCACGGGGCACGAGTCTACCTGGCCCCACCCCCACCACCCTGCGGAAGGCTGCTCCTCCGTCGCGCACTCAGAGCGCGAGATCAGGCGAACGCGTGAGATCAGGCGGATGCAGCGGAGTTCTGCCTGATACAGGCTGATCGCCTGATTCGGGGATCAGTCGCGGACGGCGCGGTAGGCCCGTGTCACGTACGGAAGGTCGATGGTGGTCTCACCGTGCAGATCGAGCTCGTCGAACAACTCGTCGAGGTCGCGCCGGATCCGAGTTTTCTCATCGTCGGACGCGGTGATGATGTAGCTGCGGGACGCGGCCATGCGGTGCAGCCGGTCTCGTGTGATGGGGCGGACCCATTCCCAGCGCTCCTGCTCGAGCGGGCCGAACGGCGCAGCGACGACCGGATCTCCCTCGGCGAGCATGTTCTCGGCGTGGCTGCCGTGCATGATCTCGGTCAACCGGCGCACCCAGTCGACGCGATCGTCGCGGATGTTCCAGATGAGACCGAGGACTCCCCCGCTGCGCACGACCCGACCGATCTCGGCGGATCCGGCAGCGGGATCCACCCAGTGCCATGCCTGCCCCAGGACGACCGCGTCGACGCTCACGTCTGGGAGGGGCAGCCGCTCCGCCGACCCGACGAAGGTCGGCACGCCCGGCACCGCCCCACGGAGAGTCACGAGCATCTCGGGATCAGGATCGATCGCGACGACCTCGGCATCCGGCGCTTCCGCCAAAACTCGCGTGAGCTTGCCCGTTCCGGCGCCGACATCGGCGATACGGCGGGTGCCGTGCGGCATCTTCTCCACCATCCACGCCACCGCGTCGAAGGGGTATTCGGGTCGTCCGACCTCGTAGTCCGCGGCCTGCGCACCGAACGACGTCGCCATGTCCTCAGCCATGCGGCCAGCCTACGGCGAGTCTCCCGCATGGTCGCCGACCTCGGGGTGAGAGTGGAGACGTGCCACTGGACTTCACTGCGATCGACTTCGAGACCGCGAACTCCAGCCCCGCCTCCGCCTGTTCCGTCGGACTGGTCCGTGTGCGCGGCGGCGAGGTCCTCGCGACCACCGGATGGTTGATCCAGCCGCCGCCCGGCCACGACGAGTTCCAGGAGTGGAACGTGCGCATCCACGGGATCCAGCCGGAGGACGTGCTGTCCGCGGCCACGTGGGTCGACCAGTTCGACCGCCTGTGCGCCTTCGCCGGAGCCGACGTGCTCGTCGCCCACAACGCCGGATTCGATCTCAACGTGCTGCGCCGCGCCTCGGAGGCGACGGGCCAGCTCTGCCCGCCGTACCGCTCCCTCTGCAGCCTGCAGGTCGCACGGAAGACCTACGTTCTCGACTCCTATCGCCTGCCCGTCGCTGCGGCCGCCGCCGGATTCGAGGAGTTCGCGCACCACGACGCCCTCGCCGACGCCCGCGCCTGCGCGCAGATCGTGATCGATGCGGCCGCCAGGGCGGGTGCCGCCGACGTGTTCGCCCTCGCCGATGCGCTGAGCCTGCGCGTCACCGCCCCGGTCGCACCCGTCGCGCCTGCTCTGGAGCGTGCGGTCGCCTGAGCCGACACAGCGCGCCCGTGCGCGGCGACCTCGGAATGTCCGATGCCGGCCGCATCATGAACACATGGATGCTCTGGCTGTGGTTCTCCTCTTCCTCGCCCTCGCGGCGGGCGTCGCTGTCGGCTGGTTCCTGCGCGCAGGGCGCGGTGCTGCTGACCTCGCGCGCGCTCAGTCCGAGCTGGCCGCCGCGCGCGACGACCGCGACCGCCAGTACGACCTCTACCGGGATGCCGTCGAGCACTCGCGGAACGAGCAGCGGGCCGAGGCGCAGCGAGTGCAGCAGCAGAACGCGGTACTGACGGCGCTCGCACCCGTCCGAGAGAGCCTGCAGCAGATGCAGACGAAGGTGACGGCGATCGAACGCGAGCGCCACGCCCAGTTCGGCACGCTGGAGGAGCAGCTGCGACGCGCTCAGGAATCCGACGAAGCGCTCCGCGCGACCACGGAGTCGCTGGCCGGCGCCCTGCGCTCGACGGCCACGCGCGGGGTGTGGGGCGAGACGCAGCTGCGACGCGTGGTGGAAGCGGCGGGGCTCACGCGTCATATCGACTTCGACCTGCAGGCGACGATCTCGTCCGACCGCGGCCAGGGCCGGCCCGACATGGTCATCCGCCTCGCCGGCGGCAGCTCCATCGCGGTCGACGCCAAGGTGCCCCTCGACGCGTATCTCGAGGCTTCGGCGCTGTCGACGGGAAACGCCCAGGAACCGCAGCGGCGCTCGCTCATGCAGAAGCACGTCAAAGCCGTCCGCGCGCACATCGATGCCCTGGCCAAGAAGGCGTACTGGGCAGGACTCGACGCGAGTCCGGAGTTCGTGATCTGCTTCCTGCCGAGTGAGTCCCTCCTCGCCGCGGCGATCGACGAAGACCCCACGTTGCTCGACTACGCGTTCAGCCGTCGAGTGGCGCTCGCGTCTCCTGTGAACCTCTGGGCCGTCCTGAAGACCGTGGCGTTCACATGGACCCAGCAGGAGGTGTCGACCGAGGCACGCACACTGCTGGCCCTCGGCACGCAGCTCTATGACCGGCTCGGTACTCTCGCCGGGCATGCCGACGATCTGCGCCGCGCCCTGGAGCGCACGGTCGACAGCTACAACCGCTTCGCCGGATCGCTCGAAACGCGCGTACTCGTCACGGCCCGGCAGTTCCCCGGCGTCGATGCCGCGGCTCTCGCGTCCGTTCCGTCGGCGACCGCGACCACGGGGCGACGTTTCACCGCTCCTGAGCTGATCACCCTCGACGGCGCTGCGAGTGAGTCGCCGTTCGAGGCCGACGATGCCACAGACGGCATCGACTCCGCATCGGTGCGTGCGGATGTGGGCGAGGTGCGGACGCGCCTCGACGAGATCTAGGCACCGCCACGGTCGCGCCACCACCGTCGCGCACTGCCGGGCGGCCGACCATCGTGCCGAGCCGCGTGGCGATGAGCCGAAGCGGCGTGCAGCGCCTCAGGCGATGCCGGGTACGCCGCTGAGCAGCAGGATGACCAGGCCGCTGGTGGCGAGGAACGCTCCGATCATCCACCAGGCGCTGACCTCATGGCCCTCGTCGCGGCGGACGCGGAACAGCACGTCAGCGCGGCGAGCAGGATCGGCGATGGCCGCTGGCGGAGTGGGCACGGACGGGGTGGCTGCGACGCCCGACTCGGCGTCGGCGCTCACCCGGAGAATCCGTCCGGTGTTCGTCGTGATGATCTTCGTCGCGGCGGCCTTCGAGCCACTCGTGTGCTGCGTTGTCATCCGTTCGCCCTCCTGTGCCTGCGATGCCTGACGGCTCCGTCCACGGCGACAAACCCAGTGACAATTGTGACACGGCGCTCCGGAAAGCGTGGCGCACCCCGCCCTGAGCCCATACCGGCTCGATAACGATGCCGTCATCGTCGACGCAGGAACAAACGGTCAGAGACGCAGGAACTAGCCGTCAGAAGCCCCCGAGATCAGAGCCACTTCGAGACGAGGTGCTCCGAGGCGATGCGACGGAGGGTCCCGGAGGCACCTCGGAGCACCACGCTCTCCGTGTACACGTAGCCCCGCTCGCGGCGCACGCCCGCAACGAGCTGGCCATCGGTGACGCCGGTCGCCACGAAGATCGTGTTGTTGCCCTGCACGAGGTCGTCGGCCTCGTAGACCCTGTCCATCTCGAGCCCGGCGTCGATGCCGCGCTGGCGCTCATCGTCGTCACGCGGCCACAGACGTCCCTGGATGTGCCCGCCGAGCGCCTTGATGGCGCATGCCGTGACGATGCCCTCGGGGCTGCCGCCGACGCCGACGCACATGTCCGTGCGGGCATCGTGCCGAGCGGCGTTGATCCCGCCCGCGACGTCGCCGTCGCTCATCAGCCGGGTGCCGGCGCCGGCGTCGCGGATCTCCTGGATGAGCTGCTCGTGGCGCGGCCGATTCAGCACGGACACGACGATCTCGTCGACAGGCTTGTCGAGCGCTCCAGCGAGCTTGCGGATGTTCTCGCCGATGGGGAGCCGGATGTCGACGACGCCGACGCCCGCCGGCCCCGTGACGAGCTTGTCCATGTAGAAGACGGTGGACGCGTCCAGCATCGTACCACGGTCGGACACGGCGATCACGGACAGCGCGTTCTGCCGACCCGCTGCGGTGAGGGACGTTCCGTCGATGGGGTCGACCGCGATGTCGCACAGCGGTCCGCGCCCGGTGCCGACGACCTCGCCGTTGAACAGCATCGGCGCGTTGTCCTTCTCGCCCTCACCGATCACGACGCGGCCCTGGAAATCGACCGTCCCGAGGAATGCGCGCATCGCGTCGACGGCGGCCCCGTCCGCCGCCTCCTTCGCGCCGCGCCCGATGAAGGGGACCGCACGGATGGCCGCAGCCTCCGTCGCTCGCACCAGCTCCATCGCAAGGTTACGGTCGGGACGAAGAGGGCTCAGATCCGCTGTCAGACTCACCATGCGGTCAGCCTAGCTATCGACGTGAGCGAACAGCACGATTTTCGCTCTCCATCCGACGAAGGAATCGCGATTCTTAACGCCTGTGCACAAGACGCGATGCAGGCGGAACCCCCACCTGCAGTACCACTCCGACCGCCCCGATAGAGTGGCACCTGTCCCGGCTTCACCTATCGCAGGAGTTCTCATGCCCGTCGCCACCCCGGATCAGTACGCCGAAATGCTCGACCGCGCGAAGGCCGGCGGCTTCGCGTACCCCGCATTCAACGTCTCGAGCTCGCAGACGATCAACTCCGTCCTCCAGGGACTGACCGAGGCCGGCTCCGACGGCATCATCCAGGTCACCACGGGTGGAGCCGACTACTTCGCCGGCCACACGGTGAAGGCACGCGCCACGGGCGCACTCGCCTTCGCACGCTTCGCCACCGAAGTCGCCAAGAACTACCCCATCACCGTCGCGCTGCACACGGACCACTGCCCGAAGGACGCCCTCGCCGGCTTCGTCGAGCCGCTGATCGCCGCTTCCGAGGAAGAGGTCAAGGCCGGTCGCAACCCGATCTTCCAGTCCCACATGTGGGACGGCTCGGCCGTTCCCCTCGCGGAGAACATCGAGATCGCGAAGGACCTGCTCCCCCGCATGAAGAACATCAACGCCATCCTCGAGGTCGAGATCGGCGTCGTCGGCGGCGAAGAGGACGGCGTGCAGCACGAAGGCTCGAACGAGGCTCTCTACACGACCTTCGCCGACGTCGACCAGGCCGTGCAGGCGCTGGGTCTCGGAGAGCAGGGTCGCTACATCGCCGCCCTCACGTTCGGCAACGTGCACGGCGTCTACAAGCCCGGTGGCGTCAAGCTGCGCCCGGAGCTCCTCGGCGAGATCCAGGCCGAGGTCGCCGCGAAGTACAACACGGGCGCCAAGCCGCTCGACCTGGTCTTCCACGGCGGCTCCGGCTCGACCGACGAGGAGATCGCCCTCGCGGTCGCGAACGGTGTCATCAAGATGAACATCGACACCGACACGCAGTACGCCTACACGCGTGCGATCGCCGACTACATGTTCAAGAACTACGACGGCGTGCTGAAGGTCGACGGCGAGGTCGGCAACAAGAAGCAGTACGACCCGCGCGCCTGGGGCAAGATCGCCGAGTCGGCGATGGCCGCCCGCGTGGTCGAGTCGACCCGTCAGCTCGGCTCCTACGGCCAGTCGAAGAGCTGATCCGTCGGAACTTCGTCGAGGGATGCCCCAGCCGATCGGCTGGGGCATCCCTCATTTTCGGCCGCGGCGCCCGGGCGCGGCGCCGTCATTCGCCGCGACTGCGGCGAATGCGGGTGACCCAGATCGCCCCGTCGACCACGGCATCGACGACGAGAAGCACTCCGAGTGCCCTGCCCGCTCCCCGCGATCGAGATGCGGCCCACAGGCCGGCCCCGAGTTCCCCGAGCGAGAGCAGGAGACCCGCGGCGGGGCGGCGGCGGAGAGCATCACCGAGCCGCGCGAGCGGCCGTTCCCGGCGGGTGAGCGGCGCGAGTTCCCCGAGTCCGGCGATCGCCGTCTCCCTGAGCGTGGGCCACCATCCCACGGGGAGGAACCGTCGATCCGTCCCCGCGGTCGCGCTTCCGAATGCGGCGTCGATCAGGTCGGACGAGATTCCGAAGGCAGCGAGGAAGACGCGCTGGCGATCCTCCGCTCCGACCACACCCCCCAGCGCCTCGGGGATCAGCGCGCGGTGTGCCGCATCGACGTCGAGGTCCACGGCTGCGGCGATCTCGAGGAGCTCATCGCGGCTTCCGTCGCCCTCGGTGAGGAGCCGCCGGTAGATCTCCGCCGTCTCCGGAACGCGGATGGCATCGATATCGAGGACCGGCCGGGTGTCGCGTTCCGCCTCGGTCCAGAAGGGGATCGGGCCTCCGCTGCCCACGGCCACCTCGAACCACACGGCGGCGTCGGCGCGGTTCAGCTCGATCACGGGCAACTCGCCCTTCGAGCTCACCCAGGCACCGCTCGGCTCTGAGGCCTCGAACCGCTGGAGCGACCAGTCACCGGACTCGCGGTGGTCGACCGCGGTCGCGTGGACGGCGGCCAGGATGCGGGCTATCGCGGGTCCGCGGTGGGAGAACGCCGAGACCTGCACCGCCGGAGCCGCGAACAGCGCGGAATCGCTCACGGCATCCTCCGAATCGTCGGCGCCCGCCTCGACGGAATCGTCGATGAGCTCGTCGACCAATTCCTCCACCGAACCGAAGCCGAACGCGTCGTCCCCCTCCTCGTCCGCATCCACGTCCACGTCGAGCCAGAGCGTGAGGCCCTTCTCCTCGAAGGCCGCTTTGAGCTCGCTCGCCGACAGGGTCGATTCGATCGTGTCCTCTTCGCTGAGCGTCAGCACGTGGCCATCGTCCGTCACCGGGATGGCGAGCACGGCCTCCTCACGGCCATCCCACTCGGTTGTCGCATCGCGCACGCCGGCGGGAACGCGCAGCAGAGAGAGGATTTCGCGGGCCGAGGGCCGCGGGTCGGTCCCGTCAGCGCGATCGACCGAAGCGTAGGAGAGATGGACGCCGAAGCTGTTCTGGGACATCCTCCGACAGTAGCCGTGCGATTCGGCTGCTACTGCCCGACGGTCGACATATAGGCCACGAATGCCGGGTCGTTCATCATAGGCACCGAGATGTAGATGGTCACGACGATCATGGTCGCCAGCGCACCCACGATCGGCACCCACCAGGTGATCCGTCGACGCCGCAGCCGCCGGATCGACAGCGCGGCCGTGATCGACCATCCGACGGCGAGGGTGATGGCGGCGATCACTCCCCAGGTGCGCCCCTGGGCGAAGTTGGTGAACTCCCCCTCGATGCCCAGGATCTTCATCGTCTCGTTCACCACGGTCGGCAGGTCGAGATACGAGAGACCGGTGATGATGATGTTCACCAGGCCGTAGGCCAGCAACCCGATGGTCACGAAGCGGTCGACCGGGTGCGGACGGGCGGCGGGAGCGCTCGCGCTCGGACCGGGCGCCGCCGGCCCCGGGGTTGCCGGCATCGGCGACGCGACGACGACCTCGTCGAGGGGCGGCAGGCCGGCGGCTCGCCGTTGCTCCTCGGGGGTGGCGAGTTCGCCGTACTGCGGGCGCTGATCGGTCATCCCGCCATGCTAACCGCCCCGGCTCTGCGCGCCTCACAGCGAGAGACCGCGAAAACGATAGCGACCCCGGAGAAGTGGGGACTTCGCGGGGCCGCGGATGTGAAGCGCTGGGGACGCTTCTCATCCAGTTTTGATCACCGGCGCTGGGGACGCCTGTGGTGATCTGTAGCGCTGTTGCATGCCGCTACTCCCCCGATCATAGGAAAACGTGTGCCCGAGCACCAGGGGTCAGACTTCAGATAGTGAACTCCGCGCCTTCCGAGCCACTGTCGAGGGTGTCGGCGCCGAGTTGCAGCGAGAGCCGCCTCGCCGCTCGCTGCAGCGTCGCGACGAGCTCGTTGTCCACGACGGCCCGGTCAGCCGGCAGCGAGATCGCCAGCGACGCGGTGACGCCGGGGGCGATGACGGGTACCGCGACGCAGGTCGCGCCGATCACGTACTCCTCGTGGTCCACGGCCCATCCCGGCGACTGCTCCAGCTGCGTCAGGAGTGTGCGACGATCGCTGATCGTGCGCGGCGTGAGCTCCTCCAGGCGATGCCGGGAGAGGTAGTCCAGCCGGTCGTCATCGGGCAGATCCGCGAGGATCTGCTTCCCCAGTGCGGTCGCGTGGGCGCTCGACTGCAACCCCACCCAGAGTTCGACACGGGGGTTGCGGACCGCGTCGACGATATCGACCAGATGCATCTCTCCGTCTGCGAAGCGGGAGAGGTATGCGGTCGCACCCAGGTCCTCCGTCACATCCCGGAGCGAGGCCCGAACCCGGGCGAGGAAGACCCCGCGCGAGTCGATCTGCTGCTGGAAGGAGGGAAATCGCGAGCCGAGCACCAGCCCGTCGGGTTCGGAACTCAGATACCCCTCATGGACGAGGGTGCGGACGAGGTTATAGGTCGTGCCCGGAGTCAATCCGGTGATCGCCGCCAGCATCTTCGCCGGAAGCGGACGAGGAGAATTGGCGACGATGTCGACCAGCCGCAGAGCACGCTGCACCGACCCGATGAGGGTCGGCTCCGCGTCCGCGGCGCTCAAGGCTACGCGCCTCCTCCAGTGGCACGACCGCCGAGCGCCCGATCGTCGCGCTGACCGGAGGCATCGTGTCGAAGCTCCTTGGGCAGGGAGAACATCAGGTCTTCCTCCGCAGTCTTGACCTCTTCGACATCGCGATACCCGGCATCGCCGATCGCCTCGAGCACCTCGCGCACCAGCACCTCCGGCACGGAGGCCCCACTGGTCACGCCGACGGTCTCGACGCCGTCAAGCCACTCCTGCTGGATCTCCTCGGCATAGTCGACGCGGTACGCCGCCTTCGCCCCGTACTCGAGTGCGACCTCGACCAGACGCACGCTGTTCGAGGAGTTGGAGGAGCCCACGACGATCACGAGGTCGGCCCCGGCCGCGACCTTCTTGATCGCGACCTGACGGTTCTGCGTGGCGTAGCAGATGTCGTCGGACGGCGGATTGTGCAGTTCGGGGAAGCGCGTGCGCAAGCGGTTCACCGTCTCCATCGTCTCGTCGACCGAGAGCGTCGTCTGCGAGAGCCAGACCACCTTGTTCGGGTCTTTGACGACGACGGTGTCGGCCTCTTCCGGCGAGTTCACGACCGTGACGTGCTCCGGGGCCTCGCCCGCAGTGCCTTCGACCTCTTCATGGCCTTCGTGACCGATGAGCAGGATCTCGAAGTCGTCTCGGGCGAATCGCACGGCCTCGCGGTGCACCTTGGTGACGAGCGGGCAGGTCGCGTCGATCGCATGCAGTCCGCGATCGGATGCGGCGTTCACGACCGCGGGCGAGACGCCGTGCGCGCTGAAGACGACGTGTGCGCCCTCGGGAACCTCGTCGACCTCTTCGACGAAGATCGCGCCCTTCTCCTCGAGCTCGGTCACGACATGGATGTTGTGCACGATCTGCTTGCGCACATAGACCGGGGCGCCGTAGCGTTCGAGCGCCTTCTCGACGGCGACGACGGCACGGTCGACGCCGGCGCAGTATCCGCGCGGCGCGGCGAGCAGCACCCGCTTGTGTCCGGCCACCGGGTTATCCTGAAGCCGTCCGGCCGCCGCACGCACACGCGGGAGACGGGGGACGGGGAGATGCACGGCAGTCGAAGTCACCCTTGGATTCTACCGCCGCGCGGCTGTGCGAGGCCGGAGAGCGCAGGGGCAGGAACGGGAGCGGATGACAGTCTTCGAAGCGACGACGGGCCAGGGCGAAACGCCGCCCGCCGATTCGGTCGCCCCTCGCGATTCCACAGCCGATGCCCCGACCTCGGTCACGCGGCTCAACGCGACGATCCGCGACTTCATCGCCCGCTGGAACACCGTGTGGGTCGAGGGCGAGATCACCTCGTGGAACGTGCGTGCCGGCAACGTCTTCGCGCGCCTGAAGGACACCCGCTCGGACGCGCAGATCTCGATCCGCGTGTGGTCGAGCGTGCGCGGCCGCATCCCCTCCGACATCGGCATCGGCGATCACGTGGTCGTCGCGGTCAAGGCCGACTACTTCGTCAAGGCCGGCGATTTCAGCTTCGCCGTCTCCGCGATGAAGCACGTGGGGCTGGGCGATCAGCTCGAACGCCTCGAGAAGCTCCGGGTGCAGCTACGGCAGGAGGGGCTGTTCGATCCGGCCCGCAAGAAGCGCCTGCCGTTCCTCCCGCACGTGATCGGTCTGATCACCGGCGAGCGCTCCGACGCCGAGAAGGACGTGCACCGCAACGCCGAGCTGCGCTGGCCGCAGGTCCGCTTCCGCACCGAGTACGCCGCCGTGCAGGGAGATCGCTGCGTGCCGGACACCCTGGCCGCTCTCGCGAGGCTGGATGCCGACCCCGAAGTCGACGTCATCATCATCGCCCGCGGCGGCGGCGACCCGCAGACGCTCCTCGGCTTCAGCGACGAGCGTCTGGTGCGCGCGGTGGCCGCGGCGTCCACCCCCGTCGTCAGCGCGATCGGACACGAGAACGATCATCCCCTGCTCGACGACGTCGCCGACCTCCGGGCCTCCACCCCTACCGATGCAGCGAAGCGCGTCGTGCCGGATGTCGGGGAGCAGCGGGCGCTCATCGCTCAGTTGCGCTCACGCGCGACGACACGCCTCACCCAACGGCTCTCGCACGACATCGCCCAGCTCGACCAGCTCCGCTCCCGCCCGGTCCTGCGCTCCCCCGCCCCGATCATCGACGCGCGCGCCCAGGAGCTGTGGCTCCTGCTGTCGCGTGGCCGCGACAGCCTCACTCGACAGCTCGACACCGCAGGCCGTCGCACCAGCGAGCTGCGTGCCTCCCTGCGAGCGCTATCCCCCGCGGCGACCCTGGCTCGCGGTTACGCGATCGCGCACCTCGACGGCGGAGTGATCCTTCGCGATGCGGCGGATGCCCCGGCCGGCAGCAGCCTCACGATCACGGTCGATCGCGGTTCGGTGGCTGCCCGCTCGGAGGGCGAGATCCCTGAGAGCGACTGAGCCGGGCCGGCGCGACGCACGACGTAGGATGGAGGAGTGAGCGCGCTGAACGACATCCCCGTGGAAACGCTGTCGTTCGAGGCAGCCCGTGACGAGCTGGTGAAGGTCGTCGCCGAGCTCGAGCAGGGCTCTCCGACGCTCGAGCACTCGCTC
Organism: Microbacterium sp. A20; assembly: GCF_004794515.1. Classification (GTDB taxonomy): domain Bacteria; phylum Actinomycetota; class Actinomycetes; order Actinomycetales; family Microbacteriaceae; genus Microbacterium. The sequence continues at coordinate 78,261 of NZ_SSDF01000090.1, read as the reverse complement.
GCCCTCTGGGAGCGTGGCGAGGCGCTGGCCGCCCGCTGCGAGGAGTGGCTGCTCGGTGCGAAGCGCCGACTGGACGCCGCACGTGCCGCCGCATCCGACGAGACGCCTGGCGGAGACGCATGAGCAAGCAGCCTCCGATCATCGCCGAGCTCGGTCGCCCGGAGACGCCCGAAGAGACCGCCGCCCGCAAGGCGGCCTCCAGCAAGGCCTATCGATCCAGTCAGACCTTCCGCAATCTCATCGCAGCCCTGCTGGTCACGGTGGCCGTCGTCGCCGTCATCATCTTCGCCGTGCCGCGGGGCGAGCCGGTGGAGCGCAAGCCGCTCGACGTCGCGGCCGTGGCCGAAGGCGTGGAGTCCTCGATGGAACGCCCCGTCCTGATCCCCGAGCTCGGCACCTTCTGGCGCGCGAACGACGCAGAGATGCAGGGCGGCGCCACGGTGGTCTGGGAAGTGACACTCGCCCCGAAATCCGACACCGAACGCGGGTTCGTCAAGGTCGCGCAGGCCTTCGACGCCGACGCGTCCTGGGCTCCGCAGCGCCTGAACGGCATCGCTCCCACGGACACGGTGCGCATCGGCGGACTCGAGTGGGACGTCTACAAGCCCGCCAGCGCCGAGTCGAACGCGAACGTCACCTACGCCATCGGCACTCAGGCGGGCGACGACTACATCCTGCTCTACGGCGCACGCTCGGCGGACTCCACCGCGGAGCTCGCCGAATCCCTCATCCCGCAGATCCGCGACATCTCGGAGGCCTCATGACGCACCCCCTGTCCCCCTCCGCAGCCTGGCAGCAGATGCAGGAGGGGAACCGCCGTTTCGTCGCCGACGAGCCACTGCATCCGAACCAGGACGTGGCCCGACGCAAGGACCTGGCCGCGGCGCAGCATCCCGTCGCGACGCTGTTCGGCTGCTCGGACTCGCGCCTCGCCGCGGAGATCATCTTCGACCTCGGGCTCGGTGACCTGTTCGTCGTCCGCAACGCCGGTCAGGTGATGGGCGAGTCGATCGTCGCGAGCCTCGAGTATGCGGTGGCGGTGCTCGAGGTTCCTCTGATCGTGGTCCTCGCCCACGACTCCTGCGGCGCGGTCCGCGCGGCGATCGACGGCACAGCGATCGACGCCGCTCCTCTGCCGCCGCACATCTGGAAGCTGATCGCCCCGATCGTCCCCGCCGCCCGGAAGGTGCTGGCAGAGAACGGCGGCGGCACGGTCGCCGACATCGACTCCGAGCTGGTCGGCATCGAGCACCTGCGCAACACGGTGCGCGACCTGCTGCAGTCGTCCGAGATCATCAGCAACGCCGTCGCCGAGGGCCGTCTCGGCATCGTCGGCGCCAACTACCGTCTGGCCGAGGGCGTGGCGGTGCCCGTCATCACGGTCGGAATCGACACCGAGGACGTCACCAAGGGGATCGACCCCGAAACCAAGGAGGGTTCTGAATGACCGACACCGACCAGCGCAGCGGCGAAAATGCGCAGGGCTACCGGATCGAGCACGACACCATGGGTGAGGTGCGGGTGCCCGTGAACGCGCTCTACGGAGCGCAGACGCAGCGCGCCGTGGAGAACTTCCCGATCTCGGGCAAGGGGCTGGAGTCGACGCAGATCGCCGCCCTCGCGCGGATCAAGAAGGCGGCAGCACTCGCCAACAAGGAGCTCGGCACCCTCGACGGCGCCATCGCCGACGCGATCGCCCAGGCCGCCGACCAGGTTGCCTCGGGTGCGCACGACGGCGAGTTCCCGGTCGACACCTACCAGACCGGCTCCGGCACCTCGTCGAACATGAACATGAACGAGGTGCTCGCGACGCTCGCGACCGGCATCCTCGGCTCGACCGTTCACCCCAACGACCACGTGAACGCGTCGCAGTCGTCGAACGACGTGTTCCCGACGTCGGTGCACATCGCCGTGACGCAGGCCCTCATCGACACCCTCATCCCGGCGCTCGACCACCTCGCCGTCGCCCTCGAGGCGAAGGCCGAGCTGTGGAAGGACGCGGTCAAGTCCGGCCGCACGCACCTCATGGATGCCACGCCCGTGACCCTCGGCCAGGAGTTCGGCGGCTACGCCCGTCAGGTGCGCCTGGGCATCGAGCGCGTGCAGTCGGCCCTCCCCCGCGTCGCCGAGGTTCCGCTGGGCGGCACCGCCGTCGGCACCGGAATCAACACGCCCCTCGGCTTCCCGCAGAAGGTCATCGCGCTCCTCGCGGCCGAGACCGAGCTGCCCATCACCGAGGCGAAGGATCACTTCGAGGCACAGGCCAACCGCGACGGCCTGGTCGAGGCGTCCGGCGCACTGCGCACGATCGCGGTCTCGCTCACCAAGATCAACAACGATCTGCGGTGGATGGGCTCCGGCCCCAACACGGGCCTCGGCGAGCTGCACATCCCCGACCTCCAGCCCGGCTCCTCGATCATGCCCGGCAAGGTCAACCCGGTCGTCCCCGAGGCCGTGCTGATGGTGTGCGCGCGCGTGATCGGCAACGACGCGACGGTCGCCTGGGCCGGGGCATCCGGTTCCTTCGAACTGAACGTCGCCATCCCGGTGATGGGCACTGCCGTGCTCGAGTCGATCCGACTGCTGTCGAACGCCTCGCGCGTGCTCGCCGACAAGACGATCGATGGCCTCCAGGCCAACGTCGACCGGGCGGCGGCCTTCGCGGGCATGAGCCCCTCGATCGTGACGCCGCTGAACAAGCTCATCGGCTACGAGGCGGCGGCGAAGATCGCCAAGCACTCGGTCGCCAAGGGCATCACCGTACGCGACGCCGTCATCGACCTCGGCTACGTCGAGCGCGGTGACCTCACGCTGGAGCAGCTGGACGAGAAGCTCGATCTGCTGTCGATGACCCACCCGGGCTGACCCACACGGGCCGACCGACGACCGGATGCCGCGGGGACTCGTTCCTCGCGGCATCCGGTGTTTCCGCCGTCAGCTGAGCTCTCCGCCCTCCAGGAGCTCGGTGACGAGGGCCGCGATGGCCGAGCGCTCGGAGCGCGTCAGGGTGACGTGACCGAACAGGTCGTGCCCCTTCAGGGTCTCGATCACACTGGCGATCCCGTCGTGCCGGCCGACGCGGAGGTTGTCCCGCTGACCGACGTCGTGCGTGAGGATGACGCGCGAGTTCTGCCCCATGCGGCTCAGCACCGTGAGCAGCACGTTCCGCTCGAGCGATTGCGCCTCGTCGACGATCACGAAGGCATCGTGCAGAGAGCGTCCGCGGATGTGCGTGAGCGGAAGGACTTCGAGCAGGCCGCGCTCGACGACCTCTTCGATGACGTTGCCGGAGACGACCGAGCCGAGCGTGTCGAACACCGCTTGACCCCAGGGGCCCATCTTCTCGCCCTGGTCGCCGGGGAGGTAGCCGAGCTCCTGGCCGCCGACCGCGAACAGCGGCCGGAACACGATGATCTTCTTCTGCTGCTGGCGCTCCAGTACGGCCTCGAGCCCCGCGCACAGGGCGAGCGCCGACTTGCCGGTTCCCGCGCGACCGCCGAGCGAGACGATACCGACCTCCGGGTCGAGCAGCAGGTCGATCGCGATCCGCTGCTCGGCCGAGCGTCCGTGCATCCCGAAGATGTCGCGGTCGCCGCGAACCAGGCGGTACTCGCCGTCACCCGTGACCCTCCCGAGAGCGGAACCGCGCTCGGAGTGGATGATCAGCCCCGTATTGACCGGGAGCCCTCGGGCCTGCTCGCTGATGCCGACTTCGCTCTCGTAGAGGTCGCTGATGTCGTCGCCGGAGAGGTCGAGGGTCGAGATGCCGGTCCATCCGGAGTCCACCGCCTGTTCAGCGAGGTACTCCTCGGCGCGGAGTCCCAGCGATGCGGCCTTCACGCGCATCGGCAGGTCCTTCGAGACGATCGTGACGTCCTGGCCGTCCTGTGCGAGGTGCATCGCGACCGACAGGATGCGGGTGTCGTTGTCGCTGAGCCGGATTCCCGCCGGGAGCACCGAGGAGTCGGTGTTCGCGAGTTCGACACGGAGCGTGCCACCTTCCCCGACCTCGACCGGGAAGTCCAGGCGTCCGTGCTCGATGCGCAGATCGTCGAGGTGCCGCAGCGCCTGTCGTGCGAAGTAGCCGATCTCGGGGTCGTGGCGCTTTCCCTCCAGCTCCGTGATCACGACGACCGGGACGACGACCGAGTGCTCGGCGAACCGGAAGAACGCCTGCGGATCGCTCAGCAGAACGGAGGTGTCGAGCACATACGTGCGCAGATCCTGATCCGGATCGGCGGACGATGCCCGGCTCGACGTCTTACGGGTGGACTGCTGCGCGGTGCTGCTGGCCTGCTGCGCTGTACGTGTGGTCACGACCCACTCCCGACCCGGGGAATCCCGGCTATTCGAACGAGTCGACCAGGGGGTCACGAGCCGCGAACCTGAGGCCGACTCGAGCGGGCGCCTTGCCCGATGCCTAGAACGTACGACCGCTGAGTGGATTAACCCGAATTCGACACGCCAGGATTCGTTACACGCTGATGAACGTCTCGTTGCCGAATGCGTGCAGCGTCTCATCCAGTCGTTCGAGGGTCGCCGCGTCCGTGCCCGCGTGCGGGGCGATGCGCACCGAGGATCCGCGTGCCGTCACGACGATTCCCGCGTTCGCCAGCGCCGCCGCGAGGCGTGCGGGTTCTTCCGGCGCCAGCGCGACGATGCCGGCACGCTGGGAGCGCTCGCGTGGCGAGGTCACGTCGATGCCGTGGCGATCAGCGATCTCGATCACGGTGTCGACGCGCTCGGCGAGTTGCTCCTCGATGTGTGCGACGCCGGCGTCGCGGACATCGCGCACGCCGATCGCGAGCCGTCCCGCAGCGAGGGTGTCCGGCTGGCTGACCGTGAAGGCCCTGGCGGATGCGGCCGGTGGGGGCAGCTCATCGACGACCAGGTCGGTCGCCGTGGTTCCGGTGATCCCGGAGAGCACGGGGACGATCCGCTCTCGTGCACGCGGTGCGAACCAGGCGAACGCGCTGCCTCGTCCCGCGCGCAGCCATTTGTAGCCGTGCCCGACCACGACGTCGGCAGCCGTGTAGTCGGTGTCGATCACGCCGAACGACTGCACCGCGTCGACGACGAGCAGGCGGTCGGGGCCGATGACCTCACGCAGTGCGGCGAGGTCGGCACGGTACCCGGTGCGGAAGTCGACGTGACTCACCGCCAGTGCGACGACCTCGTCGTCGAGCGCCTCGGCGACCGCGTCCGGGGTCACCCGCCCGTCGTCGGGGGTGATCCACCGCGGCGTGACCGCGCGGTCCGATGCCGTCGCAGCCCGGTCGAGCGTCAAGCTGACGCTGGGGAACTCCGCCGTGCTCGCGATCACCGACCCGGAGATGCCGTACAGAGCGTGCATGAGTCCGTGCGTCGACGAGGGCTGCAGCGTGACGTCGTCCGCGTCGCCCCCGAGCAGCTCCGCGACGAGCTCCTGGGCCTGTCTGACGCGCTCGGCGACCAGGGACAGGGAGGACGGGCGTCCGCTCCCCAGGAGGTCGGCATCGGCGAAGATCTCTTCGCGTACCGACGGAGACAACGGGCCGAAAGCCGCCCAGTTCAGGTAGCCGGACTCATTGCCGAAGGTGTCGACGTAGTCCTGGAAAGTGCTCACTGCGTCATTGTGGCACGGTGCCCCGCGCGCCGCCCCTGGTCAGCGGCCGAACCGACGTTCGCGATCCGTGTAGTCGCGGATCGCGCGGAGGAAGTCGACCTGTCGCAGGTCGGGTCCGAGCGCCTCGACGAAGTAGAACTCGCTGTGTGCGCTCTGCCAGAGCAGGAAGTCGCTGAGTCGCTGCTCGCCACTCGTGCGGATGACGAGATCCGGATCCGGCTGTCCCCCGGTGTACAGGTGCTCGCCGATCATCTCGGGCGTGAGGTGGGCGGCGAGGTCCTCCAGGGTTCCGCCCGAGGCCTCGTGCTTGGTGATGATGCTGCGAACGGCGTCGACGATCTCGTTGCGGCCGCCGTACCCGACGGCGAGATTCACATGCAGGCCGCTGTGGTCCTTGGTGCGCTCCTCGGCATCGGCGAGCACTCTGGCGAGCTCGGGCGGGAGGATGTCGGAGCGCCCGACGTGCTTGACCCGCCAGTTGCCCTCCTGCGACAACGCCTCCGCCAGTTCGGCGATGATCTCGATGAGGTCGGCGAGCTCTGCGGAGTCCCGCTTTCGCAGATTGTCGCTGGAGAGCAGATAAAGCGACACCACCCGCACGCCCAGCTCGTCGCACCAACCGAGGAACTCGTGCATCTTCGCAGCGCCGGCCCGGTGGCCCTCGGCTGCGCTGTCGAACCCGAGCTGGCGCGCCCATCGCCTGTTGCCGTCGATCATCATCGCCACGTGATGCGGGACGGAGGCGGGATCGAGGTGGCGACGCAGTCGACTGGTGTAGAGCCGATACAGCGGCCCTCTCACCGGATTCTCGCGTGATATCACCTCCCTACGCTACCGTGTCGAGACTTTCGCCACCGTGTGCGGATGCTGAGGATCATGTGCTCGTCGAGGTATGCGCGGCGGCTTAGAGTGAGCACGTGAGCACTCCCGAACACTCCGGTCCCGACGTCCCCGAGCTCCCGCTGCATGCCGCCGGCGAGGTCGATGCCGCGGTGGAGATCCGGCCCAGCTGGCGAGGGTGGATCCACGCGGGCACCTTCCCGGTGGCGGTGGTCGCCGGAACGGTCCTGATCCTCCTGGCCGACGGCGCCGCAGCGAAATGGGCATCCGCCGTGTTCATGCTCACCTCGATGCTGCTGTTCGGCAACTCCGCGCTCTACCACCGGTTCGACTGGAAGCCGAAGGTGAAGGTGCTCCTGAAGCGGATCGATCACGCGAACATCCTGCTGCTGATCGCCGGCACCTACACGCCGCTGGCGGTTCTCGCGCTGCCGCCGGCGAAGGGCTTGCTGCTGCTCTGCCTCGTCTGGGGCGGAACCGTGATCGGAATCCTCTTCCGCGTCTTCTGGATCAACGCACCGCGCTGGCTCTACGTCGCCCTGTATCTGCTGCTCGGTTGGGCGGCCGTCATGTACATGGGCGATCTTCTCGCTGCCAACGTCGCGATGATGGTGCTCGTGATCGTCGGCGGGCTTCTGTACACCGGAGGCGCGGTGGTCTACGCACTGAAGAAGCCGAACCCGTGGCCGGGCCATTTCGGCTTCCACGAGATCTTCCATGTGTGCACCGTGCTCGCGTTCCTGTGCCACTGGACCGCGTGCCTGCTCATCGCCCTCGCGCCGCTGTCGCCGTCGCTCGGCGCGCCGTAGTCGGGGCCTACCGCGACCTCACCGGCGAGTGCCCACGAGAGAGGCCGCGATGCGCTCAGCGAGTGGGCGGTTCGTCGCCGGCGTCCGGACGACTCGAGCCCTCGGCCTCCGGCGACACCGGCGACCCCGACGCGCCGTCGGCGGCGGCACGGGCGGCTTCCTCGGCGTCGAGTTCCTCGCGCACCTCATCGCGGTATCGGACGCGGCGGATGCGCCGATTCATGTCCCAGATCAGCAGGATCACGGCGAGCACGATCACCACGATCACGGCGAAGCCGACGAACCCGGGAGAGACAGCCTCCGGATCCACCGTCATCGACGGTGTCGGCATCGGGGTCTCGGTCAGAGCGAGCATGAATCGGCCTTTCGTACGCAGGTCGCATAACCTGGTATCACCAGCCTAACGACCGGGAAGACCCACCTGTGACGACCGCACAACAGCTCGACGAACGCTACGGCCGAACGCGACGACGTCGATGGCCGTGGATCGTCGGCGGCGGCCTCGCGCTGCTCGTCGTCGGCACCTTCAGCTGGATGACGGTCGCGCAGTCGATGGCCTCCGTGGACGCCGACGATCTGGGCTTCACGCTGGTCGACGAGCACTCGGTGGAAGTGAGCTTCCAGGTGACCGGCGTACAGGGTCGAGAGGTCGTGTGCGCGCTCGAAGCACTCGATGAGGAGTTCGGCGTGGTCGGCTGGAAGATCGTCGAGATCCCCGCCGGAGACAGCCACTCGCAGACCCGATCGGTCACCATTCCCACCGTGGCGGAGGCGACCACAGGTTTGGTGAACACCTGCTGGGTCGCCTAGACTCGTGCCAGACAGACGACGCCCCGGCACCGTGCCGGGGCGTCTTGGCATATCCCCCGCAGCACGCCGGAGGGATCCCGAAAGAAGGAGCTTCGTCATGTCCACCGATGCTCAGGTTCCCTTCCTCACGCAGGAAGCATATGACCGGCTCGTCGCCGAGCTGGAGCACCTGTCCACCGTCGGTCGCGATGAGATCGCCAAGCGCATCGAGGCGGCCCGCGAAGAGGGCGACCTCAAGGAGAACGGCGGCTATCACGCCGCGAAGGATGAACAGGGCAAGCAGGAGGCCCGCATCCGCACTCTCGAAGCTCTGCTGAAGACCGCCAAGGTCGGAGAGGCTCCCGCCAGCCGCGGGATCGTCGAGCCGGGCACCGTCGTCACTGCGCTCGTCGCCGGGGGCGAAGAGGTCTTCCTCCTCGGCAGCCGCGAGATCGCCGTCGGCAGCGACCTCGACGTCTACAGCGAGGCCAGCCCGCTCGGTCAGGCGATCCTCGGACTCAAGGTCGGCGAGAAGTCGGCATACGAAGCGCCGAACGGGCGTTCCATCAGCGTCGAGATCGTGAATGTCGAGACCTACTCGGGCTGACACCTCACGGAGAAGCGCCCCGCATCCTCTCGGAGGCGGGGCGCTTCTGCGTGGTTTCGACGGTCAGTCCGCGACGAGGATGGGCTCGAAGCCTGCGCGGCGCAACGTGTCGAGCGTGTGCTCCGAGTGCTCGGGCCCTCGCGTCTCGACGCTGAGCTCGAGGATGACCTCGCTGATCTGAAGACCGTGACCGTGACGGGTGTGCATCGCCTCGATGACGTTGGCCCCTGCCTCGGCGATGAGCTCGGACACCCGGGCCAGCTGGCCGGGGCGGTCGGGCAACGGGACGCGGATGGTGAGGTATCGCCCGGAGGCCGCGAGCCCGTGCGAGACCACGCGCTGCAGCAGCAGCGGATCGATGTTGCCGCCCGAGAGCACCGCCATGGTCGTGCCGGTGCCGGAGACCTTGCCCGCCAGGATCGCCGCGACGCCCGCCGCGCCGGCAGGCTCCACCACGACCTTCGCCTGCTCCAGCAGGATCAGGATCGCCCGCGCGAGATCGTCGTCGGACACGGTGACGACCTCATCGACGAGGTCCTTGATGATGTCGAACGGGATGGCGCCGGGACGGGCGACCAGGATGCCGTCGGCGATGGTCGGTCGCGTGACGATGTCGACGGGCTCCCCCGCAGCGAGAGACGGGGGCACAGCGGCGGCGTTCTCGGCCTGGACGCCGATGACGCGCACGGTGCGCCCGAGCTCGGCGGCACGCGCCTTCACCGCGGCGGCGACTCCGGCGATCAGCCCTCCACCGCCGATGCCGAGGACCACGGTGTCGACGTCCGGCGCATCATCGAGCAGTTCGAGCCCGAGGGTCCCCTGCCCGATCACGATGTCCCGGTGGTCGAACGGGTGGATCAGCACGGCACCGGTGCGCTCGGAGAACTCCGCTGCGAGCCGCAGCGAGGTGGCCACGGTCTCGCCCTCCAGCACGACCTCTGCGCCGTACCCGCGGGTGGCGAGGAGCTTGGGAACCGGAACCCCCAGCGGCATGAAGATCGTCGCGGGGATGCCGAGCGCCTGAGCCGCGAGTGCGACGCCCTGGGCGTGGTTGCCCGCGGATGCGGCGACGACGCCCCGCGAGCGCTCCTCGGCGCTCAGCCGCGACAGGCGATACGCGGCACCGCGGATCTTGAACGAGCCGGTGCGCTGAAGATTCTCCATCTTCAGCAGGACGGTGCCTCCGTGGATGTCGGAGAGGGCTCGCGACGGCAGCGTCGGCGTGTGCGAGATCACCTCAGCCAGACTCTGAGCCGCTAGCTCGAACTCGGTCAGGCTGGGGACTTCGCTCATCGATTCCTCCGTCTCCGCTCGCGCGGTACTGTGCTCCAGATAAGGTCTCCGCTGGGCCCGACGCCGGTGCGCCAGGAGCCGGAGCTGATGGTCACGGCCGCGACGTTGACGAAAGCGGCCAACGGAACGGCGAAGAGCGCCCCGGGGATGCCGGCGATCATCGCGCCGCCCGCCACGACGAGGACGACGGCGAGCGGGTGGACCTTCACCGCAGAGCCCATCATGATCGGCTGCAGGATGTGCCCCTCGATCTGCTGCACCGCCAGCACGACCACGAGCATCCACAGCGCGATCCACGGTCCGTTGTAGACGAGGGCGAGGAACACGGCGACAGCGCCGGTCGCGACCGCACCCACGATCGGGATGAAGGAGCCGAGGAACACCAGGACGGCGACCGGAAGCGCGAGCGGCACCTGCAGCAGGAAGGCCCCGAGGCCGATGCCGATCGCGTCGATGGTGGCCACGAACAACTGCGTGCGGGCGTAATTCACGATCGTCGCCCAGCCGTTTCGCGCGGCCCCGTCGACCGCCGGGCGGGCCTTGCGCGGGAAGATCTTGACGGTCCACCGCCAGATGCCTGCGCCGTCGGCGAGCAGGCAGATGAGGATGAACAGCGACAGCAGCGCGCCGGTGGCGACGTGTCCCACCGTCGTTCCGATGGCCAGCGCACCCGTCCAGAGGGCCTGCGTCTGCTCATTGAGGAAGTCGAGGCCCTGCTGCAGGTAGTCGGCGATCTGGGTGTCGGAGAGGTTCAGGGGGCCTTCATGCAGCCAGACCTGGAACTGGTCGAACGCCTCGGTCGAGCGAGCCTGCACGTCGGGCAGCTGGGCACGAACCTGCCAGACGACCAGCCACATCAGCCCGGTCACGATGGCGGCCGTTCCGATGAGCGAGATGGCGATCGCCAGCCAGCGGGGGAGTCCGTGTCGCAGCATGAACGAGAAGGCCGGCCACAGGAGCGCCGTGATGAGGATGCCGACCATCAGCGGGATGACCAGGAGCTTCAGCAGCATCACCAGCCAGATGAAGACGCCGATCGCGGCCGCGATGATCAGCAGCCGCCACGAATAGCTCGCTGTGATCCTCAGCGGCAAGGGCACCGCCTCATCGGCATCGGTCGTCACGGTGCGGTCTGTGGAGACCGGGCGCGGACGGAAGAGATCTCGCAGCCGGGGGCGCTGGTCCTCGCTCATCGCCCAAGTCTACGGTCAAGCGGTATGCCGTTCGACGCATCCATCGCCGAGCGGGAGCGATGTCGGCGTCCGGCGATACGCTGGCGACGTGACCGAGACCCTCAGTTCGACGCAGGCCCGGCGAATCGCCCTCGCAGCGCAGGGGTTCACCCGCGCGAGGCCCGCCTCCGTCGCCGCGCGCCACGTGCACCGGGTGATGGACCGCCTGGGCGTGCTTCAGATCGACTCGGTGAACGTGTTCGCACGCTCGCACTACCTGCCCCTGTTCTCACGTCTGGGCTCGTACGACCCGGCGCTCCTCGACAGGGTCTTCCTCTCCCGCACCACCCACTACGTCGAGTACCTCGCCCACGAGGCGACGTTCATCCCGGTCGCGGACTGGCCGCTGTGGCGATTCCGCATGGACGACTTCCGGCGGAAGTGGGCGGGTGAAGATTCGTGGATGAGCAACAACGCGCGCACGGTGCAGTGGGTGCAGGACGAGCTGCGCGCCAGGGGGCCGCTGCGTCCCGCCGACCTGCGTGACGACGCGCCTCGAGAGCGCGGCACCTGGTGGGACTGGGACGAGGCCAAGCTCGCACTCGAACACCTCTGGCGCACAGGGGATGTCGCCGTCAGCGGCCGCAGGGGCTTCGAGCGCACATACGCGCTGGCCGAGCAGGTGATCCCCGACGGGATCCGATCGCGGGAGATCTCCCGCGACGAGGCGATCCTGGAATTGACGCGACGTGCGGCCCGCTCGAGCGGTGTCGCGACGCAGTCCGACCTCGCCGACTACTACCGGATCCGCGACCGCGCCACAGTCGCACGCTCGATCAGCGAGCTCGTCGACGCCGGCGAACTGCTCCCTGTCCAGGTGCGCGGGTGGGAGCGCGGCGGCCGTCCGCTGCCCGCGTGGCGGCATCGCGACGCCGTGTTGCCGCGCAAGGTCGACACCGCGGCCGTTCTGACGCCGTTCGATCCGGTGGTGTGGTTCCGCGACAGGGCGCTCCGCATCTTCGATCTCGACTACCGCATCGAGATCTACGTGCCGGCCGAGAAGCGTCGGTTCGGCTACTACTCGCTACCCGTGCTCGTCGGCGACCGCATCGTGGCGCGCGTCGATCTCAAGGCCGACCGCGCCAGCTCCACTCTGCAGGTGCAGTCCGCGTGGTGGGAGCCGCAGGCTCGGCCCGGCGATGCCGAGCCCGTCGCCGCGGAACTGGCCCTGGCAGCCGCCTGGCAGGGCCTGGAACGGGTCTCGATCTCGGGTTGGGGCGATGCCACCTCGGCGCTGCACGGCGCGCTGACCGGGGCGGGTGGCAGTGTGCATCGCCACGTGCACGCCAGAGAGAGCGCCCCATGAGTCGGCGCCGTTGGTGGCTGATCGGCAGCGTTGCGGGAGTCGTTGCGGCCGTCGTCACCGGTGTGTGGATCTTGCAGGCGACGAGTCGTCCTGCCACTGCGCAGGAGGCCGCTGTCGCGTACCTGCGCGCGCTCGAATCCGGTGACCCGGCAGCGGTGGAGAAGACCGGCGCCGTGGTCTCACCGGAGACCCTGGAGGCGTTCTCCGGCGCGACGGCACTCGTCGAGGATGCGGAGGTGACCTCCGTCACGGGCGATGACAGCGCCCCGATCGGGGGAGCGACGGCGGTGGCCGAGATCTCCTTCCGCCTGGCCGATGAAGAGCACACGGCAGAGGTGACGCTCTCCCCCATCGACGGACGATGGGTCGTGGACGATTCCGGGCGGGGCAGCGTGAGCGCCACTCCATCGGTCGGCACATTCGTCGCCGTCGGGGAGCAGATCCTGCCCGCCGGCGAGGCGACGGCGCTGCTGCCGGCGACCTACACCGTCACCGCCGCGCCGGTGGCGTTGCTCAACGGCGAGAAGTCGGTGACCGTGCTCCCCGGCCACGAGACAGCCGTCGATGTCGACGTGTCCGTCCGCGCCGAGGCGACGGGCGCGGCTCAGAAGCAGCTCGACGAGCACCTCGCGACCTGTACGGAACCGGGCGCCGCGGCCCCGCCCGACGGTTGCGGCATCCGCATCCCCTGGGGCACGGAGTTCCGCGCGGTCACCGACATCCGATACCGCGTGGAGGAGCTGCCGACCATGACGTTGTCGGCTACCGGGTTCAGCGCAGAAGATGGGGTGCTCGTCGCGACCGTCGCCGGAACCGGTCAAGACGGCGCGAAGCGCGAGACCACCTATCGGACCGACACGTGGGCCGTGCGCGGCGACGTGTCGTTCACCGCGGACGACGTGGTGCTGACCGCCTGGTGAGCGCGCGTCGGATCAGAACTGCACGCGGGGCGGCTCGGAGATCGCGCTGTTGTCGGCGACCTCGAAGAACTCGCGCTCGGTGAAGCCGAGTCCCTTGGCGAACAGGTTGTTCGGGAAGACCTTGATCTTGGTGTTGAGCTCGCGAACGCCGCCGTTGTAGAAGCGACGCGCGGCCTGGATCTTGTCTTCCGTATCGACCAACGCCTGCTGTACCTGGAGGAAGTTCGTGCTCGCCTGCAGCTGCGGATACGCCTCGGCGACCGCGAAAAGACTGCGAAGTGCCTGTTGGAGGTGTCCCTCGGCGATTCCGGCCTCACCGGGCCCGCCGGCGGACAGCGTCTCGGCGCGCGCACGGGTGACGTTCTCGAAGACGGCCTTCTCGTGGGAGGCGTACCCCTTGACCGTCTCGATGAGGTTGGGGATGAGGTCGGCTCGTCGCTTCAGCTGCACCGTGATGCCGCTCCACGCCTCGTCGACGCGGACCTTCAGCTGCACCAGCGAGTTGTACGTGGCCCACAGATAGATGCCGGCGAGCAGGATCACTCCGACAACGATCAGTACCGGCACGAGCCATTCCATCAGAGGCCCACCCTTCCTCGTGTTTCTCTCATCCTAGACGCGCACCCTGCACGTGGACTGGGCGCATGCCGGGGCCGCGGTCTCGGACCGTGTCAGGCTCCGAGCACGCGATCGAGATAGCGATTCGTGAAGCGCCGCTCCGGATCCAGGCGGTCGCGGAGCCCGACGAAGTCGTCGAATCGCGGATAGCGCTCGCGGAGCGTCTCGTCCGTCAGAGTGTGCAGCTTCCCCCAGTGCGGGCGGCCACCGAACTCGAGCATGATCTCCTCCACCGCGTTGAAGTATTCCGACGGGTCGGCGCGCCAATACCGGTGCACCGCGATGTAGGCGCTCGAGCGCCCATGCGCCGTCGACAGCCACCGGTCGTCCTCCGCCGCGAAGCGCACTTCGATCGGGAACTCGATGCGCCACCCGCGCTGAGCGATCAGGGCGCGGACCGCCTGGAACGCCGGCACGACATTCTCGGCCGGCAGCGCATACTCCATCTCACGGAACCGCACGGTCCGGCTCTGGATGAGCACCCGATGCGACAGCTCGGTGTACTCACGGTCTCCGGTGAGCTTCACGGCCAGTCTGCTGAACGGCGGCGTCATCGCCGGAACGACCTGCCCCGCGGCGCACACAACCCGGTAGACGCCGTTGGAGAGGAGCGTCTCGTCGATCCATCTGCCGACCACGGGGAGCGGTTTGCGCACCGTCGACTCCGGCAGCCGTGTCTGACGCTTCGTCAGCGCGACGTCGGTGTGCGGGAACCAGTAGAACTCGAAGTGATCCGAGGCGGCCACGCGCTCATCGAGCGTGGCGAGCACGTCGTCGAGAGGGGCGGGCTCATCGATGGCGTGCATGACGAAAGCCGGGACGCACTGCAGCGTGACCTCGACGATGATGCCGAGCGCACCGAGCCCGAGCGCGACGGCCGGCAGCAGTTCGCTCTCGTGCTCGTCGTCGATGCGGAGGAGTTCTCCTTCGGCCGTGACCATGGTGATGCCGACGACCTGTGTCGCCAGGCCGCCGAACTGCGCGCCGGTGCCATGGGTTCCGGTGGAGATCGCCCCGGAGATGGACTGACGGTCGATGTCACCGAGGTTCTCCATGGCCAGCCCGTAGGGGGCGAGCAGGCCGGGGATGCGATGCAGCCTCGTACCCGCGAGAAGGGTGACCCGTCCGCTGGCCGCATCCGCCGAGACGAGACCCTGCAGGTCGTCGAGTTCCAACAGGACGCCGGGCGCGACGGCGATGCCGGTGAAGCTGTGCCCCGCGCCCACGGCCTTCACGCTGAGACCGTGCTTCACCGCCGCGATCACCGCGCGCTGCACACCCTCGGGACTGCGCGGACGCTCCACGCGCACGGGACGCACCGAGGCCGACCGGCCCCAGTTCTGCCAGGAGCCGCCGATTCTCGTCACAGGAACGCCTTTCCCTCGCCGCGGTAGGTGGGAAGCTCGTCGATGACCTGCTCCCCCGACACCAGGTGATAGCGCTCGATGCGCTCCGCGGGCTCTCCGCTCTTCGCATGCCGGAACCAGACGCGATCCCCCACTCCCAGCGACGTCGCGGCAGGCCCCTGCAGCGGCGTCTGCACCTCGCCGGCGGCCTCACGCCCGAGCGTGCGGAGTCCCTCGGGCCACACCGGGCGCGGCTGACGGGAGGCGAGAGCAGGGCCGGAGGCGATCCACCCTCCGCCCAGCACCGTGGCGATGTCGTCGGCCGGCCGGCGCACCACATCGAACGCGAAGGCCGAGGCCGGGGCGGGGCGGAACGACCGGTATCCGTCGAACAGATGGCCGCCGAGCAGCCCGCTCCCCGCGCTCGCCTCGGTGAGTGATTCGTCGCTGCCCGTGAACTCGAGCGAGCCGGTGCCGCCGCCGTTGAGGATCTCCAGCGGAGCGATCGCCCCCACGGCGGCGACGATGGCCGCCCGACGCTCCCGCAATTCGTTCCTCGAGCGCGCCTGCACCATGCGGATCAGTGGCGCGTCGGGCCCGGCATCGTCGCCCTGACCCGCGATCTGCGCGTCGTACATCTGCAGTCCGACGAGCCGGAACCCGGGCCGAGCGACGACCTTGCGGGCGAAGCCGGCGACCTCGCCGGCGGTGAAGAGCGCCGATCGTCGGACTCCGATGTGGCCGAGGATCGAGGATCGCCAGGACGCGTCGACGTCGATCGCGACCCGGATCTCGGGGCGGGCTGCGGGACCGGCGACACTGTCGATCAGGTCGAGGTGGACGAGATCGTCGACCATCAGCGTGATGCGCTGCGCCGCCTGCTCGTCGGCGAAGAGCCGCTCCAGACCCGCGCGATCCACCGTCGGATAGCCGAGCATGATGTCGTCGTGCGTCTCGGCCAGCCACAGCGCCTCCTCGAGCGTGAACGCGAGGATGCCACGGAATCCGGGGAGTTTCAGCACTGCGTCGAGCACGGCCCGCACGCGCACCGACTTGGAGGCGACACGGATGGGGAGTCCGCCTGCGCGCACCAGCAGGTCCATCGCGTTGTAGCGGAGCGCGTCTCGGTCGATCACCCCGACTGGCGCCGGCAGGTGTCCGGTCGCGGCGGAGAGGCGTGGCCAGTAACGGGCCGGATCCTCCCACTCCGGGGCGATCGCGGGCGCACCCTGAACGGGGCTCAGTTCGTCGATGAGGTCGAGCACTCCCCCACCCTAAGGCCTCCCCATACTCCGGATCATCCCCCGCGGCACCCGGTCGCAGCCGCCGCGCGGCGATAGGCTGACGACGCGGCCCCCGTAGCCCAATGGCAGAGGCAGGCGACTTAAAATCGCTTCAGTCTGGGTTCGAGTCCCAGCGGGGGCACTTCGGCTTCTCACTCCTCGCCGTCCGCAACAGCTCTCCGCTCTCCCGCCGCTTCTCGCACCCGGCGAGCGACCAGCACCACGAGGGCGACCGCGATCGCCGTGTAGACGGCGTAGTCGAGGTATCCGAGGTACTGCTCCAGCTGCTCGTGCTGCGTGCCGAGCGCCGCACCGACGCCGAGGAGCAGAGTGTTCCAGGCGCCGCTGCCGACGACCGTGTAGACGCTGAAGGTGACGAGATTCATGCGCGATGCCCCGGCCGGGATCGAGATGAGGCTGCGCACGCCCGGGACCATCCGCCCCACGAGCACAGTCCAGCCCCCGCTGCGCGTGAACCAGTCCGCTCCGCGCTCCAGATCCGAGCGGCTCACCAGTCGGGTCGACGCCAGCAGTCGCACTGCGCGCTGCATGCCGATCGCCGCGCCGAGCCCGTAGAGCAACAGTGCTCCCAACCAGGAGGCAAGGGTGCTCCAGAAGATGAGCCAGCCCAGATTCAGCTCTCCGCTCTGGCTGAGGTAGCCCGCGAACGGCAGGATCACCTCGCTCGGGATCGGCGGGATCAGCACCTCGAGGAAGACGAGCACACCGACCCCGACGTCGCCGAGGGAGGTGAGCACATCGGCCGCGAACCCGGTGAGGCCGCTGAAGCCGTGCTGAGCGTCGGTTGCGAAGAACATCCGCGCTCAGCGTCCGAAGAGATCGCCGATGCCCGGGATGCCCAGGTCTCCGAGTCGTTCTCCCCACCCGGTGGCCGCCTCGCCGAGTCCGGACGCCGCCTCCCCCGCGGAACCCATCAGGTCGCCTGCCCCGCCGGCGATCGACTCGACGTCGATTCCGGCGGCGAGCGACTCGACGTCGATGCCCTCCGCCAGAGCACCGAAGTCGACGCCGATGTTCGCGGCCTGCTCGAGAAGCGGACCGGCCACCGTGCTGAGCACCGCACCCCCGGCGACCACGCCGAGGAGTCCCACCGCCGCGCCGCCTGCGGCGACCGCAGCACCACCGGCGCCGGCACCACGCACCCGCGACAGGAGTCCGCGCATCCGCCCCGGCTTCATGGCCTCGGCGCGTCCGGCAGCGCGGGCGAGGTCGTCCGGCGACGAAGACCTCGGACGCTCCCCCGGCTCGAGCTCCTGCCGCATCCGTGCCTCGACGAGCGTGCGCTGCTCGGGCGTCAGACGGGCGAATGCCTCCCGGTGGATCTGCTCGACACGCTGCGGGTCGGCCGTCTGCAGCAGATAGTCATACCGGGCGATCGCTGCCCGGTCGGCGTCGGACGCCACGTTCGAGGAACGGGACGCCGGCGCAGCCGGGGGTGCGTATGCATCCCTCGGACGAGGGGAACCGGCCGCACCGCTCCGAGCGCCGGACGCCGGCGGTGCATACGGGTCTGCAGCCGCGGGCGGTGCGCTCTGCTCGACTCGCGGGCCGCCGTCGGCCGGGCCTCGGACCGCGTCCACGGCTCCGCGGAGCATGCCGCCCCAGTCCGTCGAGCGGGATCCGCCCGCCGAATGGTCGTTGCGTCCGGACCCGGCACTCTTGTCGAGCGCGTCCGTGGCGAGTCCGATCAGGCGGGAGAGCTTTCCCATGGGTGTCCCTTTCGTGGTGCGGGCCACCGGGGATTCCCAGGTCGAAGCGACGGCAGGGGTTTCTCGGCACCCCGCGATGCGGGTGCCAAGGTCTCCTCCACCCTCGCGGGCCAGCGGGCCGGAGCACGATCTCATGCTCGTAATGACGACGACGCTGCAGACGGGAGTACTCCCCTTGCTGCCTCCACGCTAGCGGCTGCACCTGTGCTTCGCCTCGGAGCCGGCCCGAAGAAACGAAGATCGGCCCCGGCGCAGAGCGCGCGGGGCCGATCCATCGGTTCGAGAGTCAGCTACTTGGCTGCAGCCTCGGCCGGCTCAGGAGCCTTCTCGGCGGCAGGCTTCTTCGCCGCAGGCTTCTTCGCGGCCGGCTTCTTGGCCGCGGGCTTCTTCGCGGCGGCAGTCGCCTCCGGTGCCTCAGCCGATGCCGCCGGAGCAGCCTTCGCGGCAGGAGCGGCGTCCGCGACAGGCGCCGCGGGAGCTGCCGGACGCGGACGGGCGGCGAACTCCTCGAAGACGTAACGCGGGTTCTGCACCGTCTCGAGGTTCACCAGGTCGCGGCCGAGCCACAGGTTGTTCCACCAGCCCCAGATCACACGGAACTTGCGCTCCCACGTGGGCATCGCGAGGCCGTGGTAGCCGCGGTGCGCGACCCAGGCCACGAAGCCCTTGAGTGCGATCTTGCCGGACTGGAAGACGCCGTTGTACAGGCCGAGACCCGCGACGGCACCGAGGTTCTTGTGGAAGTACTCCTTCGGGTTCTCCCCACGGAGCACGGCGACCAGGTTCTTCGCGAGGAGCTTGGCCTGACGGACAGCGTGCTGGGCGTTCGGCACGCAGAAGCCGCCGACGCCGCCGCCCGAAAGGTCGGGAACGGCGGACACGTCACCCGCAGCCCAGGCGCCCTCGACGAAGGCCTCAGGCGTGCCGACGCGCAGGTCGGCACGGGTCTGGATGCGACCGCGCTCCTCGACCGGGAGGTCTCCGCCACGAACCACGGTCGGGTTCGCCATGACACCCGCGGTCCAGACGATGACATCGGTCGGGATGACCTCGCCCGTGGAGAGCTCGACGTTACCGTCGATGGCGCCGGTGACCTGGGTGTCGAGGTGAACGTTGGCACCGCGCTTAGCGAGATCCTTCAGCACCCACTCGCTGGTCTTCAGCGAGACCTCGGGCATGATGCGCCCCATGGCCTCGATGAGGTGGAAATGCGTGTCCTCGAAGCTGAGCTGCGGGTACTTGCCGACGAGCGACGAGGCGAGCGAGCGCAGCTCGGCGAAGACCTCGATACCCGCGAAACCGCCACCGACGACGACGACCGACAGCAGACGGTCGCGCTCGGGACCGGCGGGAAGAGCCGCGGCCTTGTCGAAGTTGGACATGACCTTGTCGCGGATAGCGACGGCTTCCTCGATCGTCTTCAGCCCGATCGCGTTGTCGGCGATGCCGGGGATCGGGAAGGTGCGGGAGACGGCTCCCGCGGTGACGACGATCTGGTCGTACGCGAACTCGTACGGCTCGCCGACGGGCGGCGTGATCGTCGCGACCTTCTGCGCGTGGTTGATGTTCGTCACCTTGGCGGTGAGGACGTGGGTGCGCTTGAGGTGACGACGGTGCGCGACGACCGAGTGGCGCGCCTCGATGGAGCCGGCGGCCACCTCGGGCAGGAACGGCTGGTACGTCATGTACGGCAGCGGGTCGACCATGGTCACGTCGGCCTCACCCTTGCGGAGGTGCTTCTCGAGCTTCCACGCGGTGTAGAAACCTGCGTACCCTCCGCCGACGATCAGAATCTTGGGCACAGTGCTGTTCTGAGGCACAGAAGAACTACTCCTCGGAGTCGGGGATTTGGCGTACGGAAACGCGCGCCGATCGGATGCGCCGGGCAGCTGCGGTGACGCCAAGCGCTACCAGGATACCAGGCACGGTGAGCGCAATGAGCGGCAGGGTACCGTAGCGCAGTGAATCGGCGCTGGGAAGCAACGGTGAAGCGGCCTCGCTCGGCGCATCGGCCGCGGGCAGCGGCGGCACGGCGACCGGTGTCATCGAGGGAACGGGCTGCGGTTCCGACTCCGCGCGACGGAAGTAGCGCACCCATTCCGCCAAGTCGCCCATGGGGTTCGCGCTCACCGGCGCGATGTCTGCGGAGATCGCCGCGGCGGCGTCCACCAGCCCGTAGCCGTAGAGCGGATCCTGCGGCTTGGTGGCGTCCGGGACCGGTATCGCCGTCTTGATGATGCGGTTGATGACGTCGATCGCCTTGATGTCGGGATGCGCGGAGCGGATCAGTGCGGCGACTCCCGCGACGATGGGCGCCGCGCCGCTCGTCCCACGCCAGTGCTCGACCTTGCCGTCGGCGGAGACACCGATCAGTCCCTCGCTGGGTGCCGAGATCCCGATCGTGATGCCCTGGGTGGAAGCCTCGACGCTCGCGGTTCCCGTCTGGTCCACGCCACCCACGGTGAGCACGCCGGGGATCGTCGCAGGAGCACCGATGATGTTCGTGCCGCTCCCCCGGTTGCCCGCGGCGACGACGACCACCACGTCGTGCTCGAACGCATAGAGGAACGCGTCGTCCCAGCTCTCATCCCAGTCGAGCGTGTTCGTGGTGAAGGAGAGGTTGATGATGTCGGCGCCGTTGTCGACCGCCCAGCGCATGCCCTTCGCGACCTGCTCTGTGAACGGCACGGCGGCGGCTGCGCCGAAGCCGACCGAGATGGAGAGGAGGTTGGCCTCCGGCGCGACCCCGATCATGCCGGTCCCGTCGGGGGCACCGCGTCCGGCCGCGAGCGACGCCACCCACGAGCCGTGATTCCCGTCGATCGCGCCCAGCGGCGTCCGTCCATCCGGGGTGCCGGCACCGGACACATCCGTGCCGCCGACCACCGCGTCGCCGAACACCTCGGGCACCTTGCCGATGCCCGTGTCGATCACGGCGATCGTCACGCCCTTGCCGCGGGTCGTCTGCCACGCCTCGCGGATCCTCGCGCCGTCGAGCCAATACTCCGACGCGCGGGTCGGATCGGATGGATCGTCAGGGATCGGCGGCGGCGTCGCCGTGGCGCCGAGGAGCAGCACAGACGCCGCGACCACCAGCATGGCGGCAGCGCTGCGCAGCGTCCGGCGGGCTGTCATTCGGGTGACGCCGCCGCTTCTCGCAGTGCGGCGCCGGGGTCTTCGCACCGGCACACCTCGGGCGACCAGGACGACCGCGCCAGCGCGGCATCGCCGATCGGGTTCACGCCGGGACCGGCAGCGAGGGCGTGTCCCGCGAGCGCGTGCAGGCACTTCACGCGCGTGGGCATGCCTCCGGCGGAGATCCCGTCGATCTCGGGGACCTCCCCGAACTGCGTCCGGTCGGCGAGGTACGCCTCGTGCGCGGCGAGGTAGGCGGCAGCGGTCTCCTCATCATCGGCCAGGAGCGCCGCGAGTTCGGGCATCACCTGCGTGGCCTCGAGGGTCGACATCGCCGCCGTGGCCGCCGGGTGCGTCAGGTAGTAGAACGTGGGGAACGGCGTGCCGTCCGGAAGGCGCGGCGTCGTGGCGACGACCGTGGGGTTGCCGCACGCGCAGCGAGCCGCGATACCCACCACACCACGGGCGGGACGGCCGAGCTGGGCCGAGACGACGGCGAGCTCGGCGGACGTGGGGGCAGGGAACGGCGGCGTGGTCACCCCTCCAGCGTAGGGGAGCCGCCCGAGAGGATGCTCGGAGGGAGCGCTCAGGGAGCGGTCACTGCCGTGTCGCTGAGTCCTGTCGCGACCAGGGTGCGCAGGAGTTGCGGCATCCAGTCCGACGGCTTCTCCTCGAGCGTGTCGCTCACCGGTGCCTGCTCGCGCGGGAGCGCCGATGGATCGAGGTCGTTGTCGATCAGATACACGACCTCGCCGGGCTTGACGTAGTAGAGGCGCTCGCGCGCCTGAGTCGTGATGTATGCGGGGTCGTTCCACCGCTCGCGCTCGGCGATCAGCGCGTCGATCTCGTCTTCGCTCACCTGGACCGATGCCTCCAGCGCCGCGATCTTCTGACGCTGGTCGATGAACGTGCCGAGCGTGGGCACGAGGACCCAGGCACCCAACACCACCAGCGACAACATGATCACCGAGAACGCCGAGAGACGGATGCCGGAGGCCCACTCGCGGACATCGACGCGCGGTGCATCACCGCGGTTCCTGCGCGAGGCTCGGGGCGCGGGGGCGGTCACGGATGACGCCCTCGATCTGCCGGCGCCCTTTCCGGCCGCCTTCGCGGCCGGAACCGACGAAGGAGGAGCCGGTCGTCGTGCCACGGCCCCTCCTTCGTCGTGCCGCTTCAGCGGCGTCCTGCTCCGCGGATGACGGCCGTCTCAGCCGCCGCTTCCGCGGCTTCTTCGTGTGTCAGCCGCGCTCAAGCCTGCGAGCGCGGGAAAGCCGAGCGACCGGCGAAGACCGCGGCGTCGCCGAGCTCCTCCTCGATGCGCAGCAGCTGGTTGTACTTGGCGACGCGCTCGCTGCGAGCGGGTGCGCCCGCCTTGATCTGGCCGGAGTTCGTCGCGACGACGAGGTCGGCGATGGTCGTGTCCTCGGTCTCGCCGGAGCGGTGCGACAGCATGGCCGTGTAGCCGGAGCGCTGCGCCAGGCTGACCGCATCGAACGTCTCGGTGAGCGTGCCGATCTGGTTGACCTTGACGAGCAGCGAGTTGGCGACGCCGCGCTTGATGCCGTCGGCGAGGCGCTGCGGGTTGGTGACGAACAGGTCGTCGCCGACCAGCTGCACCTTGGAGCCCAGGGCGTCGGTGAGGTGCTTCCAGTTGTCCCAGTCGTCCTCGGCCAGCGCGTCCTCGATCGTGACGATCGGGAAGTCGTTGACGAGGCCCACGTAGTACTCGGTGAGCGCGGCGGCGTCCCAGTCCTTGTTGTCGAGGCGGTAGACGCCGTCCTTGAAGAACTCGGTCGCTGCGACGTCGAGGCCGAGGGCGATGTCGGTGCCGGGCGTGAAGCCGGCCTTCTCGATCGCCTTGACCAGGAAGTCCAGGCCCTCGCGGTTGCTGGGCAGGTCGGGGGCGAAGCCGCCCTCGTCGCCGAGGCCGGTCGCGTAGCCCGCGGCCTTCAGCTCGGCACGCAGCACGTGGTAGGTCTCGACGCCCCAGCGCAGTGCCTCGGAGTAGGTCTCGGCGCCGATCGGAGCGAGGAAGAATTCCTGCATGTCGATGCCGTTGTCGGCGTGCTCGCCGCCGTTGATGACGTTGAACAGCGGAACGGGCAGCACGTGGGCGTTGGGGCCACCCAGGTAGCGGAACAGCGGGAGGTCGGCCGAATCCGCGGCCGCCTTGGCGACGGCGAGGCTCACGCCGAGGATGGCGTTGGCGCCGACGCGCTTCTTGTTCTCGGTGCCGTCGACCTCGATGAGGATCTCGTCGACGATGCGCTGCTCGCTCGCCTCGACACCCTCGATGGCCGGGCCGAGCTCGTCGATGATGGCCTCGACGGCCTTGAGCACGCCCTTGCCGCCGTAGCGGCTCTTGTCGCCGTCGCGGAGCTCGTACGCCTCGAACGCGCCGGTGGATGCACCGGACGGAACGGCCGCCCGCTGCACGATGCCGTCGTCGAGGAGGACCTCCACCTCGACGGTCGGGTTTCCGCGCGAGTCGAGAATCTCGCGTGCGCCTACAGCCTCGATCAGTGCCACTGATGTGCTCCTTGCTCAGGGGGAAAACGTGGTGTGGAGCGTCGTCGATCCGCGCCCAGTCTAGCCCGGCCGTGCGACCGGACCAGGGACGCGTCCGGGCATTCCGCATGGAGCGGGCTCAGACCACGACGGCGATCGCGAAGCCGTCCCAACCCTTCGCCCCGACCGTCTGCAGAGCCGTGGCGTCGAAGCGCGGATCCTCCCCCAGCATCCGGAGGCCATCGCGGGTGCCGATCACCTTCGGGTCGCTGCTGTCGTCACGGACGATCTCGCCTTCGCGCCCGATGTTGTCCAGCACGACGACCGTGCCCGCGTGACCGAGCCTCGCGGCCCAGTCGAGATAGACGGTGTTGGACTCCTTGTCGGCGTCGATGAACACCAGATCGAACCCGCCGACCAGCGTCGGCAGCACGTCGGCACCCCTGCCGATGCGGATGTCGACGCGGTCGCCGACTCCGGCGGCGTCGATGCTGGCCCGGGCGACGGCGGCGTTCTCGGCCTCCGCCTCGATCGTCACGACGCGGCCCTCCGGTCCGACGGCCCGGGCGAGCCAGATCGTCGAATACCCGCCGAGGGTGCCGATCTCGAGCACCCGCCTCGCGCCGCTGATGCGGACGAGCAGGTTCAGCAGCTTGCCCGCGACGGGCGCGACCTCGATCTCGGGCAGCCCCGCCTCGCGCTGTGCGACGAGAGCCGACTCCAGGTCGGCGTCGGGCCCGACGAGCGTGTCGGCGAGATACGAATCGGCCTGCGACCAGGCGGCGGGGGTGGAGTCCATGACCTCAGCCAACCGCCGCCTCGGATCGCCGTCAACCCCCGCGGCATCAGCCCCGCGGCGGCGAGAGCAGACGACCGGGGGCGTCGGCGAGCTCGGGCTGCTTCCGGAACTGGCCGGTCAGCACGAGCACCAGGACCACCGCCGCGACCACGATCCACGCCGCTACGCCGAGCGGCCCGGCGAGAGCGAGATCGGGCTGCGAGGCCGCGAACAGGACGATGAGCCCGGCCGCGGCGTTCAGCGATCCGTGCGCGATCACCGCCGGCCAGACGGATGCGGAGCGCAGTCGGAGCCAGCCGAGCAGGACACCCCAGGCGACGCAGCCGCCCACCATGAACAGGACGCCCGTGATGTCGGTGCGCCCGAAGTTGTAGCCGAGCAGGATGATCGGGCTGTGCCACAGGCCCCAGATCGCGCCGCTGAGGATCAGGGCGGGCCAGGTGCCGAGCGGTCGCAGCGCCGGAAGCAGCCAGCCTCGCCATCCGATCTCCTCCCCGAAAGCGAAGATGCTGTTGAACAGCGCCCCGAGCGGAACCATCGCGATCTGGGCGAACACCACGACCTCGGCCGGGGGCACGGGGGCACCGGCGGGCAGTGCCTTCGCGAGCTCCGCCGCGAAACCGGCGAAGGTCAGATCAAGCTGCACGAACCCGAGCGCCGCGGACACGACGATCGTGAGCCCGACCAGCACCGGTGGGACGAGCCAGGCCGCGACCATGAGCCAGACCACGCGCTTCGCGGGCCGCAGCGGCCAGAGTCCGAGGAAGCGTGCACGCTGGCCCCGGGCGGGCACCCCCATCGCGAAGGTCACGACCAGCACCGCGATGGCAGGAGTGAACATCATGATCGGCAGGAGGAACACGGACATCGGCTCGGCGAGACCGGCCCCCAGCCAGAGGGGCAGCGCCACCAGCCACGCCAGCGCGCAGGCGACGACCACGAAGACGATGACGGCGGGCCAGTGCACGGCGCGGGGGTGTGGAGTCGATTCGGTCATGAGTCGGCCTTTCCGGGTTCTGCGGGCGTCACGCCCGGCGTTCGAGTACGGTCCACATAGGCCTGGAGCAGTGCTGCAGCCTCTTCGGCTCCGTCGATGGTGACGATGAAGGGCCGCCGACCCCGACGGCTGACCTCGATCGCGGATCCCTGCCGCATGACGATGCCGGTCCGCCCGTCGACCGAGATACGCCAGCCCCAACCGCCGAACTCACCGAACGGCGAGATCTCCACCGCACGAGCGGACTCGATCTCGTCGAGCGGAATGCGGATGCGCGGCCAGCCCAACAGAGCCCGCGCGGCGAAGCCCTCCGGAGTGACCTTGACGCGGAAGGATGCGGTCGCTGCCAGTGCGAGGCCCACGACGAGCACGACCACGGCCACGATCCAGCCGCCCGCGACGCCGGTGCCCAGCATGTACGCGGCGAGCGCGACGAGGCCGAGAAGCACGATGAAGAGGAAGGCCAGCGCTCCGCGGGGCATGGTCGTCGTGGCGACCCACACGACGCGTTCACCGTTCGCGATACGGACGGCGTGCCGGGGCTCCAGCGTGCGTCCCTGCTCCGCTCTCACGCGGGGTTGCACGGCCCAGGCGATGCCCCCAGCCGCGATGAGCCCCCCGAACGCCAGCGCCATGATCCCGCCGATGCCCGGCGCGTCCGCGATATCGGTGAGATCACGCTGGATCGCGAGCGAGCCGAGGCTCATGATCGCGGCGAAGAGTGACATGCCCGCCGCCAGAGCACCCATCAGGCGTCCCGCGCCGCCCCAGTGCGCGCCGACCGAGGCGAGGGTGGTGATCGCCATCAGCAACGGCAGCCCGAGTCCGATCCCGACGAGGAGCCAGAGATAGGTGGACGGAGCCCCGAAGCCGTCGGCACCGCCGACGCCCCAGTGAGTCGCGACCTGCTCCGGCATCGTGGGCAGCCACGTGAGCATGACCACGACGGCGATCGCAGTGATCGTGATCGGCGCGATCACCGCGACGACGAAGAAGGTCAGCCGTGCACGTCGCAGCAGCGGAGGCGGCGTGCGGGTGAGGTCGTGGGCGGTCATGGCGAATCCTCCTCGGGGTTCTCGATCGGGTTCATGACGGTGCGGGCTTGGCGATGCGCCTGGACGATGCCGGCGAGCGTGTCGGCAGACACCCCGAGAGCTGCGGCCCGACGCACCAGCTCATCGATGTCGTGCGCGAGCTCGGCGAGCGGCGCAGCCGAGGTCGCGATGACGGCCCCCCTGCCTCGACGCAGATCGACGAGACCTTCGTCGCGCAGCCTTTGATAGGCGTGCAGAACGGTGTGCTGGTTGATCTCCAGCGCCTCGGCGACATCTCGCGCCGCGGGAAGGCGGTCTCCGGGCGCGAGCACTCCGGCGAGGATGTCCGAGCGCACGGACGCCGCCACCTGGTCGTACAGCGCGCGGGGGCTGTCGGGATCGACGCGGATCAGCATCCGACTCTCCTTCTCCGGTATCGCTAGTTATTCTATACGAACTAGAACAACTGTAGCTACCCTCCAGACGTCTTCGTCCCCCGGCCCTGTCTCCCCCACACTGGCGGGATGCGCATCACGCCCCGCCGCCTCGCCCTCGGTATGAGCCTCTGGATCCCGAACCTCTTCAGCGGTATCCGCATCCGCCGCTTCAGCGAGGACTGGACCCACGCCACCGTCGAGCTGCATGTGAACGTCTTCACCCGCAACTACGTCAAGACCGCGTTCGGCGGTTCGATGTCGGCCATGACCGACCCGTACTTCTTCATGCTCGTCATGCATCAGCTCGGGCGCGACCATGTGGTGTGGGACACCCGCGGCGAGATCGAGTTCATCAAGCCCGGACGCGGGGTGCTCACGGCCGAGTTCGAGGTGTCGAAGGAGAAGGCCGAGGAGATCCGTGAGCGCGCGCGCGGCGGCGCGAAGGTGCTCGAGTGGTTCGAGACGGTGATCACGGACCGCGAGGGCGACGTGGTCGCGAAGGTCCGCCGCGAGGTGTACATCCGGGAGAAGAAGCGGGTCACCGCGTCGTCCCGGGGCTGACCGGGGCGTGGAGGCGCCGGCGGGTCGGCCGTCAGAACGTGCCGCCCTGGTAGACGCCCTCCGGCAGCGTGAAGTACTCCGAACCCGAAGCGATGCGGATCGTGTGCGGCTCTCCCTCGCTGAAGATGTAGTTCTCCACCGAACCAGGCAGCGTCAGTTGCACGCTGTACGTGTCAGTGACATCGACCCAAGACTCGACGGAGAACCGACCTTCATCTCGCACATCTGATTCCAACTGCTTCACCACCTCAGTCGCATCAGCCTCGGAGACGAGCACCACGGTCGTAGATCCTGCCCAATGGTGCCGCGCTTCGTCACAGGAGAACAGCGTTCCGTCCGGCTTCTGATCGACGCTGGCGACGACGTCATCAGGAATCAACGACGCGATCTCCAACTCCATCGCCTGCGCGTCGGCCTTTGCCTTATCTGCCGTCTCTTTGCTCTCCTGTCCGGGTCGCTCCGCCAGGAAAGCGCATCCACCCAAGATCGCCGAGCACACCGCAACGACGCCAATGGCCTGCCACCACGACGCTCTCATCCGCGCACCAGCTCTTCCATGTACTTCAGGGCTTTGTCGTTATCCATCAGCATCCCGATGTCATCGAGCGGCACGTACATCGCCTCGGCATCCCCGACCCGGACAGCGCGAGAAGGCCGCCGACTCGGAGCGATCTCAGGTCATGGATGTGAGACGGACATCAGAACGTCCCTCCGGGATACACGCCTTCCGGCAGCGTGAAGCACTTGGAACCTGAATCGATGTCGATAGTCCCCTCTTCAATACCTTCACCGAAGATGAAGTTCGCAGCGGTCTCGGGGGACGTCAGCTGCACGGTGTACTCGCCGGCAGGGTCGACCCAGCTCCTCATCTCGAAGCGGTCGTCGTCTGCCATTTGAGCCTCAACGCCCTTGACGACCATTTTGACGTCCGTGCCTGGCACCAGAGCAACCGTTGTGAGACCTTTCCACCGGTGTTGCGCATCGTCGCAAGCGAACAGCGTTCCTTCTGGCTTCTGGACGAAATTTGCCACAACATCCGCAGGAATCAACGCCGCAATCTCAAGCTCCATCGCCTGCGCCTCAGATTTCGCTTCTTCCAACGTCACGGGACTCCCATCGTCAGCAGGCGTTTGAGCGGCGGGCGCACAACCTGAGAGCACCGTCGCGCAAAGCAACGCGACGGCAACAGCCCGCCACCCGCTGCCTCTCATCTGGCCACCAGCTTCTTCAGATACTTCAAGGCCTCATCATTGGCGTCACTGTTCGTCGCGATCAGGTTGTGATTGTCCATCAGCACCCCGATGTCATCGAGCGGCACATACACCGATGGATATCCGCTGGATGGCACAGCTGCCGACTCTGCCAGTTCGTCATCATGCGGCCCTTCGTAGTATTCGCCGTGCTCGAAAGCCGGGTGTTCACGTGGATTGTTCCCGTCCCACACGATCCCAAGTCCCTGCCCGGATTGCAGGATGTCGTTGTAGGAGAGGTCGGTGTACGTCGTGTCCTGCCCAGGTTTCCACGCTTCGGGCATCCCGGCCCCGGAGAGCGAGATCACCTTGTCGTAGTCTGCCCCAGCGACCTCGGAGCTCGTGACGTTCGACAGCCCCCAGCTGTGTCCGAGAGCATCCTGCTCCGCCGCCACCAGGAGCGGATCCGCACGCATCCCCGCCTCGAACCGCGCAAGCTGCCGCCCTGCCGCGAGCGCGCGGTCCGCATCGTTCGCCTCGCTGATGCGGAACATGTCGATGCCGCCGGCGTCGGTGTTCTCCCCCGGGAATGGTCCATCCTTATAGACGAACGCGACGGTGCCCGGCACCTGGCCAGCGAGGTATCCAGCGATCTGCTGCGCGCCACCCCGGTAGAAATCCCTAAGACTCGTGAAGGTTCCCGGCACGTACGTGATCACCTTCTCCGTCTCGGGCGAGGGTGTTCCGATCATCTCGACGATCCGCGAGGAATCGCGATCGTAGAGGTAGAGCTGTACGGGAGCATCATCGCTCATCACCTGTTTCAGATAGGCGATCTCGCTGCGCAGGAAAGCCGCGCGCTCGTCCGAGATCCCTTCGACGGCGAGATCCGCCTCGGCCTCCGCGATCCAGCCGGGCGCGTTGAGGCGGTTGGCGGCCACGCGGACGAGCGCGGGAATCCCGTCCATCGCGCCCACGATCTCCGAATGCGCGTTGATCACCTCGTCCTGCAGTTCCGGCCGGGACAGCCACAGGCGCAGCACCTCCTCCGGCGTGTCGGCGGAGAGGAGCGCGTCGAGGAAGTCCCTCGCCTCGAGGGTGACCGGCACGCTCTCTGACGGGACCAGTGCCCGCACGGCAGCGTCGTACGCCTCTTCCCAGGCCCCGAAGTGTCGTTCGTACTCGACCCAGAGCTCGTTCAACTCCTCCTCGGCTCGATCGCGTGCTCCGATCTGCTCCGTCGCCTCATCTTCCGCCTTTTCCAGGGCCGCGGGGTCGTCGAGCCTCGACGCGGCCACCGCACCGCGCCCGGCACTGTCAGCGGCCCTTCCCAGCGTTTCATGCTGGGCGTGCGCATTCTCGATCTCCTCGATCAGCGCGTTCGCCTTCGGGGCGTGCGCGTCGTGCGCCTTCGCATACGCCGTCAGGGCCTCGGCGAGCGTCTGAGCGAGCGCGACGTCCGGGCCGATCACCGACAGGATCGCCGCAGCGTCCTCGCGGGCGCCGGAGACGGCCTTTCCCACGCCGGCACACCCCGTCGTCCGCGCCGCCGCCCCGCGAAGGGCGCTGAGGTGCTCGGCGACGACCTCGAACTGATCGACCCACCGAGACATCGTGCCCACATCGCCCGCGATCTTCTCGAGCGGGTATCCACGGTTCGGCGAACCAAGACTCATGGCTGTTCCTGACCGGTGAGCTCGACGTCGAGGTCGGAGTACCGGTCGGTGATGTTCATAAGAGTCGTCCTCAGGGCCTCACTCGCGTCTTGATGTGCAAGCGTCGCCTCACGGAGTGCGTCTACTTGCCTGTCGAACGCAGACTTCAGCGAATAGCGGCCGAGCGGTGCGTCGACGCCGGTATCACCCGCCAGGTTCGAAGCGTCCGCCTGCAAGACGAACACAGCGTCGGCGAGATCGAAAGCCGTCGCCCGCAATTCGTCATAGAACACCTGTACTTCCGACATGAAGACACCCCCCGGTATCCATCCAAAATCACCTTCCCCCATGGCTTCCCCGCCCGAGGGAGGACGTGGAAGCCAGCATAAGCGACCGGCCGCGGTGCGTCCGTCACCCGCCGTTCACCGCGGACTGTCACCATGGACGGATGCCCCTCGCTCGCCGACTGACGCTCGGAGACGCCGTCGCCATCGGCCTCGGATCCATGATCGGCGCCGGTGTGTTCGCCGTGTGGGCTCCGGCGATCGGGGCCGCCGGCAGCGGCATCCTCATCGCACTCGCGATCGCCGCCGTCGTCGCCTACTGCAACGCGACCGCATCGGCGCAGCTCGCCGCGGTGCATCCCGTCGCGGGTGGCACGTATGCGTACGCCCGCGCCGAGATCGGCCCGTGGTGGGGATTCGTCGCCGGCTGGAGCTTCGTGATCGGCAAGATCGCGAGCTGCGCCGCCATGGCGATGACCTTCGCCGCCTACGCCGCACCCGAAGGATGGCAGGTGCCCGTTGCCGTCATCGCCGTCGCGGCACTGGCGGTCGTGAACTGCTTCGGCGTGACCCGGACCGCGCTGCTCACGCGCATCCTGGTCGTCTGCTCGCTGCTCGGGATCGCCGTCGCGGTCGGATTCGGGCTCGGCGCCGCACCCTCAGCCACTCCCGGCCCGCTGCCCGACGCCACCGTCTACGGCGTGCTGCAGGGGGCCGGGCTGCTGTTCTTCGCATTCGCCGGATATGCGCGCATCGCGACCATGGGCGAGGAGGTGGTCGACCCGGCGAAGACCATCCCGCGCGCAATCATCCTCGCCCTCGGCGGAGCCGTCGTCGTCTACACCCTGGTCTGCGTCGCGGTCGTCCTGGTCCTCGGCGCCGATGCGATCGGATCGACGGCGCCGCTGGTCGACCTGCTCGATGCGGTCGACGCCTCGGCGTGGGCCCCGGTCATCCGCGTGGCGGCGGCCGCCGCCTCACTGGGTGCGCTGCTGGCACTTCTGACCGGCATCGGGCGCACGACGCTGGCGATGGCCAGGGAGGGCGACCTCCCGAGGTTCCTTGCGAAGATCGATGAGCGCCATCACGTGCCGCAGCGCGCCGAGATCGCGATCGCCGTCATCGTGATCGTCATCGTGCTGCTCGCCGACCTTCGCGGCGCGATCGGCTTCTCGTCGTTCGGAGTGCTGCTGTACTACCTCATCGCCAACGCGTCGGCCTTCCGGCAGCGGGGATCGGCACGCCGCTACCCCCGCGCGCTGCAGGTCGTCGGCGCGCTCGGGTGCCTCGTGCTGGTCGCAACCCTCCCCGTGCTGGCCTCCGCGATCGGAGCAGGGGTGGTCGTGCTCGGCGTGGGATACCGGATGCTGCGGCTGCGACGCGCGCGCGTCTGAGGTCAGCGGCTCGACTCCGAACGGTACGTGCGAGGAGCGAGCCCGAGGACCGCCTGGAAGTCGCGCGTGAGATGGGCGTGATCCGCGTACCCGAGATCAGCGGCGATCGACGCGAGGTCGACGTCCGGCTGCTCCCGCACGCGCACGGCCGCCTCCTGCAGTCGCCGTCGTCGGATCATCGCGCCCGGGGAGAGGCCGACGTGGCGGTGGGTCATCCGCTGAAGAGTGCGAACCGACACCGCGAGGCGCGCGGCCGCCTCCTCCGGTGTGAGCGCGGCCCCGTCCCCCATCAGGACCTCCATGAGCGCGTTGGCCTGGCCGGCCGGCTCCCCGACCGGACCGACCCGCGCCGCGAGCCACCGGGCGAAGATCTCGACCGCCCGTTCGCGATACCCGTCTCCGGAACCCATCGCGACCACCACGGCGGCCTGCAGTTCGGCGACATCGCCGGCCCGGGGCTCCAGGGCTCGCCCGCCGTCGACCAGCGCGGTGGGGTCATCGATCAGGGCAGCGACAGCGGCGGGGCGCAACAGGGCCCCCACGGCCCAACCTTCTCCGCGCAGGTCGCGGTGCGACAGGCGGGTCGTCGCCCCCGACAATGTCACGGCCTCGGCGTCGACGACGAGATTGAGCGCCGGATAGGCGACGACCTCTTGGCGCGACGATCGGCCGGGCTCGATGTCCCACTCCGGGATCCAGAACCAGGCCACCAGATCCGCCACTGCGGCCGGTGCCGGAAGGCGGTGGAACTCGGGCAGGCGGGCGGGGTAGAGCACGCCACGGGTCGGGTTCACCATGCGCCCAGCGTAGGCTCCGGCACCGACGTCGAGAGGTTGTCGCGGATGTTCAAGTCGCGGGTGCTCCCCCCGGCCTAACGTGGCGACATGAGCAACGACACCCCCCTGACAGATACCCCCATGACCGGCGCGACCGGGACGTACACGACCGACGGGCGCCCGAACAGCGCGACCTCGCTCACGCCGTTCCTGGCGATCCCCGATGCGAAACAGGCGATCGAGTTCTACCGCGACGTGTTCGGCGCCAGGGTCATCGACCTGACCGAGTTCGGCGGCGTGGTCGCACACGCAGACCTCGACTTCGGGCTCGGCATCCTCCAGCTCGGCGAACCGAACCCCGAGTACCACCTCGTCCGCTCCCCCGAAGGCGATGACGACTGCTACTCGATGGGCCTGTACGTGCCCGACGTCGATGCGGTCGTGGCGAAGGCCGTCGCCGCCGGAGCCACCGTGCGCGAGGCACCGGCGCCGTTCGTCTCTGGCGACCGGTTCGCGAGCATCCGCGACCCCTTCGGCGTGCGCTGGTCGGTGATGACCCGTGTCGAGGACATCTCCGAAGAGGAGAGCAGCCGACGGGTGGCCGAATGGGCCGCCTCGTTCAGCGCGCCGCCCGCCGACGGCGCGAGCTGAGCGACGCCTCCGCCGCACGGCACACGGCGGGAAGCAGGGCATCGGCGGTGCGCCGGTAGCCGAGAGCACTCGGGTGGAAGCGGTCGAGGCTGAACATCGCCTCCGGCTCGTCGAAGAACATCGGCCCCACCGCGCGGCGCAGATCGACCGGCTCGGCGCCCGCCCGTCGCGCCGTCTCGTCCTGAATCTCGGCGAGACGGCGTGACAGGCTCGACGCGATCCGGCGGAGCGGCTGCGGAACGGCGCGGAGAGCACCGAGGTCGGGGCAGGTGCCGACGACGACCTCGGTACCGGTCTCCCGCAGTCGCCGGATCGCCTCGTGCAGATGCTGTGCCGACAGCGCCACGGGCAGCCGGTGCGTGACATCGTTCCCACCCACGACGATCACGGCCACGTGCGGGCGATAGTCGGCGGGGAGCGCATCGAGCTGCGCGGGAAGGTCGGGCGACTCCGACCCCACGACCGCGGCGGTGCGCAGCCGGACGGGACGGTGCATCCGACGTCCCGTCGCCTTCGCCAGACGACCGCCGAGCGTCTCTTTGCGGTGCTCCGCGCCGAGGCCGGCCGCGATGGAGTCGCCGAGCATGAGCAGATCGAGGGGCTCACCGTCGAGTGCGCGCCGCCAGACGCGGTCGGCATCGAGCGACTCCTCCCCCAGCGGCTTCCCGATCCGCTTCCGCGCGATGGCGGCCTGCTGCATCAGGGCGAAACGAGTTCCGCCGAGCACGGCCGCGAGGACGAGCGTCACGAGGGCGATGATGCGGATGCGGCTCACGCCCCGATTCCACCCCGCCGGAGTGAACGCGCCGTGAACGCGTCCGGGGGCTTTCCGTCCGTCCGTGTTCATTCGTCGGGAGATCGCACGGATGTCGGACGAAACCTCGGCGATTCTCCCGACAACCGTGCATTCTCCCGACAGGTGGACCGGGTGGACCGGGTTGCACCGGAGCGGGCGCGACAGGCTCGCGTCAGGAGAGCGGCTTGAGCTCCAGCTCGCCGGCGCCCGCGGACACGGTCGCGAACGCCGTGTACCCGTCGGCCGCCGAGCGCTCGAGCAGCGCCTTGACGTTCTTCGTGCGTCGCTCGAGCCGAACCCGGGCACCGCCCGCGATGAGCGCTGCCTTGTGGCGGACGAGCTCGTGCACCGGCACGTCGGCGTCGTGGATCAGCACGACCGCCTGCGCGGCGGCGTCGTCCACATCGGCGATCAGGTCGACCAGACGCTCGAAGCCGAGCGAGAAGCCCACCGCCGGAACCTGCTGCCCGAGGAAACGCCCGATCATGCCGTCATAGCGCCCGCCCCCGCCGAGCGAGTACCCGACGGAGGGGTGCGCGAGCTCGAAGATCGTGCCCGTGTAGTAGCCCATGCCGCGCACGAGGAACGGGTCGAAGACGAGCGGGATGTCGGACTGACCACGCCCCGCAGCCACCGCCTCGCCGATGCCGACCAGGTGCTCGACGAGTTCGGCCGGCGCACCATCGGGCAGCGCCTTGCGGATCTGGCGCTCGCCGAACGGGTTGTACTCCATCGTCTGCGGGCGACGCAGGAATGCGTCGAACGCGTCGGCGGCCGCAGTCGACGCACTGCGCTCACGCAGCTCGGTCGCCACGCCCTCGGGGCCGATCTTGTCGAGCTTGTCGATCGTGATGAGCACCCCCGGGCGCTCCTCTGCCGTGAAACCGAAGCTGTCCAGCATCCAGTCCAGCACGCGGCGATCGTTGATGCGCACCGTCGCGCCCTCGAGGCCCAGCGCGTCCACCGCGTCGAGCGACGCGACCATCAGCTCGGCCTCGGCCCGCGCGGAGTCGTCGCCCATGATGTCGATGTCGCACTGGACGAACTGCCGGTAGCGGCCCTTCTGCGGACGCTCCGCACGCCAGACCGGACCGATCTGGATCGAGCGGAAGACGGTGGGCAGCTGTCCGCGGTTGCTCGCGTAGAAACGCGCGAGCGGCACGGTGAGGTCGTAGCGGAGGCCGAGGTCCGAGAGTGCAGCCGGGTCGTCGGCGGCCGCGCGGATCGCGTCGGCGTCGAGGCCGCGGCGCAGGATGTTGTACGAGAGCTTCTCGTTGTCGCCGCCGATCCCGGCATGCAGGCGGTCGTAGTCCTCGACGACGGGCGTCTCGATCTCGTCGAATCCGTGCGCGAGGTAGCGGTCGCGGATGACGGAGAGCACACGCTCACGGCGGGCCTTGTCGGCGGGGAGGATGTCGCGCATGCCGCGCGGCGGGTTCACAGTAGCCACGACTCCATCTTCCCAGGTCGCCCAGCTCGTCCGTGCGCCCGCGCCTCAGGAGCCGGCTTCGGCCGCCCGCACCTCGTCTTCGAGCACGCGGAGCCGTTCGCGCAGGGCGCGTTCCGCGTCCCACCCCTCGGCGCGGGCTGTCGCCACGAGCGCGAGCAGCGCATTGCCGAGCTCGGCTTCGGATGCCGGGGGCACGGCGGTCGGAACCGGCGCGACCGTCGCACCGACACCGGCCGCGCGCCCGGAGAGCTTCTGCGCGAGTGCGAGTGCCGGCATCCCCCGCGGCACCCCGTCGAGCACGCTGCGACGCGTGCGCTTCTCGGCGGCCTTCGCGGCGTTCCAGTGCACCAGCACCTGCTCGGGCGTCTCGGCCACCTCTCCCGCGAAGACGTGCGGATGCCGGCGCACCATCTTCTCGGTCAGGGTGCGGGCCACGTCGTCGATGTCGAACGGGTCTTCCGGGTCCTGCGCCGCGATCGCCGCGTGGAACAGCACCTGCCAGAGCAGGTCGCCGAGCTCTTCACGGAGGTCGTCGCGGGTGCCCGACTCGACCGCATCGATCACCTCGTGCGACTCCTCGATCAGATACGGCACGAGGTCGCGGTGCGTGATCTGCTGCGACCACACGCAGCGGTCTCGGACCGCGTGCATGGTGTCGGCGGCCGCGCGGAGCGGGTCAGCCCCCTGTGCACGGGACTCAGGCTCGGGCTGCGCGTTCACGCGTCCTCCTTCGATCGGTCCGGGCTCCGCGCCGCGTTCACGACGAGGCGGATGCGACCCGACGGTACCAGCGTGCCCGCAGCGACACGATGAACGCGGAGAGCACGAGGGCGATCAGCGAGCCGACGAGCACGCCGAGGATCGCCTGATCACGGATGCCGCCGTCGCTCGCGAAGGCGAGGTTGGCCAGCAGCAGCGAGACCGTGAAGCCGATGCCGCCGAGCGCTCCGGCCGCGAGGATGTCGGCGAACGGCAGCGCGGGCTCCGCCCCCTTCGGACGGATGCGCATCGCGATCCAGCCGAACAGCGAGATGCCGACGATCTTGCCGACCGGCAGTGCGACCACGATCGCCCAGAACGCCGGCGACAGCTGCGTGAGAGAGAGGGCGGGGATCACGACGAACGCAGCGACGAACGCGAACACCGGGAGGATCACGCCGTTCACGGTCGGCTCCAGCGCGTGGCGGGTGCGGCCCGCGGGGACCGGCGACATGACGAGCCCGAGCAGGACGCCGGCGATCGTGGCATGGATGCCGGAGGACGCCACGAGGCCCCAAGTGACGAGGCCGACCACGACCATGGCCACCGCGATCAGCGGGTGCCCCTTCGCGTGCAGGAGGCGGCTGAGCGCCCAGAACACGGCGACACCGACGACCGCGAGACCCAGCTGCAGCCACTGCACGTCGTCGGCGAAAAGCACCGCGATGAAGATGATGCCGATGATGTCGTCGAGGATCGCCAGGGCCAGGAGGAAGACGCGCACCCGAGAGGGCAGCCCCTTGCCGAACATCGCCAGCACGCCGAGCGCGAAGGCGATGTCGGTCGCGGTCGGGATCGGCCACCCGGATGCGGTGGAGCTGTCGCCACCCGCGATCAGCAGGTACACCGCGATCGGCACGAGCACTCCGCCGGCCGCGGCGATCGCGGGCTGCACGGCCTTGCGCGGCGAATCGAGCTCACCATGCGTGAGTTCATGACGCAGCTCGATGGCCACCACGAGGAAGAAGACCGCGAGAAGACCGTCGGACACCCAGTGCGAGATCGACAGGTCGAGGTCGGTGCCCGGCACCGCGATGTGGAAGTCGAGGAACGCCGCCAACGCGTCGTGCGTCGGCAGGTTCGCGAGCAGCAGGCCGAGGCCGGCGGCGATGAGAAGGAGGACGGCGGGGAACTGCTGACCGCGGAGGGGGTTCGCTGAGATGCGCATCCCCTCCATCGTAGGTCGCCGCGATATCGCCGCGCTTGCGGTCTCGCGGCGTCCCGCCCGCGCCGGGCGTCATGCGTGCAGGACACCCCCATCGCCCGGGATACTCTCGAAGGGTGACCCCCGCACACTCTTTCTCCGAGCCCACGAACACCGAGGCGATCCGCGTGATCGGCCGATTCGAAGCCGGTCGCGGCACGCCGGACGCGATGCGCACCGACGTCAGGATGCTCGGGCAGCTGCTCGGGCAGGT
The DNA here is from genome assembly GCF_004794515.1 of Microbacterium sp. A20. Taxonomy (GTDB): domain Bacteria; phylum Actinomycetota; class Actinomycetes; order Actinomycetales; family Microbacteriaceae; genus Microbacterium. The sequence continues at coordinate 40,036 of NZ_SSDF01000090.1, read as the reverse complement.
CCTGCGCGAAGCCGGTGGCGACGGACTCTTCGAGGACGTCGAGCGTCTGCGACTCGCGACGATCCAGGCGTACGACGAGGAGACGCCCGACGCGTTCGAGCGCGCCGCGGCGATCGCCGAATCGTTCACGATCGCCAGGGCCGACGAGGTCGCCCGCGCCTTCACCTGCTACTTCCACCTGGTGAACCTGGCCGAGGAGCATCAGCGCGTGCGAGTGCTGCGCGAGCGCGCCGGTCAGCCGGTCCCTTCGACGGGCTCAGGGACCCAGGGTCAGACGGCCGACACCGTCGCTACCGCCTACGCTCGGCTGCGCAGCGAGGTCGGTGATGACGAAGCCCGCCGCCGCCTGGACGGCCTCCGCTTCCACCCGGTGTTCACCGCGCACCCGACCGAGGCCCGCCGCCGTGCCGTGTCCTCGAGCATCCGCCGCCTGTCCGAGCTGCTGACCCAGCACGACGCGGCGAGCGCCGGAGGGTCCGAGGAGCACCGCGCCCGCCGCCGGATGCTGGAGGAGATCGACACGCTCTGGCGCACCGCACCACTGCGGTCGCAGAAGCCCTCCCCGACGGACGAGGTCCGCACCGTGATGGGCGTGTTCGACGAGACTCTGTTCACGACGGTGCCCCACGTGTACCGCCGCATCGACGACGCCCTCCGCGGCGAGGATTCCGGAGCCAGCGCCCCGGTGGTGCCCGCCTTCGTGCGCATCGGCTCCTGGGTCGGCGGCGACCGCGACGGTAACCCGTTCGTCACGGCATCCGTCACACGCGAGGCCTCGCAGATCGCGGCCGACCACGTCCTCCGCGGGCTCGAGCGTGCGCTCGACCGCATCGGCCGGACCCTCACTCTCTCCGCGGACGACACCCCGCCGAGCGCCGAGGTCACTGCACTCTGGGAGCGATTCGCGTCGGCCGAGCCGGAGCTCGCTGCCGAACTCGCGACCCGCTCCCCGGACGAGCCCCACCGCCGCGTGCTGCTCGTCCTCTCCCGCCGCGTCGCCGCGACCCGCCACGGAGATTCCACGCAGGGCTACGCCCGCCCCGAGGAGCTGCTCGAAGACCTGCGGACCGTGCAGTCCTCGCTCGCTGCCGCCGGCGCGAAGCGTCATGCGTTCGGCGGCGTGCAGCATCTGATCTGGCAGGTCGAGACGTACGGCTTCCACCTCACCGAGCTCGAGGTGCGTCAGCACTCGCAGGTGCACGCGAAGGCCCTGGCCGAGCTCGACGCGGGTGAGGCCATCAGCGCCCAGACCGAAGAGGTGCTGGAGGTCTTCCGCGCGATCGCGGACATCCAGCGCGACCGCGGCCTGCGGGCGGCCGGACGCTACGTCGTCTCGTTCACCCAGGCCGCCTCGGATCTGGCGAACGTCCACCGTCTCGCCCGGTACGCGCTCGGCGATGATGCGCCGGTGCTCGACGTGGTGCCGCTGTTCGAGACGTTCGCCGACCTCCAGGCGGCGCCCGGGATCCTGGCTGAGGCCGTGACGTTCCCGGAGTTCCGCGAGCGCATGGCCGCCACCGGCAACCGCCTCGAGGTCATGCTCGGGTACTCGGACTCGTCGAAGGATGTCGGTCCCGTCGCCGCGAACCTCGCGCTGTACGAGGCGCAGGAGAAGATCGCACGTTGGGCGCAGGAGTCCGAGATCGAGCTGACGCTCTTCCACGGTCGCGGCGGCGCCCTCGGACGCGGCGGCGGCCCCGCCAACTCCGCGATCCTCGCCCAGCCGCCGCATTCGGTCGACGGCCGGTTCAAGCTCACCGAGCAGGGTGAGGTTATCTTCGCGCGTTACGGCGAGCCGGCCATCGCGATGCGGCACATCGACCAGGTCGCCGCCGCGACTCTGCTCGCGTCGTCGCCCACTGAGGAGCAGCGCACCAGCCGCGCGGCCGAGCGCTACGCCGAGGTCGCCTCGACCATGGATGCCGCCTCCCGCGAGCGCTTCTTCTCGCTCGTGAAGGCCGAGGGGTTCGCGCCCTGGTTCGCCACGGTCACCCCGATGGAGGAGATCGGCCTGCTCGCGCTCGGCTCGCGTCCCGCTCGTCGCGGACTGTCGGTCGAGTCCCTCGAGGATCTGCGGGCGATCCCGTGGGTGTTCGCGTGGACGCAGGCGCGCATCAACCTCGCCGGCTGGTTCGGTCTCGGCACCGCCCTGGACGCCGTCGGCGATGAGGAGCTGCTCATCGAGGCGTACCGCGAGTGGCCGCTGCTTCGCACCATGATCGACAACGTCGCGATGAGCCTCGCCAAGACCGACGAGCGCATCGCCCGCCAGTACCTGGCACTGGGCGACCGCGATGACCTGGCACAGCTCGTCCTCGACGAGCTCGCCATCACGCGACGCTGGGTGATCCGTCTCACCGGCGGCGAGCGCCTGCTGGAGAACAAGCCGGTTCTCCAGCGTGCCGTGCAGCTGCGTAGCCCGTACGTCGACGCTCTCTCGCTGCTGCAGCTGCGTGCCCTGCGCGCGCTGCGCTCGGCCGAGGAGCCCACCGGGTCCGGCGCCGATGCCGAACAGCAGCGCCTGCTTCTGCTCTCGGTCAGCGGTGTCGCCGCCGGCCTGCAGAACACCGGGTGACCGATATGCCGTCTGGCCGGGTGCGCGATCCGCATTCGGCCGGCCGCTAGAGTGAAACCTCCGCCGACTCCGGCGACGCCTCACGCGACACGATCGCCTGCACCACAATCCCCCATCAGAAAGTCCCTTCCGCGTGACCGCTACGACTCCCGCCGACTTCCATCCGCTCGCCGCCTCCGTGCAGCCCGTGTTCGACACGGTGCTGTCCCGCAGCCCGTACGAGCCGGAGTTCCACCAGGCCGTCCACGAGGTGCTGCACTCGATCGCACCCGTTCTGGAGCGACGCCCGGAATACGTCGACGGCGGCATCCTCGAGCGCCTCGTCGAACCCGAGCGGCAGATTCTCTTCCGCGTGCCGTGGATCGACGACGCCGGCAAGCTGCAGGTCAACCGCGGCTACCGCATCCAGTTCTCGTCGGTACTCGGCCCGTATAAGGGCGGACTGCGCTTCCACCCCTCGGTGAACCTCTCGATCATCAAGTTCCTCGGCTTCGAGCAGATCTTCAAGAACGCGCTCACCGGTCAGGGCATCGGCGGCGGCAAGGGCGGGTCCGACTTCGATCCGCACGGCCGCTCCGACGCCGAGGTCATGCGCTTCTGCCAGTCGTTCATGAACGAGCTGTACCGCCACCTCGGCGAGCACACCGACGTCCCCGCGGGCGACATCGGCGTCGGTGGCCGCGAGATCGGCTACCTCTTCGGCCAGTACCGCAAGGTCACCAACCGCCACGAGTCGGGCATGTTCACCGGCAAGGGCACCGGCTGGGGCGGCGCCGAGGTGCGCACCGAAGCGACCGGCTACGGGGCGGTGTTCTTCGCGCAGGAGATGCTCGCCGTGCACAACGACTCCCTCACCGGCAAGCGCGTCGGCATCTCGGGCTCGGGGAACGTCGCCATCTACGCGATCCAGAAGGCCACCCAGCTCGGAGCGACCGCCGTCACGGCCTCCGACTCGTCCGGCTACGTCATCGACGATGCCGGTATCGACGTCGACCTGCTCCGTCAGCTCAAGGAGGTCGAGCGCGCCCGCATCGTCGAGTACGCCAACCGTCGTCCGAGCGCGCGCTTCGTCGAGGGTGGCAGCGTCTGGGAGGTCCCGGTCGACATCGCCGTCCCCTCCGCCACGCAGAACGAGGTGAGTCTCGCGGATGCCGAGGCGCTGATCGCCAACGGCGTCCGTGCCGTGTCCGAGGGGGCGAACATGCCCTGTGTTCCCGACGCCGTCGAGGCCTTCCAGAAGGCGGGGGTGCTGTTCGCGCCCGGCAAGGCCGCGAACGCCGGCGGTGTCGCGACCTCGGCTCTCGAGATGAGCCAGAACGCCTCGCGGCAGCGCTGGTCCTTCGCCGACAGCGAGAACAAGCTGCGCGAGATCATGGCCGACATCCACGATGCCGCCTTCGACGCCGCAGAGCGTCACGACGTCGGCGGCGACTACGTCGCCGGAGCCAACATCGCGGGCTTCGAGCGCGTCGCCGCCGCGATGCTCGCTCAGGGCGTCATCTGATCCGCACGACACGAGGCCGGGCATCCGCAGGGGTGCCCGGCCTCGTCGTATCCGGAGTGGCTCAGCCGGTGACCTCGCGGTCGTGGGCATGCCGGGCGAGGGAACTCCCGTAGCGCTCGGTGAGCTGCACCATCAGGTCGGGGGTGTCGCGGTCGACGCCGAACACGTGACCGGGGAAGTCGAGCTCGGGCTGCGCCGCCGCGATCTCCTGATCCCGGTCGGGCGAGAGCAGCTGCACGGGGTCGCCGACTGCCACCCACCCGATCGGGACCACTGTTCCCTCGGGGAGCACGGCGCGACGATGCACGATCGCGTTGACCCGCACCTCGCAGCGGGCCCCCACGAGGGCGCCGTTGAAGACACGGGCGCCGGACGCGAAGAAGACCTCCTCGCCCACCGTCGCCCCGGCGATGCTCGCCAGCGTGCCGATCAGCGTGTGCGCGCCGATATGGACCGCATTGGCCGCGGTGGCGCGGATCAGCGCGTTCTCCATCACGATCACGTTCTCGCCGAGGGTGATCGGTCCGCCCTCGGCCGTGATCACGGCGCCGTGCAACACCTGGCAGCCCGGCCCCACCTCCACATCGCCGGAGATGACGGCGGTGGGGGCGATGACGGCGGTGTCATGGATGCGGGGGCGAGCCCCGAGGTGCTCGTACAACATGCGGCCAGACTAGTCCCGCCACAGCCGCGAAAGCAGCCGCCGCACGCTACTCGGCTTTGACCGGCTCCGGGAAGATCGCGGTGAAAAGCTGCTCGACCCATTCGAGGAGCTGCGTGTCGGGCAGCGGCTCGAGCCCGACCCCGACAGCGGCGGGCACGGTCGGCATCGGCACGACCAGCGCCTCTCCCCCGGCCACGAGCTTCGCCTTCGGATACAGCCGCTGCAGTCGCACCTTGATCGAGTCCTCGAGCCGCGCCGGCGCGATGCGCAGGTTCGAGCCCATGACCACCACGTCCGTCAGTCCGGCCCGCGCGGCCCGACGACGCAACCGCGAGATCGCCAGCAGTCCCTCGACCTCTTCCGGCGGCGTGCCGTAGCGGTCGACGAGCTCTTCGATCACGAGGTCGATGGCGCCGTCCTTCGCCGTGGCCGCCGAGGCCGCCGACAGTTTCTGGTAGGCCTCGAGACGCAGCCGCTCGCTGTCGATGTAGTACTCGGGGATGCGCGCGTCCAGCGGCAGCTCGAGGCGCAGCTCCTGCCCCGTCTCGACCTCGTCGCCGCGGAACGTCGCCACGGCCTCGCCGATCATGCGCAGGTAGAGGTCGAAGCCGACGCCGGCGATGTGCCCGGCCTGCTCGGCGCCGAGCATGTTGCCCGCGCCGCGGAGCTCGAGGTCCTTCAGCGCGACCTGCATGCCCGAACCGAGCTCGTTGTTGACCGCGATGGTCTGCAGACGGTCGGCCGCGGTCTCGGAGAGCGGCTTCATCTCGTCGTACAGGAAGTACGCGTACGCCCGCTCACGCCCTCGCCCGACCCGACCGCGGAGCTGGTGCAACTGGCTGAGCCCGTACTTGTCGGCACGGTCGATGATGATGGTGTTCGCGTTCGAGATGTCGAGGCCGGTCTCGATGATGGTGGTCGAGACGAGCACGTCGAACTTGCGCTCCCAGAAGTCGTCGACGACCTGCTCGAGCTGATGCTCGCCCAGCTGCCCGTGCGCGACGGCGATGCGCGCCTCCGGCACGAGTTCCGCCAGCTGCGCCGCGACGCGCTGGATCGACTGCACGCGGTTGTGCACGAAGAAGACCTGACCCTCGCGCAGGATCTCCCGCCGGATGGCCGCGGCGATCTGCTTGTCGCTGCGGGGTCCGACGAACGAGAGGATCGGATGCCGGTCCTCGGGCGGCGTCGCGAGCGTGGACATCTCGCGGATACCCGTGACCGCCATCTCCAGCGTGCGCGGGATCGGGGTGGCGCTCATGGCGAGGATGTCGACGTTGGTCTTCAGCTTCTTCAGCGCGTCCTTGTGCTCGACGCCGAACCGCTGCTCCTCGTCGATGATCATCAGCCCGAGGTCCTTGAAGATGACCCCCTCCGTCAGGATGCGGTGGGTGCCGATGATCATGTCGACAGAGCCTTCCAGCAGCCCCTGGAGGGTGAGGCGGACCTCTTTGTCGGTCTGGAACCGCGACAGCGCACGCACCTTCACCGGGAAGCCGGCGAAGCGCTCGGTGAAGGTCTCCATGTGCTGCTTGACCAGGAGCGTGGTCGGCACGAGCATCGCGACCTGCTTGCCGTCCTGGATCGCCTTGAACGCCGCGCGCACGGCGACCTCGGTCTTGCCGAAGCCGACGTCGCCGGAGAGCAGTCGGTCCATCGGGATCGGCCGCTCCATGTCGGCCTTGATCTCGTCGATCGTCTGCAGCTGGTCCTGCGTCTCGGCGAACGGGAACGCCTCTTCGAGCTCGCGCTGCCAGGGCGTGTCCGGGCCGAATGCGTGACCCTTGGCGCTCATGCGCGCCGAGTACAGCTTGACGAGCTCGACGGCGATGTCGCGCACGGCCTTGCGGGCCTTGCCCTTGGCCTGTGACCAGTCGCTGCCGCCCATCTTCGAGAGGGTCGGGGCCTCACCGCCGACGTACTTCGAGAGGGAGTCGAGCTGATCCGTGGGGACGTACAGCTTGTCGCCCGGGTAACCGCGCTTGGACGGCGCGTATTCGAGGATGAGGTAGTCGCGCACGGACTTGGTGGCGTTGCGGCCGCCGGTGGACACCTCGCGCTGCGTCATCTCGACGAACCGCCCGATGCCGTGGGTGGCATGCACCACGAAGTCGCCCTGCTTCAGCTGCAGCGGGTCGACGACGTTCTTCCGCCGTGAGGCGAGCTTCTTGACGACACGCTGGTCGCCACCGATCGTCCGCCCGTAGAACTCGTTGTCGGTGAGGACGGCGAGCTTCGCCTCCGGCACCTGGAATCCGGCCTCGACGGACCCCGTGACCAGGGTCGCGACACCCGCCTCCGGCGCCTCCGTGAGGCTCTCGACGACGCGGGCCGCGAGGCCGCGGTCGGACAGCACGTCGCGCGCACGGTCGACAAGGCCGCTGCCGGCGGCGATCACCACCACGCGCCAGCCGTCGGTGACCTTGGCCTCGACGAACGAGATCGCCCCGTCGACGTTGCCGTGGAACGACGGGATGATGGCGGCGCCGAGGGTGGCGGCATCCGCATCGGAGGCCGCATCGCCGTCGCCGACGCTGATGCCGAAGGGGCTCAGCTGCCACCAGACACCACCCCGGTCGCGCACGACCTCGCGCAGTTCGGCGATCGTGAGGAAGTCGCCGGCACCGAGGTCGATGGGCGCCGAGGCACCGGAGGTGGCCGCGCTCCAGGCGGCATCGAGGAACTCGCGGTTCGTGTCACCCAGAGTGATCGCGCGCGCGGTGGAACGGTCGGGGTCGACGACGGCCGTCGCCGCACCTGCCGGCAGGTACTCGGCGAGGGACTTCAGCGGGCCTGCGACCGCGGGCAGGAGCGATTCCATGCCCTCGACCGGGATGCCCTCGGCCATCTTCTCGAGCATGCCCCTGATCGCCGGGAAACCCTCGATCAGACCGCGTGCTCGGTCGCGGACGTCGGCGGTCAGCAGCAGTTCGCGGCTGGGCGGAAGGTCGACGCCGGGCACGTCGCCCGGGAGCGAGCGCTGGTCGGCGACGGAGAAGGCGCGAATCTGGTCGATCTCGTCGCCGAAGAACTCGACGCGGAACGGGTGCTCCGAGACGGGAGGGAAGACGTCGAGGATGCCGCCGCGCACGGCGAACTCACCACGGCGGGACACCATGTCGACGCGGGAATAGGCGCGCTCCACGAGCTGCTCGACCACGCGGTCGAGCTCGTTGCCCCTGCTGCCGACGGAGAGCTCGAGCGGCGCGACCTCCCCGAGGTTGCCCGCGATCGGCTGCAGCGCCGCGCGCACCGAGGCGACGATCACGAGCGGGTGGTCGCCCGACCACTCGGCGACGCGGCGCAGCGTCTGCAGGCGCTGGCCGACCGTGTCGACGCTGGGGCTCAGGCGCTCGTGCGGCAGCGTCTCCCAGGCCGGGAACGTCAGGATGTCGGCATCGGGCAGGTAGGCGTGCATCGCCAGCGCCAGGCTCTCGGCACGGCGCCCCGTGGGGACGACGGCGAGGAGCGCCGGGGGGTGCCCGGCCGCCGCGCGCTTGCCGAGCAGGCCCGCGAGCGCCGGTGCATCGAGCCCGTCGACCAGCCCGAGGTCGGCATCGGTGTGCGCCCACTGCAGGGCGTCACGGTACAGAGACGCCTCTTCCAAGGCGCGCAGAATCCCCGGAACAGTCACCGGATAAGACTAGTCGCGCCCACGGACACTCCGGCTGCGCCCCGTTCCGAGGCGCCGATCTCAATAGGCTGTCGGGATGGAATCCGTCACCCTGACCACCGAACGCCTCGTCCTGCATGCACCGACGGAGGCGGACATCGATGCGATCACGGAGGCGTGCCAGGACCCGGAGATCGCGCGCTGGACGACGGTTCCGAGCCCCTACAACCGCGAGGATGCCGAGCACTTCGTGCGTCTCGTCGCGGGATCGTGGGCCGACGGCTCAGAGGCCGTCTGGGGCATGTACGCTGACGACGAGCTCGTGGGCATGATCGGTCTGCACGGCATCGCCGCCCACTTCACGGGCGCATCCGCCGAGCTCGGGTACTGGGTGACCCCGGCTGCCCGGGGCAAGGGTCATCTCTCCGAAGCGGCCGGCGCCGTGATCGACTGGGGCTTCGCCGACCTCGGGCTGGTCCGCATCCGCTGGCGGGCCGTCGCCGGGAACGTCCCCTCGGCGCGTGCCGCCCGCGCGCTCGGCTTCCGCTACGAGGGCCTGCAACGGCAAGCACTCACGAGCCCGCGCGGTCGCGACGACGGCTGGATCGCCGGCCTGCTGCACGATGACGACCGCGCACCGGTGGACTGGCCGATCCTCTGAGGCGCGATCGCCGCGACCCGGAGCGTCGGCGCCAGGTGACAGTGTCGGCGGCCGATGACAGGATGAACGCATGCCGGAGATGCCGGAAGTCCAGGGCCTGACCACGTTCCTCGCCGACCGTGCCGTGGGGCGCACCATCACCCGCGCGACCGTGTCGGCGATCGCCGCGTTGAAGACGTACGATCCCCCGATCACCGCGTTGCAGGGCGCCACCATCACGGCATCCGCTCGGCTCGGCAAGTTCGTCGTGCTGTCCTGCGGCGACGAGCTGCACCTCGTGTTCCACCTCGCGAAGGCCGGGTGGCTGCGCTGGTACGAGGTACTCCCGACAACGCTCATCAAACCCGGCAAGTCGCCGATCGCCCTGCGGATCGCGCTCGACGACGGCAGCGGGTTCGATCTGACCGAGGCCGGAACGAAGAAGTCGTTGGCCGTGTACGTCGTCCGTGATCCGCACGAGGTTCCCGGCATCGCACGGCTCGGCCCCGATCCGCTCGACGACTCGTTCACCCGTGACGCGTTCGCCGCGCTGCTGGAGGATCGGCGGATGCAGATCAAGGGGCTGCTGCGTGACCAGGCGGTGCTCGCGGGGATCGGCAACGCCTACTCCGACGAGATCCTGCATGCCGCCCGGATGTCGCCGTACGCGATCGCCGGAAAGCTCGACGATACGGAGATCGACCGCCTGTACGGGGCGATGCGCGAGACGCTCACCGAGGCGGTCGCCGAAGCATCGGGCAAACCTCCGGCCGACCTCAAAGACGCCAAGCGCCGCGGGATGCAGGTGCACGCGCGCCGCGGCGAGCCCTGCCCCGTGTGCGGTGACACGGTCCGCAGCGTGTTCTTCGCCGACCGCTCGCTGGAGTACTGCCCCACCTGCCAGACCGGCGGCAAGGTGCTCGCCGATCGGCGACTCTCTCGACTGCTGAAGTGATCGCGCCCCTGCCGGTCCATGTCTTGGAATGAAATGTGCGCAGATGCGTTGAGTACACTCAGAGCAACAACGTGCTCCGGGGTCGGTGGGAATCCGAACCGGCGGTGACAGTCCGCGAGCGTCTCGAGAGATCGGGATGCCGATCCGGTGGAATTCCGGGACCGACGGTGATGCGAGGGAGACCTCGCTAGTCCGGAAGGGAGGCAGCACGAGACGCATCCGTGCGTCCGTTCCGCCATCCCTGTCTGACCCCGAAGCCTCAGAGGAGGACGAGGGATGGCAGTCAACGCGGCAGAGCGCAGCGCGATGGATCGCGCGCTCCAGCTCGCCACGCGCGGACCCCGCGGGGCGAACCCGCAGGTCGGAGCGGTCATCCTCTCCCCCGACGGCACCGTCCTCGCCGAGGGCTGGCATCACGGAGCCGGCACCCCGCACGCCGAGGTCGACGCGCTGTCCAAGCTCGCGCCCGGCGATGCCCGCGGCGCCACGGCCGTCGTGACGCTCGAGCCCTGCAACCACACCGGCCGCACCGGTCCCTGTGCCGTCGCCCTGATCGAGGCGGGGGTCACCAGGGTCGTGTACGCCCTCGACGATCCCGGCGCCGAATCGGGAGGCGGGGCGGAACGCCTGCGCGCCGCCGGCGTCGACGTCGAATCGGGTGAGCAGGCGGATGCCGCGCACGCGCTCATCGACGGCTGGCTCACGACGCAGCGGCTGGGACGCCCGCACATCACGGTCAAGTGGGCGCAGAGCCTCGACGGCCGCGCTGCTGCTGCCGACGGTTCGAGCCAGTGGATCACCGGGCCGGCCGCCCGCGCCGACGTGCACCGCCGCCGCGCGGAGGCCGACGCGATCGTCGTCGGCACCGGCACCGTGCTCTCCGACGACCCCGCGCTCACCGCCCGCGACGGCGACGAGCTGCTGCCGCACCAGCCCATCCCGGTGGTCATCGGTGCGCGCCCGACGCCGACGGACGCCGCCGTGCACCGGCATCCGCACTCCCCCCTCTTCTACGAGACCCGTGATCTGCAGACGGTGACCGCCGATCTGCACGCGCGCGGCATCCAGAGCGTCTTCGTCGAGGGCGGGCCGACCCTGGCCAGCGCGTTCATCGAGGCGGGTCTGGCCGACCGGGTGCTCGCCTACATCGCGCCGGTGCTGCTCGGCGGTGACATGCTCGCCCTTCGCGACATCGGCGTCGCGTCGATCGACCAGGCGCGCCGCCTCACGATCGACGAGTGGGTACCCCTCGGGTCCGATCTGCTCGCGATCGCACACCCCGCAGCACCGACAGACCCTCAGAACGAAGGAGCCGCCTGATGTTCACCGGAATCATCGAGGAGATCGGCGAGATCACCGCGATCGCGCCCGCCGGCGACGGCTGGCGCCTGACCGTGCGCGCCCCCCGCGCGGCAGCGGACGCCGTGCACGGTGAGTCGATCGCCGTCTCGGGCGTGTGCCTCACGGTCGTCGGCTCCACCGCAGACACCTTCGACACCGACGTGATGAAGCAGACGCTCGACGTCGCCGCGATCGGGTCGGCGACGATCGGCACGCGCGTCAACATCGAGAAGGCCATGCCGGTCGGCGCGCGACTGGGCGGACACATCGTGCAGGGGCACGTCGACGGAGTCGGCGAGGTGCTCGAGGTGCGACCCGGCGCCCAGTGGAGCGTCCTGCGCATCAGCCTGCCGTCCGACCTCGCCCCGCTCGTGGTCGACAAGGGCTCCATCTCGGTCGATGGGACATCGCTGACCGTGAGTGCCGTCAGCGAGCCCGCCGACCCCTCCCCCTGGTTCGAGGTCTCGCTCATCCCGGAAACCCTCGCCGCGACCACTCTGGGCAGTCGCGCGGTCCGCGACCGCGTCAACCTCGAGACCGACATCCTCGCCCGCCACGTCGAGCGCCTGCTCGCGTTCCGTGCCGCACCGGAAGGAGGCTCGCGATGAGCCTTTCCACCATCGCCGAGGCCCTGGAGGCGCTGCGCGCCGGGCGCCCCGTGCTCGTCGCCGACGACGAGAACCGCGAGAACGAGGGCGACGTGATCCTGTCGGCCGAACTCGCCACGCCCGAGTGGGTGGCGTGGACGGTGCGCTGGTCGTCCGGCTTCATCTGCGCCCCGATGCCGACCGATCTCGCCGATCACCTGAACCTGCCGCCGATGGTGGCCGCCAGCGAAGACGCCCGCTCCACCGCCTACACCGTGAGCGTGGACGCCGCCGAGGGCGTCACGACCGGCATCAGCGCCCACGACCGCGCGCACACGCTGAACGTGCTGGCGAACCCGGGCTCGACGGCGACCAGCATCATCCGTCCGGGCCATGTGCTGCCGCTGCGCGCGGTCGACGGCGGCGTGCGGGAGCGCAGCGGGCACACCGAGGCCGCCGTCGAGCTGATGAAGCTCGCGGGCCTGCGGCCGGTCGGCGCGATCGCCGAGGTGGTCGCCGAAGACGGCAGCATGATGCGCCTGCCCGGCCTGATCGACTTGGGCGCTCGCGACGGGGTGCCGGTCATCACGATCGAGCAGCTCATCGCGCACCTCAACGAGATCGACCCCGAAGGCGCCACCCCCTCGGCGCACCGCGGGCGCCGTGTGAGTCTGCGCGCCGACGCCACGGTCCCCACCACCCACGGGAGCTTCCGTTTCCTCGCCTACAAGGACCGGGTCACGGGCACCGACCACATCGCCGTCGTCTCGGGTGAGCTGGGCGAGACGGCTCTCGTGCGGGTGCACTCGGAGTGCCTGACCGGCGAGGCGTTCGGCTCGCTGAAGTGCGAGTGCGGACCGCAGCTGGATTCGGCGCTGGATGCGATCGAGAAGCAGGGCGGCGTCGTCATATACATGCGCGGTCACGAGGGGCGCGGCATCGGCCTCATCAACAAGCTGCGGGCGTACAGCCTGCAGGAGGAGGGGCTCGACACGGTCGACGCGAACCTCGCCCTCGGGCTGCCGGCCGATGCGCGCGACTACGCCGCGGCGGCGGGCATTCTCGCCGACCTGGGCGTGTCGAAGGTGCGGCTGCTGACCAACAACACCGACAAGGTGGAGCAGCTGCGCGAGCTCGGGCTCGACGTCATCGAGCAGGTGCCCCTGATCGTGGGCGTCGGACCGAACAACCACCAGTACCTGGAGACCAAGCGTGACCGGATGGGTCACATCATCGGCGAAGCGGAACTCGCAGAGGCGCTCGCCCACGGGAAGGACCAGAAATGAGCGGCGCAGGAGCACCCGAGACCGGCAACATCGATGGACGCGGTCTGAACGTCGTGATCGTCGCCGGCACCTGGCATGAGACGATCTCGAACGGCCTGATCGCGGGTGCGGAGCGCGTGCTGAACGACGCTCAGGCCACGCACCGCCTCGTGCGGGTGCCCGGGTCCTTCGAGCTCGCTCTCGCCGCGCAAGCCGCGTTCGCCGGCGGCGCCGATGCGGTCGTCGCGCTCGGCGTCATCATCCGCGGCGGCACACCGCACTTCGAGTACGTGTCGGCCGCGACCACCGACGGCCTCACCCGTGTCGCGCTCGACGCCGGCAAGCCGGTCGGTTTCGGCGTGCTGACCCTCGACGACGAGCAGCAGGGTCTCGACCGGGCCGGGCTCGAGGGTTCCAAGGAAGACAAGGGTGCCGAGGCGGCCGACGCCGCACTGCGCACCGCGCTCGTGGTCCGGGAGCTGCGCGGCTGAGTCGGCCGTACACCTGTCGGGAGAATGACCGGGCGTAGGGGCGAAATCGGCGTTTCCGTCCGACATCCGTGCAATCTCCCGACAGGTGGACCCAGGCGAGCCCGCCGCACACCGGCGCAGGTCAGCCTGACCTTGCTAGCGCAGACCGACCGACACCTCCTACGGTGAGGGCATGGAGACTCTGCGCCACATCGTGCTGTTCGTCCATCTCATCGGCTTCGCCGTGCTCTTCGGAGCGTGGGCGGCTCAGGCGTTCGGCGGCAAGCGCCAGATCACCAAGATCATGGACTACGGCCTGGCCATCGCCGGTGCCGCGGGCCTCGCGCTGGCTGCTCCGTGGGGCATCGAGTACGACCTCAACTACGTCAAGATCGGCGTGAAGCTCGTCGTGCTGCTCATCATCGGCGCCCTGCTGGGCATCGGCTCCGCACGTCAGAAGCGCGGCGCGACCGTGCCGCCCGCCGTGTTCTGGCTGATCGGCATCCTGGCGCTCCTGAACGCGGGCCTCGCCGTCATCTGGCGCTGAGCCTCCCGCTTCCGCTGAACGTCCGCGCCTCTGCCGAGGCCTCCCGAGTCCGCTGAGTCTCAGCGCTTCCGCGGCGCCGCCGTGCTCTCCCGGACGACGAGTTCGGTGCTCACCAGCGGCGTCTGCTGTCGCCCGGTGCCGTCGAGCTCGGCGAGCAGCGCGTCCACCGCGAGTGCGCCGACCCGTTCCGGGTGCTGCTGCACGGTCGTGAGGGGCGGCCACAGCTGCGCCGCGTCCGGCAATCCGTCGAATCCGACGAGGCTGACATCGCCCGGCACGTCGCGTCCGGCCTCACGGAATGCGCGGAGCACGCCGATCGCCATCTGGTCGTTCGCCGCGAACACCGCAGTGACGCCGTCGATCTCCCGGAGTGCGAGCCCCGCCGCATAGCCCGAGGCCGCCGACCAGTCGCCCTGCAGCGGCTCGGGCACGGGTCGTCCGTGCTGCTCGAGGGTCTCCTGCCAGGCCTCACGACGTCGCTCCGCCGAGTACGACCGCGAGGGGCCGGTGACATGCCACACCGTGTCGTGGCCGAGTTCGAGCAGATGCTCGGTGGCCAGTCGCGCCCCCTGAGCCTGGTCGGTGTCGACGAACGGATGCGTCTCACCGCGGTTCGAGTCGACGAACACCACGGGCAGCGCCTCAGGAATCTCGATGTCGGCCTCGTCGAGCTGGTGCGCCTCGATCACGATGATGATGCCGTCGACCGCGTGCTCCTCCAGTCGCCGGAATGCTCCGGCCACGGTCTCGCCGGCACTCGACTCCACGGGGATGAGGGTCAGGGCATAGCCGAGTTGCGCGGCGCGCACGGCGATGGCGTCGAGCGTGCGCTGGTTGCCG
This sequence comes from Microbacterium sp. A20, assembly GCF_004794515.1. Classification (GTDB taxonomy): domain Bacteria; phylum Actinomycetota; class Actinomycetes; order Actinomycetales; family Microbacteriaceae; genus Microbacterium. Next base: position 25,035 of record NZ_SSDF01000090.1, on the reverse strand, counting down.
TAGGAGCTGAACGAGAACATCACGACGCCGATGGTGCGGAACCGCCCTGATCTCAGCGCGCGAGCGGCGCTGTTGGGCCGATAGCCGAGGCTGTGCATCGCGGCTTCGACGCGCTCGCGGGTGGCGGCACCGACGTAGCCCCTGGCGTTCACGACGCGCGAGACCGTCTGGCCGGAGACACCTGCCTCACGGGCGACGTCTTCCATCGAGGGCTCACGACGACGTGTCGACGTCTCCGTCGGTTGCGCTGGGATCACGATCACCCATCCCCTCATATGTTGACGTTGACACACTAGCAGCGCATCGAATATGTTGACGTTGACACACGGCGCACGCTGCGCCCGGAACGTAAGAAGGAATCGTCGATGACGACTGAAACCCCCGTAGCCCTGGGCGCCCCCGGCGTCCGGCGCCGCGACAAGCGCGACTGGAAGGGCTGGGCCTTCGTCGGCCCGTTCATGGTCGTCTTCGCCCTGGTGTTCCTGACACCGCTCGCCTACGCGCTGTACCTGAGCTTCTTCCAGGAGAAGCTCATCGGCGGCAACGCGTTCGTCGGGCTGGACAACTACGTCCGTGCGCTCACCGACCCGCAGTTCTGGGAGGCGTTCGGCCGCGTGCTGATCTTCCTCGTGGTGCAGGTGCCGATCATGCTGCTCCTCGCGCTCGGCGCCGCACTCGCCCTCGACAGCGCCCGTCTGCGCGGTGCATCGTTCTTCCGCATCCTGATCTTCCTGCCCTACGCCGTGCCCGCCGTCGTGGCGGTGCTGATGTGGGGCTACATCTACGGCGATCAGTTCGGCCTCACGAGCAACATCAACGACTTCCTCGGCGTCGACGCCATCACGCCGTTCGCGAAGGAATGGATGCTGCTCTCGATCGGCAACATCGTCACGTGGGAGTTCGTCGGCTACAACATGCTGATCTTCTACTCGTCACTCAAGACCATCCCGACCGACATGTACGAGGCCGCCTCCCTCGACGGCGCGGGGGCATGGCGCACGATCTTCTCCATCAAGATCCCCTCCGTGCGCGGCGCGCTCGTGATCGCGACGATCTTCTCGATCATCGGCAGCTTCCAGCTCTTCAACGAGCCGAACATCCTGCGTCCCCTGGCTCCGAACGTGATCACCACGTTCTTCACGCCGAACATGTACGCCTACAACCTGTCGTTCGCCGGACAGCAGTTCAACTACGCCGCCACGATCGCCATCATCATGGGCATCATCACCGCGGTCATCGCCTACGTCGTGCAGCTGCGCGGCTCGAAGTCGGAGGTGCGCTGACATGGCTCTCCCCCTCGCCCGACCCTCCCGCCGACGCCACGATCCGATGAATCCGCGCAAGTCCAACACGCTGCTGATCGTCATGATCGTCTACGCGCTGTACACGCTCGTCCCGCTGGTCTGGCTGCTGTTCAGCTCCACCAAGACCCAGGCCGGGCTCTTCAGCTCCTTCGGCCTCTGGTTCGCCGACGACTTCGCGTTCTTCGACAATCTCGTCGCCACGTTCTCGTACCGCGACGGCATCTTCCTCCGCTGGCTCGGCAACACACTCCTGTACGTCGTGGTCGGCGCGGGCGGTGCGACGCTGCTCGCCACCATGGCCGGATACGGTCTCGCGAAGTTCCGCTTCCTCGGCAGGCGCGCGGTCTTCGCCGTCGTTCTCGGCGCGGTGGCCGTGCCCGGCACGGCACTCGCCGTCCCGACGTTCCTGCTGTTCAGTGAGCTGGGCCTGACCAACACCCCCTGGGCCGTGATCATCCCCTCACTCATCAGCCCCTTCGGGCTGTACCTGATCTGGGTGTTCGCCACCGAGTCCGTGCCGACCGAGCTGTTGGAGGCCGCGCGCATCGATGGCGCAGGAGAGTTCCGCACCTTCTTCACGATCTCGATGCGTCTGCTCGCACCAGGCATCGTGACGGTCGCGCTGTTCACGGTCGTGGCGACCTGGAACAACTACTTCCTGCCCCTGATCATGCTCTCGGATCCGGCGTGGTACCCGCTCACGGTCGGCCTGAACCAGTGGAGCGCGCAGGCCATCGGCGCGGGCTCGCAGCCGATCTACAACCTCGTGATCATGGGCTCGCTCCTCACGATCATCCCGATCGTCATCGCCTTCCTGCTGCTGCAGCGCTTCTGGCAGTCAGGTCTCACCGCGGGAAGCGTCAAGCAGTAGCCCCGCACTCCTTCCTCACCCCCTCGCGATCCGATGCTGGATCGCACCTCCCGAAAGGACACAGCAATGAAGCACCTTCCCTCACCGACACGGCGCGCCCTCGCGGTGCTCGCCGCAGGAACCGTGGCAGCACTGACGCTGACCGGCTGCAGCACCGGCAGCGACGCCGGCAGCGGCTCCGGCTCCGACGGCGGTTCCGGCTCCTTCGACTCCGTCGAGGCCGCACTCGAGAAGGGCGGCGAGATCACGTACTGGTCGTGGACCCCCTCTGCCGAGGCCCAGGTCGAGGCGTTCCAGAAGGAGTACCCGAACGTCAAGGTCAACCTGGTGAACGCCGGGACCAACAACGAGGAGTACACCAAGCTGCAGAACGCGATCAAGGCGGGCTCCGGCGCCCCCGACGTCGTGCAGGTGGAGTACTACGCCTTCCCGCAGTTCGCGCTGACCGATGCGTTCGCCGACCTGTCGAAGTACGGCTTCGCCGACTTCGAGGACGACTACACCGCGTCCACCTGGAACTCGGTCACCAGCGGCGACGCCATCTACGGCCTGCCGCAGGACTCCGGCCCCATGGCGCTGTTCTACAACAAGACCGTGTTCGACGCCGCGGGCGTCGAGGTGCCGACCACCTGGGACGAGTACTACGAGGCGGCGAAGAAGATCCACGCCGCGAACCCGGACGCCTACATCACCAACGACACCGGCGACGCCGGCTTCGCGACCTCCATGATCTGGCAGGCCGGAGGCAAGCCGTTCGAGACCTCGGGCACCGACGTCACGATCGACCTGCAGGACGAGGGATCGAAGAAGTGGACGGAGAACTGGAACCGCCTCGTCGAGGAGGATCTGGTCGCGCCCTACGGCAGCTGGAGCGACGAGTGGTTCCGCGGCCTCGGTGACGGCAGCCTCGCGACCCTCGTGATCGGCGCCTGGATGCCCGGCAACCTCATCACCGGCGCCCCCGACGGGGCCGGTGACTGGCGAGTCGCGCCGATGCCGACCTACGACGGCACCCCGGCCAGCGCCGAGAACGGCGGTGGCGGTCAGGCCGTCACGTCGCAGAGCAAGAACCCGGAACTCGCAGCCGGCTTCCTGTGGTGGCTGAACAACTCGGAGGAGAGCATCTCGATCTTCCTCGAGTCCGGCGGCTTCCCGTCGACGACCGCCGAGCTCTCCAGCGAGGAGTTCCTCGCCGATGCACCCGAGTACTTCGGCGGACAGAAGATCAATGAGGTCCTCGCGGCCGCAGCCGACGAGGTGGTCGAGGACTGGAGCTACCTGCCCTACCAGGTGTACGCGAACAGCATCTTCGGCGACACCGTGGGCCAGTCGTACCAGAACGGCACCGACCTGAACGAGGGCCTCACAGCCTGGCAGGACGCGCTGGTCGAGTACGGCAACGCGCAGGGCTTCACCGTCAACAAGTAACACCCGCGGCTGAGCCGGCTCCGGGCGGGGCCGGCTCAGCCCCTCGATCGAAAGCACTCCGACACGTGACCACGTTCTCTCTCGGCGACACCGACTTCCTCCGCGACGGTCAGCCGCACCAGGTGATCTCCGGCGCCATCCACTACTTCCGTGTGCACCCGGACCTGTGGCAGGACCGCATCCGCAAGGCACGGCTGATGGGCCTGAACACGATCGAGACGTATGTCGCCTGGAACGCGCATGAGCCCCGGCGCGGCGAGTGGGACGCGACCGGATGGAACGACCTCGGACGCTTCCTCGACCTCGTTCATGCCGAAGGCCTGGATGCGATCGTGCGCCCCGGTCCTTACATCTGCGCCGAGTGGCACAACGGCGGGCTGCCGGTGTGGCTGACCGGGAGCATGGATGATCTGCGGTCGTCCGCGCCCGACTTCCTCGTCGAGGTGAGCGCCTACCTGCGCCGCGTGTACGACATCGTCGCGCCGCGCCAGATCGACCGGGGCGGGCCCGTCGTGCTCGTGCAGATCGAGAACGAGTACGGCGCGTACGGCTCGGACAGGGCCTACCTCGAAGCTCTGGTCGCCGTCACACGGGACGCCGGCATCACGGTGCCTCTGACGACCGTGGATCAACCCGTCGATCAGATGCTGAGCGACGGCAGCCTTCCCGAACTCCACAAGACCGGCTCCTTCGGATCCCGCAGCGCGGAACGACTCGCCACCCTGCGCCGCCATCAGCCGACCGGGCCCCTGATGTGCTCGGAGTTCTGGGACGGCTGGTTCGACTGGTGGGGTGGAGTACACCACACGACCGATGTCGCCGCTGCGGCAGCCGATCTCGATGCCCTCCTCGCGGCCGGAGCCTCGGTCAACATCTACATGTTCCACGGCGGAACGAACTTCGGTCTCAGCAACGGCGCGAACGACAAGGGCCGCTACCTGCCGCTCGTGACGTCCTACGACTACGACGCGCCGCTCGACGAGGCCGGCAACCCCACGGAGAAGTTCTTCGCCTTCCGAGAGGTGATCGCGAAGTACGCCCCAGTGCCGGACGACCTGCCGGCACCCGCGAGCACCGCACCCGCCTTCGACGTCCCGCTCTCCCCCGCCGGGGCGTGGACGGATGCCGCCGGATCCGGTGCGGTCGCGGCCCAGCCGCAGACCTTCGACGCCCTCGGACATCTGAGCGCCCTGGTGCGGTACGACGTAGACCTTCCGGACAGGAACGGCGGTCTCCTCCTCATCGACGAGGTGCGCGACCTCGCCTGGGTCAGCGTCGACGGTGTGGCCGTCGGCACGCTCTCCCGTACACGAAACGACCGTGCGCTCCGGATTCCTGCCGGCCGCACCCTCAGCTTCCTGGTCGAGGACCAGGGCCGGGTGAATTACGACCACCGGCTCGGCGAGGAGAAGGGACTGATCGGCGAGATCACTCTCGACGGCGTTGCCGTGACCGGGTGGCGCTCGACACCGCTCGACGTCACCGCCATCGCCGACGCCATCGCCGACCTGCTCACCTCGGATTCCGCGCGCGGCGAGCTGCCCGGTGGCCCCACCGCCTGGAGCGCCGAGTTCGACCTGGACACCGCGAGCGACCTCTTCCTCGACACCGCGTCATGGAGCAAGGGATACGCATTCGTCAACGGCTTCTTCCTCGGCCGCTACTGGCGCAACGGGCCGCAGCGCACGCTCTACGTGCCCGCTCCTGCGACGCGCCCCGGCGGCAACCGGCTCGTGGTGCTGGAGCTCGAGCAGATCCTGACGCCCACCGCCTATTTCGTCGACGCACCGGCACTCGGCGTCACGGAGGAGTGACCCGGGAGCGACCTCCGGTGCGCGACCAGAGCCCGATCGATTCTCTCCCGACATCGGCATCGTTGATCCGCTGCCAGTTGCGCCCTCCCCTGGCAAAGGTCGCACGCACGGCGGAGGGGACGTCGGCGGGTGGCGTCGGTGCATCGAGCCATCGGCACGACCTGACGTGCACGAGGTCGACGTCTCGCGCTGCCGGGGCGGTGTCGTAGCGCCACGGCCCGTCGAGCATGCCCAGCCACACGAGCCCCTCGTCGTCACGTGTCCAGACGAACGCCCCATCCGGTGCCGCCGCGAATCGCTCGAGGCGTCGAGCCATCCGCTCGCCGTAGGCGGAATCGACCGAGACGAGTGCGTCCGCGAAGGAGGCGGGCGGTGCGTCCAGCACACCGCCCACGCCGCAGACGCCGACCGCGAGCGCGCGCTCCACGGCGGGCCCGTCGGGGACCCGGTCGTCCCGCGAGCGCATCGGAGCGCGGTAGACAGGCGGATGATTCACAAGGCCACCCGCATCGCGGCCCCGGAGGTGCCGTCGATCGTGACCCACATCATGGTGCACGCCGGCTGCCGACGGCGGTCCGTGGGCGACCCGGGGTTGAGCAGCCGCATGCCCGAGGGCGACACGGTGTCCCACGGGATGTGCGAGTGCCCGAAGACCAGGAGATCGACGCCGGAGTATGCCTGGTCCATCCGCTCCTCGCGCTTGCGGGACTCCCCCGTCTCGTGCACGACGGCGATGTCGACACCCTCGACCATGAACCGGGCGACCTCGGGCAGCCGCGCGCGCAGCTCGGGCCCGTCATTGTTGCCGTACACGCCGTGCAGCACCCGCGACCGCGCCTCGAGCAGATCGAGCGTGGCCTCGTCGGCCCAGTCGCCTGCGTGCACGACCACGTCGGCCTCGTCGACCGCCTGCAGCACCGCGTCGGGCAGACGCCGGGCCCGTTTCGGCACGTGCGTGTCGGCCAGAAGCAGCATCTTCGTCGTCATCGTTCCCCCGCCTTTCGCCGCCTCCGACTCTATGCAACGGCATCGCTCGCCGGATGACACGCGAAACGCGTACACAGCCAACACTCAGGGAGGCGTAAACTCACCGAGTCCCCGGTATACCAAGGGGCTGAACGGAGGAGCCTCATGAGTACTGCCACTGCGCCCGCGAACCCGCGCTCGCGCGTCATCACGGCGAGCCTGGTCGGGACCACGATCGAGTTCTACGACTTCTACGCGTATGCGACAGCAGCCGTGCTCGTCTTCCCGGTGCTGTTCTTCCCGACCGGGGACGACACCACCTCGCTCCTCTCGTCGTTCGCGGTCTTCGGCGCCGCGATGGTCGCTCGTCCCATCGGCGCCGTCGTGTTCGGTCACTTCGGCGACAAGTTCGGTCGCAAAGCAACCCTGGTGGCATCGCTGCTGACGATGGGTATCGCGACCTTCGTGATCGGTCTGCTCCCCACCTACCAGGACATCGGCTGGTGGGCGGCGCTCCTGCTGCTGATCCTGCGTCTCGCCCAAGGCTTCGCGCTCGGTGGCGAGTGGTCGGGGGCGGCTCTGGTGGCCACCGAGAACGCCCCGAAGGGCAAGCGCGCCTGGTACGGCACCTTCCCGCAGCTAGGCGCACCGCTCGGCTTCATCATCGCCAACTTCCTCTTCCTCTCGATCAACTGGCTGCTGCCGCACTCCGAGAACCCGGCGCTCAAGTCCGAGGCGTTCCTCTCCTGGGGCTGGCGCATCCCGTTCCTGTTCTCGGCCGTCATGGTGATCATCGGCCTGTGGGTGCGACTGAAGCTCGTCGAGTCCGACACGTTCAAGAAGGCGGAGACGAAGGGCGTGATCCGCAAGCTCCCGCTCGCGACCGTGTTCCGTCACCACTGGAAGCAGCTCATCCTCGGCACGTTCATCATGCTGGCGACGTACGTGCTGTTCTATCTCATGACGAACTTCACGCTCGCCTACGGCACCAAGCCCGCGTCGCTCGAGACCGCGTCGGCCGCCGCGAAAGCCGCAGCCGAAGCTACGGGTGCCCCGTTCGACCCGACCAAGTTCGCCGCGCAGTTCTATCCCGGCCTCGGCTTCGGCTACACCGACTTCGTGCTGATGCAGATCATCGGCGTGGTGTTCTTCGGCATCTTCACGCTGCTCTCCGGCCCGATCGCCGACGCGGTCGGACGCCGGAAGCTGCTGCTCTGGGTCACCGGCGCCATCATCGTGTTCGGCTTCACGTTCAACACCTTCCTCCTCCCCGCCGTCGACCCGAAGTTCACCGGTGCACTCGCCCAGGCGTTCCTCGTGTTCGGTTTCATGCTGATGGGCGCGACATTCGGACCGATGGGCGCCCTGCTCCCCGAACTGTTCCCGACGAACGTGCGGTACACGGGGTCGGCGATCGCCTACAACGTGTCGTCGATCCTCGGCGCGGCCGTGGCACCGCTGATCGCGCTCTGGCTGTGGGCGCTCGGCGACGGCGCGCCGTGGCTGGTGGGCCTCTACCTATCCGCGATGGGTGTGCTGACCTTCATCGCACTGCTCCTCTCCCCGGAGACGAAGGACCACGACTACGACGACGACCTCGGGGTCGCCGCCGCCGTCGAGCTCTGATCACGGAGAGCGGCAGCCGCCGGCGTCGGCGTCGGGGCTGCCGCTCCCGCAGGACTCAGATCAGCACGCGGGCGTGACGCCCGTCAGAGGACGATGACCTCGCAGTAGCGCGCCGCCGTCTTCGCGAGCTTCCGGTCGAGCGTGAGCAGCGGAATGCCGAGGGCCTCGGCAAGCGCGACATACCCGGCGTCGTAGGCGGTGAGATCGTCTCGCAGCATCCAGATCCGCGGTATCAGCCAGCGCAGCGGATGCCGCGTGATCTGCAGCTCACCGAAGAGGTCGAGCGCCTCCCGTGCACGGTGGGCGGGCAGACCGTCGTAGAGCGTCTGCCGCCGCAGCACCGACAGCACCTCGATGTCGAGTCCGGCGTGCGCGTGGAAGTCGTCACCGTGCACCCAGTCACTTGCGCCCAACAGGGCATCGATCGCCGCGGAGGCATCGAGCACGACCGCGGTGCTCACGGAGCGATCTCGTCGTCCCTGTCGGCACGAGCCGCGTCACGCGCCGCGAGGATCTGGTCTCGCGTGAGCGCGCTTCCCTGCTTCGCCGACCGCTCGCGCGCAGCCGCCATGATCTCCGCGTTCGTCCGGTATTGCACGAGGTCCGCGAGTTCGCGGGCGACATAGTCGGACAGCGACATTCGCTCCGCGGCGGCGCGTTCTTTTAGGCGTGAGTGAACGTCGTCCGGGAGATTTCGTACCTGCAGCATCCGACCCACCGTTCCAAGATCGCATGCGCTGCACATGCGCGAAAGAGGGATCTGTGGATAAGTCGCGCCGTCTAGCTCCGATCAGTACTCGGCGACGATCGTCCGCGTGGCGCCGTCGACGACCATCGTGCCGCCATATGGCAGAACCCACTGCGGGCGCGTGTGCCCGAACGGTGGACCGACGCAGATGACCGCCTCGGAGTTGTACCGGGTCACGACGTCGACGACCGCGTCCCGCTGCGCCGCGCGGAGCGCCGCAGCCTCCGCAGGACCGGGGTGGAATTCGAAGTCGCTCACCGGCGGACGCGCGACCACGACCGCAGAGACCGCGCTGAGGATCCCCCGCTCCCCGAGACCACGCAGCCACCGTGAGACCCAACCGGCCGGCGGACGCTCCTCGCTCGTCTCCAGCAGCAGAATCGCCCCTTCGAGCTGCGCCGCCGCCGGAAGCCGGTCGACGAATGCGAGACCATCGATCACCTCGAGACATCCGCCCCAGGTCGTGCCCTCGACGCGCACGGCGGGCCCGGCCCAGGTCCACGACTCGGTCGGGATGCGGTCACCGAACTCCACGAGCGCTCGCGGGTCCGCCCACCTCCGACCGACATCCTCCGACTCCCCCGGTTCGGTGATCTCCAGCGCGCCGCCGTCCAGCAGCAGCGCGCGCAGCGACCGCAGGTGGATGCTGTCCACCTGCGGTCCGGGCCCGAGGTGCACGGCTGTCGATCCGCCGTAGTAACCCTGGACGCCGAGACCCCAGAGCCAGTTGAGGATGTTCGTGTTGTCGCTGTAGCCCACGAAGGGCTTCGGATCGACCACCGGGAGCGTCGGGTCGAGGTGCGGGACGACGAGGATCTGGTCATCGCCGCCGATCGGGTGAGGATCGCCCGGATGCCCGGGTCGGCGAACGCCGCATTCACGTCGGCGGCGCGTGCCTGCGGGCTCGCGTCGAGCTCACGCGTGGTTGGGTACTCCACCGGAATCAGCCCGGTGTGCTTCTCGAGGCGGCGCAGAGCCTGTGCGTGGAGTTCCGGCGCGACGGCGGGCGCCGCGAACGCGGGCGAGAGGATGGCGACGCGATCGCCGGGAACGAGCTTCGGAGCGGTCAGCATCCCTCAAGTCTCACACGTCAACAGACATTGACATTTCTGCAGCAGTCAACAAGTATTGACGCAGGAGGTCCATCATGAAGCTACCGACCGCGATCGCACAGGACGATGGCAGCGAGCCGTTGGCCGCACTGCACAGGCTCGCAGAGACGCGCAAGGAGATCGCCCGCGCCGAAGAGGCGAACGTGCGCCGCGCCAGGAACCAGGGGTACTCCTGGCAGGCGATCGCGAGCGCGCTCGGCGTGAGCAAGCAGGCCGCGCACCGGCGGTTCGGGCGCTCCTGACGCCCGCACCGGCACCGCGCCCCCTTACAGCCCGCCCATAGGATTCGGCCGCGCACGAAGTACGGTCGAAGTACCATCTCCAGATCGAGGTCCCGCATGTCCGGTTCGGCGACAGCACGCCGCCGCGGACGTGGCGCACAGCCCGAAGGCCCGCGCGCCACCTTCCGCCAGCTCCTCCCCTTCCTCTTCGAACACAAGCGCACCCTCATCGTGGTCGCCGTGCTCAGCGTCGTCGGTGCCGCCACCTCGCTGGTGCAGCCGTTGCTCGTGGGCCAGGTCATCGAGGCGGTGCAGTCCGACACCGGCATCGGAATCCTCGTGTGGCTGCTGGTCGGCTTCGTGATCGTGTCGTCCGTCATCTCCGGCTTCCAGCACTATCTGCTCCAGCGCACCGGCACCGCGGTCGTGTTCTCGAGTCGCCGCAAACTGATCGCCCGCATCCTGCACCTCCCGACCTCCGAGTTCGACGCCCGCCGCACCGGCGATCTCGTCTCGCGCGTCGGCACCGACACGACCCTCCTCTACGCCGTGCTCACGCAGGGGCTCGCGGATGCCGTCGGCAGCGCCGTACTGTTCCTCGGCGCGCTGATCGCGATGCTCGTGATCGACCCGATCCTGCTGCTGCTCATCGTCGTCGTGATCGGCATCTCCGTCACGGTCGTCGTGCTGCTCAGCGGCCGCATCCGCACCGCCTCGACCGCCCAGCAGGAGAAGGTCGGCGAGCTCGCCTCCGGTGTGGAGCGCGCGGTCGGCTCGATCCGCACTATCCGCGCCTCGGGGGCCACCGAGCGTGAGACGGCCGCGGTGTCGGAGCTCGCCTCCGACGCGTACGGCATCGGCGTGCGCATCGCCAAGATCTCCTCGATGGTCGTGCCCGTCTCCGGCATCGCGCTGCAGCTGTCGCTGCTGGTGGTGCTCGGCGTCGGCGGGTTCCGGGTGGCCGCCGGCGCGATCACCATCGCCTCGCTGATCTCGTTCATCATGTTCCTGTTCCTGCTCGTGATGCCGCTCGCCACGACCTTCGGCGCCATCACCTCGGTGAACCAGGCACTCGGCGCGCTCGGGCGCATCCAGGAGGTGCTCGACCTGCCGACGGAGTCCCAGGACGACGAGGCCATCGCCGCCGCACTCCCTCACGAAGACGCAGCCCCCGGCGCGCCCGCCATCGAGTTCCGCGACGTGCGCTTCCACTACCCCGCGAACGTCGTGGCAGCCCGCCAGGCCGCGGCCAAGGAAGCACGGAACCTGCTGGCCGACGCGCATCTGGAATCCGCCGAGGACGCGGCGCCGACCGTACAGGACCACGAGGTGCTCCGCGGAGTCTCGTTCGCCGTTCCGCACGGTTCCCGCGTCGCCCTCGTCGGCCCCAGCGGCGCCGGCAAGAGCACGATCCTCTCGCTCATCGAGCGCTTCTACGACCCGACCGGCGGATCGATCCGCCTGCACGGTCACGATGCGCGCACCTACCCGCGTGACGACCTCCGCGCCAATTTCGGATACGTCGAGCAGGATGCACCGACCCTCGCGGGCACGCTCGCCGAGAACCTGCGTCTCGCCTCACCCGAAGCCTCCGACGCCGACTGCGAGCGCGTGCTGCGTGCCGTGAACCTCGGCGACGTGCTCGAGCGCAACCCGCTCGGCATCGAGGCACCCGTCGGCGAGGACGGCGTCATGCTCTCCGGCGGTGAGCGTCAGCGCCTCGCGATCGCGCGCGCCCTGCTCACCGACGCACCGATCCTGCTGCTCGACGAATCGACGTCATCGCTCGACGGCGTGAACGAGCAGCGGATGCGCGAGGCCATCGATGCCGTCTCCACCGACCGCACGCTCATCGTCATCGCGCACCGTCTTTCGACCGTCGTCGACAGCGATCTGATCGTGGTGCTGCAGGACGGCGTCGTGGTCGGTCAGGGCACGCACGCCGAGCTCGTCGAGACGACGCCGCTCTATCGCGACCTCGCCCGGCACCAGTTGCTCACCTGACGCACGCCGTTCCCGCCGAGACCCCGCTTTGTCGCCGACGCCCCGGCCTACTCACCGCAGCAACACGGGGTCTCGGCGACAGAGCGGGGTCTCGGCGATGGGGCGGAGCACACGCAACACGAAGGCGGGACGTCGGAGACCACTCAGCCATGGGTTCGTCTCTGATGTCCCGCCTTCGCGGGTTTGCAGGGCACGAGGCCCTGAAGGTGCCGGCTCCCCCGAACCGGCACCGGTCTGGGGGTTACGCCTTCGCGAGGCGGTAGCGCAGCGATGCCAGCTCGGCGCGCAGCGCCGCCGGAACCTTGTCGCCGAAGGTGTCGTAGAACTCCTCGGTCAGGTCGGCCTCGGTCTGCCACGCCTCGGCATCGACGGCGAACAGCTCGTCGAGGTCGGCGGCGGGGATGTCGAGCCCGTCGAGGTTGAGGTCTTCCACGCGCGGCAGGCGTCCGATCGGGCTGTCGACCGCGGGCACGTCGCCGGCGATGCGGCGGATGATCCAGTCGACGACGCGCGAGTTGTCGCCGAAGCCGGGCCACAGGAACCGGCCGTCGTCACCGCGGCGGAACCAGTTCACCTGGAAGATGCGCGGCGCCCGGTCGAAGCGCAGACCACGACCGACCTTCAGCCAGTGACCGAAGTAGTCGGCCATGTTGTAGCCGCAGAACGGGAGCATCGCGAACGGGTCGCGGCGGAGCTCACCGACCGTGCCCTCGGCAGCAGCGGTGCGCTCGGACGAGATGTTCGAACCGAGGAAGACGCCGTGCGTCCAGTCAGTGGCCTCGACGACGAGCGGGACGTTGCTGGCGCGGCGCCCGCCGAAGAGGATGACATCGAGCGGCACGGCCTCTTCCCAGTCGTCGGAGATCTGCGGGCACTGCGCCGCCGACACCGTGAAGCGGGAGTTGGGGTGCGCGGCCGGACGACCGGAGTCGGGCGTCCAGTCGTTGCCCTCCCAGTCGACCAGGTTCGCGGGAGCCTCGTCGGTCAGACCCTCCCACCACACGTCGCCGTCGGGGCGGAGCGCGACGTTGGTGAAGATCGTGTTTCCCCACAGCGTCTCGACCGCGGTGACGTTGGTCGACTCGCCGGTGCCGGGGGCGACACCGAAGAAGCCGGCCTCGGGGTTGATCGCCCACAGGCGACCGTCTTCGCCCGGACGGATCCAGGCGATGTCGTCGCCGAGGGTCTCGACCTTCCACCCGGGGATGGTGGGGCTGAGCATGGCGAGGTTCGTCTTGCCGCACGCCGAGGGGAACGCCGCAGCGACGTGGTAGGCCTTGCCCTGCGGGTCGATCACGCGGATGAGCAGCATGTGCTCGGCGAGCCAGCCCTCGTCACGGGCGATGACCGAGGCGATGCGCAAGGCGAAGCACTTCTTGGCGAGGATCGCGTTGCCGCCGTAGCCCGAACCGTAGGAGTACACCTCGAGCGTCTCGGGGAAGTGCACGATGTACTTGTCGTCGTTGCAGGGCCACTCGGCATCCTGCTCGCCCGGGCCGAGAGGGGCGCCGACCGTGTGCACCGTCTTGACCCAGGGCGCGCCCTCGGCGATCTGACGCGTGACGGCGTCGCCGACGCGGGTCATGATGCCGATCGAGGCGACCGCGTAGGCGCTGTCGGTGATCTGCACGCCGATGTGCGAGAGCGGGCCGCCGACGCGTCCCATCGAGAACGGCACGACGTACATCGTGCGCCCGCGCATCGAACCCTCGAAGATCTCGTCCATCTTGGTGTGCATCTCGGCGGGGTCCGCCCAGTTGTTCGTGGGGCCGGCATCCTCTTCGCGCTCGGAGGCGATGAAGGTGCGCCCCTCGGTGCGGGCCACATCACTGGGGTGCGAACGGGCGAGGTAGGAACCGGGACGCCACTCGGGATTGAGCTTGATGAGCTTGCCCTCGTCGACCAGGCCGCGCAGCAGCCAGTCGTTCTCGGCGCGGGAGCCGTCGACCCAGTGCACGGAGTCGGGCTGGGTGAGCGCGCGGATCTCCTCGACCCACGCGGCCAGCTCGGCCATGGCGGGGGTGTCATACGTCGGAGCCGCGCCGAACGTACGCGTCGGTGCGACGGGAGACGTGCGGGGGGTGAAGACTTCGGCGAAGGCCATGACGTGTGCTCCTTTGAACTGTGGGGCGTTGCACCTATCTTCTTCCGCTTCCGGCCGGACTTTCGGACGAATCGGGCGATAAGAACCACGATTCTTTCGCTACACTCAAGGAATGGCGTCCTCCGGCATTCACCTCACGACTCTCGGCCACCGCATCCGACACCACCGGCTGGAGAAGGGGTTCACCCTCGACGAGCTCGGCGCACTGGTCGGCGTCGCCGGATCACAGCTGAGCCTGATCGAGAACGGCAAGCGCGAACCCAAGCTGTCGCTGCTGCAGGCGATCGCGCACGCCACGAGCACCGAGGTGACCGACCTCATCTCGGGTGAGCCGCCGAACCGTCGCGCCGCCCTCGAGATCGAGCTCGAGCGCGCACAGGAGAGCCCGGTCTTCCGCCAGCTCGGCGTCGCGCCGGTGCGCGTGACCAAGGGCATGAGCGACGAGACGATCGAGTCGGTCCTCGGACTGCACCGCGAACTGCAGCGCCGCGAGCGCGAAGCCATCGCCACCCCGGAGGAGGCGCGGCGAGCGAACACCGAGATGCGGCTGCGCATGCGCGCGCAGAACAACTACCTCCCCGAGATCGAGAAGCTCGCCGAGAAGCACCTGAAGGCCGCCGGTCACGTGCAGGGTGCGCTCACCCACCGCACGGTGAGCATCATGGCCGAGAAGCTCGGCTTCGAGCTGATCTATGTGAACGACCTGCCGCATTCCACCCGATCGGTCACCGACCTCGAGAACGGGCGGATCTACCTTCCGCCGGCGTCTATCCCCGGCGGGCACGGCCTGCGCTCGATGGCACTGCAGGCCATGGCGCACCGCTACCTCGGGCACACACCGCCGACCGACTACGCCGATTTCCTCCAGCAGCGACTCGAGATCAACTACTTCGCCGCGTGCTGCCTGATGCCGGAGACGGCCGCCGTCGCGTTCCTGCAGCAGGCAAAGAAGGATCGCAACCTCGCGGTCGAGGATTTCCGCGACGCATTCGGCGTG
The DNA here is from genome assembly GCF_004794515.1 of Microbacterium sp. A20. Lineage (GTDB taxonomy): Bacteria > Actinomycetota > Actinomycetes > Actinomycetales > Microbacteriaceae > Microbacterium. The sequence continues at coordinate 9,840 of NZ_SSDF01000090.1, read as the reverse complement.
ACGCACGAAGGTGCGGGCATGCGCATGACGAACTTGCTCACGCAGCACCTCGGGATGTCTCTGCACTTTCTCCGCGTGGACGCCACAGGCGCGATCACCCGCGTGTACGAGAACGACGGCCTGCCGCTGCCGATGGACGTGACCGGCGCGGTGGAGGGACAGCGGGTGTGCCGCAAATTCCAGGCGCGTGCCGCGTTCACACAGCAGAACCGCACCACGGAGCACCACCAGTACACCGACACGCCCTCCGGCACGTTCTGGTGCTCGACGCAGACCGGCTCGTCGAGTGAGGGGGAGTTCTCCATCACGGTCGGCGTGCCGTTCGACGACGCCCGCTGGTGGCGCGGCCGCGAGACCAGCGATCGCGCCGTGTCGACCTGCCCCGACGAGTCGTGCTGCCGGCGACCCTCGGCCGAACTCACCGAGCGCTGGAACGGCAAGGCGTGGCCGAGCGCTCGCGTGCACACGCACATGTTCTCGCCGCTCCCCCGCGGTGCGTTCCCCGGCGTCGACGACAACGAGGTCTACAACTTCCTCGGTCGGCACGCGAGCGAGTAGCCGCGGACTCGCGCTCAGTCGCCGGCGGCGCGCTCAGTCGCCGGTGAAGTGGGCGAATCGCGCCAGCGCAGCTTCCACGGCTGCCGGATCTGCGGGTTGCACGAACAGCTCCGGTGGCGCGTCGCGGGTCGCGCTCGCGTGCGTCCAGCATCCGATGACGCGTCCCTTCTCGACGATCGTGGCCCGCACCATGCCGTTCTTGCCCGGTCCGACGATGGCGAGGTGCTCGGGTGCGCACACGGTCGTGCGGTCGGCGTAGGAGATGTAGTACTCGTCGAACGCGGGGAGGGCGTGGACCGTCGCGGCGCCTGTCGCGCGCCGCGGGCGCTGGAGCGACACGAACAGCCCCTCGTCCACCTCATCGACCCGCCCCGCCGCGCGCTCGACCGCCTCGCGTGACTGACCGAGAGTGAGTCCGGACCACCAGGCGAAGTCGGTGACACCCGCCGGTCCGTGTCCGTCGATGTACCGCACGAACAGCTCGGCGAGCGGGTCTGCCGGACGCGTGTGCTCGCGGATGTGCTCTTCGACCAGCACGAACCGCTGGTCCCTCGTGATGCCCGACCGCGTCGCGACGGGCCCCTGACAGATGAGGCCGTCGATCGTGAGGGTGAAGAGCAGGTGGATGCCGCGCTGCCCCGTGGGGTCGATTCCGACGCCCTCGAGGATCTCGAACACTTCGGCGCGCGTGCGGCCGCCGTCGCGCAGCTGCGGCGTCAGCGCGCGCGCCGCCGTCGCGACCATATCGTCATCGATGCCCAGCTGGCGGTGACGGGAGACCGCCTGCTGCCGCTGTCGGGCGGCGGTGACTTCGAGCATCCAGCCGAGGTCACGCGCCGGGACGGTGTGCAGTGTTCCGCGCATCGTCCAGCCCCGCACCAGGTCGCCGCGATCGAAGGCGCGATCGACATCCCGGAGTCGCACCTGTCCTCGGGTGCGCGCGGCGAGCGCCCAGCGGCCCGCGGTGAAGTCCTGACTCTGCACCGCGAGCATGTGGTGCGCCGCATCCGTCACCGTGCGCGTGGGTGCGCTCAGACGATGCGATCGGAGGCGCTCGGCGAGCAGGGGCGCGGTCTTCATGCCCCCATCATGCCGGGCGCCACCGACGCGGCGCAGGAGCCTCAGCCCTGCAGCGTCACCTCACGACGCTCCGGCAGCACGATCGGGTGCGACCCCGCCATGACCTCGAGCACGCGGATCACCTGGCACGAGTAGCCGAACTCGTTGTCGTACCAGACGTAGAGGATCAGGGTGTCCTCGTCGGCGATCGTGGCGAGGCCGTCGACGATGCCGGCGCGGTGCGAGCCGACGAAGTCGGTGGAGACGACGTCGGGGCTCTCGACGTAGTCGATCTGCTGGCGCAGCTTCGAGTGCAGCGAGACCCGGCGCAGGTAGTCGTTGACCTGGTCCTTCGTCGCCGGGCGCTCGATGGTCAGGTGCAGCACTGCGAGCGACACGTCGGGGGTGGGCACGCGGATCGAGCTGCCGGTGAGCTTGCCCTCCAGCTGCGGCAGCGCCTTCGCGACGGCCTTCGCGGCTCCGGTCTCGGTGATGACCATGTTGAGCACCGCCGAGCGGCCGCGGCGGTCGCCCTTGTGGAAGTTGTCGATCAGGTTCTGGTCGTTCGTGAACGAGTGCACCGTCTCGACGTGCCCCTTGACCACGCCGTACGCCTCGTCGATCGCGGCGAGCACTGGGGTGATGGCGTTCGTCGTGCAGGAGGCCGCGGAGAGGATGCGGTCGGAGTCGGCGATCGTCTCGTCGTTGATGCCGTGCACGATGTTCTTGAGCGGGCTCTTCCCCGGCGCGGTGAGCAGCACGCGGGCGACGCCCCTCGAGCGCAGGTGCTGCGAGAGGCCCTCTTCGTCGCGCCAGCGTCCGGTGTTGTCGACCACGATCGCATCCTGGATGCCGTGGGCGGTGTAGTCGATGGATGCCGGGTCGTCGGAGTAGATCACCTGGATGCGGGTGCCGTTCGCGATGATCTGCTCGGCCTCCTCGTCGACGGTGACGGAGCCGGCGAAGCGGCCGTGCACCGAATCGCGCAGCAGCAGCGAGGCGCGCTTCGCGAGGTCGTTCTCCGCACCACGGCGGACGACGATGGCGCGCAGCCGCAGTCCACTGCCGCCACCGGTGTGGGCGATGAGGATGCGGGCGAGGAGGCGCCCGATGCGTCCGAAGCCGTACAGCACCACATCGGTGGGCTCGGCGGCGACGGCTCCCATGGCGGGTGCGAGCTCCTCGGCGAGGTAGGCATCCAGCGGCTGGTCGCTCTCGGCGTGCCCGGCGACGAGGCGCGCGACATCGAGGGACGAGGCACCGGGAGCGAGCGCGTGGATCGCCTCCAGCACGGCGAGTGTGTCTTCGATGGGGAGGCGCTCGTGTCCGAGCTGCGCGACGCGCTCGTGCACCTCGACCAATCCCGTCGCCGAGAGTCCGAGCAGTCGGTGCCCGTGCAGCGAGGTGACCACATCGTGTTCGCGTCGAAGCGCCCCGATGAGCGGGATCATCCGCTCCGCCAGCTCTTCGCTCTCAGCCCAGTCGTCGCGGTGTGCCGCGGAATCGTTCATCTGCATCCTTGCATGTGTGAGCGCGCGCCGAGATCGCCGGCGCGCGAATGTGCCGGGTGGATCGGGGGATGCCACCAGCGTACAAGCCGCGAGATGACGAGCCGAATCGGCGGCGCGCGCGTTGACGCGAGGCGTGCCGAGCGCGCTCGGTCAGTACTGCGCCGAGAACGCCCCGTCCGATTTCAGCAGCTGTCCCGAGATCCAGCGGCCCTCGTCCGACACGAGGAACTCCACCACCGCGGCTACGTCGGCGGGCTGTCCGAGCCGTCCGAGCGGCGTCATGCCGCCCAGGCTCGTGCGCGTCTCGTCGTCCATCCACCCGGTGTCGATGGGTCCGGGATTCAGCACGTTCGCCGAGATGCCGCGCGGACCCAGCTCGCGGGCTGCCGAGATAACCAGACGGTCGAGAGCGCCCTTCGATGCGCCGTACGGGAGGTTTCCCGTCACGTGATCGCTGGTGAGGGCCAGGATCACTCCCCCGTCCTCGCTCACCTGCCGCGCGAAGGCCGCGATCAGCAGCAGGCTGGCCCGTGCGTTCACGGCGACGTGCAGGTCGAAGCTCTCGGCCGTGGTGTCGAGGATGCCGGATTGCACGTCGTGCGCATGGCTGAGGATGAGCGCGGAGATCGGGCCGTGCGCGGCCACGACCTCGGCGACCAGAGCTTCCGGCCCTTCCGGGGTGGACAGGTCGGCGGGATGGTCGGCGTCGCGGAGGTCGCTCGTCACGACGGTCCAGCCGGCTGCGCGCAAGCGGGGGACGATGCCGGCGGCGATGCTGTTCGCGCGGGCGGCGCCGGTGATCAGAGCGAGGGGCATCCCGTCACGCTATCGGACCACCGGCAGCGCGTCAGCGGGGCTCGCTCACGTGCCGAGGCACACCACGACGGCCGCGATCGCACCGAGTCAGGCGAGAGCGGCGATCGCGTCGCGCAGCACGCCGTCGGCCTCGTCGAGCGCAGCTGCCGCCTCCTGCGGGGTGGCGTCGACCGCCAGCATCAGCAGGGCCCGCTTGACCGAGCCGTCGGCCCCCTGCAGCGCGGCGGCCGCGACGTCGATGTCGACACCCGCGAGCTGCGACACGGTGCGGATGGAGCGCGCGTGGAGCTTCTCGTTCGTGGCGAGCAGATCCACCATCACCCCGCGGTAGGTCTTGCCGAGCTTGATCATCGACAGGGTCGTGAGCATGTTCACGACGAGCTTCTGCGCGGTGCCGGCCTTGAGTCGCGTGGACCCGGAGATGAACTCGGGCCCGGTCACGACCTCGATGGCGACGTCGGCCACCGCCCCGATCTCGGAGTGCGCGTTCGAGGCGATCGCCGCCGTGAACGCGCCGACGCTACGGGCGTAGTTCAGGCCGCCGACCACGTACGGAGTGCGTCCGGAAGCCGAGATGCCGACCACCGTGTCGTCGACGGAGAGTCCGAGCTCACGCAGCGACTCCCCTGCGGCGGCCTCATCGTCCTCCGCGTTCTCCACGGCCGAGCGGATCGCGGTCTCGCCGCCCGCGATCAGCCCGACCACCATCGAGGGATCCGTGCCGAAGGTGGGCGGGCACTCGCTGGCATCCAGCACGCCGATGCGGCCTGCTGTGCCTGCACCGATATAGATCAGTCGACCGCCACGTCGGAATCGCTCGGTGATGGCGTCGACCACCGCGGCGATCTCGTCCGTGCGCTCGGCGACGGCCTCGGGCACCCGCCGGTCCTCGGCGTTCATCCGACGCACGAGCTCGGCCGTGTCCAACAGGTCCAGATCTCCGCGCTCCGTCGTGGATGCCTCGGTGCCGAGGCCCTCGAGCACGGAGAGGAGGGAGGCGAGGCGCGAGTCATTCGGCACGGTGGACGAACCTTTCGTGAGGGAGGTCGGTGCGGCGGGCAAGCAGCAGCGCACCGTCGAGAGCATCGCCGGTGGCGGGGACGACCCGGCGGCCGGCAGCGTGCAGGGAGGAGACGAGGGAGTCACGGAACCAGGCGTGGTCAGTGAGGCCGCCGTGCAGCGCCACGTCGCGCGTCCGTGCGGAGGCCGCGACGGCCGTGGCGGTGAGCAGGCGCACGGCTTCCGCCACGATCTGATGGGCGACGGGATCGCCGGCCTCCGCGGCGTCGAGCACGAGAGGGGCCAGCGTCGCGAGCCGCCGCGGCAGCGGCTCACTCCGGGCGATCCACTCCTGGATGTCCGACACAGCTCCGACCGGACCGTTGATCGCGTCGGTGAGGACGGTCTGCGCCGCGAGCCCGTCAGCGGCGCGCAGCACCGCACGCAGTGCCTCGCGTCCGAGCCAGGAACCGCTGCCGAGGTCGCCCAGTTCGGGTCCCCAGCCGTCGACGAGTCGTGCACCGTTGTCGTCGATGCCGAGCGCGGCGGCGCCGGTTCCCGCGATGAGCAGCACACCCGTCCCGCCGTCGAGCGCTCCCACATGGGCGGTGACCACATCGGAGGCCACGACGATGCGGGCGCCGGTCGCGACGGCGAGTCGTTCGGCCAGCTCACGGGCGGCTTCGGGCGCGAGCCAGGCCCCGGCGGCACCGACGCCGATCTGTTCCAGACCGGACAACCCGTCGAGCAGCGGCACGATCGCGCCGAGCGCTGCGCTGACGCCGCCGGCCGCCGCGAGGCCGGGTGATCCGACGCCTGATCGTTCGATCCGTCCGCCGTCGCCCGTGATCGTGATGCGGCAGCGGGATTTGCCGAGATCGACGGAGGCGATCGGATGGACGGGCATCGGTTCTCCTCACGGACGCGGTCGCAGAGCTATGGAAAGAGACTACATACGAAGTAGACTCACCGGAAAGAATTTACCACCCCGCCGCACTCTCGAGACATCTCGGAAAACGTACGACCGGAGGGCCGTGTGAGCATCCAATCGACCATCGAAGCCGCTGCCTCGACGCTGCCGCCTTCGCTCTCCCGCATCGCGGCAGCGATCCGCGAGAACCCGTCGATCGTGATCGACATGACCATCAACGAGCTGGCCCAGGAGTGCCGGACGTCCGTGGCATCCGTGGTCCGCTTCTGCCGGGCGATCGGTTTCGCCGGCTACGCCGCGTTGCGGATGGCCCTGGCGACCGAACTCGGCAAGGAGGCCGCCCAGTTCTCCGCACGGGGCGCCTTCGGGTCCGAGATCTCCGATGAGGACACGCTTCAGGAGGCGGTGTCGAAGCTTGCCGCACTCGAACTGCTCGCGATCGAGGAGACCGTCGCCCGGCTCGACTTCGGCGTGCTCAAGGCCGCCATCACCGCGATCGACGGCGCCGACCGCATCCTCCTCTACGGGATCGGCGCCAGCCAGTTCGTCGCGGAAGACCTCGCTCACAAGCTCCTGCGCGTCGGGCGTAATGCCCACGTGCTCGCCGATCCCCACGAGGCCGTCGCCGCCACGGTTCTGCAGACGGCACCCACGGTCGCGATCGGCTTCTCGCACTCCGGCGCGACGATCGAGACCGTGCGCTTCCTCGAGACCGCTCGCCGGCACGGCGCGGCGACGATCGCCGTGACCTCGGCGAAGGACTCGCCGCTCGCCCGGGCAGCCGATCACGCCCTGTTCACCGAGGTGCGGGAGTCGACGTTCCGCGCGGGTGCGATGGTGAGTCGCATCGCACAGCTCACGCTCGTCGACTGTCTCTTCGTCGGGGTCGCCAAACGGCGGTTCCACGAGACCGTCGATGCCCTGCGACGCACGCACGAGGCGATGCAGGAGCTGCGCGACTGACGCCTCAGCGCGATTGCGAAGCGTACGTCAGTCCGCTGCGGACGCGGGCGCAGCAGCCGACACCGCTCCGGCCGACGGAGTCGACGCGGATGCCGAGGACGACTCGGGCGACGATGTTCCGATCGAGCCCGCCGTGCGGAGGAACACGATGATCCAGCTGAAGATCAGCACCGCGGCGATGAGTTCGACCGCCGTGAGGTTGTAGTAGCCCACCGCGAAGAACGCGGCGAGCAGGATGATCACCAGCACGAAGATCCAGCCAAAGGCCACGAACACGCGCGGGATGCTGGGCAGGAACCACGGCAGCCCCACCACGATCACTCCGAAGACGACGGTCATGCCCGTGGCGACGGTGTTGTGCAGGAGGAAGAACTCGTCGACGGGGAACAGCCCGACGCAGGCGAGGAAGATCCCCAAGAGGATCAGACCTCCGCGCACGAGGAACCGTCCACGGCGGTCGGCGGGGTCGGTTGCGGGGAGTCCGGCTGTCGCGTAGCGGGCGATGGTCGTCACCATGACACCGGCGATGATCAGCGTCGCGTTGAAGGCGACCGACGAGCTGTTGCTGCTCATCCCGAGCGCCGACAGATTGTCGCGCCACCAGTGCACGTCGCTGGAGGCGAGCATGCTGGCGAATGCACCGACCACCAGGAAGACCGCGAGCACCAGAGAGAGGACCATCGGGGTCAGGGCGACAGCGCTGAGAAAGGAGACGTAGCCGGTGAGGGCGGAGGCGACCGCCACCAGCACCGCGCCGGGAAAGGGGAACACCGGCGCATCCGTGAAACTCCGCTCGAGCAGCTCAGCGACGCCGAGCCAGCCGAGGTAGGCGATCGCCGCGTGCGCGAAGGCGATGGCGGCGAGGTCGTACCAACGCAGTCGGTCGCCCGGCACGCTGAAGCCGTCGCGGACGGCGCCCGGATCGACCTGTTCCGGCCGCACCGCTATGCGCCCGAGCGCGAAGGAGACGGCCGCGGTGATCGCCCCGCCGAACGCGGCGAAGACACCGATCGAACCGCTGCCGCTGATCGCCAGCTCGTGGCCCCAGAACACAGGGAGCGCGATGACGAAGCCGATCACGAGGAAGCCCGCGCCGACGATCAATGCGGTCGCCTCGAAGACGGCATCCGCCGTCTCTGGACCCCGCACCTGCCGCAGCACCCTCATGACTCTCGTCGCGAGCGCATTCATCATCCGAGCCTCCCGGTCCACATCATAGAAGTCGGCGGTGTCGCAACCGGCCGGCACTAGCCTGGATGGGTGCCTCAGACTCTCGCCGCCCGCGCCGTCCTTCTCGACATGGATGGGACCCTCGTCGATTCGACTGCCGTCGTGGAGCGGCTCTGGCTCGCCTGGGCGGAGCCGCACGGCATCGATCCCGAGACGGTGCTCCGTGTCGTGCACGGCCGACAGGGCCACCAGAGCATGGCGATCATGCTGCCCGACCGCGACCACGCCATCAATCTCCACGAGAACGAGATCATGCTCGCCACCGAGGCCAGCGACGTCGACGGGGTGATCGAGATTCCGGGTGCGCGAGCGCTGCTCGAGGCGCTGCAGCCGTTCCCGCACGCGATCGTCACCTCCGCCAACGTGGCTCTCATGACTGCGCGGATGCAGGCGGCTGGGCTCACCGTCCCCGAGCGTCGCGTGACCGCGGAAGACGTGTCCGCCTCCAAGCCCGATCCGGAGGGGTTCGTCCGCGCTGCGGGTCTGCTGGGGATCGACCCTGCCGACTGCATCGTGTTCGAGGACTCGGGCGCGGGGATCCAGGCGGGTCTCGCAGCCGGCATGCGGGTCGTCGGGGTCGGGAAGCACGCCGCGGCGCACAACCCGACGGTCCTGGTGACGGACCTCGCCCAGGTGGCCGTGGCCCCCACCGCGAACGGGTTCGAGATCACGATCTCCTGACGAGAATCCCTCCCTCGACCGCCGCACGTCGGCCGCTACGATGAGGCGATGCGACGTTTCCCCGCCTCGGTGTACGGCATCGGCGAAGAACCCGATCCGCGTTTCTCCCTGGCGAACGAGCGGACGTTCCTGGCCTGGACACGCACCGGGCTCGCGCTGATCGCGGGTGGCGTCGCTCTCGAAGTCCTGGGGCTCGACCTGCATGCCGGGTTCCGCCTCGCCGCCTCGCTTCTGCTCATGCTCGCAGGCACGGCGGTCGCTCCACTCGCCTGGTGGGAGTGGATGCGTGCCGAGCGGGCATTGCGCGAGTCGCGCCCGCTGCCCGGAGCGTTGTCGGCGATCGTGCTGGCGGTCGTCGTGACGATCGTGGGTCTGCTTGTGCTGGCCGGGGTGCTCTGGCGGTGACCGATCAGGGGCAGACCGCCCAGGGGCCGTTCGATCCGGGACTGCAGCCGGAACGGACCGAACTCGCGTGGCGGCGGACTGCGCTCGCGATCGCGATCGGCTCCGTCGTGTCCCTGCGGATCTTCCCCCTCCTGTTGCCCGCCGACGCCGCAGCGTGGGGGTTCGCGCCGGGTGTGATCGGTATCGGCGCCGCGTGCGCCTTCTGGGTGGCCGCCCGACGCCGACAGCTGCAGACGACCGGCGCGCTGCAGTCCTCGACACCCCCGGAACGCTCGACACCGCCGGGTCCCTCGGGCGCGGCGATGCCCGGAGGCGGGATGCTTCTCGCCTTCACGATGCTCGCCACTGGCTTCGGTCTCGTGTCCCTCGCCATCGTCGCGGTGTCACTTCTCGTTCCCTAGATCGCGTTGCGAAGGGTCGGAGGGCGACGGCCGTCACTTCAACCCTCCCGTGGGTTAGGCGTTCGCCGCGATCCGAGGACGCTTCGTCCTCCCCCTTCATACCGGCACCGAGGCGTCACACCCGCAACGGAAAAGAGCGCCCGTCGTGTCGCGACGAGGTCGTCGTCAGTCGTGGGGTCGTCGTCGGTCGCGTCGCAGGTCGTCGCGCCGTGGGTCGTCGCGTCGGGGGTCGTGGTGTGCGCCATTGTCGGGTGGGGTCCCACCAGGCGGGTCCGCGGACGTGTGG
>NZ_SSDF01000089.1 GCF_004794515.1 Microbacterium sp. A20 | reverse complement strand
TACGTGCAGGCCGCCGACCGCGAGGCCGCGATCACCGCCGAGACCGTGCGCCTGGTGGCCTCGGACGATCCGGCCCCGCTCGTACCGTTGCAGAGCTGGAGGAGGGTGACGTCGGTCATGTCGGCGACCCCGGAGACGTACTTGGTCACCTTTGCGTCGAGCTTGAGGGTCCCCTCGTCCGCAAGGGCGTAGAGCACATCGCACGTCATGAGCCGGGTCACGTCCGCGATGCGGAACGTCATGTCGGTGGACAGTTCGCCACCGTCACGGTTCTGCGTGCCCGATGCGGCGACCCAGCTGCCGCTCCACGGCACCCAGACACCCACGATCGCCCCGGAGGCGCCGGATGCGGTGATCGCGTTGTCGATCGCCGCCTGCATGGCCTCGACCGTCGCGTCGGGCAGATCAGCGTCGACCTGCGCCGGTGGAGTGTAGGTGAAGGAGCCTTCGGAGGAGCATCCGGTGAGGACGAGAGCGAGCACGGCCGCACTGGCCGCTGCGGCACGCCAACGGCGCGACGAGAGAAGCTGCATGTAGAACCCCCGAGGATGTGTCTCCCGAGTCTAGAACGCCGATCCTGAAAGACGGCATCGAGCCGAGCGTTCCCGGCGCGCGCGTAAGGTGAGAATCGTGCCCCACCTCTTCGATGCCGACGTGATCACCGCGGTTCTCCGCCACATGAACGGCGACCACACCGACGACAATCTGCTCATCGCCCGCGCCTTCGCCGAGACCGATGCCGAGATCACCGAGTCCGTCATGACGAGTTTCGACGGCGACGGCGGAGTGTGGGAGATCACCGCGGGTGGCTCCAGCTCCGAGCTGCGCGTGCCGTGGCCGGGCGGACCGATCGCCGACCGTCCGTCGGTGCGTCGCGAGGTCGTGGCGCTCTACGACCAGGCCTGCGCCCGCCTCGGCGTCGAGCCCCGCCCGCACGCCTGAGCGTCGCGGAGACGCGTCGACGACCCGACTTCCGTCGACTCCGGGCTTTCCTCTGAGGTAAGGCTCCCCTTACACTGAGGTCATGCCCGAGATCCTCTCCTTCTCCGCCGCCCTGCGCGAGCGCTCGTCCGGATCGCACTCCCGCAGCGAGACCGCCGGCTTCATGTCCGACCTCCTGAAGGGCGAGGGCTCTCGCGAGGACTACATCTCGCTCGTCGCTCAGCACTACTTCATCTACGAAGCGCTCGAGAGCGCGGGCGACCGGATGCGCCAGGACCCGATCGCCTCGGTCTTCATCAGCGACAAGCTCACCCGCCTTCCCGCGCTCGAGGCCGACCTGGAGTTCCTCCTCGGCGCCGACTGGCGCGAGCAGATCGTGCCGCTGCCGACCACGCAGCGCTACGTCGACCGCATCCGTCAGGTCGGGGCGACCTGGGCGGGCGGCTTCGTGGCTCATCACTACACGCGCTACCTCGGCGACCTCTCCGGCGGGATCTTCATCGGTCGCGTGATGGCCCGCCGCTTCGGCTTCGAGACCAACGGCATCGGCTTCTACCTGTTCGACGACATCGCCGACCCCTCGGCCTTCAAGGACGTGTACCGCGAGCAGCTGGATGCGGCACCGTGGGACGACGCGGAGCGCGAGCGCGTGATCGACGAGGTGCTCCTCGCCTACCGCTTCAACACCGAGCTCTTCGAAGACCTCGACCGGGCGCGCGCCGCGGCCTGACCCGGGATCAGCCCTTCGGCAGTTCCGGCGTGGATGCCGCGAGCCAGGCGTCGCGCATGAACCGGCGCACGTCCTCATCCACCCGGATGTCGCGGGGTCGCAGCGGGCGCGAGAGATACAGCCCCTCGAGCGAGGTCAGCCGGCTCAGCGCGACATAGGTCTGCCCCGGCGCGAACGCCCCGGACCCGAGGTCGATGATCGCACGCTCATAGGTCTTGCCCTGCGACTTGTGGATCGTGACCGCCCATGCCAGCCGCAGCGGGAACTGGGTGAACTCGGCCACCACGTCACGCGACAGCTTCTTGGTGTTCTGGTCGTACGCGTACCGGAACCGCTCCCAGACGGCGGGCTCGACGTCGACCTCCTCACCGTCGATGTCGACGCGCACGGCACTGCCGATGATGCGCGTGACCGTGCCGATCGTGCCGTTCACCCAGCGCGGCGGTTCCCCGGACATCGCCGTGTCGTTGCGGAGGAACATCACCTGCGCCCCGACCTTGAGCTTGAGCTCCGACTCCGCCGGCAGCGACGCCTCGCCGCGACCGAAGTCGCCGCTGACCTCTGCCCGCGCCGTCTGCTCCTTGCCGGGCAGCGCCGCGAGGTGCCTGCTGTTGATGCTGTTCACGATGTCGTTGCGCGTGGCGAGGGTGATCATCGGCACCTCGCCCGGCTCCGGCTCCGGAGGTGTGCGGGCGCCCTGCGTGTTCAGCACCCCGGCGATCTCGGCGGTCACCCGCCCGTAGCGCACGGCGTTGAGCATCGCCTTGAACCCGTCGTCGGACTGCCGGTGGATCTGCACCAGCTCCCGCACGTGCAGGTGGGCGCGGGTGTCGACCTCGAACAGGCCCTCCTGATCGGACGACCCGAATCCATGGGTCCCTGAGCCCGTCGAAGGGCCGGCCCAGACCTTCGCGTCGAAGAACCAGAACGAGCGGTAGTGGTCCTGCACGTAGCGGGCCTCGTCGCCGCGAGGAGGAACGGGTGCGAGCTGATACGGGTCACCGAACATGACGACCTGCACACCGCCGAACGGCTCCCCCCTTCGCCCTCTGGCCTGGCGCAGAGAGCGGTCGATCGCATCCATCAGGTCGGCGTTGACCATCGAGATCTCATCGATCACGAGCGTCTCGATGGCATTGAGGATGCGACGCGTGGCATCGTTCTGATCGATGTCGGCGTCGCCGATCAGACCGATCGGAAGCCGGAAGAGGGAGTGGATGGTCTGACCCTCGACGTTCAACGCCGCGACGCCGGTGGGCGCGCAGATCGCGATCTGCTTCTTGGTGTTCCAGGCGAAGTGCTGCAGCAGCGTGGACTTGCCGGTGCCGGCGCGCCCCGTGATGAAGACGTGCTCGCCGGTGTCCTCGATGAGCCGGAACAGCTCTTGCTGCTCCTCGGACAGGGCGGGAAGGGACACGGCACTCACAGGGGAAGCGGGCGGAAACGGGGCGCCACCCATGCTACGTCCCGGCATCCGCCTGCGGCCGCCGACGCTCGGCGTCCCCCCAGGACGCCCTCCTAGACTGACGCCATGGGACGGGCCGGCACGCGCGCGCCCCGGCGATCGCGCCTGGGCGTCGATCTGGCGATGCTCGCCGTCGTGGGCCTCATGCTCGTGGCCGCACTGGGCGCCGGCGGGGCGACCCTGTACCAGCAGTTCTACGGCCCGTCCGCTTTCGTGGTCCGCTACCTCGACCTGCTCTCCTCCGGCAGCGCTGCCGACGCGCTGCGCATTCCCGGGGTCGCGATCGACCGCGAGACCCTCGAGAAGGCGGGCATCGATCCGTCGGCGTCGGAGGCGATGCTCCGACGCTCGGCGCTCGCGCCCCTGACGGATGTGAAGGTGGAGTCGGAGAAGCCCGCAGACGGCGGTACCGCGGTCACCGTGAGCTACCAGGCGAGCGGTCACGCCGGCACCAGCACGTTCCTCATAGAGCAGGACGGCTGGGCGGGCGTGACCCCGAACTGGCGTTTCACCACCAGCCCGCTGGCCGTGATCGACCTCACCGTGCGGGGCGCAGACCAGTTCGCGGTGAACGGCTTCGAGGTCGACCGTCGACAGGTGTCGGTCCTCGGCCCGGAGGCGGGCGCGCTCGACCCGCTGCCGCTGCTGGTGTTCACCCCGGGGCTGTACTCGGTGACCGTCGACACCCCCATCGCGACCGCATCCGGCCACGGCGTGCTCGCCGATACACCGCTCGCCGTCACGCCGCTCGATGTGCAGACCGAGCCGACCGAGGAGTTCGTCAAGGTCGTGCAGCAGCAGGTCGAGCAGTTCCTCACCGAGTGCACGACGCAGGAGGTGCTGCAGCCGACCGCCTGCCCGTTCGGACTGCGGGTCACCAACCGGATCACCGCCCCGCCGAAGTGGTCCATCGCCCGCCAGCCCGAGGTCACGGTCGTCCCCGACGGAGGGCAGTGGCAGATCCCGACCACCGAGGCCGTGGCGCACGTCGACGTCGAGATCCAGTCGCTGTTCGACGGGTCGATCGCACCGCTCTCCGAGGACGTGCCCTTCCAGCTCAACGGCACGATCGTGATCCTGCCGAACGGCTCGGCGTCGATCAGGGTCGGCGCACCGGGCGAGGTCCCGGTCGACTGAGTCCCGGTCGACGGACCATCCCCGCGACGGGTCTCAGCGTCCTTCGCGCTCCACGCGGCGCTGATCGCGCTCGGCGAGGGCCGCGAGCTTGGCGTTGTACTCCTCGAGCTCGGCGTCGCCGGTGCGATCCGCGTGCCGGTCGGCCCGACGCTGCAGCTTGGTGTCGCTGCGGCTCCACTGGATGGCGACCGTGATCGCGAGGATGAGCGTCGGGATCTCGCCGATCGACCACGCGATGCCGCCGCCGACGTACTGGTCCTGCATCGGGCTCACGCCCCAGTCGCGGCCCATCGCCCCGAACCAGTCCGCGACCATCAGCCCCTCCTGCATCATGATCGCGATGCCGAAGAACGCATGCATCGCCATGACGGCGATCAGCGTGATCAGGCGTCCGGGATACGGCAGCCGATACGGAACCGGGTCGGCCCCGATGAGGCTCATCACGAACAGGTAGCCGGAGATCAGGAAGTGGATAACCATCCACTCGTGGCCGAGGTGCTCGAACATCGACCAGCGCACGAGATCGGTGAAGTAGAAGGCCCACAGCGACAGGATGAAGATCGCCGCCGCGACGAACGGATGCGTGACCACGCGGGCGAAGGGCGAGTGCACCGCCCACATGATCCACTCGCGGCCACCGCGGGTGCCGTCGTCGCGCTTGTGGATGGCGCGCAGCGCGAGCGTGATGGGGGCACCGGAGACCAGCAGCAGCGGGATCGCCATCGACAGCATCATGTGCCCGAGCATGTGGATGCTGAACAGGTACTCCTGGTACGCGTTGATGGGCCCGCCGGTGACCCAGACGAGCAGCAGCATCCCCAGCACCCAGAAGACCGTGCGATGGATGGGCCAGCGGTCGCCGCGCACATGCAGGCGCCGCACGCCGGCCAGGTAGAAGAACAGTCCCAGCCCCGCGGCGATCAGCCAGAGCACGTCGATGTCCCACGCCGTGAACCAGCGCTCGAGGGTGAGCTCCGGCGGCAGTTCCGACCCGGTGAGGATCTGGGCGGGCGTCTGCAGGAACGCGGTCTCGCCGGTGGGCGGAGGCGTGCGGGCCAGAGCGGCCGCGGCGCCGGAGGCCAGCCCCATGAGGGCGACCTCGCACAGCACGAGCAGCCAGAACCAGCCGGCGGCGCGGGCTCCGGCGAGCTTCGGGATGAGGCGGGCGCGATACCAGGCACCGAGCAGGCCCATGCCGCCCAGCAGCGCGACCTTGGCGAGCACGATCCAGCCGTAGGGCGTGGTCCAGAGCGCGTTCCAGTCGCCGACGGCCACGATCGATCGCGTGACCCCCGAGACGGCGACCACGGCGAAGGCGGCGATCGCGAGCGACGAGTAGCGCCCGACGAGCCGCGCGGTGTCGACGTCGGCACGTCCGCGCAGCAGGATCAGCAGCAGCAGGCCGCCGAGCCAGACGGCTGCGCCGATCGTGTGCAGCAGGATCGAGTTGACCGCCATGTTGTGCCCGGCGAGATCGCCCGCATGACCCTGGGTCGCGAGCGGGAGGAAGGATGCCGCGGCGAGCAGGGCCGTGATGAGCGTGGGCGTCCAAGAGCGCCAGGCGAAGGCGAGCACCGTGATGATCGCGCCGAAGAGCGTCGTGATGAGCCAGGACTGGCCGAGCGGCAGCTCCAGCAGGAAGCGCCCCAGCTGCGTGCCGAACTCGCGCTCGATGCTGAGCTTCGGGTTGAAGGCCGCCATGAAGGCGAGGAATCCGGCGAGACCCGCGGAGATCGTGAAGACCGCGGCGCCGACCGAGGCGATGTTCAGGGCGGCGTCGAACGAGCGCTCCCCCGCGCGCAGGCCGAACAGCGCCAGCACCAGCGAACCGAGCATCACCGCGCCGGACATGTTCATCACGAGCTTGGCGATCGGCGTGCCCCAGAGCACGAACGGGCCCGGATCCTGCAGGAGCGGCGGCTTCGCGCCTCCGCCGACGAGAAGCGCGAGCGTCAGGGCGACCAGAGCCGCGACGACGAGGATGACGATCCCGGCGATGCGATACGCCGAGATCCGACTCGTCGACTCGCTGCGGGAACTCACCCCTCCAGCCTAGGCGCGCCCGGAGGGCGGAAAGCACGAAGGCCGCCCCCGTCGGAACGGGAGCGGCCTTCAATGAGGTGCGGTCGATTACTTGACGGCAGCCTTGAGCTTGGAGCCAGCGGTCACCTTGACGCGCTTGCCGGCCGGGATCTTGATCTCGGCGCCGGTCTGCGGGTTGCGGCCCGTGCGAGCAGCGGTGTCGACCTGCTCGAAGGAGATCCAGCCCGGGATGGAGACCTTGCTGCCCTTGGCAACAGCGTCGGAGACCGTGGCGAACAGCGAGTCGAGGACACCGGAGACGGTGGCCTGGCTCTGGCCCGTGGCGCTTGCGATGCTCGCGACGAGCTCGGTCTTGGTGATGGACTTGTCAGCCATGTCATCCTCCAGCGACGAGATCCCGTCGCATCGTTGTGGGTATCGGAGCGGATGCTCCTGGTCTAGTGACCGCCTTGAATGTATCAACCACCACCCTCATTTCCGCGTCATTTCGCGGGTTTTGGGCAATTACTTGGCGTGTCGCACCACTTTTGTCACTCCAGTCACAGATTCCGGGGTCGTCAGTGCGCCCGGTGAGCGTCGATCACAGCGCCTGCCGTGCGCTCGAAGGCGGGCGCGACGCGGTTCTCCCCGTCGAGATACCCGCCGACGAGCGCGGCGTCGCGCAGCAGCACGAGCGACGCGGCGACCTCGTCCGGACGCTCGAGCCCGGCCGCCTCGGCGACCTGCTGCAGCGTCGAGCGGAACCACTCCCGGTGCTCGTCGATGAGTTGCCGCACGGCTCCCTCGGCATCCGGATATTCCGCGGCCGCGTTGATGAAGGGGCAGCCCCGCGTGTGGTGTTCGCGGATGTCGGCGGCGATGCCCTGGACCACCGCATCCAGCAGCGCGTCGGGGTCGGAGACGGCCGCTCCCGCCTCGGTGAACATCGCGCGGAGCATCTCGTCCTCATGGCCGAGGTACGCGAGCACGAGGTTCTCCTTGCCGCCGAACTGCTTGTAGAGGGTGGCGCGAGTGACCCCGGCCTCCTCGATCACGCGGTCGACGCCGACCGCGTGGATGCCCTGCTCATAGAAGAGGCGGGTGGCGGCATCGATCAGCCGGGCGCGGGCGGGGCTGGGGCGCTTCGTCGTGGTGTCCATGGTCTTCCTCTCATCGTGTCATCCGAACCCCGGCATCCGAATCCGATTTGCCGATTTCGGGAATAGGTTGCGGTAGATAGAACGTTCGGTCTACTATCAGCGTAACGCACTTCCGATCAGCGGGAGCCGAACAGAGAGAAGAAGATCATGAACACCACCGACAAGACCCCCATCGTCCTGATCCACGGCCTGTGGATGACCCCCGCGAGCTGGAACACCTGGGCCGAGCGCTTCCGCGCCCAGGGCCACGAGGTCATCGTCCCGGGATGGCCCGGCATCGACGACCGCTCCGTCGAGGACATCCGCCGCGACCCGTCCGCCCTGAAGGGCATCGGCCTGAAGCAGATCGTCGACCACTACGAGCGCATCATCCGCGCGCTCCCCGTGAAGCCGATCGTCATGGGCCACTCCTTCGGCGGCGTCATCACCCAGATGCTCGCCGACCGCGGCGTCGGAGCGGCGTACGTGGGGGTCGCCCCCGGGCAGACCGCCGGCATCACCACCCTGCCGTTGTCGACACTGTGGACCGGCACCCCGATCCTCGCGAACCCCTTCGGCCGCAACGGCGCCAAGCCCCTGTCGAAGCGCCACTTCCACTTCACGTTCGGCAACGACCTGAGCCGCGCCGAGTCCGACCGCCTCTGGGAGGAATCCGCCGTGAACTCCTACAACCGGGTCTTCTTCGAGGGCGTCGCCTCCGCGTTCAACGAGAAGGGCGGCGTCACCCACGTCGACTATGCGCGCACCGACCGGGCTCCGCTGTACGTGATCACGGGTGAGATCGACCACGTCGTGCCGCCGGCCATCGGTCGCGCGATCGTGCAGAAGTACCGCTCCACCGGCAGCCCCGCCGTCGTCGACTACAAGGAGTACCCCGGACGCACCCACCGCCTCGTCAGCCAGAACGGCTGGGAGGAGATCGCCGACGAGGCCCTCGCCTGGGCCGTCGCGCACACCACCACCGCCGTCGCGTGACGCCGGGTTGCGCCGGCGCTGGGGGCTGGGGAGGTGCTGGGAGGCTGAGTCATGACGCCTCGTGCAGCGTCAGCAACTGCCCGCACAGAATGAAGGAGATCTCACGGAATGAAGGAGTGGAT
>NZ_SSDF01000088.1 GCF_004794515.1 Microbacterium sp. A20 | reverse complement strand
GTCGCCGTGACCTCGTCGCTCGTGACGACGATGACTTCGATGCTCGTTTTAGCCGCGTCTCGGAGCGATTCGGCTTCAGCCACACGGCGCGCATCGCGCAGGGGATCATGATGGACGCGCAGCTTCCAGAGGGCATCACCGCGGTCCCGGCGCGCGTGATGGATCCGGCCTTCTCGCAGATCCACCGCGAGCAGCTTCTCGAGGGACGCTGGTTCCTCGACACCGACGTCGAGGCCCTGGCCCCACCGGTGGTCATCACCGAAGCGCTGTGGGACCGTCTGGGGCGGGTGCCGCTGGCGCAGCATCCGACCGTCGTGTTCGGTGGTCCGGCCGGTGGCACCTACCAGGTGATCGGCATCGTCCCGCGCCAGGGGTTCGGCGACGAAGAACTGCGGGTCGACCTGCTCTATGACGCGTATCGCGCTCGTGTGGACGCGTTGCCGCCCGATGCGATGACGCAGTACGAGGTCTGGGTGGGAGCCCAGCAGGCCGACGAGATCGGCCCGGTGCTGGCGATGGACCTGCGCGCCGGGCTGCCGGAGGGGCAGACGGTGTCGGTGAGCCGCACCGACTGGGCGGCGCAATCGGGAGCTATGGACGTCCAGGCCACATTCGAGATGATCACGGGCGGGATCGCCGCGCTCATCCTCGCGCTCGGGGCACTGAGCCTGATCAACGTCCAGCTCGTGGCGATGCGTCAGCGCGTCCGCGAGATCGGAGTCCGCCGTGCGTTCGGTGCGAGCTCGGGGCGTGTGTTCTTCGCGGTGTTCCTCGAGAGTCTCGTCGCCACGACGGTCGCGGGTGTGATCGGGATCGCGATCGTCGTCGCGGTGCTGCGCTCCGACTGGGTCGTCACCTCGATGTTCTACGGCATCCAGGACGTCCCGCCGTTCCCGATGCGGGCGGCCCTCGTCGGGCTCGTCGCCTCGGTGATCGTCGGTGCGGTGTCGGGATTCATCCCCGCACTCGTCGCGCTGCGCGTGAAGGTGATCGACGCCATCCGCTTCTGACGCGCACGCTGTGCTGGCTTGATCGTGATGGAAGAATACGAAAATGCCTGAGCTCGAATACCGCGTCGCCGACCTGTCCCTCGCCGAAGCCGGCCGTCACCAGCTGCGGCTCGCCGAGAACGAGATGCCGGGGCTGATGTCGCTCCGGGAGGAGTTCGGTGCCGCGCAGCCGCTGAAGGGAGCGCGGATCGCGGGTTCTCTGCACATGACGGTGCAGACGGCCGTGCTCATCGAGACGCTCGTGGCGCTCGGCGCCCAGGTGCGGTGGGCAAGCTGCAACATCTTCTCCACCCAGGACGAAGCAGCCGCCGCCGTCGTGGTCGGCCCAGGTGGCACGGTCGACGCCCCGGCGGGGGTGCCGGTCTTCGCCTGGAAGGGGGAGACGCTCGACGAGTACTGGGCGTGCACCGAGCGCATCTTCGACTGGTCGTCGAGCGGATTCGACGGGCCGAACCTCATCCTCGACGACGGCGGCGACGCCACGCTGCTCGTGCACAAGGGCGTCGAGTTCGAGAAGGCGGGTGCTGTCCCGGCTGCGACCGACGCCGACTCGCACGAGTACTCGGTCATCCTGGACCTGCTGCGCCGTTCGCTCGCGTCGTCGACCGATCGCTGGACGAAGCTCGCCGCAGGGCTCATCGGGGTGACGGAGGAGACCACCACCGGCGTGCACCGGCTCTACGAGCTCGCCGCCTCAGGGGAGCTGCTCTTCCCGGCCATCAACGTCAACGACTCGGTGACCAAGAGCAAGTTCGACAACAAGTACGGCATCCGGCACTCCCTCCCGGACGGTCTGAACCGTGCGACCGACGTGCTCATGGGCGGCAAGGTCGCCTTCGTGTGCGGGTACGGCGATGTGGGCAAGGGTGCAGCCGAGGCGCTCCGCGGACAGGGCGCCCGGGTGATCGTCAGCGAGGTCGATCCGATCTGCGCACTGCAGGCGGCGATGGACGGGTTCCAGGTGGCACGCCTGATCGACGTCGCGGGTGAGGTCGACATCGTGGTGACCGGCACCGGCAACCGTGATGTCGTGACGACAGAGCATCTTCAGGCCCTCAAGCATCTTGCGATCGTCGCCAATGTCGGCCACTTCGACAACGAGATCGACATGGCGGGCCTCGAAGCCATCGAGGGCGCCGAGAAGATCGAGATCAAGCCGCAGGTGCACGAATGGCGTCTGCCGAGCGGACGCAGCGTCCTCGTGCTCAGCGAGGGGCGCCTGATGAACCTGGGCAACGCCACCGGGCATCCGTCGTTCGTCATGAGCGCCTCGTTCACCAACCAGGTGCTCGCGCAGCTGGAGCTCTACACGAACATCGCCGCCTATCCCACCGGTGTTTACGTCCTCCCGAAGGTGCTCGACGAGAAGGTCGCCCGCCTCCACCTCGACGCACTGGGTGTGCGGCTCACCACCCTCAGCGAAGAGCAGGCGGCGTACATCGGCGTTCCGGTGGACGGACCGTACAAGCTCGACCACTACCGTTACTGATCGCTCCCGCGGCCCGGTCAGCGGGGGACGGATCAGACGCCGACGCGTCGGCCGGTGAGGCGCTCGGCTCGACGGTCGGCATTCTCCAGCGCGCGCCGTTCCCGCTCCCGCCGGAGGACGGTGATGCCCACCAGCACCTGCTCCGGCGGGGCTGACGGCATCGGCGAGACGAAGGGCGTCGCCTCGGCGAGCAGATCGTGCGCCACCCGCGCTCGAGCGGCGGGGACCATCCGCGGCGCGCTCACGAGGAACTGCGAGATCCGGCGCGCGAGGCGGTCGGGCATGCGCGCCACGTCGGCGATCTGCGCCCAGCCGGCCAGAGCAGGGGGCAGTACCGGCACGTGCGAGGGGAGTGCAGGAGTGCGGACGCGCTGACTGTAGGTGCCGGCGACCAGGTCGCCCAGACGCTGCGATCGCGCCGTGAAAGCGCCGGTGAGCACCGCGATGCCGCCGAAGGTCATGTAGATCTCGAGTACTCCGAGAAGCGCCCGGATGAACGCGTGCCGGAATCCGGCTGCGCCACCGTCCACGCGGACGATCCGCCCTCCGACGGCGAGCTTGCCGAGGCTGCGGCCCTTGAGGGCGACCTCCATCGTGATGGGCAGCACCACGAAGCTCACGACGATCGCCGCGACCGTGGCGATGCGGTCGGTGGCATCGTCGAGCACGCCGGCATCGAGCAGCCAGATGCGCAGGAAGAGCCAGAGGATGAACACCGCATATCCCAGGAGCATGTCGATCGCGGCGCCCAGAGCGCGCAGGAGGAAGCCGACCGGCTGCACGTCGATCGCGACGGCTTCGCCGGAGAGCACCTCGTCGGAGACGTCGATCGGGACGGACATGAGTACAGTAAATCAGGTGGATGCCGATGCGCTGACCGATGCTCGCCGTGCGGAATGGGAACGGCTCGAGGAACTCAGCCGAGCCCGGCTCGACGGCACCGGCGTGGACGAACTGATCGTGCGATACCGCGCCGCCTCCGCAGATCTCGCCGAGCTGAAGACGTCGGTCGGCGACTCCCCGCAGGGTGCCTACCTCTCCACGATCCTGGTCCGCGCCCGGCTGCGCCTCACCGGAGCATCCGACAGCATCCTCACCCAGACCGCTCGGTTCTTCCGACTGCAGCTTCCGGCCGCCCTGTACCGGCTGCGGTGGACGACACTGGTGATCGCCCTCGCCTTCATCGCCGTCGCGGTCGGCACAGCGGCGTGGATCGCGAGTGACCCGGCCCTCGTCGCGACCCTCGGTCCGCCGGACATGCTCGAACAGTATGCCGACGAGAGCTTCACGGGCTACTACACCGAGAATCCCGCTGCCGAGTTCATGGGCATGGTCTGGACGAACAACGCCTGGATCGCCATGCAGTGCGTGCTCTTCGGCGTCACAGGAATCTGGCCGGTGTACATGCTCGTGCAGAATGCCATGGGCCTCGGGACGTCCGGCGCGGTCATGGCCGCGTACGACAAGGCCGACCTGATGGTGCTCTACATCCTTCCGCACGGCATGCTCGAGATGACCTGCATCTTCGTCGCGGCCGCCGCCGGTCTGCACGTGTTCTGGGCGTGGGTGGCTCCGGGACACCGCACCCGCGGGGAGGCGCTGGCCGAAGAGGGGCGATCGCTCGCGACGGTCGCACTCGGGCTCGTGTTCGCCCTTTTCCTCGCCGGGCTCGTGGAGGGCTTCGTCACCGGCTGGGGACTGCCGTGGCCGGTGAAGATCGGCATCGGCGCTGCCGCGCTGGCGGTGTTCCTCATCTACATGCTCGTCATCGGCGGGCGGGCGCATCGCCGTGGCGAGACCGGCGACCTCGTCGAGTACGAAGCGGGCACGCCTCGACTCATCGCCGGCTGATGACCGGCTGATCGCGGACCGCCTGAGGGCGACCGCGGTCAGAGCCGGCCGGCCGCCTTCAGCTCGAGGTAGCGGTCGGCGATGCGGGGCGGTAGCTCTTCCGGATCGGCGGCGATCGCCTCGCCACCCGCTCTGCGGATCGCATCCGCGACGTTCTCGGCATCGCGCAGCGTCCGCTCGGCCGCCGCGGCGAGATAGACGTCCTCGCGGGAACCGCGTTCACGCGCGAGCGCAGCGATGCCGTCGTCGGTGACCGACCCGACGAGCACGGTGGTCGCACGCGACGCGGTGGGGAAGGCACCGAGGAAGCCGCGAGCGGACTCGGCGGCGTCCTGCGCTGTGAGCACGACGATCAGGGAAGGCCGTGTGGTGAGCGTGCGTACGGCGGCGAAGGCACCGTGCCAGTCGGTGTCCACCAGGCGCGCGTGCACGGGCGCCATGGCGTCACTCATCGCAGGCAGGAGTGCCGTGCCGTCCACACCGGTGACCCGGCCGCGCACGACGCGGTCGTACAGCAGCAGGTGCACGTGGTCTCCTGCCCGCGAGGCGAGGGCTGCCAGCAGCAGCGCCGCTTCGAGGGCTGCATCGACCCGGGTGCCGTCGCCCACGCGTGCGGCTGCCGTCCGACCGGTGTCGATGATGATGACGACATGCCGGTCGCGTTCGGGTCGCCAGGTGCGCAGCATCGTCGTGCCGGCGCGCGCGGTCGCTCGCCAGTCGATCGAACGCACGTCGTCGCCGCGGACGTACTCGCGCAACGAGTCGAACTCGGTTCCCTGGCCTCGGACCTGGATGCTCGTGTTGCCGTCCAGCTCGCGCAGCCGAGCCAGCCTCGACGGGAGGTGCTTTCGCGAGGTGAAGGCGGGAAGCACACGGATCGCTCCTCGGACCGGATGCCGTGCCTGTCGACCGGCGAGACCGAGGGGCCCGCGCGAGCGGACCATAACGAACTCGCTCACGAGCTCTCCGCGTCGGCGCGGAGTGAGCGGGATGGCCACGCGACCGCGCTCGCCCGGGTCCACCCGCAGCTGCTGTCTCTCGGCGGGGGCGCCGGCCGTGGGCTGCCAGGCGTCGCGGATCACCGCGTGCAGCGATCGGGCACCGTGGTTGTGGACGGCGACGCTCACCGGGACCTGTTCGTCGAGCCGGGCGCGCTTGGGCAACCGGCGGCTGACCGTCACCGACCGGGCGCTCGCGGCGAGGGCGAGATCCACGACGACCAGAAGGATGCAGAGGCCGATCCAGGCGCCCAGCACGGGGTACGGCGGATAGCCCGCGAGCCCGGCGAGGACCAGCGGAACGACGCCGACGGCGAGGGCGACGGCGAGACGACCGGTGATGAACACCTAGATCGGAACCCTGGTCTGCTGCACGACCGAGGTGAGCACGGCGTCGGCGGAGACGCCCTCCATCTGGGCGTCCGGTCGCAGCTGGAGGCGGTGACGCCACACCGGCACGAGCATCGTCTGCACGTGATCGGGTGTCACCGCGGTGGAGGCGTTCAACCACGCCCAGGCCTTGGCGGCGGCGAGGAGGCCGGTCGAGGCGCGGGGGCTCGCGCCGAGTTCGACGGAGGGGGACTGCCGCGTCGCGCGCGCCAGATCGACGACGTATCCCAGCACGTCATCGGTGACGTCGACCGAGGCGGCGGCCTGCTGTGCCGCGCGGATCTCGTCTGCGGAGACGACGGCCTCGACGCCGGTCAGCTCGCGCGGGGAGAAGCCCTCGGCATGCCGGCGGAGCACCGACACCTCGGCGTCGCGCTCCGGCATGCCGACGACGAGCTTCATCAGGAAGCGATCCAGCTGCGCTTCGGGCAGCGAGTACGTGCCCTCGTGCTCGATCGGGTTCTGGGTCGCAGCGACGAGGAAGGGATCGGGCAGCGGGCGGCTGACACCGTCGGCCGACACCTGGCGCTCCTCCATGGCCTCGAGGAGGGCGGCCTGCGTCTTCGGCGGCGTCCGGTTGATCTCATCCGCGAGCAGGATGTTGGTGAAGACCGGGCCGGCGCGAAAGTCGAACTCGCCCGTGCGCGCGTCGTACACGAGGGAACCCGTGACGTCGCCCGGCATCAGGTCCGGCGTGAACTGCACGCGTTTCGTGTCGAGGCCGAGGGCACGTGCGAACGACCGGACGACCAGCGTCTTGGCGACGCCGGGCACTCCTTCCAGGAGCACGTGGCCTCGTGCGAGCAGCGAGACGAGGAGGCCGGTGACGGTGCCGGCCTGGCCGATGACCGCCTTGTCGACCTCGGTGCGCACCCGGTGCATGGCCTGACGAAGCGCGGCGTCGTCGGTGGAGTGGTTCTCAACGGTCACGTGGTTCCCTCGGCTTCTGTGGGATGGATGGTCGATCGACGGGTGCTGGTCTCCACGGCCGCCTCGAGCTCGTCGAGACGTCGAGCGAGGTCGACCAGGGCCGCGTCGTCGGTGGGGAGAGGCCCCGCCAACAGCGTCTGCAGGGTTCCCCGGGGGATCCGGAGCCGGTCGGACGCGGCGTCGGCGACCTCGTCCGCGCCGGCATGCACGGCCAGACCCAGGCGGCGGGCGAGGCGCCGCTGCGCGCCGTCGCGAAGGGCCTCGGCAGCGTGCGCGGCATCAGCGGCCCTGGCGGTGAGACGTGCGCGGCCGTGCATCGTCTCGGACGCGCGCACCGTCACCGGCAGCGTCTCGGCGACGAGGGGCCCGAAACGCTGACCGCGCCAGACCGACGCGGCGACTCCGGCGAGCAGCAGCAGGAGGATCGCCGGTGTGACCCACGGGGGAGTGAGGCTCCCCAACGTGTCGACCGACTTCCCCTCGATGTCGGAATCGCCGAGGCTCGGCACGTACCAGACGACCCGATCGCTCTGCCCGAGGAGTGCGAGCGCGAGCGCGGCGTTGCCGTTCTCCGCCAGGTACGCGTTGCTGAAGAGCCGGGTACCCTCCACGACGACGCGGCGGTCTCCGGCGCGGTCATCGACGAGCACGGCGGCGCCGTCGCCATCTCCGAAGCACCCCTCGACCTCAGCGGCGGGGGAGAAGAGACGGTCGGCGCGGATCGTGCCGACCTCCGCGAACTCCGGGACAGCGCACGCCGCCTCCACGGCCGAGCGCGTGCCCGGGGCGTTCTCGCCGATGCGCAGCGTGTTCAGCAGGTGCGAGCTCGTCGAGAGGAAGACGACACGATCGGCCGGTTCCATCAGGGTCTCGAGGGCGTCATCGGTGAGCGTGTACGGATTCGCCATGACCAGCGTGGTTCCCTCATCGATGGCGGCACGCGCCTCCACCCGCGATCGTCGGACGTCGACCTCGACGCCCTGGTCGCGAAGGATCTCCGCGAGGGCGAGGGCACCGGAGTCATCACGCCCTTCGGGGTCGAGAGCTCCGTGGTCCGCCGGTGGCGAGGCGCTGACGCGGACGGCGACGAACACGGCGACGAGGACGAGGACGACGATGATGCCCCAGCCCAGGACGGTGTTCCTTCTGCGTGGTCGACGCTCGGCCGTCGCCGCGGCGGTCCCGCTCTGCTCGGTCACGGTCATGCCGGCACCGCCTCGAGGCGACGGGTGCGGAGACGTTCGTCCGTTGCCGCGAGGTCCTGGTAGGTCTCCGCCGTCGCCGGGTGCCCGAGGTAACGGACGTCGTCGAACGCCACGGCTGCGCGGCGCAGCGCTGAGGCCTCATCCGGGAAGACAGCGCCGGCATCGCGAGCGATCGACTGCGCGGTGGCGCCGGGGGCGGGATCGATCAGATCGCGTTCGAGGAGGCTGCGGGCGATCGCGCGATAGCGGAGGATCGTCGCGGTGCTCCAGTCGGCCGCGCGGGCGCTGCGCTCGGCATCGGCTCGGAGCTGTGCCGCCGTGCGGTCATCGGACTCGCCGAGGAGGTCGCCCCGTGCACGTCGCACGGCACGCGAGCTGCGCGGCCGACCCCAGATGACGAGGGCTGCGATGAGAGCGGCGACGATGATGACCGACACGATGATGAGGGCGGACGGTCCGATGCTCGCGCCGTTATCGGAACTGAACAGATCGGCGAGGAAGCGGCCGATGTCTCGGGCGACGAGATCGAACCACGTCGGCTTCGCGTCCGCATACCGCGGGTTGGCGAGCTCGTCTTCCGCCCATCGGCGTGCCTCATCCCCGTCGGGGATGAACAGGTCGTCGAACCGGGAGATCATGCCGTGTCGTCGCTGCCGGGTGCAGCCCAGCCTCCGTCAGCCGGTCCGGGTGCGTGAGTCGGATTCGATGCGGCAGCAGCTGCCGCAGCTGCCGCAGGTGGCGGAGGCGGCGGGAACGCCCCGGGAGCGCTCGTGACCGGCGCGGTCGCTGGCGTCGTCGGCGCGCTGCTCTGCTGCGGTGCATACGCCTGTGGCGCGTAGGGCTGCTGCCCGTACGGCTGCGGCTGCTGAGCATACGGCTGTCCGGGGTACGGCTGTCCGGGGTATGGCTGCGGGGAGGCGCCCTGTGTCATCAGCACGTGGTCCGGCACCTGCCGGGGCGGAGGCGCGGAGGTGACGGCTCTCGCCGGATCGACGCGGAACGGATCGCCGAGCTGATCTTCCGTCCCGCCCAGATCACGGTGCTCGACATAGGCGATGAGCGTCTGGTCCAGCCCCTCGTACCGCATCCGGCAGTCGAGGTAGACGAGTGCCGACCCGGTGCTCTGCACCACGAGAGTGATCGCCTGGATGACCAGGAGCAGGATCTGAGGTGCGAGGAAGCTGAGCACGAAGCCGACGACGGCGCTCGGGTCCTGTGCGCCGGTGGGAGCGATGACCGAGCCGAGCAGGCCGCTGAGCAGCGTGGCCGGGATGCTCACCACCTGCGCCGCGATGCCCATGATGGCGCTGATGAGGAAGGTCACGCCGAAAGCGACCCAGAAACGGCCGCGGGTGAGTCGCCAGGAACGCACGAAGGCATCGCGGAACCGTGCGCGCTCGAGGACGAGGATCGACGGCACCAGCAGCAGCTTCGTCGTCAGCCAGACGGACAGGGGGATCGCGGCGAGTGCGAGGAGGACCACGACGAGGACGACGACGCCGATGAGCTCGACGCTTCCGCCCGCACCACCGGCGACGAAGGCAGCGATGATGCTCACCACGATGGCGAGGATGCCGAACAGGGCGATCACCGAGAGCGACGCGAAACCGGCGAGACGCCAGAACGCCGGTGCCATCCGGCGCCAGAGCATCCGCAGCGTGGCCTTGACCCCGACGGCTGCGTAGCCGATCTCTGCGGCGACCACACCCTGCATCATTGCCGTGAAGGCGATCGATGCGAGTCCGACGCCGAGGCCGGCGATGAGGTTGATCCCGATGGTCCCGGCCAGCACCGCCTCGAAGTCGGGGGAGGAGGGGGAGACGGTCTCCAGGCGGGAGAAGGTCGTGAACAGGACGACTCCCATCACAGACGCCGTGACGACGGTCGCGACGAGCTGGATCACGACGGCGAAGCCGAACAGCACCTTCGGGTTGTGTCGCAGGGCCGCGAAGGCCCGGCCCAGCAGCATCCCGAACGTCAGCGGATGGAGGGGGATGACCCCCTTCTTCGGCGCGGGCGTCCACATCTGGCCACTCACAGGCACTCCCTCCATGGTGGCTCCATCGTGTCACACCGCACACGTGGTGCGCAGACCTGGGGTCGGCGGGACTCGGTGCCATAAGGTAACAGTTATGACCTCACGCATTCTCGTGGTCGACGATGACACAGCGCTCGCCGAGATGATCGGCATCGTGCTGCGCACCGAGGGATTCGAGCCGGTGTTCTGCGCGGACGGTGCGCGTGCCGTCGACGAGTGGCGCGCGCAGCGGCCCGATCTCGTGCTGCTCGACCTCATGCTGCCCGGCATGGACGGGATCGAGATCTGCACCCGCATACGCGCGGAATCGGGCGTCCCGATCATCATGCTCACGGCGCGCAGCGACACCGCAGACGTCGTCCGCGGCCTCGAGGTGGGCGCCGACGACTACATGGTCAAGCCCTTCAATCCGAAGGAGCTCGTGGCACGCATCCGCACCCGTCTGCGTCCGACGCCGCAGACCACCAGCGAGCAGCTGCGGGTGGGGGACCTCACCGTCGATGTCGACGCCCACGAGGTGCGTCGGGGCACGGCGCCCATCGCGCTCACTCCGCTGGAGTTCCAGCTGCTGGTCGCTCTCGCCTCTAAACCGCAGCAGGTGTTCTCCCGCGAGATGCTGCTGGAGCAGGTGTGGGGATATCACTACAAGGCCGACACCCGTCTGGTGAACGTGCACGTGCAGCGCCTGCGCGCCAAGGTCGAGCTCGACCCGGACAACCCGAAGATCGTGATGACGGTGCGTGGCGTCGGCTACCGTGCCGGGAGCGTCGGCTAGGAGCACGATGGCCGCGACGACAGCGACCACCACGACGGTCGCTGTCCTGCGCGACTGGCGCGGCTGGCCGACGATGCTCGCCACTCTGTGGCGACGGTCGCTGCGGTTCCGTACCCTCTCGATCACGCTGCTCGCGACCTCGCTGGCGATCTTCATCACCTGCGTGACGATGGCGCTCGTGATCCAGAACGACCTCTTCATCTCGCGCAAGACCGTCGCTCTCGAAGACGCCCGCCGCGCGGTGGACCAGGCCCAGCGCATCCTCGATGTGGCCGAGGTGGGAGACGACCCCGCTGCGCTCTCGAGTCTCTGGGCCGGCATCCAGGACACGCTGGCCCGCACCTCGAGCACCGACCAGCTCGCCGGCTACAAGATCGACACCGGCGCGGATACCGCGCGACTGAACGGTTTCGAGGCGGGGTTGAACGAGAGTCTGCTGAGCCCGAATCTCCGCGCACGCGTGGTCAAGCTCGACGATCGCCAGGCCTGGCAGTCGGTGGCACTTCCGGTGGAGGACGGCCCGGCCGTCCCCGGCATCGTCGTGGGACAGCAGCTGCAGGTGCCGGAAGCTGGGCCGTTCGAGATCTACTTCGCCTACGACCTCGGCGATGCCGATCAGACGCTCGTGTTCGTGCAGCGAACCCTGTGGATCGCCGGGATCGGGCTGGTGGCCATCGTCGCGGCCATCTCCTGGATCGTCCTGCGGGCGGTGTCCTCCCCGATCGTGCAGGCCGCCGAGACGAGCGCGCGACTGGCGGCGGGCGAACTCGGAGTGCGCATCGATGTGCACGGAGAAGACGAGCTCGCCGTGCTCGGTCGATCCTTCAATGCGATGGCCGACAGCATCGAGGCGCAGATCAAGGAGCTCGGCGAGCTGTCGATGGTGCAGCAGCGGTTCGTCTCGGATGTCTCGCACGAGCTTCGCACTCCGCTCACGACCATCCGGCTCGCCGCGGACATGCTCAACGACCAGCGCGAGGAGTTCGATCCCACGACCGCCCGCACCGCCGAACTGCTGCACACACAGGTGCAGCGGTTCGAGACGCTGCTGTCCGACCTCCTGGAGATCAGCCGGTACGACGCGGGGTCGGTGCAGCTCGAGCTGGAGGCGACGAGCCTCGCGCATCTGGCGGAGGACATCATCGACCAGATGCGACCGCTGGCCGACGGGCACGGCACGGAGCTGAGACTGGTCGCCCCCGGGGGATATTCGCCCGTCGACATGGACCCCCGCCGCGTGCGGCGCGTCCTGCGCAATCTGATCGGCAACGCCATCGAACACGGCGAGGGGCGCCCGGTCGTCATCACCATCGACAGCAATCAGCACGCGGTGGCGGCGGGTGTCCGGGACTTCGGTATGGGAATGGAGCCGGAGGACGCGGAGCGGGTGTTCGACCGGTTCTGGCGCGCCGATCCCTCTCGTCAGCGGACGATCGGAGGGACCGGCCTGGGACTGTCCATCGCGCTCGGTGACGCCACGCTGCACGGCGGCACGCTCGCCGTCTGGTCGGAGCTGGGCGTCGGCACGAACTTCGTCCTCACGATTCCCCGTCATGAGGGTGTGCTGGACGGACCGAGCCCGATCCCGATCGAACCGCAGGAGCCGCTCGCGGAACTCGGCGACGCGACGCAGCCGATCTCCCTCACCGATCCTCCCCCCGGACTCTTCGACGAGAGCGACAGGTCATGAATCGAACCGGATGGACGAGGACGCTGCGCGGTGGGGCGGTGGCCCTCGTGGCGCTCCTGCTCACGGCCTGCGCCGGACTTCCGACCAGCGGCGGGGTCTCGGTGGGGCTCGAACTCGGCGAATCCACGCAGGATGTCGACTTCCTTCCCGTGGCCTCCGGGCCGATCAAGGGCGCCGGACCCGAGGAGATCGTCGAGGGTTTCCTCGAAGCGGGGATCACGACGTCCGACAACTGGGCCACGGCGCGGGAGTTCCTCGCTCCCGACCTGCAGCGCACGTGGCGACCGGCGGCAGGGGTGTCCATCGACGTCGGCACCGACACGCGCACGATCACCTCCACCGTTCCGCAGGCGGAGGTCGAGAACGCGGACTCGGCCGACGTCCAGGTCCTGCTCGACCTGGTCGCGAGTGTCGACGACGCGAACACGTACTCGGAAGCACTCGGCGCGTCCACCATGCCGTTCACACTCCAGCGCATGGAGGACGGTGAGTGGCGCATCACGGAGGCGCTCGACGGGATCGTGATCGATGAGCCTCGATTCGAGAACGTCTTCGAGGGCTATCCGCTGCAGTACTTCGATCTCAGCTGGTCGCGCCTGGTCCCCGACATGCGTTGGTTCCCGCGGAGGCAGAGTCCGGCGACGACGGTGACGCAGGCCCTGATCGGCGGTGCTCCCAGCGACTGGCTCGACCCGGCCGTGCAGAACGCCTTCCCGGCCGACGTGCAGCTGGCCCAGGACGCCGTCCTCATCACCGGGCAGGTGGCCGACGTCGCGCTCACCCGCCCGGCGGCCGCGCTCGACGAGACGACGCTCTCCCGGATGCGCACGCAGTTGCAGGCCACTCTCCGGGCCGCGGGGGTCGCCGTCACCAGGGTGCAGTTCACC
This sequence comes from Microbacterium sp. A20, assembly GCF_004794515.1. Lineage (GTDB taxonomy): Bacteria > Actinomycetota > Actinomycetes > Actinomycetales > Microbacteriaceae > Microbacterium. The sequence goes on along the minus strand of NZ_SSDF01000088.1, from coordinate 133,678 downwards.
GTCGACGGCCGCAGCGTCGACGCCGGGGTGGTCGACGTCGTGGAGCCGTCGGCGGAGATCGGTACTCTCGTGCTGCAGAACGGCGTGTTCGGTCGGATCGTGGGGGACGAGATCTCCCCGATCGCGGGAATCAGCGACGAGATCGCTGCGATGCCTCAGCCCATCGCGTCGATCGATGTGGCTCTGGACGACTCGATCGCGGCCGTCCAGCTCGGCGACGGGCGGGTGTATCGGGTCGGCGACGGGAGCCGCAACGAGTTCGACGCGCCGCCGGGACTGATCGAGCCGTCCCTCGATCCTTACGGGTACACCTGGACCGTCCCCGAAGGAGACCCGGCGGCCCTTCAGGCGTGGGGGAGCGACATCGCCGCGCACGCGATCGGGAATGCGTGGCCGACGGCATCCGCGGTCTCGGACCTGCGCGTCGCCGGCGACGGCAGCCGGGTGGCCGCGGTGGTCACCGTCGGCAAGCAGCGCTGGGTCGTCGTGGCCGCGATCGTCCGCGATTCGACGGGACTTCCGGTCGAGCTCGGCGATGCCAAGCAGCTGGTGCAGATCGATGAGCCCGCAACGGGTCTGGTGTGGTTGGGGCCGGATCGGCTCGGTGTGCTGGTGGATCCGGTGAGTCCCCGGCTCATCACCCAGACGGTGGGCGGCCCCGGCACGTCGGAGGCGGCTCCGGGAGATTCCGTCTCGGCCGCGGGTGCGCGGACCGCTGCCGGTGTCCGCATCCTCGGCGCGGGCGGACAGTTGTTCGCACACGCGGGGTCGGCGTGGCGCGAGGTCGCGTCCGACATCTCGGTGCTCGCCACTCGGGTCGGGGAGTGACTCCTCCTGCACGGCAGGGGTAGTCATCCCCGTTGTCGGTGGCAGCGGCGGTAGCGGCGGCGTCATCGGTGGAGTCGAGCGCACGGCGTCAGAATCGTCAGATGCAGCGATCCTCCCTTCTTCCCGGTGTCGGCGCGGAGCTGGCGGCTTTCCTGCTGGCGGCGACATGCGCAGGGTGCGATGAACCCGGGACGCTGTTGTGTTCCCGGTGCCGCGGCGACCTGACGCCGCGTCCGCGATCGTCGGTGACCCCGGGAGGACTGCCGGTGCACGCAGCTCTCGAGTTCGGCGGAGTCGCGGCCCGCTGCATCCGTCGGCTCAAGGGCGAGGGTGAGACCTTCCTCGCCCGTCCGCTCGCCTCGGCGCTCGCGACGGTGCTCTCCCCACTCGTGACGCCGATGACCTGGATCGTTCCGGTCCCCACCACCCGGAGGGCGTTCCGCCGCCGCGGCTATCGAGTGCCCGAGCTGCTGATCCGTCGCGCGCGCGCTGAACCGCGACCGGTGCTGTCGGTCGCCGCCACCGGCATCGATCAGCGTGGCCTGGGCGCGCGTGAGCGTGAGGAGAACGTCCGTGGCACGATGCGTGCGCGGCGCCGGGGGGCGGGCGCCGAGGCCGTGATCGTCGACGACGTGGTCACGACCGGGGCGACGCTCGATGAAGCGTCCCGTGTTCTCGAAGCGGCCGGCTTCCGCACCGTGGCAGCAGTCGCGCTCGCCGCCACGCCGCATCGATCGGGATTCTGAGGAACCTCATCGAGAATGCACCGCCGACACAGGGGCGCAACCCCGTGACATCCGTCGGCGGTCGGACTACGGTGGGGTGACACAAGGCGACCACGGTCCGCCCTTGGCCGGGAGGACCGGGACAAGGAGGCAGCAATGGAAACAAGCATCGTTGGCGTCGGAGTGGGTATCACCGATCGCTTCCGAACCGTTGTCGAAGAGAAGATCGCCAAGGTCCAGATGTTCGCGTCGCGGGCGCAACGACTGGATGTCAAAGTCACCCACCGCGTGTATCGCAACGGCCGCATCCCGGACGAGACCGTCGAGCTGACGCTGGTCGGCAAGGGGCCCGTCGTCCGCGCGGAGGCGACGGACGGTGACAAGTTCGTGGCTCTCGACCTCGCCATCGACAAGATGTCCGAGCAACTTCGTCGCGCGAAGGAGAAGCGTGTCGACGGCCGACAGCACCCGCGCGGCGCCCACTTCGAGAAGGGCAGCGGGTCGCTGGAGGGCATCGACGTCCAGCCGGCATCCGTCGATGTGCTCCATGCCGTCGCGACGGGCAGCGTCCCCGTGCAGCAGTCGGAGGAAGAGAGCTACTCGCCCGTCGTCATCCGCACGAAGAGCTTCGACGCCGAGTGGATGACCGTGGAAGAGGCGGTCGATCGGATGGAATTGGTCGGGCACGACTTCTTCCTGTTCGTCGACGTCCGCACCGACCACCCGAGCGTCGTCTACCGGCGCAAGGGTTGGGACTACGGTGTGATCGCGTTGAGCACGCAGGCTCCGCCCTCTGAGGCTCTCGCGTCCTGACAGAGTTGCAGAACGGCCCGGTCCCTCGAGGGGCCGGGCCGTTCTGACGTCGTGGTGCCGCGGGCGTGGTACGTCAGTCGAAGATTCCGTCGAGGAGGCTTCCGATCACGAGGCCACCGAGGATGCCGGATGCGATGTCGCCGCCCCCACCGCCGCGCCGCGGTCCGCCTCCCCAACCGCCACCGCCGCCCCAGTCCTGATCCCGAGGGCGGGAAGAGTCGATGTCGCGCTGGGCGAGCTGGAGCGCCTCGGAGGCGAGATGCGCGACGCGACGAGCCTGCACGAGGGCCGCTTCGCGCGTGTCTTCCGCCGGAAGGAGGTCGGAGACATCGACGCGGAGTCGCTCCGCCTCGGCGAGGCGCGTGCGCGCATCGGCGCCGATCCACCCGCGATGGCCGGCGATGAGACCGCGGGCGACGCCGAGTTGGCGGTCAGCGTCATCGATCGCGTGCTGCACCTGCGCGATGCTCGGGAGCGGGTTCTCGGCGCGGTGGCGGGCTTTGGCGATGGCTTCGTCGAGCGCGGAGTTGGCGTCGCGCAACTGGGAGAGCTCGGCGAACGGGTCGTTGGGCTGGCCGGACGGGGTGAGGGCGGCGAGAGCGGCCTGGAGCGCGGCGACGGCTTCTGCGACGGCGGGTACCGCGGGCGCGTTGCGTGCGGCGATGAGGTCGCCGCGGGAGTCGGCCACGACTTCGGCGAGGGTGGACTCCGCGCGGAGCGCCTCGATCTCGAAGTCCTCGACCGCATCGAGGAGCGCGGATGCGCGCCGCGTGGCCTCGGTGGCCGTCTCGAGGGCGACGTTCGCCTCTTCGTTCTGCTTGGCCGCACGACGGCGCTCGGAGATGTCGGCGCTGTGGGTGGCGAAGCGGATGAGCTGCTCGGCCTCGGCCGCGCTGGCCGTGATCTGGTGCATCGCGGAGTCTGCGTAGCGAGCCGAGAGGCGTGCGACGGCTTCGTTGGTCTGGGGGATGCGTGTGCTGAGCTCGGCAGCGTCCGCCCGAACCTGCGCGATGATCTCGGGTGCGCGGCGCACCTTGGCCACGGATTCTGCGAGGACGGAGGTCTTCTCGTCGAGAAGGTCTTGAGCCCAGTCGCACAGCTGCAGGATGCGCGCGTTCCGGGTGCGCAGCTCCTCGGCCGTGTCGGGGATCTCATCATGGTTCAACTGGTGCAGCTGGAACGCCTCGCGCAGGTGGGTGCGCACCGCGGTGAGAGCCTTGCGCAGATCGGCGGTCAGCGACTCACCGAGCTCGGCTTCGGCGAAGGAGAGCTCGTCCGACGTCGTGCGGATCCGCTCATCCGCGCCGACCAGTGCCTGCTCGGCGCGACGCGCCAGATCGGCGTCCTGTGCGGCGAGCTCTTCCTGTTCGCGTTTGCGTCTGCCCCAAAATCCAGCCATGGCTCGATCCTAGTTTCTTGGGCAGCGGCGGTGGCTGAGCATACGCTTCGGGCCGGCGCTGTTCGCTCAGGGCACGTCACGCGACCGTCTCGTCGCTCACAGCGACGGTGCGGCACCCGCGAGTGCGGTTCCGGTCTTCGCGGGCCGCCCGCGCTTGGGCCGCTCGGTCGCGAGTTCGAGCGCCATCGCGTGTCGCGGGTGCGAGCCGAGACGTTGTTCCGCGTGGTCGAGCCAGCGCACCTCGGCCTCAGCGGCGAAGATCATCGAATCGACGACCAGGGCCCAGGAGAGCTCCTCCGGACCGTCCGCGTCGCCGCCGGCGTACTTCGCGTGCTGCAGCGACTGCAGTTGACGCAGTGAGGCCGTGCGCTGTGATTCGATGACCGCCGCGACGTCGACTCCAGGCATCGTCGCGGCGACCGCGAGCTTGATCGCGAGCTCATCCCGCGTCGCCTGCGTCCGCACCACGGGGGAGGAGAGCCAGTGGGCGACCTCGGCGGAGCCGGCATCGGTGATCTGCCAGTACACGTGACCATGCTCGTCGGCGTCGCCCCGCTCCACGAGAGCGTCACGCTCGAGCCTCTCGAGGGTGTTGTAGATCTGTCCGACGTTCAGTGGCCAGGTGGAGCCGGTGCGTCGGTCGAATTCGTGCCGCAGCTGGTAGCCGTAACAGGGGCCCTGATCGAGGATCGCGAGCAGGCTCTGACGTACCGACATGGTGTGCTCCCTGATTGTCGCTCGAATGCGTTACCGAGTATATGCATACTCGGTAACCATCCGAATCCTCGTGCGGGAGTCTCGTGCAGGCGACGTGCAGGTCACAGACCGGTAACATGGCAAAGTATGCCTGGCGTCGGGTTCACCGATGGCCGGCGATTTACCCACTGACAGGGAGATGACATCCGTGGCCAATCCTCTTGAGAAGCTGCTGCGCGCTGGCGAGGGGCGGGTCATCCGCCGCCTGAATCAGGTCGTCAAGGCAGTGGGAGCGCTGGAAGAGGACATCTCCAAGCTCACCGACGACGAGCTGCGCAACGAGACCGTCGAGCTGCGCGCGCGCTTCGAGAAGGGCGAGACGCTCGACCAGCTCATGCCCGAGGCGTTCGCCGCGGTGCGTGAGGCTGCCAAGCGCACCCTCGGCATGCGTGCCTACGACGTGCAGGTCATGGGCGGCGCCGCCCTCCACCTCGGCAACATCGCCGAGATGAAGACCGGTGAGGGCAAGACCCTCGTCGCGACCCTGCCCGCGTACCTGAACGCGATCGCCGGCAAGGGCGTGCACGTCATCACGGTCAACGACTTCCTCGCGAGCTACCAGGCCGAGCTGATGGGGCGCGTGTTCCGGGCCCTCGGCATGACCACGGGCATCATCGTCTCCGGACAGACCCCCGCGGTGCGTCGCGAGCAGTACGCGGCCGACATCACGTACGGCACGAACAACGAGTTCGGCTTCGACTACCTGCGCGACAACATGGCCTGGCGCAAGGAAGACCTCGTCCAGCGCGAGCACTTCTTCGCGATCGTCGATGAGGTCGACTCGATCCTCATCGACGAGGCGCGCACCCCGCTCATCATCTCGGGCCCCTCCTCGGGGGAGGCCAACCGCTGGTTCGCCGAGTTCGCGAAGATCGCCCGCACCCTCGAGGTCGGCGTGGACTACGAGGTCGACGAGAAGAAGCGCACCGTCGGCGTGCTCGAGCCAGGTATCGAGAAGGTCGAGGACTACCTCGGCATCGACAACCTGTACGAGTCGGCCAACACTCCGCTCATCTCCTTCCTCAACAACTCGATCAAGGCGCTCGCCCTGTTCAAGAAGGACACCGACTACGTCGTCATGAACGACGAGGTCATGATCGTCGACGAGCACACGGGCCGAATCCTGGTCGGACGCCGCTACAACGAGGGCATCCACCAGGCGATCGAGGCCAAGGAGGGTGTGCCGGTCAAGGCCGAGAACCAGACTCTCGCGACGGTCACGCTGCAGAACTACTTCCGTCTCTACGACAAGCTCGCCGGCATGACGGGTACGGCCGAGACCGAGGCCGCGGAGTTCATGTCGACCTACAAGCTCGGTGTCATCCCGATCCCGACGAACCGGCCGATGATCCGCAAGGACCAGTCGGACCTCGTCTACAAGAACGAGACGGCGAAGTTCGAGCAGGTCGTCGAGGACATCGCCGAGCGCCATGCCGCCGGGCAGCCGGTGCTGGTCGGAACCGTGAGCGTCGAGAAGAGCGAGTACCTGTCGCGTCTGCTCGCGAAGAAGGGCGTCAAGCACGAGGTCCTCAACGCGAAGAACCACGCGCGTGAGGCCGAGATCGTCGCCCGTGCCGGCCGCCTGGGGGCGGTCACCGTCGCCACGAACATGGCCGGTCGAGGCACCGACATCATGCTCGGCGGAAACGCCGAGTTCCTCGCGGTCCAGGAACTCAAGGGCAAGGGGCTCGACCCCGTCGAGACGCCCGAGGAGTACGAGGTCGCGTGGGATGAGACCTACGAGGCGATGAAAGCCGTCGTCGCAGAGGAAGCCGAGAAGGTCATCGAGGCCGGGGGTCTCTACGTTCTGGGCACCGAACGTCACGAGTCGCGTCGCATCGACAACCAGCTCCGTGGTCGTTCCGGGCGTCAGGGCGATCCCGGCGAGAGCCGTTTCTACCTGAGCCTCACCGACGACCTGATGCGACTGTTCCAGTCGGGTGCCGCCGAGGCGATCCTCGCCCGCACGAACTTCCCGGACGATGTTCCGATCGAGTCGGGACTCGTATCCCGCGCGATCCGCAGCGCCCAGTCCCAGGTCGAGTCGCGCAACGCCGAGATGCGCAAGAACGTCCTCAAGTACGACGACGTCCTGAACCGTCAGCGCGAGGCCATCTACGCCGACCGTCGCCACATCCTGCAGGGCGATGACATCGCCGACCGCGTCCAGCACTTCATCGAGGATGCGATCAGCGGCGTGGTCCGCGACCACACCGGCGAGGGCCACAACGAGAGCTGGGACTTCGACGCGCTCTGGACCGAGCTCAAGACGCTCTACCCGGTGGGCGTGACGATCGACGAGGTCGTCTCGGAAGCAGCGGGGCGCAAGGGCGGCATCACGGCAGACGGACTCACCCGCGAGTTGCTCTCCGACGCGAAGATCGCGTACGAGGCGCGCGAGGAGGCGCTCGGCGAGGCGGCCACGCGTGAACTGGAGCGTCGCGTGGTGCTTCAGGTGCTCGACCGCCGCTGGCGCGACCACCTCTACGAGATGGACTACCTCAAGGACGGCATCGGGCTGCGCGCGATGGCTCAGCGTGATCCACTCATCGAGTACCAGCGCGAAGGCTACGCGATGTTCCAGTCGATGATGGGCCAGATCAAGGAGGAATCCGTCGGATACCTCTACAACCTCGAGGTCGAGGTGCGGCGTGCCGGCGACTCCCAGACCGCCGAGGTCGAGGCCAAGGGTCTCGCCACGGACGGGGGAGAGCAGCGTCTCGAGTACTCCGCGGCGAACGACGCAGGCGAGGTCGAGGTCCGCAACGATCGTGGTCAGGTCCAGCAGGCGGCGACCGATCGTGTCCGTCAGGCGGCGGCTCGCGCTCAGGCTCCGCAGGCCGAGCCGGAAGAGGCACCGCGAGGCGCCTTCGGCCAGCGCACGGATGCCGAGGCTCCGGCCGGCAACCGTGAGCAGCGTCGCGCCCAGGGCAAGAAGAAGAAGTAGCTCCAGCGCAGAGGAGGGCCAGTCCACGTGGATTGGCCCTCCTTTCGTCGCTGTAGGCTTGGCCGATGACCCCAACGCGCAACTTCGACCAGTCGTCGAAGCTCAAGAACGTCCTGTACGAGATCCGCGGAAACGCCCTCGTCGAGGCGGCGCGTCTGGAGGCCGAGGGCCACAAGATCCTCAAGCTGAACACCGGGAATCCCGCGATCTTCGGCTTCGACGCTCCCCACCAGATCGTGCATGACATGCTCGCGGCTCTTCCATCCGCGCACGGTTACAGCGACAGCAAGGGCATCATCTCTGCTCGCCGTGCGGTCGTGAGCCGCTACGAGCAGATCGAGGGCTTCCCTCGTTTCGACCCGGATGACGTCTATCTCGGCAACGGGGTCTCCGAGCTCATCACCATGACGATGCAGGCGCTGCTCGACGAGGGCGACGAAGTGCTCATCCCTGCACCGGACTATCCGCTGTGGACGGCGATGACCAGCCTCGCAGGCGGTACGCCCGTGCATTATCTGTGCGACGAGGATGACGAGTGGCAGCCCGACCTCGAGGACATCCGCTCGAAGATCACGCCGCGCACCAAAGCTCTCGTGATCATCAACCCGAACAACCCCACCGGCGTCGTGTACTCGCGCAAGATCCTCGAAGGGCTCGTGCAGATCGCTCGGGAACATGAGCTGCTGCTGCTGTCGGATGAGATCTACGATCGCATTCTGTTCGACGGTGCCGTCCACATCCCCACCGCGACGCTCGCCCCCGATCTGCTGTGCCTGACGTTCAACGGGTTGTCCAAGACCTACCGAGTCGCGGGCTATCGATCGGGTTGGATGGTCATCACGGGTCCGCAGGGCCACGCCAAGGGATTCCTCGAGGGGATCACGTTGCTGGCCTCGACACGACTGTGCCCGAACGTGCCCGCCCAGCACGCGGTGCAGGCGGCGCTCTCTGGCGTGCAGTCCATCGACGCGCTGATCGCCCCGACCGGTCGACTGCACGAGCAGCGCGACATCGCGTGGGAGGGGCTCGAGTCGATTCCGGGGGTCTCGTGCGTCAAACCGCAGGGGGCGCTGTACGCCTTCCCTCGGCTCGACCCGAACGTGCACGAGATCAGAGACGATGCTCGCCTGGTCTACGATCTGCTCGTCTCGGAGCACATCCTCCTGGTGCAGGGGACCGGTTTCAACTGGGCGACTCCGGACCACCTCCGGCTCGTCACGCTCCCCGAGCCCCGAGTACTGAGTGAAGCCGTCGAGCGACTCGGGAACTTCCTCGCAAGCTACCGTCAGTAGCGGGCTCCGCATCGGCGGGAGAAAGAGCCGCCGCGAGCCCTCGGATACCCGCCACGAGTGTCGAACGCGGTGTGACATCCGTGATCGGACGGGCATGCAGCAACGCGGCATCGGCAGCACGCTGGTCGAACGGGAGGAACGTGACCTCCGTGATGCCGGCGAACCGCTCGAGCGTGCGCCGCACCTGCCCGCGGGCGTCGATCCCGAGCGGCCCCGGGCGCACCTGATTGATGACGACCGACACCGGCGTCGGTGCGGTGAGACGCCGGACTTCCGCGTAGTCCCGGAGGAAGCGGCTGATCCCCAGTGGGTCCGCTGCTGCCACGGCGACGATCAGATCCGCTTCGCTCAGCGTCGCCGTCGTCGCGGCGTGGCGGCGGGGTCCGGCGATGTCGAAGGTCACCTCATCGTCCGCGTCGAAGGCTCCAGCCACATCGACGACCGTCTCTTCCATCCATGCACGGCAGGCGCTCAACGCCATTCGAAGGCGCGCCGAACCCAGCTCGGGCCACCGGCTCGGGCGGTTTATGCCGGCGAGCACTTCGACGGCCTCGCCGCTGCCGCTCTGCAACGTCGTGGCGAGCCGCGTCAACTCCGTCGAGTCGAGGGCGCCGCGCTCGGCGCGACGGCAGGCAGCCGCGATGCCGGGTGCGTCGTCGCTGAGCCCCAGCCGCAGCGCGAGCGATGGAGCCACGGTGTCGGCATCGACGAGAGCGACGCTGCGCCCGGATCGCGCGAGCTCCACGGCGAGTTCGACGGCGATCGTGGAACGCCCCGGTGCCCCGTGCGACCCCCACACGGCGATGATGCGGTGCGGAGGGAGTGACCGTCGTGCGGGCTCGGGGGAGACGTCGGCACCCAGCGCCGCCGCGACTTCCCAGCCGGCTGCTTCGGGAGGCAAAGCGGCGGATAATCCGAGCCGCCCGAGCAGTCGGCTGTCGGCACCTCCGAGCGGGAGGATGCGGACCCCCGCTCGGTCGCAGGTGGACACCAGCTCGGCCGACAGCACTGCGCGCGCGGCGGTGACGATGATCGCCTCTGCATCGCGTGGGAGGTCGATCTCACCGGTGGGCACCGGGAGGACGGCGAGGACCCGGATCCCCTTGAGCTCCAGTTCCGCGGCCAGCTCACTGGCGCGGGGCTCCGGGATCGCCACGACGACAGCTGTCACGAGCCGGCGCCGACCGGGAGGACGGAGAGCGATGCCCCTCCGGTGATGGCGGCGAGCACATCGGCCGCATCGCTCGTGTCGATCACGAGTTCGAGCCGGGCCGACACGGCGTCGGCAAGCATGCCGTCGGGCTCGATCACGTCGCGGACGGTCACATCGGTGACGAGGATTCGTGGAGTGTCGTAGGAGCGACCGTCGTCGAGCAGAGCCGCGGACCAGACGTCGACGACCGTCCCGGCCTGTACTTCTCCGGGGATCCCGGTGCTGCTCTCGATCACGATGGTGGTGCTGCGGGTCTGATCGGCATCCGCCAGCGCGGTCGCCGGCAGGATCTCACCCTTCGTGAGCGTGCGCGCGGCGATCTGACCGGGCTGCAGATCTTCGGGTCCGAGGTAGTCCTCGGCAGACAGCCCCAGCCCCACCTCGATCACCTGGAAATCGTCGGATGTCAGGGGCTCGCCCTGCACGATCGTGCGGTCGGCTCGGAGCACCGGCCGCGCATGGTCGGATGCGGTGATGATGAGCCAGACCGCGGTGATGGAGAGCGCCACCAGGGCGATGCCGATGAGAAATCGGGTGTCGCCCCAGAACGCGCGCCGAGGGCGGGGATGGGTAGCCATGGCGATATCGTCACAGAAATCCCGGACCAGCACCGCCGGTTATCCACAGGACAGCAGAGCGCCGGATCCCCCGCGATGCCGTCATGGAGAATGGGGGGATGGCACCCCCGACCCGGCCCGCGTCGCGATTCCTCGCCCCTGCGCAGGTGGCTGAACTCCTGAGCATCGGTGTGGACGAGGTGATCGCCCTCCTCCACGAAGGAAGGCTCCGCGGCGCACAGCTCGGGTCGCCTCCCCGCTGGCGGGTGGAGGAGTCGTGTCTCGAGGGCTACCTGGCGGAGGAATCGGAGATCGCCCGCCGTATGGCGTTGTGGAGACAGTCGCAGGTCGCAAGCTTCCCCGAGGTCTGGGGTACCTCCTCCGCTCACCGCAACTGATCTCCGGGTGTGCGTACGGCGACGAGTGTCGAGAACGGGATGATGCGGAAGCCGCGCACAGCTCCGGCGAGACGCGCCTGCCCCGGATCGTGCAGCGCCAGATCGAGGTGATCCGCCGCCGCGCGGTCGATCGTGCCGTGCACATCGTCGCCGACGCGCACGCTGATGTGAACGGGGATCCGCCGTCGAGCGAGATCCCGCAGGACGAATCCGAGCGTCATGCGCTCGCGAAGCGGGTGCGCCCCGGTCGCAGAGTCATCGAGGCTCGCGAGGACCGTGCCGTGATCGGTCGTGATGCCGGCGACGGCGTGCAGGGGGAGGATCAGCGCCGATGCTGTCGGGCCCGACGCGTGTGGGGCGCCGCCGACATCGCGTGAGGCCACGGCGAGCCAGTCCGCTCCGAGTGCCTGGAGCGTGATAGGCAGCCGTCGTCCGTCCACGAGGTCGATCGTCGCGTCGGTGCCGGTGCTGCACAACGTCCGGAGGCGAGCGCGCAGGTCCAGTTTCGCGATCCGCAGGCGCTCGGACTCGGCGTCGAGCACGGCACGCTCCGCCTCCCAGTCCGACGCGAGCTGGCCTTCGAGGTCTTCGAACAGACGGTCCCAGTGCACCCGACAGAGCGTAGGCGACGGCCAGGTGTCACGTACGAGTTATCCACATACTTCCTCGAAACGGCACCCTCGCCGGGCGCCGCGGTGCTGTACTGACGAACTTCAGACCTCCCCGACCGAGAGTTCGACATGATGCCTCACGAGTACTTCGCCGCCCAGCCCACACCGACCAGCGAGCTTCCCGACCCCGCCCCGCTTCTGCGCAGCCTCACCACCGGCGTCCTCGAGGCGCTCGCCGGGGTCAGGGAGGTCGAGCAGCTCGCCCGGTGGTTCAGCGAGGACGCATATCGGAGTCTGGTCACCAGGGCCAACCTCTCGGCGAGGGCTCGCAGTGCGCGGGGTGTCGCCCCTGCACGACCGACATTCGCGATCAGATCGCTGCGAGTCGCCGAGCCGACCGACGGGGTTATCGAGGCCGTCGTCGTGGTGGCGGGGCCGGGCCGCACGCGTGCGGTCGCGATCCGTCTCGACGGCATCGATCGGCGTTGGCGCGCGACCTCCTTGGCAGTGCTCTGAGGGATCTCACCGTAGGCTGGTCTGGTGTCAACCCTCAGCGACCTCGCCCATGCCCAGGGCCTCCTGACCGACAGCGACGTCGAGTGGCTGCACCGACTCGCCGGTGACGGGCAGCTCCTCGCCGATCTCGCGTCGGCGGACATCGTCATCTGGATCCAGACGGAGGACGGTACCTTCATCGCGGTCGCTCACGCGCGACCGAGCGGTGCGGCGACGCTGTTCTACCGCGACATCGTCGGTGAGCGGGTGCGACCGCAGTGGCGCACGCAGGTCCAGGGCGCCTTCGATTCGGCCGAGATCGTCGACTCGTCGTCCCCGGACTGGTTCGAAGAGACCCCCACCCGGGTGCGCGCCGTGCCGATCGTGAGTGAACGACGCAGCGCCGATGCGGGAGCCACGGTGATCGGCGTGGTGACCAGACACACCAACCTGGGCGAGTTGCGCACTCCGTCTCGCCAGCAGATCACGTTCGACGAGTGTGCGAACGACCTCTTCCGGATGATCGCGGACGGGAGCTTCCCCGACCTCACCGCTCCGACCTCACCGCGCCGTGGAGCTCCGCGCGCGTCGGACGGCCTCATCCGGATCGACGTCGACGGGATCAGCACGTTTGCCAGCCCGAACGCCCTGTCGGCCTTCAACCGCATGGGGTTCGATGACGAGCTCGAGGGGGAGTCCCTCGCCGAGGTCACCACCAGACTCGTGCCGCCCTCCAGACAGGTCGACGAATCCCTGCCTGTCGTGGTGACCGGTCGCGCTCCGTGGCGCACCGACATCGAGGCGCGCGGCGTGACGGTGTCGTTGCGTGCGATCCCGTTGAAGGACCACGGAACGCGAATCGGCGCGATCGTGCTCTGCCGCGACGTATCGGAGCTGCGCCATCAGGAGCAGGAGCTCATCACCAAGGATGCGACGATCCGCGAGATCCACCACCGCGTGAAGAACAACCTCCAGACGGTGGCGTCGCTTCTGCGGATCCAGGCGCGGCGGACGCACTCCGACGAAGCCCGCGATGCCCTCACGCAGGCCATGCGCCGCGTCGATGCGATCGCCGTCGTGCACGACACACTGGCTCAGGGGCTGACGCAGAAGGTCGACTTCGACGAGGTCTTCCATCGCGTGCTCAAGCTGGTCGCCGAGGTCGCCTCGGCACCGAACACGCGCGCTCGCACGCAGTCGACCGGGCGGTTCGGGGTGCTCCCGAGCGAGTATGCGACACCTCTCGCCCTCGCCCTCACCGAGGTCGTCACGAACGCCGTCGAGCACGGCCTCGCGGGCCAGGAGGGCATCGTGACCATCGATGCCGCGCGGACCGAGGAGAACCTCCGCGTGACCGTGCGCGACACCGGGCTCGGTCTCCCCGAGGGGCGGATCGGTCAGGGCCTCGGCACTCAGATCATCCGCACGCTCATCCAGGGGGAGCTGGGCGGCACCATCGAATGGCATGGAAGCGATGGCGAGGGCACCGAGGTGGTCATCGACATCCCCCTGCGCTGGCTCGACCGCTGATCCGGCCGAAGCCGAGGCAGACGAAAGCGGCCTGAGAACGTGATCCCAGGCCGCTTTCGTGCAGGTTCAGGAGGCGCGGCGGGCGCGTGCGGCGCGACGCTTCAGAGCGCGGCGCTCGTCTTCGGAGAGTCCGCCCCAGACGCCGGAGTCCTGACTGGTCTCCAGTGCGTACTGCAGGCAGATCTCCGTGACCGTGCAGGTGGCGCAGACGGTCTTCGCCTTCTCGATCTGATCGACGGCCGGGCCGGTGTTCCCCACAGGGAAGAACAGCTCGGGGTCTACAGTCAGGCAGGCGGCCTTATCGCGCCAGTCCATGGGGGCTCCTCGGTGTGGATTTCAAGAGATGTCGCGATGCGACCTCTCGGATTCGGGTAGCAGTTCGGGTTCGGCTACCCTGGTGATGTGCGGACGGATGCCCGCGATTTGTGATGCGAGCGTGATTGCTCGCCCCACGCCGCTGTGGGAGCACATGACTTTCTCTATTCTGTTACATGAAAACCCCGAAATCAAGGGTTTTCTCCGCTTCAATGCTTAGGAGATGCTGTGCGCGCACCGGGGATCGCACTCGCGGCAGCGGCGGTGCTCGCCGCCGAAGCGGCGGCGCTCATCGTGTTCGCAGTGATCGAACTCGTGGGCCTCGGTGCCGGCGACGCGGCCTCGCTGCCGACCGCCGTGGCGCTGATCGCACTCACGCTCGTCGGAGCAGCCGCCCTCGTGGCCTTCTCCATCGGCACCCGGGTCGGCAAGTCATGGGCGCGATCCGGAGGAGTGGTGTTCCAGGTGCTCGCGATCGCCCTCGCGTTGGCCTCCCTCACGCTGCAGCCGGTGTCGTGGGCTTTCACCGTCGGGGTCGGACTCCCCGGGCTGGTGGGCTTCGTGCTGCTGATCTCGAGCGCACGACGCGAGGGCGAGCAGCGCGCGGCCGAGTGACCTCCGCGCGCCCGCTGCGCTCCGGGCCGACGGGTCAGGCGTCGATGCCGAGCTGCTTGCGCAGCCGTGCCACGTGACCTGTGGCCTTCACGTTGTACTGCGCGAGAGTGATCTTTCCGTCCTCGTCGAGGACGAAGGTGGAGCGGATGACACCCTCGACGAGCTTGCCGTAGTTCATCTTCTCGCCCCACGCGCCGTAGGCGGTGTGGGTCGCGTGGTCGGGGTCGCTCAGCAGGGGGAAGGTGAGGCCGTCGCGTTCGCGGAACTTCGTGAGCGTGTCCGGCTCATCACGCGAGATGCCGATGACCCGGTAGCCGGCGCCCTGGAGCGACGAGATGCTGTCGCGGAAGTCGCAGGCCTCGGTGGTGCAACCGGGAGTCATCGCGGCCGGGTAGAAGTACAGCACCGTCTTCTGGCCGCGCAGGTCGGCGAGGCGAACGGTCTTCCCATCCTGGTCGAGGAGGGAGAAGTCAGGGGCTGCGGTTCCGGGTTCCAGGCGCTGAGTCACCCACCCAGCCTAACGGCCGGGGGCCTGCTCCGCCTTGTCCGCGAACGTCTGGAGCAGTCGCTGCAGGGAATCGAGTCGCGCCCGGCCGGTCTCGCCCAGCTCGCCCCGCTCCGCCGCTTCGATGAGTGCGCAGTCCGGGGCATCCGCGAGGTGCGTGCACCCGCGAGGGCAGTCCTGAGCGATCACGGCGAGTTCGGTGAACGCGGCCAGGATGTTGGCGGGGTCGACGTGACCGAGACCGAACGAACGGACGCCGGGGGTGTCGATCACCCAGCCCGTGCCCGCCGGTCCCTCGTAGCGCAGCGAAACGGTCGAGGAGGAGGTGTGGCGGCCGCGCCCGGTGACCTGGTTCACGTGTCCGGTGGCGCGCAGAGCCGTGGGCACGAGCGCGTTGACGAGCGTGGACTTGCCGACGCCCGAGTGTCCGACGAAGACCGTGGAGTGTCCGACGAGCGCTTCGCCGATCTCCTCGACGGGCATCTCGTCCTGCGCACTGGTGAACACCCGCAGGTCGAGGCCGTCGAAGTGGGTGAGGAACTCCGTCGGATCGGCGATGTCGGTCTTCGTGACGACCAGGAGAGGACGAATGCCCGCATCCAGCGCTGCGACGAGGTATCGGTCGACCAGCCGGGCCCGCGGCTCGGGGTCGGCCGCGGCGACGACGACGAGCATCTGATCGGCGTTGGCGACGATGACGCGCTCGACCTGGTCGGTGTCGTCGGCACTGCGTCGCAGAAGCGAGGTGCGCTCGACGATGCCGACGATGCGGGCGAGCGTTCCCTCGTCGCCCGAGGTGTCGCCGACCACGCGCGCCTGATCGCCCGTGACGATGGGCATGCGTCGCAGCTCTCGCGCCCTGGTGGTCGTGATCATGCGTTCCTCGGCCGTGTCCTCGCCGAGAAGCACCGAATACCGACCGCGGTCGACACCGAGAACCCTGCCCACCTGGGCATCCTCGTGCGCCGGACGGCGCTTGGTGCGCGGGCGGTTCGCCTTGGGGTTCGGTCGCGTCCGGATGCTGCTCTCGTCGAAGTCCTCGAAGTCGTCATCGAGGTCGTCGCTGTCGTCGAGCCAGCTCACCATCAACCTCGCAGCATCCGCTCCCAGAGCATCGTGAACTCCGGGAGGGTCTTCGCGGTGGTTCCGATGTCGTCGATCTCGACACCGGGCACGCGCAGGCCGATCAGCGCACCGGTCGTGGCCATCCGGTGGTCGTGGTGGGCGGCCCAGCTGCCGCCGTGCAGGGGGCGGGGGATGATGCGGAGCCCGTCCGGAAGCTCCTCGGCTTCCCCGCCGAGTGCGCGGAGGTTGCCGATGAGCGCCGCGATCCGGTCGGTCTCGTGGAGGCGGATGTGGCCGATGCCACGGATGGTCGTCGGGGATTCGGCGAACGCGGCGAGGCCGACGAGAGTCGGAGTCAGCTCGCTCGCCGCCGAGAGATCGAGTTCGAGACCGCGTATTCCGGAGCCGGCGCGCACCGTGAGGGTGCCGCCGTGACGCCCGACATGCGCTCCGGTGGCCTGCAGGATGTCCGGTAGCAGCGCGCCCGGCTGCGTCGAGTGCGCCGGCCAGCCGGTGACAGAGACGGAACCGCCGGCCACGAGAGCTGCGGCGAGGAACGGAGCCGCGTTGGAGAGATCTGGTTCGATCGCGATCTCCTTCGCCCGCGGCACACCGGCTTCGACGAGCCACTCGCCGACGGCCGGACGCTCGATGCGGATACCGCGGCGGCTCAGAGCCTCGATGGTCATGTCGATGTGCGGAAGGCTCGGCAGGTGCTCGCCGACGTGGACGAGGTGGAGTCCCACGTCGAATCGGGGCGCGGCGAGCAGGAGCCCGGAGACGAACTGGCTCGAGGCCGACGCGTCGATCTCGACGCGACCGCCGCGGATGCGCCCGTGACCGCGAATGGTGAAGGGGAGCGCCCAGGTGCCCTCGTCGTCGATGTCGACTCCGAGGTCGCGCAGCGCGCTGATCAGTCCGCCCATGGGGCGATGGAGTGCGGTCTCATGCGCTGTGAGGTGCACATCGTGCTCGGCGAGGCCCGCCAACGGGGCGATGAAGCGCATCACGGTGCCCGCCTGGCCGCAGTCGATCGTCGTACCGCCGCGGAGCTTCGCCGGGGTGACCACGAGGTCGGGGCCGAACTCGTGACCGGCATCCACCTCCTCGATACCCACACCCAGCGCACGCAGCGCGTCGACCATCCGGGCGGAGTCGTCGGAGTGGAGAGGGGCGATCAGTCGGCCGGGGCCGTCGGCGATCGCGGCGATCATCAGCTCTCGATTCGTCAGCGACTTCGAGCCGGGGATCGTGAGCTCGGCGTGCACGGGCACGTCGGTGGTGGGCGCAGGATAGGTGCCCTGCACCCGGGCGGGGGAATACCTGTTGGCGCTCATCGGTTCTCACCTTAGTGAACGCAGGGAGGTTCGTCGTGAAAGACAGGCTCCCTGAAGCGAAGGAGAGAGAATGACGGCGACCTTGGAGCGCGAGGTGATCGACCTCAGCGGCCTAGACTGGCCGGTGATGGATGACACCGCAACCGCAGACATCGTCGGCGACCCTCGACGTGAGTTCGAAGAGCAGGCGATCCCGTTCATGGATCAGCTCTACGCCGCCGCGATGCGCATGACGCGCAACCCCGCTGACGCCGCCGACCTCGTGCAGGAGACGTTCGTCAAAGCGTACGGCTCCTGGTCGACGTTCTCGCAGGGGACCAACCTCAAGGCGTGGCTGTACCGCATCCTCACGAACACGTACATCAACATCTACCGCAAGCGTCAGCGCGAGCCGTTCCAGGGCACGATCGACGAGCTCGAGGACTGGCAGCTGGGTGGTGCGGAGTCCACCACGGCTTCGCACAGCCGCTCCGCCGAGGCGGAGGCCATCGACCGGATGCCGGCTTCGGTGGTCAAGGACGCGCTGCAGGCCGTGCCGGAGGACTTCCGGCTCGCGGTGTACCTCGCGGATGTCGAGGGCTTCGCGTACCAGGAGATCGCCGACATCATGAAGACCCCCATCGGCACCGTCATGAGCCGTCTGCATCGTGGCAGACGGATGCTGCGGGAGCTGCTGGCAGATTACGCCGCCGAGCGGGGCATCGCCGCGGCTGAGACGAGGAGCAAGGAATGAGCGACTGCGGCTGCGACAAAGCGCGTCAGGATCTGGAGGAATACCTCCGCAACGAGGTGTGCAAGACCGAGCACACCGAGATCCGTGAGCATCTCGAGCACTGCCCGTCCTGCCGTGACGAGGCCCTCGTGGCGACGACCCTCACCGAGGTCATCGCCCGTGCCTGCAAGGAGACGGCTCCCGAACAGCTGCGCGACCAGGTGTTCGCCCGGCTGCGGGAAGTCCAGGCCGCCCAGCACTGACCTCCGTCCGAGGCCGTCGGTAGTGTGGATGGATGAGCTCCATCGATGCGCGGGACGTGCCCGCAGACACCACCTCGGCTGAACGGCTGGCGAACGCCGGACTCGAGTACCGCGTCGTCGATCTGACCGACGACGCGAGCGCCGCGGGCTTCCAGCGCGCGGTCGACCGCGGGTTCCTCGGCGCCGAACCGAGCACGGACATGCTCGCCCAGATCACGAAGACCTTCGCCGCACGGCGCAACATCGGCGTGTTCGAGAAGACGGCACCGGAAGCTGCGTTGCCGGTCGCGACCACCAACGCCTGGGTGACCCCGCTCACGCTTCCCGGCGGCGGCGAGATCGACATGTGGGCGATCAGTGTCGTCACGGTCGCCGCGACGCATCGGCGCCGCGGCATCGCCAGAGCCCTTCTGGAGGGCGAGCTGCGAGCCGCAGCATCCGCCGGGGTCGCCGTCGCCGGACTCACGGTGACGGAGGCGACGATCTACGGGCGCTATGGCTTCGGTTCTGCCGTCCCCGTCGCACGCCTGACCGTCGACACGCGACGTGCGGGATGGGGCGGCGCGACTCCGCCGGGTCGCCTGGAGTACATCGACCGCGAGACACTGGCCGCCGACCTCGGGGCGGTCCACGACCGCGCGCGGCGACGGGCAGCCGGACAGATCCCCGGTTGGCGCGGCCGCTGGGAAGGTTATGCCGGTGTCGCACCGACCGCCGACCGCGATAAGGCCCGTGGCGTCCGCTATCTCGACGAGGACGGTGTGCTCCGAGGTGTCCTGGCCTACACGGTGTCCGAGGCGGGCGGCCCGCTGCGGTTCCGGATGGACGTCCGACTTCTCGTCGCCGAGACCGCCGACGCCCGCACCGCGCTGTGGCGTTTCGCCTTGCAGCACGACCTCGTCGCGGAGGTCGAGGCCGACCTCCGCCCACTGGACGACCCGCTGCCGTGGCTCGTCGCCGACTCCCGCGGCGTGAAGCAGGAGGTGCATGACCACGGATGGCTGCGCATCCTCGATCTGCCGGCCGCACTGACGGCACGACGTTATTCGGCGTCGCTGGACACGGTGCTGCGCGTCGAGGACTCCCTCGGATTCGCGAACGGCGACTGGCGGCTGAGGGTCGA
Source organism: Microbacterium sp. A20 (assembly GCF_004794515.1). Taxonomy (GTDB): domain Bacteria; phylum Actinomycetota; class Actinomycetes; order Actinomycetales; family Microbacteriaceae; genus Microbacterium. The sequence continues at coordinate 114,179 of NZ_SSDF01000088.1, read as the reverse complement.
CGGATCCGGCGTCGCGACGGTCGATGTCGCAGCCGAGGGCAGCGAGGCCGACATCGTGCTCGATGTCTCGGCGCTGTCGTCGCTGTACGCCGGGGGAGTCCGCGCGGCGTCGCTGCACGGCGCCGGGCGGATCACGGGTGACGCGGCGGACGTCGAGGCTCTCGACCGGGCGCTGATCGCCTTCCCGGCGCCCTCGCTGGACATCTGGTACTGAAGCCGGAAAGAGAAGGGCGCCCCGACCGAGGTCGAGGCGCCCTTCTTCGTCGATCGATCAGCCGAGTGTGACGGCCGAGCGGATCAGAGCGGCCTGCTCGGCGGCGTGCACCTTCGACGATCCGGTCGCCGGCGACGCGGAAGCCGAGCGTGCGACGGGCCGGAAGGAGCGGTCGCCCGGAACGTCGGCGAAGGCAAGCGCGAGGAACGGCCAGGCACCCTGGTTCTCCGGCTCCTCCTGGACCCACACCAGCTCGGCGTTCGGGTAGGAGTCGGTGATCTTCTTGAGCTCGTCGATCGGCGTCGGGTAGAGCTGCTCGAGCCGGACCAGCGCGACCTCGGGGTTGGGGTTCTTCTCGAGTTCGGAGCGCAGGTCCCAGTGCACCTTGCCCGAGTGCACGAGCACGCGCTTGACGGCCGAACGGTCGAGACCGCGGTCGTCGTCGATCACCGGCTCGAACCGACCCTGCGTGAAGGCCTCGACCGGGCTCGTCGCTCCGCGCAGACGCAGCATCGCCTTCGGGGTGAACACGATGAGCGGCTTGCGCGGGCGAGCGTAGGCCTGGCGGCGCAGCAGGTGGAAGTACGACGCCGGGGTCGACGGACGGGAGACGATCATGTTCTCCTGTGCGCACAGCTGCAGGAAACGCTCGATGCGCGCCGACGAGTGGTCGGGTCCCTGGCCCTCGTAGCCGTGGGGAAGGAGCAGCGTCACGCTGGACTGCTGACCCCACTTCTGCTCAGCCGCCGAGATGTACTCGTCGATGACGGACTGGGCGCCGTTGACGAAGTCGCCGAACTGCGCCTCCCAGAGCACGAGAGCTTCGGGAGCCTCGACCGAGTAGCCGTACTCGAACCCGAGTGCGGCGTACTCGCTGAGCAGCGAGTCGTAGACGAAGAAGCGGCCCTGTGCGTCGGACAGATTCGACAGCGGCAGCCACTCCTGGCCGTTCGCGCGATCGTGAAGTGTCGCGTGACGCTGCACGAAGGTGCCGCGGCGGGCGTCTTGCCCTGCGAGGCGCACCGGGGTGCCCTCGACCAGGAGCGAGCCGAATGCGAGCAGCTCACCGAAGCCCCAGTCGATGCCGCCGTTGCGGCTCATGTCGAGACGCTTGTCCAGCAGCTGCTGGATCTTCGGGTGCACCGTGAAGCCCTCGGGCTTGTTGACGAACGCGTCGCCGATGAGCTGGATGACCTCGCCCGGCACGCCGGTTACCTCGGGAGCGCCGACCTGGTCGTCCACCGGAGGCAGCTCCGGCGTGATCGGTGTCGCCCCGGTCTCGGCCGCGTGGGTCTCGGCGAACGCGATCTCGAGACGGTTCTGGAAGTCGGCCTTGGCCTCGTCGTACTCCTGCTCCGTGATGTCGCCGCGGCCGACGAGCGACTCGGTGTACAGGCGGCGGACCGACCGCTTCGCCTGGATCAGGTCGGTCATCAGCGGCTGCGTCATCGAGGGGTCGTCGCCCTCGTTGTGACCGCGTCGGCGGTAGCACACGAGGTCGATCACGACGTCGCGGTGGAAGCGCTCGCGGTACTCGAACGCGAGCTGCGCGACGTGGATGACGGCCTCGGGGTCGTCGCCGTTCACGTGGAACACCGGTGCCTGGATGGTCTTCGCCACGTCGGTGGAGTACACCGAGGTGCGTCCGTCGTTCGGAGTCGTCGTGAAGCCGACCTGGTTGTTCACCACGACGTGGATGGTGCCGCCGGTGCGATAGCCGCGCAGCTGCGACATCTGCAGCGTCTCGACCACGACGCCCTGGCCCGCGAAGGCGGCGTCGCCGTGGACGAGGATCGGCAGCCAGGCGAACGTGCCGATCGGCTTGCGGTCCTGCTTGGCGCGGACGATGCCTTCCAGCACGCCGTCGACCGTCTCGAGGTGCGAGGGGTTGGCGGCGAGGTAGACGGGCAGCTCGGACTTGTCGTCGGCGACGAAGGTGCCCTCGGTGCCGAGGTGGTACTTCACATCGCCGGAGCCGCGCTGGTTGCCGGGGGTCTGGGTGCCCTCGAACTCACGGAACACCTGACCGTAGGTCTTCCCTGCGATGTTCGTGAGCACGTTGAGGCGGCCGCGGTGGGCCATGCCGATCGCGGCACCCTCGAGGCCTGCGGTCGCGGCGCCCTGGAGGATCTCGTCGAGCAGCGGGATCAACGATTCGCCGCCCTCGAGCGAGAAGCGCTTCTGGCCGACGAACTTGGTCTGCAGGAAGGTTTCGAACGCCTCAGCCTCGTTGAGCTTGCGGAGGACGCGCAGCTGCTCGTCGTGGCCGGGCTTCTGGTACTTGACCTCGACCTTCTCCTGGAACCAGCGGCGCTGCTCCGGGTCCTGGATGTGCATGTACTCGATGCCCAGCGTGCGGCAGTACGAGTCGCGGAGCACCCCGAGGATGTCGCGGAGCTTGGCGATGCGCCGACCGCCGAAGCCGCCGGTGACGAACTCGCGGTCGAGGTCCCAGAACGTGAGGCCGTGGCTCTCGATCTCGAGGTCGGGGTGCGAGCGCTGCTGGTATTCGAGCGGGTCGATGTCGGCCATCAGGTGGCCGCGCACGCGGAAGGAGTTGATGAGCTCCTGCACGCGGGATTGCTTGTCGACGCGCTCCGCGAGGTCGACCGCGATGTCGGGGTTCCACCGGATGGGGGCGTACGGGATGCGGAGCGCCGCGAAGATGTCGTCGTAGAAGCCGCGCTGGCCGATGAGCAGCTCGTGCACCTTCTTGAGGAACTCGCCCGAGCCCGCGCCCTGGATGACGCGGTGGTCGTAGGTGCTGGTGAGCGTGATCGTCTTGCCGATCGCCAGCTCGTTGAGCGTCTTGTCGCTCGCGCCCTGGAACTCTGCGGGGTACTCGAGCGCGCCGGCGCCGATGATGCACCCCTGGCCCTTCATGAGTCGCGGCACGGAGTGCACGGTGCCGATGCCGCCCGGGTTGGTGAGCGAGACGGTGGTGCCCTGGAAATCGGCGGCAGTGAGCTTGTTGCCGCGAGCGCGGGTGACCAGGTCTTCGTACGCGCTGAGGTACTCGGTGAAGGACAGCGTGTCGGCGCGCTTGATGCTCGGAACCATGAGGGCTCGCGTGCCGTCGGGCTTGGGCAGGTCGATCGCGATGCCGAGGTTGACGTGCGCGGGCGCGACGACCGAGGGCTTGCCGTCGATCTCGGCGTAGAACACGTTCTGGCTGCGGAACTCGTCGAGCGTGCGGATGAGCGCCCACCCGATCAGGTGGGTGAAGCTGATCTTGCCGCCGCGGGTGCGCGCCATGTGGTTGTTGATGACGATGCGGTTGTCGATCATCAGCTTCGCGGGCACGGTGCGCACGCTGGTCGCGGTCGGGACGGTCAGCGACTCGTCCATGTTCGCGGCGAGGGTCTTCGGCAGGCCGCGGAGAGGCGTGACCTTGTCTTCCTCGACCGGCTCGGCGGCTTCCTTCGACTCGGGCTTGGGCGCGGGCTTCGGTGCCTGAGCCGGGATCGGCGCGGCGGCCGCCGGCTTCGCGGTCGTGCGGGCGACCGGCTGCGAGCCGATCACCGGGATCGGGGCCGTCACCGGATGTGCGGATGTGTCCGCAGCAGCGGGCGAGGACGAGGCCGTCTCCGAGTGGTACTTCTCGAGGATCGGCCACCACTCCTTGTCGACGGAGTCGCGGTTCACCTTGAACTGCTCGTAGAGCTCTTCGACGAGCCAGGAATTGGCTCCGAACCCCCCGTCGCCGTTGACGCCGGTCACCTGGTTCGACACTCTCGATCGCCCTCTTTCATCGCTGAAGCTCTCTGGTGCGGACGTCGTCGCAGGATGCGTTCGGGCCCGCACACTCTCGACCAACAAGCCTAACGTGTTTCGCTCGGGGAATCGTCGGAAGCCACGCGCCCACGGGGCTGCGATCTGGGTACCGTGGAGACATGGAGTTCTCTGGAGAGCAGCCGACCGTCGACCTGACCTACTCGGACGTCTTCCTGGTGCCGCGGCGATCCGGGGTCACCAGCCGTCTGCAGGTCGATCTGGCGCCGCTGGACGGCACCCCGGCGACCCTTCCGATCGTCGCCGCGAACATGAACTCGGTGACCGGACCGCGCATCGCGGCGGTGCTCGCACGCCGAGGCGCGCTCGGCGTGCTTCCTCAAGACCTGCCGCTGCAGGATCTCGATTCCGCGATCCGCGATGTGAAGGACCAGCCGGTGCTCTGGGACACGCCGATCGTGCTCCCGCCGGAGGCTTCCGTCGCGGACGCGCTCCGCCTGCTTCCGGCCGCCGTGGGTCACGGCATCGTCGTCGCGCAGGGCGCCGCGCCGATCGAGGTCGGCCGGATCCTCGGGGTGCTCCCGGCGACCAGGCTCGCCACCGCGCTGCCGGATGCGCAGCTCGGGGATCTCGTGCATCGCGGGACGCCGTCGATCGACGCCGATGACATCGGCTCGGAGCGGCACGCCTTCGACGTCATCACGGACGCCGACGTCGAGATGGTGACGGTGGTCCACCACGGACATCTCGTGGGTACTCTGAGCGCGCGGAGCGCACTCCGTTCGACCCTCTACCGCCCTGCCGTCGATGGGCACGGGAGACTGGCTGTGGCCGCGGCCGTCGGCATCAACGGCGACGTCGCGGCGAAGGCCAAGGCGCTCGCCGCAGCCGGAGTCGACGTGCTGGTCGTGGATACCGCGCACGGTCATCAGGAGGGCATGCTGCGGGCGCTGCGTGCTGTCGCCGAGCTCGACCTCGGGCTGCCGATCGTCGCCGGCAACATCGTCACCGCCGACGGCGTCGGCGACCTCGTCGATGCGGGCGCCACGATCCTCAAGGTGGGGGTGGGGCCGGGGGCGATGTGCACGACGCGCATGATGACCGCGGTCGGCCGCCCGCAGTTCTCCGCCGTGCTCGAGACCGCTCAGGCCGCCAAGGAGCTCGGCGCGCATGTCTGGGCGGACGGCGGCGTGCGCTACCCGCGCGACGTGGCGCTCGCACTCGCGGCCGGAGCAGCATCCGTCATGGTCGGATCCTGGTTCGCCGGCACGATCGAAGCGCCGGGGGAGCTGCAGCGCGACAGCGACGGGCGCCTGTTCAAGGAATCCTGGGGCATGGCGTCGACCAAGGCGGTGCAGGCGCGCTTCGGCCGACTCGACGCCTACGAGCGGGCTCGCAAAGAGCTCTTCGCCGAGGGCATCTCCTCTTCCAAGATCTACCTCGACCCGCTGCGACCCGGTGTGGAAGACCTGCTGGACATGATCACCTCGGGCGTGCGCTCGTCGTTCACGTACGCGGGCGCATCGTCCGTGCCGGAGTTCCACGATCGCGCGCTGGTCGGACTCCAGTCGGCGGCCGGGTACGAAGAGGGGAAGGCCCTGCCCGTCAGCTGGTGAGCGCGAGCGCGAGCACAGTCGTCTTCTGTACAATCGTCCGCATAATGGACGACCCTCCCAGTTGCAGAACATCGCCCCACTGTCCGCCTCTCTCGCAGGAGAGGAACCGCTGATGGACTACATCATGTTGGGCGTGGGGCTCCTTCTCACGGTCGGCACCGGCCTCTTCGTCGCCAGCGAGTTCGCGCTGGTCAACCTCGACCGCGCCGAACTCGAGGCGCGACAGGCTCGAGGTGAATCCCGGCTCTCGCTCACGATCGGCGCCCTCAAGCACACGTCGACGCATCTCTCGGCCGCCCAGCTCGGCATCACGCTGACGACGCTGCTCACCGGTTACACGATGGAGCCGGCGCTGTCGAACCTGCTTCGTCCGACGCTCCTCGCCTGGAGCATCCCGGAGGCGGCGGTCGCCCCCATCGCGACGATCGTGGCCATGCTCGTCGCCACCGTGCTCTCGATGATCCTCGGTGAACTCGTCCCGAAGAACTTCGCGCTCGCCCTGCCACTGGCGACGGCGAAGCTCGTCATCCCCTTCCAGGTCGCCTTCACGACCGTGTTCAAACCGGCTGTGGTCGTGCTCAACGGCAGCGCCAACGGCGTGCTGCGCAGCATGGGGATCGAGCCGAAGGAGGAGCTCTCCGGCGCCCGCAGCGCGGAGGAGCTGTCCTCGCTCGTCCGACGCTCCGCCAGTGCGGGTCTGCTCGAGGCCGACACCGCGACGCTGCTCGACCGCACCCTGATGTTCTCCCGGCTGACCGCCGCCGATGTGATGACGGCGCGGCCGAGCATGCACGCGATCGCCGCGGGCGACTCGGTCGACGACGTCATCCAGCTCGCGCGCCGCACCGGACACAGCCGCTTCCCCGTCTACGACGACGACCTCGACGACATCACGGGCGTCGTGCACCTCAAGGCGGCCATCTCCGTGCCTCGCGACCGTCGGACCGAGGTTCCCGTCGGTGCTCTGGCGACCGAGCCGCTGCGTGTGCCCGAGACCGTGCACGTCGACGCCCTGATCTCCGAGCTCCGTGCCCGCGGGTACCAGCTCGCGGTCGTGGTCGACGAGTACGGCGGGACGGCCGGGCTCGTCACGCTTGAGGACCTCGTCGAGGAGCTGGTCGGCGAGGTGGCCGACGAGCACGACCGCACGAGGGCGGGAGTCATCCGCAACCGGGAGGGCGTGACCTTCCCCGGAGAGCTGCGGCCCGACGAGCTGCGCCGTCGCGCGGGCGTCGAGGTGCCGGAGGGCGATGTGTACGACACCGTCGGCGGCTACGTGATGAGCGTGCTCGAGCGCGTGCCCTCGGTCGGTGACGAGGTGCCGCTGGACAGCGGCATCCTCCAGGTCGTCCGGATGGACGGTCGGCGCGTCGACCGCGTCCGCTACGTGCCGAGTCCGCTCGACGGGGGAGAGGAGGCCACCCGATGAACGATTGGGGAGGACTCGCCTGGCTCGTCGTGCTCCTGGTCGCGAACGCCTTCTTCGTCGGAGGCGAGTTCGCGGTCATTTCGGCCCGACGGTCGCAGATCGAGCCCCGTGCGGAGCAGGGGTCGCGCGCGGCGAAGACGGCACTGTACGCGATGGAGCACGCGACTCTGATGCTCGCGACGTCGCAGCTCGGCATCACGATCTGCTCGCTGCTGATCCTGAACGTCTCCGAACCCGCGATCCACCACCTGCTCGCCGTGCCGCTGCATGCGCTCGGCTGGCCGGACGGGGCTGTGGACGCCGTGTCGTTCGCGATCGCGCTGCTGATCGTCTCGTTCCTGCACGTCGTGTTCGGTGAGATGGTGCCCAAGAACCTCGCGTTCTCGGTGCCGGACCGGGCTGTGCTGATCCTGGCTCCGCCACTCGTGTGGGTGTCGAAGGTCTTCATGCCGGTGATCTGGCTGCTCAACGCCGCCGCCAACGGCGTGCTGCGCCTCTTCCGGGTGGAGCCGAAGAACGAGGCGGCCTCCACGTTCACGCTCGACGAGGTCGCGACCATCGTGAGCCAGTCGCGACGCGAGGGCGTGCTGATGGACACCGCGGGAACGGTGGCTGCCGCCGTCGAGTTCACCGACAAGAAGGCGCGGGACGTCGCCGTGCCTCTCGGTGATCTGGTGACTCTGCCGCAGTCGGCCACGCCGGACGACATCGAGAAGGCCGTCGCCCGCTACGGGTTCTCCCGCTACGTGATCGTGGACGACGAGGCCGTGCCGATCGGGTACGTCCACCTGAAGGACATCCTGCGGGCGTCCGAAGGGCCGGACGCGGAGACGAAGATGATCCAGCCGGTCCCGGCCAAGCGCATCCACCACATGGTGCCGGTTCAGGAGGACACTGATCTGGAGGACGCCCTCGCGGTCATGCGCCGTGCGGGTCGCCACCTCGCAAAGGTGCGCGACGCGCAGGGCAACACGACTGCCGTGCTGTTCCTGGAGGACATCCTGGAGGAGCTGGTCGGCGAGGTGCAGGACGCGACGCGTCGCTTCCGCGGACGCTGATCCCAATGACGCGAAGGCCGCCGACCCGGGAGGATCGGCGGCCTTCGTCGCGTGCGCGGTCAGCGCCAGTGCGCGCGCTCGTACTGCGGCGGCCAGGCGACCTCCGCACCGAGTTCGTGGGCGGCGCGGAGGGCGAAGTGCGGGTCACGCAACCATTCCCGTCCGGCGAAGATCACATCCGCCGCGCCGTCGGCGAGCACCTGCTCGGCCTGGGCCGACGCGGTGATGAGCCCGACCGCGGACACCGGGATGCGGCCGCCCTGGCGCACCGTCTCGGCGAGAGGCACCTGGTAGCCGGGGAACACGTCGATGCGCTGATGCGCCACGAGACCGCCGCTGGAGACGTCGATCAGGTCGGCCCCGTGCTGTTCCGCCCAGTCGCCGACGATCGTCGCCTCCTCTGGGGTGAAACCACCGTCCGCATGGTCGGTGGCCGAGATGCGCACGAGCAGCGGGACCTCGGCACCGGCGGCGGCACGAACAGCATCCACCACGCGCAGCAGCAGTCGGGCACGGTTCTCGAGCGAGCCCCCGTACTCGTCGTCGCGCAGGTTCGACAGCGGCGACAGGAACTGGTGCAGAAGGTACCCGTGCGCCCCATGGATCTCGATGACGTCGAAGCCGACGTCGAGCGCGCGGCGCGTGGCGGATGCGAAGGCCTCGACCACGCGGTCGATGCCCGCCAGGTCCAGAGCCACCGGTTCCTCGAAGCCGTCGAACGCCACCGCCGAGGGTGCCGTGGTGGTCCAGCCGCCGTCTTCCTGCGGGACGGAGCCGCGCAGGGGAGCCCAGGGCCACCAGGTCGAGGCCTTGCGTCCCGCGTGCGCGAGCTGGATGCCGGCATGCGCTCCGCGGTCGTGGATGGCCTGGACGATCGGGGCGAGGGCGTCGCGCTGCTCGTCGTTCCAGAGACCGAGGTCGCGTGGCGAGATCCGGCCCTCGGGGACGACTGCGGTGGCCTCGGCGACGATCAGCCCGGCGCCGCCCGAGGCGAACTGGGCGAGGTGGGCATGGTGCCACTCCTGAGCGACGCCGTCGACGGCGCTGTACATGCACATGGGCGAGACCCAGAGGCGATTGCGGAAGGTGACGGATCGGATGCTCAGCGGGGAGAAGAGAAGACTCACCGTTCGACGCTACCCCCGCGGGCGTGCACCGCGGGCCGTCGCACTAACGTGGAGTCATGATCGAGGTGCGGGAGTGGTCACGCAGCGATACCGCACGGCTTTTCCGTGCGCCGACCGCGGAGGACGACAAGTACGCCCGCGGGGTCGTGGCGCTGCGCACCGGATCTCCCGCGTACCCCGGCGCTGCGGTGCTCGGAGTCGAGGCGGCGTGGCGGGCCGGTGCCGGATTCGTGCGGTACGTAGGCGCGGAGCGGGTGGGGCATGCCGTCCTGGCGCGGCGACCCGAGACCGTCGTCGGAGCGGACACCGGTGGTTCGCGCATCGGAGCCTGGGTGATCGGCTCCGGCACGGATCCGACGCACCGCACCGACGCGGAGAGCGTCGCGCTCCGCGAGATCCTCGCCGGTGCGGTTCCCGTGGTCATCGACGCCGGCGCGTTGGACCTCGCGCCAGGTGCGCGGGCGCCGTTCCTCGTCACCCCGCACGCGCGCGAGTTCGCACGGCTGCAGGAGCGTCTTCGCGTGCAACCCCAGGACGAAGACCACGATCGGGCGGATGCGGCACGACAGCTGGCCGCGAAGATCGGCGGCACCGTGCTGCTCAAGGGGGCGCGGACGCTGGTCGCCGACCCGGGCGGAGCCGTCATCGCCGTGGAAGCGGGAACGGGGTGGTTGGCGACGGCGGGTACCGGAGACGTGCTCGCCGGCGTTCTCGGAGCGGTGATGGCTGCGAATCCCGGAGCCGCGCTCGCCGAGGTCGCAGCCGCGGGCGCCTGGCTGCATGGTCATGCCGCGCGGATCGCCGCCGGGGCGCTCGCCGACGGACCGGGGCACCCGATCGTCGCGATGGACGTGGCCGAGGCTCTTCCGCACGCGATCCAGGACGTCCTGGGGTGAGCCGCGACTCGACGACGAGGCTGCTCGTCCTGTGGTGCGCGTTCCTCCTCGTGCACCTGCTCACCGCTCTGCTGGGCTGGGTGTATCCGAGCCAGCCCATGGGTGATGTCGTGCTCGTGTACGAGCCGTGGGCGTCGGCGGCTCTCGGGGGCGGGCCGATCGTCGGCATCAGCGAGACCTGGGTCTATCCGCAGCTCGCCCTGCTGCCGATGCTGCTGGCGGCCGGACTCGCTGCACCGCTGGTGCCCGTGCTCGGTGTCTCGAGCGCCTACCTCGTCGGCTGGGCGGTGCTGGTCATCGTGCTCGATGCGATCGCGTTCGGCGTGCTCGTCGGTCGCTCGCCCTCGCACGCACGGCGGGTCGCGGCTTGGTTCTGGTGCGGCGCCGTCCTGCTGCTCGGACCGATCGCGCTGTACCGGATCGACGCGATCACCGTGCCCCTCGCCGTGATGGGCGGGCTCTGGCTCGTCAAGCGACCGATGGTCGCCGCCGCGCTGCTCACGGCCGGTGCCTGGATCAAGATCTGGCCGGGCGCACTCGTGCTCGCCGCCGTCGTGTCCGTCCGCGCGCGGCTGCGGGTGCTGCTCGGCGCGGTCGTCGTCACGGGCGGCGTGCTGGCGCTGCTGCTCCTGCTCGGCGCGGACATGGAGATCCTCGGTTTCCTGACGGAGCAGACAGGCCGCGGGCTGCAGATCGAGGCGGTGGCGGCGACGCCGTTCCTCTGGCTCGCCGTCGCAGGGGCTGCGCGCATCGAGTACAGCTTCGAGATCCTCACGTTCCAGGTGACGGCGCCGGGGGTGGATGCCGTCGCCGCGGCGCTCACCCCGCTGATGGTGGTCTGCGTGGGGGTGGTCACGGCGATCGGCGCGGTGAAAGCGATGCGCGGTGCCGCATTCCCTCGGCTCTTCCCGCCACTCGCGCTCACCCTCGTGGCGCTGCTCATCGTCACCAACAAGGTCGGCTCTCCCCAGTTCCAGACCTGGCTGATCGCGCCGGTGGTCCTGTGGATCGTCCTCGACCGGGCCAGAGCGCGCATTCCCGCGGTCATCGTGCTCGCGCTGTGTCTGCTCACCTGCCTGGTCTATCCGCTCGGCTACGACGCCCTGCTGCGCGCTGAAGCGCTCCCCGTGGCGGTGCTCACCGTGCGGAATGTCCTCCTCATCGTCCTGCTCGTCCTCGGCCTCCGCGCGCTCCTGCGCGTACCCGCCGCCCGTCATCCGAAACCCCGGGAGTGAAACCATGCTGATCGCCTTCTCCGTCGCCCCGAGCGGCACGCCCGCCGAAGGAGCCGAGCGAACCGACGCCTCCGTGCACGACGCGGTGGCCGCGGCCGTTCGCGTGGTGCGCGAGTCCGGCCTGCCGCATCGCACGACGAGCATGTTCACCGAGATCGAGGGACCCGACTGGGACTCGGTGATGGACGTCGTCAAGCGTGCCACCGAGGCGGTCATGCCGTTCGGCTCACGGGTGTCGCTGGTGCTCAAGGCCGACATCCGCCCCGGATACTCGGGCGAGCTCGATGCGAAGATCGAGCGCCTCGAGGCGGCGATCGAGGAGTCGGATGACTGATCGCCGCGCTCTCGCGGTGGTCCATACGCGTCCGGCCCTCGCGGGCGACGTCGAGTGGATCGCAGAACTGCGGGCGGTGGTGCTCCGGGCGGACCTGACGCGGCTCGGTCGCTACGACGACGCGCGTGTGCGGCAGCGGTTCCGAGACGCGTTCGAGCCGACCCAGACCCGGGTCATCGTCGTGGACGACCAGGAGGTCGGCTCCGTCGCGCTCCGCGACGAAGGCGGGTCACGCTGGCTGGAGCACTTCTACATCGCTCCTTCGCATCAGGGGGCCGGCGTCGGGGGACGCATCCTGACGATGCTCCTGGACGATGAGGTGACCCATCGGCTCAACGTGCTCCAGGGCAGTCCCGCCCAGGCGCTCTATGAGCGGCACGGCTTCGTCGTCGAGAGGCAGGACGAGGTAGACGTCTTCCTGCTGCGTGAGCGAAGGGGCGGGCGCGACGCCCTGTCGGACGGCCGCTAGGCTGTACCGGTGAATCCCTCGACTGAATCGAGGGGTGCGGCGAAGTGGGCGCTCCTCTCTCTCGCCATAGGCAGCTTCGGCATCGGCATGACCGAATTCGTGGTCATGGGCCTGCTGCCCAACATCGCCGCCGACCTGCTGCCCTCGCTCTGGGCCACGAGCCAGGAGGAGGCGCTCAGCCAGGCCGGCTGGCTGATATCGCTGTACGCGCTGGGCGTCGTGGTCGGTGCGCCGACCATCGCCGGCTTCGTCGCTCGCTTTCCGCGGCACCGAGTCATGATCGTGCTGGCCCTCGCGCTGACGGTCTTCAACGCGCTCACCGTGGTCCTGCCGACGTTCGAACTCGTCGCCGCCTCCCGGTTCCTGGCAGGGCTCCCGCACGGCGCGTACTTCGGCATCGGCGCCCTGGTCGCGGCCGACGTCATGGGTCCGGGCAACCGTGCCAAGGGCGTGGCATTCATCCTCACGGGACTGACGGTCGCCAACGTCGTCGGTGTGCCGCTCGGCACGTTCCTCGGGCAGCAGTGGGGCTGGCGAGCCGCGTTCGCGGTCGTCGCGCTGGTGTTCGCCGTGGCGACGCTGTTCATCGCGCTGTTCGTGCCGCAGCATCCCGGTGACCCCGGACGCACGATGCGTCAGGAGCTCCGGGTCTTCCGCATCCCGCAGGTGTGGTTCACGCTCGGCGTGGGGGCGATCGGTTTCGGCGGCTTCTTCGCCGTCTACAGCTACATCGCGCCGCTGGTGACCGAGGTCGCCGGCTCGCCGGAATGGGCCGTGCCCATCGTGCTGGTGCTCATGGGTCTCGGGATGACCGCAGGAAACCTCGTCGGCGGCCACCTCGCCGACATCGACCTGCGCCGCACGCTGCTCTTCGGGCTCGCCGCGATGGCGGTGGTGTTCGCCCTGCTCGCCGTGCTGTCGTTCTGGATCGTGAGTCTGGGGCTTCTCGTGTTCGTGGTCGGCTTCGTGTCGTCGGTGCTGAGCCCGACGATCCAGACGCGGCTGATGGATGTGGCCGAAGACAACCAGTCGATCGCCGCGGCGATGAACCACTCCGCCCTCAACATCGGGAACAGCCTGGGTGCCTTCCTCGGCGGCCTCGTGATCGCAGCAGGGTGGGGCTTCACGGCGCCCGCGTGGACCGGAGCCGCCCTTGCCGTGGCGGGCCTGCTGATCGCCCTGCTGTCGTACCGCGTGGAAGCGCGTCTTCCCGAAGTCGTGGAGCGCGTCGCGTCGTAGAGTGACGGGGTGAGCACGCCCCCGCATTCCCTGCCCGTCGCCGGCACAGTCGTCCTGCTGCGCGCAGCCGATCCCGGCTTCGAGGTGCTGCTGATGCGTCGTCCCGATCGTGGATCGTTCGCCGGTGCGTGGGTCTTTCCCGGCGGCAAGGTCGAACCGGCCGATCGACGCGGCGGCGACGAGGAGGTCGAGGACGCGCGTCGTGCGGCGATCCGGGAGACCTACGAAGAGGTCGGGGTCGTCGTCGAGGAGCTGGTGGCGTTCTCCGAATGGCATCCGCCGGTCGAGGTGCCCACGCGCATCCATACCTGGTTCTTCCTCGCTGCGGCACCGGCGGCCGACCCCTCACCCTCGGAGGACGAGGTGGCGGAGCTCGCGTGGGTGCGTCCCGCCGAGGCCCTGGCGCGGCACGGTGCAGGGGAGTGGATGCTGTACCCGCCGACCTGGATGACGCTGCATCAGCTGTCGGCCTTCACCGACGCGGCATCCGCTCTCTCTTCGGGCGGTGCCGTGCAGCTGTTCCAGACACGCGTCGTGGGCTCGGGTGCCGCGCAGGCGTTCGCGTGGGAACAGGGGCGTCTCGAGGCGGCCGAGCTGCCGTGGCGATTCCTCCCGGCGTGAGCGGAGCGGATCAACTCGCGAGCAGTCGCCGCAGGTTCGCGCCGACGATGTCGGTCTCGATGAGGAAGCCGTCGTGGCCGAAGTCGCTGGCCACCACCACCGCCTCTCCGTCGATCACGTTCGGGATGCTGCGGGCGATGCGCTGCTGTCCGTCGACGGGGAACAGCCGGTCGCTGTCGATGCCCAGGACGAGGGTGGTGGCGGTGACGGCGTGCAGCGCCTCTTCGACTCCGCCGCGCTCGCGACCGACGTCGTGCGAGTTCATGGCCTCGACGAGCGTGATGTAGCTGTTCGCGTCGAAGCGGCGGGTGAATTTGTTGCCGTGGAAATCGAGGTACGACTCCACGGCGAAGCGTCCGCCGTGGCCGAGAGGTGAGACATCTGACTGCCACGACCGCTGGAAGCGCTGGTTCAGCTCGATCGGGCTGCGGTAGTTCAGCAGAGCCATCCGCCGTGCCAGCGCGAGTCCACGGTGCGGACCGTCGCCGTCTCCGAGGTCGTAGTACTCGCCGCCCTGGAAACGCGGGTCCATGCGGATCGTCTCGAGCTGCACCGTGTTCAGCGCGATCTGGTCGGCGGTGGTCACCGGGGGAGAGGAGAGCACGGCGAGGCGCTGGACGCGCTCCGGATGTGTGACCGCCCATTCGAGGGCGTGCATGCCGCCCATGGATCCGCCGATGACCGCGGCCCAGCTGTCGATGCCCAGCGCATCGGCGAGCCGCACCTGCGCAGCCACCTGGTCGCGGATCGTCAGGTACGGGAAGCGCGACGCCCACTCGTAGCCGTCAGGGGCGACGCTCGCCGGCCCGGTCGACCCCTGGCAGCCGCCCAGCATGTTCGGAGCGATCACGAACCAGCGGTCGGTGTCGAGCGGCGCACCGGGGCCGGTGATGTCCTCCCACCACCCCACGGTCGGGTGGCCGGATCCTGCGGGCCCCCGCACATGGCTGTCGCCCGTGAGGGCATGCAGCACGAGGATCGCATTGTCGCGAGCGGCATTCAGCTCACCCCACGACTCGTACGCGATGCGGATGCCCGGCAGCTCCTGACCGCTCTCGGTGGAGAAGGCACCGAACGCGGCGAAACGCCTGCCGCCGACCGGGTCGCCGTCGCGCCAGGCACCGGTCGCCGGTGGGCGGGCACGGAGCAGCCGGACGTCGGCCTCCGTCACGGGTGCCGACGGCACCGTGTCCTCGGAGGTCGTCTGCCAGTCCATCCCTCCATTGTCGCCTGGTCGAGCACCCGTCGGCGGCAGGTTACGACCCGGTGTCGCGCCATCCGCGGCGCCGCGGCTCGGACCAGGGGCGCAGGACTCAGCGCACGCGCGTCATCGTGGCGAGGTGGTCGCTGTTCCCGGTGCGCAGCGTGCCCGAGGTGACGACGTCCACTCCGCGGACGAACACCTGGTCGATCCGGACGAGCGGGAACGCGGCCGGCCAGGTGAATCCGAGCGTTCCGTCGGTCGGCCGTGCCCAGTCGGCCTCCGCACGCAGCGCGGCGAGGGCCGGGTCCGTCGACGGCGCATTGAAGTCTCCGACGACGACGAGTGCCGTGGCCTCGTCGGAGGCGACCTGCTCGGCGATGCCGTGCAGCATGGTGTCGCGGTCCTGCTGCTGCCCAGGTCGCACGGATGCGGCGTGCAGCACGTAGACGGCGACCGGGCCCGCGGGGCTCTGCACCTCGACCCGGAGCGCGCGCTTCCAGCTGAGCCCGAGCGTGAGCGGTTCGGCACTCGTCAGGGGGTATCGACTCCACAGGGCAACCGTGCCGACCGTGTAGGAGTGCGGGTAGGCGTCGGCGAGCACCTCGCTCGCGGCGGAGAGGCTGTCGCCGTCGAGTTCGGTGAGGGCGATCACATCCGCCTCGCTCCGCGCGAGTTCTGTGGCGGAGGCGGCGGCGCTCCCGGAGTGTGCGCGCACGTTCTGGCTGGCGATCGTGAGCTCCTCCTCCGCGTCGGCCGGTGCCGGGAGGGCGGGGAGCGCAGGAACCATCGCGAGGATCCAGAGGAGTGCCGGCACCAGGAGGAGCACGATCACGCGCCGCGCGAGGAAGAACGCGGTGACGACGAGTGCGAGGATGACGAGCCCGAGCCAGGGGAGTACGGCGGCGACAGCAGTACCGATCACGCCGGGGATCCAGCCGCACGCGACCAGGACCAGCACGATGATGCCGGCGATCGCGAGACGGCGAGCACGGCGCGTCGTGGTTCGGCGGGCGAGCGGTGCTCGGTGTGCGACGTCGATCATGCATTCCTCACGGTGGGGATCCCATTCTCGACGGAGCCGCCTGTGGTTCGGCCGGATGGTGACCCTGCCGCGAACGTGAGGATGCCCCGGACCGCGTGGTCCGGGGCATCCTCACGACTGTGCTGTGCGTCAGGCGCGAGCAGCCTCCGACACGGCGCGTGCCGCAGCGAGAGCCTGGTCGAGGTCGGCCTTCAGGTCCTCGATGTTCTCGATACCCACGGAGAGGCGGACGAGGCCCGGCGTGACGCCCGCGGTGAGCTGCTGCTCGGGGGTGAGCTGCGCGTGGGTCGTCGACGCGGGGTGGATGACGAGCGAGCGCACGTCGCCGATGTTGGCGAGGTGGCTGAACAGCGACAGGCTGTTCACGAACTCGCGTCCGGCCTCGACACCGCCCTTGAGCTCGAACGACAGCACGGCGCCGACGCCCTTGGGGGCGTACTCGTTCGCCTTGGCGTACCAGGGGGAGGAGGGCAGACCCGAGTAGTTGACGGTCGCGACGTCGTCACGGCTGTCGAGCCACTCCGCGATCTCCTGCGCGTTCTGCACGTGACGCTCGATGCGCAGCGACAGGGTCTCGATGCCCTGGATGAGGTTCCAGGCGCTCTGCGGCGCGATGGCCGAACCCAGGTCGCGCAGCAGCTGCACGCGGGCCTTGATGATGTAGGCGAGCGGGTCGCCGACCGCGGCGGTGTAGCTCGCGCCGTGGTACGACGGGTCCGGAACCGTGAGGCCGGGGAACTTGTCGACGTTCTTCGACCACTCGAACGTTCCGCCGTCGATGATGGCGCCGCCGATGGTGGTGCCGTGCCCGCCGAGGAACTTCGTGACGGAGTGAACGACGATGTCGGCGCCGAACTCGAACGGACGGATCAGGTACGGGGTCGCGATCGTGTTGTCGACGATCAGCGGGACGCCGGATTCGTGCGCGATGTCGGCGACGGCGCGGATGTCGAGGATGTTGATCTGCGGATTGCCGATGGTCTCCGCGAAGAACAGCTTCGTGTTCGGGCGGACCGCGCGGCGCCATTCCTCGGCGTCGTCCTGGTTCTCGACGAAGGTGACCTCGATGCCGAGCTTGGCGAGCGTGTACTTGAAGAGGTTGTACGTGCCGCCGTAGATCGAGCTCGAGGCGACGAAGTGGTCGCCGGCCTGCGCGATGTTGAGGATCGCGAAGGTCGAGGCGGCCTGGCCGCTGGCGAGCACGAGTGCTCCGGTGCCGCCCTCGAGAGCGGCGAGGCGCTGCTCGAGCACGTCCTGCGTCGGGTTCTGGATGCGGGTGTAGATGTTGCCGAACTCCGCGAGCGCGAAGAGGTTGGCCGCATGGTCCGCACTGTCGAACACGTAGGAGGTGGTCTGGTAGATCGGCGTGGCACGAGCCTTCGTGACCGGGTCGGGGGCAGCGCCGGAGTGGACCTGCTTGGTCTCGAAGCGCCAGGACTCAGGTGCGGACATGTTTTCCCCCAGGAGTGGTCGGAAGGTCGGATGGCGAATGCCGTTGCAGCGAGAGTACGGAAGATCGGTCCGTGTCAACAACAACCGGGAAATGTGACGTAACACGGTGGAGGCCCGGAATCACGGGGGAGAAGGGTTCCGCGACAGCCCCGTGCGGGTCTGCGCATTCCCGGCGGAACATCGTACGGTGGAGGCATGGTGAACAGACGTGCAGTGGTGACAGGTGCGAGTTCGGGGATCGGCGCGGCAACGGTGCGCGCACTCCGCGCACGAGGATGGGATGTCGTCGGAGTCGCCCGACGCGAGGACCGTCTGTCCGCGCTCGCCGCGGAGACCGGGGCCTCGGCCATCGCCTGTGACCTGACCGACCCAGCTGCCGTCGACGCGCTCGTCTCAGAACTCGAGAAGTCCGGGCCGGTGCACGCGCTGGTGCAGGTGGCCGGCGGGGCCCGCGGGACTGACCGTATCGAAGACGCGTCGGTCGCGGACTGGCAGTGGATGTTCGACGCCAACGTGCTGGCGACGCAGCGCCTCGTCGCCGGACTGCTTCCGCTGCTGCGCCGCGCTGCTGCGGCAGACGGCCACGCCGACACGCTCTTCGTCACCTCGACCGCCGCGCAGTCGGCGTATGCGGGCGGCGCCGGTTACAACGCCGCGAAGGCCGCCGAGAGCATGCTGGTGAAGGTCCTCCGCCAGGAGCTCAACGGCGAGCCGATCCGCGTCGTCGAAGTCGCCCCCGGCATGGTCCACACGGAGGAGTTCACGCTGAACCGTCTGGGGGGCGACGTCGCCGCCGCCGAGGCCGTGTACTCGGGCGTCGAAGCGCCTCTTCTCGCCGAAGACGTCGCCGACGTGATCGCCTATGCGCTGGAGTCGCCGGGACACGTCAACCTTGACCTGATCACGATGCGCCCGGTCGCGCAGTCGGCTCAGCACCTGCTCGCGCGCGGTCCGCTGCGCGTGCGCTCCATCGACTGACGTGGCGCCGTCTCTCGCCGAGCTCGCTGCCGACGGGCGGATCGACGCGGGGTGGGCGGAGGCGCTCGCTCCGGTACAGGACACCATCACGGAGATCGGCGAGCGACTCCGCGCCGAGCAGGCGGCCGGGCACGGGTACCTGCCGTCCGGTGAGAACGTGCTCCGGGCCTTCCAGCGGCCACTCGCCGATGTGCGGGTGCTGATAACCGGACAGGACCCGTATCCGACGCCCGGTCACCCGATCGGTCTGTCGTTCGCGGTCGACCGTGACGTGCGACCGCTGCCGCGCAGCCTCACCAACATCTACAAGGAGCGCGAGAGCGATCTCGGCATCCCGCCGGCACCCCACGGCGACCTGACCGGGTGGAGCGATCAGGGCGTGCTCCTCCTCAACCGCGTGCTCACCGTGCGCCCGGGTGCCGCCGCCTCGCACCGCGGTTGGGGGTGGGAGAAGGTCACCGAGCTCGCGATTCGGACGCTCGTCGCGCGCGATCAGCCGCTCGTCGCCGTGCTGTGGGGAAAGGATGCCGCGAATCTGCAGCCGATGCTGGGTTCGACGCCGATCCTCGCCTCGGCCCACCCGTCTCCGCTGTCTGCCAGCCGCGGCTTCTTCGGCTCCCGTCCGTTCTCCCGCGTGAATGCGCTCCTCGCGGAGCAGGGTGCGGAGGCGATCGACTGGCGGGTGGGCGGCGAGCCTGCGGAGGCTGAGCGCCTGATCTAGGCGCTGCAGAGCGAATTCTTCGATTCGATTTGCGGCACGGCACTCAAGTCCGAGTCTTCTCGGGCACACCCTGGTGACCGGTGACGGGGCTGGCCACGGGGCGCTGCAGCTTTACGAACCGTTCGGTCAGCCGTTGGATATGACCACGTTCGCGATCGGCACTATCGCCGCCAATGCCGCCGGTCAGAACGATGGCGCGAGCGGATGGCATCAGGGCGCCCGGAAGCCGGTTGAAGCGGAATCAACTGTCCTGATGATCGAGATGGGGGCGAGGCTCTATGTGCCGGCCCTCGGTCGATTCCTTCAGGTCGACCCCGTCGAGGGCGGCGTCGACAACGACTACGTCTGGCCGACAGATCCCATCGGGAGCAGCGATCTGTCAGGCGAGTTCGACTGGCTACTTGCGCTGGACATAGTCTCAACCGCAATAATGTTCGTGCCCGGCGTCAGTACCGTCGCCGGTGCCGCGATCAAGGTGGCCGTCGTTGCCGCGCGGGTGGTTTACTACGGGGCAAAGTTCACTAGAGGCATGAATGTGGCCAATCGGTTGCGTACGGTCTCGCAAGCGACAAACGTGGTGCGCAAGAGTACTCAGTGGAGAAACGACAATTTCGTGAACAAAACCACGCACTCGCGGCCAACTATGAAGGCAAGCTACCGAGCGACGCAGATCGCGTCGCGAGCATTGTTGAGGAACCCTTCGGTCAAGCGCATCACCTCGCGAGGAAATAGTGGAGTGAATACCTTTAATCGGACTGGCTGGAATTACCACTCGTATACCCACAGGAGATACTCGGTGATTGGGTATCGGGGGCGCGCAGGCGGGATGCATATTGAGCACTGAACTGGACGAAGTATGGCAGAGCATTGGATATATTGAAGAGGGAGAGTTGGCAGGGAGTGTTGTCGCCTTGGATCCGATTGATGTCGGCCCCGATGACTTCGTAGAAATCGCGTGTTGGACGCCGCACCATTACACGCTCAGCATTCTTCGAAACATTGTCCCGCGAGATCACGCGACTCGCATCCACAAGGATCTTGTCGGCCGGGTCGAGACCGACATCTCGGATTCACTCGCCGCGCGATTCTTCAACCAGGACTACGTTCGCGTTGTTCGTGGCCCCGACGAGGGCGTTCTGTTGGACCTGCCGCCGCGACCGGCCACGCTCTCGGCGATCGATGAAGGTGCGGTGCGTCTCGCTGCGCGCGCGCCGCTGCTCCAAGCGCTCGCGAGCCCCGCGTCGCTGAGCGCCGATCTCCTCCGGCTCCTTTCGAACGTTGTCTCAGAGGATATCGATGGGCGGGAGGCCAAGCTTCTAATGAAGACCTGTTCGCAGACTGTCGATCAGGGTGGCGATGCTCTGTCCCCGGAGGCGGCTGTTCGAGCATGGTTCGCGACGCTCTGGTGGAGTTACCGGGATGCGCGGGGGGACGTGCGGCCGACGCGTCTTCGAGACGCGAAACGGATGGCCCGCGCCATTCTCGAGCCTGGCAAGTTCTGGGTGTCCGGCGACTGGGGGGTAGCACTCACGGAGATCGTGGAGAGGACAGTCTCGCGGCTCGCGCGCCACGACCCTGAGTCGCCGTTGCAGTTCGCAGATCACTAGCGCGATCGCGCCCGCGGTACTCAGAGGTCCGGATCTACCGCGGTGGAAGTATGGGAAGTGGATGTAGTGACCATGGCGCGTTCAAACCAAGCTATAGCTTCGCTCCTGGCATCGATGGTTGAGGGGGAGCAGAATGTCGACGCCGTTGTTATGGCGGACGAGTCCGGGGCGAGGCTTTGGCTAAGATCGCGCCTCGGTGGCGACCGTGTCACCTGCATCGCCCGAATTGCGAGCAATCTATATTCCTTGAGTCTTGACGACACTTACTTCCTGGACGAGATCGACGAGGATGTCTTGTTGGCTGATGACGAACATGAGCTTCGACAGTCATTGGCGGATGAGGAGGAGCAACTGCGGCGCCGAGTCGCGATCGGATTGCAGTATGTCCGAGCGGGCGGACGCGGTGGACGTACTCGTTTTCTGCGGACGCCGTTTGTGGATGTCACAGTGAGAGGCGAACAGATGCGCCTGTATCGCGGATATGGGGCCGGACGCGGGATCGCGCCGCCCTGGCGGCCTAGCTCGTGAGGAATGGGCTGCGCGCTAGGTCGATACGCAAGCAGGCTCTCGCCGAGAGAGCGAGGAGACTCGGGCCGGCCACGTTCTTCTTCGGCCTCCTGCCGCTGCTCGCGCTGATCGATATCGGCTCGACGATTCCGCCCTTCGTCATCAGTCTCCTGGCCGGTTCGGTGCTGATCTGCGCGTGGTGCTGGGGCCGGCTGCCGTTCACGGGGATTCGCGTAGACGGAGATCGCATCGTCGTCACCTCTTGGTGGCGGACGCGCACCTACGAGAAGGCTGAGATCGTTCGGTTTCGCGAGGAGGCGTATATGGGATATCTGTTCGTCGCCGGCTGGACCGTTTACGGCGGGCAACTCGAGAGTGGCCGCGTCGTCGCGGAACTGCGGAACGGAGACACCGCTCGGTTGCACGGAAGTGTCTGCAATCGGCACACAGCGCGACGCACCTCGGAAGCACTGAATCGGTGGCTCGGGGCAGAGTCGGGGGCGGGAACCGGCCCGCGTCGATCAGCCAGAGCCCGTCGTGACGGCCAGGGGACCGGAGGATCAAAATGAACCTCGGGCGCAATGGAGTTCGCTGGAACTTCCACCTGTGGCTGCAATGAGCGGGGTAACGGGTTCGACCGCAGATGCAGTGACGCGCATCCTCGCTGGTGGTGCCATCGGTTTTTCTCGCACTGCGGACTGGGGGCCGTTCTACCTGAAGTTCGTGACCGAGTCGCGGCCGCAAGACGTCTTGATCGAGGTGACGTTCAACCCGGAGTTCGTCGTGCTCGATCCATCGCATCCGACTGATGTCCTGGTCTTCTGGGGCGATCGAAGCGAAGTGAGCGAGCGGGTATCTGCGCTTCTGGCGGAGTTCGTCGTGGAACTGTGCCCCCTGCCGCAAGAGAAAGAGGCTGATTCGTATCTCTTCCGAACTGGTGCAGATGAGGTGCAAGTCATCGACCCCGAGTCGCCGTGGCGGTTCACTAATCATTAGCGTGATCGCGCCTGCGGCACCCAGAAGTCCGGATCTTCCGCCGCGGAACGTGCTCCCAATAGGCTGAGCGCATGCAGTTCGAACCGGGGGACCGTCGCCGCGTCCTCCCGCGCCACCTCCGGCCCGAGGTCGCCCCCGAGGTCTTCTCGTACACGATCCGTGCGGCGCGTCCGGCGGACCTGCCACACGTCCGCGAGATCTACAACCATTTCGTGAGCAACTCGGCTGTGACGCTCGACGAGCGGCGCAGCAGCATCCCGTACTGGCGTGACAAGTACGCGCTGCTCACTCGCCTGGAACTGCCGTTCCTCGTGGCGGTCTCGCCGGCCGGCGTGGTCATGGGATACGCGCTCGCGCAGCCCTGGGCCGGTAAGAACGCCTACAAGTACACGGTCGAGGACTCGATCTACCTCGGACCGGGCGCGGGCGGGAAGGGGCTCGGCGCGGCCCTGCTCCAGGCGCTGATCGATGCCTGCGAGCAGATCGGCCTGCGCGAGATGGTCGCGGTGATCAGCGACCGCGGTGCGGAGGCGTCGATCCGGCTGCACGAGAAGCTGGGGTTCGTCGAAGCCGGTCGCATGGGCCGGGTCGGCTACAAGTTCGGTCGCGACCTCGGCACGGTGTACATGCGGCGCGTGCTCAAGCCGACCGGACGCCGTCGTAGGCTCTTCGGCGCGCGCTGACGACCTCGCGGGTCGCGGCGGCTCAGTCGCTGGAGGGGCGAGGGGGAGCAGCCGGGATCACCGGGATCGCCGCGAGCAGCGTCTTCGTGTAGTCCTCCGTGGGCTGCAGCAGCACATCCTGCGTCGAACCCCGCTCGACGATGTGGCCGTCCTTCATCACGACGACCGCGTCGCACAGGTTCTGCACCACGCCGATGTCGTGCGACACCAGCAGGAGCGTGAGATCGGTCGTGCGGCGGAGCTCGATCAGCAGCTCGAGGATCTGCGCGCGCACCGTCACGTCGAGGGCGGAGAGCGGCTCGTCGCCGACCAGGATGCGGGGGCGGTGCACGATCGCCCGGGCGAGCGCGATCCGCTGGCGCTGGCCGCCGGAGAACTCGTGCGGATAACGGTCGCCCATCTCGGGCTCGAGCCCGACCTGCGCCAGCACTTCGCGTACTCGCGCCCGGTGGTCTCCCTCGATGCCGAGCGCCCACAGCGGCTCCCGCACGATCTGACCGGCGGTCATCCGCGGGTCGAGCGACGCGTACGGATCCTGGAAGACCAGCCCGGTCTCCCGACGCAGCCAGTGCAGCGACTTCGCAGATGCCGCAGCGTCGACAGGCCGCCCGTCGATCGACACCGTCCCGGTCGTGGGACGGTCGAGGCCGAGCAGCAGCCGCACGAGCGTGGACTTCCCCGATCCCGACTCGCCGATGATCCCCACCGACGAGCCCTCGACGACATCGAGGTCGGTCGCCGCCAGCGCCGTCTGCGTGCGGGTGCGCTCGAACGCGGTCCGCTTCGGGACGACGAAGTCGCGGCGGAGTCCCCGTGCCTCGATCAGACTCATGCGGCACCGCCGTTCGGGCGCCAGAGAGTCGCAGTCGCATCCCGCAGCAGGCCCTGGGTGACCGGCGAGGCAGGAGTCGACAGCAGCGTCGAGACGGGGGCGGCCTCGACGACGCGTCCGTGCTCGAGCACCACGCCCTCGGTCGCGACCTGCGCGAGCACGGCGAGGTCGTGCGTGATGAACACGAGCGACATCCCCTCGTCGGCGACGAGCGCGAGCAGCAGGGAGAGGATCTCGGCCTGGATCGTGACGTCGAGCGCGGTGGTCGGCTCGTCGGCGATGAGCAGCCGCGGACGACAGGCGAGTGCCATGGCGATCGCGACGCGCTGGCGCTGACCGCCCGAGAGCTGGTGCGGGTACCGGTCCACGATCGACTCGGGATCGGGGAGCCGTACGCGTGCCGCTTCCGCGATCGCGCGTTCCCGGGCTTCCCGACGGCCGAGCCCCTCGTGGATGCGGATGGATTCGGCGATCTGCCTCCCCACCGTCCGGATGGGGTTGAGTGCAGTCCGGGGCTCCTGGAACACGATGCCGATGTCGTCCCCGCGGAGCTTCGCGAGCTCCCGATCTGGCATCCCGATCAGCTCGACGCCGTTCCAGCGGATGCTGCCGCTCGCGGTCGCGCCGTCAGGGAGCAGCCCGAGGACCGCGAGGGCGGTGAGCGACTTGCCGGATCCGGATTCACCGATCAGCCCGAGCCGCGCGCCGTCGGGTACCTCGAACGAGATCCCGTCGACGACGCGGCGCCCGTCGATCTCGACCACCAGATCCCGCACGGACAGGCTCATGCGACCACTCCCGGGGTGTGGACCTCGGCGGCGCGGTGCCGCAGGGTCGGATCGGTCGCCTCGCGGAGCCCGTCTCCGAGCAGGTTGAGCGCGAGCACGGTGATCGTGATGGCGAGCCCCGGCCAGATCACCGACAGCGGGTGCACGCCGATGTAGCGCTGGAGGTCGGCGAGCAGCAGTCCCCAGCTCGGCTCGACCACCGATGCGCCGAATCCGAGGTAGGACAGGCCGGCCTCGGCGAGCACCGCGACCGCCATCGACCAGGAGAGCTGCACGATGAAGACCGGGGCGACGTTCGGCAGCAGGTGCCGCACGAGACTCTGCGTCGGTGTGAGGCCGGCGGCGCGGGCGGCGAGCACGAAGTCGCTCTGCTGCACGCGGCGCAGCTCCGGTCGGGTGACACGGGCGATGTTCACGCCGAAGCCGATCCCCACGGCCCAGATCACGACCCAGAGCGACCCGCCCCAGACGGACGAGATCATCATGGCGATCAGCAGCACGGGGAAGGCGATCAGGATGTCGACGAGAACCGCGACGGTCTCACGCATCCACCGCGCGGTGAGGGCGCCGAGGGCGGCCAGGGCGATGCCGACGAGCGTGGCCACGATTCCCGCGCCGACGCTGACGAAGACGGTCGTGCGCGCGCCCGCCATCAGCAGGCTCAGGATGTCGCGGCCGGTGTCGTCGGTGCCGAGCAGGTGCGGCCAGCTCGGCGGCAGCCAGCGGTCGCCGATGTCCGACGCCTGCGGGTCGAACGGGGTCCAGAACAGCGCCACGATCGCGGTCAGGGCGATCACGACGACGACGATGATCCCGAAGCGCCCCGTGGGGGTGCCCCAGAGTCGGCCGAGCCAGCGCGGCGTCATGCGGCCTCCCGCTGTCGAGGATCGATGGCGCGGTGCAGCAGGTCGACGACGAAGCCCACCACCAGCACGAAGCCGGTCAGCACGAGGAGCTCGCTCTGCACCTTGATGAGGTCGCGGGTGCCGACGTCGGCGACCAGCATCCGTCCGATGCCGGGGAGGGTGAACAGCTGCTCGATGACCACGGATCCGACGATGATCCCGGCGACCTGGAGTCCGAGCACCGTGATGATCGACAGTCCCACCGCAGGGATACCGTGCTGGATGAGCGCGCGCGTGCGGGTCAGCCCTTTCGCCGCGGCCGTGCGGACGAAGTCCTGTCCGGCGGCCTGCAGGGTCGCGCTGCGCACGAAGCGCATGAGCATGGCGCCCTCGACCACGCCGATCGTCAGCGCGGGGAGCAGCAGCGATTCGATCGCCCGCCCGGGCGTCGACCAGCCGGTGCGGGGGAATCCCTGCGGCGGAAGCCAGCCGAGCCACACCGAGAACACGACGATGAGCATCATGCCGGCCCACACGACGGGCACGGCGGCCAGCGTCTGGGCGCCGACGCTGAGGGCGGTGCCGGTGCGGCGGCCGCGCAGGAGGGCGGCGAGGATCCCGAACGGCACCGCGATGAGCACGGCGATGAGCAGCGACATGATGCCCAGGGGCACGGTGACCTGGGCCTTGAGCAGCAGTTCTTCGCCCACCGAGGCGCCAGAGAGCAGTGAGGTGCCGAGGTCACCCCGGAAGATCCCGCCGATCCAGTCGGTGTACTGCGTGAAGAGCGGCTGGTTCAGCCCGAGCGACTCCCGGAGGGCGTCGACCTCGGCGGGGGACGCCTGGGTGCCGGCGATCAGCTGAGCGACGTCTCCCGGGAAGACCCGGAGGGTGAGGAAGATGAGCACGCTCGACACGAGGAGCCCTGCGATGAGCAGGGCTCCTCGGACGAGCGCGTAGCGGATCACGAAGGGGTGACCGCTTGCTACTTCTCTGCGGAGACGGTCACGCCGGCGAGGTTGATCCGGGAGTTGATCGAGTCCTCGGGGAATCCGGCGACGATCGGTGCCACGGCCGTGATGGTCTCGCCGTTGTACAGCCAGTCGGCAGCGTGGTCCTCCGACACGATGCGCGCGGCCTGCGCCAGCAGCTCAGCGGACTTGTCGGGGTCCACCTCGGCCAGAGCCTTGGAGTACAGGTCCTGCACCTCGGCGTTGTCGTAGCCGAAGTAGTAGTCGGGGTTGGCGAAGTTGCCGAAGTCGCGTGGCTCGACGTGCAGCACGAAGCTGAGGTCGTAGTCCTTGTTCGTGTACACGTCTTCGAGCCAGGTCGGGAACTCGACCGAATTGACGTCGAGGGAGACGCCGACCTTCTTGAAGTCGGAGATCAGCACCTTGGGCACCGTCGTCCCGTAGAACGCGGGGATCGTGAGGGTGAGCTCCAGGTCTTCCTGGCCGGCTTCGGCGAGCAGCTCCTTGGCCTTCTCCGGGTCGTACGAGATCACGTCCGACAGGTCTTCGTAGCCGGGGTCGAGCTCGGGGATCGGACCGAACAGCGTCGTGCCGGCACCGACGGCCTCGATCAGCGCATCGTGGTCGATGGCGAGGCGGAGTGCCTCACGCACGCGGACGTCGTCGAGCGGCGCCTTCTTGTTGTTGAACGCCAGAGTGGCCTTGTCGGTGGTGCGGCCCTTCGTCAGTGCGAAGTCGCCGGAGTCCTCGAGCTGCGGGGCGAGGTTGGGATCGACGGCGGTGAGCACATCGACGTCGCCGGCGAGGGCGGCGTTGACGCCGGCCGTGAAGTCGGGGATGTACTGGAACTCGACCTGCGCGACACCGGCCGGGTCTCCCCAGTAGTCGTCATTGCGGGCGAAGGTGATGGTGCTGCCCTTGTTCCAGCGGGTCAGCGTGAACGGCCCGGTGCCGTTCTCGGCCGACTTCAGGTCGGTGGTGTCGCCGGTCTTGAAGACCAGCCCCGCCGGACCCGTCAGAGCGAACAGGAAGTTCTGGTTCGGCTCGGTGAGCGCGATCTGCACCGTGGTGGCATCCGGAGCCGTGATCGACGAGACGGCCGCGAAGTCGGCGTTCCCCTGCACGGTGGCGTCGGTGCGCACGGTCTCGTAGGAGGACACCACGTCGGCGGAGGTGAGCGGGGTGCCGTCGTGGAAGAGGATCCCTTCACCGAGGGTGAACGTGTACGTCAGGCCGTCGTCGGAGACCTCGTAGTCCGAGGCGAGACGCCCTTCGATCTCGTTGTCCTGCGTGCGGGTGACCAGGCCCTCGTAGATGTTGTCGATGAGGATCTGCTCGAGAGCCGCGCCACTGGTGTGCCGGATGTCGAGGTTGGTCGGTTCGAGGACCAGTCCCACGTGCAGGGTCGCGTCGGGGTCGGGCTCGCCGGCGCTCTCGGAAGGGCTGGGCGCGGGGGAGCCGGCGCAGGCGCTGAGGATGACGGCGGTGGCCGCGAGCGCGGAGATCAGCGCGAGACGTCGGGTGCGTCGGAACATGGGGCGATTCCTCTCGGTGCGGCAGTTGCTGTGTGCCGTTGGATCGAGCCTAGAGTTGCGTGGCGGGGTGCGGGTCGGGTGTGGAACGGAACGTCATATTCCGCGAGCGGCGGATGCTGTCGCGATGAGGCCGGCCAGCTCGACCGGGGCAGTCTCCTGCACGTTGTGCGTCGCGTCCAGGGTCACGACGCGGGCTGCGGGCACTCGCCGCTGGAAGTCCGCGGCGTCGGCCTCGCTGACGAAACCGCGGGCGGCGCGGACGAGGGTGATCGGGGCGCGGACTCCGGACAGGTCGTCCCATCCGGTCTCGTGGAGGACCGACGGCGCGGTGGCCGACCCGGGGTCGTGCGCGGCGAGGGCGTGTGCGGCGAGGTGTGCGAAGTGGTGCTTCCACTCCACGCGACCGTCGGGGCGCACGCGGGTGTTGAGGAACACACCGCGTTCGGTCTCGGGACGGCTGCCGCCGAAGCCGAGCGAGATCGCCTTGTCGACGAGCTCGTCCCGGGAGGCGAAGTCCGTGGGGCCGGCGTAGAACTCGCGCAGCGCCGCCGGTCCGGCGGTGACGTCGATCCCGGGGGTGATGTCGACGATGACGAGCTCGGCGACCAGATCAGGGCGAGTAGCCGCGAGGGCGGCACCCGTGAGTCCGCCGAGCGAGTGCCCGACGACGACCTGGGGCTGCGTCGTCCACGCATCGAGTGCCTCGGCGACATCGCGTGCGAGGGTGCGCGGGGTGTAGTCGACGTCGTCCCGCCAGGACGAGTCGCCGTGGCCGGCCAGGTCGATCGCGAGCAGCGGCAGCCCGAGCGCGAGAGACGTCGTGTCCCACGTGTGCGCGTTCAGGCCCGCGCCGTGCAGGAGTGTGACCTGGGGCGCCTCTCCGCCGAACCGCAGAGCGCTCAGGGAGCGTCCGTCGGAGAGGGGGAGGGTGAGACGCTCCACCTCCGGGAGGGGAACGCCGAGCGCTTCGGCCTGTGCGGGAAGATAGCTGAACTCGCTGATGTCGATCGCCACGTGGATATTCTGCTCCTCCGCGATGACGCAGGAGAAATGCGGGAGCAGTGTGCCAATCATCTTTTGAGTATTGGGTGTCATTCTGGTGAAACTTTGTCATTGGCTCCTGGCATTGTGCATTCCACGCCATCGAAGCTCGCCGAGACCGTGAGCGCGACCGCCGAATATCATGGAGTCATGAGTGAGACGCGTGTGCACCTGTCCAAGACCGAGCCGACCGCGTATCAGGCGCTCGATGCGTTCTCGAAGACCGTCGGGCAGATCTGCGCGGCGAACGGCATCGACGATCGTCTCAAGGAGATCGTCATGATCCACTGCTCCCAGCTCAACGGCTGCGCGTACTGCGCCCGTATCCACGTCGACCGGGCTGTCGCCGCCGGCATCGACACCGACACGCTCACCCAGATCCCGACCTGGCGCGAGAGCGGCGTGTTCAGCGAGCGGGAGCGCGCGGCGCTCGAACTCGCCGAGGCTTTCACCTTCATCTCCGAGGACGGGGTGTCCGACGAGGTGTACGACCTGGTCGGCAGCGTCTTCACCGAGAAGGAGTATGCGGCCCTCAGCTGGGCATGCGTCTCCATCAACGCGTTCAACCGTGTCGTGATCGCCGGACGCTACCCGGTTCCCCCGCGGACGCCACAGGCTCAGGCATGACGATCCTCGAGGTCGACGGTGTCACCAACGTCCGAGATGTCGGCGGTATGCCGGCGTCGGGCGGCCGCATCCGCGCGGGTGTCCTGTTGCGGTCAGGCCAGCTCTCCGGGGCCACGACCAGAGGAGCGGCCGCGCTCCGTGCGAAGGTGCAGCACATCGTCGACCTCCGCGACGGCGAGGAGGTGGCAGCCGAGCCCACCGAGATCGAGGGGCCGGACACCACGCATCTCCCGCTGTTCCTGGGGTCGGTCCGTTCGTTCTTCGAAGCCGACACGAGCCTCGACGACCTCTATCTGCATCTGCTCGAGGAGAGTGGAGAGCGGCTGGTCGAGGCCATCCGCATCATCGCCGTGGGGGCACCCACATTGGTGCACTGCACGGTCGGGAAGGACCGCACCGGGGTGACGGTCGCCCTCGCGCTCTCCGCTGTCGGAGCAGATCGCGAGGCGGTGATCGCCGACTATGCGCTCACGGAGTCGCAGCTGCCGGCGGAGCGCTCGCGGCGCATCGCCGCCTATCTCCGTGCCGAGCACCCCGAAGCGGTGCATGCGGTGGCTCTCGCGACGCAGTCGCCCGCGTCGGTGATGCGGAGTCTGCTGGAGCAGGTCGATGAGCGCTGGGGTTCTGCGGCGGGTTACCTGCGGGCCAACGGGATGACCGAGGCAGAGCTCGACGCGTTGAGGTCCGCGCTCGTCGAGCCGGTGGAGTAGCCCGCGTCACGCCCGCCGGTTCCTCGCGCGACGAAGGTTAGGCAAGCCTTCACTTGGTGTACGATGAGAGCATCATGAACACCTCGCTCGAGACTCGCAGCACGCGCGCAGCACGCCGCGCGGCACGTCAGCGCGCGCACCACCTGGTGACGGCGGACGAACAGTCCCTCACCGAGCTCGAGGTGTTCCTGACGACGCTCCCGCTGTGCGCGTCCGGACGCATCTTCATCGAGGTGCCCTCGGTCGCCGACATCGGCGTGATCGAGGCTCCGGGGCGCATGACGGTCACGTGGCTGGCTCGCGAGCAGCGTTCCGGTGCTCCCGGCAGCGGGCGTGCCTGCGCCCCCGGTCAGGCCCTGGCCCGCGCGACCTGCGCGTGGGCCGACGAGATGATGTGCGACGACGAGATCGAGACGCGCGTCACGCTGCTCGGCGGCTACCTCGGCACCGCCGACATCGTCGAGCACCTGACGAGCGCGCTGGAGATCTCGCCCGCACTCATCCACGCGCCCGAGCGCTTCGGCCTGCTTCCCGCCGACCGCTGATCACGCGAGCGCGGCGTCAGCGAGACCGGCGCACGTAGTTGCCGTCTTCCAGCCCCGCCTCGATCTCGAAGCGGTTGCGCAGCGGATCCCGGCCGGCGATCAGATACAGCACGGGCATCAGGAAGCCGTAGCGGAGCCACTGCTCCTTGTGCACGGCTTCGTGGCGCAGGACAGCATCGCTCGGGCGGGCGTCACCGGTCAGGAAGCACCCGCCGACGCACACTCCACCGCGATTGAAGGTCCACGTCGGCATGCCCCGGAAGATCCACAGCCCGGCCCGCCGCTCGACGGGTCCGGTGCTCCACAACGAGCCCCAGAGCCAGCCGACGGCCGTACCCCAGGCATAACCGAGGCGACTGATCGGCGAACGCAGGAGGAACGCGGGGATCCGGCGATCGAAGCGCCGCCCGCGGGCCAGCGCTTCGTCGGCGGCAGAGCGCCGGTCCGCAACCGTGCTCATGCGACGGCTCCGACCAACCGGAGCAGCGCCCCGAGGTCGTCGACGGCATCAGCCGGCGTTCGAGGAGCGAAGCCGGCGATCGTCGCACCGGCCAGTGGGATCTCGGCGCGCAGCGCGCGGATCGCGGTGCTCAGGGCCGCGGGGGAGAGCCCGAATGGCACGGAGGAAGACACACCGGCGAAGTCGGAGGGATCGAGCACATCCACGTCGATGTGGACCCAGACCCGTGATGCCCCGGTGGCTCTGACCGCGTCGAGGAGCGCATCGGGCCGTTCGAGGTCGTCGACGGAGAGGTTCGTCAGGCCCTCGAGCGGGACGACCTCGGCGTCGTCGAGATTGCGCACGCCCACGGTGACCACCCGGTCGGCGGAGATCGCGGGGGAGAGGACGAGTTGCTCCTCGCCCTCGCCGAGCAGGGCACGCAACGCCATTCCGGAGAACGCTCCGGAAGGGGAGGTCTCGGGAGTGTGCAGGTCGGCATGGGCGTCGCACCACACGACGGCGAGGTCATCCGTGCCACCCGGGAGGGCACCGATCGCGGCGACAGTGACGCTGCAGTCGCCGCCGATCACGACCGTGTCCGCATCGATGTGCCCGTGCGTGAGCTCGCGTGTGCGGATGAGCGCGCTCAGGCGGCGGACCCCGGTGCCGAGGGACTCGCCGGCCTCGACCGGAACCTCCAGCATGGTCGTCGCCGCCCGGGGGAGGTCTCCGGCGATGGCTCCAGCACCGTCGACGAGGAGCATCGCGCGCGGTGCGGGTGAGCCCTGCCACTGCGGGATGACGAGGAATCGCACCATGGGTGCCTCCCAGAAGACGAGCGCGGATGCCCCGGGCGCACGGCCCGGGACATCCGCTGGTGGTGTCAGTTGCCTTCGATGGCCTGACGGGGAGCGCTGCCGCCGGCCTTGAGCTCAGCCAGACGTGCCTCGACCTCGGTCAGCTCGCCGAGATCTTCCAGGCTCTCGAACTGTGCGTCGAGGCTCGACGCCGCGAGCTCGATCTTTCCCTGGGCGATGGCCTCCTGGCGGCGGACCTTGTCTTCGAACCGACCCAGTTCGCTGGTGGGGTCGAGCACGTTGATCGAGCCCACAGCGTCCTGCACCTTGGTCTGCGCCTCGGCGACCTTGGCGCGCGCGAGAAGCTCGCTGCGCTTGTTCTTCAGCTCGACGAGCTTGTCCTTCATGCCGTTGAGGCCGCTCTTGAGCTTGTCGACGATCTCGGTCTGCGCCGCGATCTGCGGCTCGGCGCCGGTCGCCTCGCGCTCAGCGCTGATCTGGCGCTGCAGGGCGATCTTGGCGAGGTTGTCGAACTTGTCGGCATCCGTGGCGTCGCCGCTCTTGCGCATCTCGTCGGCCTTGCGGCTGGCGGCGAGGGCCTTGTTGCCCCACTCGGTCGCGGCCTGGACGTCTTCCTCGTGGTCACGCTCGAGGAGTCGCAGGTTTCCGATGGTCTCGGCGATCGCGGATTCGGCGTCGGCGATGCTGTTCGTGTAGTCGCGAACGAGCTGGTCGATCATCTTCTGCGGGTCTTCCGCGGAATCCAGGAGCGAGTTGATGTTCGCGCGGACGAGGGTCGAGATACGTCCGAAGATGGACTGCTTGGTCATGCGTGATTCCTTTCAGAGGGCGTCTTCGAGAGCTTGGCGTATGTGTCTGTGTGGGGGATCAGAAGCGTCTACCTCCGGATCGACCGCTGCGGCCGCCGCCGCGGGATCCTCCGCCGCCGAAACCGGAGCTGCGGAAACCCCCGCCCCCGGAGGAGCGCCAGCCGCTGCTGCCGCTCCGGCGCGATGAGCCGCCGCCGCCACCGGCGAGGAGCCCGCCGATGATGCCGCCGAGGATGTCGCCGCCGATTCCGGAGCCGCCGGAGGAAGAGCCGCCGCCGAACGGGCTGCCCCAGCCGCTGTCGTAGCCGGGAGGGTTGTATGCCTGGACATCGGATTGCGCGGCGGACGTGGCCTGGCCGGCGAGAGCGAGTGCGCGGTTGGCCTCGGCCAGAGACGCCTCGGGGTCGGTGGCGCGGAGGTTCAGGGCCTGCGTGAGGCTGGCCTCGGCGTTGGCGAGCCTGGTTCGTGCGGTCGAACCGACCGTGCCGCGGCGGGTCTCGATGAACTCGCGCGCCGCGCGGATCTCGGAATTCGCCTGCGCGAGCGTCTGCTCGAGCATCTGCTGCACGCGGCGGGAGCGCTCGACGCCTTCTCTGCCCTGGGCGATGGCCGCATCGATCTGCGCGTTCGCAGCGCTGAGCGCCTCGAGCACCCGCTGCGGATTGCGCTTCGTGCTCGCGAGGTCGGCCTGCGCCAGCTGCAGCTGCTGCGCGGTCGCGGAGGAAGCCGCCGCGATCGCACCGGTCGCGTCGGGCAGCTGCTGCGCCGCGGCGATGTCGGCCTGCAGTTCGGTGACGAGTGCCTGCGATTGGGTCTCGATGGCGGCCAACTCGGCGCCCAGGGTCGAGACCGCCTGGGCGAGTTGGGCGGCCTGTGCGACCGACTGCTCGGCGGTGCGGATCGCGAAGGCGGCCTCACCGGAGCGGCCCGCCGCGATCGCCTGCGCGGCCGCCTCGATCGAGCGGTCGGCCAGCTCGGCGCGCTCCTGTGCCTGCGCGGGATTGTCGGCGACCGTCGTGAGGGCCGCCGGGTCGTACGTCGCCGACAGCGTGGACAGCGCCGGCGCGGCGGAGGCGAGGACCGGGTTCAGTGCCGCGCGTTCGCCGCGGACCCTCTCGAGTTCCTGCGGGGCGTTCTGCTCGAGCTTTCGGAGCGCGTCGAACGCCTCGGTGTTGTCGTCGAGCAGGTCATCGATCTCTTCGGCGATCCGGATGATGCGGATGTGCCAGGCCCGTCGATCGTGGATCGTGTCCTCGATCTCGTCGTCGAGCTTCTGCTTGAGGTCGAACGCCTCGGCGATCTTCGCCTTCGCCGCGTCGACGACCCGGGTGAACTCCTCGGTGGCCCCCTCGCCGAACTGCGCGACCGCGAAGCCGAGCTCCTCTTTGCTCGAGGTGATGGCGTCATCGGCCTGCACGAGTGCGAGTCCTGCCTGCGTTTCGACCTGCTCGTCGGTGAGGGTGGAGAACGGATCGGCGGGGTCGGGTGTCTCCGGCATCGCGCCGCGCTTGCGGATCTCGGCGTTGCGACGCGCGCGTCGCACCAGCGCGATGACGAGCCAGACGAGCAGAGCGGCGGCGATGACCCCCACGACGATCAGCACGGTGCGCAGCGCGCCCGCGCCGCCGTCTCCCTGGATCTCGTCGGCGGCGAGAGTGATCGCGCCGACCCAGTCGCCGTCGGCGGCGAATGGAACCATCTTGTCTTCGATCGTGTCGAGCTGGTCGAAGCTCACCGGCCCGTCGGGCGCTGCCGAGATGTAGTAGCTGCGGCCGTCCACGGCGATCGCGAGCAGGTACTGCTCGCTGCCGAGGTTGTTGCTGTCGGCGACGGTGTCGGCCCATTTGACGTTGTCGCTCGGGTTGGTGAAGTCGTCGACCAGCACGACGAACAGATCGGCGTTCGAGTTGGCGGTCAGCTCCTCGAGCCGGGCCTCGACAGTGGCCTCCTCGTCGGCGCTGAGCACGTCGGCCTGGTCGGTGACGTAGCCGGCGTCGAGAGTGAGCGGATCGGTGGCGGAGGCGGCGGGCGCGGTGAGCACTCCTGCCACGGCGGCCAGCGCGAGTGCGGCCAGCGTGAGCCACCGTTTCGTCATCGTGTTCCCTCCGACCGGCAGCCGAGCCCCATGTCATGAGTCTATGCACAGAGCCCGACACGCGACAGCACCAGCGGCGGGTTCGCCGTTCGCCCTCAGCGGAGGCACATACGCTGGAAGGCATGGACGACATGTACGGTTCGGATGTGCTGGCGGCGGGCTGGCGCGACCGCGGCGCGAAGAAGGTGCCGCAGGTCGCGGCGGAGGCGGATCTGGTCGTCGAGGTCGCCGATGACGGCTTCTGTGGAGCCGTCACCCGCGTGCAGGGCGGCAACGTCGAGCTGGAGGACCGCCTCGGCCGCCGACGGCTGTTCCCGCTCGGCGGCGGCTTCCTCATCGACGGAGCTCCGGTGCGCCTCGTCGTTCCAGCCGCGAAGGAACAGGGACCGCGTCGCACGGCATCCGGATCGTTCGTCGTCGCCGACCAGCGGGCGCGCGTCGCCCTGCCCAGTCGCATCCTCGTCGAGGGCCGGCACGACGCCGAGCTGGTGGAGAAGGTCTGGGGCGCCGATCTGCGCGTCGAAGGTGTGGTCGTCGAGTTCCTGCAGGGCGTCGACCTGCTCGACGAGCTGCTGGCCGCCGAGCCTCCCAGTGCCACCCGCCGGTACGGCGTGCTCGTCGACCACCTCGTGCCGGGCTCCAAGGAGACCAGGATCGCGCAGGCCATCGCGCGCGGGCCGCACGGTCGACACCTCCGCATCGTCGGACACCCGTTCATCGATGTCTGGCAGTGCGTCACCCCGCGTGCCCTCGGCATCGCGAAGTGGCCCGAGATCCCGCGCGGCATCGAATGGAAGGTCGGGATCTGCCGTGCCTTCGGGTGGCCCCACGAGACGCAGGCGGACATCGCTCGCGCGTGGCAGCACATCCTCTCGAAGGTGACCACGTATAGGGACCTGGAGCCTGCGCTGCTCGGCCGCGTGGAGGAACTCATCGACTTCGTCACGGCCCCGGCGGGCTGAACGCCGCCACCAGGGACGCAGGGAGCGGGGCGCCGACGACTACCCTGGAATCATGCCCGAACCCCGTACCTTCCGAGACGAGCCGGTGTCGTTCGTACGCCGCAGCGGCCGGATGTCCGAGGCGCAGGAGCGCGCCTTCGCCGATCTCGGCCCGCACTATCTGCTCGACGTCCCGCGCGACGTCGCCTGGACCTCGGTGCACCCGGAGGCCCGCCTCGACCCGGCGACCGAGTACGGCCGTGCCGCCGACCTCTACGTGGAGATCGGCTCCGGGCAGGGGCACGCGATCGTCGCGGCGGCCTCCTCCCGTCCGGATGACGACTTCCTCGCCGTCGAGGTGTTCCGCGCCGGCCTCGCCCGGACGATGCTCGATGCCGACAGGGAGGGCGCCCGCAACGTCCGCGTGGTCGAGGCGAACGCACCGGAGGTGCTCTCGTCGTACCTTCCCGAGGCCGCGGTGCGCGAGGTCTGGATCTTCTTCCCCGACCCGTGGCACAAGAAGAAGCACACCAAGCGGCGCCTGGTGCGGCCCGGATTCGGCGACACCGCGGCGAGGGCTCTGCAGGACGGCGGTCTGCTGCGGCTCGCGACGGACTGGGAGGACTACGCGCTGCAGATGCGTGAGGTGCTCGACGCGGAGCCGCTGTTCGAGCGTGCGTTCGAGGGGGAATGGGCCGAGCGCTTCGACGGTCGGGTGATGACCGCGTTCGAGCGCAAGGGCATCGCGAAGGGGCGCGACATCCGCGATCTGGTCTACCGGCGCAGGGCGCGCCCGTGACCGAGGTTCGACGCGAGACGAGGCTGGGCCTCGGCATCGTGCCGGCGTTGCTCGTGTGCGCCGCCGCGCCGGCGTTCTTCGTGCTGGAGATCCCGTGGCTGGGCTGGGTGCTGCTCGCGCTGGGGATCGTGATCGCCTGGTCGCTCGAACGCGGCCGTCCGGCGGAGGACCAGGTCGTCAGCATGGGAGCGCGGCGAGAGACCGCGAAGGCGATCGGCGTGCACCGACCGCCATCGCTCACGAGGGACCTCTCGCTGATCGCCGTGGGCCTGCTGATCGTCAGCATCATCCCGCTGGCCGCCGAACTCGACAACCTCGCGATGCTGCGCTTCACGCTCGCGCTGGGCGGTGCGGTCGCGGTGCCCTACGTCATCTCCCGGTTGGTCTACCGGGACAGGGCCATCAGCTTCCCGTGGCGCACGCACCGGCGATGGGGTCGCCTGCAGTGGGGATGGCTCGTGGCGGTGCTGATCCTGGGGTGGCTGATCCTGCCGTTCTACTTCATCACCAGCGGCGTGTACCAGAACTGGCCGGTGGTGGACACTCCCGAGCTCATCGCCCGGCTCTTCGTCGGCGTGGGCGCCGTGGGCATCTGGGACGAGCTGTTCTTCATCTGCACGGTGTTCGCGCTGCTGCGACGCCACTTCCCGAACCTGGTCGCGAACCTGCTGCAGGCGATCGTGTTCGTCTCGTTCCTCTGGGAGCTCGGATACCGCGAGTGGGGTCCGCTGCTGACGATTCCGTTCGCGCTGCTGCAGGGCTACATCTTCCTGCGCACCCACTCGCTCGCCTACGTCGTCACCGTGCACCTGCTGTTCGACGCCGTCGTGTTCGCGGTGCTCGTGCACGCGCACAACCCCGGCCTCCTGCCGATCTTCCTCGTCTGACAGAATCAGCACATGCTCATCGTCGGTCTCGTCCTCGCTGCAGCCGCCGCTGCGTTCCACGTGTTCATCTTCGCGCTCGAGTCGCTGCGGTGGACCGATCCGGAGACGAGGAAGATCTTCGGTGTCGCCAGCGAGGCGGACGCGATCACCATGAAGCAGCTCGCCTTCAACCAGGGCTTCTACAACCTCTTCCTGGCGCTGACGACCCTGCTCGGCATCGGCCTCGTGATCGTCGGATCGGAGACCGTCGGACTCACGCTGGTGTTCGCCGGCACCGCGATGATGCTCGCCGCCGCACTCGTGCTCATCCTCTCGGACCGCACGAAGGCGCGTGCCGCCGTGATGCAGGGGACGCTCCCGCTGCTGGCCGTGGTGGGCACAGCGATCGGTGTCGCGATCGGCTGAGCGCCGACCGACCGGATGCACGTCGCGGGGTGACAGGCGGGTCCGCAACCGTCACACTCGTTGCATGGCCGACTGGGTACTGCACGTGGACATGGATCAGTTCATCGCCGCGGTGGAGGTGCTGCGCAGACCCGAGCTCGCCGGGCTCCCGGTGATCGTGGGCGGACGCGGTGACCCCACGGAGCGCGCCGTCGTGTCGACCGCCTCCTACGAAGCGCGCGCCTACGGCATCGGCTCCGGTATGCCGCTCAAGATCGCGGCGCGCAAAGCTCCGGAGAACGCCGTCTTCCTGCCCGTGGATCAGGAGGCCTATGCGGTCGCGTCCGGGGAGGTGATGGCTGCGCTCCGGTCGCTGCCGGACGTGGTGCTCGAGGTCATCGGGTGGGACGAGTGCTTCCTCGGGGTGACGGCGGATGACCCGGAGGAGGTCGCGAGCGCGGCACAGGCTGCCGTGCTCGCCACGACCGAGCTGCACTGCTCGGTGGGCATCGGGGACAACAAGGTGCGCGCGAAGATCGCGACCGAGTTCGGAAAGCCGCGGGGCGTCTTCCGGTTGACGGCGGACAACTGGTTCGAGGTCATGGGCGACAAGCCGACGCGCGATCTCTGGGGAGTCGGCTCGAAGGTGCAGAAGCGACTGGCTGCGCACGGTATCGAGACGGTCCGTGAACTCGCGGACGCCGATGAGCAGACGCTGATCGCAGAGTTCGGCCCGCGGATGGGCGTCTGGTATCACGGGCTCGGCTCAGGGCTCGGACCGAGCGTCGTCGACGACACTCCGTGGGTCGCCCGCAGCCACAGCCGGGAGACCACCTACCAGCAGAACCTCACGACGAGCGAGCAGGTCGCCTCCGCCGTTCGGGAGCTGGCCGTCCAGGCCTTCGACGACTGCGCCGCCGAAGGCAGGCCCGTCGTCCGGGCGCACCTCAAAGTGCGATACGCCCCCTTCGAGACGAAGACCTTCGGCCGCAAACTCTCCGGGCCGACGAACGATCGCGAGGAGTTCGTGTCAGCTGCCCTCGCGCTCGCCGAGACGCTCGACGCCGAGCGAGAGGTTCGCCTCCTCGGCGTGCGGGCCGAGATGACGATGCCCGACGAGGGCGACGCTGCGGAGCGGACGCCGGTTCGCGGCCGGATCTGAGCCCCGCGAATGCACCGGACGCGGCCCCGCGCTGGGATCACTCGCGGATGACGGCAGCCACGGCGCTGACCTCGATGAGCGCTCCGGGAACTCCGAGACCGGCCACGATCGCAGCGGTGACCAGGGGCGGTGCGCCCTCGCGCGCGAGCCTCGAGGCGACGGCTCCGTAGGCCGCGCGCAGGTCGGCGTCCTGATGGATCAAGACCGTCCAGCTGATCACATCGTCGAGCCCCGCACCAGCGGACTCGAGGGCGATGCGGGCGTTCTCGACGGCGCGCAGCGATTGCTCGCCGGCATCGGCAGAGACGACCGCTCCGGTGGAGTCGACGCCGTTCTGGCCGCCGACGTAGATCGTGGTCGCGCCCGGGGGCACGACGGCGACGTGGCTGAATGCGGGGCTGACGACGAGGCCCTCAGGGCTGGCGAGTGTGATCTCCATGCCCATACTCTGCACCGGGGCTCCGACGTTCGGAACCCCGGTGTCGAGAAGCGGATCAGAAGCGCAGGAGCACCTTGCCGATGCGACCGGCGGTGTTGCTCGCCTGCACGGCCGCGCCGATGTCGGCGGCGTCGAAGACGCCGGCCACGGGAAGGGTCACGGTGCCGTCGGTGACGCGCTGGACGAGCTCTCCGAACAGCTCGCCCCGCGTGCCGGGGTCGAGGCTGGGCATGACCTTGCTGCCCCAGAAGCCCTTGACCGTGGCCTGCTTGAAGATGACGTCGGACGAGGCGATCTCCATGACGGGGGAGTCCATCGCTCCGAAGGCCACGAGTGTGGCGCCCTCGGCGAGGAGCGAGAGCACGTCGCCGGCCGAAGAGCCGCCGACCGAGTCGACGCCCGCCACGATCGGCGCGCCACCGGTGAGGCGTGCGACCTGCTCCCGCCAGTCGTCCTGATCCGTGGCGACGACGCCTTCGATACCCTGCGTGCGGAGCTCGTCGACGCCCGCGGTGCGGCGGACGAGCCCGACGACGTTGATGCCGCGTGCGGCACCGAGCTGCGCGAGCATCCGGCCCACGGCACCGTTCGCCGCGTTCTGAACGATCCATTCGCCCGGCTTCACGTCGAGGAAGCGCAGCAGGGTGATGGTGCTGAACGGCATCGAGACCAGCTGCGCGGCGTCTTCATCGGAGAGCGCGTCGGGCACGGGGATCAGACCGGCGGCGTTCGCGAGGAAGTACTCGGACCACGCACCGAAAGTGCCACCCGTCGCGACGCGCTGACCGACGGTCAGGTGTTCGACGCCCGAGCCGAGGGCGTCGACGACACCGAGCGCCTCGGTGCCCGACGCGGCGGGGAGTTCGGGCTTGAACCCGTAGGTGCCGCGGACGGTCCACAGATCGTGGTTGTGGATGGGGGAGAGGACGGTCCGCAGACGAACCTGCCCGGCTCCGGGCTCCGGCAGGGGGCGGTCTTCGATCCGGAGGACCTGCTCGGGATCGCCGAACGTCTGGTGGATGAGTGCGCGCATGTTCTTTCCGTTCTGGGTGGAGGGATTCAGTGAGTGTCGTCCGCGGGTGCAGGCGCGGCGAGGTCGGCTGTGAGGCGCTGGAGGCGTTCGGTGATGTCGTGCAATTCGCTGATGAGCTCGCGGCGACGCTCGTCGTCGCTCAGCCCGGCGGCTTCGGCGACCGCGCTGTGGATCGGGGCGACTTCGGTGCGAAGCGCCTGCGCGCGCGCTGTGAGCTGCACGGTCACGACCCGTTCGTCGGCCTCGCCGCGGACCCGAGTGACGAGGCCGGCCTGTTCCAGCCGACGGACGAGGGGTGAGAGCGTGCCGGAGTCGAGGTGCATCAGTGCGCCGAGCGAGCCGATCGTCTGCTCGCCTTCGATCCACAGCGCGGCCAGAACCAGGTACTGCGGGTAGGTCAGCCCCCAAGGAGCCAACAGGGCGCGGTACGCCTGCGTGGTCGCCCGAGAAGCGGAGTACAGCGAGAAGCACACCATTTCATCCGTCATGACCATCCGTCGAGTATCGCACACAATTCAGTTGTGCACAATTTAAGCTCGATCACGAGACCGGTCGAGCTCAGGAGCGGTCGACCGGCCACCCCTGCCGGGTGAGATGTGCCGCACGACGAGACCCGCCCGCAGTACGCTCGGCCAGACGACCATTCGGAAGCGGGGAATGCAATGACCAGACCGACCTGGCTGTTCAGCACACTCTCGGGCTACCGGAGCAAGTGGATCGTGCGAGACGTGATCGCCGGGCTCTCCGCCGGTGCCGTGGTGATCCCGCAGGCGATGGCATACGCGACGATCGCCAATCTTCCGGTTCAGGTGGGTCTGTACACATGTATCCTGCCGATGGTGGTCTACGCATTCCTCGGCGGCAGTCGGGCGATGAGTGTTTCGACCACCTCCACCATCGCTACGCTCACGGCGACGACCCTCGTGTCCGCCGGAATCGCCGCCGGCGCGGAGGACGCGATCGGCTCACTGATGATGCTGACGCTGCTGGTCGGGGTGATCCTGCTCCTCGCCCGGCTCTGCCGGCTCGGCTCCCTCGTCGAGAACATCAGCGGCGCCACTGTTCTCGGACTCAAGATCGGGGTCGGTGCGACGGTGGCCGTCGGGCAGCTGCCGAAACTGCTGGGCGAGACCTACAATTTCTCGGGGCACGGGTTCTTCCGATCGTTGGCCGCCGTCGGGGAGGCGTTCGGCAGTGTCAACTGGCCGACGGTGGCGCTGTCGACAGGCTCGGTGGTGCTGCTGGTCGTCCTGAAGCGCTGGGCGCCGAAGATCCCCGGCACCCTCGTCGTCGTGGTCGGGGGCATTCTCCTGGTTTGGCTCGGCGGAATCGACCGACTCGGAGTGGGCCTCATCGCCGCCGTTCCGAGCGGCCTGCCCGTTCCCGGATTGCCCGACCTGACGCAGGCGACGGCGCTCGTTCCCGGCGCCCTCGCGATCGCGGTGATGGCGTTCCTCGAGTCCGCGGCGGTCGCTCGGAGCCTTCGCACCGCGGCCGAACCGCAGATCGACAGTGATCAGGAGCTCCTCGCCACCGGAGCGGCGAACTCGATCGGTGCCTTCTTCGGTACCATGCCAGCGGCGGGAGGATTCTCGCAGAGCGCGGTCAACCAGAGTGCTGGAGCGCGATCGCAGCTGGCAACGGTCGTCACGGTCGCGCTCGCCGTGCTCGTCGCCCTCTTCCTCGGCCCGGTGCTCAGCCTGATGCCGGAGGCCACTCTGGCTGCGATGGTCTTCGTCGCGGTCGCGGGTCTCATCAACATCCCGGAGCTGGTGCGCTGGGCCCGCATCAGTCGGATGGACTTCTGGATCGCGCTCTCGGTCGCGGTCATCGGGCTCACCGCGGGGCTGCTCCCGGCCGTCGCTGTCGGAGTCGTGGTGACGCTGATCCTTGTGTTGCGTGAGGCGAACATCCCGAAGATCCGCGTGGTGGGACGGATCGGCGGGGTGCTCGGCGTCCACCTGGAGCGAGGGCTGTACACCGCGAACGCGCTGGTCAATGAGCGCAGGCTCCTCGAGATCGTCGACGGCGAGGAGGAGACGATCGCCGCCCTCGTGCTCGGGATGAGGCAGCAGGACGTCATGACGATCACCGTGCTCGAGGCGCTCGAGAACCTCGACCGCGAGCTCTCCCAGCGCGGCACGAAACTCCACTTGGCGGCGCTCCCTGCCCCGGCGGCAGAAGTCGCCGGGCGCACGGCGTGGTTCACCGCCCTGCGGTCCGCTGGCCGCGTGCATGACACGGTTCGGGAAGGGATGGATGTGGCCGTCGCCGCCCGCCGCGCAGAAGCGCCGGGAGGTGCCGTTCACCCTGGTGAAGTCGACGAAGCGCGCTGACGGCTGGTCACGGGGTGCCTAGGCTGAGCCGCGAGGGTGCGCGGCGCAGGCCGCCGTCGACATGGGCGAACAGGGGGACGGGCATGCGAACAGGCCTTCGGATGACGTCGGCGAGGCGGTCAGGGTGGACGACCGGGTCGGCCTGACGTGGCGGTGGGCGAGATTCGGTCTCGGCATCGCTTTCGCCCTGCCCGCCATGGCCGTCGCTCCCTTCAGTTCGACGCTCGGTCTCGCCCTCGCCGTCGGTGTGCTTCCCGCGGCGGCGTTCCGGCTTCCGCCGCGGCGACACAGTCGCGCGGTCATCCTCCTCGTCGGCGGTCTCAGCGCGGTCGGGCTGCTCGTGGGTTCACTGCTCGCCACCGTGCCCGCCGTCGCGGTCGTCGCAGTTTTCGGCGCGGCCGTGCTCGCGTGCGTCAACGCGGTCCGCGGGCGACTGGCTCAGCTCGTACTGATCCTCGTCCTGCCGATGGTCGGCATCGGCCTGAGCTTCCCCTGGTCGCCGGCTGCTCTCGGACTCGCGGCGTGCATGGTGGTGGGATCCCTGTACGCGTGGCTCATCTCGCTGTTCTGGCCGGAGCGAGATGACCCGCCGCCGCCCGCAGCACCTGTGCCTCGAGGCCGGGCGATGCTGGTCTACG
Source organism: Microbacterium sp. A20 (assembly GCF_004794515.1). GTDB lineage: Bacteria > Actinomycetota > Actinomycetes > Actinomycetales > Microbacteriaceae > Microbacterium. The sequence goes on along the minus strand of NZ_SSDF01000088.1, from coordinate 70,342 downwards.
GGCTCCTGCTCGGCGCTGCGGCCGCGATCGCCGCCGCGGTGGGCTTCCTCCTCGATCTGCAGCACGTCGGCTGGGCGACGGCGGCGGTGCTGCTGGTGATGCGTCCGGCGCGCGGGCAACTCATCTCGCGCAGCATCGGGCGTGCGATCTCGGTGCTCGTCGGTGCCTTCGCCGCTGCCGCTTTCGCGCTCCTCGCGCCGGGAGATCTCCTGATCGGCCTCGTGGTCGGCGTCGTCGTCGGTGCCCTGTGCGCGACCCAGGAGAGCCGCTGGTATGTCGCTCCGGGATTCACGACGTTCATCGCGCTGACTTTCATCCTCGTGAACTCCACGGGGTCGCCGGGAGCACGATTCCTCGAGCGGGTAGTGGAGACGCTTCTCGGCGTCGGGCTGGCACTCTTCTTCGGCGCGGTCGTGCCGTCTCTGCTTTCGCTGCTCGCCCGGCGACGGAGGTCGACCACGGTCTAGACCTTGGTCCCCTCGGAAGTGCTTGAGGCCCTCTCAGCGCGGTGCCATACTGCGGATATCGGCTGACCTGGCGGCGAGCGATGGACCGGGGGGGGTTCCCATGACGAAGAGCATCGGCGACGATGCATCGAGGACGTTCGTCCCCGAGATCGTCGAGGAGAACGTGGTGCGCCCACGACTGCTCGACCGGCTGACCGCCGCGATGGACGAACCGTGGACGTTGACGCTCGTCACCGCGTCAGCCGGAGCGGGCAAGACCAGGCTGCTCGCGCAGTGGGCAGAGGCGATCGGGAGCGAACCGGACACCGCGGTGGTGTGGCTTTCGTTCCAGCGGGACGACGTCGATCTCTCGCTTCTTCGTTCCGCTCTCGAACGGATCGATGACGGGCGTCTCGGCGAGACTCTCGCGAAGGTCCCCCGGGCGGAGACGGACGAAACGGCTCGGTCGCTCGCTCGTGCGCTGCGAACGACCCTCCGAAGGATCGTGATCGTGTTCGACGATGTTCACCTGATCGGGAGTCCGGAGCTGGCCGACATGCTGTCGGCGTTCGTCCACGCGGTCCCCGGCAACGCGCACGTCGTCCTCTCCGGGCGCGGCACCCGGCTGATCCGCGTCGCGCGGCGTCGTATCGCGGGAATCGCGCTCGAGCTCGACAACGCCGACCTGGCGTTCACCCCGGCAGAAGTGAGGTCGCTCTTCCGTGCCAGCGGGATCACCGTCTCGCAGGGAGAGATCACGACGATTCTTCACCGGACCGAGGGATGGGCCGCGGGACTCCGCCTCATGGTGCTCGCCGGGCTGGAGCACCGCGACGCCACGGACACACCGCTCCGCGGGGACGCGCCCGCGCTTGTCGACTACTTCCTCGAGGAGGTCTTCGGCGACCTGGACGAGGAGTTGACGGAGTTCCTTCTCTTCACCTCGGTCCCGGAGGCGTTTTCGCTCGACCTCGCGTACCGGCTGTCGCCCGGTGCTCCCGCCGCTGCCCTCGTCGAGAGACTCATCCAGCTCAGCGTGCTGATGGGCAGGCGGGGCGTGGACCCCGTCTGGTACCACTATCACCCGCTGCTGCGGGAGTTCCTCGCCGCACGCCTGCGGGATCGGGGGCGCGCGGTCGTCGAGCGTCTCGAGAAGGACGCCGCCGAGTGGTTCGCCGAGCAGGAGGCGCATCTTCCCGCACTGCGACACGCCACGCAGAGTTGTGATCCGGCGTGCATGGCCGTGATCCTGCGTCGGTGCGGGATGCAGCTGATCCTGACGGGTCATGCGTGCGAGGTGACGGAGGCGATCAGGGCGATGCCCGCTCCGCTGCGAGCGGATCCCGCGGTGCAGATGCTGATCGCGGCAGCGGAGCTCGCGCGGGGCGATGCCTCCGCCGCGGCCACCGTCCTCGCGACGCTGCGCGACGAAGACGGATCGGCCGTGAGTCGTCAGTGGCTGACCGGCCTCGATCTGCACACCGCCGTGCGCCGCGGAGGCATCGCGCAGGCCCTCGACCGACTCGGACGCGCGTTCGACACCGTCACCGGGGAGTCCCAGCTCGACACCTACGCATTCCTGCAGGCGGCGATGGGTGAGCTGTACGTCGGTCACCTCGACCGCGCAGAGCGCTATGCACGGACGGCCGCAGATCAAGCTCGCGCGGTCGGAGCGGTCGCGGCAGAACTCCAGGCGTCCGCCGTCCTGAACACCAGCGCTCTTTTCCGGGGCAGGATGCGCGACGTCCTCACCGCCGGGTCGCGACTGGACGCGAGGTGGCGCGAACTCGGTGAGCCCGACGACGCCTTCTACGAGGTGACGAGAGTGTGGCGGTGCTGGGTGCCGTATGAACGCCTGCAGGCGATCGACGCGGAGCAGACGATGCGCGCAGCAGCGGCGATCATCGACTCGGGTTCCGAACCCGCGATCTCGAGGGGGCTGAGTGGGCTGGTGGCGCTGCTCGACACCGACGGCGCCGCGGATCCGCGCGCGGCCGCCAGCATGCTGCTCGAGACGCTCGTCCCTCGCGATGACATGCCGCTTCCTCCGCACTGGTATGCGATGGTGGGCGTGTTCGCCGTGCACGCGTTCGACCGGCTGGGCGAGCCGAATCTCCGGGATCAGTTCATCGCCGACACCGAGCGCGCGCTTGGCACGAGTGGCGAGGTGGTCGTCCTCCGCGCGATCGCTGCCCTGCACGACCATCGGCACGCGGAGGCGCGCGAGACTCTCGCCCCCGTCCTCGACGGCTCGACGACGTGTGCGCTGCCGGCATCCCTGGTGGACGCCTGGCTGGTGGCGGCCGCGCTCGATGTGCACGGCGGAGACTCCGAGAGGGCTCAGGCCTCGCTCTCGCTGGCGCTGTCGCTGGCCGAACCGGAGGAACACGTCCGGCGCATCGCGGCAGCCGATCAGGCTGTGCTCCGGCTCCTGGGCGCACGGGCTACCGCCGGAACCCGGACCCGTTTCGCCGACACCGTCCGGGAGCGACTCGTCGCAGCGGGGCTGCTCGTAGACGAGCAGCTCACGCACCGCGAGCGCATCGTGCTGCTGGCGTTGAGCCGTAACGCGACGCTGCGTCAGATCGCTCAGCAGGAGTTCATCTCCCCGAACACCGTCAAGACGCACGTGCGGAACATCTACCGCAAGCTCGGGGTCTCGGACCGGGACAGCGTGACGGCGGCCGCGCACGCACTCGGGATCGAGTAGCGCTCGCGGCCGCCGTGGGGCAGTCGATCAGTCGCGCGCCAGTGCCGCCGCCAGGTGCGCTTCGAGGTCGAGGTAGGCGTCGTCGGCGATGTCGAACACGACCTTCGTGATCTCACCGCCGGCGAAGTCGAACCCGTAGCCGTACAGGGACGAGACGGGGTCGGCACTGTCCCGACCGATCGTCAGTCCCTCGCCGCAGAGCGAGAAGTGCCCGAGAACCGTGCGGATGCGCTTTTCGCCGACCACCTGGTCGTCGATGTACAGCTTCACCGGACCGACGCCCTCACGGTGCTCGCCCATGCCCTCCTTCGTGAACTCGACGCCGATGATGTGCGTGCCTGATGTCGGCACCGGGGCCGAGACGCGGTCTTCGGGCGGGATGCCGAGGAAGTTGTACACGTAATGCACCTGGCCGTCCTTCACGACGAGCGCGTGCCCGCCGAACCGGGAACCGTGGGCGAAGATGACGCCCTCCGTCTCCGGGGTGAACTCGACCTCGGCGGCGATCTTGTACGAGACGCCGTGCGTGTTCGCAGCGGACCGTTCGGGTACCTCGCTCGTGCCCGGGTAGTAGACGAACTGTCCCGAAGGCGGTGCGGGCTGGTGGAACTCCATGCCGACGAACGTCTCGAAGTCCTTCGGGTTGCCGATGATCTGCAGGTCGTTCAGCGGCAGCACGTCGTTCGCCTTCGCCTCCTCCATCCAGAGTGCCTTGAGCTCTTCGAGCTTGTCGGGATGCTCCTCGGCGAGGTTCTTCGCTTCAGCACGGTCGACGTCCGTGTGATAGAGCTCCCACTCGTCCTTGTCGAAGTTGCTGACGCCGCTCATGGGCCCGTGGACGGCGACGGCCTTCCAACCCTCATGCCAGATGCCGCGCTGACCGAGCATCTCGTAGTACTGCGTCTTCTTCTCGGTCGGACCTTCCGGTTCGGCGTCGAAGGAGTACGCCATCGACACACCCGAGAGAGGGGTCTGTGCGACGCCGTTGTAGACGTCGGGGAACTCCACCCCGCAGGCCTCGAGGATCGTCGGAACGATGTCCGTCGAGTGGTGGTACTGGTGACGCACTTCGCCGCGTGCCTTCATCCCCGCGGGCCAGTGGATCACGAGCGGGTCGCAGACGCCGCCCTGATAGGTGTAGCGCTTGAACATCTTGTAGGGCGTGGAGAAGGCCGCCGCCCACCCGGTCGGATAGTGGTTGTAGGTGTCGGGCGAGCCGAGCTTGTCGACGAGGCGAAGGTTCTCCGCCTCGTCATCCGGGTAGCCACCGAAGATCTTGCCTTCGTTGACCGAGCCGTTCGGGCTGCCCTCACCCGACGCGCCGTTGTCGGCGCAGTAGAGGATGAGCGTGTTGTCGAGCTGGCCCGATTCCTCGAGGTAGTCGACGATGCGTCCGACCTGCGAATCGGTGTACTCGCTGAAGCCCGCATAGACCTCGGCCATCCGCGAGAACATCGCCTTCTCCTCGGCGTTCAGGCTGTCCCACGGCCGCACCTCGTCGGTGGGGTTGAACGTGCCGTCGGGCATCGGGTTCAGCGCCGTCAGATCGGTGTCCGCCGGGACGATCCCCTTCTCGATCATCCGGCCCAGCACCCAGTCGCGGTATGCCTCGTAGCCGTCGTCGAACTGGCCCTTGTACTTGTCGATGTATTCCTGCGGGGCGTGGTGGGGCGCGTGATTCGCGCCCGGGCAGAACCAGAGGTACCAGGGCTTGTCCGGCTCGGTCTGCTTGACGTCGCGGATCATCGTGAGCGCTTGGTCGGCGAGATCCTTCGACAGGTGATACCCCTGCTCGGGGAGGTACGGCTGATCGATGTAGTGATTGTCCTCGGCCAACGACGGGTACCAGTTGTTGGTCTCGCCGCCGATGAAGCCGTAGAACCGGTCGTAGCCCTGCGCCAGCGGCCAGTGCTTCTTCGAGGCGCCTGCCGTCCACTCGTCGATCGGCACGTTGTGGTTCTTGCCGACCCAGAACGTCGACCATCCGGCGTCGCGCAGCACGTGCGCCATGGTGACGTTCGAATCAGGGATGTGGGAGTTGTATCCCGGGAACCCGGTGGAGGATTCGGAGATCGTGGCGAACCCGTTGAGGTGATGGTTTCGTCCGGTCAGGAATGTCGAGCGCGTCGGCGAACACAGTGCGGTCGTGTGCCACTGCGAGTAGGTGAGGCCGTTCTGCGCAAGCCGATCCATGGTGGGCATGTTGATCCGCCCACCGTACGGGGACCACGCCGCCATGCCGGTGTCGTCGTAGAGCACGACCAGTACGTTCGGTGCCCCGGCCGGTGGCGTCGACGCCCGGTAGGCGTCCCAATCCGCGACCGAGTCACGCACGTCGAGTTCGATCTTGCCCTGGAAGTCGCGAGCCATTGCCGGTTCCCTTCACCTGTCGGAACGATGTCTATCCGCACAGTACTGCGGCGCGATGGCTGCTGTCACCGGGGGAGTGCGACGTTCATCCGGGTGATCCCCGATGCATCGCGGCAAAGGGTCTCGTCGGAGGGGCGACGTCGGTCACTCAGAGCAGACCCGCGAGTGCCTTCTGCAGCTGGAGAGCGCCGATCACGAGGAGCAGGGCCGCATTGAGGACGTGCGTGTTTCCGGCGATCCACGTTCGTACCCGGTCGAGCAGCGGTTCAGCATCGCGGCCGCGCACGACGACGTACACCACCGGAAGCGCGATCGGGAGAGTGCCCACCACGACGAACGCCGCAGCGATCCAGAGCCCCGCCGCCGCATCCACGTCGGACAGGGTGATGTCGAGGGCGGCGAGGATGGCGCACGACGCGTCGACCGGGTTGAGCACGAAGAGCCCGATGCCGAGGAGGAACGTGCGCCCGGGGCGGAACGACTCGACCGAGTGCAGCCAGCCGGGCAGCTGGGGCGACGCGGCGACGACATCGCGCGGGGTCGAAGCGGCAGCCATCCGCAGGACGTGTGCGCGGCCCTTCCGATACACCCAGACGGCAGCGACCACCAGGAAGAGACCGACGAGCAGACGCACGAGGGGGACCCACAGGGGTGGCTCCGCGCGTTGGTGCACCTCCAGCACCGGGAACAGCCAGAGGAACAAGGCCATGAGGCCGGCGAGCCCGAGGAACCACCCGAGCAGATACGCGATCCCGTTGGCGCGGGCATTCTGCGAGAGCAGGACGGCGACGAGCGCCATGATGGCGAGCGGACTCAGCACCACGCCGAGAGCGACGGGAACGAGGTCCAGGATCAGCTCGCCCATATCCTCGTTCCTCCTTCTGGTTCCCCGGTCCGGCCCTAGAAGCTCCCGATGCCCTTGCCGAGCATCGAGACACCGATCACCAGCAGCAGCACGGCCATGATGACGGCGTTCTCGGTGGCGAGCCAGCCGCGGAGGGCGTCGAGCGGACCGCGAAGGCGGTCGGCGGCGAGGAGATATCCGATGACCGGGACCAGCACGGTCGACGCGGCGATGAGCGTGTAGATGACGATCACCACGACGACGGATCCGGCAGGAAGCGACGCCGCGCCGATGTCGGTGCCGGCGCCCGCCGCCATGATCAGGTTCTTCGGGTTCACGGCGGACAGCAGGAAGCCGAGTCCGAGCGCGACCGGGAAGGTGACCGTGTCGATGGCCTTCATCCACTTCGGGAGGGCGGCCTCTTCCCCCGCCTTCGGCCGCTTGCGCCACTGTCCGGACGCGAGGACGAGAAGCAGCAGGCCGAGAACGAGCTGCACCACGCCGCGGATCGGGTGGGAGACATCGGGATCGTCATCCGGCAGGATCGACGACAGCAACGTGAACACCGTGACCGCGGCCACGATCCCGACGACCCAGCCGAGGAGGAAGCCGACGCTCGTCACCCGCGCTTTGGGGGAGAGCAGCATCAGGATCGCGGCGATGATCGGTATCGGGCTGATCGCGACGCCGAGAGCGAGCGGAAGAATGTCTCCGACGACGGGTCCCATCACTGGCCTTCTCTCTCTGAACGCTGTGATCCCGAGGTCGTTCGGGTGAGGTCGCTGATCGCTGCGCGATTGGTCGCATAGACCTGCTCCGACTCGAGCAGACCGAGCCCCGTGAGTCGGTGCAGCGTATTCGGCCGGACTCGACTGAACGCGAGCGAGATAGAGCCGGCGGCGAGCCACTTCTTGAGCGAGTCGAACGACTCCGCCCCGGTGACGTCGACGTCGGTCACGGCCTCCATGTCGACCACGAGGTGCTGGACGGATCCCTCACCGGCCGAACGGATCGCGTCCTTCACCGCCGTCGAGAACACGGCCCCGTTGGCGAAGAACAGCGGAGCGGCCAGGCGGATGACGATCACGCCCGGAGCGGTCACGGTTCCTGCAGGTGCATCCTCCAGCAGCGACTCGCCCGGATCGCCGCTGGATTCGAGGACGTCGATGGCGGGGTTCGAGGCACGGCGCGCGATGTTGATGAGCGCGAGCACGAACGCGACCAGGATGCCGGGGATGGAACCGACGAAGAGGGTGACCAGGAAGCAGGTCGCCCCGATGAGGAACTCGAACCGATCCTTTCGCCACAGATCGATGAAGTCGCGGATACCGAGCAGGGGGATGATCGCCACCCCGACGATCGCGCCGATGGCGGGCGACGGGATGTCTGCCAGCAGCGCGGTGCCGAATAGGAGCAGCAGGAGTGTGCCGGCCGCGAGGATCAGGGCCGGGAACTGCGTGCGCGATCCCGCCTGATCCATCGCCGCCGTTCGCGAGGTCGATGATCCGACGGCGAAGCTGCCCTGGGCTCCCGCGGCGACGTTGGCGATGCCGAACGCGAAGAGATCGCGGTTCGCATGGAACGGGTAGCCGTGCTTCTCGGAGTACGAGCGCGAGACCAGGAGCCCTTCCGCCGTGGTGACCAGCGTCAGTGCGATCGCGGACGGCACCAGCGCGAGCCAGAGCGTCCAGTCGATCATCGGCCAGGTGAGCACGGGCGGACCCGCCGGAACCTCGCCCAGTACGTCGACACCGCGTTGGTCGAGCCCCGTGAGCACGACCACGAGTGTCGTCGCCACGAGCACGATCAGCGCCCAGGGGACGGCGCGGAGGTAGCGGCGCCCCAGCAGCAGGACGGCCACCGAGCAGACCGAGATCAGGACGGCCCAGCCGTTGAGGGTCGTGATGCCTCCGATGAGGTCAGCGACCTTACCCGTGAACTCCTTGCCGGAGTCGATCTTGACGCCGAGCATCTTGGCGACCTGGCTGACCATGATGTCCAGCGCGAGGCCGCCGACGAATCCGACCAGGATCGGCTTGGAGAGGAAGTTCGCCAGGAATCCGAGCTTGAACACGGCCAGGAGCACGAACATGCCGCCGCAGATGATCGCCTGCGCGAGGGCGAGTGTCGCGTAGTCGGCGCTGCCGGCCGCGGCCAGTCCGCCGATCGAGGACGCGACCAGTGCGGCCGCGGCGGCGTCGGGGGAGGCGACCAACTGCCGGGAGGACACGACCAGCGCATACACGATGGTCGGGACGATGAGGGCGTAGAGACCCGCGGTGGGCGGGAGCCCCGCGATCTGCGCGTAGCCGATGTTGAGGGGGATGGCGATGGCGAGCAGAGTGACGCCGGCGGTCAACTCCGTGACGAAGTTGCGCCTGGTCAGCCCCGCGAGCGGACGTTGCACGTCGTCTCCCTTCGGGCGCGCCCCGGCCGAGCGCGTCGACGTCCACGATCCCACCGAGGCGGATCCGGCGACCACGTCTGGATCGCAACCTCCCCCGGGTGATTTACGGTCGCCATGATCAGCCCTGCGCCTCGGGAGCTCGGCTTCCACGACGCCGCAGGAGGCCGCGGCCGCCGGTCACCGGCACAGGATCGGGCTCGGGCTCGGGCTCGGGCGGCACCGCGGTGCGGTCACCCGAGAGCCAGCGCAGCCACGTCGCCTCGGGGTCTCCCTCGAAGACGAGAGCGCGGGCGAGCAGCGTGAGCGGGATGGAGAGGATCGCACCGAGCGGGCCTATGATGAACGTCCAGAAGATCACGGAGAAGAAGCTCAGGGTGAGGCTGAGGTCCACGGCATCGCTGACGAACTTCGGCTGCACGAGCACCTGGAGCACCACGTTCACGATGCTGTAGACGGCGATGACGCCGAGCAGAAGCGGCCAGCCCCCGACCACGAAGGCGAGGATCGCCGGGGGGACGAGTCCGATGACGAAGCCGACGTTCGGGATGAAGTTCGTGACGAAGGCCAGGATCGCCCACACGACCGGAGCCGGGATGCCCATCCACCACAGGGCCAGGCCGTCGATGACGGCGACGATCGCCCCGAAGGTGGCGTTGACGATGTAGTACCGGCGGATGCCCGAGTTGAGATGTGCAATTCTCGCCAGAACCGGTCCCTTTGTCGCGCCGAAGAGGGCGGGGGCCTGACGATAGCGCGCCGCATCGATCGCCATGAAGATGATGTAGGCGCAGACGAAGAACAGGGCGGTCGCGACGCTGAGTACGGTGCCTCCCACGCTTCGCGCGACACCGAGCAGCGTCTCCGGATCGAGGATCGAGGTAGCGGCATCCGAGGCCTCTTCGTCCAGTCCGAGCGTCTGCAGCCATCCCACCAGCTCGGTGGCGGTGTTCTCCAGACCGCCCTGAGACACCAGGTCGCCGATGAGCCGCGCGAACTGCGTGCCGGCGAGCCAGAGCAGAGCGCCCATCGACAGCAGGATCAGATAGGCGACGACGATGACGGCCGTGGTGCTGGCCCACTGCGGCCAGCCGCGGCGATCGAGTGGGCGTCGGAGCGGCTCGCAGATGATCACGATCACGATCGCCAGCGCGATCGGACCGAAGAGATCCCGTGCGAAGTACACGCCGGCCAGCGTCAGCACGCTCGCGGCGAGCACGAGGAGCACCCGCAGGCTGGGGGAGAGCGAGCGGTCGGTGGTGCGCTCGGGCGCAGGCGAGGGGGTCACGCGGCCAGCGTAGCCCTCGGCTGGGCGGGAGTCCGGTCGCCTCGCGGACGGCGTACCGGCGGCCCGGGCGCTCAGAACGGCTCCGGCGGGACGAGGGGAGGTGGCCCCTGCTCGGACACGACCACGGCACGCACTCCTGCCGTCTCGAGTGCCTCCGCGACGCCACGCACGGCGCCGGAGATCACGGCGCTGCCGTGCAGCGGGTGATGCCAGATCTGGAGCGTCAGCGTCCACCGATCGGGCGAGATCGCGCCGATTCGCACGTTCGGGTGCTCGCGCGCGTGCACGCCATCGACACTGCGTGCTGCCGCTGTGATCGCCGTGATCACGTCGTCCAGGTCGAGTTCCGCCGATCGGGCGATGCGGATGTCGACGTCGCTCCGTCGCGCGCCGTGACGCGAGTCGTTCACCAGGACCCCGGTGAGGAGCGCGGCGTTCGGCACGTGCACCGTGAGGCCGTCGACGGTGGTGAGGATCACGGAGCGTCCGTTGAGCTCCTGCACGGTCCCGCGGATCACGCCGTCCGGGCCTTCGATCCCGATCTCCTCGCCGATCTTCACCGATTGGCGGGATTGGATGAGCACGCCGGCGGCGAAATTGTCTGCGACGCCGCGCAGCACCAGGATCAGCACGACCACGGCGATCGCCGTCATCGCCAGCAGAGGCTGCACGTTGGCCCCGAGGAACGCCAGCCCGACGCCGATGCCGACCAGGAGGAGGGCGTACTGCGTGAAACGGGCGGCCAGCTGCGACACCGAGTCGGAGATCCCTGGCGTCCGAGCCGCCAGCTTGAGCACACCCTTGCGGGCGAAGCGCGACAGCAGCCAGCCGATGAGCACCGACACGATCGCGAGCACGATCTGCCACGCAGACAGCCCGTCGGGGAACAGGTCGCCCAGCGTCATGATCCTCGGCCCCTCGGGGGCAGCCTTCGGCTCGTCCGCCTCATAGGACCAGGATGGGCCGCGTGGCTCCCCGGCGCTCCGGAAGGTCACCCCACACGGGTGACCTCCACGCGACAGGCATCGTGTGGCACCTCCAGCATTGCCGCATGGAAGATCGGCCCGCCCCCGCTCACGACCGCAAGTACGGAGTGCTCGAGGTCAGCACGGTGCTCCTGCTCTCCATCACAGCGGTCATCACCGCCTGGTGCGGCTTCGAGGCATCGAAGTGGGGCGGCGAGATGTCGATCGCGTTCAGTCAGGCGTCAAGCGCGCGGGTGCAGGCGGCCTCGGCCGAGTCGACTGCCCAGGCCGCCCGGCAATACGACCTGACGATCTACACCGAGTGGGTGCTCGCCGAGCGGGAGGGGCAGGACGATCTCGTCGAGTTCATCGAGGCCCGCTTCACTCCGGAGTTCGCTGCGGCGTTCGACGCCTGGGACGACGCGGGGCGGGAGGCGGACGGTCCGTTCGCCATGGACGAGTACGTCCCACCAGGTGAGTCGGAGGCGGCTGAGCTGAACACCCGGGCCGACGAGAAGTTCGACGAGGCACTCCGGAACAATCAACGCGGCGACGACTATTCGCTCCTGACCGTCCTCTTCGCACTCGTGCTGTTCTTCGCCGCCCTCTCCCAGAACCAGCGCGCTCGGTGGCGGCGCACCGTCTTCCTCTCCCTCAGCGGTGTGCTCGCCGTCGTGGGCATCGTCGTCCTGGCCACCTTTCCCATCAAGATCTGACCCGCGACCCGCATCGCCCCGCGCGGATGAGCCGCCGAAGCCGACGCCGAAGCGGAGAAGGAGACTGAGAGCATGTCCACGACGCCAGCAGGCCACGATCTCCTCACGGAAGCCCGCTCGCGCGGAGCCACACGAGAGCGCGCTCGGGAGGCCATCGGGCTTCAGATCTCGATCGTCGCGTTCGTGCTCGCGGCCCTCGTCGCGCTGCCCGTCTTCCGGTTGCAGTCGGCTCCCATCGCCGGCCCGGACTCCCTGGGCCAGTTCGCGGCGCTGATGTCCGCGGTCACCGCGATCGTCGTCTTCGTGCTCGGACGCGTCATCGCAGCCGACCCCGCCCGGCGGAAGCGGCTCGGCGCGCTCGACGTCGTCGACATCGCCGCATTCGCCTTCGCCCACGCCATGATCGCCCTGCTCGGGTGGACCCTGGCCGCCACGATCGTCGAGGCAGGGTTGATCGGAGCCGTCGTGTTCCCGCTCCCGGCGCTGATGCTGGCCGGCGCCGCCGCCGCTCTCACCGCCTACGTGACGTACTACTCGGCGACGCACCTCGACCTGCAGCTGCTGGCCACCGTGCTCGCGGTGTTCCTCGTGTTGGGCGTGCTGGCGAGCATGCTCACAGCGAGCGATCCGCAGTGGTGGAAGGAGAATCTGAGCGCCCTCGGCATGACGGACGACCTCTCCGCCCGGGCCTTCAACCTCACGCTGATCATCGCGGGGATCCTCGTGACGACGTTGGCGCGCTACGCGACGAAGGGGATTCCGACGACCCACCCGCGCGGGGCTGCCTCCGTGCGCACGTGCCTCGTGATCGTCGGCATCTTCCTCGGTCTCGTCGGAGTCTTCCCGGTGGACGAGCACTTCGCCCTGCACACCGGAGTGGCGTCGGGGATGGTGGTCGCCTACGCGGTGCTCGTCGTCGCCGTCCGCTGGTGGGTGCCCGGCGTCTCGCGCACCTTCCTGCTCGTCGGCTACGTGTTCACCCTCCTGATCCTTCTCCTCTCGGTGTTCTTCGCCGTCGGCTACTACACGCTGACCGCTGTCGAGCTCGTGGCGGGAACCCTGGTGTTCACGTGGATCATCCTGTTCATCCGCACCGCCGATGCGCTCAAACGCGACGCGGGAACCGGCGCGGCGGACTGAAATATCACCCGGGGGAGGCCCTTGAGGTCGCCTCTGTGCCGCCACTAGCTTTGGTGCCATGTCGCCCCCCGTACGACCGACGACGCCGGGACCCGCAGTGCGCTATCGCCCACCGGGCCCCCAACCCGGTGCGATCCGCCGCGAACGAGTGAGCTCCGCGATCGCCGATGCGGTGGGAGAACACCCGCTCACCGTCGTCAGTGCCCCCAGCGGCTTCGGCAAGACGACGGCCGCCGCGGATTGGGCGTCCGGCCTCGAGCAGGTGGCCTGGCTCGGGCTGAGCTCCTTCGACTCCGACCCGTCGCGTCTGACGCAGGGCGTCGTGCACTCCCTGCTCGTCGGAGCCCAACGTGCGGGTCAGCCGCTCGCGCTGGCGCGCGACCTCGATGACCCCGAGCACGCCTACCAGGAGATCTGCGGTGCCCTCGAAGACCTCGACACCCGTGTGCACCTGATCGTCGACGACGCCCAGCGCGCGGGAGAAGACTGGCGGCGTGGGCTGCTCGGGATGCTCGCCGAACAGACGCCGGAGAATCTGCGGGTCGTGCTGGTCGGCACGACGCTTCTCGAGGTCACTCTCTCCCGGCATCGCATCACACATCCGGACTCCTTCATCGGAGTGGAGACCCTCAGCTTCACCGCGCCGGAGGTGAAGCTCCTCCATGCAGGGGCGAAGGGGCTCGCCGCCGAGACGATCTTCGACGAGACGCAGGGCTGGCCGATCGCGGTCCGGCTCATGATGATCGGCGGAGCCCGCCCTGACGCCCGCGCACAGAGCGCATCGAGCTTTCTCGGGAGCTACGTGCGCGAGCACGTGCTCGGGGCGCTGTCGGCGGAGATCGCCGACTTCGTGCTCGACGGAAGCGTCTGCGGCGAGCTGACTCCTGAGCTCGCCGCCGCCGTGACGGGACGCCCGGACGCGGCGGAGCTGCTCGAGACCTGCGTGCGCCTCGGCCTGTTCCTCGATCGGTTCGACGGCCAGCACGGCGTCGTCTACCGCTGGCATGCGTCCTTCGCCAGGCAATGCGCGGAGATCGTCGCGCTCGATGCCGCGCGCGCCGCAGCCTGCCATCGTCGTGCAGCCGCCGCGCTGGAGACCACGGATCCCACCGCTTCGATCGCGCACTCGCTTCGTGCGGGAGATTCGGAGACCGCGCGCGGGACTCTGCTTCGCCACTGGCTCGGGCTCGTGGTCGGGGCCGGGGCGGCAGAGGTCGAGCGCACCGCGACGGAGATGCTCCGACGCACGCCGGACGACCCTCAGGTGCTCCTGGTGCGCGCGTGCGCGAGCGATGTGCTGGGCGACCATCGCGTCGCACGCGAGCTGTTCCGGCGTGCAGAGGGGGCGATCTCGCGGTCGGGCGACGGAACCGAGCCCGCCGTGCTGCAGATCGCGCGTCTGTTCATCGCGGACGAGCGCGCGGAGGTCGCAGAGGCGAGCGCCAAGGTGCGACGGATGCTGCTCGACGCGGATTCGACCGAGCTCGGGGATCGTGCGGCACTCAATTACCTCCTCGGCTGGACCGAGATCCGGCATCGCGGCAACCCGATGATTCCGCTCGAATACTTCTCGGCCGCGGCGAGGGAGGCGCAGAGCTCCGGCGACCGCGAACTCGCGAAGCGGACGCTGGGACATCTCGCCTTCGGGCAGACCTGGGCCGGACGCCTCATCGATGCGCGGGAGTCGCTGGCCAGGGCGCAGGGCGAGGAGGACGTGAGCCTTCCCTGGAGCACCTATGCCGGAGGGAGCGCTGCGGCGGCCGCCGGGTACGTCGCCTACTGGTCGGGGGAGTTCGCCGAGGCGAGCCGGGAGTTCGGGACCGTGATCGCCAACGGCGGCTCCGACCGCTCTTTCACGAGCATCGCGCGGATGATGATCGCGTACACGGCGTCCGAGACCGGTGATGTCGCGGCGTGTCGTCGCGCGGCGATCGGCGTTCAGGCCATCCCGCTCGAGGTCGTCCATGGCGTCTCCTGGCCGGCGTTCCGCGAGTCGTCCGTCGCTCTGCTCGAGGAGGCGGTCGGCCGGCATGATCGCGCGATGAGGATCGCCCGGAAGTACATCAATTGCCCGGACCTGCCCGTCGTGAACGTCGCGCTCGCCGGTGTGCTGCGTCGCGCCGGCGATTACCCCGCAGCGTTGGAGATGCTGCGATCGTTGCGTGCGTTCGGCGAGGTGTCGTACGTGAAGACCGCGACTTTGCTCACGGCTGCGGTCCTGCGCCGTCATGCCGGGCACCACGACGAGGCGCACGAGCTGTGCGAAGCGGCGGTCGCGGTCGCCGCGGGCGAGAACATCCGGCTGCCGTTCGGGCCGCGTGAGACGGCGGTGCGCAAGCTGCTGGGAGAGCATGTGCATTTCGGCACCCAGTTCGAGGACTTCATCGGCCGCTGTCTCGCCAATGATGCCGCGGGTTCGCTGGTGGAGACGCTCTCAGAGCGGGAGCGCGATGTGTTCCAGCAGCTGCAGACGGCGCGCACGTTGCACGAGATCGCGCGGGAGTTGGCCGTGTCGATCAACACCGTGAAGACACATCAGCGCGCCATCTACCGCAAGCTCGGGGTGTCCTCTCGCCGCGAGGCGGTGCGGACGACCGTCTGACCGACCGGGGCGGACCGAAGCACGCCCGACGGTGGCGTCAGTGTTGGCGCAGCGCCGATGCGAGGACGGTGTTCGCGATCGCCGCGGGAATCGGCTGTGTCGCGAGGATACGATCACCCCGCCGGTCGACGTCGCGGGAGAAGCGCTCGCTCCAGGTCGGCTCGAGCAGTATGAGCGCCGCGACCGACCCGATCGGGAGCCCCGAGGCGAAGTAGCGGGCGTCGTCTTCGCAGACGAGGCCGGGGGTGTCCAGTCCGAGCCCGGCGAGTGTGAACTCATCGGCGTCGACCTCGACGAGACGCCAGTCCTCGATGCCGAGCCGGTGGATGAGGAGGAAATCGAGGAGGCGGATGGCGCCGCTCTCCACCTGCCGGAGCAGGGCTTCGAGGATGTCGGGGCTGAGGCGGTCGTCCTCCAGGCGGACGACGACGAACTCGACGTCGCCGAGCGCCTGCAAGGTCATGTCGACCACCTCAGCCACGATGTCAGCTCAGCGCGCGCGTCTTGATGGCGGCGAACTCGTCCGGCGTGATGGTCCCTGCCGCGAGGAGCTTCGATGCCTTGTCGATCTCATCGCTGGGACTGGATCCGGCGACGCTGCGGATATAGGAGTCGGCCGCATGCTGCTGCTCCCGGTACGCCGAGACGCTGCGTTCGCCCATTCCCTTGCCGCGTGCGATGAGGTAGATCAGCGCCGTGAGGAAGGGGACGAAGATGAGGAAGATGATCCACACGGCCTTCCACCACCCGTTGAGGGTGTGGTCCCGGAACAGGTCGGCCACGATGTTGAAGAGCACCATCAGGTAGGAGATGAACACGAAGACCCAGAAGAACCACCAGATGATGTCCCAGAAGCTTTCCCAAATGGACACTTCGGACCCCTTTCGTTGAGTTACTGCGTACGGCGATAGTGACAGCGCGACCATGCCCGCGGGTAAGCCGCTCACCCCTAGCGGGCGACCCCGAATCGTCCGGCCCTGTGACGGTCACCACGAACGGGTGAGGCTGAGGCGTACTCCGAAGGGCCGCGCGCGTAGCGTGCACCCCGTGGACGCGAATCAGCATGATCAGCACACCGAGGGCGACGGCGGGCGGCGGCGCGCAGGGCTCCTGCGTGTGCTGCCCGCGAAACCACTGCTCTCCGGCTTCTCGGTCGCCGTCGGTGTCCTTCTCGCCATCGCGCTCGCGGCCACGATCGCGGGCATCTCGACGGTACTCATCTCGATCTTCCTCGGCATGTTCCTCGCGCTCGGCCTTGACCCGGCCGTCCGCGCCTTCGAACGCCGAGGCATGAGCAGAGCGGCGGGCGTCACGATCGTGGCGATCATCTTCCTGGGTGTGGTCGCGGTGATCCTCCTCGTCCTGGTGCCGGCGACGGTCCGCCAGATCGCCGCGGCGATCGAGGCCGCCCCCGAGACGATCGCCGCCGTTCAGCAGAGCGGGTGGTATCGGGACCTGGAGGCCGCTCTCGGTGTCGACCTCTCCGCCGTCGTGGCCGAGAGCATCCGCTCGCTGACATCGCTCTCCTCGTTCCTCGCGATCTCCGGAGGGGTTCTGAAAGCGGGATTCGGGGTCGTCGGCGCGATATCGAGTTTCGTGTTGGTCGTCGTTCTGACGCTCTACTTCGTCTCCTCCCTGCAGAGCATCAAAGGGGCGCTCACGAATCTCCTGCCCGGGTACCGACGGGCACGATTCGCCGGCGTCCTCGACGAGATCACGCAGTCCGTCGGGGGAGTGGTGGCCGGCGGCGTCACGCTGTCGGCGATCAACGCGAGCGTCGTTCTCGTGATCCAGCTGATCGTCGGCTCATCCATTCCCGCGGTCATGGCGATCGTCGCCTTCTTCGTCACGCTGGTACCGATGATCGGATCACTCGTGTTCCTCGTCATCGGCGGTATCGCGACGCTGCTCGTCAGCCCGACGGCCGCCCTGGTCTTCGTGGTCGCCTACCTGGTGTACATCCAGGTCGAGGCCTATGTCGTCACTCCGCGGATCATGGGAAAGGCAGCGGCGGTGCCCGGCGTTCTGGTGATCATCGGGGCGATGATCGGGGCCACCCTCCTGGGACTGCTGGGGGCTCTCGTCGCGATCCCGCTGACGGCCTCGATCCTGATCGTCATCCGGCAGGTGTGGATCCCGCGCCAGAATCGCCAGACCCTGCCCCCCGACGACGAGATGCTCACCCCGTAGGGGTGAGCGCGGGCATCACCCCGGGCGCCGCGATGCGAGCATGAGCGCACAGTCCCGGTACGTCGGCACCGTGAGAAAGGACAATCCATGAATGACTTCCGATTCGGCCCCGCCGAGTTCTACCTCGTCGGGTTCGAGGGCGAGCGTCCGGACCCGGCGACGTTCCGCGCGCTGACCGACCTCATCGACAGCGGGGTCGTGCGACTGCTCGACTTCGTCCTGCTGGCGAAGTCGGCTGCCGGTGAGGTCGAGATCGTCGAGCTCGATGCCGACGACGGTTCGCTGGGACTCGACGACTTCGCACCGATCGCTGCGGGCCTCGCCGGCGAAGAGGATGTCGAGGCTCTGGCGAGCGCCCTCGCTCCCGGGCAGTCCGCTGCCGTCGTCGTCCTCGAGCTCGCCTTCGCCCGCACTCTCGCGCAGAACCTCGCCGCCTCCGGTGGTCAGGTGCTCCGGAGCGAGCGCGTACCGGCCCCGGTCGTGAACGCCATGATGGACATCCTCGATCAGGAAGGTGAATGACATGCCCTTGAGAAGATTCGGTCGCCCCGGCCTGATCGGACTTGCCGCCAGGACCGCGGTGGTCGCAGGAACGGCTTCGGCTGTCGGCGGCGCGATGTCGCGGAATCAGCAGGAACGTGCGCAGGGTCAGTACGAGCAGCAGCAGTACGAGGCGGCGCAGCAACAGGCGCAGATCGATGCCGCTGCGCAGAACGCGGCAGCGCAGTACGCGGCCCCGTCGGCCCCGGCGAGCGCGCCGGCCGGAGGGGATGATCTGATCGCGAAGCTGCAGCAGCTGGCGTCCCTGAAAGACGCGGGCGTGCTCTCCGAGACGGAGTTCGCCGCGGCCAAGCAGAAGCTCCTGAGCTGAGGCCGACCGACTGCCGTCGGCGGAGGCACCTGATGCGGCATTTCGAGGAGGAGAGCGAATGAGCGAACTGGATGATCTGCGAGCCCGGGTAACGCTCCTCGAACAGGAGAACCAGACGCTCAAGAGCGAGACGCGTGAGAAGCCGCGTCGCCGACCGGTGGGCCGAAGCATCGTCGCCGGAATCGTGCTCGCCGTGGCGGTGCTGCTGGCACCGATCGCCGCGATGGGAACGTGGGCGCGCCTGCAACTTGTGGATGCCGATCGGTTCGTCGCGACGTTCGCGCCCCTGGCCGAGGATCCCGCCGTGCAGGACTTCGTCGCCGCTCAGGCGAGTGCCGCGATCCACGAGCAGGTCGACCTCACGGCTGTGGTCGGCGAGGTGTTCGATGGCCTGCGCGAGCTCGACCTCCCGCCGCGTGCGGCGTCGGCCCTCACCCTCCTGGAGGCGCCGGCGGCGAACGGACTGACGTCCCTCGTGGACGGGGTGATCCACGACGTCGTCGCCTCGGACCAGTTCGCCGACATCTGGGCGCAGTCGCTACGGTTCACCCATGAGCGCGCTGTCGCGATCATGCAGAACAGTCCGGACACCGCTCTGCAGCTCGCGGACGACGGGGTGCTGTCGATCGATCTCGGGCTCGTCGTCGACCGGGTCAAATCGGTGCTGACCGAGCGGGGGGTCGGCTTCGCCGATCTGATCCCGGAGATCGACCGGTCCATCCCGATCGCCCAGGCGGATGCTCTCGTGCTCGTGCGGAGCGTCTATCAGATCGCGGTCGCGGCGGGATTCTGGCTGCCCTGGGTCGTTCTCGGTCTCGTGGTCGCCGGCATCCTGATCGCCCGGAACCGCCCCCGAGCGCTCTTCTGGACCAGTGCCGCGTTCGCGGTCGCCTTCCTCCTGCTCTCCGCAGGGCTGGGCATCGGGAGAACGTTCTTCATCGGGGCCGTGAGTCCGTCGATCATGCCGTCGGCCGCTGCCCAGGCGCTGTTCGACGAGGTCACCACGCTGTTGAGCTCGACGATCGTGGCGCTGGCGATGGTCGGCGTGCTCGTGGCGGTGTGGGCGTGGCTCGCCGGCTCGAGCCGCAGCGCGGTGGCCACGCGAGGCATCCTGGAGAGCGGATTCTCCGGGGCGCGCAGCACCTGGGAGCGACGGGGATTGTCCACCGGGCGATTCGGGCTCGCGGTCGAACGGTTCCATGGTCCGATCGTGATCGTCGGGATGGCGCTGGCTCTGCTCATCCTGATCATGACACGACCGGTCTCGTTCGGGAGTGTGATCGGTGTGACGATCGGACTGCTCGTGTTCATGATCCTGGTCGAGCTGCTGCGGCGACCGACTGCGGCGTCTGAACCCCCTGACGCGCAGGCGGACGCCGAAACGGATGACGCCGTCGTCGAGACGGCGGACCCGGAAGCTCCGGTCGTGACCGCCGCGTCGTGAGCGGCTCATCCCCGCAGGTCACCCTGCGGGGATGAGCGGCGTATCGGCTTCCCCGTACGCGAAGGCGATACTCGGGACGGGCAGGCAAACCGGCAACCCGTGATCGAAGGAGAGAAGATGTCGGAATTCAATTCGGACTTCGCAGGGAAGATCTCGCTGGACGTGCGCGACTCGGTCCCGGACTGGTCGCCGTACGAACTGAAATCGGCGCCCGAGGGCGCGCCCAACGTCCTCGTCGTCCTCTATGACGACACCGGCATGGCGTCCTGGTCGCCCTACGGCGGCCGGATCAACATGCCGACGATGGACCGGCTCGCCAGGGACGGACTCACCTACACGCAGTGGCACACCACATCGCTGTGCTCGCCCACGCGATCGACCATGCTCACCGGGCGCAACCATCACGTCAACCGTGCCGGGGTCATCATGGAGGGCACGAACGGATTCCCCGGACTCGCGGGTCGGCTGCCGGCCGAGTGCGCGACGATCGGGCAGATCCTTCAGGAGAACGGGTACTCGACCTTCTGGGTCGGCAAGAACCACAACGTACCGGAAGAGGACAACGCCCCAGGGGGTCACCGCTCGATGTGGCCGCTGCAGCTCGGCTTCGACCGCTTCTACGGCTTCCTCGGCGGAGAGACGAACAACTGGTACCCCGACCTCGTCGAGGACAACCACTTCATCGAGGCGCCGGCGACTCCCGAAGAGGGATACCACCTCTCCAAGGACCTCGCCGATCAGGCGCTGAGCATGATCCGCAACCAGCAGGCATCGAACCCCTCCAAGCCCTGGTACATGTGGTTCTGTCCTGGCGCCAACCACGCTCCGCATCACGCGCCGCAGGAGTACATCGATAAGTACAAGGGCGCCTTCGACGACGGCTACGACGCCTATCGCGAATGGGTGCTCGCCCGCATGGTCGAGAAGGGTGTGGTGCCCGAGGGGACCGCGCTGACCCCGGTCAACCCGCTGCCGGAGGACGTCGCGAATCCCGCCGACTTCGTGCGCCCCTGGGACGAGCTGAGCGACGACGAGAAACGGCTGTTCGCGCGGTTCGCCGAAGTGTTCGCAGGCTTCTCCGAATACACCGACGCGCAGGTCGGCCGGGTCATCGACTATCTCGAGGAGACCGGTCAGCTCGACAACACGCTCGTCTTCTACTGCGCGGACAACGGTGCCTCGGGGGAGGGATCGCCCAACGGGTCGGTCAACGAGAACAAGTTCTTCAACGGCTACCCGGATGACCTCCAGGAGAACCTGGCGATGCTCGATCGACTGGGCTCGGCCGACACGTACAACCACTATCCGACCGGATGGGCCGTCGCGTTCTCGACGCCGTTCCAGATGTTCAAGCGCTACTCGCAGTACGCGGGCGGAACGTGCGACCCGATGGTGATCCACTGGCCGAAAGGCATCGCCGCCAAGGGTGAGATGCGCCACCAGTACCATCACTCCGTCGACGTGGTCGCGACGGTGCTCGACGTCGTCGGCGTCGAGATGCCCGAGACCTATCGCGGCGTGAAGCAGCAGCCGCTCAACGGTGTGTCGATGAAGTACAGCTTCGATGCCGCGCCCGACGCACCCACTCAGAAGAAGACCCAGTACTACGCGATGCTCGGCACCCGCGGCATCTGGAAGGACGGATGGAAGGCGGCGGCCGTGCATGCGCCGCTCACCGGACGCGGGAACTTCGAGGCGGACGTGTGGGAGCTGTACAACGTCGAGGAGGATCGCTCCGAGTCGAACGACCTCGCCGCGAGCCATCCTGAGAAGCTCCAGGAGCTGATCGACGCGTGGTTCGAGGAGGCGGATGCGAACTTCGTGCTCCCGTTGGACGACCGCTCGGCACGTGACCAGCTCACGGTCGAGCGCCCCCAAGCGGAGCCGCCGCGTGAGCGCTACATCTACTACCCGGGCTCGGCGGCGATCCCGGAGAGCGTGGCCGTGAACGTCCGTGGTCGGTCGTACAAGATCATCGCTGACGTGGTGCTCGACGAGGGCGCCCAGGGCGTGCTCTTCGCCCACGGCTCGCGCTTCGGGGGTCATTCGCTGTTCGTCAAGGACAACCGACTGACCTACGTCTACAATTTCCTCGGGATCCCGCCGGAGCAGAGTTTCACCTCCGAGGAGTTGACGCCGGGGCCGCACACGCTCGGTGTGGAGTTCATCCGCGAGTCGGCGGGTGAGCACGGCGAGTCGCTCGGCACGGCCACGCTGTACGTCGACGACCGCGCGGTGGCGTCCGGTCCCATGCGGGCGCAGATCGGCAAGTTCACCCTGTGCGGCGATGGACTGTGCGTCGGCTGGGACAGTGCGGATCCGGTGAGCAGTCAGTACAGCAACCCGTTCCCGTTCACCGGCGGCAAGCTGCTCGGTGTCGGGGTCGACGTGAGCGCGGAGCAGTATCGCGATCTCGAACTCGAGGCGGCGGCCATGCTCTCGCGAGAGTAGCCGCACGAAAGAAGGCCCGGAGAGTATCGCTCTCCGGGCCTTCTGCGTCGTCTCAGGCTCCGTCGACCTCGGACGATGCCGCGGGGAAGACGGTCGCCCAGTCATCCTTGACGCTCACGACGGTGTACCCGGCGCCCGCGGCGGATGCGAGGGCCTTCTCAGCGCCCGCATCGTAGGGCGCGTCGCCGCGGTCGGCGTCGTCGTGGTGGATCAGCATCGCGAACCCGGGGCGCGGGCCCTTGCGGGCGAAGTCGAGCATGGCCGTGTCACCGTTCGAATTCCCGCCGGCGAACAGCGGGCGCCGACCGATGCGGCTCCAGATCCGGATCGGCTTCTCGGGCCCGTCGTCGAAGAAGGCGAGGGAAGACGAGTACCGCACGGTGGCACCCGCGTCGTCCCAGCTGAGGCCGAAAGCGGAGCCCACCACGCGCTCGGGCGGGATGCCGTAGTTCGCCTGCGTCATCGGGCGCATGAAGTCGCGCTCGCCCCCCGACACGATGTAACAGGTGAAGCCGTGGTGCTCGAGGTAGCGGAGCAGCTCGATCATCGGCTGATACACCGCGTCGGCGTACGGGCGCTTCAGGAGCGGATGCTGAGCTGTGCGGTAGAACTCGGCGACGGAAGCGGCGTAGTCCTCCACGCTCATGCCGTCGGTGAGGCCGACGAGGGCCTGGATGATGGTCTTCAGGTCCGAGTCATCGCCTCCGTAGTGCTTGTCGATCGCTGTGCTCAGCCAGCCGAAGTCGCCGCTCACGGCCGCCAGATACGGCTGTCGCTCGGCGAGCTCCGGGTTGTGCTCTGCTGCGAGACGCCATTGCTCCACGACGTAATGCAGTTGCGTGGGCATCGGCTTCTCCGACCACAGCGTCCCGTCGTTGTCGAACACGGCGATGCGCTCTTCGACGGGCACCGCGTCCGGTCCCTCGGTGACGGAGGCGATGAACGCCTCGATGGCACTGCGCGTGGGGGTGTCGCGCCAGGAGGGAAGGGAGCTGTGATCGGTCATGTCGGGGTCCTCGCTTCTCGATGAGTGGGCGGCGATGGCCTCCAGAGTCCCATCCGCGGTCTCCTCGTGCAGCCCTCCGTCACCCGGTCGGGGCGATGCGGACGGCCCCGCACGCGCCGCCGCCGTCGGAGCAGAGTTACGGAGGGGTGGGCCTCCGCGGTGCCGTACTGAATCACCGTAGCGGCGAATCCGCAAGGGGGTCACGTGCGGAAATGACTCGACCCTAGTGTGAAAGTGCCGCCCCGGACCCGGTGGCGAGACGCATCCGGACGAGTCCAGGGAGTGAGCATGAAGACACTCGTCACCCAGGTCGGAAGCTATCTGACCGGCGACGCGACGGCCGATGCGGTGGTGCAGTACTGGCTGGCGTTGACCGAGGAGCGGCGGAACGATGTCGTCGAGATCCCCGTCGTCGGATCGGGTGGCGAGCGCGTGAACGTCCGTCTGGCGCTCGGAGCGATGCTCCCCATCGCCGTGGTCGAAGCAGACCTCGCACCGGAGATCGACGATGACGAGGGAGCGGCGAGAAGACTGCTCGCGCGGGCACGTACGCTGACGCCGAAGGCCGTGCCCGCCTTCGAGCCGGGGGAGGAGCCCGAGGGGCTGGCCGGGTTCGAGTCCTCGCTGGTGTGAAGCCGCCTGCCCGATGCGACTGCGTCACTGCCGCGCCCGTCGCCCGGTCGACTGCGCTGGATCCCGCCGGAAACGACGAGACCCCGCCTGGATCAGGCGGGGTCTCGTCGTGCTGCAGTTGATCTGATGTGGGTTGTACGCGGAAGGTGTTTCACCGCGTGATTCCGGGGGAGTTTGAGCGGCTATGCCGAGTCGATCCTCCACGGGCTGAGCGGTAATCCTCTATTTCCTCTATATCGCTGCGAGCGGGCATCCACGACTAATTCGTGCTGGCGTGCGTGTGAGTCAGGCGGGACCCGACCGGTGGGTAACGCGAGCGACCCGTGCAGCGAGGGTTTCGGTGGCATGCCGGTACGTCATCATCGAGGCGAGGAGTGCGTTTGTCGTGTGTGCGAGGTTCATAGATGCGACGACATAGAGGGTGCCGTCCTCGTTGTCGACGGTGTCGCCGTGCTTGCTCGTGCTCATCATGCGTAGGGGGGAGGGATGGGTGAGGCCGGAAATGAGTCGCCAGACGGCGGAGGCATACTTGCCGTTCAGGTCCGGGTAGTCGGTCGCTTGCTCGACAATGACACTGTGCCCGGGCGCGCCGCCGACGTAGTCGTCGACGCTGATGCCTTCAGTTTCGGCGATCTTCGCCATCTGGTGCAGGTGGCGCTTCCGGCGAGCAACTCCGCCGCGGATCGCGGCTTGCGAGGCTGACCTTCCTTGGGGCGTGCTCAGGTCAGCGAGCTTCGCCGCGGCCTTGATGAGGGTCAAGTCGTAGTCGATGTCGGTTGTGCGGAGCTGGAGGAGCCGGATGATGCGGTCGCGTTGAATGTCGGGTCGGAGCAGCCATAACGCCGTGGAGGCGGACTCGAGAGCGGCACGCAGTAGAGGGAAGTGCGCGGTGACGCGGTGCTCGAGCTGTGCTCCGTCTGGAAGGAGCAGCTGCTTGGTGGCGGCCAGGTTGTCGGTGGCCATCGACATGCACGACGCGACGAAGTGGCTCAGGTGGAGCCAGCTCGTGCGTCGGTCGTCGTCACCGAGCTCCGAGGTGGGCTTCGCTCGAAGTTGAGCGATGGTCGCGTAGCGCGCAAGGATCGAGTCGATTTGACGCAGCCGGTCGGTTAAGACGCGCGACGCATCGAGTTCGTCGGGCTCAGTGACCGGAACGCGGATAAGGCCCCGCTCAGGCCACGGGGGATGCGCCATGGCTCGACCATATCGGCGCAACGCCTCCGAGCATCGAACGGCGTCAGCAGCCTCAGTTGCGTGTCGAGAGGATGGAGAAGGCGTATATCCGGTAATCGCGCGGTGGATGCAGCTGACGTTCGCCAAGGAGCTACGCCTTGCCGCCATCGACTCCGTAGCGCGTAGCGCTACTGGCTCACCGCGCGAGGGGCGTCACGCCCGCCAGGAATCTGGAGGGCGATCTCAGGTCGCCGCGTCGCGCAAGGTCGTCAGGCCTCGGATGGGGGTTCCGCCTGCCGGTGCAAGTAGTCCAGGAAGGACTCTTGAGTAGTCCGTTCGGTTGCAGGCGGGTCCGACCGACGTTGCAACCGGATCGAGCCGTCAGCACGCGCCTCCTCGACGGAATGTCGTCGACCATCCATAGTGTTGCCGGGAGGTGATCGGTTGTCGGTCGCATGAGTTCAGAATAGAACATAGCTTCGAAGGTTGCTACCCTGAATGCAGGCCGGAGAAGGGAGCCGGCATGGGGTCCAGCAAGCGTCTCGCTGCTCACTACGACATGCGCTCCCAGCACCAGGCGATCCTCGCCGCAGCTCGATCCGGCCCCCTCCAATCCCTTACGGACCGCGAACTCCGCCTTCGAGAACAGCCGGTCACGATCTACCCCCAGCCGTACCGTGCGGTCCGGGCGTGGGTGCGCTTCGGCCCGGAAGCCATCCGCGTGGACGCCAAGCTCGCCCGCTCCACGCCATCGGCCGCAGGTATCGAGTTCCGTGCCGGCGACACCACGTTTCGATGCTGGGTCTGGGGTAATGCAGTTGAAGTGGGTGGAGCGTTCGACGATTCGTCATGAAGTTGAGACGGAGTATAGGGCTATCGGCGGACGCTACGCTCGGCTCGAGATCACGCGTGATGCGTGAGCACGAGGATTTCATTCTCACGGTCGCGGGTGCTAGCCCGTCGAACAAGATCGCCAGGGCGAAGGAACTGCCCTTTGCCTCGGCTGGACGTACGAAAGGCCGGGAACGCGACAGTAGCGTCGCTATTCCCGGCCTTCTCACGCATGGAAGCGTGGGTCAGCGTCGGCGCTCAGCGCACCTTGGTCCAGGTGCCGTGCAGCTGCACGAATTCTCCACCGACGACGGATGAGGCCATGCAAGTTCCGTTCGTGTAGTCCTCGATGTGGGTGACGTGGTCGAGGGAATCGGGTTCGGTCCACCGCACCACGTAGAGGCCGTCGCGGACCTGGGTGGTGGTGTACTCCATCGTCTCGGTGCGACCCTTGATGGCGCCTCCGGTCGCGAGGAACGACACGCGGGTTTCAGTTTCGAAGGCGATCTCAACGGTGAAGTGTCCGAGCGGGGTGTCGGGGCCGAGGTCGGCGAGCCAGGTCTCTCCGACGCTGGGCAGGATTGCAGTGTTGTCCATCATTTTTCTTTCGTTGTTCTTTGGGGTTCAGTTCGCGCGCGTGACGTTGATGTTGAAGTCGAACGTCCCGAACGCGTTGTACAGGGTGAAGAACAGGCGGGCGTACATTTCCACGCCGCGGGCTCCGGTGATGTCGCCCAGGTCGATGATGGACTCGGTCGGCCATCCGAATTCGCCGAGGAGTCCCTCGACGACGTGCTTGGCGTCGGAGTCGTCGCCGGCGACGAAGATGCTGTGCGGGCCCGGTACTCGGGTGGGGTCGATCATCACCTGGTAGTACACCGACGTCAGCGACTTCACGACTCGAGTGTCCGGGAAGGCACGCTGGATCTGCTCGCCCAGGCTGTCAGTATTGGAGACGGTGAGGGTCGGCGGGAATCCCTTCGAGAGGTCGAGGGGGAGCGCGAGATCGAGCAGGACCTTGTCGGCCAACGGGGCGGCACCGACGCCTTCGAGCGCCGCGAGGGCGTTCTGTCCGTTCGAGGCGTTGATGACGACCTCACCGTGCTCACCCGCGTCGGGGAGGGGGAGGAGACGCACCTGGGGGTTGCCCTGCTGCCACTGGGCATATGGCGGTGTGCCCATCCCGTCGGCCGTGGTCCGGGCGAGAGTGTCGTCGACATCGCGGGTGCCGATGGCGACGTCGTGGCCGAGGCCGGCGAGGCGCGCGGCGAGGCCGCGTCCGACCATCCCTGTGCCGATGATGGCGATCTTCATAGGTGTCTCGTTTCTGTGACTCACGCGGTTGCGCGGGGTGTGATCTCGATGGTCGCCGCCTGGGGGCCGGCGGCGACCATCGGTGGCAGGTAGCTGCTGCCGTCGTACTTGCGGCGGTATGCAGTGTCGATCTGACCTTCGAGCGCACTGTCTGCGGGCGCGAACGTCACTTCGAACGTGTCGCCTGCTGCGGTGATCCGGCCGCCGCGCTGCGCAATCGCCGACTGGTACCACCGGGAACGCGTGCCGTTCCAGGCGCGGACGAACAGCCGACCGTCGACGACGACGGACCAGATCCAGGTGGGCGTGCCGTAGGTAGATCCGTCTGCACGGAACGGGGCGATATGCAGGTCGTCTGTAGCCGCGATGCGGGTGATGCCAGGAGTAGACCAGGCGGTCATTAGCTCGTTCCTTTCGTCGCCGCTCACGTGTGGGCGGCGCAAGTGCAGCACGTCCCACGTGGGCGGGTGATTCCATGCTCCGTCCGAAGATCAGCTCGTGGCAGTCCCTGACAGGGAACCCCACCGCCGGAACACGGGACGTAGCCTCTCTGTATGCAGATCGAGCATGAGATCAAGGACTTCCTGATGACCCGCCGGGCACGGATCACCCCGGAGATGGCAGGACTGCCGTTTGCGGGTGGGAGCGACAGGCGCGTAGCGGGCCTGCGCCGCGAGGAAGTCGCGATGCTCGCAGGACTCAGCGTGGAGTACTACACGAGGATGGAACGGGGAAGGATCGGCGGTGCCTCGGAGAGCGTCCTTGACGCGGTAGCGCGCGCACTGCAATTGGATGCCGACGAACGCGCGCACTTGAACGACCTCGCCCGCAACGTCGCGCCGAGTCCGCGCCGAAGGTCATCCGCGAAGGCATCGCCCATCTCGTCGTCGGTGCAACAGGTGCTGGACTCCATGACAGTCCCTGCGGTGGTGCAGAACGAGCGACTAGACATTCTCGCCGCCAACGGCCTCGGCCGCGCGCTCTACAGTGCTTTGCTCGACGGTAGTCAGCGCCCGAACTTCGCTCTGTTCGCATTCCTGGACAGCCGTGCAGCGGACTTCTACACGAACCTCGACGATGCGAGAGATCTCTGCGTCGCCGTTCTTCGCGCGACCGCCGGACGCGACCCATTGGACCAGCAGACCACCCAGCTGGTCGGCGAGCTGTCGACCCGTAGCGCTGACTTCCGTCAGCGATGGGCGAAGCACAACGTGCACCGGCACATGCGTGGCCGAAAGGTCATCAATCACCCCGTTGCCGGGCTGCTGGATGTCACCTATAACGACTTCGCTCTACGTGGTGACCCCCACCTCTCCATCACCACGTACACCGCCGACCCGGGTACGCCCTCGGCCGACAACCTCACGCTGCTCGCCACCTGGGTCGACACCCAGAGCGAGGTGGCCCTGGCGGCACCGAAGGAGATCCCGTCGCGCCCATGACGCCGCTGG
Source organism: Microbacterium sp. A20 (assembly GCF_004794515.1). GTDB lineage: Bacteria > Actinomycetota > Actinomycetes > Actinomycetales > Microbacteriaceae > Microbacterium. Next base: position 41,493 of record NZ_SSDF01000088.1, on the reverse strand, counting down.
TAGCTGCTCCGCCCGGGTCGCGTCTCGTCCGCGTTTACGCGGGAGGAGTGGTGCGTACCGAGCTCTCGGCAGCCCAGGAGGCGAGAAGGGCCAAGCGCTCCGCCGACGGCGAGCCCGGTTCCGCAGAGTAGATCAGCATGACCTGCCCGGGTTCCGCGGTGAGAGCGAGTTCCTCGTAGACCAGGGTGAGCTCGCCCACCACCGGGTGCTGGAAGCGCTTGATGCCCGAACCGTGCGTGCGGACGTTGTGCGCCGCCCAGAGCGTCCGGAAGACGTCGCTACGAGTCGAGAGCTCCCCGACGAGGTCCTGGATGCCCTTGTCATGCGGGTCTCGTCCTGCCTCGGCGCGGATGACCGCGACGCACATCTCGGCGAACAGCTCCCAGTCGGGATAGAAGTCGTGGGCCGCGGGGTCGAGGAACTGGAACCGAGCGAGGTTGGGCACCCGCCCGCCGTCGCCGATGACCGGGGAGTAGAACGCGCGTCCGAGCGCGTTGGTCGCGATGAGGTTCTGTCGCTGGTCGCGAACGAACGCGACGGCGTCGGTGATGGAGTCCAGCGCCCATTGCAGGCTCGGGCGCGGCGCGGAGGTCTTCACGGCTCGACGGCGGTTGCGGCCGGAAGACGGTATGCCGTCAGCGGCCCGAGCCAGGTCGAGCAGATGGGAATGCTCGGCGTCGGTGAGCTGCAGAGCACGGGAGACGGCGTCCAACACGGACGCGGATGCTCCGGCGATGGCTCCGCGCTCGAGTTTGCTGTAGTACTCCACGGAGACACCGGCGAGCATGGCGACCTCGCTGCGACGCAGTCCTGCCACTCTCCGGTTCGTTCCTGCAGGAAGGCCCGCAGACTCCGTGGTCAGGTGCGCGCGGCGCGTCATCAGGAACTCGCGAACCTCTGCTCGATTGTCCATGGGATCAGCGTACGGTTCCTGCCCCGCGGGAGGGATGCCCTGAGAGTGCACCCCTCACGCCGCCATTCATCCGGCGAGTGTCACGCCTGCGGTCTCTGCGAGCGCGGCGAGCAGGTGCTCGTGGAAGATCGAGTCCGCCGCTGCGGCAGCGGGCCGCTGGGTGCTCAGATGGTGCCAGTACCCGCCGGTGCGCGGCGTGATCGACTCGGCGGTCGACAGGTGCACCTGGGTGAGGTGCCCTTCGCGAAGGTCGTCCGGCGCCCCGGAACCGCCCATCCTCGTTGGCACCCATCCGGGGTCCACCGCATGGACGAGGGTGTCTGGCCAACGAGTCGCGAGAGCGAGGGCCATGGCCGTCACCCAGAGCTTGCTGTCGCTGTACGATCCGGAACCGCTCCGCAAGCCCGTAAGGTCGGTGCCTCCACCGCGATGCATGGAACTGCTCAGGTAGATGAGCCGTTCAGGACGATGCATCGACGCGGTAAGAACGTAGGGTGCGAGGGTGTTGACCCGCACAGCGTCCGGCGAATGCAGCGCCCCGGCATTGTGCACGACGGCGTCGAACCGACCGAACGCGTCAGCTTCTCGGGCAAGCTGCTTCACAGCGTCGACGACGGTGAGGTCCCCGGTGAGGGTTCCCCGCCACCCGCCGCGAGGCACGCGAGAGAGTGTGCGCGCGTGCACGACGACATCATGCCCGTCGCCAGCGAGGGCCCGCGCGGTGGCGAGGCCGAGACCGGTGGACGCCCCGGTCACCAGGATCAGCGACATCTCAGGCCTCGTCGCTCAGCGACGTGATGCGGATGCTGGTGCCATCCGGCAGTGCCTGGATCTCCTCGACCGGCAGATCGAGTGTCCCCATTCTCACGAGTCCTGACCACTGGCCGACGTGGCCGTAATAGAGCACGATGCCCCGTGTCGGCGCGTAGTATCCGATCTCGCCCGGATGCGGGGAGTCTGCATCCGGGACACCTGTGACGCTCAGGGGTGAATCCAGGGTGGCGACCTTCTCGACGCCGTTGAAGTCCGAGAACGTCAGCGTGACGGGCAGCTGCGACACGAACTCGGCCGCCACAGGGTGCGGGAAGAGCTCCGCGCTGAAATCTGGACCGGCAGCGGCGGACAGTCGTACTCTCATCGGTTGATACTCCTCAGGTGGTCCGAGCTTCTCATTCTGCAAGCGCTATGTCACGCGAAGGGTTCCCTGTCAGTACACCTCTCGCCAGGGACTCCCGACGATGCGCCGCCCGGAGAACACTGGTGTGCATGACGTCCTCCGCCACGCAACCGAAGATGAGTCGGATGCTGCCTGCGCTCTTGCTGGTGCTGACCGTGTTCGGTCCGATCTCCATGGACCTGTACCTGCCCGCGCTTCCGGCGCTCACGCAGCAGTTGGGTGCGGCGACGTCCGTCGCGCAGCTCACTGTCACCGCGTGCCTCATCGGGCTCGCTGCGGGCCAGCTGCTCGCCGGGCCGCTGTCCGACCGGTACGGCCGACGGATCGTCCTCGTGATCGGGATCGTCGCCTACGTGGCGACGTCGCTGCTGTGCGCGTTCAGCCCGACGGTCGAGACACTCATCGCCGCCCGCTTCGTGCAGGGGCTCGCCGGCGGAGTGGGGATCGTCATCGCGAACGCGGCCGGCCGCGACGTCTATGCCGGCTCGCAGCTGATCCGGTTCTACGCACGACTGACCGTCGTGGGCGGCCTCGCGGCCATCGTCGGTCCGCTGCTGGGCGGAGTTCTGACGACGTTCACCGATTGGCGCGGTCTGTTCGTGTTCCTCGCCGTCGCGGGAGCTGCGATCCTCGCGTTCGTTCTCTTCGTGTTCGGGGAGACGCTTCCACGTGACCAGCGCACCTCCGGTGGGTTCGGTCACACCCTCCGCGACTTCGGAACGCTGTTGCGGGACCGCGCGTTCCTCGGAGCGGTACTCAACCAGGGGTTCCTCTACGCCGCATTGTTCGCCTACCTCTCCGGTGCCACCTTCGTCCTGCAGGACATCTACGGGCTCTCCCCGCAGTGGTACGCCGCCGCGTTCGGTCTGAACTCCGCCGGTTTCATGGTGTTCGGTCACTTCGCAGGGCAAGCGGCAGAGAAATGGAGCGTGGGCGGCACGCTCGCCGTCGGCGTGGCCGTGACCGCGGCCGGAGCTCTCGGGCTGCTTCTCGCCGGTGTGGTGGCCGTCCCCCTCTGGGTCGTCGTCCTCTCCCTGTTCACGCTGGCCAGCGGCGTAGCCATCGCCTCCCCGCCCGCGACCGCCATCGCACTCAGCGGATATCCGCAGATGGCCGGTACCGCGGCCTCTCTCCTCGGAATGGCTCGCTTCGGCTTCGGTGGTATCGCGGCACCCTTCGTCGGCGTCGCCGGAGCGCTCAGCATCCTGCCACTCGGCGTCGTCACCACCACCTCGGCCGTGCTCGCCGCCCTCGCATGCCTACTCGTCGTCCGGCCGCGTCATCACGCGCCCGAACCTGCCGTGACCACGGCATCCGCAACCATCCACTGACCCCCAGAGAAAGGACACCACCATGCGTGGAGTCATGATGTACGCCCCCGGCGACGTGCGAGTCGAAGACCGCGGCGACCCCGTGATCCTCGAACCCACCGACGCCATCATCCGGCTCTCGGCCACCTGCATCTGCGGATCCGACCTCTGGCCCTACCGCGGCGCCGAAGATCTGCAGGAGACGCCTCAGCCGATGGGGCACGAGTACGTCGGCGTCGTCACCGAGATCGGTGCAGACGTCAAGAACGTCGCCGTCGGGGACTTCGTCGTCGGCAGCTTCTTCACCTCCGACAACACCTGCGAGATCTGTCAGGCCGGCTACCAGTCCCACTGCGTGCACCGCACGCCAATCGGGGCCGAGGGCACTCAGGCGGAACTCGCCCGGATCCCGAACGCAGACGGCACGCTCGTCGCAACCCCCGGGCAGCCCGACGAGGATCTGATCCCTTCCCTGCTCGCCGCCTCCGACGTGCTCGGCACGGGGTGGTTCGCTGCCGTCGCGGCGAACGCCGGACCGGGTAAGACCGTCGCCGTCGTCGGCGATGGAGCTGTCGGCCTGCTCGGCATCCTCGCCGCGAAGCAGCTCGGTGCCGAGCGCATCATCGCGATGTCGCGCCACGCCGACCGGCAGGAACTCGCGCGTCGGTTCGGCGCCACCGACATCGTCGAAGAGCGCGGCGATGAAGGAGTCGCGAAGGTCAAGGAGCTGACCGACGGACTCGGCGCGCACTCCGTCATCGAAGCGGTCGGCACGCAGGCATCCATGGAACAGGCGATCCGCTCCGCCCGACCCGGCGGACACGTCGGATACGTCGGCGTCTCGCACGACGTCTCCCTCGACGGATTCGAACTGTTCTTCTCCGGCGTGACTCTGCACGGAGGCCCGGCACCCGTCCGTCGCTTCCTGCCCGAGCTCATCCAGCTCATCTGGGAACGCAAGATCGATCCCGGCGTGGTCTTCGACCTCACGCTCCCGCTCGAGCAGGCTGCCGAGGGGTACACCGCCATGGACCAGCGCACCGCCACCAAGGTGCTGCTGACCGTCTGAACCGCTGTGGGGCGGACGGGCCGCCCGTCCGCCCCACCGTGAACAGGAGAAGCAGAATGAACATCGAACCTACTGCGGCAACCGCCAAGAATCCGCCTGAGCAGTTCGCCGGCGACGTCTGGGTGGACATGCTCGCCGTACCGCACGAGCACGACCAGCGAATGTCTGTGGCGGTCGTCAAGTTCGCTCCGGGCGCCCGCACCGCCTGGCACTCGCACGCCCGCGGACAGTACCTGCGAGTCACACAGGGAATCGCCCGTTTCGGCACTCGCGACGGCGAGATCATCGAGGTTTACCCCGGACAGACGCTGTACACCCCGCCAGGCCAGGATCACTGGCACGCATCCGCAGGTGACACGTTCATGGAGCACATCGCGATGCTCGAGAACGGCGACGACCCCGCAACCACCACCGTGTGGAAGGAACACATCACCGACGACGAGTACGAAGGGAAGGCAACACGATGACCGGATGGACCGGAGGGCAACGAGCCGTAGGAGACATCGCCCCCGCACTCGCGCACTACACCGACAAGATCCTCTTCGACGAGGTCTGGGCTCGCCCCGAGATCTCTCCACGCGACCGCAGCCTCGCCACCGTCTCCGCGCTGGTGACGCTCGGCGCCACGGACCAACTGACCTTCCACCTCGGCTACGCACGAGACAACGGCATCACCGAACAGGAACTCATCGAGACCATCACACACCTCGCCTTCTACACCGGGTGGCCCCGCGCCATGGCCGCCATCGGGGCCGCACGAGCCGCGTTCGCCGATGAGGACACATGACGATGAGTCGAAGGCTACGGCTCTCCCTCGCCGCCCTCGCGGTAACCGCGACGTTGGCCGCGGGGTGCGCGCCCGCACCGTCCGAACGCGCCTCCTCGGCTCCGACGCCGCAACCCTCCGCCTCACCGTCCCTTGAGGCGCCGTCGACGGAGGCGCCAGTCCCTGGAGACACTCAAGGCGAGATCATCGTCCGCTTCAGCAACGACGACAACCACGCGGACGTGGTGATGGCGGAGGACAGCCCGGCCGTCAAAGACTTCCTCTCGATGCTTCCCCTGGAACTCTCCCTGGAAGACTTCAACCAGAAGGAGAAGATCTCCTACCTCCCCCGAGAGCTCGCGTGGGAAGGATCGTCGGGCTTCGACCCCGAGGACGGGGACCTCATCTACTACACCCCCTGGGGGAACCTCGGCTTCTACTACGACGCCAGCGGCATCGCCTACTCGGACGCGACGCTCAAACTCGGTACGTTCACCGCCACGCGAAGCGAGCTCGACGCCCTCGACGGGCCCGTGACGGTGGACATCGTCCGGTAGCCGGACCTGGGCGGAACTTCGGTGCGACGGAGGAGAGCTGCGCCGCTAGCTACGTGCCGGCGGCGACTCCGGGAAGCACGAGCTGCACCCATCTCTGGCGGGCATCCGCCGGGAGGTCCACCGGCACCGTGGTCAGAAGCAGGAACAAGTCGCTCACCGTGAAGCCGTCGCGCAGGGCGCCGGATGCCTGTCCGAGGCGCAGGATCTCTTCAAAGGCGGCAGAGATGCGAGCCTCAGCGGCCGAATCGTGGGAGGCGTCGACTCCGAGGTTGCGTGCGGCAGCCTTCACGACGTGATGAGCCGACGCAGACTCTCCCACACGCTCAATGAATCCGGCGACTTCATCGAGGGCCGATGTGTCACGCGCTCGCACGCGAGCGAGTGACTCTTCGGCGTCGATGGCGGTCGCCTCCACGTACTCCGACACGATTCCGGCGACCAGTGCGGCCTTCGTGGGGAAGTGTCGGTAGAGCGTTCCGACCGCAACCCCGGCGGCGCGCGCAATCTCATCCATACCGACGTCGATGCCGCGCTCCGCGATCTCCGCGCGGGCGGCCTGCACGATCTTCGCGCGATTGCGGACGGCATCCGCTCGCAGCGGCCGTTGTTCGCTCGCCATGAGCCTATTCTCCTCGCTTACCGAACATGAACTAGCCGTTCATGTTAAACTGAACTCAGCGTTCAGTTTACCGTTACCTTCAGGAGAGAACATGCCTCAGCGAACCATCGTCATCACCGGAGCCTCAGACGGCATCGGTGCCGCCGCCGCCCATACCTTTGCCGAACAGGGGGACCGTTTGCTGCTCGTGGGCCGCCGCGCGGACAAGCTGACGGCGGTCGCGCGCCCTCTGGGCGCAGAGACCTTCATCGCGGACGTCGAGAAGCTGGACGACGTCCGGCGCCTCGCTGACCAGCTCCGCGCCGCGACCGACCAGATCGACGTTCTCGCGAACAATGCCGGCGGGCTCTTCGCCACTTACGTCATGACCCAGGACGGCAATGAGCGCACGATGCAGGTGAACCACTATGCGCCGTTCCTGTTGACCAACCTGCTGATGGACGTGCTGACAACGAGTAACGCCACCGTCGTGAACACCTCGAGCGTCGGGCATTCCATGGCGAAGCTCGATCTCGAGGATCTCGACTACCAGCACAGCAACTACGCGACCATGCGGGCATACGGCAACTCCAAGCTCGCGAACATCCTCTTCACCAAGGGGCTGCACAAGCGATTCCACGACCAGGGTCTGAACGCGGTCGCCTTCCATCCCGGCAACATCTCTTCCAACTTCGCCAAGGAGGAGGGCAGCGCATGGATGAAGCTCATCTACAACACACCTCTCGCGAAGATGCTGTCGACTCCGCAGTATGGGGCGGACAACCTCGCCTGGCTCGCCAACGGCACCCCCGGAGTGACCTGGACATCGGGCGAGTACTACACCGACAAGCGCACGCCGCTGAAGCGCCCCACCTCCCAGTCCGTCGACGCCGATCTCGCGGACGCGTTCTGGACGGAGAGCGCCCGCCGCGTCGGACTCGCTCAGGCCTGACCGTACCCCCCCCAATAAAAGGACACCCATGAGCAAGACATGGTTCATCACCGGCGCCAGCCGCGGCTTCGGTAAGGAGTTCGCGAAGGCCGTCCTCGGACGAGGCGACCAGGTCGCAGCGACCGCCCGCGGCACCAACGACCTCGCCGACCTCGTCGAAGAATTCGGCGACCTCATCCTTCCCCTGCAACTCGACATCACCGACCGCGAGCGCGTCTTCGACGCCGTCGCCGAGGCGCGCAACACCTTCGGACGCCTGGACGTCGTCGTCAACAACGCCGGCTACGGACTCTTCGGCACCGTCGAGGAGATCACCGAAAAGCAACTGCGCGACCAGCTCGAGGTCAACCTGTTCGGTGTGTTCCACGTCACGCAAGCGGTGCTGCCGATCCTGCGTGAACAGGGCGCCGGGCACATCATCCAGATCTCCACCGTCGATGGAGTCACCGCGTTCCCCGGAACCGCCGGATATCACGCGTCCAAGTGGGCGCTCGAGGGTCTGACCGAGTCTCTCGTTCAGGAAGTCGCGGGCTTCGGGATCAAGGTGACGCTGGTGGAGCCGGGCGGATTCGCCACCGACTGGGCGGGCAGCAGCGCCGTCCACGCGGCGGCGCAGCCCCAGTACGACGAACTGCGCGCCAACCTCGCCGCACAGTACGAGCAGATGGGGGATGCGGCTATCGGCAATCCCGCAGGCACGGGACCGGCAATCCTGGAGGTCGCAGACGCGGAAGAGCCGCCACTGCGCGTCTTCTTCGGCGCGTTCCCCACCTAGGTCGTCCCCGCTGTGTTGGGCTCAGTCTCGCCTGGATCAGTGGCAGAGCGACGTAGCGGCGCGCGCCCCGTATCTCTTCAGCCGCAAAGAGCTGCCGGACGCGAAGGGACGCACCCCCTGGATGTGCCCCGCAGCTGGCAACTCACCGACCGCGTCTTGCCCGCGCAAGCCCACCAATTTGGCATCCGGCAAGGTCCCTCTGACCATCATCAGGCGACCGGTCGAAGGGCCCGCGAAGGTCTGCGACAACAAGAGGAGTACCACTTTCCCCGCAGAAGCGGGAGGCAAGTTCGCTCAGGAGTACCAGTACGGTTCCAAGGAGTGGCGCGAGATGTATGGCCATGGCCGCAACAGCGTTGAATCCTTCAACGCCTACCTCAAGGACGGCGGCACTCACGCGCTCGAGGACGGTTCCCGCCGACGCCTACGCGGCTCCGCAGCCCAGTACTTCCTCGCCACGATGACCGTCGTCGCGGCGAACCTCGACAAGATCATCGACTTCGCCGCGCAGAAGACCGAGGACGGCGACGACTACGAGGCGGGCATCGAGGCACCGCGCGCGAAGCAACGCAAGCCGCGTCGTAGCTCGGCACTCCAGCGCGTTACCCACCAGCGTGGGCGAGCGCGACGAAACCCTGTCCGTACATAGCTCACGACAGGGTCGATACTTCTTACCCCACCGGCTCGAAGGTCGGCGCCAGCATGCCCAGAAGCGGGTTTCGGTGCCGGCCATCGAGCCTTTTCTGCGCCTAAATGGTGCAGCGGGGGTACGAACCGCCAACAAACATGAGCAGCAACGAGAAAAGCCGCCTGAAACCAGGCGGCTTTTCTCGTACTTGGGGGTTACGCGTACGTGATCACATACCATCCGCGTACAACCCGATGTGCCCCCGACAGGAGTCGAACCTGCGACCTACGGTACCGGAAACCGACGTAGCTCCGCATGTGAGGTTGAAATACGCGAATATGCGTTGTAGTGTTGCTCATGTCGCGAACAGATGCGAATAACCCGCACGCTGTTGGCTACACAAGATGGCTACACCAACCTTGGCCGGAGGGAGCAGCGATGAGCCGTTACAGGCACATCCGTAGAAGACCGATGCATGTGGGACTGATCAATCAGCAGATGTGGTCAGCACACGGTAGAAGAAGGGACTGATGCGATGGCGACTCGAGCACGAAGTGGCGACGGCGCACGGTACAAGGAGAAAGCCTCCGGACTGTGGGCCGTCGCCATCGAGCTTCCACCTGTCAAGTGGAATAGCGAGGGCAAGCCGCTTCGCAACCGGAAGGTGCAGCGCTTCAAGTTACGCGCCGAAGCAGACGCCGCACTGCGAGACTTGCGAGAGCAGAAACGGCAGATGGGCACGCTGCCCACGTCGTCTCCTACTGTCGAAGCCTGGTTCGCGAAATGGCTGAAGGTTCAAGTCATCCCGAACAAGCGACCCAAGACGGCGAAGACCTACGAGCAGTACATTCGCTCGTACATCGTGCCGGCGCTGGGGTCATCCACCACGATCGCGAAGGTCACCCCCGACCTCGTGCGCCGGATCGAAGCGTTCGTACTCTCCCAGGGGCTGTCGCCGAGCACGGCCACGAACGCATACCACTACGCGGCTGCGGGCCTTGAGTTCGCGGTGCGCGAGGGTGTGCTGTTCTTTAATCCCGCAAGGCGCGTCGACCCGCCCCGTAAGGCGGTGCCGGATCTCGACGTGTTCGCTTTGGCGGATTCGGTGCGGCTGCTCGAGTACCTGATCGTCAACAAGCATCCTGATCGCGCGCTCTGGGCGACCTACATGCTCACCGGCGCGCGCCGTGGCGAGATCGCAGGACTGGAGTTCGATCGTGTCGGTGACGTCCTCGACCTGTCGTGGCAGATCCAGCGCCTCGCGTACAGCCACGGCTGTGGAGGCACGTGCGGGTCACGCCGGGCGGGAAACTGTCCGCAACGCATGCTCGAGAAGCCGCACGACTACGAGCTACGCCCGGTCAAGGGCGGGATGTATCTAACCCGCCCGAAGTCCCGGGCGGGCAAGCGCATCATCCCGCTCGTGGAGCCGCTGAAGTCATTGGTCTTGGAGCACAAGGAAAGCGCACCGCAGAATGAGTGGGGGCTGATGTTCCCGACGCGGCATGGGAGGTACGGGTGGCTCGTTCCGCCCGACCCCGACCGGATTACGAAGGAGTGGCCGAAGCTACGCGATGAGGTGTTCGGTGTCGGGCGCCGCGTCCGGCTCCACGACATTCGCCACGCGGCCGTCGATCTCTTGTACTTGGCGAACGTTCCCGAGCATCTCATTCAGGAGATCATCGGGCACTCCACACGCTCCATGACGCGTGCCTACAAGTCGCAGTCGGACGAGTTGATGCTGCGGCGGGCGATGGAGTCGCTGTCGGGCCTATTCACGCCGCCTGAGCCAGCACGTACGCGCGAAATAGAGTCGTAGTCACTCCGAGCTCGGCGGCGATGCGACGTTCGTCAGGGCACCATTCGTACAGGTCGGCAAGTTCGTCCGGACAGATCAAGTTCCGGGCCGCGAACTGGTCGGCCTGTTTTTCGCTCTTCACGGTCTCGTCGGTGTGGAGCAGGACGCCGTGGCCGATTTCGTGGGACAGAACCAGGCGCTGGTCCCGAGATCGTAGGCGGTCGCTGATGACGATGGTGTTGTAGTCCGGGAACCAGCGGCCGTTGGCCGTTCGCAGTCGACGGACAACAACCTCGATGCCAAGGGCATCGGCGTGCTCCCACGGATCGTATGCGCGACCCCTAGGGGTGCCCGGGCTCGTCGTGGCCGATGCCCTTGTCAGTATTGGCGACACTTCGAAGCCCCTCCAGCTCCTCGTCCGACATGTCAGCGATCGACTTCGACCGCCGTTCGTCGAGGCTAATAGGAGCTGCGGACAATTCCCCCGGGCCCTCTTCCCTCACGAGCTTGTCGAGGCCGTCATCTGTGCTGCCCCCGGCGTAGTTCTTCAGCGCCTGCTCAGCGAGCGCTGCAGGCGTGGTGTTGAGGGCGCGCGCGACGATCTCAATCTCTTTGACGAGGAACGGTGCAGTGCCGGCGATGCGTCGATCCACGGTTCCCTTGGACCAGTCCAGGAGTCCCACGAGGAACGGGCGACCGCCGTGCGGCTTCGCCAATCCGCCGACCACGGCACCTAGGTGCTGGTCGAAGGTCTGCGGCTTCTTGATCGGAGGCATTCCTCAAGAATACAGAACAGTTACGCACATGTGCGTCGAATATTCGCGCAAGTGCTTGCATTACGCAGATGTGCGTAGTAGATTCGCAGATGTGACGAACAGAAGAGATGCAGACGCATCTACCCCCAACGCCCAGGCCCTCGGCCGCGAGGTGTCTGTGGAGCGCCCCACCCGGATCACGGGTGACATGGTGTTCCGCGACGTCCTGCGCGCCGGGGGCCTTTTTGGCTTGTCCGTGAAGGAGATGTTCCGTTGACAACGAAGAATGCGGCCGTCCAGAGCATCGAGAACGCGGGCATCCTCGCCTACTCGGTGCCCGACTTGGCGAAAGCGCTCGGCATCTCCGACCGGCAGTTGTACAAGCACATCGACCGAGGCGACCTCACCGCCAAGTACTCGGGGGCGAAGAAGATCATTCCGGTGGCGGAAGCGAGGAGATTCCTCGATGAGCTTCCGGACGAAGACCTCGGTGCGTTGTCATGAGCGTCGACGAGATGAGCGCGCAACTCGATGATCTCAAGATCATCACCCTGACCGATGGTGAGATTTGGTCTGCCCGTGACCTCATGCCCTTCGCCGGCTACGAGCGCTGGGAGAACTGGTCGAAGGCGATCAACCGGGCGATCGCGTCCGTGAACGCTTCCGGGCTGGACGCGTCAGACCATTTTCGTGGGGTCACGAAAATGGTCCAGACGGGGTCTGGCGCACGGCGCGAGATCGAAGACCTGCAGCTCACCCGGTACGCCTGCTACATCCTGTTCCAGAACGCGGACGGCTCGAAGCCTGAGATCGCGGCGTTGCAGCAGTACTTCGCGGTACAGACCCGCAAGCAGGAGATCTCGGCTCCGATGGCTGATGACGAGATCGTGGCGCGAGCGTTGCGGATCACGTCGAACCGGGTGAAGGAACTCGAGGCGAAGGTTGCCGAGGACGCGCCCAAGGTCGAGTACGTGGAGCAGTTTGTGGACCGCGACGACGTCGCCACGTTCCGCGCTGCAGCATCCGAACTCGGCGTCAAGGAGACCGAGCTGCGCGATCGACTCATCGCGGGCGGATGGATCTACCGGCACAAGATCGGCCGGCGCTGGTCCGAGACCCAGAACCGGATGGTCGACGAGGTCGAGTACAGGGCGGCTGCAGCGCACGGTGAGAAGTTCGCTCTCCGCCCGCAGCACAATGCACCCCGTCACCACAACGGCCAGGTGCGGCAGACGCTCTACATCCGCCAGCACGCACTCCCCGCGATCCAGAGGTTCCTGGCTCGGCACCTCGAGGCAGTGGCATCGTGATCGATTTCATCCCACCCGAGTTCGCGATCATCGGCGGCCTCATCGCCCTCGCGTGGTGGCTTGTGATCGAGTACCGCCACGCGGCGCCCGACCCATACGTCGATGAGCCGTCCGCTCTGGACGAGCTGCAACGAACGGGCACGTACCCGCACGGCTGATCCCCGCTAGACGATCCGGCTCTACTCCCGTCACTGGGGGTAGCGCTACTCGGCGTACCCGGAAACGGGGAGCGCTTGCACCATCACAACTCCACACGAGAGACACGTAGATATGTGTCCCCTGGCTCAGCGTCGTTGACATGTCCGACGCGGGCACCCCGGTAGGTCCCGGGGTTCACGCCACCGGGGGGACGCAAGCACCGGGACGAATGGACTGAACGACCAGGCAGGTCGAGGCCCCCGAGGTAACAGCGAGTGGACCCCCATCGTGTGGGGTCGAAGGGAAAGACGCACCAACTGGGTGCGCAACAGATTCGGACTGATGGTTCGTGTAAGTGGCGCCCACGGGTGGCCCGTCGATGAAGGTCCAGCGCTGATGGATCACGTAAGCGGTGCCCTGGTGGGTGGCCCGGTGATGAAGGCGCAGCCGCCGAGTGTGAAGGCATCGTCCTGGTTCGAGTCCAGGCGGGACCACTCCAACAAGAGAAAGCAGGTGCACCATGGCGAACCTTGAAGTTCGCGTCCGACACATCAACGAGGCTGACGCTCTGCCGTTCGCGGAGATCCCGCTGCGGCGTGAAGCGATCGATGGAGTGCTCAACCTCGTCTACTCCACAGGTGGGGCGCTGTTCGGTTTGAGCCTCGCGGACGAGGTGGAGCTGTCTCTCCAGTTCGCGGAGGACGGCGAGAAGGTCTACCTCGAGGTGATCGTGGAGCCGACAACGGAATAGCTACTCCGGCCCGTGCGTGCGCTCGCAGATCGGCGCACGGGCACTCGGGGATCGGTTCTGAGTCGGTAGGTGGGATGGATACCCGCCGCGACTCCCGAGATACCCCATGGGGCTGGTGCATCACACACCAGCCCCTCTTCTCTTCCGGCCCAGACGAAGACCGTCTGGGCCTTTTCCATGTCTGGACGGAGAACCATGAACGATTCCATCAGCAGGAGAACGGTCATCCGGGGTGCCGCGTGGTCGGTCCCCGTGATCGCCGCAGCTATCGCGACACCGCTCGCAGCCGCATCCGAAGCGCCGCAGTCGTTGCGGAAGCGGCTGACGTTCAACACGAAGCGCGCGTACGACACGAACCCGTGGGACCCGTACCTGGGTGCCACGAAGCCTCGCATCGGTGTCGTCGTCGCCGCGATGGACATAACGGGCTCGGACGCGGTCGGCGCGGTGATCCTGGTTGTGACGATCAGGGACAGCGCCGGGAAGCAGCAGGCCCAGTCGACGACGAAGCTCATCGAACGCGGGTGGGGTGCAACACCGGACTGGACAGTCACGTTCGACAACGTCGCCCGCGGGTCTTACGCGGTCACGCTCACCGCGACCGCGAACGGTTGCGAACCCATCACCCTCCAGCTCGACGAACGGACAGCGTCGTGAGCGCCGAGCTCGACGCCGAGTACGCAGCGATCATCACGGCCGGTCAGGCTTCCCTGGACCGAACGCGGCCGGTCGTAGCCCCGGCAGTGGGGGTGCACGGTGGGCTCTGAGTTCTTCAAGCACCCAGCGAAGCGCCTCGACCGGGAGTTCCGCGCCATGGGCGCTGACCGGATCGAGCGCACGTCCGCGAACGTCACGTACCGGTTCCCGGATGGGGCGAGACGACTCGTCCCGACGAACATCACCGCGGGGAAAGCGCGCCTCATCCTCCAGTCGATGCAGGACCGGTACGGGGCCACGAACATCGACCCCCTCGGATTCACCGAACGTCGACCGGGCGCGCCCGTCATCGACCTTGAGCGTCTGTCCACCTCTGAGCATGCGCGGGAACGGTTCGACCTGATGCGACGTCAGGCGGGACTCAGCTTCCAGGAGGTCCTCATCGCGCTCCGGGCACCGGCCCGGGTGCTCTGGGCAACGAACCACGCAGCGTGGCTGTATGTGGGGGACCGCATCGCCGTTTCGACGCACGTCGACGCGGACGGGCACGCGTGCATTCGCACTGTCCTGTGGACCTCGCAGGAGCTCTGGGATCAGAACCCGAGACCCGAGAAGGTCCGGGCATGAACCGGCGACCCAACCCCGCCATCCACGACTACTGCAGGGCGTGCTTCGGCTGGGGTTCAACGACCGTCCGTAAGGGCACCGACTACGAAGACGAAATCGACTGCCTCGACTGCAACGGCAGCGGGGTGCGAACGAAGGAGATGCACGATGGTTGATGCACACACGGGGGCGATCCGACGCAATACGGAAGCCCTGAACCGGCTCGCGGCAGCACAGGAAGACATCGCGCAGCAGATGCGCATCTCGAACATGCTCACAGCCGCTGGTTACTCGGCGAACGGCTGGGAAACCTCTAAGGACTGGACGAAGGCGCTGCACGGCGAAGCCTTGAACCTGATTGGCGTCCGGCCATGACAGCGAACAGCATCCCTCCTGTCCTGGTGGAGCGTGCCGACACCAGACCCATCCGCCTCGTACCCCTGCGTGACACCCGCGTGTGGGCAACGTTCACCGCCGTGTCATCCGGGATCGCTGGCGCCCTGGCTGGTGGGTGGTTCGTCTACGGGCTCGTGATCCTCAATGGGTGACCACCCCGACTGTCCACGCTGCGCGGACCCGATCCCCGGGATGCCCGCGCATGAGCCTTCGCCCCAGTGCCTGCGCTGGCCCATGTACGTACCGCACTGCGCCTGTGCGCGGTGCTTCGGATAGGAGACCACATGACATCGATCGCTGAACTTGAACACCGGTTGCAGCTCGCTCAGGAAGCTGAAGCGGACGCGGAGAGATCGGTCCGGTTCCACCAGTTCCGTGCACGGAAAGCACTCGAAGCGCTCACCGCTGCACGCATCGAACAGGGCGAACAGTGAACGGCTCCTGCCCGCTCTGCTTCGGCGTCGGACACGTCGTCATCACCCACCACCCGACCGTGTGGATGGACTGCCCCCACACCTACTCGAAGGACCAGACATGACCACCTACAAGATGTTGAACCTGCGCGAAGTCATCGAAGCCTTGCGCAATTTGCCGGAAGGCTCCGAGGTCGAAGGACTTGACGGTGACCTGCACTCCGACCGCGGCTTCTATGAGCGGTCGGCAACCGCACCCGCTCCCGGCCGCCGTCAGCTCGCGTTCGACCTCGCGATGAAGCTCGAAGAGCAGATCGGGAAGCCGATTGTCGGATGGAAGGGCGGCGACTTCACAGTCAGCGAAGACTTGCCGATCCATGTCGGCGAGTACGGCGATACCGGACCATCGATCCTCGGGTTCGAGGTCGATCAGGCGGGCGTATGGCGGCCCCTCCTCCTCGCTGAAAGCTACTACTGGTGAGCGCCGCGGGTGGCTACGAAGGTCTGGTCTACGACCTCGACGAGACGATCTACCACCGCCTTCCAGGACTGAGCTCCACGGGCGCGAAGAAGATCCTCAAGTCGCCCGCACATCTGAAGCACTACCTCGAGCAGCCACAGGAGACGAAGTCAGAGTTCGACCTCGGGTCAGCGGTGCATTCGAAGGTGCTGGGTGTCGGCGCGCAGATCGCGATCTACCCGGACGGGACCGGGCCCGAGAGGTTCGAGTTCGAGGGCAAGGAGCTGGACAACGTTCTTGCCTCGAACGGTGCGATCAGCACGAAGGCCGCGAAGGCGTTCGAGGCTGATGCACGTGAGAACGGTCTGATCCCGGTGAAGCGGGTGACCGCTCGGGTGGTGAACATCCTGGTCGAGTCAGTCCTCGCGAACCCCGTCATCAAGGCGCTGCTCGAGTCGGGCAGCCCGGAGGTGTCGATGTTCGCCACCGACCCGGACACGAACATCGCTCTGCGCGGTCGCCTTGACTGGCTCGGGGCTCGGATCGTCGACCTCAAGACCACCGCCGGCGATGCGTCCGAAGAGGACTTCGCGAAGCATGCGTTCCGCCTCGGATACGACGTGCAGTTCGCTCACTACGAGCACCTGTACCACCTCATCACGGGGGAGAACCTGCCGTACCTGTTCGCCGTCGTCGAGACGAACTCGCCGTACCTCACGGGCGTGCACATGCTCGGCAATGACGAAGTCCTCATGGCCAGGAGACGCGCGAAAGAAGCACGCGAGCGCTTCGCCAGGTGCCGCGACACCGGCGTGTGGGGCGGTTACCAGACGCGCAGCGGCGGCCCCATCGGCATCCTCCAGGCTCCGGTCTGGAACGTGAACCAGTTCATCGACGAATTCGAAGGATCGACAGCATGACCAACCCCGAGATCGTCCTCCCTGAGGACAGTCGGAGATCCCGGCTGCAACGTGCGCCGAAGGGCGACATGACCGAGGACGTCGCGACCGCGATGGAACGCGTTGAAGCGTTCTGGGCGAAGTACCCTGAAGGGAGCATCCTCCCCGAGGTGGACACCCGCATCGTCGATGACGGGCAGAGCCTCCCGTACCCGGTGTTCACCGTCCGCGCGTACGTGCGGAAGCACAGCGAATCGGAACGACCCGACGCGGTCGCACACGCCACCCGCGGGGAGAACGACGAGGACGAGCTCGTGCGGCTCCGCCCGCAGGAGTCCGCCGAGACGGCCGCGATCTCCCGAGCAATCCGCAACCTCGGCATCCTGGCCACCCCGACCAAGACGTCCCCCGCCGCGGCGATCAGCGCGCCGCAGTCGGACGAGGCGATCGGCGCCGACGTCACCGCAGCGCGTGAGCGTTCGGAGCTGTCACAGCGGGACCTCGCATCCGGCATGACCGGACGCGGGTTCAAATGGTCGCAGGCCACGGTCTCGCAGGTCGAGAAGGGCACCCGCCCGCTGCGGCTGGGCGAAGCGCAGCACCTAGCCGAGCTCATCGGGTTCGGGGGAGTGCGATGAAGCCGTTCGTCTGGCGAGGCGACATCACTGGCCGCTGGTGGGTCTCGGGGAGCCCCGACCTCGAGGCGCTTCCAGGTACCGACCCTGGCGGCTACGACTCATGGCGGGAGGCATACGCCGCCGCCTGCGTCGTCATCGCCGCCGAACCGGCATGAGCGCGATCCCCGCGAAGGTCCGAACAGCGGTTCATGAACGGGCGAAGGGCAGGTGCGAGGGGTGCGGCAGGATCGCACCCCTCGAGCTGCATCACCGGAAGTACCGGTCACGTGGTGGGAAGCACACCGCATCGAACCTCGTCGCGTTGTGCGGGTGGGGGAACCACACGGGATGCCATGGGCGCGCGCATGGACCGAACCCGCCTCAAGGCTGGTCGCTCCCATCTGGCCGTTGCGATCCAGCTGAAGAACTGTTCCTGCACCACTGGGGACTCATCTACCTGAAGGAATGACCATGAACCTTCCGTACAAGATCGGGGACCGGTACCTCTGCTTCACAGTCACGAAGCGCGACAGGGGGTGGGGCGGTCCATACGGGCAATACCGGCGCGAGGTCGAATGGACCTGCGACACCTGCGGATTCAAGATCACCGGGGACGGCGCCTGGTCGATGAAGCACATGGCCGACCACCACGAATGCGGGCACGCCCCCTGCGATCGCTGCGGGACGCTGCTACTCCGACGCAAGGACGGCACACCGCGGCAGCATGCCCACAACCGATGCCCGAAGAAATCACCCGGGCACAAGATCGAGCGTGAGTTCGTCAAGAACATGAGCATCAGGGAGATGGCATGACTCCCGGGCATGTGTTCCCGGCCCGCTACGACGGCACCTGTGCCGCGCACTGCGGCAACCGCATCCATCCGGGTGATGCCGTCAGGTACGACGATGACGACCAGCTGCGGCACGACGCATGCACGCCGAAACCGTCGAAGTTCGACATCGGCCCGCGCGAAGTCGTGTGCCCTGATTGCTGGCTGGTCAAACCCTGCCGGTGCGACGACTGATGAAAAGGCAGGTAGAGCGATGAATGAAAAGGCATGGGAGCCGCACTACCGCTGGTGGGTGTGTGAGAAGAACGCGGGCGACGGGTGGACCGTCATCCGCAAGTGCCGGTGGCGGTTCGCCGCGAGGGCAGCCGCGCGCCGCAAGACACGGCAGGGATATCGGATGAAAGTCGAGGACCGGGGATGAGCGAGTACACGCCGACGATCAGCGAACTCCGCGAGGCATGGCTGAGCGCCGAGTTCGAGGAACGAGACGCTACGACCTCCGACGACGACTTGCGGGCCGAGTTCGACCGGGCGCTGGCAGCTCACGATGCCGAGATGCGCGCTGGTGTCGTAGCCGAGGAACCGGAGTGGGAGTACGCGGTCGCACGCGAAGAGTGGCCGCGCACGCCCGTCTACCGTCGCCGGGATCTCGAAGCCGCCGAGGCGTTCCTCCTGAACCCTCCGCTCGGCGAGAAGCGACACGGGTGGCTCCTCATCAAGCAGGCCAAGGCTGGCCCGTGGGTGCTGGTGAAGCAGGAAGGGCCAGGGCAGTGAGCCACACCGTCACGATCACGCGTCTCCCGGACGACGAGAGCGACGACTACGAGTACACGTTCGGCGGCACGCACGGCGCCGACTGCATGGTTGGGAAGCGCTGCCCCCGCAAGGCTTGCCAGGCCATGAACCACGAGCACGACGCCGGAACGGAGCGCAGCAGGCACGGCCTCGAGCATTGGTGGAACTGGGACAACCGCGAGTGGATTGTGCACGACACCACCGACTGCGCGCTTGGCTACGTCTTCGAGTACCGGACGGACATCGAGACATTCGACAGGCTCGGCCTCGGCACCTATCCCGTCCGCATCGAGTGGGAGGACTCCTGGTGGCTCGAAGTCCAGTACCCGCACGTGAAGCAGGAAGGAGCGGAGTGATGCGCCATGGCACGTGACAGAGCGAACATCAGCATCGACATCTGGTCAGACTCGGACTTCCGGGACCTGACGCCGCAGGCGCAGGCCCTGTACTTCAAGCTCGTCTCGCACCCGAAGCTCGACTACTGCGGGTGTGTGGAGTTCCATCCCGGTCGCCTAGCCGCGATGTCTCGAGAGATGACCTCCGGGGACGTGATGCTCGCGGCACAGGAGCTCGCCGACAAGTGGTTCTGCGTCTTCGATCAGACCACTGATGAGGTCCTGGTCCGTTCGTGGGTGAGACATGACGGGCTGATGAGACAGCCCAGACTCGCGGTGTCGATGGCGAAAGCGTACGGCGCGATCGCATCGAACAAGATCCGGGCGGTGGTTGTCCATGAGCTGCAGCGCTACAAGAAGGACAACAAGGACCTCCCAGCATGGGAGAAACCACAGGTCATGACGGTGCTGAAGCAACCCGCTGTGGCGGTGCGTGAGACGAAGACGGAACTCACCTGGGACTTCCCAGGCTTCCTGCCGTTCCACGACATGGCCACTACGACCGACGCTACGGCCAACGTTTAGCCCAAACGTCGGGCAAGCCTACGACCGGCGCTACTACATCTACATCTACATCTACACCTACAGCTACATCTTCTATCGAAGATGCGCTCTCCGGAGCGATGAGTTATCCACAGGCCACTACCTCCCAGCAGAACGGGTAATGGCCTTTTCCATTGAGAGGGGTCTGGTCGTGAAGATCATGGTCGACCTGGAACCGAAGGACGTCTGGCGCATCCAAGCGAAAGCCGAACAACTCGGCATCCCACCCGGTGCTGTACTCCGAGACGAACTCGCACAACGTACCGCGGGGGAAGAGCTGCGGTCGACCGTCCGCGAGCTCGTCCAGGCGGGCTGGTGCGACGCGGACATCGCCGCACGCCTCGGCACCACGAACACATCAATCCAGAACGCCAGGAGGCGTCTGCAGCTACCCGCGAACAAGAGGAGATGGACCGCATGACCGCCGACATCCTGTCCGACCCGACCTACCCCCACAGCACCGCAGAGGGTTTCACTGGGGGTTGCCGGGGGAGTCACTGCCCCGGTCCGGTGCCCTGCCGTGACGTTCACACCCGATACCAGGGTGACTTCGGGTTCCGGAGGGCGATCGACGCGGGGGAGACCGCCGCACAGATCGTCGAACGTGAGCGGAAGCATGCTGCCGAGACCGCAGCCGCAGCGAAGGCGGCACAGATGACCGTCAAGGCGCAGCGACCGGGGAAGGCCGCGAGAGGCCGCCAGTACGTCCGCAAGGACCCAGGCGTGCCGATCACCGACAACCAACGACAGGTGCTCCATCTGCACAGTGCGGGCCTCACCGATGGGGAGATCGCGGAGCGGCTGGGGAAGACACGCGCGCAGGTCAACGCGACTCGCCACCACCTCAGACTGCAGCCGAACCGTGCGTCATCCACCACCGACCGCATCGCCGCGTTCCATGCCAAGGGGCTCAGCGACATCCTCATCGCGAAGGAGATCGGACGGAACCTCGACTACGTCAGGTCCCGGCGCCGCAGCCTGCGACTCCCGATCAACCCACACCGTCCACCGGTACTGAAACTCGACGACCTGACCCGCCTCCACAGCGAAGGACTCACCGACCGACAGATCGGTGAACGCCTCAACGTCGACCCGAAGTACGTCGGCAGACGCCGGCGAAAGCTCGAACTCGCACCCAACCCAGCCCCCGCATCGTCGGGGGCTTCTTCGTTCCAGGAGAACACATGACGTCTGCAGTGCTGACCCCCGATTTCTTCCGCATGCCGAAGGTGTCCCACGAAGAGTTCCTGCGCGAGAAGGTCGCATTCGATCGCTCGTTCGGCTTCCCCGTTCACAGCGACGATCTCCACCAGGTCCTGCTCCCGCACCAGCGCGACATCGTCCGTTGGGCGGTCCTCGGCGGCCGGCGTGCGATCTTCGCCAAGTTCGGTCTGGGCAAGTCGATCATGCAAATGGAGACACTGCGGCAGATACTCACCCACCCGGCATCACCTGTCGTCGACGGCCGGGCGCTGATCATTGCACCGCTCGGGGTTCGCGGCGAGTTCATCCGTGACGGCCGTGACCTGCTAGGGCTCGAGGTCCGCTTCATCCGCCGGACGGAAGAGATCGACCCGGCATGGTCGGGGATCTACGTCACGAACTACGAGAGCGTGCGCGACGGCCGCCTCTCGGTCGACGGGTTCAACGCCGTCAGCCTCGACGAAGCATCCGTGCTGCGCTCGTTCGGTTCGAAGACGTACCAGGAGTTCCTCGGGCTGTTCGACGCGATCCCGTATCGCTTCGTCGCGACTGCGACACCGTCGCCGAACCGGCACAAGGAGCTGATCCACTACGCCGGGTTCCTTGGCATCATGGACACCGGACAGGCGCTGACGCGGTTCTTCCAGCGCGACAGCTCGAAGGCCGGGAACCTCAAGCTGTACCCGCATAAGGAGCGCGAGTTCTGGCTCTGGCTGAATACCTGGGCATGCTTCGTGCAGCGACCGTCCGACCTCGGCCACTCCGACGCTGGGTACGACCTTCCGGCGCTCTCCGTGGAGTGGGACTCAGTTGAGGTGGAGATCCGCTCGGATCAGATCGACCGTGACGGCCAGGGCGTCCTCGTCCGCGCCGGCGCGAAGTCGCTGATCGACACGGCGCGGGAGAAGCGCGAGACGATCACGCCTCGAGTGGCGCGGATGCTGTCCCTCGTGCGTGAGCACGTGCAGAAGCACGGCGCGGACGACCAGATCATCCTCTGGTGCGACCTGAATGCAGAGCAGGAGCTCATCGAGAAGATGCTGACCGCCGAGGGGCTCACGTTCTCATCGGTCCACGGTGGCCTTGACGATGAAGAGGGCGAGCGTCGCCTCGACGCATGGCGCAACCAGGAGACGTTCGCGCTGATCGGAAAGCCGGTTCAGCTGGGGCAGGGGATGAACCTGCAGCAGTCGAACCTGGCGATCTACGTGGGAGTCACGCACAAGTTCAACGACACCATCCAGTCGGTACACCGCATCCAACGGTTCGGACAGAAGCGCGCATGCTCAGTGACGCTGATCTACGCCGAGACTGAATCGGAAGTGCGCGACAGCCTGCTCACGAAGTGGGAGGAACACGACCGCCTCACCGACACCATGTCGGACGTGATCCGCGAGTTCGGCCTGAACCCGGCCGCGATCTCCGCCGAGCTCACCAGAGCCATGGGCGTCGAACGCGTCGAGAAGTCCGGGCCCGGATGGACGCTAGCGCTGAACGACTGCATCGTCGAGACCCGCGACCACATGGAAGACAACTCCGTCGACCTGATCGTCACCTCGATTCCGTTCTCGAACCACTACGAGTACACGCCGAGCTACAACGACTTCGGGCACACGGACGACAACCTCCACTTCTGGCAGCAGATGGACTACCTCACCCCAGAACTCCTGCGGGTGCTGCGCCCGGGCCGCATCTACGCCTGCCATGTGAAGGACCGCATCCAGTTCGGCAACGTCACCGGCGCCGGCATCCCGACCGTCTCGCCGTTCCACGCCGAAGCGCTCGCGCACGGGCTCAAGCACGGCTTCGACTACATGGGCATGATCACCGTCACCACCGATGTTGTGCGGGAGAACAACCAGACGTATCGCCTCGGCTACACGGAGATGCGTAAGGACGGTACGAAGATGGGCGTCGGCTCGCCGGAGTACATCCTGATCTTCCACAAGCCGCAGTCGGACCGCTCCAAGGGGTACGCCGACGACCGGGTCGCGAAGGAGATCCCGAACTACTCACTCGCACGCTGGCAGATCGACGCAGCTGCGGACTGGCGATCCTCCGGCGACCGACTTCTCACACCGGAGGAACTCGCGGCCGTCGAACCGAAGCATCGCTCGCGGCTCTTCAAGGGGCAGTCCCGATCGAGCGTCTACGACTTCGACGCGCACGTCGCCACAGGGGAGGCCCTGGCAGCGAAGAACGCGCTGCCGTCGACGTTCAAAAGCCTCGACCCAGGGTCCTGGCGACCGGACGTGTGGGACGACGTGAACCGCATGCTCACCCTGAACGGTGAGCAGTCGCGGCGCGCGCTCGAGTTCCACATCTGCCCGCTGCAGTTCGACATCGTCGACCGCCTCATCGAGCGCTACTCGAACAAGGGCGACCTGGTCTACGACCCGTTCGGGGGACTGGGCACAGTCCCGCTGCGCGCACGGAAGCTCGGCCGGGAGGGGCGGGCGTCCGAACTCAACCCGACGTCGTTCCGCGACGCCGTCATGTACCAGCAGGAGCTCGATCGAGAGCAGGCGACGCCGTCGCTGTTCGATCTGCTCGACATCGAAGGGAGCGCAGCGTGAGTCTGCCATTTCTTGACTTCTTCGCCGGATTCGGCGGTGCCAGCAGCGGACTCGTGGAGGCAGGTTTCACCCTCGTCTCGGCATACAACCACTGGGACAAGGCGATCCAAGTGCACTCAGCGAATCATCGTGATGCTGATCACGTTCAGGGCGACCTGAGCGGCTACGACATGCGCCGACTTCCTCACGCCCCGATGCTGTGGGCATCGCCAGAGTGCACATGGCACTCGCCCGCCGGCGGTCGCAAGAGGGTGAAGGCCACCGCGCCGACATTGTTCGGTGACGACCCGTTGCCGCCGGAAGCGGGCGAGCGCTCGCGGGCGACCATGTACGACCCGATCCGCGCCGCTGAGGCGCGCGGCTTCGACGTGATCCTGATCGAGAACGTCGTCGAGGTCGCATCCTGGCCACTGTTCGAACCGTGGCTGCGCATGTGGGAAGCGCTCGACTACCGGTGGAAGATCGTCAACGTCAACGCTGCGCACATCTACAGCGACACCAACGCCCCCGCTGGACAGTGGCGCGACCGGATCTACATCGCGCTGACCCGGAAGGGTGTCCCGCAGCCACGACTTGAGCCGTCACCGCCAGCGTGGTGCGCGCAGTGCGACACGGTCGTCTCGACTCGGCAGCACTGGAAGAAGCCAGCGCCGGAGGGCGCCCCACGATTCGGGAAGTACGGCACGCAGTACGTGTACGTCTGCGACGCCGGTGTGCACGCGCAGCAGATCGTCGAACCGTTCGTACTGCCTGCGGCGTCGGTGATCGACTGGTCGGACCTCGGCATCCGGATCGGGGACCGACCCTCGCTCGGGATGCGCGATCTTTCCAAGGCGACGCTGCGCCGCATCGAAGTGGGCCTTCGGATGTTCGCTCGACCGACCGTGGTCGCGAAGTCGGGACAGACGTGGGACGCGGCGAACCCGCGGCATCCACGGTTCGGAGACCCGGACTCGTACTACCGCGCGTGGGACACGCTCGCCCCGCTGATGGCGCGCCAGGGCGACGGTATCGCGGTCCCGCCGTACATGATCGCCGTCAACCACGACGGCGACGCCCGCGCCCGCGAACTCCGATCGGGTCCGCTACCGACGCGTTCCACGAAGATCGGCGACGGTCTCGTCTTCGCGCCGATCCTGTCGCACCAATACGGCGAGCAGGCCGGATCTGAGCGGCGCAACAGCGACCCCGCTGCCGCTCCGCTGGGCGCGATCACCGCGGGCGGCGCGCACCACAACCTGGTCGTACCGCCGTACATTGCGGAGCTCTACGGCACGGGCACAGTCCGCGGCGTCGAAGACACGGCCCTGTCAGCCATCACCGCCGGAGGAAGTCACCACGGCCTGACCATCCCGCCCGGGGCGTTCCTGTCGAAGCATCACGGCGGACTCGACTACGCGCGGATCGAGCATATGAACAAGGGGCTCGGCGAGCCGATGCCTGCGATGGTCGCACGACCGAATGTGTCGCTTGTCGTGCCGGAGCGCACACGGCCGAAGGAGATGTTCGTGGGCGATCTGCCGTTCGACCTCGACGACGTCAGGTTCCGGATGCTCGGACCGGTCGAGCACCTGCGCGCGCAGCGCTTCTGGGAGGACTATGACACGTCGGCGGCGAACAAGAGCGAGACGACGCAGGGCGCGGGTAACGCCGTCGCGGTGAACGTCGCGCACTGGATCGGCGACGACGTGGCAGAAGCATTGGGAGTGGCGGCATGAGCTGGGCGCTGGAGCTTCCGTTCGTGCGCCCACCGAAGGGGCTCCACTCGAACGACCGGGTCCATCACATGGTGAAGGCCCGATCGACGAAGGAGCTCCGCGAACGGGTCGCAGTGCTGTGTCGAGTGGCGAAGATTCCGAAGATGCAGCGCGTTTCCGTTCAGGTCGTGTGGGTCGTCCCGACGCGCCACAAGCGCGACGCGGACGGCCCCGACCCGATGTGCAAGGTGATCTACGACGCCATCGGCTCCGACCGTGGGGTCTCCGCACGTCTCGTCCCGGATGACACCCCGGAGTTCATGGACAAGCCCCGGCTCGTCATCGAACACCAACCCGGCGTGACCGCGCACTTCCGCGTGGAGATCACCGACATCTCGAACCCATTCCGACCAGATGCCGTGAACGGCATCGCAGAAAGGCTCTGACATGGACACCCAGAATTACCACCAAGTCGAACTCAAGATCCAGGACGGCGAGCTGCACCGCGGGTTCACCTGCACCGCACCCGAAGATGCTCCGTGCCGACGCCGACCCAAGGACACGTTGCTTGAGTCTTGGAGTAGCGAGGAAGCAACCGAGACCGGGCACCAGTGCTGGGCCGTCGAGTGGGTCAACGCCGTCGGCATCGAGGACGCCATCATCGGCTACCCCGATCAGGTGCTCGCGAGTGTTCCTGTGGCGATCAGCTACGAGGAAGGCGTGAGTATCGATCCGATCTTCCCGGAAGCGCCGGAGCTGTCTGGCCGCGAACAGGCGGAGGTCGAGCGGTTCGGCATCCACGACGAGGACGAGGCGGCGCATGCCTGACGAGCACGAGACGTGCATCACCAACCACGATTCCATGGGGGCGGTTCCGAGACGGGACCGCCCCTTCCCGTGTCGGCGGCGGGGGAGAACCCCTGCTGGTGACCGCATCCCGGAAGCGCACTACGCGGACTGCGAGAACGACCAGTGCCGTGGGTGCATCCCACGGTCAGCGCACTTCGGGTACCTGTGCCCGGTGTGCTTCGGGAGGCTCGACACGGCCCTCCCGAAGCTTGGGGACCTCATCGCCCACCTGCGTTCGATCGAACGCCCGCCGCAGGCGTTGGGGGAGCGGGTGGCGACGTCGATGGAACGGTCGATCCTCATGCCGGACACGTGGATCGCCGCCGACGAGCTCATGGAAGCGATCGGCGCACGGGTGATCCCGTCGACGGCGAACATCGACACGGCGATCGGTCTCGCGCATGACGCGGTGGATGCGTGGATGCGGGACCGGGACCAGCTCATCAACACCATCGACGGGGCGACGCAGGCGGTCGTGCTGTTGAAACGCATCGGACTCGCGTTGCGGCGTTGGCCTGACAGTGACGCCGAGTTGCGGCCCATCCCGCACATGCCCTGCCCTGCCTGTGGGTGGGATCACCTGTGGCGTCAGGGCCCCGCGAAACGCGGCGACGACGAACGTGTCGTCTGCGGCACTGAGGGGTGCGGGTACTCGTACCCGTTCCTCCTCTGGACCGCGAAGAACGCACCCATCTTTGCCGAGTTCGAAGCCGACATGAAACGCCGCGAGAAAGCGGCCGAGAAGGAGAAGCGAGATGCCTGAACGTGTGCAGCTCTCCCGGCAGCGAGGGTGGCGGAAGCCGGAGAACACCATCGTGGTCTCGCGCCCGACTCGGTGGGGGAACCCGTGGCTCATCCTCACCCCGGGCGGGCGCCCGATCGCCGTGGCGCGGTTCCGGGAGATGTTCACGACGGATACCGAGGCCCGCGAGGCGTTCGGCTATCCCGACCGTGAGCAGATCCGGACCGAGCTCGCGGGGAAGAATCTCGCGTGCTGGTGTCCGCTCGACCAGCCCTGCCATGCCGACGTTTTGCTCGAGCTGGCGAACCGCTAAGGGTAGCCCTCGGACGGGTTGATGCCGGCGATTAGTTCGGCGGCGTCGGCATCAGCCCTTCGCTTGGCGGCAGCGACGTCGGCCCGACGGTTCCACTCGCGCCACCAAGTCACAGGCCACCGGGGGTCTCCCTTTTGGGCGGCGATGCTTGCCGACCATTCGTGGATGCGCCAGTCACCATTCGCGAGGAGAAAGGCCTCACGGTACGCGTGCAGCACCTGTCGTTGGGTCACGTAGGCGTCGAGTGCCTCGGCGAGTTCCTCGTCTGACTCGATTTCCGCCTGCATTGAATCCTTGAAGACGTACTGCAATCCAGTCCAGTTCCACACATGCTCATCGTCAGGGTGTTCGGCGAACTTGCGAGCATGGTCGATGAACGTACCTCTGACGAAGTCTCGGGAGAGGCCCGGCATCGCGGAGTACCTGTCGATGTGCGAGTGGATGGCTTCAATTCGAATCCGAAGCGCTTCGTCGGCGTTCGAAGTGCCCTCCGCGTAGCGGTACGGGCGGACCGGTTCTGCCGGTTTCCCTGCGGGAACAGCGCGTACGAGTTTCCGGAGCTTCCGCAGGTTCTTGGTGTCGGGTTCGAGCGTCCTATAGGCGTAGGTGAATTCGCGATCGAGCAGCAGCGCCGCTTGCTGAACAACGTGCGTCTGGGCGTTGAGCGCTGCCCGTTTGGCGGAACGCTTCGAGATTCGATGTTCCGCGAACAGCACGAGTGCTGCGATCACGCCCGTGGTGAGGCCCGCGACCAACATGTCGGGCCAGAACGAAGACCAATCCATGCCGTCTCCCGACCTCTCAAATGCGACGTACGGCATTCCAGGCGAACGCGCCGCCATGAACATCCACATGACAGCACCCAACCATAGAACGGACATCACCGATGACTGACAACGAGTTCCCATCGCACTTCGACGCGAACGAGATCATCCGCAAAGCAACGCGCCGCATCGCGGACCAGACCGAGTCCGCGCTACGTGTTGCCGTCGCCGCCGAGCTTCGCCGTCAGGGGTGGACGGTGGTACCTCCTGGGGAGGCCCACACCCCGACCGAGTCGAGCACCGAGCATCAGAAGCACGCCCAGGCACGCCGTGACGAGACGATGACCCTCATCTCGCACACCCCGACCGACGACGAGCGGGAAGCGTTGGCAACTCTGCTCGACGAGTTGCATGGCCCCTGGGTGACCGAGGGCGGTTGCGACTTTCGCGGATGGCGCTACGGGTGGCGTCCCGGCGATGCTCCGAGGGTGAATGTCGATGTCATCGATCCGATCCTGTCGGCTCTTCGTCGCACCGAGGTACCGGAGCCGAGACCGACGGGCGGGTCAGAGTTCCCGACGACAGACGAGGTCCGCGACATCTGGGTCGATCACATGTCCCTGATACCCGATGACGTTCCCGCGATGCAAGAGGTCTTCGATAGCTGGCTGGGTCGGACGCTGAAAGAAGCTGGTCGGGAGAGTTCTGCTGAGACGGTGAAGACCGTCCCGGAACCGCAGGGCGAACCGTCCGAGCACCGCGACCGAATCGCGCTCGCTGAGTTCATCGACAAGGCGCTAGACGGAGACGCAGGGTACGGAGTTGGAGAGTTCCTCGCGGGCGGCATCCTGTCGTTCCTGAGTGAGCGCGCCGCTCTCCATGCTGCGTTCGAGCCGAAGGGCGAACCGTCCGACGCGCAGGTGCAGGCCGCCGCCCGGTCGTGGGTCACGAACGGCGGCGTCGCGACGTGGGACAACGCCGCGCCCCATGTCCGTGACAACGCGATACGGCGCATGCGCGAGGCTCTGCGTGCTGCTGGCGTCGGGGGTGTGCG
Source organism: Microbacterium sp. A20 (assembly GCF_004794515.1). Taxonomy (GTDB): domain Bacteria; phylum Actinomycetota; class Actinomycetes; order Actinomycetales; family Microbacteriaceae; genus Microbacterium. The sequence continues at coordinate 12,226 of NZ_SSDF01000088.1, read as the reverse complement.
ATGAGCGTCGAGCAGCGGGTGAAGATCTCGTGCGACAACTTCGACTGCGACGCCACGGTTCACTCCGGGCGCGGACTCACTGATGCGCGCACGATGACCGGTCGGGCCGGGTGGGTGAACACACTCCACCACATCGGGCCGGAGATGACCGTCATTCTGCAGGACTTCTGCCCCGAACACCGCGAGCAGGCCTTCGACTGGCAGACGTACTGGGCGGGGGTCAATGAGCGGCGCGCGCCCCTGCAGGCGACGAAGGACGTCGGCCCGGCCGGAACCATCTCATGGGCCGAGCATCTCGCGGTCTGGGAAGCGTACGCACGACGTCACGGCCGGGCGCAGAGCGCCGAGCGGATCGCTGAGCGCGGCGGGTTCGGGCAGGGCGAGGTGCAGACGCTCCTCGGGCGCACCGCTCGCACGTTCGATCCTGACCCTTGGGTGCCGATGAAGCAGGAAGGAACGGAGTGATGAGCCTACGGGCGAATCAGCCGGCACTTCCCGCACTCCCGGCACTGCCAGATCGGTCCGCGCTGGGTGGGCACAACGTCCATCTTCCGCTGACAACGACGACACACAGGCGCCGCTTGGGGAGGCGCCTGTGTGCCAGTCCGATGGGCGTCCGTCGAGTCGCTCGAGACGATCAAGATGAACACGCTTTCGACGTTAGAGAGGTCGAACCGATAGCTCAATATTCCGCGTCAGCGCCTCTGCTGGCCGCGGTGAAGCAGGAAGGAGCGGACGATGTCCGACGCTTGCTCACACCTCCGAGTAGGTAACCCTTTCGACGCCAGCGAACAACGGGTTCGAGGGTTGATGACGGATCCATCCGATACCGTCCCAGAACTTCCGCAACGTCGCGTCATCGTTCAACGCAGTCAGTCTCGTACCCGGGAACTCGGCGCCGATCGCCAGGAGCAACAACTGCCCCACGCCCTGCCTTCGCACCGACACCGCGACCTCGAGCGCAAGGATGTCGACCTGTCCATTCGGCTGGTCATCGAAACCCGGCAGGGTGTTGCCCTGCTCGCGCAGCTGCAGCTTGCACCGCGCCACCTCGACCCCATCTCGTCGAGCCGAGAAACAGTGCGCTCCAGACTCACCGGAGTACCCCATGTACCACCACGGGGCCGGGAACTCCGGCGACCGATCGAACGCGTACCGCTGCCCGTTCTTTCGACGATGAACCTTCTCGAGCGAGAGCGAGTCAGAAGGCATGAGCCGAGGATAGCGGAGTCAGGTGGGCCCGATGGCTGAGTGTCTCACCTACCTGGAAGCAGCTCGGATCGCGCTACTTCTTTCTAGTCAGCGTCTCCCACTCGCGGGCATAGCGAGCATCTTCGCGGCGCTTTGCATCGGCCGCCTTCTTGCCAAAGATCCCCGGCTTTGGCCGCATCGCCTGTGCAAGGGCTCCGTACAGCAACGCAACGGCGCCGATCGCGACCAAGATTGCGATGCCGATCCCGATCGGCAACAGGAGCTCCATGACGGGAACCCTACTCCACGAACGCACCGCGCCGCTTTGCGACCGCCATCCAAATCTCAAGCGCCGCCCAAACGACAACGACTGTCGGGACGACTAACACAGCGGGGCCGAGCGCCTCGCTCGCGTCCGCGATCGGGTCCTTGCCGCTCAATGACCAAGCAACACATCCGCATGCGAGCAGGACCAGAAGGCTTCGCAACCAGATCACGGGGACATGCAGAAAGTCGTACACGCGCAACGCGGACTCCTGCCTTCGCCGACGTGCGTCGAGTTCCCTGCGCCAGTCCCCGTTTGACATGCCGCGATCGTACCGAAGAGGGCATCTCCAGACTCACGCAACACGAGAGAGGGATCTATGAACACCACCGTAACCGAGAAACCGGACGCCGTCACGACCGATGCCGGCGACCATGACTTGTTCTCGCACTACGCACTCAAGAAGGACATCGAGCGGTCGATGTTCGAGGGTGTCGCCATCACCGCGCTCTGCGGGAAGAAGTGGCGACCGTCGCGCGACTTCACGAAGTTCCCCGTGTGCGGCACCTGCAAGGACATCTACAACGAGAGGTACCCGGAGTGACCACCAAGACCGACTACATCAGATCTGACGAGCTCGCCGATGCGGTGGTCCCGGTCGCATGGCTCACCGGGCTGTTCAAGGTATCGGAGTCGACGATCCGCAGATGGTTGCGGGCTGACGGCATCGCCACGTTCCCGCACCCAACGGAGGAGACCAGACCGGGCATGCCCGACCTGGCCGTCCGATGGGGCGACATTCCGACGGGGCACCATCGGACACGCTGGAACCGTCGAAACGCTTGACCGCTAGCCCTGATACATTGGTCTAGGTTGAGTTCTCTCTACCCACCACCCTCGGACACCACTCCGGGGGTTTCGTCGTTAAGACCCCTCCCGCCGTGCCAGTTGATCCCCCGGTCCTGGTGAGCGTGGTTGAGGGTAGCCGCACAGCAACGCGGCGAACTGCCCCGAAGAGCCGGACTACACCGCCGGAGCGCACCCGTTGGCGTGCATAGGGGCAACAACTACATACGCGCTTGCCCCGACGGCAGATATCGGGGCCTCACATCTCCTTTCCCTTCGACCCAATCGGGTAACCGCATCACGGCATACGCGTATCTGATCGCGATAGCCGGATGAGGCATTAACCCACGGATATTCACGGAGGCGGAATGCGCGCTCTGCTCGGCATGGTCGCCGGAATCAGCCTCAGCATCCTGGTCCACATCATCTGGAAGCCCGCCCTTGGATGGGCGCTGTCGAGAGGCGACTCGTGAGCAACGCCGCCCGCAAGGCTCGCAAGCGCGCAGGCATCCCGCACACGAAGGCGCGCAAGAAGCCGACTGGTCGATATGGCGACTCGCGTGGGCTCGGGCTCATCAGCGGCCCCGAGATCATGGCACGCCTCCTGGCACGGAGGTCATCGTGATCGATACGACACCGGGACGCACACCGGACGAGCGCCCCGAGAACGGCCAGGTCGAGTCCCGCGACTGGCACCCTGACGAGCAGCCCACTGATGAGGGTGAGCAGAACACGCACTTCACGCCGGACGAGGCAGACGCCATCCAGCTGTACATCAACCAGCTGAAGGACCTGCTCGGCCTTGGCCAGTGGGACGTGTTCCTGTCGCTCGCCTCATCCGACGCCACAACGAACGCCAGCGTCCATCCGGTCTACGGTCGCCGCGTCGTTCCCATCGCAGTGAACAAGGACTGGTGGACGTACTCGGCCAGCACTCAACGCAACACGCTCGTCCACGAGCTGCTGCACATCGTCCACAACTCCCAGACCGAAGTCATTCGCACCTCGCCGACCTCGGTATGGATGTGGCGCACCTTCGAGCGGGAGACCGAACTCATGGTCGATCACCTCGCCGGCGTCCTCGAGCAGTTCATGCCGTGGCCGATCACTCCCGCCGACGTCGCCGAGATGCGCGCGAAGAGGGTCGGGCCATTCGAAGAGGGAGCACGCAGTGAGTGACGTCCGCGAAGTCAACGCCGCCCACCAGGACTTGACCACTGCGGTGAAGACCGACCTGCAGCGCCGCCGCGAACTCAAGCGCATGTCCAAGCCCGAGCTCATCGGCTACATCGTCCGCGTTGAGAACAGCCTCGCCGCACTCTCGGACCGCATCGACCACGCATACGGAGACGAACCATGACCGACCAGTCCTTCGACTGCGAGATCTGCGGCGACACTTACCCCTCCGCCCGCGCAGCCGTCCTCTGTGAGGACCGATGCCTCGCGGAGGAGAGGGACGCCCGCCGGCCCGTCCGCGCGGTCATGCGACCCGCCGCCTTCTGGGAAGACGACTGATGGCAGAGCCGAACCCGGACATCACCTTTACCGTGACGGCCGACAGCCTCGAAGAGGCCGCCCAGTTCGCCATCGACCAGCTCAAGGCCCTCACCGAACAGCACGGGCACCGCGGCTTCATGCTCCCCGAACTCAACGCCGAGTTCATCCTCACCGACCCATGGCGCCACTGCTTCGAGTTCAAGGCCGAGTTCCTACCCCAGGGATAGACCTCAAACCCCAGGGGGTACACGCACAATGCCCAGGGCCCCTCGCCAATGCCCGACCCCCGGGTGCGACAACCGCATCACCACCACCCGCTACTGCGAAGAGCACACCGTCCACCACTGGACAGGACGCTCACACGCAACAGGAACCGGACACACACAGTGGCGCAAGGCCGTCCTGTCCCGAGCCAAGGGCATGTGCGAGATCCGCGGCCCAGGCTGCACACACCGAGCCACTGAGGCAGACCACCGTGTCCCCGTAGCCGAGGGCGGCGCACGCTACGACCTCAGCAACGGCCAAGCAGCATGCACACCATGCCACAAGGCCAAGACGCAAAGAGAAGCAGCAAGAGGCCGCTCACGACGACGAGGGTAGGCCCCCACCCCCTCCCCACCCCTCTCCTGACCGCCGGGGAGATGCTGTTGAATTTCTTCTGTACGAGTCTGGGAGATTTGGGGCGCGCTGCAGCGAGGTATTGCGGAGCGGGCTTCAAACGGAGTTGCCGGGTGCGAGTGACCCTCGATCGGGCCAGTGGCTCAGATCGCCGCGGACGGAGATAGCCGTTACAGGCTGATCGGTCGACCGGTGACGGTGATGTACCGACCGGTGCTGTACCGCTCGACGCTCAAGCCGTTCTCGACGCGTCGGGTTCCAGGCTGCTCGTCAAGGTTGAGCCAGATGTGGATGCCGTCACCCGATGGGGAGTACTCGACGTAGAACGGGTTCGACTCGCGCGCCAGCTCGAGCGCACGCGGATCGATCACTCCATCGGCCGCGCAGTGGTCGACGTCGATGCATCCGATTCCGTCGCCGAGCACGAACCCGAGACCTTCGCCGAGAGATGACTTCGACGCTGAGGCGAACGACGTCCACGTAGCCGCATCGGTGCTGGACGCTCGGCGCCCATCGATCGCGACCGGGACCTTGGTCGGCTTGCCCTTGCGGGTCTCGAACCGCCAGCGCACCCAGCGATCCCGAGAGGTGAGAGCGAGGGTGAGCGGTGACCGCTTGGCCGCGCGATGCGCGTACACGCGGTGCTTGCTTGAGCAGAACCGAGCGTCCGAGCGCGTGGTGATGATCCCGACGCCGCACCATTCACACTCACGCTTCATCCTTCAATTGTAACGCTTAATCCGCGTAATTCCGCCCGACATGGGTACATTCTCTTCCCGACATGGGGGTCCGCGATGTCCGGTAAAGGCCCACTTCCGAAGGACGCTGCCACGCGTGTCCGCCGCAACAAGACCGGAGCGTCGCTCCGTGTCATCGAGGTGCAGCCGACGGCGCAGCCTGAACTCCCGACGCGGTACAAGAGCGTCGACAGCGAAGAGGGCAAGTTCACGGACATCGTCGACTGGCCGACCGCGACCGTCGAGTGGTGGTCGATGTGGGCGGCATCACCTCTCTCCACCGAGTTCACGGACTCTGACTGGGAAGAGCTCAAGATGGCCGCGCTCCTTCACGCTCAGTTCGTCGAGGGCGACTACAAGCTCGCGGGCGAGCTGCGTCTTCGCACCGCGAAGTTCGGTACGACTCCCGAGGACCGTGCTCGGCTCAAGATCCAGTTCGCTCTTGCCGACGAGGCTGAGGAGCGCACGGAGCGCCGCAAGTCCTCGAAGCAGCCGAAGCCTGGCAACGATCCTCGCCTGAAGCTGGCGTAGACCGGCCATGGCGGTCCTGATTGTTCCGCCGCTTGACCTTTCGTACCCGACTCTCGGCCCGGAGCTTGCGCAGTTCATCACTGAGCGCGCTGTGTTCGGTCCTGGCTCGCTCGCCGGACGGCCTGCGATCCTCGATGACGAGAAGCTCGCTGCGCTGTACCGTCTCTACGAGGTGTACCCGCAGGGGCATCGTCTTGCTGGGCGCCGCCGTTTTCAGCGGGGCAGCATCGAGTGGCGAAAGGGCATGGCGAAGACGGAGTTCGCGGCGTGGGTCGCACTCGTTGAGCTGCACCCTGAAGCGCCGGCGCGGTGTGACGGGTTCGACGCCGACGGCGATCCCGTTGGGCGTCCTGTCGTTCAGCCGTACATCCCGATGATGGCGGTCACCGAAGAGCAGGTGTCAGAGCTTGCTTACGGTGTCCTCAAGTACGTCGTCGAGGAAGGTCCTGACGCTGATCTGTTCGATGCGTCGCTCGATCGGATTGTTCGGCTCGACTATCGAGGTCGCGCGGACGGCAAGGTCGTCCCGGTGTCGAACTCTCCGGGGTCCCGTGATGGTGCGCTGACGACGTTCCAACACTTCGACGAGCCTCACCGGCTCTACCTCCCTTCGGCCAAGCACGCGCACGAGACGATGGCGGCGAACCTCACGAAGCGTCCCCTTGAGGACCCGTGGGCGCTGTACACGTCGACCGCCGGTCAGCCCGGACAGAACTCCATCCAGGAGGATGTCCGTGCGGAGGCCGAGGCGATCAACCGTGGCGAGATCGACGAACCTGCGCTGATGTTCTTTGCCCGGTGGGCGGGGGACGAGCACAAGGACCTCACGACGATCGAGGCGCGCATCGCGGCGATCTCGGACGCCACCGGCCCCGCGGGGGAGTACGGTCCCGGCCAGTTCGAGTCGATCGCGAAGCAGTGGGATCGCCCGAAGGCCGACAAGGCGTACCTCGAGCGGGTGTGGCTGAACCGGTGGCGGAAGTCCGACTCGACGTTTTTCGACAAGACGCAGCTCAACGGTCTACTCAGCCCGGGGGAGTGCATCCCGCGCGGGGCGTTCGTAGCTCTCGGGTTCGACGGCGCACGGTTCCGTGACGCGACGGCCATCGTCGCAACGGACATCAAGACCGGTCTGCAGGAGCTCATCGGGCTCTGGGAGCGTCCGGACGACGCCGACGACTGGGAAGTACCAGAAGACGAGGTCACAGCCGCGTTCGAAGACGCCATGAGGCGGTACCGCGTGTTCAAGCTGTACGCGGACCCGCCGCACTGGACCGAGACGATCGGCTCTTGGTACGCAAAGTACCCCGGCCAGGTCGAGGAGTGGTACACGAAGCGCCACAGCCAGATGGCTTATGCGCTTCGCGAATATCAGGAAGCGATCGACGCCGGGTCTATTCGATTCGGTGGTCGCGTCAATCCCGACTTCATCATCGGTCGGGTGCTGTCGCCCCACGACGACCTGATCCGGCACCTCGGCAACGCCGGGAAGAAGGAACTTCGCCTCCGCGACGACCACGGAGAGCCGCTGTACGTCATGCAGAAGCAGGACGGGCAGATGGGCCTCAAGTTCGACGCTGGCATGGCAGCGGTTCTGTCGTGGAAAGCGCGCCTCGACGCCCTCAAGGGCGGTGCGAAACCAGTCCAGAAGAAGCGAGCGGTGATCCGGCGTATCGGGTCCCGATGAGACACAAGGGGGTCACATGGCTGTCGCTACGAAGACTCCCTACACGCCAGGCTGGTGGCTCGAGCGAGCGTTCGAGAAGCGGGACGCGCAGCGTCCGCGCCTCCTTGAGCTCGCGGCATGGCACGACGGTAACCCGCCGGCACCCGCTGCGGTGAAGAATGCTCGCGCGGCGTTCGCCGAGTTCGAAGAAGAGTCGACCACCAACTTCGCCGAGCTCATCACGGGGTCGCTGCGGGAGCGGATGAGCGTTCGCGACATCCGCACCTCGGTGTCCGGCGAAGTGCTCGATGAGACGGCCTGGGCGCATTGGCGAGACAACAACCTAGATGTGGAGCTCGCCTCGTGTGTCGAGACGATGCTGTGGGCTGGCAACTCGTTTGCGATCGTGGGCAAGGACCCGGATACGGATGAGATCACTGTCACGGCAGAGGACCCGCGGGATCTGGTGACGTTCCATGACCCGGCGCGCCAGTCGCGCATCATCTGCGGTGTCAAGTTCCTCCGCGACCAGTTCGACGGCTTCGACTACGCCGTCGTCATGCTCCCCGGCTCCGTCCGCGACAACACGAACGCCCGAACCTACGTCGCCAAGCGGCGCTCGAGCGGCGATGCTGGGTTCGACGGCAAGGATTGGACCTGGGACGCCGAGCAGGGCGGCAAGGACGGCGCCGAACTCGAGCACCGGTTCGTGCCCGTCGTGCGGTTCCGCAACCGCAACGGCAAGGGCGAGTTCGAACCTCACCTGCGCATCCTGCGACGGATCGACCGGCTCGTCTTCCAGATGACAGTCATCGTCATGTACCAGGCCTTCAAGCAGCGCGCAATCCAGATGGATGCGAACACCGACGAGGTCGAGGTCCAGGACGGCTTCCAGCATGCGATCGGCGTCGATGACCTCGACGACATCCTCACCTCCGACCCCGGGCAGTGGTTCCTTCTTCCGAGCGGTGCGAAGGTCTGGGAGTCCACGCAAGCCGATGTCCAAGGCATCCTCTCTGCGATCAAGGACGAGGTCATGCGTCTCGCAGCGGTCACCCGCCGACCGATGTCGATCTTCGCTCCGGACAACCAGGCAGCGGAGGGCGCGAAGTTCACTCGCGAGGGTCTCACGTTCGCTGTCGAGGACAAGATCACCCGTGTCACGCAGGGGATCGTCGATCTGTACCACCTGATCTTCCTCACCGCCGGCGATGAGAAGCGGGCAGTGAAGTCGGGAATCACGGTCGGGTGGAAGCCCACGGAGCGGTTCTCGCTCGCCGACATGGGGTCGGCTACCTCGCAGGTGTCGACGACTCTTCCGCTGAAGACGATTCTCCGGAAGGTCTGGCAGATGACGCCCGACGAGATCAACCAAGTGATGGCTGAACAGGCCGACCAGGCGCTCATTCTCGCGTCGCTGGTCGACGATGCGCAGCCAGCCAGCCAGCCAGCCAGCCAGCCAGCCAGCCAGCCAGCCAGCCGCTGACGCCCGAAGAGGCGAAGTCGCGAGCTGACGCTCTCGGTGTGCTTATCCGCGCCGGGGTCAGCCCGAAGGATGCGGCGATTCGCGTCGGGCTCGAAGGAATCGAGTTCACCGGAGCGGTGCCAGTCTCGTTGCGTCTCCCTGAACAGGATGCGCAGGTCGTGGAGGATCGCTGATGGTCACACGGCTCGATCGCGCATATGACGTTCAGATCAACCAGCTTCGGCTGACGATTCAGAACTTCGCGATGCGCTACTGGAACAGCATGGGATCGTGGCGGGACGACGACATCGCTCGTCTTCTCGCCACGGTCGCCCCCAGGGTCCAGGCCGGGCAGCAGCGGATCTCTGACATCACCGACGCGTACATGGCGCGGGTGGCAGCCGAGCAGGGCTACACGGTCACCGGCCGCACCTTCGAAGCCACCACCCGGAACCTCCGGGGGATCAGCGACGACACGCTCTACGCGCGCCCGTTCGCGACGATGCACGACACGCTCTCGAAAGGCCAGTCGGTCACGGCGGCCGTCGCAGCGGGCAAGACGCGGCTGCAGTCGATCGTCACGACAAACCTGCAGCTCGCGAAGACGCACTCCGCGCGACGCGCGATGCAGTCGGGCGGCGTCCGGATGACCGAGCGCGTCCTCACCGGTCGCGAGAACTGCACCATGTGCGTGATCGCATCGACCCAGCGGTACTGGGCCCAGGACCTGCAGCCCATCCACCCTGGATGCGATTGCGGACAGCGCCCCTATGACGGCGATCCGGACGTGCAAATCATCCACCCCGATCGCCTCGAGATGATCCACTCCACGATCGAGAGCCAGTTCGGTTCCAGCGACCGCGGCGCCCGTCTCATCGACGGCAAGAACAGCATCTCCGACTACCTCGACCTGATCGCAGTCCGCGAGCACGGCGAGCTCGGCGCTGTCCTCACGTGGCGCGAGCAGCACTTCACATCCGCGTCGGAGATCGACGCCATCTAGACCACCGCACAACTCGTGCGGTTTCCCCGACATGGGGCCACCACCAAGTACCCGACATGGGAGATAGATCATGCTCGCACGCACGCCCCACTTCGCTCGTCGTGGCCTCGACGGTCTGGCGCAGATCGGCCCTTCGAAGTTCGACCTTCGAGGTATCCGGTTCATGGCAGACAACGAGGGTGACGACGGCGCCGGAGCCGGGTTCCCGGCCAACACCCCCGTCAAGGAGATGACGCCGGAACAGCAGGCCGCCTACTGGCAGGACAAAGCCCGAAAGCACGAGGACCGTGTCAAGGCGTTCGGGGGTAAGACCCCGGAAGAGATCGCGCAGCTGCAGGCCGACCTCGACGCGGCCCGCGCAGCGTCCCAGAGCGCCGAAGAAAAGGCGATCGAGGACGCGAAGCAGGCAGGGCGTACCGAGGTCATCGGCATTCTCGCGAGCGAGCGCGTCACCAACGCTCTCGACCGTGCGCTGATCGGCCGCGACGTGGAGCCGTCCAAGCTCCTCACCCTGGACCGTTCCGAGTTCATCGACGGTGACAAGGCCGACACGGCCAAGATCACCGCCTGGGTGAACGAGAACACCAAGGAGAAGCCGAAGGGCGGCGGGGCGAACCTCGCCCGCTTCCAGGGCCAGCACGAGCAGATCGAAACCACAGGCCGGGCAACCGGCGAAGCCGAAGCGGAACGCCGCTTCGGAAAGAAGAAGTAGAGAGGAAACACCGATGTCTGACATCACCGTTCGCCGCTCCACGTTCCAGTCGGAGAACCGTTCGTGGCTTCGTGGCCCCGACGGAACGCTGCCGGGTGACAACCCGAGCATCGTCCTGGACGTGAGCGCATTCACCGCCGGCACCCACTACCCGAACGGGTTCATCCCGTCCGGAACGGTGCTCGGCCAGGTCACCACGTCGGGGCTGTACGCACCGTACGACCCCGCTGCCACCAACGGCAGCGAGACGGCCGTGGAGATCCTGTTCTCGTCCGTGACTGTCGGTGCTGGCGCAACTCGCGTCGGAGGTGCCGGCCTTCACAAGGGCGAGGTCATCCCGTCCAAGCTTCCGTTCCAGACGGGCAAGGGGTCGCTCGACGCCGACGCCCGCACGGACCTGAAGCTCGTCAACTTCTCGGAAGGAGCGTGAGCTAGATGGCTATCGTCTTCGACGCCCCCGTCAGCCCCGACGCCCTCTCGGCGTTCGTTCGCGCAGTCCCGGTCCCCAGCGACCTGGCGCTGCTCAACGCGTTCCCGACGCGGAACAACCTGACCAACACGGTCAACTTCGCGGAGATCGTGAAGCGCAACCGTACGGCCCGGTACCGCACCTACGACGGACGCATCCACGTGTCCGACCGCGACACCGGCTCCACCGGCTCGGTCGGCATGATTCCCCTCTCGGACTCGCGCAACAAGGGCGAGTACGAGCGGCTGCAGCTGGAGTTCGCTCGCGTGAACGGCACCAACACCGCCGCCCTCGCCGACGCGATCTACAACGACGCCGAGGACCTCGTCGGGAACATCTTCCGACGTCTCGAGCTCGCGTGGGGTGACGTCCTCACGGACGGCAAGCTCACCGTGTCCGAGATCAACGGCGGTTTCGAGGCAGACTTCGGTGTCCCGGGTTCACACCTGGTCACCGCGGGCACGCTGTGGAGCAACCTCGCCACCGCGACGGTCCTCACCAACCTGATCACCTGGCACGACGTCTACGTCGCGACCAACGGTGCCCCGGCTGGCGCGATCCGCACCTCGCAGACGGTCCTCCGTCTCGTGCAGCGGAACAAGGAGATCATCGACGCGATCTACGGTGCCTCCGCCGGTCGCACGTACGCGAGCTTCGAGGACGTCAACACGCTCCTCGCCTCGTACGGTCTCCCGCCGTTCGTCGCTCCGTACGACACCCAGGTCGAGTCCGTCACCACCGACCAGCTCGCCCGAGTGATCCCCGCGAACCGCGTCCTGTTCACCCCGGCAGAGCTGGGCGACCTGGGGCGCACCGAGTGGGGCGTCACGGCGACCGCGCTCGAGCTGGTCAACAGCAACCTCGCGGAGATGTCCTTCCAGGAGGCGCCCGGTATCGCCGGTGTCGTCGAGAAGGTCGGCCCGCCCTACCGCGAGTTCACGTTCGTGGACGCGGTCGCGTTCCCCGTCCTCTCAGACGCGAAGCGCCTGTTTGTCGCGACGGTCGCTGCCTGACCATGACCTCCATGGCGTGCAACGTGTACGTCCTCACCGAGGAGGGGGAGGCCCTGCTGCTCGAAGCAGGGTCGACCCCTCCGAAGTGGGCACTCCCGCAGCTCGGTGAGCACACGCTCACCGCATCGGGAGAGTCTGAGGCGCCGGCAGGCGACGAAGACGAGTCCGAAGACGAGTCCGAAGACGAGTCCGAAGACGAGTCCGAAGACGAGT
>NZ_SSDF01000087.1 GCF_004794515.1 Microbacterium sp. A20 | reverse complement strand
GCTCCGGTCGCAGTTTCTGCCGCTCTCGCAGCTCACAAGCGGCAGAAAGTGCGACCGGAACACGTCAGAACTCGCGACGAGAACCCAGGAGAAACCATGTCCCTTGCCGGAAAGACCATCCTGATATCGGGCGGCAGCCGCGGAATCGGACTCGCGATCGCGCTGAGGGCAGCCGCCGACGGTGCGAACATCGCGATGCTCGCGAAGACCGACACCCCGCATCCGAAGCTCGAGGGCACCATCCACACCGCCGCCGAGCAGATCCGGGCCGCGGGCGGTCAAGCGCTGCCGATCGTCGGCGACGTGCGCGACGACGACGACATCACCGAAGCGGTCATGAAGACGCAGGGTGAGTTCGGCGGCATCGACATCGTCATCAACAACGCCAGCGTCATCGACCTCTCGCGCTCGCTCGACCTGGGCGCCAAGAAGTACGACCTGATGCAGGACGTGAACGTGCGCGGCACCTTCATGCTCTCCCGTGCGGCCGTGCCGATCCTGAAGGATGCCGAGAACCCGCACATCCTCTCCCTCTCGCCGCCCCTCAACCCGACGCCGAAGTGGCTCGGAGCGCACACCGGGTACACGCTGGCGAAGTTCGGGATGACCCTGGCGACGCTCGGCCTCGCGGCGGAGTTCGCGCGCGACGGGATCGCCGCCAACACACTGTGGCCCCGCACCACGATCGCGACCGCGGCGGTGCAGAACCTGCTCGGCGGCGACAAGGTCATGGCCGCGAGCCGCACGCCCGAGATCTACGCCGATGCCGCGTATGCCGTGCTCCTCAAGCCCGCGGCGTCGTACACGGGGCAGTCGCTCATCGTGGAAGACGTGCTCGAGGCCGATGGAGTGACCGACTTCTCGGGCTACGCCGCGATCCCCGGCACACCCGACAGCGCGCTGTTCCCGGACATCTTCCTCGACTGAGCATCCGGGTGCGGCGCAGGCGCTCAGATCAGCAGATACACCGCGCCGAGGATCGTCAGCACGATCACGATGCGGTCGAACACGCGCTGGTTCATCCGCCGCGCGACCCGCAGGCCGAGCAGCGCGCCGATCACCACGAGCGGGGCGAGCACGGCATCCATCAGCAGCACCGGTGCATGGAACAGCCCAAGGCCGGCGAGGAACGGCACCTTGATCACGTTGATGATGGCGAAGAACCATGCCGACGTGCCGAGGAACACCTGCACGGGCGTGCGGGTGGCCAAGAAGTACATCGACATGACCGGCCCGCCTGCGTTGGCGACCATGGTCGTGAAGCCGCCGAGCGTGCCGTAGGCGCCCGCGAGCACGATGCCTCCCGACGGCGGGGTCACTGTGTCGGCCTTGCTCTGCCGCCACCGGCGCCAAAGCGTCACGGCGATCATCAGCAGCAGGATCACGCCGATCGCGCGGCGGACCACCCCGTCGCCGGCGAGTGCGAGGAACGCGAATCCGACGAGGAGTCCCGCGATGACCGCGGGCGCCAGGCGCAGCAGCGTCGGCCAGTGGGCATGCCGGCGGTAGGCGAAGAGCGCGAACAGGTCGCCGACCATGAGCAGCAGCAGGGTCGCGGCCGTCGAGGTGCGGGCGGGCAGGACCGCGGCGAACAGGGCGATCGCCAGGATGCTGCCGCCGGGCAGGGCCGTCTTCGAGATGCCGATCGTCACCGCGGCCACCGCGAGCGCGGCCCATGCCCACGGGTCGAGGGCGATCACCGTTCGAGCTCGGCGACGATCGCGTCGTAGCCGCGGGCCTTCGCGAGGTCGACCGGCAGCACGCCGTCGCCGTCCGGGATGCCGATGTCCGCACCGCCGTCGAGGAGCGCGCGCACGACCTCGACGTAGCGGGAGGAGCCGTCACCGAGCACGATCGCTTCGTGCAGCGCGGTCCAGTTCAGGTTGTTCACGTGGTTCGGGTCGACGCCCGCCTCGAGCAGGATCTCGACCGTCGGCAAGAGTCCGCGTTCGGACGCCGGGATGAGCGCGGTGCCGCCGAAGCGGTTCGTGCTCGTCAGGTCTGCGCCGTTGTCGAGCGTCAGGCGCAGGATCTCGTCGTGCCCGCGAGCGCCGGCGTACAGGTAGGCGGAGTCCTGGATGTCGTCCTTGGCGTTCACGTCGGCGCCGGCCTTGATGAGAGCCTGCGCGGCGTCGACGTGGTTCGCCTTGGTCGCGGCGACCAGGGCCGTCATTCCGCCGTCGCCCCGCGCCTCGAGGTCTGCGCCGTCACCGAGTGCCGCGCGCACGGCATCCGCGTCTCCGGTGGTGGCGGCGACGAGCAGATCCTGAGTGGCGTCGGTCATGGAGGCCTCCGGTGTCGGTGTCGGTGCGGACGCGTCGGGGTTCGCGGTGCACGCCGTCGTGGTCAGCAGGGCGGCCACGAGTGCGCTCACGAGAATGTTCCGTCGCATGCGTCTGGTATACCAAACGATGCTGAATGCGATCGGGCGATCAGCCGCGTGCGGCGGTGAGCGCTGCCGCGAACCGGCCAGCGCGCTGCTCGATGTCCGCCCAGTCGGACGCCGCGATCGATGCGCCGTTGGCGAGGTCGCCGCCGGCGCCGACCGCGACCGCACCCGCCGCGAACCACGCCGCCAGGTTGTCGGGGCTCACGCCGCCGGTGGGCATGAGCGGGGCGTCGGGGAACGGGCCGCGCAGCGCGCCGAGGTACGACGGGCCGCCGAGCGACGCCGGGAAGATCTTCACGACGTCGACGCCGAGCTCGAGCGCGCTCATGACCTCGGTCGGGGTCATGGCTCCGGTCATCACGACGCGTCCGGTGTCGAGCATCGTGCGGGTCAGGTGGGGGAGCGTGCCGGGGCTGACGAGGAACTCCGCTCCGGCATCCGCCGCCGCCGCGGCCTGCGCAGCGGTGGTCACGGTCCCGGCGCCGACGTACGCGGCGTCGCCGTGCCGGGCGATGAGCTCACGGATGACGGCGGGCGCGTCGGGTGTCGAGAAGGTCACCTCGATGCCGGTCACCCCGCCGCGGATGATCGCCTCGGAGGCCTCCAGAGCCAGCTCGGGGGATGAGGCGCGGAGCACGGCGAGGATGCCGGTGCTGCGGGCGCGGTCGAGACGGTCGGTCATGAGGCTCCTTGCGGTCGGGGACGCATCCATTCTCCCCCGCGGGGAAGACCGCATCCGCCGGATGTCCACGGCGGTCGCGCCTACCCCAGGCGCTTCCCACCCGGCACCGCGTACCCTGGAAGGTATGACCGAGACTCCCCGCACGCGCGAGACGCGCCCCGCAGCACCCGCGTCGTCGCGTTCGGGGGCCGTCCGCGAGACCAAGAAGCCGCAGGTGCGCCCGGCGACCGAGGGGTGGACCCAGCAGAAGGATGCCGAGGGGCGTCCGCTCCTGCAGTTCGCGAGCCCCAAGCGCGGCAAGCCGCCCGTGCACCTGGCCGACCTCACCCCGGCCGAGCGCATCGAGAAGGTCAAGGAGCTCGGGCTCCCCGGCTTCCGCGCGAAGCAGCTGTCGACGCACTACTTCCGCCACTACACGTCCGACCCCGAGCACATGACCGACCTCCCGGCCGACACCCGGGAGCAGCTCGTCGCCGGGATGCTGCCGCCGCTGCTCACCGAGGTCCGCCGCCTCGAGACCGACCGCGGCGACACGATCAAGTTCCTGTGGCGCCTGCACGACGGCGCCCTGGTCGAGTCGGTGCTCATGCGCTACCCCGGCCGCATCACGCTGTGCGTGTCGAGCCAGGCCGGCTGCGGAATGAACTGCCCGTTCTGCGCGACCGGACAGGCGGGGCTGACCCGCAACATGTCCACCGCCGAGATCATCGAGCAGATCGTGCGCGCCAACCGGCTCATCGCCGAGGGTGGCCTCGGCGGCAAGAAGTCCGACGACCACAGCATGGAGCGCGTCTCGAACATCGTCTTCATGGGGATGGGTGAGCCGCTCGCCAACTACAAGCGCGTGATGGATGCGGTGCGGTCGATGGTCGCCCCGCAGCCCGACGGCCTCGGCATGAGCGCCCGTGGCATCACGGTGTCGACCGTCGGCCTGGTGCCGGCGATCAAGAAGCTCGCCGACGAGGGCATCCCCGTCACTTTCGCGCTGTCGCTGCACGCGCCGGACGACCACCTGCGCGACGAGCTCATCCCGGTGAACTCCCGCTGGAAGGTCGACGAGGCACTGGATGCCGCCTACGACTACTACGCCAAGACCGGCCGTCGAGTCTCGATCGAGTATGCGCTCATCAAGGACATGAACGACCACGCCTGGCGCGCCGACCTGCTGGCCGAGAAGCTGAACCAGCGCGGACGCGGCTGGGTGCACGTGAACCCGATCCCGCTGAACCCGACGCCCGGTTCGATCTGGACGGCATCCGAGAAGGATGTCACGAACGAGTTCGTGCGACGCCTGAACGATGCCGGCATCCCGACCACCCTCCGCGACACCCGCGGCAAGGAGATCGACGGCGCCTGCGGTCAGCTCGTCGCCACCACCGAAGACGAGGCCGCCTCCGCCGCGATGGCCTGAGGCGCACCGGCACGGCGCGCGTCGATGGTGCCGAGCTGCTCGGCGCGGTCGAGCCAGCGGGTGATGGTCGCCGCCGAGGCATCCCTCACCCCGAGCATGCGGTGCGTGCGCACCGAGCGGATGCCGCAGAAGCGCATCGTCCCTCGGGCGACGTGGGTCTGCGCGGGGAGTCCGGTGAACGGCGCGAAGTACCAGGGCGTGTCCGCGAGGAGGAGCAGTCGGCCGTTGCGCGCCGGCAGCAGCCCTTCTGGGAGACCGAGCTTCGTGTACCGGTACTCCTGCTGAGGCAGCAGCGCCCGGTCGAAGAAGCCCTTGAGCACAGCGGGCACCGACCCCCACCATAACGGCGTCGCGATGACGATCGTGTCGGCGCTCTGCAGCGCGCGCTTGGCCTCGACGAGGTCGGGCTCGAGGGTCATGCGCTCCCGGTAGCCGAAGCGCAGGTTCGGGTCGAAGTCGAGGTCGCGCAGGGCGAGCACGCGGGCATCGCCGTGACCTGCGGCGTACCGCTCGGCGAGTGAGGCGGTCAGGGAGCGGGCGTCGGGGTGGCCGTCGATCACGAGAGCGGACATGGCTTTGTTCCTATCTGGACAGTGTCAAGCTGGTGGACAGTGTCAAGATAGGAGACAATGTTGCTCATGTCAAGTTCGAAGGACGGCTACCACCACGGCGATCTCGCCCGGGCCCTGGAAGACGCCGCCATGCAACTGCTGGAGCGGATGCCGGCGGCGGAGATCAGCCTGCGCGAGGTCGCACGGGCGGCGAACGTGAGCCACAACGCGCCGTACCACCACTTCTCCGATCGGCTCGGACTGCTCAAGGCGATCGCCGAGCGCAGCATGGCCGACCTCCTCGACCAGGTCCGCGCGGCCGCCGACAAGGCCGCGACGCCGCGGGCAGCCCTCACCGACGGTGGCTCGGCGTACATCCGCTTCGCGGTCGAGCATCCGCACGCTTTCGACGCCGTCTACGACCCGACCGTCTGCATCCCCGGATCCCCGACCGCGACGATGGCGCCCCTGATCGACGGGCTCGAGGCCGTGCTCGCCGACGCTGCGGCTGCGGCGGGGCTCGACCGGCCGACCGATGTCGTCGTGCTGTGGGGCCTGATCCACGGGCTCGGCACCCTCGCCGCCGCCGGGCACTTCACCCTCGACGAGGGGCTCTCGGCCTACGCCGCCGCCCTCGACCGCCTGCTCCCGGCATCCTGAATCCACCGGGCGGCACGAAAGCTGTGAGGCGTTCCAAGGACTCTTCCACGCGATCCACAGGCGATGTTTCGTAGATTGTTCGGATGCCCTATTCCGCCCATCGACCGGGTCGTTACGACTCGCAGGGTCGGATCATCATCGACGGCGAATCCGACGCCGTCACCGATGACCTCGACTTCCTGCGCGAGTTCGAGCCGACCGGCGCCGACGACACCACCCGCGAGGTGCCCGTCGCAGAGCCTGCGGAGGCGACCCCGATCGCCGATGCGGTCGCCGCCGACGAGTCCTCCCCGGTGAAGCCCCCGCGCGAACCCCGTGTCCGCAAACCCCGCCGGAAGCGCGCGCCGCGCACACCCGGCTCCCGTGCCCGGACCCTCGCGATCCTCGGCGGAGCGGAAGGCGAGATCCTCGACCGCGTCCCCGGCGAGACGCCCCGCTTCGTGCAGATGTTCTTCGTGCTCGCCGGCACCGCCTTGGTCTCCGCCATCTCGATGCTCTTCGCCCTCACCACCGGTGTGCAGGCCGCGATCTGGCTGGCCGTGCCGTTGGCGCTCGTGTGGGCGCTCATCATCTTCAACCTCGATCGCTTCCTCACCTCGACCATGAGCTCGACGCGGAACGTCTGGCGCCTCATCGGCCTCGCGATCCCGCGTGTGATCATGGCGGCGATCATCGGCTTCGTCGTCGCCGAGCCGCTGGTGCTGCAGATCTTCCACAACGACATCGCGCGCGAGGTCGCATCGACCAACATCACGCAGTCGCAGTCCGACCAGGAGGCGCTGGAGTCCGGTCCGGAGAAGATCGCGCTGGATGCCGCCACCGCCAAGGTCGCCGAACTCGAGAACCAGGCCGCGACCGGCATCGTCGCGGGCACCGAATCCTCCTCGGCGACCGAGTCGGCCGCCCAGGCCACGGTCGACGACGTGACCGCGAAGATGACCGAGCAGCAGAAGGTCATCGATCAGGCGCGCGTGCTCTACCAGTGCGAGCTGACCGGTGAGGGCGCGGGCACGGTCCCTGGCTGCACCGGCGTCAACGGCGAGGGTGCGAGCTCGGATGCCGCGAAGGCGCAGCTCGCCGAGGCCCAGCAGACGTACGACGCGCTCGCCGCACAGCTGCGCACCGCGAATGAGGAGCTCGCCGCCGCCGGCACCGCCGCCAAGGAGAACACCTCGACCTCGGAGTCGACGAACCGTGAGCAGGCGAAGTCCCAGCTGCCGGCCGCCCGCGACACGTATGACCAGGCGCTCGCCGCATACAACGCGCGCGCGGATGCCGTGGCCCAGGGCAACGCCGGAGCGGTCGGGCTGCTCAGCCAGATCAGCGGGCTGAACCGCCTGAGCGAGAAGGAGCCCACGATCCTGTGGGCGCACATCCTCATCGCGGCGCTGTTCTTCATGATCGAGCTGCTGCCCGTGCTGGTGAAGGTGCTCACGAGCTATGGCGACCCGAGCCTCTACGAGAAGGCCGCGGCCATCCGCAAGCAGGTCGCCCTGGACCGGGTGACCGCCGAGGGCTTCCGCGACCGCGCCGACATCGTCACGACCCCCGCGCCCGCTCCTACCCCTGCCCCATCCCCTGCGTCAGCCTCCCAGGCTCAGGCGACCTGAGGCTGCGGCTTTCCTTCCGGTCGCAGTTTCTGCCGTCCGCCCACGCGATGAGCGGCAGGAACTGCGACCGGAAGCAGGACGTCGGCGATCACGGACCCGGGGCGATGCGGGGCAGCCAGAGTCAGCGAGCGGATCAGGGCGACCGTCGACGGTGTTCGCGACCACTCGGATCCGGTGAGGGCCGCTTCGATCAGGGCGAGCGGCTGCTGCAGCGCCGGATCATGCTGACGCGCATCGTCACTGAGCCACTCGACGAGCTGAGCCATGGTCCAATTCGGATCGATTGGCTCAAGATCGCGGGCGAGGGTGGTCAATGGCGTGTTCATTGGTCCAGAATCAGGTCTCATGAGCACGGATGACAGAGCCAATCCCCGGCCGGTGGACCACGGATCGGCCATGCCTGCACGATCCGCGGATGCGGCACCGGCTCTCGTACGCGCGGGCGAGGTCGCTTCGGAGGCACTCTCGGCGCGACTCGGTCGCTGGACGCATGGCGACGGCACGCTCGCCACTCGGCTCGCCCGCGGCATCGAGGCCCTGATCGCGGGGGGCGAGCTGCGCCCCGGCGATCGACTGCCGGCCGAGCGCGCTCTCGCCGCGGCGACCTCGGTGTCGCGCGGCACCGTCGTCGCCGCCTACGCGGACCTCGCCGAGCGTGGTCTGGTGGATCGGCGGCAGGGGAGTGGCACGCGCATCACCGGTGCGGCGGCATCCGTGGCTCCCGTGCAACGGCAGGGGCGGGGAGAGGCGCTGTTCTCGGCGCTGCCCAATGCGATCGACCTGCTGCGCACCGTGCCGCAGATCTCCGAGCTGGGCGTGCAGCTCATCAGCGAGCACACGCCGCGGCTCGAGCTGGCGCTGCTGCCCGAGACCGACCCCGCAGGCCTCCCCGCGCTGCGCACCCTCATCGCCGACATGTACATCGCCGAGGGCACCCCGACGACGCCGGAGCAGATCCTCGTCACGCATGGCGCGCAGCAGGCCATCAGCCTCGTCGTCAACGCTCTCGTCAGCCCGGGCGACGTCGTCCTCGCCGAGGAGATCACCTGGCCGGGCGTCACCGACTCGGTCGGGTTGCGCGGTGGCACGGTGCACGGCGTCCCGATGGGTGTGGACGGGCTCGACGTCGACGCGCTCGAACAGGCGCTCGCTCGCCTGCGACCCGTGCTCGTCGCCCTCAACCCCCACCACCAGAACCCCACGGGGTCGCGCCTTCCTGCTGCCGCGCGGCATCGCGTCGCCGAACTCGCCGCCCAGTACGGCGTGCCTGTGATCGAGGACCGCGTCGTGGCCGGCATCTCCTTCGACGGGGTGGTGCCGCCGACCCTCGCCGCCGAACGGGCGGACGCCCCGATCATCGTCGTGGAGTCGGTGTCGAAGTGGGTGTGGGCGGGGTTGCGCATCGGCTGGCTGCGCGCTGACCCCGTGCTCGTGCGCCGGCTGCGCGGGGCCCGCCAGCTCGCCGACCAGTCCACGAGCGTGCCGGGGCAGCTGCTCGCCCTCGACCTGATCGCCCGCGCCGACGACCTCCGCCGGGCGAACAGTCGCATCCACCAGGAGCGCCTCCGGCTGCTGCAGGAGTTGATGGCCGAGCATCTGCCCGACTGGAACGTCGAGCCGCCCCGCGGCGGGCTGTCGTTGTGGGTCCGGGTTCCGGTGGGTTCCGCCGCCGCGCTCGCGAGGGTCGCCGCGACGCACGGGGTCTCGATCGCCGGGAGCGCGGCGTTCGCGGTGTCGGCGTCTCCGGACGACCACATCCGCATTCCGTTCACGGCACCCGACGACGTGCTCGCCGAGGGCATCCGTCGGCTCGGAGCGGCCTGGCGCGAGTATCGGGAGACCCTCGGGATGCCTTCCTAGGATGACGCGCATGACGGCGGATGCCGGCATCCAGCCCGACCATCGCACGCAGCCAGTAGCGTTGTTCCATGGTCAACTATCGCTATCTCGGCAACAGCGGTCTCAAGGTCTCGGAGATCACCTACGGCAACTGGGTCACCCACGCCTCGCAGGTCGGTGACGACGCCGCGGTCAAGACCGTGCACGCCGCACTGGATGCCGGAATCACCACCTTCGACACCGCCGACACCTACGCCAACACGGCTGCGGAGGTCGTGCTCGGCAAGGCTCTGGAGGGGCAGCGCCGTGAGGGGCTGGAGATCTTCACGAAGGTCTACTTCCCGACCGGCCCCAAGGGTCCGAACGACACCGGCCTGAGCCGCAAGCACATCTTCGAGTCGATCAACGGCTCGCTCACGCGTCTCGGCACCGACTACGTCGACCTGTACCAGGCGCACCGCTTCGACTACGAGACCCCGCTGGAAGAGACGTTCCAGGCATTCGCCGACGTCGTCCGTCAGGGCAAGGCGCTCTACATCGGCGTCTCGGAGTGGACGGCGGAGCAGCTGCGCGAGGGGCACGCCCTCGCCAAGCAGCTCGGCATCCAGCTCATCTCGAACCAGCCGCAGTACTCGATGCTGTGGCGCGTGATCGAGGGCAAGGTCGTTCCGGCGTCCGAAGAGCTGGGGATCTCGCAGATCGTCTGGTCGCCGATGGCGCAGGGCGTGCTCAGCGGCAAGTACCTGCCCGGCCAGCCGGTGCCCGAGGGCTCGCGCGCGACCGACCCGCACAGCGGCGCCGACTTCATCAAGAGCTTCCTGCAGGACGACATCCTCTCCGCCGTGCAGAAGCTGAAGCCGATCGCCGAGCAGGCGGGGCTGTCGATGCCGCAGCTCGCGATCGCATGGGTGCTCCAGAACCCGAACGTCGCGGCCGCGCTGGTCGGTGCCTCGCGTCCGGAGCAGCTCGCCGAGACGGTCAAGGCCTCGGGCGTGAAGCTCGACGCCGACACCCTGGCCGCGATCGACACGGCCCTGGGTGACACGGTCAACCGCGACGCCGAGCACACCTACTCGGTGTCGCCGAAGGCGCGCTTGACCTGATTCTCGGGCACGGTCGCTGAAGCCCCGTCTTCGCGCCGAGACCCCCGCCTGCATACGTTCGCAGGCGGGGGTCTCGGCGATAACGGGGGGTCTCGGCGGAGATGCGGAGGCTACTCCTTCACGGCACCCGCGGTCAGGCCCTGCACGATCCAGCGGCTCGCGAGCGCGAACATCGCCATGGTCGGCAGGATCGTCAGCACGGCGGCGGCGCTCATCGAGCCCCAATCGATGTTGAACGTGGAGATGAAGCCGTTCAGCGCCGAGGGCACGGTGCGGTTCGCGTCCGTGTTCATCAGCACGACCGACAGGAACAGCTCGTTCCAGCAGTTCACGAAGTTGAAGATGAACGCCGCGATGATGCCGGGTGTCATGACCGGGACGAGCACCCGGAACAGGGCACCGAGGCGCGAGCATCCGTCGATCATCGCGGCCTCTTCGAGCGCATCCGGCACGTTCTCGAAGAAACCGCGCAGCATCACCGTCGAGAACGGGATGCAGATCGCGATGTACACGAGGATGAGGCCCTGCTTGGTGTCGACCAGCCCCAGGTCGGTCATCATCGAGTACAGCGGGCCCAGCGCGATGAACGCGGGGATCATCTGCGTCAACAGGAACGCGATCAGGATCGCGCCCTTGCTGCGGAACTCGAACCGGGCGAGCACGTAGGCGCTCAGCAGCGCGATGAGCGTCGCCACCGCACCGCCGACGACCGCGACCAGAGCCGAGTTGCCGAGGAAGACACCGAACGAGCTCTTCTCGAACAGGCTGACGTAGTTCTCGAGCGAGGGCTCGCTCGGCCAGTACTCGATCGGGAAGCGGTTGATCGTGCCCGGCGACTTGAACGACGTCAGCGCGATCCAGTACAGCGGGAACAGGGTGATCACGAGCCAGAGGCCGAGCCCGACCACGCGGATGACGCCGCCGATCGTGACGCGGGGCCTCGGACGCGGTGCGGATGCCGGGTCCGGCACGGTGATTCGCCGTGTCTCGGTGATCGAGGTTCCCTTCCGGGAGGCGTCTGTCATGGTCATCGCTGCACTCTCCGCATCGCCATCAGGTAGAACGCGCAGAACACGAACAGCACGGCCATCACGATGAGGCCGATCGCGCTCGCGAAGCCGTAGTTGCCCTGCTGGGTGTAGTTGATCATCCAGGTCGTGATGATGTGCGTCTGGTTGGCGGGTCCGCCGTTGGTCATCGCGTAGATGATGTCGGGGAAGTTGAAGATCCAGATCACGCGCAGCAGGATCGTCAGCAGCAGGGTCATCGAGATGTACGGGATGATGATCGAGAACAGCTGCCGGAACTTGCCCGCGCCGTCGAGGCTCGCCGCCTCCAGCATCTCGTCGGGCACCGACTGCAGCGCCGCGAGGATCATGATCGCGAAGAACGTGACCCCGTACCAGACGTTGGCGACGATCACGGCGAACATCGCGAGCTTCGGATCGGCCAGCCAGGGGAGCGGGGCGTCGATCAGCCCCGCCTTCATGAGCAAATCGTTGACCACGCCGAACTCGGCGTTGAACATCCAGCGGAACAGCATCCCGATCAGGAAGCCCGACACCGCCCACGGGAAGAACACCAGCGCCTGGTAGAGCCCGCGGAAGCGGAACCTCGTGCGCAGCGCGAGCGCGATCAGGAATCCGATCACGAGCTGCGGCACGAGCGAGCCGACGACCCACAGCACCGAGTTCCACGCCACGGTCGGGAAGGCCGGATCGCGGAACACCGCGAGGAAGTTGTCGAAGCCCACGAACGGCGTCGACGTGAGGTCCCACAGGTTCCAGTCGTGGAAGGCCATGCGCGCGCCCTGCAGCATCGGCCAGTAGGTGAACCAGCAGACGAAGACGATCGCGGGTGCGAGGAACGCCAGCAGCGTCCATGCCTGACGGCCGCGGAACGGGCGTCGGCGGGATGCCGGGGAGGCCCCGACGGCGGCCTGCTGCGAAGCAGTGCCGACGGAGCCTCCCTTCTGTGCGGTGCGGGCCACAGGTCAGTCCTTTTCCGCGGCGTACTTCTCGGTCCAGAACGCATCCCACGATGCCAGCAGGTCGCTGGTCGACATGTTGCCCAGCAGCACGTTCTGCACGTCCTGGTCGGACTTCTGGATCCACTCGGTCCACCAGCTGACCCCGCGCGGCTGGCGCACGTTGACGTAGGTCTCCGGGTCTTCGGTCATGGTGACGTAGCTGGTCCACGGGCCCGACGAGTAGAACTCGTCATCGGCCGCGGCCGAGATGATCGGCACCAGGCTGTTGGCCTGTGCGAACTCGGTGGCGGGCTCGGCGGACGAGAGGAACTCGACGAGCTTGACGGATGCCTCCTTGTTCTCGCTGTTCTCGGCGACGCCCCAGCCCGCGACGGCGAGCGGCTGAGCAGCCTTGCCCGACGGGCCGACCAGCAGCGGCGCGGTGTCCCACTGGTCTTCGGTCAGCGAAGAGTCCTGCACGGTCGCGATGACCTCGGGGTCCTGCAGCAGGAACGCGGTCGTGCCGTTCGTGAAGCCGGCGACCATCTCGGGGTAGCCCCACGAGACGGCCGAGGGCGGGGAAGCGTTCTTGAACAGGTCGAAGTAGTCGTCGACGGCTTCCTGCGCCTCGGAGGCGGCGAAGATGGTCGAGCCGTCCTCCATCAGGAACGCGTCGTCGACGTCGAGTCCGTCGATCGTGTACGCCTCGATGGCCGCGACCACGTTGCTGTTGGCGTTCTGGCCGCCCCGGAAGGCGTAGCCGTAGATGTTGTTCGACGGGTCCTGGATCGCGGATGCCTGCTCCAGCAGGTCCTTCCAGCTGTGCGGCGGACCGTCGAAGCCCGCTTCCTCCACGAGGTCGGTGCGGTAGAACAGCGACAGGCCGTAGAAGCCGTAGGGCACGAAGTAGCTCTTGCCGTCTTCAGCCACCGAAGCAGACTGGGCGTTGTCGGTCAGCGCATCCCAGCCGTCCCACTTCTCGAGGTCGGGGCCGAGGTCGTACAGCCAGCCGTTGTTCGCGAACGGCCCGACCGTGATGTCGCGCACCTCCATCACGTCGACGCCCTTGCCGGACTGCAGCATCTGCTGGATCTTCGCGTCAGCCTGCTCGGTGGGGGGCGAGACGAGGTTGACCGTGATCTTCGGGTTCGCCTTCTCGAAGTCGTCGAGCAGTCCGCGCAGGAGCTCGGTGCGAGCGGGGTTGGTCAGGCTCTCGACCATCTGCAGGGTGACGCTGCCGTCGGCGGACGGGCCGGAGCTCGCGGAACAGCCGGTGAGAGCGAGGACGGCGACGGTGCCGAATCCCGCTGCGGTCGTCAAGATCTTGTTCTTCACGATGTGCCTCTCGGTGGGGGTTGGGGGTGGGTGTTGCGGGCGGGTGGGAAGGGTACGGTCAGGGGACGATGAGGGAGTCGGCGGGGCGGATGCCGGCACGGCTCAGGATCTGCGGGATGCAGCGCTCGACGAAGGCCTCGTAATCGGCGGCTTCGTTGTAGAGGTGTGCCGAGAGTCGGAAGTACCCGACGCCGCGGAAGCTCGTGAACGCGGTCTCGACCCCGACCGCGTCGAGCAGGTCCATGCGCAGGGCGTCGGCCTCCTCGCGGGTCGCGCCGAGCCCGAGCGGCAGACGCACGAGCCGCATCGACGGCACGGGCGAGGGGAGCGGGGTGAGCGGGTCCTCATCGCCGTACGGGCGCAGGGCCTCGGCGATCAGCTCGGCGCCGGCATCCGCGATCTCCGCCATCGCGGTGCGTGCGGCCGCCCAGCCGAACTCGCTCTCGATGAAGTCGATCGCGGTGGGTGTGGCCAGGTAGGTCGTGGCGTCGATCGTGCCCTGGGTGTCGAAGCGCTCCGGGTAGGGCTCGCGCGCGGCCCACGAGTCGATGAGCGGCCAGAGTTCGTCGCGGTCGGCGGCGGACGTGACCAGCAGGGCGGAGCCGCGCGGTGCGCACGGCCACTTGTGCAGGTTGCCGAACCACCAGTCGCCGCCCGCCACGGCAGCGGCATCCGGAATCAGGCCGGGAGCGTGGGCACCGTCGACGAGCGTGCGAACGCCGCGCTCGGCCGCCGCGTCGGCGATGCGCCGAGTCGGCAGCACCCGGGCGGTCGGCGACGTGATCTGGTCGACCACGATCAGGCGGGTGCGGGGCGTGAGCTGGTCGACGAAGAGCTGCACGATCTCGTCGTCGGAGGACAGCAACGGGAGGGCGACGGTGCGGACGGCGGCCCCGAACCGGCGGGCGAGACGCTCGGCTCCCATCGTGATGGCGCCGTAGCCCTGATCGGTCACGAGGATCTCGTCACCGGCATCGAGCTGCAGCGCGTTGTAGACCACGGTCGCCGCGGCCGAGGCGTTGGGCACGAAGACGCTGTCCTCCGTGCGGGCGCCCACGAACGGGGCTGTGCGAGCGCGGGCCTCCTGCACGCGCTCGGCGATGCGCGGGAACCACTCGACCGGGCTGAGGTCTGCGCGACGGCGCAAGGCGTCCTGATGCGCGACGACGACCGACGGGACCGCGCCGAAGGATCCGTGGTTGAGATGGATCACTGCCGGGTCGAGGGGCCAGGCGTCGCGCGCTCGCAGGCCGGAGTTCAGCGTGAGCGGTGCGGGGAACAGCGGTGCGGGCATCAGTCCTCATCGATGAGTCGGGCGAGTTGTTGCACAACTTTGCCACAGACTGTCGATAGACGCCACGAAAACCCAAAACGGAAACATACTTGTCATACGAGTTTGTCGGCCGTGACGGTTCCGACAGACTCACAGAAGAGTCGGCGGTGTCAGATCGACGGCGTCGGGGAGGATGACGATGGGTGCGTTGGACACAGCGCTGCACGGGTTGCGGGCGCTGATCGCCGATGGTGCGCTACGGCCCGGGGATCGGCTGCCGAGCGAGGGCGAACTCTGTGAACGACTCGGCGTCTCCCGCGGATCCCTCCGTGAGGCGATCCGGATGCTCGCCGCCCTCGGCGTGCTCGAGACGCGGCACGGATCCGGCAGCTACGTGAGCGAACTGCGCGCGGCCGACCTGATCGGCAGCCTGTCGCTCACGGTCGGGCTGCTGCCGATGGCGGGCGTGCTCGAGCTCACCGAGCTGCGCCGCGTGCTCGAACCCCATGCCGCCGCCCTCGCCGCCGCGCGCATCGATCAGGAGACCGTCGAGTCGCTGGACCGCGTGCTCGCCGAGATCGAGGCGACCACCGACTTCGAGGAGCAGTCGCGGCTGGACCACGAGTTCCACATGGCGATCTCCGGCGTCGCCGGCAACGAGGCCCTGACCAGCCTGATCGACGTGCTGCGGTCGCGCTCGCGGGCCTACCGGATCTCCGAACCCGGAGACGCCGCCGAGCTCAAGGTGCATTCGGATGCCGGGCACCGCGCGATCCTGCGGGGGCTCGCCGCGGCCGACCCCGTCGCCGCGAGCGCTGCGGCCTCGGCGCACGTGGCATACACGGAGTACTGGGTGCGGCGGTACTCGGGGCTCGAGGACTGAGGGCGGGTCTTTCCGTCCGGTCAGTCGAGAGTGATGTCGACCTGGATCTCGGCGGCGAGGCGCTCGAGGTCGTCGCGCAGGGCATCGAGGTCGACCGAGGCGGGGACCTTCGCCACCACGGACGCCTCGAACAGGCGGCCGCCGGCCATCGCGGCATCCCGGGTCTCGGTGGCGAGTTCCTCGATGCTCAGGGCATGGGCGCTCAGTACCCCGGAGACCTCGCGCACGATGCCGGGCCGGTCGTTGCCGAGCACCTGGATCTGGAGCAGTCGGTCGTCGGCGGCATCCGCATCCGGTGTCCCGGTGAGCACGGCGAGAGTCAGCAGCCCCTGCCCCTGGAGTCCGCGCAGTGCGGAACTCAGCTCCGGCGCCCGGTCGTCCGCGACCGAGACCTCGATCACGCCCGCGAACGTTCCGGCGAGCTCCGCCAGCGAGCTGTTCTCCCAGTTGCCGCCGTGTGCATCCACGACATCGGCGACGGCGGCCACGAGGCCAGGACGGTCTGCACCCGCGACGGTGAGGATGAGTGTGGTCATGGGGCCAGCGTAGCCCGAGGGTCTCACTCCACCCAGACGCCCGTCTCGAGGAACCGATCCAGCCGCGCGCGGTGCGGAGCGAGGTCCCAGCCCTGCGCCGCCACCCATTCGTCGGAGTAGTACGTGCCGGCGTAGCGGACCCCGCTGTCGCAGATCAGGGTCACGACGCTGCCGGTCTCGCCCGCGGCCCGCATCCGGGCGATGAGCTGGAACGCGCCGTACAGGTTCGTGCCGGTCGAGCCGCCGGCCCAGTGCAGGGTGCGCTCGCGCAGCATCCGGATCGCGGCGATCGAACCGGCATCGGGGACGCGGATCATCTCGTCGATCACGGTGGGTACGAACGAGGCCTCGACCCGCGGCCGGCCGATGCCCTCGATGCGGCTGGGGCGCCCGGCCGGCGGGTCGACAGTGCCTGCCCACCCGTCGTAGAACGCTGAGCCCTCGGGGTCGACCACGGCGATGCGGGTCTCGTGCCGGCGGTACTTCACGTACCGCCCGAAGGTCGCGCTCGTGCCACCCGTGCCGGCGCCGGTGACGATCCAGGCGGGGATCGGATGCCGCTCCTGCGCGAGCTGGCTGAACACGCTCTCGGCGATGTTGTTGTTGCCGCGCCAGTCGGTCGCGCGCTCGGCGAACGTGAACTGGTCGAGGTAGTGGCCCGTGCAATCGGAGGCGAGGCGCTGCGCCTCGGGCGACATGTCCTCGGCGCGGTCGACGAAGTGGCAGGTGCCGCCGTAGAACTCGATGAGGTCGATCTTCTCCTGCACGGTCGAGCGCGGCACGACCGTGATGAAACGCAGACCCAGCATCCGGGCGAAGTACGCCTCGGAGACCGCGGTTGACCCGCTCGACGATTCGACGAGGGTGGTGTCCTCGCGGATGCGGCCGTTGACCAGTCCGTAGAGGAGGAGCGAGCGCGCCAGGCGGTGCTTGAGCGACCCGGTCGGGTGCACGGACTCGTCTTTGAGGTACAGGTCGATGCCCCACTCGGGCGGCAGCGGGAACAGGTGCAGGTGCGTGTCGGCGCTGCGGTTGGCGTCGGCTTCCAGCAGGGCGATCGCGGTGCTGGTCCAGTCGCTCATGCCCTCGAGACTACCGGCCGGTCAGCCGACCGTCCCGGCGGGCGAGGCGCCGCCGTCACCGTCGACATGCAAGAGCGAGGCCTGTCCCTGCTCCTGCCGCAGCTGGAACTCGAAGCGCGAACGGTCGCCGCGGTGGTACGCGATGAAGTACTCGATGGGCGTGCCGTCGGAGCTGCGGCTGATGCTGCGCAGTCGCAGCAGGGCCGACCCGGCGCTGACCCCCAGGTGCTGCGCCTGCTCATGTGTGGCCACGGTCGCCTCCGCCGAGCGCACGCCGTGCGTCGCGACGATGTCATTGTCGGCGAGCAGCCGGTAGAGCGATCCCTCGGTCAGATCGGCGCCGAGAGTCACGGAGCCCACGGCCTCCGGCATCCACGTCGTCGAGAGCGACCAGGGTTCGCCGTCGACGTGGCGCAGACGTTCCAGTACGACGACCGGGGAGCCGACCGGCACCTCCAGTGCGAGCGCGACCTCCTCGTCGGCCGTGGCCTGCTCGTGCCGCAGCACGTCGCTGTGCACGTGTCCGCCACGGCGCTCGACGTCGTCGTACAGCCCGACCAGCGTGTGCACGAGGCTCTCGCTCGTGCGGGGGCGTGAGACGAACGTGCCCTTGCCTTTCACCCGCTCGACCAGCCCCTCGTGCTCCAGCTGGGCGAGCGCCTGGCGCACGACGGTACGCGAGATGCCGTACCGCTCGCACAGCCGGTGCTCGCCGGGCAGCGGGTCGCCGGGCTGCAGGCCGTCGCGGGCGATGCCGTCGATGATCAGCTGGCGCAGCTGGTCGTACATGGGTGCGGCGGAATGCCGATCGATCGCGTCGTCGACGATGGCCATCAGTACGCCACCCCCGCGTGCAGGATCACGTTCGCGTAGGGGGTGAACTCGCCGGAGCGCACGAACGCGCGGGCGCCCTGGCTGAGTTTCTTGAACTCCACATGCGGGATGAGGTCGATCTCGAAACCCGAGCCGGCGAACCTCTCCCGCAGCGCCTCCAGCACTTCCGGGCTCTTCTCGGCGACCTCGGCCGAGACGGTCGCTCCTTCGACCGCCAGCTCGGCGAGCACGGTGTCGAGCACGTCGAGGAATGCCGGAGCGCCGGGGCGATAGGCCAGGTCGATGCGCTCGGCGCCCGGGGGAATGGGCAGGCCCGCGTCGGTGACGACGATCAGGTCGGTGTGCCCGGTCTCGCTGATCACGCGGGAGAGCGCGGGATTGATCGTGGTGGCCGTCTTGCGCATGTGTCTCCTCGGTTCTCCGGATGCTCGGGTCGTGAGCTCGTTCGCTGGTTCAGCTCGCGACGGGGGCGGGCGTGCGCGCCGTCAGGAACGCGTCGACGTCGGCGCGGTGCGGAAGGCTCGGCGAGGCCCCCTGCTTCGTGACGGTCAGCGCGCCGGCCGCGGTGGCCAGGCGCACGGCATCCGCCAGGGTGCTGCCGTTCGCGAGAGCGGCGCCGAGGTAGCCGGCGTAGGCGTCGCCCGCCGCTGTCGTGTCGACCGCCTCCACGGGGAAGGGCGGGATCACGGAAGCGCCCTCGGCCGTCACGACGCACGAGCCCTGGCCCGCGAGGGTGATCACGGCGGCGCCGACCCCCTGGGCGAGGAACCAGCGTCCGGCGCGCTCGGCCGACGCGGCATCCGTCACCTCGATGCCGCTGATCAGCGTCGCCTCGGTCTCGTTGGGGGTGACGATGTCGATGCTCCGCCAGATCTCGGCGTCGAGCTCGGCGGCCGGAGCCGGGTCGAGGATCACGGTCATGCCGTGCTCGCGCCCGCGCGCGGTGATGTGGGCGGTGAGCGCGGACGGCGTCTCGAGCTGGGTGAGCAGCACCGAGGTCGAGGGGGCGAGGGCCGCCAGCGCCTCGTCGATCTGCGCGGCGCTCAGCGCGGCGTTCGCGAGCGGCACCATCACGATGTCGTTCTGCGCCGACGAGTCGACGCGGATATGCGCGACGCCGGTGGGGCCCGGAACCGTGCGCAGGTGTGCGAGGTCGACTCCCGCCGCCGTCAGTCCGTCCACGACGAGGTCGTGGAACAGGTCGTCTCCCACGCAGCCGACGAAGCTCGTGCGCGCACCGGAGCGTCCGGCCGCGACGGCCTGGTTCGCGCCCTTGCCGCCGAGCATCAGGGTGAACTCGTCGCCCAGGATCGTCTCGCCCCTGGCGGGCAGGCGTCCGGAGAAGGTGGTCACATCGGCGGTGACGCTGCCGACGATGACGACGCCGGTGCGGTCCTCGGGGTGTGCGGGGGTCATCTCGCTCCTGATCTTCCTCGACGACAGGCGTAGCCGACGCTTTGACAGACCGCGGTGGCTGTCATTACATTAGCCGAATCCGCACCTGTAACGACAGGTTGCCCGCGAGGAGACCCCGATGAACCCGATCGCGCCACGCCTGTACGTCGACAGCGCCGATGTCGACCGCGTCTCCCCGCTGCTCGCTGCGGGTGTGGTGCACGGCGTCACCACGAACCCGACCATCCTCGAACGGGGAGGCCGCACCGCCGCCGAGATCCCCGAGCTCTACGCCCGGTGGGAGTCGGAGGGAGCGCGTGAGATCTTCTTCCAGACCTGGGGCGGCGACACCGCTTCGTTCCTCCGCAACGCCGAGGGCATCCGTGCGCTGGGCGACCGGGTGGCCGTGAAGGTTCCGGCCACGGCCGCGGGCTTCGCCGCGGCATCCGCTCTGGTGCGCGACGGCGCCACGGTGCTCGTCACGGCCGTGTACTCGGTCGCGCAGGCGCTGGCGTGCGCCTCGATCGGTGCGCAATACATCGCCCCGTATCTCGGACGGATGCGGGACGCAGGACTCGACAGCGACGCGACGATCGCCCGGATGCAGGCGGTGTGCGCGGGGAGCGACTCGAACGTGCTCGCGGCATCCCTGCGCTCGCCGGATGACATCACCGGCCTGCGACTGGCGGGAGTGCCCTACTTCACCGCCGCGCCCGACGTGCTCGACCGGGTGCTCTTCCACGAGGTGAGCGACAGTTCAGCGGCGGAGTTCGACGCCGCGATGGTGCGCCTGGGCGCGTGAACCCGGTCTGCTGAACCCGGTCTGCTGAACCCGGTCTGCTGAACCCGGGTCTGCTGAACCGCGGTGGGCGGGATCAGCTCGCCGCCGCCTGGCGCAACCAGCGCTCCACGCCCGCGATGTGAGCGGTGGCGAGGGAGATCGCGAGGGCGGAGTCGTGCTGGGCGATCGCGTCGGCGATGGCCCGGTGCTCCGACAGGGTGCGCTCGACCGCGCCACCCTCGGTGAGGCCGCGCCACACGCGAGCGCGCACGGTCTGACTGCTGAGGTGCTCGATCAGGCTCGCGAGGTATGCATTGCCGGACATCGCGACGATCTCGCGGTGGAAGCGGATGTCATGGTCGACCAGAGACTCGATCGTGACGGCGGCATCGACGGAATCGACCTCGTCCTGCAACTCGGCGATCTGTTCGTCGGTGCCGAGTGTGGCCGCGAGTCCTGTCGCCTGCGACTCCAGCATCCGACGCACCGCGAAGATCTCGAGCATGGAGTCGTCGTCGTGCATGTCGACGACGAACGAGATCGCCTCCAGCAGCAGATGCGGTTCGAGGCTCGTCACGTAGGTGCCGTCGCCGCGTCGCACGTCGAGGACCCGGATGACCTCCAGTGCCTTGACCGCCTCGCGCATCGAGCTGCGGGAGAGGCCGAGTCGCTCGGACAGCTCCTTCTCGGGGGGAAGTCGATCACCGGGGGCGAGCTCGCCCGCGACGATCATCGCCTTGATCTTCTCGATCGCCTCGTCGGTGACTGCCATGGCGTCATCCTAGCGATTGATCGGATGTCTCCGGCAGGATGGAGCCATGCGCGTTCTCGATTCACATCTGCACCTCTGGGATCCGGAGGCTCTGACCTACACCTGGCTCGAGGGGCCGATGGCGTACCGGTTCGCCGACCTCGAGCTCGAGCACGCCCGTCTACCCGGGGCGCAGTCGGAGAAGTCGGTGTTCGTGCAGGCCGAGACCGTGGCAGAGGACTTCCTCGACGAAGTGCAGTGGGTCGCCGGCCGGGCCGCCGCACTCGGCATCGTCGGCATCGTCGCCGGCATCCGTCTCGACCGCGGCACCGACACGGTCGCACACCTGGAGGGGCTCATGGCCGAGCCTCTCGTCGTGGGTGTCCGGAACAACCTGCAGGGAGAGCCGGACGGACTGGCGGTGTCGGCGGCGTTCGTGACCGGTGCGCGCGAGGTCGCCGCGCGCGACCTGACCTTCGACGCGTGCGTGCGCGCCGACCAGCTCCCGGACATCACCCGCTTCGCCGGTGCGATCCCGGAGCTGCAGATCGTGCTCGACCATCTCGGCAAGCCCAGGGTGGGCACGGCTGCTGCCCCGCTCGCTCCGACCCCGGAATGGGTGCGCGACCTGACCGAGCTGTCGCGCCACCCGAACGCGTTCTGCAAGCTCTCGGGGCTGCCCGGTGAGGCCGGCGGTGACTGGAGCGCGGCGCAGCTCATCCCGTTCCTCGATGTGGCGGCCGATGCGTTCGGGATCGAGCGGTTGATGTGGGGGAGCGATTGGCCGGTCTCGGTCATCGGACCGGCCGAGGTCGGCGACCCGCACGCTCCGGCCGACGGCTCGCCGACCTATCAGCCGACGGCTCGCACGCGCTGGGCCGACACCGTGATCGCCTGGGCGGATGCGCGAGGGCATGACCTCGATGCGCTCCTGTGGCGCAATGCCGAGCAGTTCTATCGCACCGCTCAGCCGCGCCATATCCCGTCGGACGAGGCTCCGCGCTCCGGCATCCGGGGCTGGCTCCGCGGCCACCGCGGCTGAGGGTCGTCTGCTCGTCGTTCCGGTCGCAGTTGCTGCCGCGCTCGCGCGATCGAAGCGGCGTCAACTGCGACCGAAACTGGTGCCGGGCGGCCTGACGAGAGCACGTCGGATCCGCAGGATCAGCTCCTCTGGGCGCGCGAAGAGGGCGCTGGTGACCTCGATCACCGTCCTGCCCGCGGCCCGAAGGGCGGCTATCCGCTCGACATCTGCGGCGTAGCGCTGGGCGTGCCGGAGCCCCTGATACTCGATCGCGACCTTCCGGGTCGGATACGCGAGATCCACGCAGGCGAGGAACCGGCCGTGGTCGTCATAGACATCGACGTTGAGCTCCGGTTCGGGCAGGCCTGCCCAGACGATGTGACACCGCACCGCGGACTCGCGTGCAGACCAGGAGTCCTCGCGGATGAGTTCGATCGCCTGTCGAAGGCGGGTGGCGCCGACACGGCGTCCGAGTTCGACTGCGGTGCGCAGTCCGTCGACGGTCGAGTAGGAGGCCTTGCCTGCATGCGGTCGGCCGTGTCCGACTCGCCAGACACGACAGAAGTAGTCACCGAGGGCGACGAGGTCGAGCAGGCTCCACGTTCCGAGACCGGCGAACGTCAGTTCCGGGCTGGCGACCGCCAGTCCGGACGGGCGGAGAATGCGGGCGACAGGCGCGCGAAGTCGATGAGCTCGTACTCCTTCCGCGCGGACGAGAGGACCCGAACCGAGGGTGGTGACGTGCACCGGGAGTGTGCGCCCGTCGGCGGGCCGTCCGTCCGCGAGCACCAGAGGGAGGGGACCGCCCCAGATCGCGACGGCGCTCTCGTGACTGAGGAACTGACCCGAGCGCAGCCGAGGGCCATACTCGTGCGCGCGGATGCGTCTCTCGACCTGTTGTCGCTCGAACGGATCGAGATCGTCGCGATCGGCGGACGTGCTCACCTGTCGCCGAACTCCACGGAACGGGATCTCGAGGTCGCGTCTGCGCAGGCGGCCCTTGTTGATCCCGGCATCCAAAGCCTGTTGCACGGAGAACGACGCGCCGAGATGCGCAGGAAGGGGGCGAGACGAAGTCATCGCGCCACGATCGCAGGGTTGCTCGGACGCTGCTGCGGCTTTCCACAGGTGGCGCGGCGCCGTGCTTCCGGTCGCAGTTGCTGCCGTCCGGCGTCGGTCTCTGCGCTTCCGGTCGCAGTTGCTGCCGTCCTCGCGCGATGGACGCGGCGTCAACTGCGACCGGAACGTGCGTGAGTCGGGCTGACCGGCGTCAACTGCTACCGGAAGGCGGATGGCGGAAGGCGGATGGCGGATGGCGCGGAGGAAGGCGGAAGGAGGAGCTACTCCGCGCGCAGGCGCAGCTGAGCCATGCCGCCGTCGACCTCGATGAAGGTGCCGGTGGTCGAGCCGGAACCGGGGCCCACGAGATAGGCGACCGCGGCGGCGACCTCGTCGGGGCTGACCAGGCGACCGTGCGGCTGGCGGGCTTCGAGGGCCGCACGCTCGGCGGCGGGGTCGGCTGCCGAGTCGAGCAGTCGCCCGACCCACGGGGTGTCGGCGGTGCCGGGGTTGACCGCGTTCACACGGATGCCCTCGCGGAGGTGGTCGGCGGCCATCGCACGGGTGAGGGCTGCGACGGCTCCCTTCGACGCGCTGTACAGCGCCCGCTGCGGTAGTCCGGTGGTCGAGGCGATGGATGCCGTGTTGCACACCGCCGCCGACGGAGAATTCCGCAGCCAGGGCAGCGCCGCAGCGGTCACGCGGGCGATGCCGGTGACGTTGACCGAGAGCACGCGGGCCCATTCGTCGTCGTCGTTCGCGGCGATGTCGCCCTGCGCGCCGATGCCGGCGTTGTTGACGACGATGTCGATGCGCCCGAACCTCTCGGCCACGGCGGTCACCGCCGCGTCGACGCTCGCGCGGTCGGAGACGTCGGCCGTGAAGGCGGCGAACGCGGGGTCGGCCGCGGCGATGTCACGGTCGAGGACCGCGACGGTGGCCCCGTCGGCGTGCAGACGCTGGGCGATGGCCGCGCCGATTCCGGATGCTCCGCCGGTGACGATCGCCACCAGCCCGTTCAGTCCATCCGCGCTCACTTCCGGGCCTCCCATGCCACGAACTCCTGTCGCTGACGGCCGAGGCCGTCGATCTCGATCTCGACCACGTCGCCGGGCGCGAGGTAGGGGTACTTGCCCGAGAGGGCGACGCCCTGCGGAGTGCCGGTCAGGATCAGGTCACCCGGCTCGAGGGTCACGTACTGCGACAGGTGGTGCACGATGTGCTCGACCGTGAAGATCATGTCGCTCGTGTTCGAGTCCTGGCGCGGCTCGCCGTTCACGAAACTGCGAAGGCCGAGCGCGTGGTGGTCGACCTCGTCGGGGGTGACCAGCCAGGGGCCGGTGGGGTTGAACCCGGGCGCGATCTTGCCCTTGGACCACTGCCCGCCCGACACCTCGATCTGGAACGCCCGCTCGGAGATGTCGTTCGCGGCGACGAACCCGGCCACGTGGGCGAGCGACTCCTCGGGGGAGTCGAGGTAGGCGGCGCGGGCACCGATCACGATGCCGAGCTCGACCTCCCAGTCGGTCTTCTCGCTGGCGCGCGGGATGGTCACCGCGTCGTCCGGCCCCACGACCGTGTTGGGCGTCTTGAGGAACAGGATCGGGATGGTGGGCGGCTCCGAACCCGACTCGGCCGCGTGCGCCGCGTAATTCATGCCGATGCAGATCACCGCACTCGGGCGGGCGATCGGGGCGCCGATGCGCATCGACGCGGCATCAGCGAGTTCGGGCAGCTCGCCGGCATCCCGGGCGGCCGTCACGCGGGAGGCGAAGTCGCCCGCGAGGAAGTCGCCGTTCACATCGGATGTCACGGAGCGGAGGTCGAGGTATCGGTCGCCCTCCACGAGGACGGGGATCTCATTCCCGGGGGTGCCGAGCCGCGCGAACTTCATGTTTCTCCTGATCGGTCGGGAGGCCGCGATGAGGCGGCCGGTCTCGTTGACAGTATAGACATCCGATGTTTACACTCCAAGGGATCCGCACGGAAGAAACAGGCCGTGCATGGAGAGGAATCCCGTGAGCCGTATCGTCGCCCTCGACACCACCGACATCCGCTTCCCCACGTCCCTGAGCCTGGACGGGTCGGATGCGATGAACCCCGACCCCGACTACTCGGCCGCGTACGTCATCGTGCGCACCGACGCCGACGACGACATCGAGGGGCACGCGTTCGTCTTCACGATCGGTCGCGGCAACGACGTGCAGGTCGCAGCCATCGATGCGCTCGCGGGGCACCTCGTGGGGCGGGAGGTCGAGCCCTTGCTCGACGACATGGGCGGCACGTTCCGCGACATCATCGGCGACTCGCAGCTGCGCTGGCTGGGGCCCGAGAAGGGGGTCATGCACATGGCCATCGGCGCGGTCATCAACGCGCTGTGGGACATCAAGGCCAAGCGCGCCGGGCTCCCGCTCTGGCAGCTGCTCGCGCGCATGACGCCGGAGGAGCTCGTCGACCTGGTCGACTTCCGCTACCTGACGAACGCCCTCACACGGCAGGATGCCCTCGCGATCCTGCGAGCCGCCGAGCCCGGCCGCGCTGAGCGCGAGCGGCAGCTGCTCGACACCGGATACCCGGGCTACACGACCAGCCCGGGGTGGCTCGGATACTCCGACGAGAAGCTCGAGCGCCTCGCCCGTGAGGCCATGGCCGACGGCTTCACGCAGATCAAGCTCAAGGTCGGCGCCGACCTCGACGACGACATCCGTCGCTTCCGCAAGGCGCGGGAGGTGTGCGGGCCGGACTTCCCGATCGCGATCGACGCCAACCAGCGGTGGGAGGTCTCGGAGGCGATCGAGTGGGTGAACGCGCTCGCCGAGTTCCACCCCGCCTGGATCGAGGAGCCCACCAGCCCCGACGACGTGCTCGGTCACGCCGAGATCGCCCGCGGTGTGGCGCCGATCCGCGTCGCCACCGGTGAGCACGCGCAGAACCGGGTGATCTTCAAGCAGCTGCTGCAGGCCGAGGCGATCTCCGTCATGCAGATCGACGCCGTGCGCGTGGCCGGCGTCAACGAGAACATCGCGAACCTGCTCCTCGCCGCCAAGTTCGGCGTGCCGGTCTGCCCGCACGCAGGTGGGGTGGGTCTGTGCGAGGCGGTGCAGCACCTGTCGATGTTCGACTTCGTCGCGGTGACCGGCACCCGCGAGGGCCGCATGATCGAGTTCGTCGACCACCTGCACGAGCACTTCGTCGTGCCCACCGACATCCAGGGCGGCTCGTACATGGCGCCGACCGCGCCGGGAAGCGGCATGGAGATGAAGGCGGACAGCATCGCGACCTATACCTGGAAGGGTGCCCATGTCGGCGCCTGATCTGAACGGGGTGCCCGAGCGTCTGTCGGTGCCCCCGCTGGGCTATGGCGCCGCGAACGTGGGCAACCTGTTCCGCCCGCTGACCGACGACGAGGCGTGGGCCGTGCTGGATGCGGCGTGGGAGAGCGGCATCCGCTTCTACGACACGGCGCCGCACTACGGACTCGGGCTCTCGGAGCGTCGGCTCGGGGCGTTCCTGCAGACCAAGCCGCGGGAGGACTACGTCCTCTCGACCAAGGCCGGGCGTCTGCTGCGGCCGAACCCCGACCGCACCGGCGGCCTCGACATCGCGAACGACTTCCATGTGCCGGACGACCTGCAGCGCGTGTGGGACTTCTCGGACGCGGGCATCCGCGCCAGCATCGAGGAGTCCCGCGAACGCCTGGGCATCGAGCGCATCGACCTGCTCTACCTGCACGACCCAGAGCGGCACGACCTCGACCTCGCGCTCGCCGAAGCACTGCCCGCGATGGAACGGCTGCGCGCCGACGGTGAGGTGAGCGCGATCGGCATCGGTTCGATGGTGTCGGACGCGCTCTCGGCCGCCGTGCGGTCGGCGGACCTCGACCTGATCATGGTGGCCGGCCGCTACACGCTGCTCGAGCAGCCGGCCGCGGTCGACGTGCTGCCCGCCTGCCGGGCGACCGGGACCGGGGTAGTGGCGGCATCCGTCTTCAACTCCGGGCTGCTCGCATCGAGCGAGCCGCGTCGTGACGGGCGCTACGAGTACGGGCAGCTTCCCGACGAGCTCTGGGACCGGCTCGTGCGCATCGCCGCCGTGTGCGCCGACCACGACGTGCCACTGCCCGCGGCGGCGATCCAGTTCCCGCTGCAGTCCGACGTCGTGCGCTCGGTCGTGGTGGGTGGCAGTCGCCCCGCGCAGCTGCGGCAGAATGCGGAGTACGCCGCGCTCGAGATCCCGCCGGCGCTGTGGGAGAACCTGGCAGCGGAGGGGCTCATCCCCGCTGACCCGCCCGCCGCCTGAATCGCCCGCGGCCTGAATCACCCGCCGGCTCGTCGAGAGGAGCACTCATGCTCGAAGGAATCCATCCCCTGCTGACCGGGGAGCTGCTGCTGCACCTCGACCGCATGGGGCACTCCGACGCCGTGGTCGTCGCCGATGCGCACTTCCCCGCATGGGGCCTGGGCGTACGGGTGATCGACCTCCCCGGCACGACGACGCCCGAGGTCGTCGCGGCCATCCGCACCGTGCTGCCCCTCGACGACGCGCCGGGCATCGATCTCATGACCTCAGCGGACGGCGAGGTGCTCGATGTGCAGCACGAGCTCATGGCGGCGGCGGGCACAGCCGTGGACACGACGGCCTTCGTCGAGCGGTTCGCGTACTACGAGGTCGCGAAGGCCGCGTACCTGCTGGTGCGCACGGGCGAGACCCGCAAGTACGGCAACGCGCTGCTGCGCAAGGGGGTCGTCGGGCACACCTCCGCGTGAGGCGTGAGGGAGGACGGCCCGCCTCAGCGACCTACGGTCGACTCCCGCACGATGAGCTCGGCGGGGAACGGCGTCGTCGCAGGTGGGGGAGCCGAGGGATCGGCGAGCTGCTGCAGGAGGGCGGCCCCGGCGGCGCGGCCGATCTCGTAGCCGGGCTGCCGCACGCTCGTGAGAGGCACGACGCCCTGGTGCGCCTGGGCGACATCGTCGAACCCCACGAGTGCGATCTCTTCCGGCACCCGGATGCCGTGGCGCAGGAGCTGGGTCAGCACGCCGAGCGCGACCATGTCATTCGCGGCGAACACGGCGTCGGGCCGCTCGGCGGCGGGCATCGCGATGATCTGCGCCCCGGCCTGCAGACCGTCCTCGGTCGCCAGGTGCGGCACGTCGAGGGTCGACACGTTCGCGTCGGTCCCCGCCACCGCCTCGCGAAGCCCGGCGAGGCGGTCGTTCGACTGGCTCACCGCCGGGCTGCCGAGGAACAGGATGCGCCTCCGGCCGAGCTCCACGAGATGCTCTCCTGCGAGTCGCCCGCCCGCGCGATCGTCGAACAGCACCGACGCGACCTTCGACGAATCGGGGATCGGGCCGACCACGACGGAGCGGATGCCGCGATCGGCGAGCGCTTCCAGACGCGGCACCACGTCGCCGAGCGGGTAGATGACGATGCCTTGCACCCGGTGCGCCTCGAACATGTCGAGGTTGCGCCGCTCCTGCGCGTCGTCGCGGTTGCTGTTGCTGAAGAACAGCGACCAGCCGCCCTCGCGCGCCACGTCTTCGACCCCGCGGGAGAGGTCGTGGAAATACGGCAGCCAGGCGTCGAGCAGGATGAGCGCGAGAGCCTTGCTCGCACCCGCACGCAGCTGCCGAGCGGACTCGTTCGGCACGAAGCCGAGCTGCTCGATCGCCGCCCGCACCCGCTCCCGGCTCGCCGCTCCGAGCACGTGCGGGTGGTTGAGGTAGTTCGAGACGGTGGAGGAGGAGACCCCGGCGAGGGCGGCGACGTCCTTGACGCTCGCGGGCATGGGTCTCCTTCGTCGGTCCGCATCGGTCGGGCATCCCGCCCGGTCGGCGGCCTCAGGATATCGGAGGAGTTGCAACGTGCCAAGAAAGTTCTTGACAGGGTTCTCCCGTCCGACGTAGCGTGACTCGCACACCGGAGTTGGCACGTGCCAAGTCTGGACGGCGACGGTGCCGCACACCCGCTGGGAGAGGCCTCATGAACATCGGCTGCCACGGGCTCGTCTGGACAGGGAACTTCGATGCCGAGGGCATCCGACTGGCGGTGCGGAAGACGAAGGAGGCGGGCTTCGATCTCATCGAGTTCCCGCTGATGGACCCGTTCTCGTTCGACGTCTCCGTCGCGAAGGATGCGCTGGAGGAGTATGACCTCGCCGTCAGTGCATCACTCGGGCTCTCCGAGGCGACGGATGTCACAAGCACCGATCCCGCTGTCGTCGCGGCCGGCGAAGCACTGCTCATCAAGGCGGTCGACGTGCTCGCGGATCTCGGCGGTCAGCACTTCTGCGGCGTGATCTACAGCGCCATGAAGAAGTACATGGAGCCGGTGACTGCCGAGGGGCTCGCGAGCAGCCGGGCCGCGATCGCGCGGGTCGCCGACCACGCCGCCGGGCGCGGGGTCTCGGTCTCGCTCGAGGTCGTGAATCGCTACGAGACGAACGTGCTGAACACGGCCCGACAGGCTCTGGCGTACGTCGCCGAGGTCGATCGCCCGAACCTCGGAATCCATCTCGACACCTACCACATGAACATCGAGGAGTCGGATATGTTCGCGCCGGTGCTCGACGCCGCCCCCGCCCTGCGCTACGTGCACATCGGCG
Organism: Microbacterium sp. A20; assembly: GCF_004794515.1. Lineage (GTDB taxonomy): Bacteria > Actinomycetota > Actinomycetes > Actinomycetales > Microbacteriaceae > Microbacterium. The sequence continues at coordinate 10,280 of NZ_SSDF01000087.1, read as the reverse complement.
AGAGCCACCGGGGCTATCTCGGTACCGGGACCGTCGACTTCGACACCTTCTTCAAGGCGCTCGGTCGTATCGGCTACGACGGTCCGATCGTCTTCGAATCGTTCTCGTCGGCGGTCGTCGCCCCCGACCTCAGCCGCATGCTCGGCATCTGGCGGAACCTCTGGACCGACAATGCCGAACTCGGCGCCCATGCCAACGCGTACATCCGCGACAAGCTCGTGGCCGTCGATTCGATCCGGCTCCACTGAGCGGGACTCCGGGCCGGAACAGCGAGAGACAGGCCGGAAGATCAAGATGTCATTACAGGTCTTCCGCATCCGGCCGTCTTTAGATACATTCAGATACAACTTGCGCTGCCCGTAGCGTAGGAAGCAGAATTGATCCGATGTTTGCGACGGAATGATCCGTCGACGTCGAAGCATGACCTTCAAGGAAGCAGGTGAGCGCATGAGTGGACCCATCCTCCGGGTCGAGGGGATCAGCAAAGGATTCCCCGGCGTGCAGGCGCTGAAGGACGTGCACCTCGAGGTGCACGCCGGCGAGGTGCTGGTGCTCGTGGGCGAGAACGGCGCGGGAAAGTCGACCCTGATGAAGATCCTCTCGGGGATCTACACCAAGGACGAGGGCACGATCACGTTCGAGGGCCGGGAAGTCGAGCTCACGAGCCCCCTCCAGGCGCAGGAGCTCGGCATCACGATCATCCATCAGGAGCTCAACCTGATGCCCGATCTGACCGTGGCGCAGAACATCTACGTGGGCCGAGAGCCCACCACGGGGCCGTTCCTGTCGGAGCGCAAGCTGAACGCGCAGACGGCCGAGCTGCTGCAGCGCCTCGACATCCACCTGAATCCCCGGCAGCTCGTCGGCGAGCTCACGGTGGCCGAGCAGCAGATGGTCGAGATCGCCAAGGCGCTGTCCTTCAACGCCAAGGTCCTGATCATGGACGAGCCCACCTCGGCCCTCACCGACACCGAGGTCGAGACGCTCTTCGTGCTGATCGAGCAGCTCAAGGCGCGGGGCACCGGGATCGTCTACATCTCGCACCGCATGGACGAGCTGCGCCGTCTGGCCGACCGCGTGACCGTCCTGCGCGACGGCACATACATCGGATCACTCGACAGGGCCGAGATCACCATCCCGACGATCATCGAGATGATGGTCGGACGGGTGATCGACGAGGGAACCCGCCCCCAGGCCCGCGAGCACGCGAACGATCCGGTGGTCCTCGAGGTGCAGGGGCTGTCGACCAAGACCCTCCTCAAGGACGTCTCGTTCCAGCTCCACAAGGGCGAGATCCTCGGCTTCGCCGGCCTCATGGGCGCGGGGCGCACGGAGACCGCCCGCGCCGTGATCGGGGCCGACCACCGCGACAGCGGCACGATCTCCATCGACGGTCGCACGGTGCGGATCGCCCAGCCGGCGGATGCGGTGCATCATGGCGTCGGCTACCTCTCGGAGGACCGCAAACTGCTCGGTCTCATGCTCGAGCAGGACGTGACGTTCAACACCGTGCTCGCCTCGCTCGGCTCCTATGCCAACGGCATCGGCTGGATGGGCGACAGCAAGGCCAAGAACCGCACCAAGGACTACGTGCAGCAGCTGCGCATCAAGACGCCGTCGGTGAACCAGGTCGTCAAGCTCCTCTCCGGAGGGAACCAGCAGAAGGTCGTCATCGCCCGGTGGCTGATGCGCGACTGCGACATCCTCATCTTCGACGAGCCGACCCGAGGGATCGACGTCGGCGCGAAGGAGGAGATCTACCGCCTCATGCAGCAGCTCGCCGACGCGGGCAAGTCCATCATCGTCATCTCGTCCGAGCTCCCCGAGATCCTCCGGGTCGCGAACCGCATCGCCGTGTTCGCGAACGGTCGCATCACCGGGACGCTCCGCAACGAGGAAGCCAGCCAGGAGAAGATCATGCAACTCGCAGCCCATGGGGAGGAAGACTGATGAGCACCCCGCAGCAGCCCGGATCGTCGACGACGACGATCATCCAGACCGCCGTGAACGAGAACACGGACAAGAGGGATGTCGGCGCATTCCTGAAGCGGCAGTTCCAGCAGTCGCTCGCGTTCGGCACACTCATCGTGCTGGTCATCTTCTTCTCGATCGCCAGCCCGAACTTCTTCACCTTCAGCAACATCGCCACCGTGCTGCTGTCGACCGCCGTCATCGGCATCCTCGCCCTCGGCACCACGTTCGTCATCATCACCGGCGGGATCGACCTGTCGATCGGGACGGGCATGGCGCTGTGCGCCGTGATGACCGGCGTCATCGTCACCAACCTCGGCCTCCCGGTCTGGCTCGGGGTGATCGGCGGTATCGCGACCGGCGTGTTGATGGGGCTGATCAACGGCGTCAACATCACGTTCCTGCGGCTGCCTCCGTTCATCGCGACGCTGGCCATGATGATGATCGCCGGCGGCCTCGCCCTCGTGATCTCGAACGTCGCGCCGATCTACTTCTCGACCTCGGCTCCCGACTTCAAGAAGATCGCCCTCGGCGTGATCATCCCCGGCATCCCGAACGCCGTGCTCATCACCGCCGCCCTCGCGATCGTCGCCTGGCTCGTGCTGTCGAAGACCCTCCTCGGCCGCTACACCTTCGCGATCGGATCGAACGAGGAGGCCACCCGCCTCTCCGGAGTGAACACCCGCCGCTGGACGATCCTCATCTACATGTTCGCCGGCGCCTTCACCGGCATCGCGGGCATCGTCATCGCGGCCCGTCTCGACTCCGCCCAGCCGCAGATCGGCACCGGGTACGAGCTGCAGGCCATCGCGGCCGTGATCATCGGCGGCACATCGCTGCTCGGTGGACGCGGTTCGATCCTCGGCACCGTGATCGGCGCGCTGATCATGAGCGTCCTCGTCAACGGCCTGCGGATCATGTCGATCCAACCCGAGTGGCAGAACATCGTCGTCGGCGTCGTCGTCCTGCTCGCCGTCTTCCTTGATTCGCTGCGCAACCGGCAGCGCACCTGAGACCAGGGCGGCGGCGAAACCCGTGCCCGCTGCCGTCCCACCCGGACCCGTCCGGAACCGCGGAGCGATCCGCACAGGCACCAGGAATGTCCCATCACGTCGGCCTGGCCGGCACCACACAGAACCATCCGACTCGTATTCAAACAATGGAGTTCTCATGAAATTCGGGAAGAAGACCGCATTCGCGGCCCTCGTGGCCGCATCCGCGCTGGTGTTCGCCGGCTGTGCCGGCGGCGGTGACGTGATCGAGGAGGGCTCCGGCGGCGACACCGGCAGCGGCGACGGCGAGATGTACATCGCCCTCGTCTCGAAGGGCTTCCAGCATCAGTTCTGGCAGGCCGTCAAGAAGGGCGCCGAGCAGAAGGCCGAGGAGCTCGGGGTGACGATCACCTTCGACGGCCCCGCCGCCGAGACCGAGATCGCACAGCAGCTCGAGATGCTGACCGCCGCGATCGACAAGAACCCGGATGCCATCGCCTACGCCGCACTCGACCCCGAGGCGTGCGTCGCTCCGCTCGAGCAGGCGAAGTCGAAGGACATCCCCGTCGTGTACTTCGACGCACCCTGCAACGGCGACGTGGGCCTGAGCCTCGCAGCCACCGACAGCAAGGTCGCCGGTGCGCTGGCCGCCGAGCACATGGCCGACCTGATCGGCGGCGAGGGCGAGGTCGCCATCGTGGGCCACTCGCAGATCAACTCGACCGGAGTCGAGCGTCGTGACGGCTTCGTCGAGAAGATCGAGGCGGACTACCCCGACATCGAGATCGTCGACATCCAGTACGGCGACGGCGACCACCTGAAGTCGGCCGACATCGCCAAGACGATCATCGCCGCCCACCCCGACCTCAAGGGCATCTACGGCACCAACGAGGGCTCCGCGATCGGCGTCGTGAACGCCGTCAACGAGTTGGGCCTGGAGAAGGGCAAGATCACCATCGTCGGCTTCGACTCCGGTGCCGCGCAGATCAACGCCATCAAGGACGGCACCATGGCCGGCGCGATCACGCAGGACCCGATCGGCATCGGCGAGCAGGTCGTCCAGGCCGCGTACGACGCGGCCAACGGCGACGACGTCGAGGAGTTCTACGACACCGGTTCGTACTGGTACGACAAGAGCAACATCGAGGACGAGAAGATCGCCGCGGTGCTCTACGAGTGACACCCCGCTGAACGAAAAAGCCCCTCACCGTCGGGTGGGGGGCTTCTTCGCGTCCGGGAGCGCCGTGAGGGGAGGCGTTCGGGGACGGATGTCGGGAGGACTCCCGGATGCAGGAAGGAGCCCCGGCGATTCGCCCGACATGTGTGCTTTCTCCCGACGGGTGCACGGGCCGGTGGTCGGAGTTCGACGATCGAGTCCGGGAATCGAGGTCAGGATCTGTCCGGGGCGGCTGTCAGAGTGATCTCGACGAAAGGACACCCACCATGAGCAGCACACCCGCCCTCCCTGCCGGATCGAACACCGTCAACCCCTTCCTCATGACCGATGACGCCGCCCGCATCATCGACTTCGTGATCGAGGTCTTCGAGGCGACCGACGTCCCCGAGGCCCGCACCGTCGACACCGACGGCCTGATCCTGCACTCCGAGCTGCGCATCGGCGATTCCGTCATCACCGTCGCCGACCGAAAGCCCGACTGGCCCTTCACCCCGGGATTCATCCAGGTGTACGTCGACGACGTCGAGGGAACGCTCGCACGAGCCGTCGGACTCGGCGCCCGTATCGTGACGAGGCCGACGGACTTCTTCGGAGACACGTTCTCGCGCTTCGCCGATCCTTCGGGAAACCTCTGGTGGGTCTACGCCCATGTTCCGCAGGAGCAGGTGTGGGATGCCGACGGAGCGGACGCCGCCTCGTGGAGTGGCTCTGGGGACGGTGAAGAGGCGGACGATCACGGTGCCGCCGAAGAGGACTGGTCGAGCTTCACCTCGCCCGAGCTCGAGTACATCCACGAAAGCCTCGTCGAGGCGATGGCATCTTTGCGGGATCCCCGGCTCGATCGCTGAATGGCGTGGTCGTCGGAGGCGGCAGAGGAGGAAGGTGAGCTGCGACGAACCTGATCAGGGCGCGAGGGCCAGCAGCTGGGCCGGTGTGGTCACGAGCATCCGGTGCACGGCCTCGTCGCCCACGGCCGCGCGGAGGCGGGGGAGGTAGCGGTCGCCGAGGTAGGCGAGTCCGGGCATGCCGCCGTAGGCGATGTACCGCGAGCGCCGGGCGACGTCGCCGCCGAGCACGACCCGATGACCGGCGCCGCGCTCGACCACCGCGACCGTCAGGGCGAGCAGCTCCGCATCGGAGCGGGTGCGCGGACGAGCGAAGCCGTCGTAGCCGAGGTGAGCCCCGCGTTCGGCCAGGGACGCGTGCAGGCCGGGGTCGGGGTCGCGATCGGCATGCGCGAGCACGACACGGTCGGCTGCCACGCCCTCGGACGCGAGCAGGTCGAGCACCTCGTGGGCCGCGGTGCCGAACTCCAGATGCACCATGACCGGAGCGCCCGTCACGCGGTGCGCCTCGGCGACGGCGAGCAGGGTGGTGCGCTCGAACGGGCTGATGCGCCAGTAGTCGGCGCCGCCCTTGAGCATCCCTGCGCGCACCGGGCCGCCATCGGGCGCTGCGGCCAGGGGCACCTCCGGTGCTTCGAAGATCTCCGCGTCGTCGGCGGGCATCCCGCGCGTGATGTCGGCGATGAACAGCGCGGCCAGCCGATCGGCGGTCCACGCCTGCATCGGATGGTCGGCGCCGTAATGGGCCTCACGGTGCCGTCCGGTCGTCGCGACGATGCGGAGCCCGGTCGAGGCGCTGATCCGGGCGAGCGCTCCCGGGGCGCGCGCGAGGCCGAACGGCGTGGCATCCACCATCGTCTCGAATCCGCTCGCCTGCAGCAGAGCCGCTTCCTCCCCTGAGGCCTTCTCGTCGTCGAGCTCATCGCCCGGCAGCAGCGGCGACACCTGGAACAGGTGCTCGTGGTAGTTCACCCGCCCGAGGAGCGCAGGGTCGATGTCGCCGAGCACGGTGCGGACGACGGCGGGCATCAGCGCACCGACTCCGCGGCCTCGGCGAGTCGCTCGACCACCTCGGGGGTCAGGTCGAGCTCGAACACGTCGGCCACCACCTGCGACCAGCCGTGGATGAAGTAGCGCCAGCCGTCGACAACGTGCAGCCCACGTGCGGATGCCTGCGCCTCGGCCTGGTGGAGGAACTCGAGCGAGCCGCGGTAGTTGAACTCCCACGCGTACCCGCCCTGTGGGAAGACCACCGCATCGCTCAGGGGTGAGCCGGGCCGGTCCTTGCCGAGCCCGGTCGCGTTGGCGATCACGGAACCGGCGGGGGCTGCGGACACCAGCGCATCGGCGTCTGCGGGAGATGCGGTCACGACGTACTCGATCAGCCCCTCGCGGGTGCCGTGCTGGCGGTGCACCTCGCGCAGGTGGTCGAGCTTGTCCTGCGTGCGGGCGGTGACCGTGATCTTCGCCGGGGCGTCGTCGCGTTCGGCCAGGGCCCAGCTCAGCGCGGTGCCCGAGCCGCCGGCCCCGAGGATCACGACCTCGGCTCCGGTACGGGTGAAGTGGTCGGCGGGAAGGAACTCGTTCAGCGCAAGGTCGACCGTGATCGGGTCTTTGGCCCGCCCCGACAGGATCGGACCGCGCTTCGAGATGCTGGAGATCTCGGAGCACGACACCGCGAACGGGTCGAGCTCGTCGAAGAGGTCGGCGGCCGCGGCGTACACGTTCATCTTGTGCGTGGTCACGAGGGCCCCGCGGTGATGCGGGTCGTCACGGATCTGCTCCACCATCGCGCGGTACTGCGCGGAATCGGCATCCATCGGCAGGTCGTGGCCGACCAGGGTGCGGGTCGGAAGGCCCAGGATGTCGGCCCAGAGCGGGAAGACCTTCATGATCGACGACGACGCGGTGGTCACACCGACGAAGCCCATGTAGTCGGCGGATGCCGTGGCGGGCGCGATGCTGACGGCGTCGGCGGTGGTCATCGGGTCTCCTCGGGGACGGGGACGGGGTGGGTGGGCTCGGCACCTGCGAGGATCGCGATGACATCGGCGAGCGAGAGGGAACCCATGTTGTCGACCGCCTGGGTGGTCTGGGCGCCGAGGTGCGGTGTCACGATCACGCGGTCGGCGAGTTCCGGGGCGAGCAACGGACCGTCGTGGGCAGCCGTATCACCGTCGAGGGTGTCGGCGGCGTAACCGGCGAGAGTGCCGTCGTGCAGCGCCTGCGCCACGGCGGCCTCGTCGATCAGGTCGCCGCGGGCGGTGTTGACCAGTACGGTTCCCGGTCGCATGCCGGCGAGACGGTCGGCGTCGACGAGACGTTGCCCACCCGGAGCGTGCAGCGTGATGACGTCGGCGGCGCGGAACAGGTCATCGATCGAGACGGGTTCCGCACCGCGAGCCCGCACGACCTCGTCGGGAAGGAACGGATCGGCCGCCAGCACGCGCGACCCGAAGCCGCTCAACCGTGCGGCGACCCCCTGTCCGATGCGCCCGAAGCCGACGATGCCGACGGTCGCGGCGCCGAGCTCCCGCCCGCGACGCACGCTCCAATCGCCGACGCGCACGCGGCGGTCGCCGTCGGGCACGAAGCGGAGTGCGGCGAGCATGAGCCCGACGGCATGATCGGCGACCGCATCGGCGTTGGCGCCGGGGGTGTTGGTCACCGGGATGCCGCGCTCTCGCGCGGCCGCGAGGTCGACTGATTCAGTGCCTACGCCGTAGCGGGCGAGCACCTTGAGCTTCGGAGCCGCGGCGAAGTGCGCATCCGTGACGGCTCCGGTGCCCGCGATCCAGGCATCGGCACCGTGCAGCAGCGACCGCAGCTCGTCGAGGTCGTGGTGCGCGGGTCCCCGGAGGATGCGGTGCCCGGCCTGAGCCGCGCGTTCGACGAGGTCGAGGTCGCCGTCCGAGAACGAGCGGCTGGTGACGAGGATGACGCTCATCAGCGCGGCCGTCCGGCGAACCACGGAGCGAGCGCCGTGTACGCGTCGACGAAGCGGGTGTGCCGGTCGGCATAGACGGCGTGACGGGCGGCATCCGGGGTGAACTCGGCCGTGACCTCGCTCAGAGCACGCGCGGCCGAGAAGTCGGTGAGACCGAGCCCGACCGCGGCGGTGACGGCGGCGCCGAGACTGTTCGCCTCTTCGACGATCGTCCGGCGGCGCACGGGCACGCCCCACACGTCCGCGAGCACCGAGAGGTACACATCGCTCTGGGCTCCGCCGCCGACCGCGTCGATGCGGTCGATCGTGGCACCGGCTTCGCGGAACGCCTGGATGCAGCTGAGCAGGTTGAACGCGGTGCCCTCGAGCACGGCCCGCACGAGGTGCGACCTGCCGTGGTGGCGGGCGAGGCCGACGAACGCGCCCCGGGCATCCGGATCCCACATCGGAGAGCGCTCGCCGAGGAGGTAGGGGAGGAAGTAGAGGTCGTCGGTGTCGACGGCGGCGGAGGCCTCGGCCGTCAGACGTGGGGTCTCGGGGTGTGCGGGGTCGGGGGAGAGCGCCTCGGCGATCCACTGCACCGAGGCTCCGCCCGCCTGCATGGTGGCAGTGGGCACGAACGATCCGGGCACGACGTTGTCGAACGTGAAGGTGCGCATCGCGGAGTCGTGCAGCGGGGCGTCGGCGGCGAACGAGATCCACGACGATGTGCCCAGGCACACGTAGGCGCCATCCTCCGGTGCGACGATGCCGGAGCCGACGGCGGCCATCGGACCGTCGCCTCCTCCCATCACCACGCGGACGCGCGCCGGCAGGCCGAGTGCCTCGGCGGCGGCATCCGTCAGCGTGCCGGCGATCTGTGTGGATTCCAGGATCTCGGGGAACAGTGCGGGGTCGAGGCGCGCGGCCTGCAGGACCTCCGCCGACCACGTGCCGGTCGCCTGGTCATAGGCGTTCGTGCCGGATGCGTCGGAGCGATCGGTCGCGAGGCGCCCGGTGAGGCGCAGCACGATGAAGTCCTTCGCGACGCACACGCGTCGCACGCGCGCCCAGGTGTCCGGCTCGTTGTCGCGCACCCACATGATCTTCTCGACGGAGTACGTGGGGTTGAGCCGGTGCCCCAGGATGCCGTAGGCGCGCTCGGCGCCGATCGCGGTCTCGAGCTCGCGCTGCTGCGCACCGGACCGGGTGTCGGCCCAGATGATCGCGGGGCGTGCCGGTTCGCCGTCGCCATCGAGCAGGACGGCGCCCATCATCTGACCGCTCACCACGAGTCCGGCGACGTCGGTCGGAGCCGTGCCGGTGCGGGCGATCAGATCGCGTGTGGCCGCGACGACGGCGTCCCACCAGTCGACGGGATTCTGCTCGGCGACGCCACCCGCGGCGAAGTGCGCGGGGTAGGGGACCGTGACCGAGGCGATCAGACGGCCGTCGTCGTGGTGCAGCGACGCCTTGTTCCCGGTGGTGCCCAGGTCGTGCGCGATGATCATGGCCGGAGCCTATTCCGCGTAGGGACGCAGGTCGACGCCGGAGGTCGCGCGGTAGGCGCGCGAACCCATGCCGTGCTCCAGCACCCATCCGTAGTCGTGCCCGGCCCCTCCCGGGTAGACCGCGAGGAAGGCGTAGGGCTCGTCGCCGACGTTGACCGAGCGGTGCGCCCAACCGGGCGGGATGTAGCCGATCGCGCCGGGCAGCATGTCGAGCCACTCGGTGCGTTCGCCGTCGAACATGAGCAGTCCGCCCCGGCCCTTGAGCGCCAGGTAGATCTCGCCCTGATGGTTCGGATGCTGGTGGCCCTTCGTCATCCAGAGCTCGCCGGCGGTGTCGCCGGGCATGATCGTGGTGATCGACTGCGGCAGTTCGCGGTCGGCCTCGGGCACGGGGGAGCTGACGACCGTGTAGACCACCGGGTTCTCGCCGACGGATGCTGCGGCCCAGGCATCCGCGTCGAGGAAAAGTCCTTCGAGGTCGGACATCCGCCGGGTGAGGGTCGGTCCTTCGGGCGAGAGCGTCAGCTTCTCGGCGTCGAACGCGATCGCCATCGGAGAGATCGGCGGGGTGTGGAACTCGGGCATCGGTGCTCCTCGTAACGGATGCTGCGGCGCTGCGCAACCTGTAATGACAGGTTCACAGTACCTGTTATGACAGGTTGCGTCCAGAGGGGCTTGCGCTCGCGCGCGATCTACTGCGCGCATCTGCGCGCGGCGCGCCGCGGTGTCGGAGTTGGCCCTCCGGTCGCAGTTGGTGCCGCCTGCTGCTGCTCCGGTCGCAGTTGGTGCCGCCTGACCGGGAAGAATCCGGCACGAACTGCGACCGGAGCGCGGAGGAGGGTGGGAGGGGAGCGTGGG
>NZ_SSDF01000086.1 GCF_004794515.1 Microbacterium sp. A20 | reverse complement strand
GGTGCAGGCGGAGCTGCCGGCGGTGCCGGCGGAGTGGTCGGCGGAACCGGCGGAACCGGAGCGCCCGTGGCCGGAGCAGCGGGACCCGCCGGCGGTGCGTAACCGGGCTGTGCGGGCGGCGCGTAGCCGGGCTGGGTGGGCGGTGCGTAGCCCTGCGTCGCCGGAGGCGCATAGCCCTGCGGCGCGCCGTAACCGGGAGCGGCGGCGGCAGGCCGGGGCTGGACCGGGATGCCCTGCCAGACCGTGTTGTCGCCGAGGAATCCGTTGTTCGCCCACGGTGCGGGGACGATGTTCGGGTTCCAGCGCGACTTGTCGAAAGCGTTGATGCCGAGCCAGATCAGCGCACCGATGCCGGGGATCAGCCCGAGGAGGATCCAAACGGCATCCTTCTGCAGCTTGAGACCCACACGCCACGCGACGATCACGATGACAGCGACGTAGGCGATCCAGGAGATGTAGTTGAGGATCGGGATGACGTTGATCACGATGGCGCCGAGCATCACCCACGGCGACACGTCGCCGAGCTTCGCAAGGATCATGGCGTTGTACACGGGAACCCACGCCCGCCACTTGCCTTCGACCCCGGCCTTCTCGAAGATCTTCATCAGGAACAGCGACGAGAGAACGTATCCCGCGATCGCGAAGATGAAGCCGAAGACGATCAGGATGCCGAAAACGGCCAACGAGCCTGTGTCGTAATAGTCGTACATGGTCCCCTCCGGATCCAATATTCGGCGCAGGTCGCGCCGCGTGACAACCATAGCGGGGACACCACAGGCGAGCAAAGACCTACGCGCGTCCGTTCATGCGCGGACTTGTGCCGTCACTCGTGGACGACCAGTTCCAGGACTCCCGCTTGCTGGGCGTCACGCAGCACGATGCCGTGGCCGTCCGCCCAGCGGCGAAGGGAACGGAGCGATCCGACGCGCGGCCGTTCCTCCGCGAGAGCACGCACGAGCAGCCCTTTGGACTTCTTGTTGAAGTGGTTCAGCGCCCGCCCATGCTCGGTCACAACCCTCACATACGCGGAGGGCACCGTGTCCGGAACAGGACCCAGCGCCACGTACGCCTCGCTGCGCAGATCAAGCACGAACGAGGGTGACGCCTCCGCGATCGCCGCTGAAGTGGGGTGCGCCCAGTGCTTGCGCAACGCCGGGACACCCGGGAGGGAGGTCCCCGCGGCAAGCCGATAGGTCGGCACCGCGTCCAGAGCACCGATGGGCCCGAGAGGCGCGCTGTGGATCCAGACGTGCTCCCCCAACCACCGGCGCGATGCCGCGGAGAGGCTGGCCGCATCCAGGGCATCGAAGAGCACGCCCGTGTAGCGATCGACCGCCGGCATCGTGGGCGCCGTCCGCAGATCGCGGTTGTGCGCGATCTCGCCCTTCTGGCGTTCGCTGAGCTTGAGCACGCGGCGCGACGCCTCCTCGTCGGCCGCAAGATCGACGAGAGCGTCCAGCACCGCGGATCGATGCGCGCTCAGCGATGGCAACGCGAGAGAGGTGACGTCGAGCGGGGCGTCGTGGCCGCCCTCACGTTTCGTCTCCGACGGCGGAAGCAGGATCTTCATGGAACCTCGGTGGAAGCAGACGCGTCCGCCCCGGGACCCGAACGGGTACCGAGGCGGACGTGTCGAAACGAGTACTGCTAGGCGATGAGAGCCGCGTTGCCGGCAACGATCGTCAGGGTGTTCCCCTCCATGGAGAGGAACCCGTCCTGGGCATTGGCCAGCACTTTGGTGCCATCCGACTGCGTGATGCGGACCTGGCCCTCAGCGAGGATCGCCAGCACCGGCTCGTGGCCGGTCATGAAGCCGATCTCACCCTCGACGGTCTTGGCGACCACGAGGCTCGCCTCTCCCGTCCAGACCTCCGCATCCGCGGAGACGAGGCTGACATTCAAAGCCATGGTCAGCCGTTCTCCTTCTGGATCTTCGCCCACTGCTCTTCGACGTCGGAGATGCCACCGACGTTGAAGAAGGCCTGCTCGGCCACGTGGTCGAAGTCACCGCGGGTGATCGCGTCGAACGACTCGATGGTCTCCTTGAGCGGGACGGTCGAACCCTCGACACCGGTGAACTTCTTCGCCATATAGGTGTTCTGCGAGAGGAACTGCTGGATGCGACGTGCACGCGACACGACGATCTTGTCTTCCTCGGAGAGCTCGTCGACACCGAGGATGGCGATGATCTCCTGCAGCTCCTTGTTCTTCTGGAGGATCTGCTTGACCGTCGTGGCGACGCGGTAGTGGTCCTCGCCCAAGTAGCGGGGGTCCATGATGCGCGACGTCGAGGTCAGCGGGTCGATGGCCGGGTACAGACCCTTCGAGGCGATCTCACGAGAGAGCTCGGTCGTCGCGTCGAGGTGGGCGAACGTGGTCGCCGGAGCCGGGTCGGTGTAGTCATCGGCCGGCACGTAGATCGCCTGCAGCGAGGTGATCGAGTGTCCACGCGTCGAGGTGATGCGCTCCTGGAGCACACCCATCTCGTCGGCGAGGTTCGGCTGGTAACCCACGGCGGAGGGCATGCGGCCCAGCAGCGTGGAGACCTCGGAACCGGCCTGCGTGAAGCGGAAGATGTTGTCGATGAAGAGCAGCACGTCCTGCTTCTGCACGTCACGGAAGTACTCCGCCATCGTCAGAGCCGACAGGGCGACGCGCAGACGCGTTCCCGGCGGCTCGTCCATCTGACCGAACACGAGGGCGGTCTTGTCGAAGACGCCCGCCTCTTCCATCTCGTGGATGAGGTCGTTACCCTCACGGGTGCGCTCACCGACACCGGCGAACACCGACACACCACCGTGGTCCTGCGCGACGCGCTGGATCATCTCCTGGATGAGGACGGTCTTGCCGACACCGGCGCCACCGAACAGACCGATCTTTCCACCCAGCACGTACGGGGTGAGGAGGTCGATCGACTTGATGCCGGTCTCGAACATCTGAGTCTTGGACTCGAGCTGGTCGAAGTTCGGCGCCTTGCGGTGGATCGGCCAGCGCTCGGTGACCTCGATGGTCTCGCCGGGCTCGAGGTTGAGCACCTCGCCGATGACGTTGAACACCTTGCCCTTGGTCACGTCGCCGACGGGGACCGAGATGGCCTCACCGGTGTCGCGGACTTCCTGGCCACGGACGATGCCGTCGGTCGGGTTCAGAGCGATGGCGCGGACGAGGTCGTCGCCGAGGTGCTGTGCGACCTCGAGCGTGATCTCGGTGGACTCTTCGCCCATCGCGATCGTGGTCTTCAGCGCGTTGTAGATGTCGGGGATCGAGTCGTGCGGGAACTCGATGTCGACAACCGGACCGTTGACGCGTGCGACGCGCCCGACGACCGCGGTCGCCGGCTGGTCAGCCGGAGCGGTGAGGGTCATTTTCGTCTCTTTCCTGATGGTCTATTTGTTCGAGAGTGCGTCGGCGCCGCCGACGATCTCCGCGATCTGCTGCGTGATCTCCGCCTGGCGCGCGTTGTTGCGCAGACGGGTGTAGTCGGTGATGAGCTTGTCGGCGTTGTCGCTGGCCGACTTCATCGCCTTCTGCGTCGCCGCCTGCTTCGCGGCAGAGGACTGCAGGAGTGCGTTGAAGACACGGCTCTGGATGTACACCGGCAGGATCGCATCGAGAACGGTCTCGGCGTCCGGCTCGAACTCGTACAGCGGGTAGACGGTGCTACCGGCTTCCGACTCATCGGCTTCCGTGATCTCCAGCGGAAGCAGCCGCACGTTCTCCGGCGACTGCGTCATCATGCTGACGAAACGGTTGTACACGAGGTGGATCTCATCGACGCCGCCGCCCTCTCCCCCACGGGAGAACGCTTCGAGCAGAGTCGCGGAGATCTCCTCAGCGGTGTGGAACGACGGGGTGTCGGTGTCTCCGGTCCACTCCGCAGCGGCCGGAAGACGTCGGAACTGGAAGTATCCGACAGCCTTGCGACCGATGAGGTAGAAGACCGGCTCCTTGCCCTGTTCGCGCAGGAGCTCGGCCACCTCGAGACCCTCACGGAGGATCTGCGAGTTGAAGGCTCCGGCGAGACCGCGGTCCGAGGAGAAGATCACGACCGCGGAGCGGGTGATGTTCTCGGACTCGCGGGTCAGCGGGTGATCCACGTTCGAGTGCGTCGCGACGGCCGCCACGGCCCTCGTCACGGCACGCGCGAAGGGGGTGGACGCCTTGACGCGTGCCATCGCCTTCTGGATGCGCGAAGCCGCGATGAGTTCCATCGCCTTCGTGATCTTCTTGGTCGTCTGAGCAGAGGAGATCTTCTGCTTGTAGACCCTGAGTTGAGCGCCCATATGTCAGTACCTCACGCGGTTACGCGCGACGACCCTTGACGATCTTCTCCTGGTTGACGTCCTCCGCCTCGGCTGCAGCGTGCTCCTCGTGGCCCGGGGCGCCGATGGCGTGACCCTTGCCGCCCTGGAACTCCAGGATGAAGGCATCCGTCTGCTTCCCGAGCTCTTCGACCGTGGCGTCATCGAGGACGTTGGTGTCGCGGAGCGTCTCGAGAACCTTGGTGTTGCGACGCAGGTAGTCCAGGAGCTCGCGCTCGAAGCGCAGGACATCCTCGACCTCGATCGTGTCGAGCTTGCCGTTGGTACCGGCCCAGATCGAGACGACCTGCTCCTCGACGGGGTACGGCGAGTACTGCGGCTGCTTGAGCAGCTCGGTCAGACGCGCACCGCGGGAGAGCTGACGACGCGAAGCCGCATCGAGGTCGGACGCGAACATGGCGAACGCCTCGAGGGAGCGGTACTGCGCGAGCTCCAGCTTCAACGTTCCGGAGACCTTCTTGATCGACTTGACCTGCGCGTCGCCACCGACTCGCGAGACCGAGATACCCACGTCGACCGCCGGACGCTGGTTGGCGTTGAAGAGGTCGGACTGGAGGAAGATCTGGCCGTCGGTGATCGAGATCACGTTGGTCGGGATGTACGCCGAGACGTCGTTCGCCTTGGTCTCGATGATCGGGAGACCCGTCATGGAACCGGCGCCGAGCTCGTCGGACAGCTTCGCGCAACGCTCGAGCAGACGAGAGTGCAGGTAGAAGACGTCACCCGGGTAAGCCTCGCGGCCCGGCGGGCGGCGGAGGAGGAGGGACACGGCACGGTAGGCTTCGGCCTGCTTGGACAGGTCATCGAAGATGATGAGGACGTGCTTGCCGCCGTACATCCAGTGCTGCCCGATGGCGGAGCCGGTGTAGGGAGCCAGGTACTTGAAACCGGCGGGGTCGGAGGCGGGAGCAGCCACGATCGTGGTGTACTCCAGAGCGCCGGCCTCTTCGAGCGCGCCCTTCACCGAAGCGATGGTCGAGCCCTTCTGGCCGATGGCGACGTAGATGCAGCGGACCTGCTTGTTGACGTCGCCCGACTCCCAGTTGGCCTTCTGGTTGATGATCGTGTCGATCGCGATGGCCGTCTTACCGGTCTGGCGGTCACCGATGATCAGCTGACGCTGGCCGCGGCCGACGGGGATCATCGCGTCGATGGCCTTGATGCCGGTCTGCATCGGCTCGTGCACCGACTTGCGCTGCATGACGCCCGGCGCCTGCAGCTCGAGGGCGCGGACGCTCTCGGTCTCGATGGCACCGAGGCCGTCGATCGGGTTGCCGAGCGGGTCGACCACGCGGCCGAGGTAGCCGTCGCCGACCGGGACGGAGAGGACCTCACCCGTGCGGGTGACTTCCTGACCGGCCTCGACGCCGGTGAACTCGCCGAGGACGACGACACCGATCTCGTGCTCGTTCAGGCTCTGTGCGAGGCCCTTGGTGCCGTCGGCGAAGATGACGAGCTCGTTCGCCATGACGCCGGGAAGTCCCTCGACGTGCGCGATGCCGTCTGCGGCGTCGATGACGGTGCCGACCTCGGTCGCCCCGGCCCCGGAGGGCTCGTATGCTGCGGCGAAGTCCTTCAGCGCGTCACGGATGACGTCGGGGCTGATCGATAGTTCTGCCATTGTCTTCCCTTTGTATCTGGGTGCGCGGTTCCCCGCGCGAAGTCGTGTTAGCCCGCGAGCTTCTGGCGAAGGTCTGCGAGTCGTGCGGAGATGCTGCCGTCGATGACGTCGTCGGCGATCTGCACGCGCAGACCTCCGACCACGGCAGGGTCGATGACGACGTTGAGGGACACCTGACCGTCGTAGCGTCGCGACAGCGAGTCGCTGAGGCGGGCGCGCTGCGCGTCGGTCAGCGGGGCGGCGGTGTGCACCGTGGCGACCACACGACCGCGCTGGCTCGAGACGATGCTCATCGCGCGGTTGAGCAGGCGACGAACGCGTCGTTCGCGCGGCTGACGCACGAGCGACGTGATGATCAGCGTCGAAGCAGCGCTCGTCGAGCCGTCGGCCAGGAGGCGCTCGACGAGCACTCCCTTGGCGTCTTCTCCGCCGAGACGTCCGCCCAGGGCGAGTTCGAGCTCCGGGTTGGCGGCGACCACGCGGGAGAAGCTGAACAGCTCCCCCTCGATGTCCGCATCCGGCTCGGCGATCGCTGCAGCGCGGATCGCGAGCTCCTCGACACCGTCGACGAGCTCACCCGCGTTGGACCAGCGCTCCGCCACGACCGTCTTCAGAACGCTCTGAGCGTCTGCGGAGAACCCGCCGAACACCGCGGCGACGACGTTCTGTCGTGCCGCGGCGGGAGCAGAGGGGTCAGCAAGCGCGCCGCTCAGCTGAGACGATTCGCTCACGGCACGTGCGGCAGCGAGAAGCTCCCGTGCGGTGTCGAGAGTGACGCCCTTCGCTGCGGCAAGCGTCTGGATGGATGCCGCGAGTGCCTGAGTGGTCGCGCTGCCCATTACTGAGCCGCCTTCTCGGATGCCTCGAGGTCGGCGAGGAAGCGGTCGACGACAGCCGTCGCACGTGCATCGTCGGAGAGCGTCTCGCCGACGACGCCGCCGGCGAGGTCGATCGCGAGCGTTCCGACCTCGCTGCGCAGCGAGACGAGAGCGGTCTGACGCTCGGCCTCGATCTGCGTGTGCGCGGTGGCGGTGATGCGTGCGGCCTCAGTGGTCGCGGCGTCCTTCGCCTCGGCGACGATCTTCTTGCCGTCCTCGCGGGCGGCCTCACGGATCTCGCCGGCCTCGGTACGCGCCTCAGCGAGCTGACGCGTGTACTCCTCGAGTGCCGCCTCCGCCTGCTTCTGCGCCTCGTCAGCCTTGGCGATGTTGCCCTCGATGGCGGCGGACCGCTCGTCGAGCATCTTCGTCAGTCGAGGAAGGGCGACCTTCCAGACCACGACGAGGATGACGATGAACCAGAGGCCCGACCAGATGATGTCGTACCACGCAGGGATGAGCGGGTTGTTCGGCTCACCCTCTGCTGCGAGGTTCGTGACAAGAGCGTTCAGCATCCTGTCTCCTTCAGAAGTCGGTGAGGATTACGGGAAGGGGATGAATGCGACGGCGATGCCGACGAACGCAAGCGCCTCGGTGAAGGCGATACCGATCCACATGAGGACCTGGAGACGGCCGGCCAGCTCGGGCTGACGGGCGACACCCTCGATGGTCTTGCCGACGACGATGCCGACGCCGATGGCCGGGCCGATGGCAGCGAGGCCGTAGCCGACCGCTCCGAGGTGACCGTTGATTTCAGCGAGAACCGTAGTAGCGTCCACGGGTTTTTCCTTTCGTTGGGTGGGAAGGCTGATGCCTGCCCGCTCAGTGCTCTTCTGCGACCGCGAGCTGGATGTAGACCGCGGTGAGGACGGTGAAGACGTATGCCTGGAGGACGGCGACCAGGATCTCGAAGATCGTGAAGGCGCCGCCGAAGGCGAGGGTTCCGACACCGAGCGCGGCCCAGCCGCCGCCTGCGGTGAAGAAGAAGAACTGGGTCGCGGAGAACGCGAGCACCAGGATCATGTGCCCCACGACGAGGTTCATGAGAAGACGCAGCGTCAGCGTGACGGGGCGCAGGATGAACGTCGAGATGAGCTCGATGATCGCGACGATCGGCATCGCGGCGACCGGCACGCCCTGAGGGAACAGGGAGTTCTTGAAGAACTTGAGTCCGTGGCGCTTGATACCCGCGTAGATGAAGGTCACGTAGCTGACCACGGCGAGCGTCAGCGGCACCGCGACGATCGCGGTTCCCGGCATGTTCAGGAACGGGATGATTCCCGTGATGTTCATGAACAGCACCATGAAGAAGATCGTGGTGAGGATCGGCAGGAAGCGATCGCCGTCCTTGCGCCCGAGCATGTCGTGGGCGACGTTGGTGCGGACGAAGCCGAGCCCCATCTCCACCAGGCTCTGGAAGCGTCCGGGTACGACCTTCATGCGTCGGGTGCCGAGCCAGAGGATCAGCACCACGGCGATCACCGCGAGCAACTGGACCAGGTGGATCCGGTTGACGGGGATCGGGCCTACGTAGAAGAGGATCTCCGGGAAGAAATCGTCGATCGAAGGGCCGTGGAACTCGCCGTCGGAGGCAAGTCGGGGGGTCAGGGTCGCAGCAAGATTAAACAGCGCGGGCTCCAGCTTCGGGGCACCGGTCTAAACCGGGGCGACGATGGTCGGTGTGCAATCAGCGCAAGCGCTCGCGGGCGAGCGGCGGGCACGGTTCAACAGTATCAGAATCTGAGGGTCCCCTAAGACCGCAGGCCCCCGTCGACCGGTCCCTCGTCGACCGGTCCCTCGTCGACGCGATTCGCGTTTCCGGGCGCACGATCTTCGGGCACCTCTGTCGGCAGCGTGGTGTCGCTCACGTTGGGCAGCCGCATACGGGTGAGCACGATCACATCGATGGCGAGCGACATCAGGACGCCGGCCACGATCGAGAGGAAGAACACCATCGGCTCCAGCCAGGGCTGGCCGGCGAGCAGGATCATCGCGACGACGAACAGTCCGAGCTTGAGCAGCCAGCCCCCGAGGACGATCGCGAAGAACAGCTGCACGTAGATCGGGTCCCCGTACCAGCGGTTCGCGATGAGGATGCTGATGCCGGTGATCGCCAGGAACACGGCTGCGAGCAGCACGCCCAACAGCCCGCTGATGAGCCCCTCTCCCCCGGCGACGGCGTAGCCGACACCGCCGGCGACGACGGCCAGCACGGCGGTCGCGACAGCCGACCAGATGAGGGTGCGACGCAGGATCGGCGTGCTGGAAACGGGGCTCGGGCTCATCAGGACTCCACGGGTGTCGGGTCGGTTTCGGCGGCCGCTGCGCTCTTCCTGCGGCGGGTGGGGCTCAGGGTGACGACGAGGCACGCGGCGATGCCCACGACGCCGAAGCCGACGCCGGGAAGGTACTGGCCGGGCCAGTCCTCCCGCGCACCGACGTACATCAGCAGGACGGCGAGTGAGATGACGGCCGTCCATGCATAGAAGATGAGGACCGCGTCGCGGTCGCGGTGGCCGAGGTCCAGCATCCGGTGATGGAGGTGCTTGCGATCGGGCGAGAACGGCGAGCGACCGGCGCTCATGCGTCGCAGCACAGCCAGACCGAAGTCGAGCAGCGGCAGCAGCACGACCAGCAGCGGCAGGAGGATCGGCAGGAAGGCACCGATCAGCTGCGAGCGACCGAGGCGCTCGGGATCGAGAGCGGACGGATCCATCTGCCCGGTGATCGCGATCGCCGATGTCGCCATCAGCAGACCGATCACCAGAGCGCCCGAATCCCCCATGAACAGCTTCGCCGGGCTCCAGTTCAGCGGCAGGAAGCCGAGGCAGGCGCCGATCAGGACTGCGGCGAGGAACGTGGAGAGGTTGAAGTAGCTCGAGGCGCCGGAGTCACGCGTGAAGATGTAGGAGTACGCGAAGAATATGCCGTTAGAGATGAGGCACACCCCGGCGACGAGTCCGTCGAGTCCGTCGATGAAGTTCACCGCGTTCATCACGATCACGATCGCGAACATCGTGATCGTGATGCTCAGCCAGCTGGAGACCACGATGAGGTCGCCGAACGGCAGCGAGAGGATCTGCAGTCCGCCTCCGACGGTGATGAGTCCCGCGGCCAGGAACTGCGCGCCGAGCTTGATCATCCAGTCGATGTCCCAGAGATCGTCGACCACGCCGATGATCGCGATCAGGAGCGAGGCGCCCAGGATCGACCACATCGTCTGCGGAGGGATCCAGATGCTCTGGAAGAAGGGGTTGACGGCCGAGAATCCGAAGGCGGCGGCGATGCCGAGGAAGATCGCGACTCCGCCGAGGCGCGGCGTCGGCGTCGTATGCACGTCGCGCTCTCGGATGCCGGGGTAAAGCTTGAATCGGAGGCTGAGTCGCCAGACCGCCCAGGTCAGCGCGAAGGTGATCGCTGCCGTGAGGAGGACCGTGGCGAGATACTGCTTCACGAATCCGCGTCCTGCGGCTCCTCCGCATGCACGTGCTCCGCGTCCTGCGGCTCCTCGGGTTCGAGCAGATCGCCGAGCACCTCCTGCAGCTGCTCCCGCGTGACCGCTCCGTCTCGGAGGATGCGGACGGTGCCGGGTTCGGCATCCGTTCCACGACGGACCAGAGACGTCGCGTCGACGATGGTGGAGGCGATGCCGTCCTTGCTCAGACCGTCGGCGAGGTACACGGCGACGCTGTCGCCCAGCATCTCCTCCGCGTCCGACGCCGAGATCGCCGCGGGCTGGCCCGTGAGATTGGCGCTGGAAACGGCGAGCGGACCGGTCTCGGCCAGCAGCTCGAGGGCCACACGTCCCTCCGGCATCCGCACCGCGACGGTGCCGAGTGTCTCACCGAGGTCCCACACCAGCGAGGGCTGGGCGGGGAGCACGATCGTGAGACCGCCGGGCCAGAACGCGTCGACGAGGCGTTCGACCGGCTCCGGGACCGATTCGGCGAGAGCCGCGAGCGTCTCCTTCGTCCCGATCAGGACGGGCGGCGGCTGATCGCGACCCCGCCCTTTCGCGTCGAGCAACCGCTGGACGGCGGCCGGGGAGAAGGCGTCGGCGGCGACGCCGTACACGGTGTCTGTGGGCATCACGATGAGTTCGCCACGGCCGATCGCCTGGCGCGCATGGCGCATGCCGGCGAGCAGCTGCGAGTCATCGCGGCAGTCGAAGATGGTTGACATGACGGTTCGATTCTACGTTGCGCGAGTGCTGCAGATGCTCCGAGCCGGCTGATCAGGGCCGGAGTGCGGTGGTGGTGCGATCCCGCAGGGTGAGATCGCGATGCGTCGCCGGCGCGCGCCACCCGTCCGCGGCGAGGATGTCCCTGATCGATTCGCCCTGCAGTTCGCCGTGCTCGATCACGAGCAGGCCTCCGGGATGCAGGAGCGCGAGCGCCCGGGAGCTGAGCACGCGCACGATGTCGAGGCCGTCCTCTCCGCCATACAGCGCCATCGCCGGGTCGAAGAGCCGCACCTCCGGATCGCGCGGAATCGCGGCGTCCGGCACGTACGGCGGATTCGAGATGACGACCGATGCCGTGCCGTCGAGCTCGGGGAAGGCCTCCCCCAGGTCGGACAGCACGAGCGTCAGATTGTCGACGCCGGCGACGTTCCGGCTCGCCCATGCGTGCGCATCCTCGGAGAGCTCGGCGGCGAAGACGCGGGCGTGCGGAACCTCCGTCGCCATCGCGAGGGCGATCGCACCGCTGCCGGTGCCGAGGTCGACGCCGATCGGTGCGGGGTCCGCGGAGTTGAGCAGTGCATCGATCGCGTACTGCACCACCGTCTCGGTCTCCGGCCGCGGCACGAAGACACCGGGTCCGACAGCCAGCTCGAGATGACGGAACGGGGCCGTGCCGGTGATGTGCTGCAAGGGTTCGCGCGCGGCACGGCGCGTCACCAGGGCTTCCAGGGCACCCGCCGACTCGTCGTCGATATCGTCTCCGCGGATGATCGCGGCCTGCACCTCGCCGCGTCGCCGACCCAGCACATGCCCGGCGAGCAGCTCCGCGTCGACCAGAGGATCCGGGACGCCGACGTCGGCCAGGCGCTGAGCGGCGGCACGGACGAGCGCCGCAAGAGAGGTGTCGGACATGGCTTCCAGCGTAGAGCGCGCTGAGCTGTCACAATGCCGCTGCGACAAGGCCCCTCCCCTAGGCTGGACCGGCAGCGACCCCCGCACAGGAAGGCTCCTCATGCCCGGCATCCACTCCGACATCACGACCGCGTTCGGCAACACGCCGCTCGTGCGTCTGAACCGCGTGACCGAGGGCCTCGGGGCCACTGTGCTCGCCAAGCTCGAGTACTACAACCCGGCATCGAGCGTGAAGGACCGCATCGGCATCGCCATGATCAACGCCGCGGAGTCGTCGGGCGAGCTGAAGCCCGGCGGCACGATCGTGGAGTCGACGAGCGGCAACACCGGCATCGCTCTCGCCATGGTCGGCGCCGCCCGCGGCTACCGGGTCATCCTGACGATGCCGGCCTCCATGTCGAAGGAGCGTCGAGTGCTGCTCAAGGCGTTCGGCGCGGAGATCGTGCTCACCGATCCCACCAAGGGCATGAGCGGCGCTATCGAGGAGACCAAGCGCATCGTCTCGGAGACGCCCGGCGCGATCTGGATCCGCCAGTTCGAGAACGCGGCCAACCCCCAGATCCACCGCGAGACCACGGCGCAGGAGATCCTCCGCGACACCGATGGCGCGGTCGACATCTTCATCGCGGGTGTCGGCACCGGCGGAACGGTGACCGGAACCGGACAGGCCCTCAAGGCCGCGAAGCCCGGGGTGCAGGTCATCGCCGTCGAGCCCAAGGACTCGCCCGTGCTCACCGAGGGCCACCCCGGCCCGCACAAGATCCAGGGCATCGGCCCGAACTTCGTCCCCGACGTGCTCGACCGCGATGTGCTCGACGAGATCATGACCGCCGAGTTCGACGAGTCGCTGCGGGTCGCCCGCGACCTCGCCGCCAAGGAGGGTCTGCTCGTCGGCATGTCCTCCGGCGCGGCTGTCGCGGCGGCGCTCAAGGTGGCCGCTCGCCCGGAGAACGACGGAAAGACGATCGTCGTCGTGATCCCGGACACCGGTGAGCGCTACCTCTCCACCGCGCTGTTCGAGGACCTGCGCGAAGACTGAGGGTTTCGATGGGCATGATCGGGCGGATGCGCGAGGACGTCGCGGCGGCTCGCCTTCGTGACCCCGCCGCGCGCAGCAGTGCCGAGGTCGCTCTGCTGTATCCGGGGCTCCACGCCATCTGGGCGCACCGCGTGTCGCACGCGCTCTGGCGACGCCGGCTGCGGTTGCTCGCGCGCGCGGGCTCGCAGTTGTCGCGCTGGCTGACCGGGATCGAGATCCATCCCGGCGCGCGGATCGGTCGCCGGTTCTTCATCGATCACGGGATGGGAGTGGTGATCGGCGAGACCAGCGTGATCGGCGACGATGTGATGCTCTACCACGGTGTGACTCTGGGCGGACGGACGCGCACCTCCGGCAAACGCCACCCGACACTCGGCGACGGGGTCGCGGTCGGTGCCGGCGCGAAGATCCTGGGCCCCGTGACCATCGGCGCTCACTCCGTCGTCGGAGCGAATGCCGTCGTCACCCGCGATGCACCGGCCGACAGCATCCTCGTCGGGGTTCCCGCGAAGCCGCGTCAGCGCCACACCGGCGAGGACACCAGAGCGCTGCTCACCGCGCCGGACTACGCGATCTGAGCGTCGGCGAGACCGAGGGGCTCAGCGCCGCTTGGTCTTGACCGCCTCGACCTTCTTGCGCAGGAAGATCAGAGGAAGCAGCACGCTGCCGAGCGCGGTGATGAGCCAGACGATCACCGAGCCGAGAAGCCAGCCGGTGAGGTCGGTGATGCGCAGTCCGCCGATGGGCAGCAGCACCACGATGATGAGCGAGATCAGCGTCGAGAAGATGCCGATGCCGCCCATGAGCACGGGGGCATATCGCGTGGCCATCTTGCCCACCCACGGCGCGAGCACGCTCTGCAGGATCGCGAAGATCAGGATGCAGACGACGAAGCCCCACCACTTGTCCCACTCGATCTGGAAACCGTCGAGGGCGAGGTCGGCGGCGATCAGGCCGAGACCGGCCGACACGACATACATCAGACCGCGGAACAGAAGTGTGATCACGGCCCGATCATAGCGTTCGCGTGGCGCGTCAGGAGTCGGAGCCGACCGCGGCGAGCCGCGCTTCCTCGTCCGCCGTGATCGCGCTCTCGATCAACGGGTCGAGCGCTCCGTCCATGACCTGATCGAGGTTGTACGCCTTGAAGCCGGTGCGGTGATCCGCGATGCGGTTCTCGGGGAAGTTGTAGGTGCGGATGCGCTCCGAACGGTCCATGCCGCGGATCTGCGACCGACGGGCATCGGAAGCCGCGGCATCCAGCTCCTCCTGCTGGCGCGCGAGCAGACGGGCGCGCAGCACGCGCATGCCGGCCTCACGGTTCTGCAGCTGGGACTTCTCGTTCTGCATCGACACGACGATGCCGGTCGGCACGTGGGTGATGCGCACCGCGGAGTCGGTCGTGTTCACGGACTGACCGCCGGGACCGGAGGAGCGGAACACGTCGATCTTGAGGTCGTTCTGGTCGATGTGGATCTCTTCGGGCTCGTCGACCTCGGGGAAGACCAGCACGCCGGTGGTCGACGTGTGGATGCGCCCCTGCGACTCGGTCGCCGGAACGCGCTGCACGCGGTGCACGCCGCCCTCGTACTTCAGATGCGCCCACACGCCCTGGGCGGGGTCGGAGGACGATCCCTTGATGGCGACCTGAACATCCTTGTAGCCGCCGAGGTCGGACTCGTTCCGCTCGAGCAGCTCGGTCTTCCAGCCCTTGGACGCCGCGTACTGGATGTACATGCGCAGCAGGTCGGCGGCGAACAGCGCGGATTCCGCACCGCCCTCCCCCGCCTTGATCTCCATGATCACGTCGCGAGCATCGTCCGGATCGCGCGGGATGAGCAGACGCCGCAGCCGTTCCTGTGCGGTCTGCAGCTCCTCTTCCATCGCCGGGATCTCGGCCGCGATCGACTCGTCCTCCCGCGCGAACTCGCGCGCGGTCTCCAGATCATCGGTCGCGGCGATCCAAGCCTCGTACGCGGCGACGATGCGGGACAGCTCGGCGTAGCGGCGGTTGACGCGCTTCGCGCGGGCGGCGTCGGCGTGCACCGCCGGGTCGGAGAGCTCCTCCTGCACCCGGCGATGCTCGTCGATCAGAGTCTGGACGGACTCGAACACGGCTCAGCCGCTCAGCGGATGTTGTTGTCGTGCCCGTGCGCACCCGAGGGAAGCGTCGGGATCGACTTCTGCATCTGCACGAGGAACTCGACGTTCGAGTTGGTCTCCTTGAGCTTGCCGAGGACGACCTCGAGAGCCTGCTGCTGGTCCAGGCCCGCGAGAGCGCGACGCAGCTTCCACGTGATCTTGACCTCGTCGGCCGAGAGCAGCATCTCTTCGCGACGGGTGCTCGACGCGTTCACGTCGACCGCCGGGAAGATGCGCTTGTCGGCGAGGGCGCGGGACAGGCGCAGCTCGCTGTTGCCGGTGCCCTTGAACTCCTCGAAGATGACCTCGTCCATCTTGGAGCCGGTCTCCACCAGCGCCGTGGCGAGGATCGTGAGGGATCCGCCGTTCTCGATGTTGCGCGCCGCACCGAAGAACCGCTTGGGCGGGTACAGCGCCGACGCGTCGACGCCACCGGTGAGCACGCGACCGGACGCCGGGGCAGCCAGGTTGTACGCGCGGCCGAGGCGGGTGATCGAGTCGAGCAGCACGACGACGTCGCGACCGAGCTCGACCAGGCGCTTCGCACGCTCGATGGCGAGCTCGGCGACCGTGGTGTGGTCTTCGGCGGGACGGTCGAACGTCGAGGCGATGACCTCGCCCTTGACCGAGCGCTCCATGTCGGTGACCTCTTCGGGGCGCTCGTCGACGAGCACGACCATGAGGTGGACCTCGGGGTTGTTCTGCGCGATCGCGTTCGCGATCTGCTGCAGGACGATCGTCTTGCCGGCCTTGGGCGGTGCGACGATGAGGCCGCGCTGGCCCTTGCCGACCGGGGCGACCAGGTCGATGATGCGCTGGGTCAGCTTCTCGGGGGCCGTCTCCAGGCGCAGACGCTCCTGCGGGTACAGCGGGGTGAGCTTGCCGAACTCCACGCGGGTTGCCGCGTCGTCCACCGACAGGCCGTTGATCGAGTCGACCTTGACCAGCGCGTTGTACTTCTGGCGGCCCTGCTGCTCGCCCTCGCGAGGCTGCTTGATCGAGCCGACGACGGCGTCACCCTTGCGGAGGTTGTACTTCTTCACCTGGCCGAGCGAGACGTACACGTCGCTGGGACCGGCGAGGTAGCCGGTGGTACGCACGAAGGCGTAGTTGTCGAGGACGTCGAGGATGCCGGCGATCGGGATGAGGACGTCGTCCTCGCCGATCTCGGTGTCGAACTCGTCGGTCGGGACACCGCTGCGACGCTTGTTGCGCTGACGGTTGCGGTTGTTGCCACCGGACTGGTCATCGTCGGCGGGCTGAGCCTGCTGCTCCTGCGCGGCACCGTTCTGGCCACGGCCACGGTTGCGGCTGCGGTTGCGGTTGCGACCACGGCCGCCCTGCTCCTCGCCGCCCTCGGAGTCGTCGTCGTTGTCGTTGTTCTGCGCGTTATTGTTCTGCGCGTTGTTGTTCTGCGCGTTGTTGTTCTGCGCGTTGCGGCCCCGAGCGTTGCCGTTCTGGGCCGGCTCGGCGGGAGCTGTCTCAGAAGCGGCATCCGCCGCGGGGGCCGCATCTGCGGCTTCGGCCTCGGGGGCTGCCGTCTTCTGGGCGCCACGGCGTCCGCGGCCGGTCGACTTGGGCGCCGACTCCGCCGGAGCTTCTGCCGGAGCGGCATCTGCGGCGGGTGCCTCTGCCGGAGCGGCTTCCGCGGTCGGCGCCTCGGCATCCGCCTTCTTCGCACGGCTGCGACGCGGTGCCTTCGCCTTGGGCGCGGCCTCCGCGGGCTCCGCCGATGCCTCAGCGGGCGCCGATGCGGTCTTCGGCTCGGACTCTGCCTTCGGCGCGGCTTCCGCCTTCTCGGCCTTCGCCGCCTCGGCCTTCTCGGCCTTCGCCGCCGCCGTGGCGGTGCTGGCACGACGCGGTGCGCGCTTGCGCGCCGGTGCAGCCTCGGTCGCGGGGGCTTCGGACACCGAAGCGGACTGGTCGTTCTGGGTCTCGGAGAGGTTCTCCACGAGTACTCCCTTATATGTCATGGGGAATGAGCGTTGAACGCACACAACGGGTGCTGCGCGCGATCGCACGGGCTGACGCTCGGCGCCAGCCAGCCTCGGCACTTGTGCCACAGGGATTTGCGTGCGGGTCTTGCAAGAGTTGCAATGGGGCCAGATTCACGTAGTTACGTGGAGCCCTCCGCTCGAGTCCCCACTGTACCACCACGCACGTCGACTGCGAGCAGGAGCGCCTCCCACGGGGTGTCGGTGACTCGATCAGCCAGCTCCACCGCGTCCTGGCGGCTGCCCGGCCCGTCGGCCAGCACGAGCACACTGGGACCGGCACCGGAGACGACGGCTGCGAAGCCCGCCTTGCGCAGCGCCTGCACGAGCCGCTGCGTCTCGGGCATCGCCTCGGCGCGATAGTCCTGATGGAGGCGGTCGGCGGTCGCGTCGAGGAGCAGTTCCGGACTCTGCATCAGGGCCGCGATCAGCAGCGCGGAGCGCGAGACGTTGAACACCGCATCCGCAGTCGAGACGTGCGGAGGCTGCAGCGAACGCGCCTGCGAGGTCGACATCGTGTAGGCGGGGACGAGCACGAGGGGCGAGACGCCGCGGTGCACGAGCAGCTTCTTATGCTGGGGCCCGCGCTCCCCCATCCAGGCGATCGTCAGCCCGCCGAAAAGCGCCGGAGCCACGTTGTCGGGGTGGCCCTCCAGCTCGGTGGCGAGACGAAGGAGGTCGGCGTCGCCGATCTCGACGTCGCCGGCGAGCAGTCCCTTCGCGGCGAGAACTCCGGCGGCGACGGCGGCACCCGATGAGCCCAGTCCGCGGCCATGCGGGACGCCGTTCTCCGCGATGATGCGCAGACCCGGGGCGGGGCGACCCGCATCGGCGAAGACGTACGCGATCGTGCGGACGATGAGGTTCGACTCATCGCGCGGAATCTCGGCCGCACCCGAGCCGGTCACCTCGATCTCGAGCTGACCGGCCGGCAGCGCCGTGACCTGCAGGGTGTCGTAGATGCTGAGCGCCAGGCCGAGCGTGTCGAAGCCGGGGCCGAGGTTCGCGCTCGTGGCCGGCACCCGAACCTCGACGGTGCGGTCTTCCACCGGATTGCCCTCGACGGGGGCGAGGGCTGACGCCATCGTCACTCGCCTTCCACCCGGAGCACCGAGACGACCCGGGCGACGACCGTGCTGTCGGCGAGAGCGTCGACGGTGGCACTGAGCGCCTGCTCGGTCGCGCGGTGCGTGCCGATGATCAGACGGGCGGTCGGCTCGTCTTCGCCCTCGACGGTCTGCACGACCGTCGCGACGGAGACTCCGCCGTCGCTGAGGATTCCGGCGACCGTGGCGAGCACGCCCGGCGCATCCGCGACCTCGAGCGTGATCTGGTAGCGGGTGGTGACGTGTCCGATCGGGACGACCGGAAGGTTGGCCCTGGTCGACTCTCCCACTCCGACGCCCCCGGCGATGTGACGGCGAGCGGCGGAGACGACGTCACCCAGCACGGCCGAGGCGGTCTGGACGCCACCTGCTCCCGCGCCGTAGAACATCAGGGATCCGGCGGCCTCCGCCTCGACGAAGACGGCGTTGTTGGCGCCGTGCACGGATGCGAGGGGGTGCGAGTTCGGCACGAGTGCCGGGTAGACGCGCACCGAGATCGACTCGGCGCCGTTGGCCTCGATGCGCTCGCACACCGCGAGCAGCTTGATGACGAAACCCGCAGCGCGAGCCTCCTCGATCATGGACGGCGTGATCGAGGTGATGCCCTCGCGGTAGACGGCTTCGAGCGGCACGGCCGTGTGGAATGCGAGGCTCGCGAGGATGGCGGCCTTCTGCGCGGCGTCGTAGCCCTCCACGTCGGCGGTCGGGTCGGCCTCGGCGTATCCCAGACGCTGCGCATCGGCGAGCACGTCGGCGAAGTCGGCGCCCTCGGAGTCCATCCGGTCCAGGATGTAGTTCGTCGTGCCGTTCACGATGCCCATGATGCGCACGACCCGGTCGCCGGCGAGCGAGTCGCGCAGTGGCCGGATGATCGGGATCGCACCGGCGGCCGCGGCTTCGTAGTAGACGGATGCGCCCACGCGATCGGCGGCCTCGAACAGCTCAGGGCCGTGCGTGGCGAGCAGCGCCTTGTTGGCCGTGACGACGTCGGCACCTGAGCCGATCGCCTGCAGGATGCTGGTGCGGGCGGGCTCGATGCCGCCGATCAGCTCGATCACGATGTCGGCGCCCAGGATCAGCGACTCCGCGTCGGTGGTGAAGAGCTCCTTGGGGAGATCGACGTCACGCGGCGCATCCACGTCGCGCACCGCGATGCCGGCGAGCTCCAGTTCCGCACCGGCACGGTCGGCCAGTTCGTCGCCGTGGCGCAGCAGGAGCGCCGCGACCTGCGACCCGACCGCTCCGGCACCCAGCAGTGCCACACGAAGTCGTCGGTATTCAGTCATGGTTGCTCCTTCGGAGGTGGGTCATTGTTCTCCCTCGGGGGCGTTCGCCCCGTCGATGCCCGCGTCACGGGCCAGCACGTCGTCGACGGTCTCGCCTCGGACGATGACCGTCGATCGTCCATCGCGCACGGCGACCACGGGCGGACGCGGTACATGGTTGTAGTTGCTCGCCAACGGCACGCAGTAGGCACCGGTGGTCGGCACGGCGAGCAGGTCGCCGGGCACCAGATCTTCGGGCAGGTATTCGTGGTCGACCACGATGTCGCCGGATTCGCAGTGCTTGCCGACGACCCGGCTGAGTCGAGGCTCACCGGACCCGATGCGCGAGGCGAGGCGCGCCGAGTACTGGGCGCCGTACAGCGCGGGGCGCGCGTTGTCGCTCATGCCGCCGTCGACGCTCACGTATCGGCGCACGGCGCCCGTCGCCACGGTCACGTCCTTGGTGGTGCCGACCTCGTAGATGGTGACGCCCGCGGTGCCGACGATGGCACGACCCGGCTCGAACGACAGGGCGGGAACGGGGATGCCGCGTGCAGCGCAGCCCTCCGCGACCGAGGTGACGATCGCGTCGGCGAGTCCTTCGATCGGAGTCGGGTCGTCCACGCGCGTGTAGGCGATACCGAAGCCACCGCCGAGGTTGAGCTGCGGCACCGGACCGCCTTCGAGCAGGGTGGCGTGCAGGTCGAGCACGCGGGATGCGGACTCGCGGAAGCCGGCGACGCCGAAGATCTGCGAACCGATGTGGCAGTGCAGTCCGGCGAAGACCAGACCCGGGATCTCGCGGATGCGGGCGACGGCGGTCTCGGCCTCCGGGAGCGGGAACCCGAACTTCTGGTCCTCATGAGCCGTGGCGAGGAAGTCGTGGGTCTCGGCGTGCACGCCGCTGATGACGCGGACCAGCACCCGCTGCGTCGCGCCGGTGCGAGCGGTGATCGCCGCGAGCCGTTCGATCTCGATGGCACTGTCGACGATGATCGTCCCGACGCCCACCTCCACGGCACGCTCGAGCTCGGCGACGGACTTGTTGTTGCCGTGGAAGCCCAGCGACCCGGGTGCCACACCGGCCGCGAGGGCGACGGCCAGCTCTCCCCCCGTGCAGACGTCGACGCGCAGACCTTCGTCGACCACCCAGCGCGCGACCGTCGTGCACAGGAACGCCTTGCCCGCGTAGTACACCTGAGCCGTGGTGCCGTTGTCGGCGGCGGCGCGATCGAACGCGAGCCGGAACCGCCGGGCTCGCCCGCGTACCTCTTCTTCATCGAGCACGAGCAGCGGCGTGCCGTAGGTGCGGGCGAGGGCGGTGGCGCTGACACCGGCGATGTCGAGCACACCGTCGCCATCACGGGTCGCGGACGCCGGCCAGACGCCGTCGGCGAGGTCGTTGGCGTCATCGGGCACAGCGAGCCATTCCGGAGCGAGCGAATCGGCAGGGAGAAGCACTGATCACCAATCGTGGGAAGGATCTCGGGCGGGGTCGCGCACATCGAGGTTGACCCGATTCTAGGGCACCGACCGCGTGTCCCTGATCATGGTGACGCGCCGCGTCAAGCCCCTGCAACAGCCTGTCTCAGCCTCCTAGGGTGGGGGCGTGGCGAACACTGAAACGACGAAGGACTCCCCCGCGCGTCCGGGACTGATCCCGCGCATCACCGGACCGATCATCGCGTGGGCACTCGCGCGCCGGCCGGTGCGCGCCGCGCTGCTGTACACCGAGCGCCGCGGGCCGATGCTCGCCGACAGCGTCACCTACCGCGCCCTCTTCAGCGTGTTCGCGGGGGTGCTGCTGGGCTTCTCGATCGCGGCTCTGTGGCTCGCCGGGAACCCGGTGGCGTGGCAGGCGATCATCGACGCCGTGCAGTCGGCCGTGCCCGGGCTCATCGGCGAGGACGGCGTGATCAAGACGAAGGACCTCCAGGCGCCGGCGTCCCTGTCGCTCGCCGGGATCATCTCGCTCATCGCCCTCGTCGGCGCCGCACTCGGCGCCATCGGATCGCTCCGCACGGCCGTGCGGGTGCTCGCGGGCACGGTGCAGGCCGACATCCTCTGGATCTGGGTGATCCTCCGCAACCTCGCGCTGGCCATCGGCATCGGCCTGGCGTTCGTGCTCTCCGCCGCCGTCACCTTCGCCGGGCAGCTGGGCGTCTCGTGGATCGCGGATCTGCTGGGCCTGCCCGCCGACGCACCGGTCGTGGCCTGGACCGTGCGCCTGCTCTCCCTCGTCGTCGTCTTCGCCCTCGACACGGCGATCATCATCGGGGTCTTCCTCCTGCTCTCCGGGGTGCGCCCGTCGGCACGCTCGCTCTGGCCGGGAGCGCTGCTGGGCGCACTGGGCCTGCTGGTCCTGCAGGAGCTGTCCGGACTCTTCGTGGGCGGAGCGACCAGCAACCCGCTTCTCGCATCCTTCGCTTCGTTGCTCGCGCTGCTGATCTGGTTGAACTTCTCGGCGCAGGTGATGCTGTTCGCGTGCGCCTACATCGTGACAGCCGAGGAGGAGAAGTCCGATCGGGTGCACGCCCGCTTCGCGGCGACGACCTTCGTCCAGCGGCGTCTGCAGCGCGCCGAGGTCGACGTCAAGGTCGCCACCGCGGAGCTGCGCGCCGCACAGGAGGCGGCGTCCGCCGAGAAGTCCGCGTAGCCGCATCGCGCCTCGTTGTGACCGAACCGGCTATGTTGGTCACAACGAGAGGACGCCATGGACGCCCGACGCACGGTCATCGATCTTCCGCATGCCGCGGTCTCCGCCCTGGAGTGGCGGCCGGCTGCGGAGACCGGGCTTCCCGTCCTGCTCCTGCACGGCGGCGGTGCCGACAGCGCCGAGCTCTCGTGGGGCGAGGTCGGGCCCGCACTCGCGGACGCGGGGCACCGAGTCATCGCGCCGGATCATCCCGGATTCGGGCACAGCCCCCGGGCCGACTGGCCCCTCACCCAGGAGAGACTCGTGCGGCACGTCGGCGAGCTGGTCGACGCGCTCGGTCTGGGCGAGTACGCGATCGCGGGACTCTCCCTCGGCGGCGGGATGAGCGTCGGGCACTTGCTCGATCAACCCGGCCGGGCTCGGACCGCCATCCTGCTGGGCTGTTACGGCCTGATGCCCCGTCTCGCCGACGGGTTCCGCGGACGGATCACTCAACTGACCTCATTCCTCCTGCTGCGCTCCGGGCTGCTGGCCGCGATGACCCGCTCCTACGCACGGAACCGCCCCGCGATGGAGCGCGGTCTCCGCGACCTGGTGCGCAACCCGCAGGCACGCACCCCCGAGCTCGTCGATGCGGTCCTCGCCGAAGCCGCCGGAGGAACGAGTCTCGAGTCGTTCGGACAATGGCAGCGCGATCAGGTGCTCTGGAATCGGCTGCGAACGGTCTACACGGATCAGCTCGCGGGCATACGCACTCCCACGCTGCTGGTGCACGGCGATCGCGACACCGGAGTTCCCGTCGCTCGCATCGAGACGGCGGCCGCACTTCTGCCTTCCGGATCGCTCCGGCTCGTCCCCGGAGCCGGCCACTGGGTGCAGCGCGACCGACCCGACCTCGTCATCCCCGCGATGCTCGAACAGTTGAGGAGTGCCGGTGCCCCGACCACGGATACCTGACCGACGGGAGCGCATCCTCGATGCGGCCCGAGCGCTCGTGCTCGCGCACGGGTTCGATGCCATGAGCGTCGCCGCGATCGCCGAGGGCGCCGGCATCGCGAAGGGCGCCGTGTACCTGGAGTTCGCCGGCAAGCGCGACATCCTCGACGCGCTGCTGCTGCAGGGCAACCTGCGCATGGCCGATCGGGTCCGAGGCGAACTCGGTGAGCATCCTCGTCTCAGCGATGCCTGTCGCGCGACGGCACGCGCGCTGCTCGACGACCCCCTGATGACCGCTGCCTTCCTCGACGATCAGGGCATCCTCGGCTCCCACGTGATGGAGGAGACCGACGGGCGCTACCGCGAGCGCCATCAGCGGGTCGTCGAGTGGATCCGCGAGCTGCAGGAGCGCGGCCTGATCGTCATGGATGTCGATCCGCGCACGCTCGCTCTGGCGCTGTCGAGCACGACGATCGGGCTGCTCTCGGCGGCGCGGCTGCTCGGACCGCTCGACCCGGCACTGCTGGAGGGCACGATCGACACCATCGGGCGGATGTCCGCGGCCTTCGAGACGGAGAGATGATGCACCTGGAAACCTTCGGGCGCACGGGCGAACCCCCGCTGCTGCTCCTGCACGGCGGTGGCGTGGCCGGGTGGATGTGGGAGCCGATGCGCGCGCACCTGCCTCCTCACGCGAGGGTGCTGGTGCCGGACCTCCCCGGTCACGGCCGCAGCGCGGCGCAGTCGTACGCCTCGCATCGCGCGACGGTCGACCTGCTCGCGCGCATCCTCGAGAAGGAGGGACGCCCGGCCACCGTCGTCGGGTTCTCCCTCGGAGCACAACTCGCCGTGCTGCTCGCCGCTGTGCGACCCGAGCTCGTCGAAAGGACCGTGGTGATCAGCGCCCAGGCGCTGCGCCTGCGCATGACCGGACCGACACTGGCTCTGCTCGGCGCGACCGCCGGGCTCGCGAGGAACGAGAGGTTCGCACGGCTGCAGGCGCGGGAGCTCTTCGTGCCGGAGCCTCATCTGGCCGACTACCTCCAGACGTCGTCGTCCCTCTCCCGCGAGACGCTGCTCACCTCGGTCGAGGAGAATCTGCGGTTCGCGCCACCCGCCGGATGGTCGACGTT
Organism: Microbacterium sp. A20; assembly: GCF_004794515.1. Classification (GTDB taxonomy): domain Bacteria; phylum Actinomycetota; class Actinomycetes; order Actinomycetales; family Microbacteriaceae; genus Microbacterium. Next base: position 20,131 of record NZ_SSDF01000086.1, on the reverse strand, counting down.
CCCCGGAGCGGCACTGATCCTGGTCGGGGCAGCGGAGAAGAAGCTCATGAGGCGCTCGGCCGCAGCGCTGCACGCCGCACTCCCCCACAGCACGCTCGAGGTCGTCGACGGATGCGGACACGGCATCCCGCTGCAGCGCCCGGAGTGGCTCGCGCAGCGCATCGAGGAAGCGCGTCGCGGATGACAGTGCCCATCCGAACCGATCAGCGCGGGCAGACGCCCTTGTCCTGCAGCGATGTGTCGGTGACGATCGCCCCGTCCACGTCGATGTCGATCACGGCTGCGCCGTCGACGATCTCCAGTCCGGTGAGGGTGAGCCCGGCCGGCAGCTGATCGGCGATGCACACCCGCTGCGGCCTCGTCAGCCCCTCGCCGAGTGACCCCAGCGTCGAGCCGACCTGGTCGAGGTCGATGTCGAGTCCGCCGATGCTCGCGGCGACCGGCGTGAGCTCCAGGTCCCCTTCCACGGCGCCAGGCGTGAGCGTCAGGGAGAGCGGCACGGCTGCCCCGAACACGGTGATCGAGCCGCTCACCGTCGCATTGGGGGCAGCGAACTCGACCGACTCGACGGGAAGCTCGGTGCCGGTGAGCAGCGAGGTGAATTCCTCCTGATCGATGCGGATGGTTCCCGCAGCTCCCCCCAGATCGCCGCCGCGCAGCGGGACGGCGGTCGCAGTGACGTCGGCCGCGCCCGTGATCCCCTCCAGCGTCACCGAGTCCGTCGACAGGTGCAGCGTGTCCAGGGACCCGCTGATGAGCTGCGGGAGCAGCAGTCCCTCCGTCTCCACCTCGAGCTGCTGGTCCGCAGGGAGATCCAGCTGCTCGATGACGATCGACCGCACGGTCCCGGGGAGGACCGCGCGGGCGATGAACTCGGCGGCGACCACCAGCAGCGCCAGAACGACCACCACGATCAGCAGCACCCACGGCCAGCGGCGGCGCTTCCGCGGCGCGGGAGCGGCCTGCTGACCGGCGGCGTTCCCCGGGATCACGAGCGTCGGATGCTCGGCCGAGGCGTCCGGATACGGCAGGGTGTGGTTGTCGTCGCTCATGCCTGCCATCCTGCCGTACCCGACCGGATGGCAGCGCTCATCACATGCGCTCGGGCGCACTCACTCCGAGCAGATCGAGGCCGTTGCGGAACACCTGACCGGCGGCGTCGTTCAGCCACAGACGCGTGCGGTGCACACTCTCGATCGGGTCGTCACCCTGGGGGATCACACGGCAGTTGTCGTACCAGCGGTGGTAGAGCCCTGCGAGCTCCTCGAGGTAGCGGGCGACGCGGTGCGGCTCGCGGACCTCGGCGGCGAACGCGACGATGCGGGGGAACTCCTGCAGCGCTCCCAACAGAGCGGCCTCGGACTCATGCGTGAGCGTCTCCGGGGCGAACTCCGAGCGGTCGACGCCCGAATCGGCCGCGTTCCGCCCGACGTTGTGCGTGCGGGCGTGGGCGTACTGCACGTAGAAGACGGGGTTGTCGTTCGTGCGCTTCTGCAGCAGCTCCGGATCCAGGTCGAGCGGCGAGTCGGCGGGCGACCGCTCCAGCGAGTACCGCAGCGCGTCGGTGCCCAGCCAGTCGAGCAGGTCGTCCATCTCGATGATGTTGCCCGCCCGCTTGCTGAGGCGTGCGCCGTTGATCGACACCATCTGCCCGATCAGCACCTGGACGTTCTTCTCCGGGTCTTCACCCGCGGCACCGGCGACCGCCTTCAGGCGGTGCACGTAGCCGTGGTGGTCGGCCCCGAGGAGGTAGATCTTGTTCTGGAAGCCACGATCGCCCTTGTTCAGGTAGTACGCGGCATCGGCGGCGAAGTACGTGTACTCGCCGTTCGATCGACGGATCACACGATCCTTGTCGTCGCCGAAGTCGGTCGTGCGCACCCAGACGGCGCCCTCCTCGTCGAAGACGTGTCCCTGCTCGCGCAGACGGTCGACGGCCTGGTCGATCAGGCTCATGCCCGATGCGTCCTTCGCGTGCAGCGTGCGCTCGGAGAACCAGACGTCGAACGGCACGTTGAACCGCTCGAGCGAACTCTTAATCTCGGCGAGTTGGAACTCATACGCGAGCTCCATCGCGACGCTCAGCTGCTCGGCGTCGGGAAGCTGCAGCAGGTCGGGACGCGACTCGAGTACCCGACCGGCGAGCGTCGCGATGTACGCACCGGGGTAGCCGCCCTCGGGAGTCGGCTCGCCCTTGGCAGCCGCGAGCACGGAGACGGCGAAGCGGTCCATCTGCGCTCCGGCGTCGTTGATGTAGTACTCACGCACCGCATGCGCCCCGCTGGCGAGGAGCAGACGCACGATCGAGTCGCCGAGCGCCGCCCAGCGGGTGTGCGCGATGTGCAGCGGCCCGGTCGGGTTGGCCGAGACGAACTCGACGTTCACGCTGACGCCGGCCTGCGACGCGTTGGTTCCGTAGGCGGTGCCGGCATCGACGATGACCTTCGCCAGCGCACCCGCGGCGGCGGCGTCCAGACGGATGTTGATGAACCCGGGACCGGCGACCTCGGTGCTCGCGATGCCGTCGACGGCGGCGAGGCCGTCGGCGATCTGCTGCGCGAGCTCACGCGGGTTCGTGCCGAAGGGCTTCGCGAGCCGCATGGCGATGTTCGATGCCCAGTCGCCGTGATCGCGGTTGCGCGGACGCTCCAGCACGATGTCGGCCGCGGAGACCCCGAGAGGCTCACCGGGGCGTCGTTCCTCGGCGATCGGAGCGAGGACGGCGAGGACAGCGGCAGCGAGGGTTTCGGGGTTCATAGCCTCCCCAGTTTACGGGTCGGGGACGGGCCATCCGACGGCGCGGGGCGCGCGGAATTCGCAATCGGCGCGCAGTGATCTACTCTCATCCCATGAAGGCCCCCGCCACCCGTCGTCGACTGCGCACCGCAGGGGTCGCCATCGCCCTCGTCCTCGCCGCCGCGGCAGGCGTCTTGGGCATGTGGCGGCCGTGGACAGCAGCACCCTCCGCAGCGCCCGTCGGAGCCCCGGTCGCGGCGGCCGGTGCGGCCTCCGAGGCGGTCGCACCCGCGCCGCTCGCCCTGCCCGATCACCCCACCGTGCTCGTGTTCGGAGATTCGTGGACCTACGGCTCGGCCGCGACCGATCCGACGCTCGGCTATGCGTACGTCCTGGCCGACCTGATCGGCGGCGAGACCATCGTCGACGGCGTCCGCGGGAGCGGGTACCTGAAGCCCGGACTCGACGGCCCGGCCTTCGGGGAGCGCATCGCAGCACTCGACCCCACACTCGCACCTGACCTCGTGATCATCCAGGGCTCGATCAACGACCGGGCTCAGGGCGTCGAGGGCTACCGCGAGGCCGTGACCGCCGCCTGGGACGCCCTGTCCGCGACCTACCCGGATGCCGTCATCGTCGTGCTGGGACCGGCGCCGCACGAACTGCCGGTCGGCGCCGCGACCGCGCGGATCGACGCTGACCTCGGGGAGCTCGCCGGAGCCCGCGGCTGGTGGTACATCTCCCCCATCGCTCAGAACTGGATCACCGAGCAGAACTACCTCGACGTGATCGACGTCGAGGTCGGGCGCAAGCATCCGTCCACCGACGGGCACCGGTATCTGGCCGAGAAGCTCGCCTCCGCGCTCGAAGAGCTGCGCGCCGCACCGGTCACCGAAGCCGGTGAGTCGGAGACGACCCCCGACGAGTGATATTGTCGATCGGTACGCCTCCGTAGCTCAGTGGATAGAGCGCCGGTTTCCGGTACCGTAGGTCGCAGGTTCGACTCCTGTCGGGGGCACTAGAAAACACTGGCGAGTCTGGGATTTTCCGGACTTCCCAATAGCCAAAACTGTAGCCACCTCACTTTTGTGAGGTGGCTACGTTTGTCTCGGCGTGTCGTCTCAGACTTCGTCCATCCATGCTTCCTGGGGCGGCTCGCTGCTGCGATACCCGCAGACGATGGCGCCTTCCGGGATCGGTCCGTCGTAGATCTCGATGAACTCTTCGGGGCGTACGGGGTGCGCCGTGACGAGCTGACGTCCGTCCTTGCGCACCCGAACCTCTTCGTTCATGCTGCAGTCCTCCGCGTCCGCTGCTGCGCCCGATTCGCTGCACGATCCCTGACGGCCCGTGCCGTCATCGGGTGCGCCCTGATCCCCTCATCTGACGCCGCTGCACGATCCAGCAGCTGGTAGTACCTGACTTCGGAGATCGAGAGTCGATGGCGTATCTCCGCGACCTTGTCCGGTGTGTGGCGCGGCCAACAGGACTCGAAGGCGAGGAGGTCGACCGGGGTCACCAAAACGAACTCCACCCGCTGGCGTACGCCTCACGGAGCGCGACGTACTCGTTCCCCGTCAACTGCTCTTCGATACCGAGGGCATCAGCTACCTGTCTCCCGGAATAGAGGCGCACGCCCTTCGCCCCCTGGTGTTCGTCCTCGGCATGGTCCATCCCCAGGCTCGCAGCGCGCTGGATAGGTGTTTCTGTCGTCATAGGTGGAGAGCCTGCCACTGACCACCGACAGCGATGTCAGACGTCGCGACATAGAATCGAACCTCTCGGCCGGAGGAAGGAACGACCGGCTATGGGGAACCCTGGGGCGACGCTCTCCGCGTATCGTGACATGCAGTCTCAGGCGCGATCGATCCTCGAGGCCGCGAAGCACGGCCCGCTGCAGTCGCTCACCGCGCGCGAGATGGATATGCGTGAGCAGCCGATGACGATCTACCCGCGACCGAGACGCGTCCGCGCGTGGGTCCGGTTCGGGCCGGAGTCGGTGCGTGTCGACGCGAAGCTCGTCCGCTCCACGCCACTCGCCGCCGGCATCGAGTTTCGCGCCGAGGACCAGACCTTCCGCTGCTGGGTGTGGGGCAACGCCGTGCAGCTGAGCGACGAAGAGCCTTGAGCGCTCGGATCAGAGGGCGTCGGCAGCGACGTCGTCAAGGAATCCTGTGATGGCGTCGCACGCTCCCGCGGCGTCCCGCGATCGGATGGAAGCGCCGATGACTGCGGTCAGCGTCGCGGCGGCATCCCAATCGAACGCCCGATCCGAGAGCAGCCAGTAGCGATGAACGTGGGCGCAGGTCTGACTGACGATGCTGGTGCGTTCCGGGCTTGCGTCACCTTTCGAGCAGCTCACCGCTAGCTCTTCCAGAGCGTCCCCGAAAGATGCCACGTCCCGGCTGGCTATCGTCGCCGCCATCTGGGCTGCGAGGTCGCTCAGGGCTGCAACCTCCTCCTCGCCTGCTCTCGGTAGGAACCGGCGAACGGCGCCCGTCCACACATCCGTGAGGACGTCGACCGCCTTGCGCGTGCTCTCTCCGTCCACCGAAGCCACTCGCGAATACGAGTTGCGATACACCTCTACGAGCCCTTCGCGGGCGAGCAGATCCAACGCGACCTGGACGGGTGCCCTTGAGGTGCCGAAAGCCTTGGCAGTCTCGTAGACGCCGAGCACCGACCCTGGCTCCAACTCACCGCCGATGATTGCCGCCCGGAGCCGCGCATACGCGCTCTCCCCGAGACGAGTCCGATCCACCGGGCCACCCGACAGCGCCATATCTTCCTTCTCCGTTCCACGAATGCGTCAGCGCCGTGGCGCTCGACGACCAGACGGAGAACGAGTTGGCCTTCCGCTCCGCACAGCTTTCGCATGTACTCGGCGGAAGGCCTCAGCTCGGTGAACGGGACCTCCCCCGAACCGCGCTACCGCGTAACCGCGCTGACCTCGCACGATACGACAGCGCCGTCTGGCTGTCTATAGCCGTGGACCGTCGAGCGCTCACGAGACGCCTTCACACTCGTCGCCACGAGGTGTACGTTGGCCGTGCCGAGAACCCCGGACCTCCCCCTGACGTGCCGGGGTTCTCGCGTGCGTCGGCGGCCTAGGCTGGTCTGATGCTCATCGGACTCATCCGCCCCATCGAGACGCACACGATCACCCTCAAGGGTGAAGAGCTCGCAGAGGTTCGCGCGCAGCTCGTCGCGCAGGCGCCCGAAGGCTGGGAGCTCGTCTCCGCGATCCCGACCATGACGAACGGAACCCCGGTGCGATCGGTCGAGGGCAAGTTCGAGCGCCGCGACGGTGAACGTGAGATCGAGGCTGACGACATGGCAGCGCTCGAGGCCCAGGTCCCCGAGGGCTGGCAGATGCTCTCCGTGCGAACGGTGTAGCAGGAACGCGGACCGGGCTAGCATGACACCATGACCAACGAGATGCCGGCGCGGACGTTCATCAACGCGTTCGGCATTCTGTTCGGGGCGATGTTCCTCGGGATGGCAGCCCAGTTCCTGATCGCCCCCGAGCAGCGGGCCTGGGGCCTCTACGAGATCGTGGGAATCGCCGCGGGAGTTATCGGCGCTACCACCTACGCCGTCATCGTGTTCCGCGGGGCGAAGCCCGACCGCGACCCGCGCTAGGATCGCCGAGTGCGACAGAAACAAGCGGTGCCCGACGCCGGGCTCCGCGGCCTTGGGCCGCGAACATGGCTCATGGCCGGGCTCGCCGGGCTGTCCACGTTCGACCCCACTCTGGTGATGGCGGCGGGCCCGTTCGTCGCGCTCCTCGTCTACCTGTTTGGTCGACCTCTTTCACTCAAGGTGACGGCGACCGTGCTGCTCTCTTTCGCCCTGGCCTGTTGGGTCATCGCCTCCAACATGTGGACCGTCAATCCGCTGTCCACGCTGAGCACCCTCACATGGGCATCCCTGCTCATCATGTTCGTCTTCATGCTGGACTTCATCCAGACCAGGCGGCAGTTGCGAGCCGTAGCTATCGGATACCTCGCAGGTGCCTTCACCGCGGTCGTTCGGATCATGTTCGAGAATCCGGACGCCATCTTCAGCGAGACCGTCGAGCGCTCCAGCCTCGGCGACCTGAACGAGAACTACCTCGGCTACGCCTTCGCCGCCGGCTTCGCGTTGATCGTGCTCCTCCTGGCCACGGCCCCGAAGCGAACGATCCGCACATACGTGGCGCTCGGCACGACCACGGTAGCTATCCTCATCGGCGTCGAGCTCACCGGCACCAGAGGCGCGTACCTCGGTCTGGCATGCGTGCTCCTTTGGCTCCTCGCATGGAAGATGTTCCGGCTTCGGAGCGTCCGCCTCGTGGTCATCGTCTTCGTGACCGTCGCCGCGCTCATCGTCACAGGGATTGCCGATCAGGCGTCGCTGGCATTCGAGTCCGGTGATCGCGCAACCGGCGACTGGTCAGGCCGCCTGAAGCTGTGGCCCATCGCACGCGAGCTGTGGGCCGACAATCCAGTTGTTGGATATGGCGCAGGATCATTCCGCGTCCTCGGCGGCTACGAAATCTCCGCTCACAACTTCCTGCTGGAAACCGGGGTCAATCTCGGCGGCATCGGAGTGCTACTCCTGCTCGGTATCTACTGGTCGTCGCTGCGTTCCGGCTCCAGAGATGTCGAGCCTCGCCAGCGCGCGCTACTCATCGGGTCGTTCCTCGCCGCCAGCGCCCCCGCATACCTCACGGGTGTCTGGGAGCTCGCTCCCGCCGCATGGATCGTTCTTGCGATCTTCGCCCGCCTCAACGCACTAACGACCCCCGCTTTCCCGGAAGTGATTCCAGGAAAGCGGGGGTCAATGAGCGGCATTGCCAGCTAGAGAAGCGTCGCCTCGTACGTTCCGTACACCTCGAGGGTGTCACCCGAGGCCCATGCCGCAGGCGTGGTTGCGGTCATCGCGACGCCTTGGCCATTGGCGCCCATCGCATTGATGAGCACGGCGCTGCCGCCGATGGCGGAGATCCGCGGGAAGAGCCGAAATGAACCGACGCCGTTGCGGACGCCCACGGCCTCGAACATGCCGCGCGATTGCGGCACTGCGTCCGTTGGCAGGGACACTGTCGGCGAGGCACTGCCGAAGGTGCTGGTAGATCCAAAGGTGATGAGCACGCGTTCGTGAATGGTGCGACCGATGCGCGTGTAGGACGCGACGATCGTTCCGTTTCCGATGGCCCAACCTGTGCCGCCGAGCGTGGGGTTGAACCCCTTCCAGAGGCCGAACGGTGTGCCCGGCTCCCCCGGGTCGATGACGACCCGGCCCGTGCCCGTACCCGAGACGTTGTTTGTGCGGCCGCTGATGCGCGTACGAGATCCGTTGTCGACGATCGCGCCGGCCGCACCCTGCCACCCGAAGTTCTCAATCTCGTTCTCCGACGCGCCAGCGTCGATCTGGATGATGTCCCCGACGTCGTTGATGAACGGCGAGTCGACCTTGTTCCCCATGCCGGAGATGATCATTGCCTGTTGGCCGATGTTCTCGAAGTACGGGTTGTAGAACGCTGTCTTGGTGCCCGCCGAGCGCACTGCGACGCCCGAGTCAGACTGAAAGATGGGCGACAGGAACGTGTTGGCGTAGCAGCCAATGGCGATGCGGACCCCGTCGCCGCACCACTGGATGTCGAGGCCAGTGAACACATTGTGGTTCACGGCCGCGACGAACTCGATCGCGAGCTGACAGCCTCGGAAAGTCCACCCGTCGAACACGCCCTCGTTGACATAGGCCAGCTGCGCCCCGGTCGCGAAGTTACCGATGGCGACGTTGCGGATCTTCGGATTCACGGTCGACTTGATCGGGCTGATGCCACCGATCTGAACACCGACTGCGGCGCCGGAGCCGGGCCCGATCAGCGTCAGGTCGAGCAGGCCACCCTCGGTTACCTCTGTCGGGTCGACGATCGTGATCGCTGTTCCCGTCGCGGCGGTCGATCGGAGAACAGCGCCTCCGAAGTTCGCGTCGTCCAACCATCCCGGCGTACCGAAGACGGAGTATCGGTCCCGGTAGGTCGAACGCCCGACCCCGAACAGCAGCTGTCCAGCGTCCAGGCGCAGAGTCGTGAACTTGTAGACGCCGGCAGGGACATAGATCTGCCCGTTCGGGTTCGCGTCAATGATCGCCTGCATCGCCACGGTTGAATCCGTCACGCCGGTCGGGTCGATGCCCGGTCCGGCCATGGTCACGCTTGAGACGTAACGCCTCATCAGTGCTGTGGCCGTCTCCGAATCGTCGGCACCGATATACGTTGCGATAGCTTCGTCGTTCTCGATTGCGCCCGGTCCCGGAAGACCGCGCGAGACCCGGAAGTGCGCGCCACGATTGTTCTCGGGCCCGATCATCTCGACGCTGGCTGGCTGGTCCGCCGGAACCGTCTCCACGGTCGCGTACGCGAGGGTGCCGGTGAGGCCCTTGTCGCCCTTCGCGCCCTTGAACGTTCCGAGCTGTGTGACTCCTGCTGGAAGCGCCATGTCTACTCCTTGATCCCCCACGCATTCGGTGGCGTCGTGTCGATGTAAAGGCCAGCGGGTGAGCCAGCGGGCCACGGCGGCCCGATCCAGACGGCGAGCAGGGAGCCGCCGTTCATGCCGCCGACGTTGCCGCCGCCGGCGACGGCGGTGAACTTCCACGCCTCAGTGCCGTGCCAGATCTTGGTGAGGTCGTCGGCGAGCTCGAATCGGCCGACTTCGATGATGTAGTCCACGCCCGTCGCGCCGCCCGAGGCGGGGGTAAGGTCGCCAGAAGGGATCAACGTCGCGGAGTAGACGCCCCCTGTTGCAGAGACCTGCACCCGAACGTCGGATACGAGCCCGTCTGGGCCGAAAGCTGAGACTGCAGGGCGCACCGTGACCTCGGGCATCCACGACGTAAGCACACCGAGGCCGATATCGGTGAGAGACCAGGTGTACGCGTACGTCCTGGCCATCACTCCCCCTTGGAGTCTTCAGAGCTCGTCAGGTGCGCCCGCCACTGCCGACGCGTCATGCCGATCCGTTCACCGTCGACGCTCGTGTATGCGACCGCGCCAGACGGAGCGGAGCCCGCGCCGAACCTACGCAACCACTCGTCAACAGCGGGGATCGCCATCACACGGGCGACTGCGGCGCTGAGGCCCGCGAGAACTGCGATCGCGCCCGTGACCCACGCGACGACGGGTCCAGGGAGAACATCCTGGATGGCGGTGAGGATCTGCGGTGCGACGACCACTGTCGCCGCAAGGACGGCGGCGGCGGCCACGACGACCTGGACGGCCGTGCGGATTGCCCGCTGGAGCGGGAACCAGATCTTGTTCATGGGGTTACTCCTGTCGTTGTGAGCACGCAGACGATCGCCTGCTGTTGCTGAGCGACCTCGCTCTCGGACTGGGACACCGAGATCCACGCGACGGTCGCGGTGAAGCCGTCCGGGCAGGTGGGCCCGGCAGGTCCAGCCGGCCCTTGAGGACCGGTGACTCCCGCTGGTCCCGCCGGCCCTGCGGCACCGGCCGGACCGGAGGGGCCGGCGGGACCAGGAACCGACGAGTCGGCACCAGGCGTCCCTGCCGGGCCTGCCTCGCCTGCCGGGGCCGTGCAGGTGCCCGCCGCGAAGCAGCGGGTGATCCCGTCGAGGATCTGCTGTCCAGACGGGCCGGGACCACGCGCGCCGACAGGCCCGGGAACTCCTGCGACACCGGCCGGGCCGGGTTCGCCTGGCACGGCTTCTGGTGCGCCCTGGGCGACGTCGGCCGGCTCCGGAGCTTCAGGCTCCTCGCCCGTCGAAGCGGTGAACTCGTCATAGAGACTCACGTATTCGTCCTGCCAGTGCAGGGCCTGGTCGCGCCATGAGTCGCCGCGCGACCGCTCGAGCAGCCATGCCGTGCCGAGGGTGCCAGCGACGACGATCAGCAGGATCGTGAATAGAGCCGTCAGGCGTCGGCGCTCACGCACAGACGCTTTCAGCAGAGCTTCGGTGTCAGTCATGCTTCTCCTCCGCGAGGATTCCGGTTCGGACGGGCCACGGCGGGTACTCGCCTCGTTCGACGCCGCTCATGAGTTGCGACTCGCGCCGCTCCCATGCGACGTCGCGCCGCTGATGCCAGACGAGTAGAGGCTCGAGCCGATCGACACGGCCCTCGAGAGACTCGATGCGTTCCTGCTGCTGGTCGATCATCTGGTGCTCGAGTGAGCCCTTCGCGGGGATGAGTCTCAGCAGCCCGGAGAGGAGCGCGCCGATCGCAATCCCAACGACGCCGAGGATCGCTGCCCCCGACGGTCCGTTGAGAAGCTCCACGGCTCAGACGGTTGCCTTGGAACCCGAAAGAAGGTTCTCGTAGACCTTGTCCGAGACAGTCACGAACTCGGCCGCTCCCCTGCCCTCGAGCGACCGGTAGACGGCGTTCTCGGCGGGAGTGATCTCGCGGGTTCGCCCCGACGGAAGAAGCCGCCCCTTGGCGAGCTGCGGGTTCGCACGCTGGATGATGATGATCATGTCTTCTTCCTCTTCTTCCTTCTTCTGGGGTGCCGGTGCGACGGACGATCCGCCACCGGATGCAGGCGCGGGGATGGCGATCTGCTGGTCGAAGATCGCTTCCGACCAGCCGAGGTAGGGTCGACCGATCTGCGCCTGGCGCTGAGCGATCGTGCAGACGCCGACGACGCCGTATCGCGGGTAGTCGGTCGCGACGACCTTGCCGCCGCCGAGACTGATGACGACGTCGCCCGCGGCGGATCCGGCCTTCGCGCCGAACCACACGGGGACGCCGGCAGGCGGGTTCCGGTCGCCGGGGTGTCGGCGCTCGGTCTTGTTCCATGCTTCGAGCGCAGTTCCTGCGTGGCGGCCGGTCGATGCGCCCTGCGCCTTGTACGCCTGCCAGACGTAGTGAAGGCAGGCGCCATGGTGCGCGAGCGCTCCCTGGGCGCCCAGCCAAGCCGCCGCAGCTGCCCCGTTGATCTTCGTCATCACGACTCCTCTTCCATGAACTCGTCGGCTGGGATTTCTTCCTCAAGCAAGAAGTCGCCGCCGAAACGCTCGGCCTTGACCAGCCAGAACACTTCGCGACCGGGCTCGCCGTACACCGTGAATCGCCCGTCCGTGACGTCGTCCGCGCCGACCAGGAATGGGCGGCCAACGGGTGTCAGCTGGACCGTGCGTCCTTCGGGCTTGTTCAGTCCCTCGAAGTAGTCCGGGAGCTCGATGGTCGCCGCCCCGTCATCGCCGAACCGAGCTCGGCCGGTGTACTCGGTCCCCGAAACGGGCGACTCCGTCGACCCGTGTCGCAGCCACACGCCCGCCTTGGTCGGGTGCGGCATCTTGAAGTTCTTCGACCCCTGAACGTTGAGATCTCCGACGACGTCGAGATGGTTCTCCGCGTACACCGACCCGGTGAAACGGATGCCCGCACCTTCGATGTACACGATCCCCGAGGAAATGATCTGCCCTGACGCAGCGCCCGTCTTCCGGATGATCATGTTTCCGACGACGATTCGACCGCTTCCCAGGGCGAGATCATCGTTCATCGTTACCGTGTTGTTCAGCGTGGTAGCGCCGGTCACGTTCAGGCTGCCCGAAATCGTTGTCGCGCCGCCGATGGTTGCGTTGCCCGACGTCGCGAAGTTCCCCTGGACACCTGTCGGCCCGCGAAAGTACACGTTCCCTGTCCAGTCGAGAACGCCGGAGCCTTCAAGGCGGCCGCTGACGGTCTGGGTGCCGGTGACGGCGAGACCGCCGCCTTCGATCCGAATCCAGCCGCCATCGTAGACGCGGATGCCGGCTCGACCGATCGACGCGTTCTGCAACGTAGCCTTCGCAACGCGCTTGACCTCGCGCATGAGCGCCTGAACGCTCATCCCTTCACCCGGGTGATCGACGCCCATCACGCACCCCCCGTCGGCTGAACGCTGATCTTCTTCTGGTCGGACTGATCGCCACTGACCTTTACGACGCGCCGGTTGTACCAGCCATCAATGACCCAGGGGTCGCCATCGAAATGGAGACGAGCCGTGTCGCCCACGTCGACCGGGGTGTCTGCCGAGACGCTGAAATCCCACTGCACAGTCGGCGACCCATACGACACAAGATCCTGCGCCGACAAGGACGAGAGCTGAGCCACGTTCGAGATGTGCTTCGTGTTCGTCACCCGGTCCAGAAGCGGATAGGGCGACGCCACATTGCGCTCCGAGCGCACGAGCATGTCAACTTCGGACCCCTCACCGATATACCGGGCATTGTTCGTCACCCGGGCCGCATCGGACGTCTCACTGAACCCCGTTACGGGTGAGTTCTTCGCAGACACAACGAACTCGCGAACAGCGCCAGACGACCAATCGGACGCCGCCTGGAACAACCAGTCAGCCTGACCGCCAGACCACCGGGGGCGGAAGTAGATATCCAGCCCCTCAGCGAGAAGGTCAGCGAGAACATCGCCGACCGTCTCGACGTTGTACCCGTAGTACGTGCGGGTCACAGAAGGGCCGGCATACCCGCCGGGGAGCGTGAGCGGGAGACCCATCGCGGGCAATGCTGGCCCATTTCGCCCGCGTTCGATGGCTGAAGCCGCCTGGTACGCGCGGTTACCGACTACAGTCTCCTTCCACAGCTCAACGTTCCCAGCCGTGTGATCCCAGGCCCCGCGACGGTTGAACAACGCCCAAATGTCTGCGAGCTTCACCGTCAGCGTCTGCGAACCACGGGTGTACGTCGATCCCTGCGAGTACCCGATGTACTCCACCGCACCATCACGCTCAATCAACATGAGCCGTGACCACGGAGAAGCCAACGACCGAACCTGCGCTTTCGAGATCGTCCCGTCAAGCGGGATCGTCACCGAGCCGCCCGAGTCGCCCGCAGACAGCAACCGCGAGTACGAGTACGCCGACACGGGGATCCGATCAATCGGCGCACCCGTGATCGCATTGCAAACGTGAACCAGGAGCATCGCCACAGCGCCTCCTAAATGAACGTGTCCGTGACCCGCTGCACCAGCGTGCGGGAACCGCTGATTGTCGCCGTCACCCCAGGAAGACCCGGAGGAACATCCCACGGCTGATACACCGCGATCGCGTTGATCTGGCGGATGCCGTTCAAGAACAGCCCCCCGGTAGCGAAGTCGATCTCATGCGCAGCGTTCGGCGCCGCTGAGACCGTGACGATGCGACCGTTCGCTCCCGTCACCGTGTACGGACCGCTGCCGGCGCCAACAAGCAGTCGAGGAGTTGCGGGGAAGCTGCCGTGATTCAATGCGGGCTGGCCGCCCGCGAAATCACGTTGCTCCCCGTAAAGCCGGGGGTCGGGTGCCCAGAACTGAATCTGGAACTCCGCAAGCCTCGGATCAACGCCGAGCACATCGAAGTCGATCGACGAAAGGCCCACGTTCGCCCACTGCGATCCAGTTCCCCCGTCAATCGTGAGCTTGCTCCACCCGCCATCTGCGCAGATCCCGCGCACATGGTTCTCGAGAGCTTCCATCTCGAAGGAATGGGCGCGCTTGGCGACCCCTTCGAATGTGAAGACCTGTCCTTCGCGGTACCCCTGAGTCCCGAAGGAACCGTGCGCCAACGGACGAGAAATGTCCTCTCGACGCACGGCCGAGGATCGCTTGTACCCACCGGGGTTGATCATCAAGAACCGGTCGAAGTCCCGCGGCACCGCTTCGAGCTCGACACCTTCGATTCGGGCGCTACGAAACATCACGCCCTCCTCATCAAGTAGTCAAGGCGATCGCCTGCGATTCGACCGATCGTCTCTTCAGACATGCCGGGCTGTGGGTACACGTTCACCGTGCCCCCCCCCTTCCCGCCGCCGTTGAGCTGGCCGAGAACCTGCGGAGACAACGGCACAACCATCTCGTCGTACCGGCCTTCGCCGATGTTTGCGATGATCCCGCCCGTGCGAGCCTTGACCAGCGCACCATCCTCGAGTTGAGGGATGTGGGGGATGCTGAGCCCGAACGTCTGCCCGCCGACCATCGGCACCCAGTCGGGGATGTCGATGCTGATCGAGTTCAGTCCGTCGATCACGGAGTTGATCAGGCCGATGAGTCCGTTGATGGGACCGCGCACGACGTCGAGTACAGCCTGGAAAGCGGCTCCGATGAAGTCGGCGATCCCGGTGAACACGTTGTGGATGGTGTCGCCGATGAACTGGATGGCGGCACCGATCGCGGCGCCGACTGGGGCAATGATGTTCTCGTAGATCCAGGTGAAAGCTTCGCCCAGCGCCGCGAACACGGGCTGAATGATCGTCTCCCACAACCATGTGAAGATCGCTCCCCACGCCTGGAAGTACAGGATGATGCCGTCGATGATCGGCACGATCACGTTCTCGTAGATCCACGTGAAGACCTCACCGATAGCGGCGAAGACCGGCGACAGCACCGTCTCCCACAGCCATGTGATGAGAGCAGCCCACAGGCCGATGTACATCATGATCCCGGTGACGACCGGCATGATGATGTTCTCGTACACCCAGGTGAAGACCTCACCAATCGCTTGGAAGATCGGCTGGATCACGTTCTCCCACGCAGCCGTGAAGAACCCAGAGATGTTCGCCCATGCCTCGCCGAGGAACTGGGTGAAGTTCGCCCAGATCTCCTGGCCGAGTTCGGTCTGCGTGAAGAACCACACGAGGCCCGCGACAAGCGCGCCAATGGCGGTCACGATCAGCATGATCGGGTTCGCGTTCATGACCACGTTGAAGGCCGCCTGGATCGCTACAGCCGCCTTCGTCGCTGCGCTCCACAAGCCGATCGCGGCCTGCCACGCCCCGAAGGCGAGTGCAGCGCCCACGACGGCTGCGGCAAGTGGCCCGAGCCAGGTGACGTTGTCCTGGACCCATCCGACGACCGCGGAGCCAGCGTTGAAGATTCCCACGAGCGTGTCAACCAGCATCGGCCCGTAGTCGGCGACGAACGTGCCGATGGCTGCGCCGATGTCCTTCGCGCCGATCTCCCATTCTTTGAAGACTGAGGTGACGCCGGCGACGCCGTCTTTGAGTTGGGGGAAGATTCCCGTGATCAGTCCCTCGCCGATGCGGCTGACCGAGGCCATCATGTTGTCGATCAGGCCCGGGAGGGTGGTTCCCATTTCGGCAGCGACGGTTCCGGATGCGGAGCTCATCGCCGACTCGAACTGCGCGAACCCGATCTCGCCCGCCGAAGCCAGTTTGAAGACCTCGTCGGCGGTGACGCCCATCTGATCCGCGAGCGCCTGGTAGATCGGGATTCCGCGGTCTGCGACCTGCTGCAGTACGTCGTTCTGGGCTTTGCCCAGCGACGCGACCTTGTTATAGATCGACCCCATGTCGGAGAGGTCCACCCCAGCGGCTGCAGCAGCGTTGGCGACGGAGGTCAGGACCCTCTCGAGTTCTGCACCTGGCGCGATCCCCGCGGCGACGGCACCAGCTGCAGTGGTTGCGGCAGCGTCGAGACCGAAGGACGTTCCCTGGACGGCCGCGAGGGCGTTGCCCATGATCGTTTCGACGGCCTTCGTATCGTTGCCCAGACCGCGTAGCTTTGCCTGGGCCTCGTCGATCTTCATCGCGCGAGAGAATCCGCCGGCGACGGAGATTCCGGTGAAGGCGGCTACGGCTCCCGCGGCCGCGAAACCGACGCCCTTGGCGAGTCCCCCGAGCTTGTTGAGTACCCCGGAGCCCTTTTTCTCGGTCTCCTGGAACGCGCCGTTGAGATCCTTCTCGATCGCGCGCTTGACCCCGGAGGTCGTGGGTACGATCTCGACGAACAGTGCCGCTTCTGCCACGGGGACTCCTCCTTACGGAATGTCCCCGCGGCAACAGGGTCTAGAACATGGCTGCGAGCCTCGCGCGACGCGCATCACGCTCAGGCGACGCGTCGGGAGACGTTGTGGAGTACGTGGGTGGTTTCCCTGCCCACGGACGGGGGAATCGCTTGTACTGCGCGTTCTTCCCGCGTTGCGCGTTCATCTCGCGTTCGTGGATGTCCCAGGCGGCGATTTCTGCGGGTGATGGCACGTACTTGTGACCCTGGATCGCGGCGACCGTGGTCGATGATCGGTCACGTATGACTCCGCCCACGTATGCCCAGATCTCGTTCCAGGTGAGCGTGCCGTCTTCGAGCTTCGAGTACTCGATTCCGATCTTCGCGAGATCGTGCCGTAGCTCCCCCGGGTGGTGCCGCATGATCGGCACGATGATCGCTGAGCGGTGGTCGAAGATCACGGATTTCGCCGCCCACAGTCGCACAAACGCTGTGAAGGCGTCAGTGTCAAGCGCATGTACGTGTTCATGGAGCGCGGGGTGTGCCGCGAGAACATCCCACAGGTGGAGCCAGCGTTCGTCACGTTCCTCGGACCACTCGTAGTCGCCCTCGAGCAGGGCGACCGCGTGAGAGACGCCTATAGGGCAGTCGCGCTCACCGAGAAGGGGCAGTGTGCTCACGAGACTTCTTGCCCCACTGCTTGAAGATCTCTGCGATGTCGTCGCCACCGAGACGCGCGATCACACGCACAGCGTCGGGGTAGGTGTCCGCGAGAGTGTCGATGAGTCGGGTCCATGCGGTCAGCTTCTGCTGCGAGGTGCCCGTCCGCCGAGAGGACTCGAACTGTCCGAACGCGGAGGTGATACCGAAGGGCACGCCTGGCGTGCCGAGGACGGGAAGATCGAACTTCCCGATCCCGACGATGTTGAACGTGATCAGCTCGACCTTCGCTGCAGTGGATGGAGTGATCTGGACTTCGTTGGGGTCAAGCTCTTCAGCCATGGTTCGGCAACCTTTCAGTGATTCGGCAACCTGAGGATGTGTCCGGGGGTGGCGGGGTTGCCGCTCCACCACCCCCGGGGCTTGTTCACGACCGGGCGAAGGTCTTCACGGTGGAGGTCCCACCCGAAGTCGTGACGGTGATGTTCGCTGCGCCGGCTGCACCGCCGGGCATGACAGCGACGATGGACGTGTCGGAGAGGATCTGGAACGATGCCTCTGCGGTTCCGAACTTGACCGACGTGGCGCCGGTGAACCCGGTACCGGTGATGATGACGTTGCCTGCCGCTGCCTGCTCGGTCGCAGGTACGGTCGTGGTGATCGTGGGCACGGCAGGCGGCGTCTCGATCAGCGTGGTGTCCCACTGGCGGACCTGGTAGCCGAGGATCGGGTCCCGGAACGCGCGGAGCGTCATCCCGAGGGCGTTGATCGCCGTGGCACCGAACTGGACTGCCTCACGGTCAGCGACCTTCACCCGCGGGTAGTGGGTGATGATGACGTCGTTGCCGGAGATGCCGACCGTCACGAGGTCACGGAACGTGTTCACCGATGCCTTCGTGAGCGTGAACGACCCTGTCGCCGGGTCCACCACCGTGTCGAAGTACGCCTCGGTGAGGGTGCGGGATCGCTGGATGCCGGAGAACGCGACAGCCCAGGTTCCGGGGCCGTCCTGGTCGATGACGACGTCCTCGTTGTGTGCCACGAAGCGCTTGTTGTCACCGGGCTCGGCGGTCAGGGAGAACCCATCTTCGCCGTAGTAGCCGAGGTCGGCACGGATCTTCGCGGCGAGGTCGGAGGTGGGGTCCCAGTCGGGGCCGGTAGGTGCGGAGATTCCGTAGGCGCCGAGCAGGATTCGACCATCCTGCACCAGGCGCACGTCGGTCGGGTTGATGGTCCGGCCGTTTTCGATGAGTGCAGCGGTCATGTGCCAGCTACCTTCCTGTGTCAGTGAGTGACCCACCCGGCAACTGGTGGCATTCCCCCGTGGTTACGGGAGTCGGTGGGCGACCACCAGGACGGTGGCCGTGTAGTAGTAGTGGCCGGCCTCATCACGGTTCTCCGTGGGGCCAGCGTTGAGCTCAGTTCGAACAACGGGGTCTCCGTTGCGGACGGCAGAGTCGATTGCGTACGCGGTGTCTGTGCAGAGCTCGAACGCGTCGTCCTTCGCGGTCACGCTGTTCGTGTACGCCCAGCAGTCGACGGTGACGAGATACTGCCTCGAGACGGGTGTCTCAAGACGCGATGGTGCGACGCTGACAACAACCTGGCGTGCGAGCTTTTCGTCTCGCTCCGCGGACACCCGATCTGCAGTGACGGATGCCCGGACGGTGTTGATGACCCAGCGCCGAACGTGAGGCCATTTGGAAGCGAACTCTGCCATGCCTCACCCCTAGATCTGCACGCGGGCGAGAGCCGCCCTGAGTTCCTGTTGCTTGTCGCGCCGTCGCCCGTCTGTCGACTGATCCACGATCCAGACAGACAAGCGCCCCGCGGCACCGTACCCACGCGATACGAACACCTCCTGGCCAGGGCCAGCGGCACGCTGTGCGGCGTCAACGAGTGCCTTCTCGACGCCGCTCCCGCTCGTGTCGAGCAGGAGGCTTTCTCGGATTGCCTTGTGGTTCTGGCGGGCTTCGGTGGGGTGACCTTCGGGGTTGCGGAGCATCGGGAACTTCACGTTCACCTTCATGGCGAACTCCCGTCACTTGGCGGTGCGGATGGCGAATTGGATCGCCCAGGTGTCTTGGCGGAGCCACATGCCGATCTCGCCGTCGATCTCGTACTCGACGCCGCGGACGCTTGCCCGATCGCTCGAGGTGATGTCCGGGCGAACGGGGAGGTCTCGCGCGTAGACGGTCCCGCCGGTGATGACGGTGTTTTTCCCGACCTCGAGTGCTTCGGACGGGTTCGAGGGTGCGAACTTCGCGGACAGGGTGATGTGATCGGCCCAGTCCGCGCCTACGGGGTCACCGTCGGGGTTGAGGACGTCGACCGCGCGACGGATGATGACGGGTTCGTACCGAGGGGTCATTGCCGGAACCCTGATCGTATGGAGAACGAGCGGAGCTTGTTCTTGGGTGCGCCGGGGAGCCAGGAGAGGTCGTTGTCGGAGAAGTAGAACTCGCTCGACGACAACGACGAGTCGACCGTCTCAGACCCGGTGTCGGAGAACGGGCCGTCGGTGGTGGTGATGGAGCGCTGCCTCAGTCCCTTCGGGTTCAGCAGTACTCGACGGATCGACGCGACGACCGCGTTCTTCGCGGCCTCGGTCAGCAGCTCATCGCCAGCGATGTACTGGTCGACGTCGATGCCGCGTTTGCGTCCGATCAGTCGGAGGTTATTGGAAGCGATGACGAGCCAGGCTTCGACTCGTTCCTCCTCCGCGGTGGAGAGTTCCCCCCACACGGCGATGACATCATCAGCGGTGGCAAATGGTGTGAGCGCCATGTGGAGGGTCCTCTCTGCTTACTCGACGGGGATGCCGGCCTCAGCCAGCGCGTCGCGGATCTCGGATGCCTTCGCGTCCGTCTCGACCTCGAAACCCTTCGTGAGCGCGTACGCGGCCCACGCCTTGGCGGACGATCCCGGGCCCTTCACGGGAGGGACGCCCGACTCGTCTTCGGACTCGTCTTCGGACTCGTCTTCGGACTCGTCTTCGGACTCGTCTTC
>NZ_SSDF01000005.1 GCF_004794515.1 Microbacterium sp. A20 | reverse complement strand
GGGATCGGAACGCCGCGGCCTCCGACGTTGGCCGCCGGGTCGTAGCCGGAGCCCTTCACGACGACCTTGTCGCCCGCCTTGAGGGCCGAGTTCCCGGCCGGCGTCGTACCGTCGGCGAGGAAGATCTCGATGGACGGGGAGAACGTCGGGGCGACGAGCGCATCCCACTCGGCGTCACTGATCGCGACGGCGCCGCGGGCATAGATGGTCTCGGCGTTCGGCATCGTGTGCTGCTTCCACACGATGACCTCGTACGACTTCGTACGGTCGAGAGTGTCGGCGGCAGCGGTCAGGTCGATGCTGAACGCGCCACCCTCGATCCCGCGCACGTACTGCATCGCGAGGAATCCGCCGCCCGAGGTGACCGCCGACTCGGTGCCCGTCTCGATCAGTGCGGCGTACGCACCGGTGATCGCGCCCAGCTTCGAACCGGATGCGGTGACGGTCAACCCGTCCTTCGCGGTCGCGGACTTCACGCTCGCGGAGGCGACAGCGGTCTCGGTGTAGTCGAGGGCGACACTCTGCTCCTGGGCGGCGTTGGACACCCCGCCCGCCCCGTAGGTGTAGACGCCGTAGGAACCGGGGGTCGCCGCCGTGTCCTTGAGCGTCAGGGTCGCCCGGAAGGTGCCGTCAGCGGCGATGTCGACCCACTGCGCGCGGATCGCGCCCTGATACTGCGCGGGCACCTGGTTCAGCACGCCCTCGGAGAGCGCCCAGACCTGCGCTCCGACTGAGCGGGTCGACGAGGCTGCACCGGCGGACGGCTGCCACGCCGAGGCGAAGTTGCCGAACACCACGTACGTGCCCTGCGGCAGATCCTTCGGGATCGGAACGC
>NZ_SSDF01000085.1 GCF_004794515.1 Microbacterium sp. A20 | reverse complement strand
GCCCGCCACGATGCCTCCCCCGCCGGCACCGCACGCCGCGCCGTCGCCGCTTCCGCCGCCCCCGCATCTCGGCGCGGGATCCGGAGCCTCCTGATGCCCGAGGGCGACACCGTCTTCCGCACCGCGAGGCGCCTCGACGAGGCCATCGCCGGCGCCGAGGTCACGCGCTTCGACCTTCGCGTGCCCCGCTTCGCGACGCTCGACCTGACCGGTCAGCCCGTGCACGGAGTCGTCCCGCGCGGCAAGCACCTGCTCATGCGCATCGGCGACAGCACCCTGCATTCGCATCTGCGCATGGACGGCGCGTGGTTCACCTACCGCCGAGGCGAGAAGTGGCGGCATCCGGCCTTCAAGGTCCGTGCGATCGTCGGCACCTCCGAGCGCGAGGCCGTCGGCGTCGACATCGCCGAGATCGAGGTCGTCCCCACTCGCGACGAGGACCAGCTCGTCGGCTACCTCGGCCCCGATCCGCTCGCGGACGACTGGGATGTGGCCGAGGCCCTCCGACGACTCGGAGCCGACACCCGCAGCATCCACGTCGCCCTCCTCGATCAGCGCAACGTCGCGGGATTCGGCAACGAGTACGCGGCAGAGCTCCTGTTCCTGCGCGGAATCGTGCCGACGCGTCCGACGCCCGAGGTTGACCTGGCCGCCCTCCTCGACCTCGGGGTGCGCACCATCCGCACCAACCGCGACCGCCGCCACCGCACCTTCACGGGCATCGACCGTCCGGGCCAGGGCACTTGGGTCTACGGCCGCGCCGGGCGCCCGTGCCGCCGCTGCGGAACCCTCATCCGGCGCGGCGAGCAGGGCGCCGATCCGACCCGCGAGCGCATCACGTTCTGGTGTCCGGTCTGCCAGCGCTGACCTCGCAGCGCCGCTGACGGCTCGACCGAGTCGGTCACTCGCTGCGGCGCCCGTGCACCGGCCGGGCGTTCGCCGGCGGGGTCCCGACCTCCTGCACGGTGTGACCGCTGCATGCGCGGGTCGTCATGCGGGCCTGCTCGATGCGTGACACGACGAACCAGCGCATCGCGTCGCGCAGAAGGCACCAGCCGACCAGGTACCACTGGCCGTTCGTGGAGGCGAACATCACGGGCTCGATCTCACGCGCGGTCGTGGCACCGGTGAGGGAGGTGTACCGGATCCGGATCGTCCGCTGCTCGGCCATCGCCTCCTCGAGCACCGACCGGACGGCGCGGGAGGACGGGGGCGATCCATCGACCCACACTCGACGCCCCAGGTCGGCTGCCCTCTCCCGCGTGCGGGGATCGAGGACGTCCATGATCTTCTGCACCCCCGCCGATGCCAGATCGGAGTAGGGAGCATCGGGCGCCGCCGACACAGCCGCCAGGAGTGCCACGGCCTGGGCCGGCGACAGGGTGACGGGCGGCAGGGATGCACTCGACGCCAACCCGTAGCCGCCGCCGGGCCCCGGGCGCGACCACACCGCCGCGCCGCTGCTCGCCAGCGCGGCGAGGTCTCGCTTCACCGTCCGCACCGATACCTCGAACTCGGCGGCGAGGCGCTCCGCCGTGTATCCGCGCGTGCCGTTGCGGCGCAAGATCTCCGTGAGCGCATGGAGCCGTTCGGTTCGCTTCACCGCCGGCACCTCGTGGATTTCATGACAGAAATAGTGCCATACAGCTGTCCGGAGCGGCTGCGAGCATCGAGATATGACGACAGAAACACGGAATCCGACCATCATCCTCATCGCGGGCCACTGGCTCGGCGCCTGGGCCTGGGACGAGGTGCGGGAGGGTCTGACAGCGAACGGTCAGGACGCCATCGCGATCACGCTCCCCGGTCTCGATGCGCACGATCCCGAGCGATCCTCCCGGACCCTCGACGATCAGGCCGCGGCGATCGAAGAGGCCATGACACGCGCGGGCGCCTCGGCGGAGCAGCCCGTGGTGCTCGTGGGCCACAGCGGGGCCAACGCTCCGCTCAGCATCGTGGTCGACCGGCATCCGGAGCTCATCCGCCGGATCGTCTGGGTCGACTCCGGCCCCGTCGCACCGGGAAGCGTCTTCGCGCCGGAGCTCCCCGACGCGGTGGAAGAGCTGCCTCTGCCGCCCTTCGATGTCCTCGGAGAGCAGGCCAGCCTCGAAGGTCTGAGCGCCGAGATGCTCGAGCGCTTCCGTGCCCGAGCCGTCCCCGAGCCCGGGCCGGTGCTCCGGGAGCCCGTCGAACTCACGAACGACGCGCGCCGCCGGGTCCCCACCACCCTCGTCTGCTGCTCCATCCCCAGCGCACAACTTCTGGAACTCGCCCGCGCCGGGCATCCCATGTTCGCCGAGGTCGACGCCCTCGATGATCTCGAAGTCATCGACCTCCCGACCGGACACTGGCCGATGTGGAGCCGGCCTGCGGATCTCGCGCGGGTGATCGGCTCCGCGGCGACCTCGGCCGACGAGGGCGCGTACACGCGAACAAGCTTGTAGGCACATGTAAAGTGTTACCGTTCGTCGGCCTCCAGCGACATCAGACATTTGAGCCGAAGGCACCGCGATTCCTCTCTTGAACGGAGAGGAAGAGCCGACAGGGGGCACCATGGAACCAGACCAAGAAGAGAGCTCGGAACCGTACCGTCAGGATTTCGCGCAGATGCCCGGAATCAATGGCAATCCGATTGGCGCATCCTTCCGCGAGCTGTCGCCAGAAGACACGACACGACGAGGCATGATGTGGTCCTCGATCGGGGTCGGTGCACTCGTCGTGGGCACCGGCATCTACTTTCTCGGAAAGTGGTTGCACTGGTTCTGAGACACACCACAGAACCCTGCCTCAACAGAAGTGCCCGTGGTCATCACCACGGGCACTTCTGCGCGTGCACGCAACTGCACCCGTTTGAAATCGTGATCGGGTCCGCCAGACCGCCGGACCGCCATGATCATGGCACGAGCTGATTACTCCGGGGGGATCGGCTCCTCCTGCTGCACCCGATAACGAGCGTCCTCTTTTCGCACCGCCTCTCTGGAGGCCGGAGAGAACCTCTCACGCGCTCCCTACATCCATCCGCGGGAATGAATCCGCCCCTGCCGTGGTTGTTGATATATCCGGAGAACTCCGGAGCACGGGAGGAATCGTGGGTAAGAACTACGTCGACATCGAGAACGACCAGGGCGCGACGCTGCGGTACCGCAAGCACGCGAACGGTCGAGGTCTCGTCGCGCATGGCGCGAAGGTGCATCCGAAGGCGCACATCGAGGCGGGTGCCTATATCGAACCGGGCGCGCGCATCGGCGCCGGGGCGACCATCGCCCGCGGCGCCTGGATCGACGAAGACGCCGTGGTCGGCGAGGGCGCGTTCGTCGACGCGCACGCGCACATCGGCCAGGGCGCTGCGGTCGGCGATCACGCATACGTGGGTGTCCGCACCGACATCGGCGCCGGAGCGCGCATCGTCCGCGGCGCCAGGATCGGCGACGACGAGACGGTCGCCGCAGGCCTCACCATCGCGACGGACCAGAAGGGCCTCTGGCTCGCAGCCTGACCGGCCCGCCTTCGCGGTGAGCGCGCGCCTCGCAGCGTGACCCGCCCACCGCCCGGCGACTACAGCAGTCGCCGCTCCGACGCCCACGCGGTGAGTTCGTGTCGCGACGAGAGCTGCAGCTTGCGCAGCACGGACGACACGTGGGTCTCGACCGTCTTGATCGAGATGAACAGCTCGGAGGCGACCTCTTTGTAGGCGTAGCCGCGGGCGATCAGTCGCATGACCTCCTGCTCGCGCGCCGAGAGCCGGTCGAGCTCATCGGTCGCGGTCGCGGTCTCACCCGCGACCGCCCCGAACGCGTCGAGCACGAAGCCGGCGAGCCGCGGAGAGAACACCGCATCGCCGTCGGCCACGGCATGCACGGCCTTGCTGACCTCGATGCCGGACGATCCCTTGGTGATGTATCCCCTCGCCCCGGCACGGATCACGCGCACGACATCGGCCGCGGCATCCGACACGCTCAGCGCGAGGAACCGTGCCGCGGTCGGCACCGAGCCGCGGATCACGGCCTCTCCCCCGGTCGCATCGTCACCGGGGCCGCCGGGCAGATGCACGTCGAGCAGCACCACATCGGGCTGCGTCGCGCCGATCACGGCCAAGGCGGACGGCACATCCGCCGCCTCGCCCACCACGTCGACGCTCGCATCGAGGTCGGCGCGCAGGCCGGAGCGGAAGATCGAGTGGTCGTCGACGATCACGACGCGGATGCTGTCAGCCACGGTTCTCCTCCCTGGTGGGCGCGGGTCGCGCGGCCTGCCGATCCTGGTGCGCGCTCGACGTGATGCTCAGGTGCACCTCGGTGCCGTTCTCGTCGCTGCGGACGCCACCCGAGCCGCCGGCGCGGCGCATCCGGCCGATGATCGACTCCCGCACGCCGAGGCGGTCGCTCGGCACATCGTCGAGCGAGAACCCGGCACCGCGGTCGCGGATGAAGACGTCGACACCGGTCGCACTGCCCTCGATGTACACCGAGATCTCACCGCCCGCGTGCCGCGCCGCGTTCAGGATCGCCTCTCGGGCCGCGGCCGCCAACTCACCACTCGCGCGCTCGGCAGACAGGCCGGCCGAGACCACGTCGATGCGCACGGGGTAGTCGAGCTCGAGCGCCCCCGCATAGTCGCGCAGATCCGTCGGCAGGTCGCTGTCGGCCGGGGCGTCGCCGTCGTACAGCCACGCCCGCAGCTCACGCTCCTGCGCTCTGGCGAGCCGAGCAGCCTCGCTGGATGCACCGGCCCTGTTCTGGATCAGGGCGAGCGTCTGCAGCACCGAGTCGTGCAGGTGCGCGGCCATCTGGCTGCGCTGCTCCTCGCGGATGCGGCGGACCCGCTCACCGGAGAGCTCGCGCCAGCGGGGTATCAGCGCCGACGAGGCCACGGCGGCGAGCCCGGCGAGCGGGAGAAGCACCAGTGCCACTCCCGACCGGGCGACGGGCCAGGACAGCAGCACTGTGAACAGCAGCGCCAGCAGCAGGATCGAGACGACCCGCACGGTCATCGTGTGCCGCGGCCCGCGAGCCGTGTCGGTGCGATCGATGAGGGTGGCCCACAGCCCGGCACCGGTCGCGAACGCTGCCGCGCCACCCACCACGACCACGGCGAGACCCGAAGGGATCGACCCGTTCAGCCAGTCGCTGCCCCCACGCCAGACCAGCACGACGAGCGCCCCGACGGCGGCAGGGGCGAGCAGCAGCCAGGCCACCGGCATCCGCCTCGTCGGTGCGCTCTCGCCCTCGGCCCACGGGGTGAAGACCCAGCACCAGGCGTAGAGCAGGATGCCGGCGCCGCCGCAGAGGCTGAGCGCGATGAACAGCGCCCGCACCAGCCCCACGCGCACGCCGAGGTGACGCGCGAGACCGGCGCTCACGCCGGCCACCAGACAGTCGCGGTCGCGGGTCAGCGGCGGGCGCGGCGGCGCCGCCACGCGCGGAGGTCGCGCAGAAGCGTGCGCCGAAGAGGACATGACGCCATCCAATCATCCGCGTGCCCTGCCCGGGTCCTCCCCGGCGCAGAATCAGGGGTCGCTCAGGGGTTCCCCCCATGGCAGGGAACCGACCGCTGCCGCCAGGATCGAAGCATGACGATTCCGACTGCGCCACCGCCCCCCGCCGACCACGCCGCTCCGGCCACCGGCACACCGGGCACCGGCATCCCTCGCGGAGCCGAACGCTTCCTCCTCTGGGTCGCCGGGCTCGGCGTCGCCCGCTCCGAGGGCTGGCTCGGCGGCGTCTCGGCGGGCATCGCCGCACGCCTGCGCATCGACCCGCTGATCGTCCGCGGCGTCCTCGTGGTCGCGGCCCTCTTCGGCCTGCCGGTCATCTTCCTCTACGCCGCGGCCTGGGCGCTGCTGCCGGATGTCGACGGCCGGGTGCACGTCCGTGATCTGCTCCGCCGCGACTACCAGCCGGTGCAGTGGGGCATCCTCGCGATGGCCGTCATCGGCCTGTTCCCGACCGCTCCGCTCGCCGGACGCCTCTTCGGGCTCGGCTACGACGGCTGGTCGGCCCTGTCTCTCATGAGCTGGATCATCGGCCTCGTGCTCGTCGCCGTCCTGCTCATCCTGATCGTGCGTGCTGCGAGCCGCACCCCGGGTGCTTCCGCGCCGGATCTGCCGATGGCTTCCGCAGATCAGGCGGCCCCGGCCGCGTCCGTCACCCTCGGCGGTTCGGGTACCGCCGAGGGGACGGACGCCACACTCCCGTACGGCACGTATGCCGCGCCGGATGCCGACACCGTGGTCGCGAACACCGTGGTCGCATCCGATGGCTCGGCATCCGAGCTCCCGCCCCTCGACCCCGCCGCGACCGCCGCAGCCGTCGCGGCGTTCGACCCCGCAGCGACGGCAGCGATCCCGCCCGCACCTCCCGCTCCCCTTCCCCCTGGTTCGCAGGACCCGGCTGCCCTCGAGGCGTGGCGCGCCCAGCACGCCGCCTGGAAGGAACAGGACCAGACGTGGCGACGCCAGCAACAGGATGCCGAGCGCGCCGCCCGCGACCAGCTGCGCCGCGAGCGCCAGGCCGAGGCCGCCGTGTTCGCCGCCGAGGCCGCCGAGCGTCGCCGCATCCGCCGCGCATCGAACCCGCGCGCCGGCTTCGCGTTCGCCGCGACCATCCTCGGTCTCGCGATCATCACCGGGGCCGCCGTCGGTCTTGTCGCGGGTGGCGAACTGGTCGGTGTCGCCCTCGGACTGCTCGCCGCCGCCCTCATCCTGGCGCTCGGCATGATCGTCGCCGGAGCCTTCCGCCGACGCAGCGGCTTCCTGGCCTTCGCGACCGTCATCACCCTGGTGGGTGGCCTCATCGTCGGCGGGTTCTCCACCCTGCAGGGCTTCACCCTCGGCTGGGCGTCGGTCACGAACTACCGCGCGGAGCACATCCGGCAGCCGTTCGGCGAGCTCAACGTGTCGCTGAATCAGCACGACGACGCGCCCCGGCCGATCGTGATCGAGAAGGGCTCCGGCACGACCTTCATCCAGGTGGATCCGGGCGTCCAACTGCAGCTGCGTGCGACCGTCGACACGGCGGACGTCACCTGGACCCGCGTCGACGCCGAGTACTACAACGTCATCGATTCCGGCACCTGGTCGGCCACGCAGCGCGGCGGGGAGTCGGTCGTCGTCGAGAACATCTCTGCGGAGAACGCGTCGACCACCACCATCCAACCCGTCACCATCGATCAGAACAGCGGCGAGATCTCCATCACCGTCGTCGAGCCGAAGAAGGAAGACCAGTGATGAGCACTCCCCCGATCACCGAGACGACCACCCGTCCCCGCACCCGCTGGGCGGCCATCATCTGGGGACTCCTGTTCGCTTCCATCGCCGCCGTCGCGCTCAGCCAGCTCGCCGACGCCACCCGTCGTGAAGCGATCGCGGACACGCTGATGACCATGACGCCCACGACGATCACCGCGATCGTCCTGCTCACCGCCGGTGTGCTGCTGCTCGTCGGCGGGGCCGCGGGTCTCATCCGTCGTGCACAGCGGAAGCTGGCGGCGGCGACCGAAGACCGACGAGAGGTACCGGGCCCGCTCGCCGAGTAGCCTTGTCCCCATGGCGAATCAGGGAAGACGGCCCGCGAAGGGCGCAGGCCGCGGCACACCCGTACGCCGGAACAAGGCCGCTCCCGCCGAGCGGTTCCCCCCGCAGAAGCCCAAGAAGAAGACGGCCAAGGTCGTCTTCGATGCCCCGCAGACCGAGCCAGAGGCACCGCGCACCTTCCGTCTAGGCGCGGTGCCCGGTGCGACTCCGGGCAAGTGGATCGACGCGTGGAAGCAGCGGATGCCGCGCGTGCCGCTCGAACTCGTGCCGATCGAGGCCGCCACGCAGCGCACCGCCCTCGACGAGGTCGATGCCGCCCTGGTACGGCTGCCCCTGACGGACGAGTCGCTGCACATCATCCCCCTGTACGACGAGCTCCCGGTCGTCGTCGCCGCGGCCGACTCGCACCTGATGGCCGCGGAAGAGCTCACATCCGCCGACCTGGAGGGCGAGATCGTGATCGGCCTCACCGACGACGTGCTCGGAGCCCTCGACCTGCCGGGGACGACGCCGGCGAGCTTCGCCGCGCTGCCGACCGACCAGGCGATCGCGGTCGCGGCATCCGGAGTCGGCATCATGATCGTGCCGATGTCGCTCGCCCGGATGCATCACCGCAAGGATGCCGATCACCGCGTCCTCGCCGACGGACCGACCTCGACCGTCGCTCTCGTCTGGCCGCGTGAGCGCACCACGCCCGACGTCGAGACGTTCGTCGGCATCGTCCGCGGTCGCACCGCGAACTCCTCCCGGTGACCGGCGACGTTCGTCGCGCTCGTTAGAATCTCCTGATGGCCTCGCTCCTCTACGTCTGCGTGCGCCCCGAGCTCGGGGCGGCGGATGCCGAGCACGCATCGTTCCGGCGGGCACTCGGCGTCGACGTCGTCGACCGGCTCGACCTGCTGCAGACGCCGCTCGACATCGCACGGGTGCGCGGGTACGACGGGGTCGTGGTCGGCGGGTCTCCGTACAACGTCTCCGACGCGGTGAAATCCACGGAGCAGCTGCGTGTCGAGGCCGACCTGCGCACGTTGGCCGATGCGGCGATCGCCGCCGAGGTCGCCGTGTTCTTCACCTGCTTCAGCATCGGCGTCGTGACCCGCATGCTCGGCGGCGAGGTCGTCACCGACACCCCGGAGCCCGCGAGCGCCACCGTGATCGACGTGACCGAAGCCGGCGCCGCCGACCCCGTGTTCGGCCCCAGCGGCTCTGCGCTGACGGTCTTCACGGCGCACAAGGAGAGTGCGGAGAGCACCCCGACCGGCGCGGTGCTGCTCGCGACCAACGACGTCTGCCCTGTGCAGGCCTACCGCGTGGGCACGCACCTGTACGCGGCGCAGTTCCACCCCGAGCCCACTCCCCGCGACTTCGCCGACCGGATGACGTTCTACCGCACCACCGGCTACTTCGACCCCGACGAGTTCGACGCCGTGCAGCAGCAGGTGCTCGCGGCATCCGTCACCGAGGGCGCGGCACTCCTCCGGCGATTCGCCGAGACGTTCGCCTGAGCCGGGCCGGACTGAGTCAGCCCGGATCGAATCAGCTCGCCGACGTCAGCTCGCCGCTCCGTCACGCAGCAGACCGACGCGCTCGCGCAGGTATGCCTCCAGGGGCATGAACCCCCCGGCCGTGCTCCAACGCACCGACGGGACCCCGTCGACCAGAGACAGCGGACCCGACGAGCCCCCGGCATCCACCGCATCGACGTCGATCACGCTCCACCCCACGTGCACGACCTCACCCTCGCCGAAGCCACCGCGCAGAGCCTCGGCCCGGCGCTCGGCACGCTCTCGCGCCGACTCGGCCGTGTAGCCACGGCGGCCGGGGTCGGCGGCCCGCAGCACCTCGGCGGTCGCCAGCGCGTGGGTCTCGGTGAGCAGCAGCACGCCCAGATGCCAGGCCTCACCCACGCGCACGATGCGGCGGCCCCGCCACCGGGAGTCGCGCTGCTCGCCGAGACCCTCCTTCGGAGCCCCGGCGAGATCGGCCACGGCGGCCGTCAGCAGAGCGGATGCCGAGGTCACAGCTCCCCCTGCAGCGACTCGCCCGCGCGTGCCGGACCGACGACCTCTTCGCGATCCCCACGGAGGGTCATGCCGATCAGCGGATACAGCAGTACCGAGAGCATGCCTGCTCCGACGAGGGCCGCGGCCGTGCCGGTGTCGAGCATGTCCTGATCCACGCCGATCGCGGTGACCGCGACGATGATCGGCAGTCCGGTCGCGGCGAGCAGGCCGAGCGCCGCACGGTCGCGCACGCTCATCCCCGCTGGAGCCGAGAGCTGCGCGGCCGCACCGCGGATCACGAGCAGCGCGATCAGGAAGATCGGCACCAGCGCCAGCGCCGCGGGCGAGGTGAGCAGCGCCTGCAGGTCGAACGTGACGCCGGTGTAGAGGAAGAAGATCGGCACGAGGAAGCCGAACGCGATGGCCTCGATCTTGCTCTCGACCTGCTCGGCGGATTCCTTGGGCGCCCGCGCCATGATGATGCGCCAGACCGCGCCGGCCACGAACGCGCCCAGCAGCATGTCGAGGTCGAGCATCACGCTGAGTCCGACCAGCGCGGCGATGAGCAGGATCACGAAGCGCACCCCGAACTGGTCGGAGGTGTGCAGGGTGGCCAGGACGATGCGGTGCAGACGACCGTGCGGCACGCGATGCGCCAGCAGCACTGCGAGGCCGGCCAGCACGACGAAGGTCAGCAGCACGGCCGTGGCGATGGGCGTGGTCCGCGTGCTCAGGAAGATCGAGATCGCGATCAGGGGCAGGAACTCGCCGACGGCCCCGATCGTGCTGATCGCCCGACCGAAGGGTGTGTCGAGCTCGCGCGCATCGCGCAGGATCGGCATCAGCGTGCCGAGCGCCGTGGAGCTGAGCGCGATCCCGATCACGACCATCCCCTCGCCCGGCGCGAAGAAGAACCCGAGGCCGATGCCCAGCAGCACGCTGAGCAGCCAGCCGGCTGAAGCCCGGGCGAGCGGCTTGCCCGCCACCATCTTGAAGTCGATCTCGGTGCCGGCCACGAAGAACAGCAGCGCCAGACCGAAGTCGCTGAGCTTCTCCAGCAGCGGCCCCGGCTCGACCCAGCCGAGCACGGCGGGTCCGACGAGGATGCCGAGCACGAGCTCGAACACCACGATGGGCACCCGCACCACGGGGCGCACGCCGCGGGCGAGCAGGGGCGCGGCGACGGCCAACAGGGGGATCAGCACCAGGCCGAGGTCACTCGCTTCCACGAGACTCAGAGTAGCGAGTCGCCTCCCGCGATTCGCCCCCGCTGTGCATCCACGGCAGAATCGATGCACACCCTCGAGGAGCCCCCATGTCTCAGCCCGATACCGCCCGCCTGCTCATCGCCTGCGACGACCAGCCCGGCATCGTCGCCGCTGTCGCCGGGGTGCTCGCCCAGCACGGCGCGAACATCATCTCGCTCGACCAGCACTCCACCGATTCCGAGGGCGGACGCTTCTTCCAGCGCACCGTGATCCACCTCGACGGGCTCTCCGCCGCACGCCCGGCCCTCGAAGCCGACATCGCCGCCGTGGCCGAGCGCTTCGGGATGGAGTGGTCGCTGCACGACGTGGCCCGGCGCAAGCGCGTCGCGATCTTCGTCTCCAAGTACGACCACTGCCTGATGGAGCTGCTGTGGCGCACGCAGCGCGGCCAGCTCGACATCGACATCACGATGGTCGTCTCCAACCACCCCGACCTGGCGGAGTCCGTCCGCTCCTTCGGGGTGCCGTTCGTGCACATCCCCTCCGGCGACAAGGCCGCGATGGAGCAGCGTCAGCTGGAACTGCTGCACGGAAACGTCGACCTGGTGGTGCTCGCCCGCTACATGCAGATCCTGACCGACGACTTCATCACGCGCCTCGAGGTGCCGGTGATCAACATCCACCACTCGTTCCTGCCCGCGTTCATCGGCGCGAACCCGTACGCGCGCGCCAAGGACCGCGGCGTCAAGCTCATCGGCGCGACCGCGCACTACGCGACGGCCGACCTCGACGAGGGCCCGATCATCGAGCAGGATGTCACGCGCGTGACCCACTCCGAGTCGGCGGCTCAGCTGCAGAGCCGCGGCGCCGACGTCGAGCGCCTGGTACTCGCCCGCGCCGTGCAGTGGCACGCCGAGGACCGCGTGATCGTGCACGGCAAGTCCACGGTCATCCTCTAGCCCCCGGTCCTCCGCCCCGGTCCGCACCCGCCGCTCCGGTCCGCACCGTGCGCTCCGGTCCGCACCCGCCGCCCCGGTCCGCACCCTCCGCTCCGGTCCGCACCCGCCGCTCCGGTCCGCACCCGCCGCTCCGGTCGCAGTTCCTGCCGCCCCGAGGCCGTCAGCGCGGCAGAAACTGCGACCGGAACACAGCCGCGCGGCAGGAAGTGCGACCGGAACACAGCAGAGCGAACGTCAGGGAGCTTCCGGAGCCCCTGCGAGCAGCTCGGCGAACACCTCGGCGGCGGAGTCGTACTGCACGAGCGGTGCGGCCTGACCCATCCACAGCGACTGCAGCTCACCCAGGTTCTGCTGTCCGGCCGCGGTGCGGAAGCGGCCCGTGAGCCAGTTCTGCATCGGGAACGGCGCGATCGTGCCGCTCGCCTCGATCGCCCGCACGGCGCGGTTGCGCGTGCCGCGCGCCAGTCGACCGCTCATGGCCCGCGTGAGCACGGTCTCGTCGGCGGCGGTCGAGCGGATGGCGTCGCGGTGCGCCGGATTCGTGGCCGACTCCGACGTCGCGAGGAACGCCGTCCCCACCTGCACGCCCGAAGCCCCCAGCGCGAACGCCGCGGCCACCCCCCGCCGATCGGCGATCCCACCCGCCGCGATCACGGGCACTCCGACCGCGTCCACGACCTGCGGCACCAGGGCGAACGTCCCCACCAGCGACTCCTCGGCCGGGCGCAGGAACGACACCCGGTGGCCGGCCGCTTCTGCCCCGGTCGCGACGACGGCATCCACGCCCGCCTCGTCCAGGGCGACGGCCTCGGCCACGGTGGTCGCCGTACCGACGACACGGATGCCGCGGCGACGCGCCTCTTCGACGACCGCCGCTGTCGGCACGCCGAACACCACGCTCAGCACTGCGGGCGCGATCTCCCAGATCGCCTCGAGCTGTTCCTCGAGCGGCGGGTTGTACCGCTCCGGCCGGGCCGGCACGTCGACACCGACCGCCTCGTAGAACGGCTGCAGCGCCTGCGCGAAGATCGTGTGCTGCGGGTTCGGCTCGACCTCGTCGCCCGTGGGCAGCCAGATGTTCACCGCGAACGGCCGGTCGGTCGCCGCACGCAGCTCGGCCCCGGTCGCGCGGATGCGGTCGCCGTCGTATCCGTACAGGCCGAACGAGCCGAGTCCGCCGGCGTTGCTCACCGCGGCGGTGAGCGAGGTCGAGGAGAGCCCGCCGAACGGGCCGAGGATGATCGGATGCTCGATCCCGAGCAGGGCGCGAAGGTCACTCATGCTTCGACGTTACGCCCGCAGCGCAGGCGGACGGTCGACCGTGACGGCCGGTCTCGCAGGCCCCGGTGCTACCCTCGGCTGCAGAGGGGAGTGCGCATGAGCGAGTGGTTCGGGCAGATGCTGAGCTTCGTCGCGACCGCACTCGGACTCGTCTCGATGCCGGATGCCGCGGCCCTCGGCCTCGCCATCGCACTGCTCGCCGTGACGGCGCTCACGCTCGCGGTCGTGCTGAGCGTGCGCCCCGGAGCCACCTCAGATGCCCCGCATCCGCTGCGGGCCATCGACGTCGGAACCCTTCTCACGCAGAGCGATCCTGATGCTGCAGGGCATCCGCGCCCACGGGCGCCGGGAGTCGCGACCGCCGCGTAGTCCGTCCGTACGACGGGACAGCGCGGCCTTCGCCGACCCTTCCCGACGCCACGAACGGACACTTCCATGGACCCCTTTGCCTTCCCCCCTCTCGCCGCCCTGCTCGACGCCGCCTACGGCGCACTGACCGGGCTCTCCGACCTCCTCACCCCGATCGCCGGGGCGTCCGCCGCCGCCCTCGCCGTCGTGCTCGTCACGCTCTTGGTGCGGGCACTGCTCATCCCCGTCGGCATCTCGCAGGCCAAGGCCGAGCAGACCAGGGCGCGCCTCGCCCCGAAGCTCCGCGAACTGCAGCGCCGCCACAAGAAGAACCCCGAACGCCTGCAGAAGGAGATGATGGCGCTGTACAAGGCCGAGAACACCTCGCCGTTCGCAGGCATACTCCCGGTGCTGGCGCAGGCCCCCGTGGTCGGCATCCTCTACACGCTGTTCCTCCGGCCGGAGATCGCCGGGCA
Organism: Microbacterium sp. A20; assembly: GCF_004794515.1. Classification (GTDB taxonomy): domain Bacteria; phylum Actinomycetota; class Actinomycetes; order Actinomycetales; family Microbacteriaceae; genus Microbacterium. The sequence goes on along the minus strand of NZ_SSDF01000085.1, from coordinate 110,199 downwards.
CCCGAACGAGCTGCTCGCGCACGACCTGTTCGGCGCTCCGCTGGGCACGAGCCTGGTCTCGGCGCTGTTCGGCGGCACGGCGACGCCTGCGACGTTCCTCGTCTTCGGGGTGCTGCTCGCGGTGATGATCGCGGTCGCCGAGGTCACCCGCCGGGTGTTCCGCCCGACGCCGGTCGAGGGCGACGACTCGCCGCTCAACTCCCGGACGATGCTGCGTGTGATGTCGTCCCTGCACTACCTGACGGCCGTGTTCGCGGCGTTCGTGCCGCTCGCGGCTGCGCTGTATCTGACCGTCACCGTGGTGTGGACGCTCGTGCAGCGCGTCATCCTGCGTCGACGGTTCCCGCTGCCGACGCCGGAGGTCAGTCGGGCAGCGGTATCGGGGCGGTGAAGGGGCCGGAAGGGCCGCCGTCACGGCGGTCCTTCCGCACACCGAGTGTCGTCCCCACACTGGCGGCGATCACGAGGGCGACGGCCAGCATCCGCAACGGAGTCGCGTCCTGACCGAGGATCAGCCAGCCGGCCAACGTCGCGAACGCGGGCTCCAGGCTCAGGAGCACCCCGAACACGCGCTGCGGCAGACGGCGCAGCGCGGCCAGTTCGAAGCTGTACGGGATCACCGACGACAGCACCGCGGTGATGGCGGCGAGCAGCAGCAGCTGCGGATCCATCGCGACGGTCGACGCTGCCGGGATGCCGACCGGGATGAGCAGCACGGCCGCCACGACGAGCCCCATCGCGAGGCCGCTGTTGCCCGGGATGAGGGCGCCGACGCGGGCGCTCATGCGGATATACATCACCCAGAACCCGGCGGCGATGAGGATGAACACGAGCCCGAGCGGGTCGAGCGGCTCGGCCCCGATCAGGCCGTCGATGCCCAGCGCGACCATGCCGAGGAGGGCGACGCCGACCCAGGCGGCATCCGCGAGGCGACGGGTCAGCACCGCGGCGAGCACGAGCGGGCCGAGGAACTCGATCGCGACCGCCGGGCCGAGCGGGATGCGGTCGATCGCGGCGTAGAAGAAGCCGTTCATCGCGGCGAGCGAGACGCCGAAGAGCACGGCGGCGAGCCACTGCGAGCGGGTCCACTTTCCGGGCCGCGGCCGCACGATGACGACGAGGAGGATCGCGGCGATCGCGACGCGCAGCGAGGTGACACCCCACGGCCCGAGCACCGGGAAAAGCTGTGCAGCCACGGCCGCCCCGAAGGGCAGCGAGAGGCACGAGCCGATGACGAGTGCGACGCCCACGAGGGGTCCGGACGCCGCGGGCTTCTGCACCAGACAAGCTTAGGCGGGCGGCCCGCGTCGCCGCGTCGCCGCGTCGCCGAGACCCCCGGTACGCGCCGAGACCCCGGGCTGCATGCGCCGCTACCCGGGGGTTTCGACGCGAAGGCGGGGTCTCGGCGGCAGAACCGAGCTCAGAGCGGCTTGCCGCCCGTCACCGCGATCACCGAGCCCGATGTGTACGACGACTCGGCCGAGGCGAGGTACACGTAGGCCCCCGCGAGCTCCGCCGGCTGGCCCGCGCGTCCGAGAGGCGTGTCCTGGCCGAAGGTCGCCAACCGCTCGGCATCCCAGCCGGTCGCGGGGATCAACGGCGTCCAGATCGGACCGGGCGCCACGGCGTTCACCCGGATGCCCTTGGGGCCGGCCTCCTCGGCGAGTGCCTTCACGAAAGCGACCTGAGCGGCCTTGGTCATCGCGTAGTCGATGAGGCCCGGCGACGGGTTGTAGGCCTGGACGGATGCCGTCACGATGATGCTCGCGCCCGGCTCCAGGTCGGGGTATGCGGCGCGGGCCGAGAACAGCAGGCCGACGAGGTTCGTGTCGAACACGCGCCGCATCCGGTCGGTCTCCAGGCTGTCGAAGCCGTCGATGTCGTGCTGGTAGGCGGCATTGAGCACGAGGGTGTCGAGTCCGCCGAGCTCGCTCCGCGTCCGGGCGACGATATCGGTCGCGAAGGCCTCGTCCCGCAGGTCGCCGGCAAAGCTCACACCGGTGCGTCCGGCCTCCCGGACCAGGGCGAGCGTGTCCTCCGCGTCGTCCTGCTCCTCCGGCATGTGTGCGATCGCGACATCGGCACCCTCTCGCGCGAAGGCGATCGCGACCGCCCGACCGATGCCAGAGTCGCCACCGGTGATGAGCGCGCGGCGCCCTGCCAGGCGGCCGTGGCCGACGTAGCTCTCCTCGCCGTGGTCGGGGTCGGGACGTGTCAGCTCCGTGAGCCCTGGCTGATCCTGCTGCTGCGCGGGGAAGCCTTCTTCGCGATGCGCGTGCCGCGGGTCGGAAGTGCTGTCGGTCATGGCCGATCCTCCTCGTCTCGGGGTGTCCGACCGACTCTTCCCGATCGACGGCCGCGGGTGCAGGGGGTTGACAGCCCGGCAGGGAGGCGGCGACGTGCGGGGTCCATCCCCGGCCGCTCTCGAGGCCGTGCGCGACGGCAGCGGCGCGGACGCCGCAGCGGATCAGAGCTGAGGCGTGACCGGGATCTCTTCCGTGCCCGGCTCCGTACCGGCCTCGGCGGGCTCGGGTACGAGGTACAGGCCGCTCGGCGCGTTCGCGGTGAAGGCCAGCGCCTCGATCCACGCCCGGTTGATGGACGGCTGGCGGCTGCCGAAGTACTTGAACACCAAGGAGCTGCCCGGCTGGATCCACACGGTCGTGCGTCCGCCACCGACGCTCGCGTCTTCACGCCAGCTGAACGGGAACGGCTCCCCGCGCCGCAGCTTGGCGGTGATGACCAGCTGCAGGTGGGTGAGAGCGCGGTCCTCGATCTCGGTCTTCACTCCGCCTTCGTAGACGAACTTGCCCATTCTGTGCTCCTTGGTCGCAGCCTGGCCGAGACGACGGCTCACTCCATTCTCGCTCACGCGGCGACAGTATTCCGCCTCTGTTCCGCACGAAGGCGGGTGCGTGTCCGCCATCGCGAAGTCAACCCCCTCGGCAGAACACGCACGCCCGCTTAATCTCGGATACCCGAGCTCGAGGAGGGCACTGCCATGAACGCACGACACATCGACGACCGCCCCGACGAGGGCTACACCCCCGGAACCACACACGCCGAATGGGGCGCGGGCAACCCGCGGCTGCGCATCACCCGCGACGACGAGCGCACCGAATTCGCGCTCGAAGCGGATGAGGTGCGGATCGGGTCCGCCGAGGGCAATGAGCTGCGCCTGGCCGACACCGACCCGGTGCACGCCACGATCACGCACGATGACCGCGACGAGTACGTGCTGACCCTGCACGGCGCAGGTGAGATGAACGCCAGTGCCGGCGCAGACGCCACGCACCCGGGCGAGGACACCGAGACGCTCCGCACCGGAGCACACTTCACGGCGGGGCCGTGGACTCTGGTGTTCGCCCGCGACGAGTTCGCCGACCACGGGCGCCCGTACGGCGGCCGCAAGGGTGGCGAGTACTCCGATCAGCCGCTGCAGCCACCGCGTCCGGACTACGACGGCGACGGCGACGGATCCACGCAGGATGGGTCTGCTCAGCCTGACGCCGCGGAGAACGCGTAGGGAAGACACGGGCTGAAGGGCATCTCCCAGTGACCGAACACATCGAGCGACTGAGCGACCTCGCGCGCGAACGCGGTCTCCGTGTGGCCGTGGCCGAATCTCTCACCTCCGGCCAGCTGGCGAGCACGGTGGGAGCGGGTTCCGAGGCGTCCGAGTGGTTCGCCGGCGGCGTCGTGGCGTATCTGACCGATGTGAAGGAGCGCGTGCTCGGGCTCGTCCCCGGCACGGATCCGTGTTCCGCGGCGTGCGCCGAGCAGCTCGCGACGGGGGCTCGCGACCTGCTCGACGCCGACCTCTGCGTGTCGACGACCGGAGTCGGCGGGCCCGATCCCGAGGGAGGCCATCCCCCGGGCACGGTCTACCTCGGATGGGCGACTGCCGATGCCGTCGGACACCGTCGGCTGGCGCTCACCGGCGACCCCGAAGAAGTGCTGGCGGCGACGGTCGAGGCTGCCGTCCGGCTGCTCGCCTTCCATGCGGAAGGTCTGCGACAGGCGGGTCCTCGCCGGAGCGGACAGCAGCCCGCGTAGGTCGTCGGTGGGGCTGGCTGGCGTCGGCGGGTCAGTGCCCCGGCAGCAGGCCGATCCGCAGGGGTGCGCCGGGCGCCGCCGCCTCCGCGAGCGCGGCATCGATCTCGTGGAGCCCGCGCACCGCGCCGACCGCGTCGCCGAACGGATAGGCGCGTCCGCGTCCCGCCAGGAACCCGACGGCTTCGGCGAGCTCGGTTCCCGTGTAGTTGTGGATGCCGGTGACGGTGACCAGGCGCCGCACGATGCTCTCGGCGTCGAACGGCACGGGGTCGGCGGGAAACACGCTGCCGACGAGCACCACCGTGCCGCCGACGGCCACCCCGTCGACGGCCGCGCTCACGGCATGCCCCGAGGCCTCGATAACGACGTCGGGCTCCCGGTCCAGACTCGTCGCCCCGAATCGGGCGGCGAGCGCGCGGCGTTCCGGGTTCGGGTCGAGAACCTCGACCGTCGCTCCCTGCTCCGCGGCGATCGCGGCGGCGGAGAGCCCGACGAGCCCGGCCCCGTGGATCCGCACGGCGGCACCCTCGAGGTCATGGTCTCGCGCAGCCCTGGCGACTGCCGCCCAGGCCGTCGCGGTCGCACACCCTGCGGGGGCGAGGACGGATGCCGGCAGCGCCTCGGGCACGCGCACGATGGCGGTTCCCTCACGCAGCTGCACGTGACTCGCGAACGCACCGGTCAGGTCGCCGTGGGCGCCGACCCGGTCGTGCCCGTACTTTCCCAGGTTGCGGCACTTCTGCGGCATCCCCCGCAGGCATCGGTCGCAGCTCGCGCACGAGATCGTCACCGACCACACCACGCGATCGCCGATGCGCAGCGGGGTGCCGTCGACGGTGTTCGCACCGGTGTCACCGGTCGCGATCACCCTGCCGACGCTCTCGTGACCGAGCACGAGAGGGGTCGGGGCGGATCGTCGTCCCTGCACCGTGTGCACGTCGGAGCCGCAGATCGTCGACATCTCGACCGCCACGAGCACGTCGCCGTCGGCCAGCGCGACCCCCGGCACGGCGATCGTCTCGTGCGGGTGGCCCTCGCCGATCCAGACCATCGCCGTCGCCGCCGGGCGCAGCGCGACGTCACGGCGGTGACCGGGTGGACGGACCAGCAGCGTTCCCATGTCGATCCCGCTCAGGAGGTGGCGACGAGGGGAAGCAGCTCGCGCTGCGCGAGCACGCCGCGGAGGGCCGTCACATCGCTCAGCACGGCATCCGCCCCCGCGGCGCTCAGCGCCGGGCGATCATGGGCACCGCTGAGCACACCGGCGACGAAGCCGGCACCGGCCCGACGCCCGGACTCGACGTCGCTGACGGTGTCTCCGGCGACGGCGACCGCCTGCACCGAGGAGGTCTGGGTGCGGAGCAGCGCCGTGAGCACGAGGTCGGGCGCCGGGCGGCCACGACCCGCGTCGACGGGAGACAGGGCGACATCGACGAGGTCGCGCCAGCCGAGTCCGTCGATCAGCGCATCGCGGGTCACCGGCGCGAACCCGGTCGTCAGCACGACCTTCAGTCCGGCATCCTTCAGATCCTGGATGGCGTCCGCTGCGCCGGGGATCTCGGAGACACCCTGCTCGACGACGATCTCGGCGTACGCCGCCTCGAACGCGGCGGTGGCGCGTTCCGCCGCAGCCCGGTCGCCGGAGGCGAGGTGGGTGAACACGTCGATCTTTGACTGCCCCATCGTCACGCGCACGTAGTCGAGGGCTTCGGCCCACGGCATCCGGTCGGCGACGCCCGTGCGCTCGGCAGCGCGCTGGAACGCCTGCTCCACGACGCCGTCGTCGAGCACGGTGGTCCCCGCCATGTCGAGGACGATGAGTTCGAGAGAGGTGGTCATGATGTTCCTTCCATTGCGGCCGTCCACCCGAAGGCGGCGGTGAGGTTCTCTTCGGCGAGTCCGAGACCCGTCGTCATCCCGATGCCGGTGGTCGCGGCGATCACCAGCACGCCGTCGTCGCCGCGGTCGACCAGGAACTCCTGCGGCCCCTTCGCGTAGACGCCCTGCCACCGCTCGATCACGCGCGGAGCGGGTGCGTCGAACAGCGCCGCAGCCTCGTCGAGGAACGCCGTGAAGGCCGCCTCGGGCTGGAACGGCGCCGGGGCGACCGCGGTCGCATGCGAGTCGCCGATGATGAGCGTTCCGTCCGGCAGCTGCGTGTACATCTGGTTGAGGTCGAGTGCGGCCAGGTCGGGGCGCTCGGTGTGCAGGCGCTCCCGCAGTGCGGTCGCCTCCGGACCGTCCGCGAACCGGCCGTAGCGCACGAGCGACCAGCCGGTGAGCAGCGGTGCGGCCAGCGGATGCCGGAACGACACCGCCGCCCGCATCATGTCGAGGGCGCAGCGCTCGATCCCGTGCCGCTCGGCGACCTCGGGGAGCAGTTGGTCGATGTCGTGGTTCACCGCGACGACGACGCTCCCGCCGCGGATCGGGCCGCGGGTGGTCTCGACCCGCCCCGCTCCCACCGCGGTGACCGCGGTCCGGAACCGGAACTCCACCCCGAGGCTCGCGAGATGACGCACGATCGCGGTGGCCGCGGTGCGCGGATCGGTCTGCAGGTCGACCTCGATGTGCGCGCCGCCGACGAGGCCCTCGGCCCGCAGCGGGGCGAGGCGCAGCATCTCGTCGGCCTCGAGCATGCGGATGCCGCCGTCGCGGGATGCGGCTTCGAGCACTGCGAGCTCGTCGCCGTGGCGAGCGGCCACGAGCGTGCCGGACTCGCGCAGCCAGAAGCCGGCGTCCTGGGCGAGGCGCAGCCACAGCTCGCGGGAGACATCTGCGTAGCGTCGCGCCTCCCCACCCTGTGCGCCGACGCAGAGATGCCCGAAGTTGCGGATCGTGGCGCCGACCGGGGCGTCGGTGCGGTCGACCACGATCACGCGCAGCCCGCGACGGACCGCCGCATAGGCCGCGCCGAGACCGACGATGCCGGAGCCGACGACGACGACATCTGCCGTGTTCTGCGTGCCGTTCATCGGAACACCTTCCGCATCCACATGGCGAGCCCTTCGACCACGAGCACGGTGGCGAGGATCATCAGGACGATCGCGGTCACGGTCTCGTAGCGCGACCCCTGGCTCGCGTTGAGCAGGTAGTACCCGACGCCGCCGCCGCCGACGATGCCGAGGATCGTCGCCGCACGGATGTTCGTGTCGAGCATGTAGAAGCTGTGTCCGATGAGCGCCTGCATCCCCTGCGGCACGGTCGCCGACGCGTAGGTCTGCAGACGCGTCGCACCGACCGCGCGCAGCGCCCGCTCGGGGCCGCGATCGACCTCTTCGAAGGAGTCGGCGATGAGCTTGCCGAGCAGTCCGATGCCGCCGATCGCGAGGGCGATGACGCCCGCCTGCGCGCCGAGGCCGGTGATGACGACGAGCACGATCGCCAGGATCAGCTCGGGGATGCCGCGGATGCCGACGAGCAGCAGCCGAGCCGTTCCCCGTGCCCCTGAGCTCGGAGCGACGTTGCGCGCAGCGAGCGAGCCGAGCAGCAGCGACGGGAGCAGCGTGAGCACGGTGGCGGCGAGCGCGATCGCGACGGTGTCGCGCATGGCTTCGAACATCGCGCTCGCTTCGTAGCTGCCGAACGAGGGCGGCCAGAACCGGGCGGCGACCTCAGGCAGCTTGGCCCAGAAGGTGAAGAAGTCCATCCAGTTGATCTGGCTGACCACGACGCTGCCGATCACGACGAGCACGGCGACGACACCGGCGATCGTGTGGCGCACGCGCTGCGCGGTCCAGGGGCGCCGCACGGCCATCTGCGGGCTGACGGCCCAGGCGGGTCGCCCGTCGGCTGCCGATGTGGTCTGCGCGCCCAGCCGGGGGTGCAGCATCCGGTCCATCCAGGAGCGGGTGTGCCTCTGCTCGCCGAGCATCGCCCCGCGGACCAGGCTGGAGACGATCTCCATCACGATGCAGAGGATGAAGATGACGAGGGCGATGCCGAGGCCCTTGCCGTAGTTGAGCGACTTGAACGCGTACGACATCTCAAGACCGAGGCCGGCGACGCCGACGTAGCCGAGCACGACACTGCCGCGCAGGTTGATGTCGTTGCGGTGCAGCACCGTCGCGACCCAGCTGGGCAGTACCTGCGGGAGGATGCCGGCACTGAACTCCTGCATCTTCGAGCCGCCGGCGGCGCGGATGGCGAGACGGGGGCCCTCGTCGATCTGCTCGATCGCGTCGGCGAACATCTTCGAGATCATGCCGATCGAGTGGATGCCGATGGCGAGGATGCCGGGGAGCGTTCCGAGCGAGAACATCAGCACGAACGCCATCGCGAGCACCACGTCGGGCAGCGCACGGGTGAGCACGCCGATGAACCGGGCTGCCGCGCGCCAGCCGCTCCCCGGTGTCGTGTTGGACGCGGCGAGGTAGGCGATCGGCACGGACAGCACGGCGGCCAGCAGGGTTCCGACCAGCACGAGGCCGACGGTCAGGGCGATCAGCCAGGCCAGGTCGGCGGGCTCGGGGAACGACAGACCGCCGACGCGGGCCATGAAGTTCTCGGCGTTGCCCCAGCTCTGCACCATCGCCGGGATCGAGATGTCGACGTCGCGGACGGCGAGGATGCCGAGCACCACGAGGGCTACGAGGGTGAGGGATGCCGCGATGCGCTCCGCCGAGATCGGCCGCTTCGGTGCACGCTCGGCGACGGTGTGGGCGCCGCCCCGGGGGGACGCTCCCCCGCTCTGGGTCGCCGAGCTCGTCGACGCGTCCAGCGCCGTCATGATGCCGCCACCTGCGCCGCCGCCACGACCAGCTCTTCCTGCACGGCGCGGATCTCGGCGGTGGTGGTCGCGACGCGACCGTAGATCTCCATGACGGCGGCCTTGGTGAGGTCGGTCGTGGGGGTGTCGAGCACGACCTCGCCGTGGCGGAGCCCGACGATGCGGTCGGCCCAGCTGATGGCGAGGTCGACCTGGTGCAGGCTGCACACCACGGTGAGTCCCTCGTCGGCGGCGATCTCGCGGATGAGAGCCATGACCTGCTCGCTGGACTCCGGGTCGAGCGAGGCGACCGGCTCATCGGCGAGCAGGATGTCTGGCTTCTGCATGAGGGCGCGGGCGATGGCGACGCGCTGCTGCTGTCCGCCGGAGAGGGTGTCGCTGCGCTGGTAGGCACGGTCGAGCAGTCCCACGCGGTCGAGGTGCTCGAGCGCGGTGAGCTTGGCGGCCCGCGAGTAGCCCCAGAGCCCGAGGCGCGGCCCCCGCACGCTCGAGAGCGATCCGGTGAGCACGTTCTCGAGCACGGTGAGCGAGGGCACGAGCTCGAACTGCTGGAAGATGAAGCCGACGCGGCTGCGGAGGCCTCGGAGCGCGCGGCCCTTCAGTGAGGGAACCTGCGAGCCGAGCACCTCCACCGAGCCCGCGGTGGGGACCTCGAGCCCGTCGAGGTGGCGCAGCAGGGTCGACTTCCCCGAGCCGGAGAGGCCGAGGAGAACGACGATCTCGCCACGGGAGACCTCGAGCGAGGCGCCCTTCAGTGCAGTGGTCGTGCCGAAGGTCTTCGTCACGCCGTCGAGACGGATGAGGGCGTCGGATGCCGAGGCGGTCATGTCGTAGCTCCTGTGATGTGGTGTGTCGAGCGGCGGGCCCTCCGTCTCGCCGCGCGGGGCGGACGAGGCGGAGGGCACCGGGTGAGGCGAAGGGTCAGACCGGGCTCAGCCCTGGCACTGCTCCGCTTCGGTCTCCTTGCAGATGTCGCGGATCAGGTCGTAGTAGGCGTCATCGACCGGCTTGGTGGCGTAGAAGACGCTGCGGAAGGAGTCGCTGTCGGCGCTGTCGATGCCCGCGGCGATGATGTCGTCGATCGTGACCTCGGAGAGTCCGTCGATGAGCTGCTTCGAGACCTCGTCCGGAAGCGTCGAGGAGTACACGAGCGGGGCGCCGGGCACCATCGTCTCGTCGATGACCTTGACCTTGTCCGACTTCTCGACCTCGGAGTCCTCGGCGAAACCGACCTCGCACTCGACGCCTTCGCCGACCTTGGTGACGCTGACGTCGTGCTTGCCTGCGAAGACCGGGGTGATGTCGGTCTTGGGGTCGATGCCGGCCTCGAGCAGGTTGTACGACGGGAACAGGTAGCCCGAGGTCGAGGACGGGTCGACGAAGCAGACCTTCTTGCCCTTGAAGTCCTCGAGGCTGGAGATGTCGCTGTCCGCGGGGACGATCGCCTGCGAGTAGTAGCCGGGCTCCTGACCCTCTGCGGTCACGATCGAGGAGATCGGGGTGAGCTTGGCGCCGTTGTTCGTGGCGGTGACGTAGGTGAAGCCGGAGAACGAGGCCACGTCGACCTTGCCGGCGACGGCGGCCTCGATGAGCGCCGCGTAGTCGGTGGACTCGTGGTACTCGACGGTCTTGCCGGTGAGGTCGGCGATGTAGTCCATGAGCGGCTGGTAGTTCGTCTCAGTGTCGACCGAGTCGGGGACGACACCGAACACGAGGGTGTTCTCGTCGACGGCGAAACCGCTCGTGGTCGACGAGTCGTCGGCGCCGGGGGTGCCGGTGGCCTCGGCGGAGCCGGCACAGGCGGCGAGGCCGAGGGCGAGGAGCGCGACGCCGGCGAGGGCGGGAAGAGCGCGAAGCTTCATGAGGACCTTTCAGGGTGTGAGGGGTGATCCACGGAAGACTCTCGCAGGTGGAACGCCGAGATATGTACCTAACTCGGATTTGTTCAGAGCTCGTTTACCGAGCATTCGTCTGGATGAACACTCCAGAAACGGGGTCGCAGTCTCCCGCCCTGACCAAGTAATGTACCTATGTGGCTGAAGCTGTGTACACCCAGATCGCCGACGACCTCCGCGCGCAGATCGCTGCCGGAGGGCTTCGTCCCGGCGACGACGTCCCGACCGAGGCGGAGCTCGCCGAGAGATGGCACACCTCTCGTGGCCCGATCCGCAACGCTCTGGCGGCGCTGCGTGGCGAGGGCCTGATCGAGACCAGCCGGGGCCGACCGGCCAGGGTCGTCGCCCGCAAGGCGAATCAGGCAGTGGACGTGTCGGTGCCGTTCACGCGCTGGGCACGCGAGCTGGGGGTCTCCCCCGGGGCCGAGACCCAGGAGCTGAGCCTGCGCCGCGCCGGTGACATGGCGGCGGCACTCGATGTCGACCCGAGCGACACGATCGTCAGCGTCGTGCGGCTGCGGCTGCTCGACGGGCGGCCGACCATGCTCGAGCGCCTCAACTACACCGAGGTCGCGGGCCGGCCGCTGTTCGACGTGGATCTCGACCAGGTGTCGATCACCGAGCACCTCGCGTCGGTCGGGCACCCGATCGTCACGCTGCAGCATGTGATCGATGCAGTGGCCGCCGACGATCAGGATGCCGCCCTGCTGCGCGTTCCGCGCGGCACACCCATCCTCCGCCTGACCCGCACGTCCCGCGACGCGGAGGGGCGGATCTTCGAAGCCTCGGAGGACCGCTACCTGAGCGAGGTCGTGCGCTTCACGGTCGCCGCGTCCGGCATCTCGACCGACGGGCACTACATGCGCGCAGTCGGCGGATAGCGAAGACGAGGACCCCTGCTCGGAGGCCGCAGAATCGGCCGTTAACGCAGAAGGCGATCGCGAGCGCGCAAGTATTTCAGAAGCCAGAAAGACCGCGCCCGCGATCGCAGCGCTGGGGACGCTTTATCTGGGGAGCCTTCAGAATACGGCCGCCTGCAACACGTTCCACAGGGTCGAACGTCGAGACTTTCTTAGACTTTCGTCTAGAATTCCGCGGATCGTGGAAAGGGCGCTCCCACACTCTAGAGCATCAGACCACCGGAAGGCGGGCCGACACGACCCAGGATCCTTCCACTTCGCCGGCACTGAACTCTCCGCTCGCTCCCATGACGCGCTCGGCCATGCGGCCGAGGCCCGTGCGGCTCGAGGAGAGCTCGCGCCGCGGCGTGGTCGGCAGTGGGCTGCGGAGGGTGAGGAGCGCCACCTCATCGTCCACGGCGAGGGTGATCTGCACCTCGCCGGGTCCGGCGTATTTGAGGATGTTCGTGGCCGACTCCCGCGTGATGCGTGCCAGCACGATCTCGACCGCTCGCGGAATTCGCTCGTCCTGCGGATCACCCGCTCGGACGACGGAGTGCCCGGCGGCTTCGAATTCCTCCGCCGCCTCGTCGATCGCGGCGGCGAGGTCGCCGGTCTGCACGCTCGACGACTGCGGTCCGTCGTCGGCGAGTTCGATCACGAAGCGGACATCGGTCATCGCCTTGCGGGCGGCGACACGGATCGCCTCCTGAGAGTCGGAACTCGTCTGAGGGTCTTCGAGCATCTGCACGTGCAGCGCGACCACCGTGAGGTGGTGCGCGATGCTGTCGTGCAGCTCGCCGGCGATCCAGCGTCGCTCGGCGAGGACGGCCTGCCGTTCCTGCTCGGCGCGCGCCTCGAGTTCCCGTTCGAGACGGCTGCCACGGGCGAACGCGAGCCGGAGGGCGAACCCGACGGCTCCGGCCACCGTGGCGAAGACGAGATAGAGACCGACGTTCACGTTGACACCGGGTTCCGCGGCGAAAGGAACGAGCGCCGCGGCGACCAGGAATCCGCCGGTGTAGGAGAGGATCAGCGAGGTCCAGCCGAGCCTCATGACGAGGGCCGCCGAAACGGCGGCGGCTGTGAGGACCTGGAGTTCTGATCCGGGGATGAAGGAGAGCGCGAACACGACGGCGAGAGCGCACGTCGCGAAGAGCGGCTTCCAGAGATAGAGCGCGAACACTGCTGTGGACGCGACGCTCACCAAGAGAGCGACCGGGTTGACCCCCGGTGTGGTGAAGAAGCCGATGACGTCTGCGGCGATGGTGATCGAGACGATCACCAGAACGACGATGCGTTCTATCGCACTGAGCTTCTCGCCGCGGGTGAGGCGGAGCGTGTCCGCGGATTCCCGGGTCGAGTGGTCAAAGGCCATGCTTCACTATCTCCTATTTGCCAACTAGATTAGTTGTGGAGACCAAAGAACTTGCCAACCTGCTGCCAGAAAGTCATAACGTTCACCTCCATTTTGTAGTCGTTCGTCGATGTCTGTATTCATCTTCTCGGCGAATCACGGAGCGCACATCTGTCTCTCGTCTAGAGGTTTTTGGCCAAAGGTCTACATCGCCATCGCCCGTCGCCCGCGCCGTTAGGCTTCCCCCATGCAGGAAATCCGTGTCGTGATCGTCGATGACGATCCCCTGGTCCGCTCGGCGCTGTCGCACTTCGTCTCCCGCGACCCCGAGATCACCGTGATAGCCCAGGCGGAAGACGGCGTGGAAGCGATCGCCACGGTCGAACGCGAGCAGCCGGACGTCGTGATGATGGACGTCCAGATGCCGGAGATGGACGGCATCGAGGCCACCGGTGTGATCGCGGAACGCTGGCCGCACGTCCGCGTCCTCGCGGTCACGACCCTCGACGGCAGCGACACGGTGCTCCCCATGCTGAGCGCCGGCGCCTCGGGTTACCTCCTCAAGGACTCCAGCGCCGAAGAGATCGTCATCGGCGTCCGCGAGGTGCACAGCGGCGCGAGCTCGCTCTCCCCGCGGATCGCCTCGATGCTGATCAAGCACGTGCGCGACTCCACGCCCGTCGCCGCCGACGCCGATGCCCTCGAACCTCTCACCGAACGCGAGACCGAGGTGCTGAACTGCCTCGCGAAGGGCATGTCGAACGCCGAGATCGCGAAGGCGCTGATCGTCTCCGAGGGCACGGTGAAGGCGCACCTCGGACGCATGATGTCGAAGTGGCACCTGCGCGACCGCGTGCAGATCCTCGTCACGGCCGCGCACGCCGGGCTCGTCAGCTTCCGCTGATCACAAGGCCAGCAGGACGATCCCCGCGACCACGACGAGGGATGCTGCGATCCGCCAGCCCGGACGCGACTCCCGCAGCACGAACACGCCGAACAGGCTCACCAACACGACGCTCACCTCGCGCAGCGGCGCCACCAGCGCCACCGGAGCGATCTGGATCGCGGTCAGCACCAGGATGTACGACAGCGGCGACAGGATGCCGAAGACGAGGATCCGCCGCCACTGCGTGCGGCCGAGCGCCCAGACGGCGTCCCAGCGCCGACGCACCGCGATCGAGTAGAACGGCACCTGCAGCAGGCTCGTACCGACCATGAACGCGACCGGTGAGAGGTTCCAGGTGCGCACCGCGTGCGCGTCCCAGATCGTGTAGACCGCGATCGCGACACCCGTGAGCAAGCCGAACAGGATGCCGGGATCGATGCGCCGGGAACGGCTGCCCGTCCCCCGATCGACCAGGCCGATCGCCACGACGCCGACGATCACCGCCGCCACCCCGATCAGCGCCACCACCGAGGGCCGCTCCCCGAGCAGCAGCACCGCCACGATCACCGACAGGAACGGCCCGGTCCCCCGCGCGGTCGCGTACACGGTGGAGAGGTTCCCCTCGCGGTAGCCGCGCTGCAGCACCGTCATGTAGGCGACGTGCAGCACCGCCGAGACCGAGACACCGAGAGCGAAGGAGCCGAGGTCGTCGGCGCCGAGACCGCCGGTGAACGGCACGACGCCGATCCACACGAGCGTGCTGCTCACGGCTCCCCACCAGAGGAACGGCGACCCCGCTCGGCTGACGCCGTGGGCGATGACGTTCCACGCAGCGTGGGCGATGGCCGCCCCGAAGACGAGGACGAACGCGAGAGGGGACACGACGAGACCCTTCCGTCCGACGCGCGGCGCGACGAACAGGGTCCTCCGGGCTTTTGTCCTGTCAGATGACGGCCCTCCTGCGGAGGAGGACCGTGGCGCCGCTCGGACCAGACGGGTGCGAACCCCGGAACCCTAGGCGCTATCGGGACGAGCCTAACGCGCGATTGTGAACGTCCGGCAAACGACGGGCTCCCCGGCCGGGAGCGGAACGGCGCACCGCCCCGACTACGCTCGAAGGACCGCCCGTCTCCAGGAAGGTCCGTCATGCCCGTCACCCCGGTCGCCCTCGCTCACGCCGAGGACCTCGCCGACTTCATCGCCGCCTCACCCTCGAGCTACCACGCGGCGGCGGAGGTCGCTCGACGACTGGAAGCCGCAGGATTCACACGGCTGCGCGAAGAGGATGCCTGGCCGACCGAGGCGGGCGGCCGGTATGTCATCGTGCGCGACGGCGCCGCGATCGCCTGGTCCGTGCCGGCGGATGCCACCGCGACGACCCCCGTGCAGATCTTCGGCGCGCACACCGACTCCCCCGGCTTCAAGCTCAAGCCGCAGCCGACCACGGGTTCGCGGGGCTGGCTGCAGGCCGCCGTCGAGGTGTACGGCGGACCGCTGCTGAACTCGTGGCTCGACCGTGAGCTGCGCCTCGCCGGGCGGCTGGCGCTGGCCGACGGTCGGGTCGTGCTGGCGGACACGGGTCCCCTGCTGCGCCTGCCGCAGCTGGCGATCCATCTCGACCGCGGCGTGAACAACGGACTCGCCCTCGACAAGCAGACCGAGACGCAGCCGGTGTGGGGACTCGGCGACCCGACGGAAGCCGACATCCTGGCCGAGCTCGCCTCGTCCGCCGACGTCTCGGCGTCCGACATCCGCGGGTATGACGTGGTCGTCGCCGACTCCGCACACGGAGCGGTGTTCGGCAAGGACGACGCGTTCTTCGCCTCCGGGCGCCTCGACGACCTCGCCTCGGTGCACGCCGGCCTGGTGGCCCTCGAGCCTCACGGTCCGGCAGCGGGCGGACCCATCGCCGTGCTCGCCGTCTTCGATCACGAGGAGCTCGGCTCGGAGTCGCGCTCCGGTGCAGCCGGTCCCTTCCTCGAAGACGTGCTCGAGCGCGTGTACGCGGGGCTCGGCGCCGATGGATCCGCGCGCCGCCAGGCCTACGCCTCGTCGTGGTGCCTGTCGAGCGATGTCGGACACTCGGTGCACCCGAACTACGCCGCCAAGCACGACCCCGTGGTGCAGCCGGTGCTCGGCTCCGGCCCGATCCTGAAGCTCAACGCCAACCAGCGGTACGCGACCGATGCCGTCGGCACGGCATCCTGGCGGTCCTGGTGCGAGCGCGCGGGTGTTGCGACGCAGGATTTCGTGTCGAACAACAGCGTCCCGTGCGGATCCACGATCGGCCCGATCACCGCGACGCGGCTCGGCATCCGCACCGTCGACGTCGGCATCCCGATCCTCTCGATGCACTCCGCGCGCGAGCTCGCCGGGGTCTCCGACCTGCATGACCTGACCCGCACCGCGCAGGCGTTCTTCGCGGGCTGACTCCGGGGGCGATCCGCGAGGAATCCGCGCCGTGAAGTCCGCCCGGTGGCGTCCCGGCAGTGCCAGGATGTCAGCATGACGGACATCAAGCCGGCCCTGATCGAGCGTGCGGGCATCGAGATCATCCCCGAGTCCGAGCGCACCGCGAAGCCGCGCGACCTCTTCTGGCCCTGGTTCGCGGCGAACGTCTCGGTGTTCGGCATGTCGTACGGCTCCTTCGTCCTGGGCTTCGGCATCTCGTTCTGGCAGGCGACGATCGTCTCGGTGATCGGCATCGTCGTGTCCTTCCTGCTGTGCGGGCTCATCGCCATCGCCGGCAAGCGCGGGTCGGCGCCGACCATGGTCCTCTCGCGAGCGGCCTTCGGCGTACACGGTCAGAAGGTGCCGGGCGTCGTCTCGTGGCTGACGTCGATCGGGTGGGAGACGTTCCTCGCGATCATGGCCGTGCTCGCCACCGCCACCGTGATCACGCAGCTCGGCGGCGACGGCGACAGCATCGCGCTCAAGATCATCGCGACCGTGATCGTCGCAGCCCTGATCGTCACCGCATCCGTGCTCGGCTATCACACGATCATGAAGCTGCAGTCGGTGCTCACCTGGGTCACCGGCGTGGTCACCGTGCTCTACATCATCCTCGCGGCGCCGAGCATCGACCTCGCCGCGGTGCTGGCCCGCCCCGACGGCGGCATCGGCCAGGTCGTCGGCGCCCTGGTCATGGTGATGACCGGGTTCGGACTCGGCTGGATCAACATCGCCGCCGACTGGTCGCGCTACCAGAAGCGCACGGCATCCGACGGGGCGATCGTCGCCTGGAACACGATCGGCGGATCGGTGGCCCCGGTGATCCTCGTGGTGTTCGGTCTGCTGCTGGGTGGCTCGAACGACGACCTCATGGCCGCGATCGCCGCCGACCCGATCGGCGCGCTCGCCTCGATCCTCCCGGTGTGGGTGCTCGTGCCGTTCCTACTCACGGCTGTGCTCGCCCTCGTCTCGGGCGCCGTGCTGGGCATCTACTCCTCGGGCCTCACGCTGCTCAGCCTCGGCATCCGCATCCCGCGCCCCTCTGCCGCCGCGATCGACGGAGTGATCCTCACGATCGGCACGATCTACGTGGTGTTCTTCGCGACGGACTTCCTCGGCCCGTTCCAGAGCTTCCTGATCACGCTCGGCGTGCCGCTCGCGTCATGGGCAGGCATCCTGATCGCCGACATCCTGCGCCGGAAGAAGGACTACGACGAGGAGGCGCTGTTCGACAGCCGTGGCCGCTACGGGGCCTGGGACTGGACCTCGATCGGCACCATGGTCGTCACGAGCGTGATCGGCTGGGGTCTGGTGCTCAACGGCTTCGCCGAGGACGCGCCCTGGAACAACTGGCAGGGCTATCTGCTGTTCCTCGTCGGCGGCCCCGACGGCGCCTGGGCGTACGCCAACCTCGGAGTGTTCTTCGCGCTGGTGCTGTCGTTCCTCGTGACGTACTTCGCGCGGGCCGGGAAGATCCGCCGACAGGAGGGCGTGTGACCGCTCGGGCCCTCGATGACGCCTGGCTCGTGGTGATCGACCCGCAGGCGATCTTCGCTGCCCCCGACTCCGCCTGGGGCTCGCCGTTCTTCGCCGAGGCGATGCCGCGCATCCGCGCGCTGGCCGATGCGTTCGGCGACCGGGTGCTGGTGACCCGGTGGATGCCGACCGCCGACCGGTCGACCTCGTGGGGCGACTACTTCGCCAGCTGGCCGTTCGCCGACCAGCCGCCGAGCCACCCGCTGTTCGACCTCGTCCCTGACGCGGTGGGGTTGTCGCCGCATCCGACGATCGACCTGCCGACGTTCGGCAAGTGGGGTTCCGAGATCGAAGCTGTCGTGGGGCGCGGAGCGCACGTCGTGCTGGCCGGCGTCTCGACCGACTGCTGCGTCCTCTCGACCGCACTGGCCGCCGCCGATGCCGGCGCGCACGTCACGATCGCCGCGGACGCCTGCGCCGGTTCGACCGCCGAGAACCATGCGGCCGCCCTGCAGGTCATGGGGCTCTATCCCCCGCAGATCACGATCGGCGACACGGCCGCCATCCTCGCCTGACGAAACGCCGAGCCGATGACGATCCGCCGACGAATTGACTTTGATCGTTCGGCGAATCGTCCGGGGCTCGGCGAACCGTCCGGCGCTCGGTCCGTCAGTGGCTCGGGCGATCGTCCGGGGGGCGGTCCGTCAGCCCGCGGCCCGCACGGAGGCCGCGATGTCGGAGGGAGAGCCGTGCCAGGGAGCCCCGTGCCCCGGCAGCACCCACGACGCCGAGACGGCGGCCAGGCGGTCGAGCGAAGCACGCGCCTCTTCGGGCTCGTCCGTGAACGGCGCGGGCTGCGGTCCCGTGCGCCCGGTG
The DNA here is from genome assembly GCF_004794515.1 of Microbacterium sp. A20. Classification (GTDB taxonomy): domain Bacteria; phylum Actinomycetota; class Actinomycetes; order Actinomycetales; family Microbacteriaceae; genus Microbacterium. The sequence continues at coordinate 91,574 of NZ_SSDF01000085.1, read as the reverse complement.
AGCACGTGCCGGGTGGTCAGAGCGTCACCGACGAAGACCGCGTCGACGGCGGGCACATGCACCGCGATGCTCCCTGGCGAGTGGCCGGGCATGCCGATCACGACGGGAGCACCCGGCAGGTCGAGCACATCGCCGTCTGCCACCTCCGTCACCACGGATACGTGGTGCGTGCGCAGCGCGCTCTTGCGGATGCCGTAGGCGAAGAAGCCCGCCGTCGGGCCGAGCTTGGCCGGCCCCATCGGCGTCTTCGGCTTCTCGCCCGTGCGTACGCGGTGGCTGTCCGCGGCATGGATGAACACCGGCACTCCCGCCTCCCGCCGCAGCCGCTCCGCGAAACCGATGTGGTCGCTGTCGCCGTGGGTGAGGACGAGGCCGCGGATGTCGGAGAGCGGACGACCGATCTCGTCGAGCTCGCGCTGGAGATCATGCCAGTGCCCGGGGAGACCCGCGTCGACGAGGGTGATGCCCTCGGGCAGGTCGACCAGATTCGCGGCGACGATGTCGTTGCCGATGCGGTGCAGGTGGGGTGCGAGCTTCATGGCGGATCCTCTCGGGATGTTTGCGATGGCTACGATACGTAGCTATCATGGCTATTGTCAATAGCCATGAAGGAGGCGCCATGCCGGCACCCGAGCGCACATCCGTCGCCGAGATCGTCGAGGCCGGGCGGGAGATCCTCGAGACCGTCGGCCCTGCGGGGCTGACGATGCAGGCGGTCGCGACGCGGGTGGGCGTGCGCGCGCCGTCGCTGTACAAGCGGATCCGCGACCGAGACGCCCTGCTCGCCGCGGTGGCGACCGCATCCATCGAGGCGCTCACGGCTCGACTCGATCCCTCAGGCGACGACCTCACCGCCCTCGCCCGCGGCTATCGCGCGTTCGCACACGCGCATCCGGAGGGTTTCCGGATCATGTTCACCGTCGCCGCGCCGCAGGATGCGCTCGAGCGCTCGGCCGCGCCGGTCATCCGCGCCGCGTCCGCACTGGTCGGCGAAGACGATGCCCTCGATGCCGCCCGCCTCTTCACCGCGTGGGCGACGGGTTTCCTGCAGATGGAGCTCTCGGGGGCCTTCCGCCTCGGGGGCGACGTCGACCGCGCCTTCGACTACGGGCTGCAGCGACTCCTCGCCGGACTCACCAGCTGATCCCCCTCGGGCGTTCGAGTCGCGTGGATGCGCGATTCGAACGGCGGCGGGGGCACCGGAGTGCTGGCACACTGATCGGTGGAGGGGTCCATGAGCATCGACGCGCATACCGAAGAACCCGCACGCCCGACGAAGGTGCGCAAGCCGTGGCACCGAACGAAGGTCACACTCGGCATCATCGTGGCCGTGATCGCCGTGGTCGCGATCGTCGGGACGATCACGCCCTGGCCGTCAGCGATGGTCATCCGTTCCGTGTTCACGAAGGGCGGGAACGAGACGGCCGCCGAGATGGACAAGCACGTCCCCGACACGAAGCTCTCCGTGCAGGAGGATGTCGCGTACGGTGACGACGGCGCCGACACCACGATGGACGTCTTCCGCCCGGCATCCGCCGACGACCCCCTGCCGACCGTCGTCTGGATCCACGGCGGCGCCTGGATCTCGGGCTCGAAGGAGAACGTCGACCCGTACATGCGCATCCTCGCCGCCGAGGGCTACACGACCATCGCGGTCAACTACACGATCGGTCCGGAGGGCGTGTACCCGCTCGCCGTGCACCAGCTCGACGCCGCCCTCGCCTACATCGACGAGCACGCCGAGGAACTGGGCGTCGATGCGAAGCAGATCGTCCTCGCGGGCGACTCGGCGGGAGGACAGCTCGCCAGCCAGATGGCGACCCTCATCACCAGTCCGGAGTACGCCGAGATCATGGGCATCACCCCGTCGCTCGAGGCCGACCAACTGGCCGCGACCATCCTCAACTGCGGCGTGTACGACCTCGCGGCGCTGGCGCAACTCGACGGGCTCGCCGGCTGGGGGTTGAAGTCGGCCATGTGGGCGTACTCGGGCACGAAGACCTGGGCCGAGGACTCGACCGGTGCCACGATGTCGACGATCGACTGGGTCACCGAGGACTTCCCCACGACCTACATCTCCGGCGGCAACGGCGACGGACTCACCTGGCTGCAGTCGATCCCGATGGCGCAGCGCCTGGACGAGCTCGGCGTCGACGTGACGACCCAGTTCTGGCCAGCCCCGCACGAGCCGCAGCTCCCGCACGAGTATCAGTTCCACCTCGACCTGCCGGATGCGCGGACCGCCCTGCAGAAGACGATCGACTTCCTGGACGCGAACACCACGCGCTGACGCGACCTTTCCTGATCTGCTCCGACCGGGCGATTGTCGGGAGAACGGACGGATGTCGGGAGAATCGCCGCGGATCCTTCCTGCATCCGTGATTCCTCCCGACGGATGGGCCGTCGCTCGGCGCACACCGACCCAGACATTTCACTTCTGTGACGCTCGCCGCAGAAGTGATATGTTCGGCGCATGCACACCGAGAACGAACGCGCCCTCGAGTCCGGGATCGTCACCGACCTGTCCGGACGGATGACCTACGGGTCATACCTGGCGCTGGACCAGCTGCTCACTGCGCAGCATCCGGTGAGCGAACCGCAGCACCACGACGAGATGCTGTTCATCATCCAGCATCAGACCACCGAGCTCTGGCTCAAGCAGCTCCTGCACGAGCTCTCCTCAGCGCGCGAGCTGCTGGCACGCGACGACCTGCGTGAGGCGCTCAAGCGCATCGCCCGGGTCAAGCGCATCCAGGACGTGATGACGCAGCAGTGGTCGGTGCTCGCCACCCTCACCCCCACCGAATACGCGCAGTTCCGCGGCGCACTCGGCAACTCGTCCGGGTTCCAGTCGGTGCAGTACCGCGCGGTGGAGTTCGCCCTCGGCAACAAGAACGAGAAGATGCTGACCGTCTTCGCCGACCACCCCGCCAACCTCGCGCTGCTCACCGCCGAGTGGGAGAAGCCCACGCTGTACGACGAGTTCCTGCGCTTCGCCGCGCGTCGTGGACTGCCCGTGCCGGCTGCGATCCTCGACCGCGACGTGCGCGAGCCCTACCGCGAGACGCCCGAACTCGTGCCGGCGATCCGCGAGATCTACCAGGACCCGAGCCGGTACTGGGATCTGTACGAGGCGTGCGAAGACCTGGTCGACCTCGAGGACAACTTCCAGTTCTGGCGCTTCCGACACCTCAAGACCGTCGCGCGCACGATCGGCATGAAGGTCGGCACCGGCGGCTCCAGCGGCGTCGGCTTCCTGCAGCGCGCCCTGGATCTCACCTTCTTCCCCGAGCTCTACACGGTGCGCACGGAGATCGGCAGCTGATGAAGGCCGTCACGTTCTTCGACGGGATCGGCTGGCGCGAGGGCGTCGTCGAGCTCGTCGAGGGGCGCGTGCGATTGCGGGACGAGGTTCCGGCCACCGGGCTCCCCCGCCTCGACGGCGTCGTCGTCGGCGGATTCACCGACCACCACGTGCACCTGCAACTGGTGGATCACGCCCAGCTGTCGGGTTCGCGCCTCGGCCGCGTGGTCGATCTCGGCGGAAATCCCGAGGTGGTCCGGCGGCTCGCCGTTCACCCGGTCCGCATCGAGTTCGCCGGGGCCTTCCTGACCGCGCCGCTCGGCTACCCGTCCGACCGCGCCTGGGCACCGGACGGCTCGGTGCGCGAGATCTCCGATGCGGATGCCGCCGCCGCGGCGGTGAGCGAGATGGCCGAGGCCGGAGCCTCGTGCATCAAGGTCACCAGCAACAGCGTCGCCGGGCCCGTCTTCACGGACGAGCTCCTGCGCACCATCGTCGAGCTGGCCGCCGACCACGGACTCCTCGTCGTCGCGCACGCCGAGGGCCCGGGCGAAGCCGAGCGCGTCGTCCGTCTCGGCGCCGCCCGACTCGCACACGCGCCCTTCACCGAACGCCTCGACGATGACGAGATCGCCCGGCAGTCGGCCGGCGCTTCGTGGATCTCGACCCTCGCGATCCACGACGACCCCGCGCGCGCGGTCGCGATCGACAACGTGCGTCGCTTCCACGCGGCGGGTGGCACCGTGCTCTACGGCACCGATCTGGGCAACGGCCCGATGCCCGTCGACCTGAATCCGCGTGAGGTCGCCGCCCTCCGCGAGGCCGGGCTCGACGATGCCGCTCTCGTGCGGGCACTCTCCCCGGTCGACCCGCTCGACCCCGACTCGAATCTCCTGTTGCTCCCCGGGGGCTCCCCCGCAGCCGCCGACGCGCTCGCCGCCCGCCCCCTCACCCCCGCCGACCTGAAGGTGTGACCATGACCGACCCCCGCGACACCGACCTGCTCGACACCGCCCGTGCCCTCGACGCCGCCGACCCGCTGCGCGCCCACCTCGACGCATTCGCCGAGGCACCGGGCGTCACGGCCTACCTCGACGGCAACTCGCTCGGCCGTCCGCTGCGCGACATCCCGGAGAAGCTCGCCGCGTTCGTGCGGGAGGACTGGGGCACCCGGCTGATCCGTTCCTGGGACGAGCAGTGGATGGCGCTGCCGATGGAGCTCGGAGACCGCATCGGCCGGGTGGCGCTCGGTGCCGCCGCCGGCCAGACCGTGGTGGCCGACTCGACGAGCGTGCTGATCTACAAGCTCATGCGCGCCGCCGCAGCCGCCGACCCTGACCGCACCGAGCTCGTGATCGAGGCCGGCAACTTCCCCACCGACAGGTTCCTCGCCGAGGGTGTCGCCGCCGAGACCGGCATGACCCTGCGCTGGCTCGAACCCGATCCGGTGCACGGCGTGACCGTCGCCGACGTCGAGGCCGTCGTCTCCGAGCGCACGGCCCTGGTCTCGCTGAGCCACGTCGACTACCGCTCCGGCGCCCTGGCAGATATGCCCGGCATCACGGCGGCGGCGCACGAAGCCGGAGCGCTCATGATGTGGGACCTCTGCCATTCGGCCGGCGTGGTCCCGATGCAGCTCGACGAGTGGGGCGTCGACATGGCGGTGGGCTGCACCTACAAGTACCTCAACGGCGGGCCGGGCTCCCCCGCGTTCGCCTACCTGCGCCACGGACTCCAGGGCGTGCTGCGTCAGCCGATCCAGGGCTGGTGGAGCGCGGCCGACATCTTCGCGATGGGACCTGCGTACGTGCCGTCGGGCGACATCCGTCAGCTGCTGAGCGGCACCCCGCCGGTGACCTCGATGCTCGCGATGCAGGGGATGCTCGACCTCATCGAGCAGTCCACGATCGCCGGAGTCCGGGCGAAGTCGCAGTCGCTGACCGACCTCGCGGTGCGTGCGTACGACCAGGTGCTCGCGCCCCTCGGCGTGCGGCTGCTGAGCCCGCGCGACGCCGATCTCCGCGGCGGCCATGTGACGATCGGGCACCCGGACTTCCGCGATGTGACGCGGCGACTGTGGGCCGACGGCATCATCCCCGACTTCCGCTTCCCGAACGGCATCCGGCTCGGGCTCTCCCCGCTGAGCACCTCGCACGTCGAGACGATCACCGGCGTGCTGGCCGTGCGTGACGCCCTGGAGTCCGGTGACTTCTGACCTCGCCGCCGCGCCCGTGCTCGACGACATCGATGCGCGCCCGGGCAGTACCGCCTCGCTGCTGCGGACGCTCATCGGAGTGTTCCTGCGCCCGCTCGGCGGCTGGATCTCGACGGCGGACCTGGTGTCGCTGGCCGGCGACCTCGGGATCGCGGCAGGCCCCGCCCGCACCGGCATCACGCGTCTGAAGCAGAAGGGGCTCCTGCTCGCAGAGCGCGATGACGGTATCGGCTACCGCCTCAACCCGGCGGCGATCGGGATGCTCGAACGCGGTGACCGCCGCATCTTCGAGATGCGCGAGATGACGGATGCCGATCCCTGGTGCCTGGTCTCGTTCTCTATCCCTGAGAGCGCACGGAGCATCCGTCATCAGCTGCGTCGCCGCCTGCAGTGGATCGGCGCGGGCGTCGTGTCACCGGCGCTGTGGATCTGTCCCGGGCATCTCCAGGACGAGGTGGAGCAGATCCTCGAGGAACTCGACGCGCGCCGCTGGGCGACCCTGTTCCAGGCATCCGCCCCCGCACCGGCCGGCACGCTCGTCGAGGCCGCCGCGCAGTGGTGGGACCTCGAGGCCCTGCGTACCGAGCACCTCACCTTCCAGACCTCTCTCCGCACCCTGCCCGCCGAGCCGTTCGCCGCGTACGTGCACCTCATCGACCGCTGGCGGGTGCTGCCGTACACCGATCCGGGGCTCCCCCCGTCGATGCTGCCGGCCGACTGGCCGGGACGCCGCAGCTTCGACGAGTTCGCCCGCCGGTCGGCGCAGCTGTCAACACCCGCCTGGGCGCACGTGCGCGCCCGGATGGCCTAGCTCGGTCATCCACCCCCGCCGTTCCGGTCGCAGTTTCTGTCGCCCACGCGCCTCGCGAGCGGCAGAAACTGCGACCGGAGCAACCGAAGTCGGGATCAGCCGGCGACCTCGGCGAGGAAGCCCGCAACGTGCTCCTGCAGACGCAGGATGCGCAGGTCGCGCGCGAACTCACGGTCGAAGCCCTGATAGGCGAGCGGCGGGAGGATGCGCACGTTCCGGTTGCAGCCGAACTCGGCGCACGTGAGAACGCCGACCGAGTCGCCCTTGCGCCCGGCAGCGCCGGCCTTGCGTGCCACGAACAGCTGCACGTCGTTGCGGAGCGTGACGTCTTCGCACCAGGAGCACTGCGCCCGGACGATCACGCGCTGCTCGGCACGCTGCAGGAAGACGCCGACCGGGGCGTCGTCGATCCAGGTGATGACGTAGGCGCGGCGGGGCATCTTCGGGTCGACCCAGCCGAGGAAGTCGAGACGATCGAAGTCGATCTCGGCGAAGCCGGGCGGGAGGGTCAGGTCGGAGACCTCCTTGCGGGAGGCGTTGAGGAAGGAGGCGCGGATGCCGCGCTCGTCGATGGGACGCATGAGAGAAGTGCTTTCGGAGTGGTCGCCACGAAGGGCGAGTCGATCGGGTGAGGGTCCCGGACGGATGCCGGGGTATGACGCAGCACCGGGGACGGGGGTTCCGCCTCCGGCTGGTCCTCAGCCTCTGCCTGCGGCGCGGAAGGCGCCTGCAGCTCCGCTCTGCGCCCGAAGGGCGCTCATCGACGACAGCACCCCGAGAGCCTACACCCGTTTGTTTCACTGCGTGTCGGACGGCCTGGCTCCGACACCGAAGCCGTCTTAGTCTTTCCGGAACGTCGACCCCGAAGGAGACCACCGTGTCCACGCCGCTGAACCGCCTTTCGCCCCTCCCGGTGCGTGAGCGTGCGGCGTGCATGTGCAGCCACGGCGACCGGTGCTCCTCGTTCGCACCCGGCCACGCGCTGCATCTGATCCAGGCGCGCATCGCTTCGGCGACGCCCGCGGGGTGGGTCGACGCCCTGGTCGTGGCGACGGATGCCGTGACCGGCGACCTCGTGGTGCGCACCCTGGACGGTGAGGTCCACGCACTGTGGAACGCCTCGGGTGCCGCGCTCGAAGCGGCCCCGGGAACGCCGGTCGCACTGCACGTCCGCTACGGCGTGCTCGCCGTCGGGCGCACGCAGTTCAACGTCGCCTCCGTCTGACCCGACCCGTCACCGTCTGACCCGACCCGTGACCGCCGGGCCGTGAAGAGCGACCGCCGCTCAGGCGCTCGCCATCATCATGTCCTTCATGGCCATGCAGGCATCCATGCACGCCTGGGATGCCTGAGCGCACATGCGGCACACGTCGCTGTCGTCGGCGTGCCGCATGCACTGGTCCATGCAGACCTGGCACATCGCGATGCACGCGTTGAGCATCGCCATCATCGCGGCCGGGGTCATGCCCTGCATCCGCATCATCGAGCGCATCATGGTGTTTGCCATGTCGGCGCAGTTCATGCACGCCGGCGAACAGTCCATCATCTGCGTCGAGCACACCGTGCAGGCCTGCTCGCAGGCGGCGCACGCATCCATGCACGCCTGCATGACGGACATGTCCATCATCCCCATGTCGGGCATCGACTCCATGTTCTTCGACATGGCGCCCATCATCATCGAGTCCATCGCTCACCGCTTCCTTCGAGGTCCGCGGGCAGGACCACCCGCCTGGCGCCAGGCTAGCCCCTCGCCGGGCCCGCGTCGATGGGGCGGAGCGCTGACATGACCCGCGCTGATTGTCAATCCCGTGGCCCGTTCCGCGCCCGCGTGGAAGTGTCGGGATCAATCGAATCCGCCCCATGAGAGGAGCAAGCATGAGTGCTGCAGATGACATCAAGAACGCCGCCGAGAAGGCCGCCGGAAAGGTCAAGGAAGGCGTCGGCAAGCTCACCGACAACGAGCGACTCGAGACCGAGGGTCAGGCGGACCAGGTGAAGGCGTCGACCAAGCAGGCCGGCGAGAACGTCAAGGACGCGGCTCAGAAGACCGGCGACAGCGTGCGCGACGCGTTCGACAAGAAGTAGGACGAGAATCCCCGGAAACTGAAAAGAGGTGGGGCCCGCCATCGGGCGGGCCCCACCTCTTCGGGATCAGACCTCGGTCAGACCTTGCGGCTGCCGCTGATCGCTCGGATCAACCAGGCGATCACAGCGATCGCGAGGAGGACGAGTCCGACCCACAGGAGGAACTGGAGCGACTGCACCAGTCCTCCGGTGATCGCGAGGATCACTGCGACGACGATGACGATGATCAGGAGGATGTTCATCGGTCTTTCCCTTCTTTCGGGGCGCGAACGCCCGACTGCGGTGACCCCACGCTAGCCTCCACGAGCCATCTCCCAGAGGGGGTTGACTTCCACCCTCCGAGTGCGCGAAAGGAAAGAGCACATGCCAGGACGACGGAACAATTCGCTGAAGGACCCCGAGCTGTACGAAGAGCTCAGGGGCGACGGGGCTTCGAAGGAGAAGGCCGCACGGATCTCGAATGCCGCCGCCAAGGAAGGGCGCAGCGCCGTCGGGCGCCGGGGCGGAGAGCACGGTGACTACGACGACTGGACCGTCCCGGAGCTGCGCAAGCGGGCGAAGGAGCTTGGCCTGACCGGCTACAGCGGCAAGCGGAAGTCCGAGCTGATCTCCGCCCTCAGGAATCACTGAGGCCGGGGATGACCCGCTTCGGCGTCGAGGAGGAGTTCCTCTTCCTCGACGAGCACTCGCTGGCGCCCGTGGCTCTGGCCGCCGGCACGCGCGAGCGCATCACCCGGCTCCGCACGGGCGGCGAGGTCACGACGGAGTATCTGACCTCGCAGATCGAATGCCTCACCGAGCCCGTGTCGACCGGAGCGGATGCCGCGGCGCAGCTGCGTCACCTGCGGGAGCTGATCGGGTGGCACGCCCAGGAGCAGCACGCGATCGCGGCCTCGTCCGGGACGCCCTTCGCGACGACGCGCTCTTCGACGATCTCCCCCTCCCCGCACTACGACGTGGTCGCCGAGCAGCTCGGCCATCTGAGCCGCGATCATGAGGTCAACGGGCTCCACGTGCACGTCGAGGTCCTGGATGAGGAGGAGCGCGTGCGCGCACTCGACCGGGTGCGCGGCTGGCTGCCGGTGCTGCTCGCCCTCACCGGGAACAGCCCGTTCGTGGAGGGCCGTGACACGGGTTTCGCCAGCTGGCGCAGCATCCAGATCCGTCGGCTGCCCGCATCGTGGAGCCCGCCGCACTTCCGCGATCTCACCGACTACCGCGCGGGGGTGCAGCGACTCATCGACCTCCATGCCATCGCCGATGCCGCGTCGCTCGCCTGGGCGGTGCGGATCTCGGACCGCTACCCGACGGTCGAGGTGCGGGTCTTCGATGCGCAACTGACTCCGGAGGAATCGGTGCTCGCCGCGCTGCTCAGTCGCGCGATCGTGCTGACGGATGACCAGCCTCCGGCCATGATCGGTGCGGATGTGATCGATGCGTCGCTGTGGACCGCCGCTCGTCGCGGCATGGATGCCCGCGTGATCGACCCGACCACCGGCGAGGTCGACGATGCGCGCACCGTCGCCGAGCGCATGCAGGCCGTGATCGCCCCCGCGCTTCGTCGACTCGGCGACGAGGAGCGGGTCCGCGATGGTCTCGCTCGGCTGCGCAGCGCCGGCACCGGGGCGAGCCGGCAGCGCCGCAGCGTCGCGCAGGACGGGACGGCCGGGCTCGCGCGCCTCCTCCGCGCCGGAGCACCCGCACCCATTCCTGCACCGCCTGCACCGCCTGCACCGCGACTCGACGCCCAGGAGGAACGACAGGAGCCCGAACCGACACCGGCATCCTGACCGCCGTCGCCCCACTGTCCCCCGCCGGGAGTAATGTCGGCCTGTGGCCTCCTTCGCCCCTCTCCAGCGGCTCGTCATCTCGATCGCCGTGCTCGCATCGTTCGTGACGTTCCTCGACGGCACCGTCGTGAACGTCGCCCTGCCCGCGATCAGCCGTGAACTCGGCGGCGGCATCACCACTCAGCAGTGGGTGGTCGATGCGTACCTGATCACGCTGAGCGCGCTGATCCTGCTCGCCGGCTCGGTCTCCGACGCCTACGGGCGCGTGCTCGTGATGCGCATCGGCCTGATCGCGTTCGGCGTGGCATCGATCGCCGTGGCCGCAGCCTTCGACCCGCTGATGCTGATCATCGCCCGCGCTGCACAGGGTGCGGCCGGCGCGCTGCTGGTGCCGAGTTCGCTCGCACTCATCACCGCGACCATGCGCGCCGACGTGCAGTCCAGGGCGATCGGCGTGTGGACCGCGTTCACCACCGCGGCGCAACTGGTGGGCCCGCTGCTCGGCGGCCTGTTCGTCGACTACCTCTCCTGGCGCTTCGTCTTCCTCATCAACGTGATCCCCATCGGCATCACCCTGCTGCTCCTCGCCCGTCTCAAGCTGCCGGAGCACCCGCGCGGCATCAAAGTCGACTGGTGGAGCGGTGCCCTGTGCGCGGTCAGCCTCGGCGCCGTCGTGTTCGCCCTGATCGAGCAGCCCAACATGGGGTGGCAGTCGCCGGCGATCTGGATCCCCGCGGTCGTCGGCGCTGCCCTGTTCGCCCTGTTCCTGTGGCGCCAGCAGCACTCGACCGCGCCGCTCATGCCGCTGTGGCTGTTCCGGGTGCGCGACTTCGGCTGGGGCAACCTCGCCACCCTCTTCGTGTACGCCGCCCTGTCGCTCAACGGGTTCGTGGTCGGCGTGTACCTGCAGCAGGGCGCGGGGCTGAGCGCCACGGCCGCCGGGCTCGCGAGCCTGCCGATGACCATCCTGATGATCCTCCTCTCCTCGCGCGCCGGGCAGTGGGCCGGCCGGTGGGGGCCGCGGATCTTCATGACGGTCGGCCCGCTGATCATGGCGGTCGGTGCACTCATGCTGCTGCTCGTCGCGGCCGACTTCGACTACTGGTGGCAGGTGCTGCCCGCGATGATCGTGATGGGCCTCGGCCTCTCGCTCACCGTGGCGCCGCTGACCGCAGCCATCCTCGGCGCGATCGACGAGAACCACTCCGGCATCGCCTCGGCGGTGAACAACGCCGTCTCCCGCGTCGCCGGTCTGCTCGTCGTGGCCATGCTCTCGACCATCGTCGGCGGCACGCTCGACCTCGACGGATTCCACAGCGCCGCCTGGGTGACCGCCGCGTTGCTCGTCGTGGGCGGAGTGGTGTCGTGGATCGGCATCCGCCGCAACCCTTCCGAGCCGGCAGCGGCCGACGTCGCCGCCTCCGGCGCCCCGCAGTGAGCATGACCACGCGCACGCGCCGTGCGGGGACACTGCTCGCCGTCGCGATCCTGGCATCGGGGCTCGGCGGATGCGCGACGCCCTCCGATCCATCCGGCGCCGGCGAATCGCCCGCACCCGCCGCGTCCTACGACCTTCCGCCGGCCGGAGCGACCCCCGACTATCAGCTCGGCGGCGCCTACGAACCGGCGCCCGAGGTCGGGATCGTCGGCCGGGATCGGAGCGCGGAACCGGCCGAAGGCGTGTACTCCATCTGCTACGTCAACGGCTTCCAGACGCAGCCCGCCGAACTCGACTCCTGGCCCCGCGACCTCCTGCTCCAGCGCGACGGCGAGGTGGTCTTCGACCCGGATTGGCCCGACGAGGCGCTGCTCGACACATCGAGCGCCGAACGCCGTGACCGGATCGCCGCCACGGTGATCCCCTGGATCGAGGGATGCGCGGATGACGGTTTCGATGCGGTCGAGTTCGACAACCTCGACTCGTACTCGCGGTCGGACGGGACCCTCTCGCTCGACGACAACCTGGCTCTGGCCGCCGCATTCGTCGACGCCGCCCATGCGGCCGGACTCGCGGCCGGACAGAAGAATGCCGCCGAAGATGCGGCTGTGCTGCATAAGCAGGCCGGTTTCGACTTCGCCGTGACCGAGGAGTGCGCGGTCTACGTCGAGTGCGGCGCCTACGCGGCCGTCTACGGCGAGCACGTCATCGACATCGAGTACGCCGACGAGCTCCCCCGCCCGTTCGCCGAGATGTGCGCGGACGACGACTCCCCGGCGTCGATGGTGCTCCGCGACCGCGACCTGGTCACCCCGTCCGACGACGACCACGTCTTCGAGACCTGCCGCTGACGGCGACGGCGGATCAGCGCGGGGTGAGCACGATGACGCGCCCGCCGATCACCCACTCCGATATCGCGATCGTCCCTGCGTCGTCGACCGCGATGCCGTGCGGGCTCCGGAAGACCCCCGGGGTGAGGGCGGAGCGCTCCACCTCCTCGCCGACGATCGTGTTCGGCCAGCCCGGCGCGTCCACTCCGTCGGTGTCGCCCAACCTGGCGGCGACCGTCTCATCCGACCCGAAGGCCACGATCGCGCCGTGCAGCTCGGTGACCCACACCCAGTCCCCGTCGAACGCGAACCCCGAAGGGCTCGTCAGCTCGCCTTCGCCATAGGCGCGGAGGAACCGGCCATCCGTGTCGAGCACGACGATCCGCCTGTTGTTCCGGTCCGCCACCAGCAGCTCGGGCACGGGTCGACGCGTGTCGAGGATGATCGCGTGCGGCGAGGCGAGAGCCAGACCGCTGTCGCCGCCATCGGTCGTCCACAGCGGTTCGCCCTCTCGGGAGAAGCAGTGCACGCGGCTGCGGCCGTAGCCGTCGGCGACCCAGATGCGTCCTCCGTCCTTCTCCGACTCGCTCGTCACACCCGTCGGACGCCACCCGCGGGAGCCGTCGTCGAGCCCCCTGTCGTCGATGACCTGCTGCACCCGGCCCGAGACATCGACCCGCACGACCTGGCCCGGTCGATCGATGTCGAGGTGTTCGCCTCGCTCGCGGTGGTCGAACTTCGTACCGTTGTCCGCGATCCAGATGGCGTACGCCGAACCGAACGCGTCCACGCTCATGCCATGGCACTCCGTCACGGGAAGGTCGGCGGTGCGCGACCCTCGTCCTCCGCGAAGTCGCACGAGCGCGTGACCATCGGGCGAAGCCACCACGAGCCCCTCACCGCCGGGGCCGACCACGACGCCGTGATGCGACCATCCCTTGACCGGCTCGGCGCTGGTCGCATACTCGCTCCAGTCGTAGAGCCAGCCGCCGATGTCGACGGCGCTCCGGGCGGAGCGGTTCTCGGCGTCCCAGTCGGGGGCGGAGTTCCCGAGGTCGAACACGTCGTTCACAATCCGTCGTCCTCGTGCCAGTGCTCCTGCCACCGCCAGTCGATCGGCTCGGACGCACGCTGGTAGCGGATGTCGGTGGACAGCCGGATGCGGTCGAGCGGATCGACGTTGTCGGTGCTGGCATGCACGACGTACGAAGAGTGGACCATCACGTCGCCCGCCCGGTAGTTCGCCAGGAGCCACCGGGCGTCGTGCTTCTCGGCGAGGCCCGGAAGATCGGCCGTGATCGATGCGGCCGGGGGCTTGTCGCCTCGCTCGCGCTCGTCGGCGAGGGCCCAGTGGTGGCTGCCCTCCAGGTAGGCGAGGCCGCCCTGCTCGACCGGGCAGTCGCCGAGTGGGATCCACATCGACAGCACGCGCTCACTTCCCTCACGCAGATACACGAGGTCGTAGTGAGCCTGCGTCGCGGTGCCGATCCCGGACTCCCCCGGACGGATGTGGCGGATGATCTTGCGCTTGTGCAGGTGCACGTCCTCGCCGAGGAACCACTCGAACCACCCGCGTACATCGGGGTGGCCGGTGAGCGCCGCGTAGCGCTCGCCGGGAACGATGTCGTCGAACAGAGCGGAGCGGATCTTCGCCCGGTCGATCTCGCCCTGAGCGCCGACACCGACGGCGGGATCGGAGTCCGCAGCGATGATCCCGGTGTCGGCCATCGCCGTGAAGTAGTACTCGCGGAACTCCTGCACCAGGGTGGGGTCGAGCTGCTGCGGCAGGAACAGGTAGCCGTCGCGACGCAGTCTCTCCCACAGCGCGTCCTTGTCGCCGCGGATCGCGTCCGGGACGGGCTCCATCCAGCCCATCCGCGCGGCAGATTCGTCGAGGGTGTATCCGTTGGAGGTGAACATGAATCCAGGATCGGCGCCGCACGGACTTCAGTCCATGGACCATTGCGCACAGGTATTGGATTCTCTGAGGCCATACCGCGATGACGGAGTGCGGCGGTAGCCGACCCCCCGCATGCCCTGAGCGAGCGCCCGAGTCAAGTCCCTATATCCGCTCCGCGCTTCCGCGCGAGGATGCTGATGACCGCACCGATCGGAGTCAGAATCATGTCCGCATCCGCCGCTGCCTCGGCCCTCACCACCACCCTCCCCTTCACCGACCGCGGACCGCTGAGCCGCGCCATCATCTCCCGCCTCACGGTCGACGACAACTCCGACCACACGGCCCTCGCGAGCGCCGCCGTCGCCGCGAGCGCCGACATCGTGCGCGATGACGACATCCAGCTCGCGCTCTTCGTCCTCTACGCCTCGGCCTACGGGTCTCTCCCGCAGCTCGACGCCGACCTGGAGTGGGATCCCGCCCTCCTCGCCACCCGGCGCGTGCTCGAGGAGGCGTTCGAGAGCACGCTGCGCGCGAGGGTGCCGATGCCGGAATCCCCCGAGCCGACCGTCGATGCCGTCGGGCGCGCTCTGTTCGCACTGGCCGCCGCCGACACGGGTCCGAGCGTCGCGCGGCACATGGCGAAGAAGGCCACCAGGGAGCAGGCGGAGGAGACGCTCATCCTGCGCTCGGTCTACACGCTGCGTGAGGCGGATCCGCACTCGTGGGCCATCCCCCGGTTGGAGGGACGCGCCAAGGCCGCGCTCGTCGAGATCCAGTCGGACGAGTACGGCGGAGGTCGTCCGCAGCGCGTGCACGCCGAGCTGTTCGCGCGCGCGATGCGTGCCGCGGGTCTCGACGCGACCTACGGCGCGTACGTCGATGATGTCCCGGCGATCACCCTCGCGTCTCACAACATGATGTCGCTGTTCGGGCTCAATCGCCGTCTCGTCGGCTCGATCATCGGGCACCTGGCCGCCTACGAGATGACCTCGTCGATCCCCTGCCGCCTGTATGCGGACGGCCTGCACCGGCTGGGCTTCGATCCGGATGTGGCGGCCTACTTCGAAGAGCACGTCGAGGCGGATGCGGTGCACGAGCAGATCGCCGCACGCGACCTCGCCGGGAGTCTCGCCGAGGACCACCCCGAGATGCTGCCGGACATCCTGTTCGGCGCGGTGGCCTGCCTGACCGTGGACGGCTGGAGCGGCGAGCACATCCTGGAGTCCTGGTCGGCCGGCACCTCTTCCCTCCGACCGCGGGTGGCGTCATGAGCGCCCGCAGCGAGCCGGCGTCGATCACGCCGTATCCGGACGGACCGCTGCTCGTGCGCGGGGCCGTCGAGCTGTACACGGCCGACGGGGAGACGATCGAGCCGCATCGCCGCACCATGGCCCTGTGTCGTTGCGGGCTGTCGGCGGTGAAGCCGTTCTGCGACGGCACCCACAAGGCGGCAGGCTTCCGGACCGACGACTGAACGCGGCCGCACCGCCGCACGCGGTCTCAGGCCTCGGGCCAGTAGTAGCTGTCCGGCAGGGCGCGGGCGCCGAAGATCGCCTGTCCGACGCGCACGCAGGTCGCCCCCTCCTCGACGGCGATCTCGTAGTCGCCGGACATGCCCATCGACAGCTCGCCGGCGCCGATGAGGTCGGGGGCGTCGTCTCTGGCCTGGTCTCGCAGCGTGCGCAGGAGCGAGAAGCACTCCCGCACCCGTTGGTCGTCGGGCGTCAGGATGGCGAGCGTCATGAGTCCGCGCACGCGAAGGCTCTGGTACGAGGGCAGCGCCTCGAGGAACGGGGGCAGCTCCTCCGGAGGCATCCCGAACTTGGAGTCCTCGGCCGAGGTGTTCACCTGCACGAAGACGTCGAGACTGCGTCCGGCCGCCTGCAGACGTCGGTCGAGCGCTTCGGCGACGCGCAGTCGGTCGAGCGCCTGGAACTCCGAGGCGAAAGCGGCGACGTCTCTGGCCTTGTTGGTCTGCAGGTGCCCGATGATCGACCACGACACGTCGAGGTCGGTCGTCTCGCCGTGCTTGCGCACCGCCTCCTGGACCTTGTTCTCTCCGAGCAGTCGCATGCCCGACTCGATGGCGACCCTGACGCGCTCGGTGGGGACGGTCTTGCTCACGGGAAGCAGCGTGACCTCTTCCGGGCGCCGCCAGGCTCGGCGCGCCGCCTCGTCGATACGCGCCCGAACATCCGCGATGTTGTGGTGGAAATCGTCGACGGTGAACGCCGTGGGGTATCGATCCTCGACCCCATCCGATCGTTCTGTTTTTGACATAGGCCAAAGCGTAACACGGCCGCCGGTCGATCGAGGATGCGCGCAGACTCACCGGTCGACGCGCCTCAGTCGCGGACGCCCTCCACATCCACGGCCAGGACCCCATCACGCCACCGCACATCGCGAAGGTCGCCGATCACCAGATCGGGGTTACCTCCCGCCGACGCGGCCCCGATGCCGATCACCACTCCGGCACCAGCCGCCCGTGCGGACCGGATGCCGGGCACCGAGTCTTCGAACACGACGCATTCCTCGGGGCTGCGCCCGAGGCGGCGCGCGCCGAGGAGGTAGGGGTCGGGTTCAGGCTTGCCGCGCTCGACATCTTCCGCGGCGACGAGGATCGTCGGCTCGGGCACTCTCGCGCTCCGCAGCCGCGCCGTCGCGACAGCGCGGTTACTGCTCGTGACGACCGCCCACGCTCCCGAGGGCAGGGAGCCGACGATCCGCGCGGCACCGGCGATCTCGGTCGTGTGCACGGCCGCTTCGATCTCGAGGGCGACGAGATGCGCCGTCGCCGCATCCGCAGCCCGCCGACCCACGAGAGCGGCGACCACCTCGCTCGGACGCATGCCGTGCTCTGCGTCCCGCAGGAAGTCGAAGGACGGCGCGTAGCTGCGCGCCCACTCCGCCCACGCCGGGGCGGCAGCGGCCGCAGAATCCACCAGCACGCCGTCGCAGTCGAAGAGCAGCCCCGCATCCGTGAACTGCCACGATCCAGCGCGGGTGACATGTGGTAATTTTGGCATAGGTCAAAATTACCATCCCACACCTTCGCCTCCCTTTCTCCGAGAGACTCCGATTCATGACCACCCCCGCATCGCCGCCACGCCTCGCCCTCGCATTCCGGCACGTGCACTTCGAAGATCTGGGCATCCTCGAACCGCTGCTGATCGAGCGCGGCTATCACGTGGAGTACGTCGACCTCGGCACGCAGGCGATCGACATCGAGCGCGTCGACGATGCCGACCTGCTCATCGTGCTGGGTGGCCCGATCGGGGGGTACGACACCGCGACCTATCCGTTCCTGCACGCGTCGAAGGAGGCGATCGCCCACCGGCTGCGCCAGGGCCGGGCACTGCTGGGCATCTGCCTGGGTGCACAGCTGATCGCCGAGGAGATGGGCGCCGAGGTGCGTCCGACGGGTGCGGTGGAGATCGGCTATGCCCCGCTCCAGCTCACCAAGGAAGGGCACGACTCCCCCCTCCGCCCCCTCGACGGACTTCCCGTCCTGCACTGGCACGGCGATGCCTTCACCATTCCCGACGGCGCCCGCCATCTGGCTCGCACTCCGGACTTCCCGAACCAGGCGTTCTGCACCGACGCCGTGCTCGCACTGCAGTTCCACCTCGAGGCCGACCATCGCACGATCGGGAACTGGCTCATCGGACACGCGCACGAACTGCATCACCACGGCATCGACCCGCGCACGATACGCGAGCAGGCCAGGAACCACGGTCCGCGGCTCGAGGCCGCTGCTCGCACCGCGATCGGCGCCTGGCTGGACGACGTCGAAGGCCGGGCACGCTCCACCGACGCGGGCTAGGCAGGCACGACGAAGGGCCGGGACCTCACGGACCCGGCCCTTTCTCTGCGGCGTTTCAGCTCGCGCGGCGCAGTGCCACGCTCGGGAAGTCCACCGGGACGTCGAGGGCGATGTTCACGTAGTTCGTGAACAGGTTCAGCGCCACCTGACCGATGGTCTCGACGATCTGCTCGTCGTTCCACCCCTGCGCGCGGACCGCGTCGACATCGGCCGCAGACACCTGACCGCGGGCGTCGACGAGCTTCAGCGCGAACGCGAGCAGCGCCGCGGTGCGCGGATCGTCGGACTCGCCGAGCTGTGCTGCGGCGAGCGTCTCGCGCGTCAGGCCGGCCTTCTTGCCGAGCGCGGTGTGCGCGGCGAGGCAGTAGTCGCACGAATTGCGGTCGGCGACCGCCACGGCGATCTGCTCGCCGAGCGCCGCACCGAGGGTGCCGCCCCCGTACGCACCGAATGCGCTCCACATGCTCGTCAGGGCAGCCGGGGAGTTGGCGACGGCGCGGAACATCGCCGGCACGGTGCCGAAGGCACCATGGATCTGGTCGAGCTGCTCCTTGACGGGACCGGTGGCCGCTTCGCGTTCGATGAGTGAGACGTTGGGCATGTGATGCTCCTTCGTTAGCCGAGTGAGGCCGATCGGCCTCACCTCGAGTCTTCCGGGTACCGTCGGACGATGCGCACCAGAACGTCTTGCATTCATGACGGATCGTCCAGATACTGGAGGTATGCCCTCCGTCGACCGCCTCACTGCGCTGCTCGAGCGGTTCCGCGTGCGCACGCGCCTGTTTCACTCCGGCCCCCTGTGCGGCACGACGGTCTTCCCCGCGAGCAGCGGCCATGGCTACCTGCACGTGCTGCGTCGCGGCGAGATGGAGGTGACGCACCGCCGCCCCGACGGCAGCACCGAGCGCGAGCTCATCACGCGACCCAGCCTGCTGTTCTTCCCCCGCCCGCTCGATCACACCTTCCTCAACGCGCCGACCGACGAATCGGACTTCGCCTGCGCGACGCTGGACTTCGACGGCGGTGCCACTCATCCGCTCGTGCGCACGCTCCCCTCGACGATCGTCCTGCCCCTCGACGAGGTCGCCGCCCTCGCCCCGGCGCTCGATCTGCTGTTCTCCGAGGTCGACAACGTCCGCTGCGGACGCCCGCTCGTCGCCGACCGCATGTTCGAGGTGGTCCTGATCCAGCTGCTGCGGTGGATGCTCGACAACAGCGGTCGACTCGATCTCCCGCCCGGCCTGCTTCCCGGCCTTGCGGACGAACGCCTCGCCCCGGCACTGGTCGCCATGCACGAGGCACCCGGCGACCCCTGGAACCTGGAGTCGCTGGCCCGCCGGTCGAACATGTCGCGCAGCGCATTCGCCGCACGCTTCAAGGACGTCCTCGGGCGATCGCCGGGAGACCACCTCACCGACTGGCGGCTGACCGTCGCACAGGAGCAGCTCCGCGCCGGGATGTCGGTCAGCACCGTCGCCGCCGAGCTCGGCTACGCCAGCGCCTCGGCGTTCTCGCGGGTCTTCGCCCAGCGCATCGGCCGTTCGCCGCGCGCGTGGCTCGCCCTGGCCGCCTGACCCCGCAGCGGAGGCCCGGCGGTCATCCGCCGGCCGACATCACAACCTCGAGGCCGCTGACGATCCGGCCGAGGTCGTCGGGCGTGAGCGACGGGTGCACCGGGATCGAGAGCACCTCCTGCGCGGCCCGCTCGGTCTCGGGCAGGTCGGCCTCCGGGGCGTACCGCTGCAGCGAGGGCAGCCGGTGGTTGGGGATCGGGTAGTAGACGCCCGCTCCGACCGCGTGCTCGTCGCGCAGGGCATCTCGCACGCGGTCGCGCTCACCGTCGGCGATGCGCACCGTGTACTGGTGATACACGTGCTCGACGCCGTCGGCGACCCGCGGGATCGTGAGCCCGTCGATGCCGGCGAGCGCCGCATCCAGCACTGCCGCGTTCCGCTGCCGCTGCCGGGTCCACTCCCCCACCTTGCGCAGCTGCACGCGCCCCACGGCCGCATGCACCTCGCTCATCCGGTTGTTGTACCCGACGATCTCGTTCGCGTACTGCGTCTCCATCCCCTGGTTGCGCAGCAGCCGCACGGTGCGGGCGATGTCCTCGTCCGCGCACGCGACGATGCCGCCTTCGATGGCCGTCATGTTCTTGGTCGGATACAGGCTGAACATCCCGAACGCGCCGATGGTGCCGGCCGGACGACCGCGCCAGGCCGCGCCGTGCGCCTGCGCCGCATCCTCGTAGATCGCCAGACCGTGCTCGGCCGCCACGGCTTCGATCTCGTCGACGAGGAACGGGTGCCCGTACAGATGCACCGGCATGATGCCCTTCGTCCGCGGGGTGATCGCCGCGCGCACCCGCGCCGGATCGAGGGTGAAGTGCACCGGCTCGATGTCGACGAACACCGGGGTCGCACCCGCGAGGACGACGGAGTTCGCCACCGCGGCGAACGTGAACGAGGGCACGATCACCTCGTCTCCCGGGCCCACCCCCGAAGCGATCAGGCCCAGCAGCTGCCCGCTCGTGCCCGAGTTGACCGCGACGGCAGTGCGCCCCTGCAGGAACTGCTCCGCGAACTCCGCCTCGAACGCGGCGACCTCCGGGCCCTGCGCGAGCATCCCGCTGCGCAGAACTCGCTCGACGGCCGCCACCTCCTCGTCGCCGATGAGCGGTTTGGCTGCGGGGATGAAAGCGTCGTCCATGAGGGATGCCCTTCGTCGGCGTCGGCTCTCTCGAGCCCGGTCTGAGGTGGAGGCAGGAATCGAACCTGCGTGCACGGTCTTGCGGACCGCGACCTGGCCACTCGGTCACTCCACCGGGTCGGAGGCGCTCAGCTCCCCGGCGGCGAATACCCGCTCAGGAAGGCACCGAAGCGCCGGAGCGCATCGGTGAGCACGTCGGTCTCGGGGAGGAAGGCGATCCGGAGGTGATCGGGGGTGCGCAGGTTGAACGCCCTTCCGTGCACGAGGAGGATGCGCTCCGCATCGAGGAGGTCGAGGACCAGTCGCTCGTCGTCGTCGATGCGGTGCAGCTCCGGATCGAGGCGCGGGAAGAGATACAGCCCGCCACCCGCGGCCTGGGCGCGGACACCCGGAATCACGTTGAACGCATCGAGCGCCGCATCCCGTTGCCGCGTGAGCCGGCCATCGGGAGCGACCAGTGCGCCGAGCGACTCATCCTGCGTCAGAGCCGCCGTGATCGCATGCTGCGCGGGCACCGACGCGCACATCCGCATGGATGCCAGCAGTCGGACGCCCGAGAGGAACGGGTCGTCGGCGTCGAACCCCGTGGTCGTCATCCAGGCGGCACGGCAGCCGGCGACACGATGGGTCTTGGACAGCCCGGCGAACGTGACGCAGGGCACGTCCGGCGCGACCTGCGCAGTGGAGTGATGCACGAAGCCCGGATAGACGACACGGTCGTAGATCTCGTCGGAGAGCAGCAGCAGTCCGTGACGCCGGGCGAGCTCGGCGATCTGCTCGAGCACTTCGCGCCCGTACACCGCTCCGGTCGGGTTGTTCGGGTTGATGATGACGATCGCCGCGGTGCTCGGGCCGATCAGCGACTCCATGGCCGCGACATCCGGAATCCAGCCCTCGGACTCGACGCAGGGATAGTGCACCGCCCGCCCTCCGGAGAGCACGGTCGATGCGGTCCACAGCGGATAGTCCGGGCTCGGGATCAGCACCTCGTCGCCCGGTTCGAGCAGCGCCTGCAGCGTCAGCCCGACCAGCTCGGAGACGCCGTTGCCGACCGTGATGTCGTCGATCGAGAGAGCGGGGAAGCCGCGGCGGTGGGCGTAGTGCGCGGCGATGGCCTCGCGCGTCTCGGGCAGACCAGCCGATTCCGAGTACCCGTGCGCGTGCGGGAGCGCGGAGCGCAGCGCCTCGACGATCGCTGCCGGAGCCTCGAACCCGAAGGGGGCCGGGTTGCCGATGTCGAGCCGGAGGATGGACTCGCCACTCCGCTCGAGCTCGGCTGCTCGCGCGGCCACGGGTCCGCGCAGGTCGTACAGCACGCCTTCGAGACGAGAGGAGCGTCCGATGCGGTGCGTCGCGCTCGCCATACTGCCCGCGGTCATGCCTCGGCCCGCACGCCGGCGATGACGGTGGCGAGGTCGTCGACGAGACGCTGTGCATCGGCGTCGTCGAGGTCGTGCACGGTCAGACGCAGGCGCGAGCCGCCGGGCGAGCTCTCCGGATCGAGCGCGAACTCCGCACCGGAGCGGACCAGCCAGCCCCGCACCGCCAGAAGACGGGCGGCCTCGGCGGTATCGCCCTCGACGTCGACCCAGACGTTGAGTCCGTCGTCGCTCTGCGCGCGCACTCCTCGTGCGGCCAGCAGCGCGACGAACGCGCGGTTGCGTGCCGCGTAGTGTGCGCCGGCTTCCGCGATCGAACTCTGCGTGGCGGCATCGCGCAGCATCCCGGCGGCGAGCCGCTGCATCACATGGCTCACCCACATCGTGCCAGGGCTGAGCCGCAGGGCCAGCCGGTTCGCGGTGACCGGATCGGATGCCGTGACGGCGAGGCGCATGTCGGGTCCGAGGAACTTCGACACCGAGCGCACCAGCGCCCACCGCTCGTGCGTCGGCGCGATGATGCTCGAGTACGGCGTCGTGGAGAGCAGGGAGAAGTGATCGTCTTCGATGATCAGGACGTGCGGGTGGTCGGCGAGCACCTCGCGAAGAGCCATCGCCCGCGTCGCGGTGATGCCGACCCCGGTCGGGTTGTGCGCGCGCGGCGTGCAGACGATCGCGCGGGCCCCGCTCTCCAGGGCGGTGCGCAGCCCCTCGACCGTCATGCCCTCGCGGTCGACGGGGATCGCGACGGGCGCGTATCCGGCGAGGCGTGCGGTGTGGATGCTGGAGAGGAAGCACGGGTCTTCGAGGCCGATGCGGTCGCCCTGGACCAGGCTCTGGGCGAGCAGGCGCTCGACGGCGTCCACGGCCCCGGCGGTGATCGACAGACGGAACGGGCGAGGGTGGTCTGCGGCGATCCACTCCGTAGCCCATTCGGCCAGGGCGGGGTCGATCACGGATTCCCCGTAGAGCACGTGCGCGGGCTCTACACCGGCGAAGGCGGCGGCGAGGTCAGGAAGGTGCGCGGCATCGGGATTGCCGCTGCCGATGTCGCGGAGCACCGTCCCCGCGGTGAAGCCCTCGTCAGGGTTCTGCGCGGGACCGAGCACCGTCGTGCCGGTGCGACCGCCCGTGATCGCGATGCGCGCCGTGACCAGCGAACGGTAGGCAGCGAGCACCGTGTTGCGGTTGACGCCGAGCCGCGTCGCGAGCGCTCGCACCGAGGGAAGATGATCGCCCGGGGCGATCTCGCCGCGCTCCACGAGATCGCGCACGCTCTCGGAGATCTCGGCGGCGGTGGAACCGGTGATGCGGTCGGAGACGACGTCGCGATCGGGTGCCTGAGCCATGGCTCGACGCTATTCGAGATTTTGACCTATGTCAAAGTCGTGCGTTCGATGGAGAAGCGGGACCGGCGTGGGCGGCCCCGCTTCTCCTCCCTCGCCGCTACGACGCGACCAGTACCGCCTGCGCCGCTTCGAGCCCACTGGAGTGCGCGCTCGCGACCGAGCTCTTGATCGCACCCGCCCAGAACAGCGTGTCCTTCGACGGGCGGTAGATCGTGTCCTCGTCGCGCTCCCCCGTGGCGTACGCACCGAGGGCGAACTCGTCGTTTCGCCAGTCGTAGTTCGACGCGTTCACGTAGTTCAGCCCCTGGTCGCCGGCGAGCTTGCGCACTCCGGCGAGCGCCGCATCGAACCGCTCCTTCTCCGGCAGCGCGAGCAGCTCCCGCGCGCGATCCCCGGTGTCCCAGGCCACGATGAGCTGGCCGTCGTAGCCGGGCATCCCGGTGGACTCGTCCCAGAACTGGCACGGACCCTCGTCATGCTGGTTGACCATGTCGAAGCTCTCCGGGCGCACCGGGTGGTCGAACTCGAGGATGGTCTTGTACGCGACGGTCTGCTTCACGGCGTAGATGGCCGCCATCCGGTCGTCTTCCAGCGGCGGCGAGAACGTGATCGACCGCTTCTGAAGCACCCCGATGGGCACCGTGACGACGCAGGCATCCGCCTCGAACGTCTCGGATCCCGCCTGCACGCTCACTCCGGATCCGGAGTAGTCGATCGTCTCGATCGGCGTCTCCAACCGCACCTCCACGCCTTCCCCCACGGCGTTCAGGATGTCGACGTACGGGGCGAGCAGCTTGTAATCACCGGCGTAGCCGTCGGGCTCGATCACCCCGGTCTTCGACACCGTCAGGCAGGCGGTCAGCGTGTCGACCACCCCGTAGGCCGGGTAGACGGCGAACTGCTCGGTGTCGACCTGGATGCCCAGCAGCGCGAGCGGGTAGTTCGTCGGCGCGATACCGAGACGTTCCAGGTACTGCAGCGCCGACTCCTTCTCCGTCGGCTCGGGTAACGGCACCGCGAGCGCGGGCGTGCCCTCGGGGAAGGCGTAGAAGTCGGGGGTGTCCCAGCCGACCCACGGCGTGCTCGGGCTGTAGCGGGAGAACTTGTTCTCGAACTTCCGCCCCTCGATCCCGAGCTTCTGCGCCCAGGCCCAGGTCTCGGTGTCCGGGCCGCCGTGACACAGCGATGCGCCCCGCTCGTGCGGGATGCTCATCAGCGTGCGGTCGGTCCACATGCGCCCGCCCACGCGGTCGCGCGCCTCGAGCACGATCACCTTCTTGCCGGCGTCCATCAGCTCCCGCGCGGCCGCCATTCCGGCGGAACCAGCCCCGATGACGATGACGTCGTAGGACCCTCCTCCGCTCCCCGCGGAAGGCGAGGGCGATGCCTCATCCGGCCCGCACCCGACGAGCATGATCGCACCCGCTCCGAGCATCCCGCCCAGCAATGCACGCCGTGAGAAGACGACGTCGCTCATGCGCTTTTCCATCAACGAACTCCTTTGATCGTGGAAGACCGAAAACTGCTGTGTGCCTGACTGCAGCCCCCTGCAGTCCCCCAGATCGGAGCGAGCACCGCATCCGGCGACGCCCGCGCCCGCGTCAGTGGCGCTCGTCGACCTCCTTCCCGAGCCGCTGTGAGATCCACACCGGGATGAAGGACGCGACGATGACGACCGTCGCGACGACGTTGACGACGTTGGCCTCGTTGGGCCGCGCCATCTGGTTCATGATCCACAGCGGCAGGGTGTCGACGCCGGGAGGAGCGGTGAAGATCGTGACGTACACCTCGTCGAAGCTGAGGGCGAAGGCGAGGATGGCGCCGGCGATGAGAGCGCTGCGGAACTGCGGGAGGGTCACCAACACGAACGTCTGCCACGGGCTCGCCCCGAGATCCTTCGACGCCTCTTCGATGCCGGGGTTCATCCGTCGCAGCCGGGCGAGCACGTTGTTGAACACCATGACGATGCAGAAGGTGCCGTGCGCGATGATCATGCCGTAGAAGCCGACCTGGATGCCGATGGGCTCGAGCAGCTGGTTGTAGGTGTTGTTGAGCGCGACACCGGTGACGATGCCCGGCAGGGCGATCGGCAGCACCACGAGGAGGTTCACGGCGCGCTGGCCGAAGAACGAGTACCGCTGGAGCGCGAAGGCCACGAGCGTTCCGAGGATCACCGCGATCACCGTCGCCCCGGAGGCGACGAGCACCGAGTTCAGCAGAGCTGCGCGCACGGGTTCGCTCGTGAACGCCTTGCCCCACCATTCGAGCGAGAACCCGGCGACCGGCCAGCTCACGATGCGGGCGGAGTTGAACGAGTTGAGCACGACGAGCGCGAGCGGGATGTACATGAACGCGAGCACGATCGCGACGATGACGCCGAGCACGATCTTGGAGGTGCGGGACAGTCTCAGCATGCGCGACTCACATCCTTTCCAGGGCACCGGTGCGCTGAACGCTCACCAGGTAGACGACGACGAACGCGATGGGGACCAGCGAGTACGCGGCCGCCAGCGGCGGGTTCAGGTTGATGTTCGACGCGATCACGCTGCCGATCATCTGCGTGTCGCCGCCGACGAACCGGGCGACGAGGTAGTCGCCGAGGCTCAGCGAGAACGTGAAGACCGATCCGGCGATCAGGGCCGGTTTGATGAGCGGGAGCACGACCGAGATGATCGTGCGCCACGACCCCGCACCGAGATCGGCGGAGGCGTCGAAGAGGTTGGGCGGCACCTGGCGGATCGCGGTGTAGACGGGCACCGCCATGTACGGCAGCCACAGGTACGTGAGGGTCAGCACGACGGTCAGGATGCTGAAGCCGGGGCCGGAGAGCCCGAACGGCGCGAGCAGCCAGTTCGCGAAGCCCTGCTCCGTGAACGTGATCCGCATCGCGAGCACCTTGACCAGGTATCCGGCCCACAGCGGCAGAGTGATCGAAACCGCGAGCAGCGCCCGCAGCCAGGGCGACGCGACCTTCGCCATGAAGATGCCGAGAGGCACGGAGATGAGCACCGCGAGCACCGTCACGGCCAGCGCGATCCCGAGGGTGCGTAGAGACGTCGACAGGTAGGCGGGGTTGACGAAGAGCTGCTCGAAGTTGCGCAGCGTGAATCCGGGCTTCACTTTCGAGGTGAAGGGGTCGGTGATCCAGAAGGCGGTCACGAGGAGCATGACCAGCGAGAAGATGTAGATCCCGATGAGCCAGGTCATCGGAAGAGCGAGGAGCCCGGCGATGCGGAGGCGGCGCTTCATGTCGATCCCGTTCGTGGTGGCGGAAGATCTGCGGAGGTGAGGGGCGGGCCGGGAGACCCGCCCCTCGATGCGGCTCAGCCCTTGACCGAGAGCCAGGCGTCCGTCCACTGCTGGAAGTTGGTGCAGGTGACTTCGGTGCGGCCGTCGATGCACTGCTCGATCGGAGTCGTCCAGAACCACACGTCCTTGAAGTACTCCTCGTCCGTGGCGTTGAAGTAGTCGCAGTGCGCCTTCGCCTCGTCGCTGGTGTCGCAGAAGGCGGCGTTCGCGGGAGCCATGCCGAAGTTCATCGCGATCGCGCCGTTCACCTCCGGCGAGGACGAGTAGTCCATCCACGCGTAGGCGCAGTTCGGGTTCTTCGACTCGGTCGCCATCATCCAGGCGTCCGACCACCCGGTCGAGCCCTCTTCCGGGAGCACGCTCTTGAACTTGTCGTCCTCGGTCAGCTTGCGCAGCACCTCCCACGACGTGCCGAGCACCGTGGTGCCGCCCGCGAACGAGGTGATCTGCGCGGCCGGGTCGGACCAGTACTCGGAGACGATGTCGTTCTGCTGCTTGAGCAGCTCGATCGCCGCATCCAGCTGCTCCTGGTCGAGCGCGTAGGGGTTCGTGATGCCGAGGTCGGGCTCGTGCGCCATCAGGTACACCGCGGCGTCGGCGATGTAGATCGGGGCGTCGTAGGCGATGACCTTGCCCGCGTAGGGGCTGTCCTTCTCCCACGCGATGTCCCAGCTGGTGGGCTCCTCGGTGACGACCTCGCTGTTGTACTGGAGGATGTTCGCGCCGCGGCCGATCGGGATGCCGTAGGACTTGCCGTTGATGGTGTCGTAGATCTGGCCCTTCATGCCCTCGACGATGTCGTCGCCGAAGTTCGGGATGAGCTCGAGGTTCAGCGGCTGCACGTCGCCGCCCGCGATCAGGCGCAGGCTCGCGTCACCCGAGGCCGAGACCAGGTCGTAGTCGCCGGTGCGCATGAGCTGGACCATCTCGTCGCTGGTGCCGGCGACGCGGCGGTTCACGACGCAGCCGGTCTCGGTGGTGAAGGCGTCGCTCCAGGCGGGCTCGACGAAGCCACTCCAGGCGACGATGTTGACCTCGCCCTCGTAGTCGCCGAGCTCCTCCTGCATGGCGATGTCGGGAACGTCGATCTGGAGTCCGCCGCCTCCTTCGGCCGGCGCCTCCTCTCCGCCGGTGGAACAGCCGGACAGGGCCAGGGCGGCGACCGCGGTCATCGCCGCGGTGGCCAGGATCTTCTTACGCATGGATCGCTCCTTCGTGATCGGTGCTGCAGGTATGTGCATGGGTGTTCGTGTGTTGCGGTGTTTCGGGTTCGGTGTTTCAGGGAAGCCGAGCCGCGTGGTCGGGAGACCAGACGGCACGGACGTGGTGCCCTCGGCCGAGATCGTCGTCGGCGGAGTGGCGCGCGTTCGGGCGCTCGGCGATGAGGTCGAGGCCCGCGTCGGTCGCGACGAGGTAGCGGGTGGCGGGGCCGGTGTAGACGACCTCGCTGATCGTGCCCGTGAGAGACACCTCGCCCGCGGCGAGCGCCGCATCCGGTCCGGTCAGCCGCATGCGCTCGGGCCGCACGCTCATGGTGCGTCGGTCGCCGGTCAGGCTCTCGGCCAGCTCTCCGCCGATGAGGTTCGACAGCCCGAGGAAGCGTGCGACGAACTCGGTCTGCGGGCGCTCGTACACGTCGCGTGCAGTGCCCACCTGCTCGATCCGGCCGCCGTTGAACACCGCGACGCGGTCGCTGAGAGTGAGGGCCTCCTCCTGGTCGTGCGTGACGAAGATGAAGGTGATGCCGACCTCGCGCTGGATCTGCTTGAGCTCGATCTGCATCTGCTCGCGGAGTTGCTTGTCGAGCGCGCCGAGCGGCTCGTCGAGCAGCAGCACCTGGGGGCGCAGGATGAGGGCGCGGGCCAGCGCGATCCGCTGCCGCTGCCCGCCGGAGAGCTGGTGCGGCAGGCGGTCGGCGACGTGGTCGAGGCGCACTTGCTCCAGCGAGGTCTGCACCCGTGCAGCCCTGGCGCTCTTGCCCTCGCCGCGGACGCGCAGTCCGTAGCCGACGTTGTCGGCGATGGTCAGGTGCGGGAAGAGCGCGTAGTCCTGGAAGACGGTGTTGACCGGACGGGCGTGCGGAGGGGTCTTGGTCACGTCGACGCCGGAGAGGCGGATGCTGCCGGACGTGGTGTCTTCGAAGCCGGCGATCATGCGCAGCACCGTCGTCTTGCCCGAGCCGGAGGGCCCGAGCATCGACAGGAACTCCCCCGAGGCGACCTCGAGGTCGAGGTCGCGGACGGCGGTGAACTCGCCGAACGACTTCGTGACGCCGCTCAGGGTCACCGTCCCGTCGGGGCGGGCGGCCTCTGAGGGTGCGGGTGCTGCGGGTGCCGTGGCGATCATCTCGCGCTCCTCGGTCATCGTCGAACTCGGAAGATTCCCAAAACATATAAACCCAGAGGTAATATGTCAACAGCGAGTTTCTTGGGTATGGTGAGCGCGGAAGGGAGAATCGCAGAATGGCATCGAGCACGACGACGCATCCGACGCACGCCCCTGCCGCGCCTTCTCCCGACGCGGAGCACGAACAACCGCACCGACTGCAGGGGGCTCTGTTCCAGCCCATCGGCGACGAGGGCAGGGCCGAGCTCGTCGAGCGTCGCCTGGTCGACGCGATCACCCGCGGCCACCTCCGTGCCGGCGAGCGCCTCCCCTCCGAGGCCGACCTCAGCAAGAGCCTCGGGGTCGCTCCGGTGACCGTGCGCGAGGCGTTGCTCGCGCTGCGTGGCCGCGGCCTCGTCGTGACCCGACGGGGGCGCAACGGCGGCAGCTTCGTCGCTGCGCACGCCGATCCCCTGACCTTCGCGCGGGAAGCGGTGCGGCGCACCTCGCGCCTCGCCCTGCGCGATCTGGGCGCGCACTACGCCGCCATCACCGGTGCGTGCGTCCGCCTGGCCGCGAGGCGCGCCGACCCCAGCGAGACGCAGCGGGTGCGCCGCCGGATGGACCGGATCGACGAGCTCGACACCGAGGCGCAGCGCCGGCTGCTCGACGACGTGCAGATCGAGATCGTCGCCCTCAGCCAGTCCGCGCGACTGACGCGCGAGCAGATGAAGCTGCAGGCCGAGCTCTCGCCGTACCTGCGTCTCGTCGCGCACGAGACCGAGAACCTTCGACGGCAGGCCGCGCACCTCGCCGCCGTCATCGACGCCGTGGAGGCCGGAGACCCCGACGCCGCCGGGGCGAGGACCGAGCTCATGGCCGCCGAGACCATCGACGCGCTGATCCGGCTCCAGGCCGCGAACGGCTAGTTCCGAAGACCCGCATCGACGTGCACAGGAGGACGCGATGAACACAGCAACCGACACCGCCACCCAGGCCGCGGCCGCGATCGTGGAGGACTACTTCTCCGCGCCCGTGCGCGCCCTCGTCGACTGGGTGGGGCCGTTCGCCACCCAGGTCGCCGGTGCCAGGGCCACCGGACCGCTCACCCGCTCGAAGATCGATGCCCTGGTGCGCCCGCATGCCCTGAAGACACTCGACCTGCGCGGCGTGCCCGTCTACGGCGCCGGGTTCATCGCGGCGATCGATCTGCTCGCCGACGCCCACAGTCACCTGGCGTGGTGGCAGGGCGACGACCGGCGCCAGCTCGTGCTCGCCTCGCAGTCGCTCAACAAGGAGAACATCGACTACAGCGCGCTCGAGTGGTACCGCGTGCCGATGACCACCGGCGAGCCGCATGTGGCCGGCCCGTACGTCGACTACCTCTGCAGCGACGAGTACACGATCACGATCGCCGTGCCCGCCGATGTGGACGGACAGCGGATCGGCGTCGCCGGACTCGATCTGCTCGTCTCAGCGGTCGAGCGGGACCTGACCCACCGGTTCGCCGCGCTGGGCAGCGAGGTCACGCTGACGAACGGCGTCGGGCGGGTGGTGGTGTCGACCGATCCGCGATGGGCGACCGGCGACTCGGTGCGCGGCAGCGGTCTCGCCGACCTCCCGCGGGTGGCGTGCCCCACCGTCGCGCTCGACGTGATCGTCGGCTGAACTGACTGACCTGAGCTGTGCGCGCGTCGGTGGCACCGGGCACGATGGAGACATGACCGACGGCTACGACCCGGAATTCCTCGCCGACCGAGTGCCCCTCCCGCGCCCGGCACAGGCCGTGCGCCCGCTTCCCTATCCGCGCTTCACGGTGCTCCTCGATCCCGCGCGGCGGCTCGCCGCAGTGACCGCGGTGAACATCGACGGCGCGTCCCTGCAGGACCTGCCGCGCACCGGCGACTGGCGGCTCGACGAACGCGTACCGGCCGCCGAGCAGACCGGAGCCGAGGTATACGCGCGCAATGACCTCGACCGCGGGCACCTCGTGCGCCGCCGTGATCCCGGATGGGGGTCGGCCGACGCGGCACGAGCCGCCACCGAGGCGACCTTCTTCTACCCGAACGCCGCGCCGCAGGCTGCGGGGTTCAACCAGTCGAAGGAACTCTGGCTCGGCCTCGAAGACCATGTACTGGCCTACGCCGAGGCCACCGATCAGCGGGTGTCGGTCTTCACCGCGCCGATCCTCGCCGACGACGACCCGCCCTACCGCGGGATCCGGATCCCGCTGCGGTTCTGGAAGATCGCCGCCTGGCAGGGTTCCGAGGGGCTCGCCGCCACCGGCTTCGTGCTCGATCAGTCCGAGCTCGTCGACACGCGGGAGGGGGCGCTCGCCGTGCCGCCTCTCGGGGCTTTCCGCACCTTCCAAGTGCCGGTCGCCGACATCGCGGCCCTGACCGGCATCGGCCTCGGACCGCTGCCGGAAGCGGATGTGGGAGAGCGACGGGGAGCCCGCGAGATGGGATGGCGGAGTCTGGACTCTGCGGACGACATCCTGTTGTGACGCGGCCCGACGGGGCACACTGGACCGATGGAGTTCAGCGGAGTGGTCCCGATGGATGCGCCGGACCCGAGCATCGAGTCGGAGGCCCGGGTACGCAGCCTTCCCTTCCCCGTCTTCGAGCTCAGGCCGCAACCGGCGCTCACGCGCATACCGATCGCCAGCTTCACGGAGATCGGCGGCGCAACCGGGCGCGAAGAGATCTCCGCGGCGTTCAGCTACACGCTGTGGCGGTATCCCGACGACCACGCCGACCCGCGCAATGAGATCGAGCTGGACGAGGCGACGAGGCGTTCCCTCGACGACGAACCTCCGTGGGGACGACCGGCCTGGCTGATCGAGCAGGTGAAGGTGTTCCGGTACCCGATGCTGTGGGAGGCGGTGCGCACCACCTGGAATGCCTCGCCTGCCCGCGAGGGGACCAGCCTCGCTGAGCAGCTCGTCGACCACACCAACCACATCCTGCGCAACCAGTTCCGCGAAGAGCTCGGCCTCTCCTGGGATCCGCGCGCCGACGATGACGCGTGGGCCGCCACGACCACCGCGGCATCCGAGACCTCGGTCGAGGTCGACGGACGTGATCACCCCGCGTTGCAGATCGACACCGACCCGTTCGTCTACGGCGTCGGATTCCGGATCGACGAGCATGTCGTGTGCACGGCCGTGGTTCCGCGCGACGCTCTGCCCCTCGTCGACCTCTCCTTCACGCTGTTCTCGACGCGGGAAGAGGAGCCTCATCCCTAAGCGTCGAGAGCTTTACGACGTTGTATCATCAAGGACGGTGTTGACGTCTGGGAGGTCGAATGGCAGCCACCCTCCACGACGTGGCGAATCTCGCCGGCGTCTCGATAAAGACGGTCTCGAACGTCGTCAACGACTATCCGCACGTCAAGGAGTCGACGAGAACCCGCGTTCGCGAGGCGATCGAGGAGCTCAACTACCAGCCGAACCTGTCGGCACGCTCGCTGCGTTCCGGGCGGAGCGGGGTGATCGGGCTGGTGCTTCCCGAGTTGAGCCTCAGCTACTTCGGGGAACTCGCTGACGCGGTC
This sequence comes from Microbacterium sp. A20, assembly GCF_004794515.1. Taxonomy (GTDB): domain Bacteria; phylum Actinomycetota; class Actinomycetes; order Actinomycetales; family Microbacteriaceae; genus Microbacterium. Next base: position 58,755 of record NZ_SSDF01000085.1, on the reverse strand, counting down.
ATCGCCGAGGCGGAGAAGCACGGTCTCGTGGTCTTGATCGAGAAGACCGGCGCCGACCGCGACCGCGAGATCGCCGTTCTGACGAGCCCGCGCATGCAACTCACCGACGGACTCATCTTCAGCCCGCTCGGCATGGGCCCGGCGGATGCTCATCACTTCGAGGTCGACTTCCCGGTGGTGCTGCTCGGTGAGCGCATCTTCGGCGGACCGGTCGATCACGTCACCATGCGCAACGTCGAGGCTGCGCAGGCCGCGACGGAACTCCTCCTGAAGGCCGGGCGACGACGCATCGCCCTCGTCGGCGCGCACGTCGATGAGGATGTCGGGTCCGCCGCCCTGCGCACGCAGGGCTACGAGCAGGCACTCGCCGCAGCCGGCATCGAGATCGATCCGTCGCTGGTGCGGTACACGACCCTCTGGCATCGATCGAACGGCGCCGCCGCGATCCGGGACCTTCTGAACGACGGCGTCGCGTTCGATGCCGTCTTCGGGCTCAACGACGCCCTCGCGCTGGGTGCGATGCGCGCCCTCCAGGAGGCCGGTCTCCGCATCCCCGACGACGTCTCGGTGGTGGGCTTCGACGACATCGACGAGGCCCAGTACACGCTCCCGAGCCTGTCGACCATCGATCCCGGCCGGGAGCAGATCGCCGCTCTCGCCGTGGAGCTCCTCCTCGCCCGCATCCGCGACGGCGGCGGTCGACCAGCGGAGCCTCGAGAAGTGCTGGTCGACTTCGAGGTGGTCGTCCGCGAATCCGCCGTCCCTGCGGACTGAACCGCGTCGGGCAGAGACGCGGAGCGGCCGATGTCTCCGACCGCTCCGCGCCCCTCATCACTCCGGCGTCACTGGATGCCCTCCTTGACGAGGCGCCACTCCTGGCACGCCGCTCCTGTCGGGCCCCACTGCTGCGCGACCGCACCGTCGGTCGTCGAGCAGGAGCCGATCTCGAGGAGCTTCGCGCTGTTCGCGTTGGCGACGGTCCAATACCCCGCGCTGTTGGGCGACAGGTTCCAGCGCTGCGTCGCGGTGCCGGTCGCCGACCGCTGGACTGCGCCGACACCGTCAGCGGTGGAGGCGCCCGGGATCTCGAGCAGCTTCCGGCTGTTCTTGTTCACGAGCTCGAACGTCCCCCCGGTCGCGGGCTGCACCTTCCACACCTGAGTGGCGTTCGCCGTCGGCCCCCACTGCCCGGCGGCGGCGCCGTCGGTCGTGAGTGCCGACAGGATCTCGAGGAGTTTCCCGCTGTTGCGGTTCTGCACCTGGAACGTCGCCGGCAGGGTCGTGCCGCTCTTGTGGAGCTGGATCTGATCGAGTTCCGCGAAGGTTCCCGAGTAGGCGAACCGCACCGTGTTCGAACCAGCGTTGAGGGTCACGGTCTTCTGCGCCCAGAGGTAGCGCCCCCAGTCAGCGGTGGCGGGATAGCTGATGTTCGTCGCTGCCCCTCCGTTCACCGAGACCGCGTGACCGCTCGTGGACCCCATGCCGTTGGCGTACCTCACGTTGAGCTCGTAGGTACCCGCCTGCGGAGCATCGACGGTGAAGGTCACCGAGCTGTCCGCGAAGTTGATGTTGCCGACCTTGCTCCCGTTCGAGGCGTCGCCGTGCGTCACGAGGGTGGTGTTCGTCCGTGCAGCGTTCTCCGCCTCGTACGAGGTCGCCGTGAGCGGGATCGTCCCGACCCGGATGTCGTTGTAGAGATAGGTCTGACTGGGGTTCGACAGGTTCGGCCGGTAGTTGTCGACGTTCACCGCCTGGTACAGCGTGCGTCCGTCGGGGCTGTAGTCGATCCCCTGCGCGAAGCCGGTGATGGAGCTCGGACCGTTGAACGTCACCGCGAAGGGCAGTCGCTCCCACGGGCCGGCGCCGAGGTTGTAGTTGACGAAGAAGTTCTGGCCGCCGTCGAGGTTGCCGGCGGCGTCAAGCCCCCATTTCGAGGCGACGACGATCATTCCCTTCGGTCCCCCGGTGGGCACCCACTTCACCGTCGGCGAGGATCCGATCCCACGGCCGTCGGCGAGTTCGACCGGCGTGCCCAGACTCGTCGTCGAACCCCAGTTGAGGCCATCGGGCGACTTCTTGAAGAACACCGGCGAGGCGTTCGAGAACGCGTATCCCTGAGCGTTGACCACTTCGTAGGTCGCGATGTACGAGCCGTCGGGCAACTTGTCCACCGTGATCATGCCGGGACGATGCGTGGAGTCGGTGGGCGCCGACACGTTCGAGAGGGCGCCCCATGTCAGACCGCCGTCGAGCGAGCGCCGGTAGGAGACGGCCTGAAGGACGCCGTTCGCCTTCTGCCGCTCATCCGAGAAGTAGGCGACGAGCCCTCCCCCTCCGTCGATCGCCAGAGTCGGCTCCCAGACGGTCGTGGTCGTGGAAGTCGGCGAGGGGTCGTAGATCGCCGGTCCGCCCGTGTCGATCGTGCTCACGTAGCTCCAGGATGACCCTCGGTCGGTGCTCTTGTAGACGACGAGCTTGGTCACCGACGACGCGGCGTTGCGGTCGGCCGGCCTGATCTGACCGGTGAGCAGGATGGTGCCCGCCGCGAGGTTCCCGGTCGTCTGCGGCACCTCGAAGAGGAAAGGCTGCGCCAGGCGGTCGAGCTGTGTCGTGCTCTCCTGACCGGCGGTCCCGGGGAACTGCAGTCCCGGGTTGACCGCCGAGATCTTCTGCCAGCTCGCGCCGTCGTTCGTGCTCCGGAAGATCGGCCATTCCTGGTGGCACGCCAGGGCGGGGTTCGCGAGGCACGCCTGTGTATCCGTCGTGGGGTTGGAGCTAGGGTTCACGTCCTTGATCAGGCGTCCGTCGTCGAACGTGTTCAGCAGCGTCCCGTTGGAGGTGCCGTTGTGCTTGAGGGCGATGATCTTCGCGTAGGCCGTGCCCGTCGCGTCTCCGCCCTCGTCGTTGAACGACGAACCGTTCGGTGGCGCGTACACCAGGGATCCGTTGCCCGTCGTCACCGCCTGCGCACTCGTGGCGACGAACCCCGTCGCCACGAGTGCCAGCGTCGCAGCGAGGGCGGACAGTCCTGCCAGCCTCCCGCGAGATCTCTGTACCGATAACCGCTTCATTGCGTCCTCCAGGTCTGAGGTCCTGACGCGGGGATCCCCATCAGGATTTACATCGTTGTAAATGGAGAATTGCACAACGTTGTAAATCCGTCAAGAGTCGCGACGATCAGGCCCGCGAATGCCGCAGGAAGGCGTCGGCCACCGGCGTGCGATGCCGCTGGAGCACGCCGTCCTCGTCTTCCTCGAGCGCCCACAGGCCCATGCGGAGGCGGTAGTCCATGGGCTTCCCGTCGCCCGGGCGATACGACCACTCGACCATGTCCGTGATGCACCACCACGTGTACCCGATGACGTCGACGCCGGCCGCGCGGAGTTCCTCGATCGCTGCGATCGACGCATCCATCCAGGCGATCCGCTCATCGACGGTGCCGGTGTAGCTCGTCTCCGTCAGGAAGACGGGCCGGCCGTACCGCGCGGCGAACGACTCGATAACGTCGGCCAGCCCTGCGGTGCCGGCATCCAGGCGCGGCCGAAGATCGCGGGGGCCACCCGTATGCACGACGCCCGCTTCGAACACCTCCGTGGAGTGCTGCGGGTAGTAGTTGACCCCGACGACGTCCGGCATCGCCGTGTTCTCGAGAGCCCAGGCGAAGTCCTCGTCGGTGAACCCGTTCTCCCGCAGGTACGGGGCGAGCGGGTGGTCGTCGCCGACGCGGCCCATCACGAGGTCCTGCACGATGTACGCGCGCTGCCGCAGGTTCTCATGGGTCTCGCTGTGCGCGGCGGTGTCCCCGGCGAACCGGAACGATGCCTCCACGTGCACGAAGTCGGCATCCGGATCGACGGCGGCGATGGCCCGCTGCGTCGTGACGATCCCGCGCGAGATCCCGCGCAAGACCTCGACGAACCCGCGGTCACCGGAACGGTACGGCGGCCACTGCGCGAACTCGCCGCAGTACATGATGTTGAGCAGCGGCTCGTTGAGCGGGGTGTAGTGGCGGATCCGACCCCGATACCGCTCGGCGACGGCGGCCGCGTACTCGGCGACGCGCTCCGGATACTCCGGGTTGACGAACTGATCCTCCAGCCAGAGCGGCGTCCCGTAGTGGACGAGGTCGGCGATGAGTTCGATCCCCAGCTCGTCGAAGCGATCGATCACCGCATCGAGCCACTCCCAGTCCCACACGCCGGGCTCCGGATTGACGCGGTACCAGGGGATCCCCCACCGCACCATCTCGCTGCCGACTTCGGCGCAGTAGCCGAGATCCTCCGACCAGAAGCGGTAGTGCTGCATGAGTTCGTACTCATCCAGCGCGCGCTCCCCCGGTCGCGTCTGCGGGATGAAGGTGTCTTCCACTCCCATGGCGAATCGCAGGCGTCCGTCCTCGAACCAGTTCACGTCGTCATTCTCCTTCTCGGATCGCGGGGATCCGTTCGATGTCTCTGCCGCGCGTCGGGCTCGGGCGCCGGACACACGGCGGCCCGCACCGATCACGAGCGTCGGTGCGGGCAGTCGTGCAGCAGGGTCAGCCGGCCAGGGCCGCCTCCATCTCCTCTTGCGCCGCGCGGAGCAGATCAGCAGGATCGCCTCCGGCGAGCGCCTTCTGCGTGGCGGTGTCGAGTGCGGTGAGCACATCCGTCGACGGGATGACACCGGGCAGGAGTGCGGCGCCATACTCGGACTGCTCGGTGAGGGCCGACACGACGGGGTTCTCCGCGACATCCTCCGCCGACACCTCCGACGTGAGCGGGGGCCAGCCGGAAGCGAGCGACCACGTGACCATGTTCTCCTTCTGGTAGAACCAGGTGAAGAACTTCTCGGCCGCGGCCTTCTCCTCCGCCGACGCCTGCGCGGTGATGCTCATGTCGACAGCGAGGGCCGAGGCGACGATGCCGTCGGGGCCGGCCGGGAGCGGTGCGATGCCGTAGTCGATGCCCGACTCCTCGGAGACGGTGGCGAGCCACGGGCCGCCGAGCGTCATCGCGACCTTCCCCGCACTGAAGAGTCCGTCGGCATCCGCCCCGGTGAGGCCGGTCGGTGAGAACTTTCCGGCGGCGACCGCATCGGACCAGTACGTGAGCGTCTCCACATTCTCGGGCGAATCGACCACGACGTCGCCGTCGGCAGTCACCACATCGCCACCACCGCTCTTGAACAGAGACGGCCAGACGCCGTTGCCAACGGTCGCGTTGTCCTGGAGTGCGAGCCCGTACTGCTCGGGCTCACCGTCCCCGTTCGCGTCGATGGTGAGCGCAGTGGCTGCCGCGACCCACTCGTCCCAGGTCGTCGGCACAGAGACACCGGCTGCCTCGAACATCGCGACGTTGTAGAACATCGTCAGCGGAGTGAAGCTCAGCGGAGCCCCGAAGCGCTCGCCGTCGACGATACCGGTATCGACGGCGCCGGGGTTGAGGACATCCGCGGCGCTGTCGCTCTCGTACCAGTCGTCGAGCGGCTGGAGAGCGCCCTTCGACGCGAAGACCGGGATGTTCTCCGGCGGGATCGCCATGAGCTGCGGCCCCTTCTTCGCGGTCAGTGCCGGGAGCGCCGAGTCGAGGAGCGTCGCCCAGGGCTTGACCGCCGGGGTGATCTTCACCTCGTCCTGAGACTCGTTGAACTCGGCGACGAGATCGTTCAGCACCTCGCCATCCGCCTCGGTGTAGCCGTGCCAGAAATCGAGCTCGATGACCCCGCCCTCTTCGGACGGGGTGCCGGCCGACGAGCAGCCGGCCAGGGCGAGCAGAAGGACGCTCGCGAACGCTGCGGGTAGTGCTTTCTTCATCAGGGGAACCTCCACTGTTCGACCACTCTGTCGGCGCGGAGGACGGGTGTCCTCATCATCGCTTTACAACGTTGTAAGTAAACGTTATAGAGGTTATGGTTCTCGATGTTCCGAGAAATGTCAAGCCGCTCGGTCCGCCATCCGCACAGCGCTCGCCCGCGGCGGCCCGAGAACCGGAATCGCGAGTTGACGAGCCGCCCCGAGGTCCTTACTGTGTGGGTTACAACGTTGTAGAGAGAGTGACGATGACTGCCACGACTTCCCCACCCGCCCGACGCCGGCGCCCTCCGGCGCAGCTCGGCGGACGCGGCCCGATCGGCGGCGCCGCGAAGCGCCGCCTCACGATCCTCGCCTTCCTCGTGCCCGCGCTGACGATCCTCGCCCTGTTCGTCTTCTGGCCGATGGTGTCCGCACTCCGGCTCTCCTTCACCGATGCGAGCGGGTTCGGCCTCGAGGAGTACGTGGGGTTCGCCAACTACATCGAGGTCTTCACCGACTCCGAGATGCTCCAGTCGATGGGCAACACGGTGCTCTACACCGTGCTCTTCACTCCCCTGGCCGTCGTGCTCGCCCTCCTGCTCGCCCTCGCGCTCAACAGCCCGAACCTGCCCCTCCGAGGCATGTTTCGCACGTGGCTGTTCCTGCCGTTCATCGTCTCCCTCGCCGTCGCCGCGTTCGCCTGGCAGTACCTCCTCGACCCGCAGGTCGGTCTGCTGAACTACTGGCTGCAGGCCTTCGGCATCCGCATCGGCAACGTGCTCCAGGATCCGGTGCTCGCGATGCCGACGGTGGTCCTGGTCGCGGTGTGGAAGAACTTCGCCTTCTACATGATCGTCTTCCTCGCCGGGCTCCAGGAGATCCCGAAGAGCCTGTACGAGGCGGCGAACATGGACGGCGCCGGCCCCCTCGCGCGCTTCCGCAACGTCACCCTCCCGCTGCTGGGCAACACCACGGGATTCGTGCTCATCATCGCGACGATCGCCGCACTCCAGGCCTTCGACCAGATCTACGTCCTCACCGGCGGCGGGCCGTACCGCAGCACGCAGACGATCGTCATGCAGATCTACCAGTCCGGATTCCGTGATCTCGAGCTCGGCTTCGCCTCTGCGGTGTCGTACGTGCTGCTTATCGCGACGCTCCTGCTGAGCCTCGTCCAGTTCGCCCTCTCGGGCCGTCGAGCGAAGGACGCCGCATGACCGACATCGCCCTCTCCCGGCGCCGACCCACGCGACTCCGGGTCGGACGCGGACTCTACTTCCTGGCGATGCTGTTCGTCACGCTCCTGATCCTGCTGCCGATCCTCATCATCGTCTTCACCGCCTTCAAGCCGGTGGCCGAGGTCAACGCCTTCCCGCCCTCGCTCGTGCCGGGGGCATGGACCCTCGACAACTTCGAGCGGATCTTCACGGACCTGCCCTTCGCCCGCCTGATCGTCAACAGCTTCATCTTCGCGGGCGGCGTCACCATCTGTGCACTCGTCTTCGATTCCCTGGCCGCCTACGTGCTCGCCCGCATCGACTTCCGCGGGAGCCGCGTGCTCCTCGTCGTGATCGTGGCGAGCCTGATGATCCCGTTCCAGGCGACGCTCATCCCGATCTACCAGCTGGTGTCTGACTTCGGCTGGGTGAACACCTTCTGGGGCCTCATCATCCCCCGCGCGGCAGATGCCTTCGGGATCTTCTTCCTCCGCCAGTTCTTCCTGTCCCTGCCGCGCGACCTCGACAACGCCGCCCGCATCGACGGGGCTTCGGAGTTCCGGATCTTCCGCAGCGTCGTGCTCCCCAATGCGGTCCCCGCGCTTCTCACGCTGGGCATCTACACGTTCGTCAACAACTGGAACGATCTGCTGTGGCCGCTCGTCTTCACCACGGAGCAGGAGATGGGCACAATCACCTCCGGGCTCACGCTGCTCACGGGGCCCAGCGGCATCATCCCCTACGGCGTGATGATGGCCGGCTCCCTGATCGCTGTGGTGCCGCTCGCGATCATGTTCCTCTTCGTCCAACGACGCTTCATCGAGAGCGTCGCGAGCACCGGGCTCAAGTAGACCGACCATCCGCACGCCGGCCGCGACCCGCTCGCCAGGACCGTGAAGATCCGACCGAAAGGCAGAAATGACCGCCGCACGATTGACCTTCGACACCCAGCATCCGGTCGGGGCTGTGAACCGCCGCGTCTTCGGCTCCTTCGTGGAGCACCTCGGTCGATCCGTCTACGACGGCATCTACGAACCCGGACACCCGACCGCCGATGCGGAGGGTTTTCGCTCCGACGTGAAGGCGCTGGTGGCCGAACTCGGTGTGAGCGCGATCCGCTACCCCGGTGGCAACTTCGTCTCCGGATTCCGGTGGGAGGACAGCGTGGGCCCGCGGTCGCAGCGCCCCGCCCGGCTCGACCTCGCCTGGCATTCGGCGGAATCGAACGAAGTGGGCCTGCACGAGTTCGCGTCGTGGCTGGAGTCCGTCGGCAGTGAGCTCATGCTCGCGGTCAACCTGGGCACGCGCGGAACTCTGGAGGCACTCGACCTCTTGGAATACACCAACCTGAGCTCGGGATCGGCGCGGGCGGACGAACGGGCGGCGAACGGCCGGGCCGAGCCGTTCGACGTGCGGATGTGGTGCCTCGGGAACGAGATGGACGGGCCATGGCAGCTCGGTCACCGTTCGGCGGACGACTACGGCAAGCTCGCGGCACAGACGGCACGCGCCATGCGGATGTTCGATCCCTCGCTCGAGCTGGTCGTCTGCGGCTCCTCGAGCCGATCGATGCCGACCTTCGGGGACTGGGAGCGCGTCGTCCTCTCGCACACGTACGACGACATCGACTACATCTCCTGCCATGCCTACTACGAGGAGAAGGACGGCGACCTCGGGAGTTTCCTCGCATCGTCGGTCGATATGGACGAGTTCATCTCTTCGGTGATCGCGACCGTCGATCACGTCAAGGCAGCGAAGCGCAGCGACCACGTCGTGAACCTCTCGTTCGACGAGTGGAACGTCTGGTACAACACCCGGTTCGAGACCGTGGACAAGATCACCGGTGCGCAGAACTGGCCGACGGCGCCGCGACTCCTCGAAGACGCGTACTCGGTGGCGGACGCCGTGGTGGTGGGCAGCCTCCTCATCTCACTGCTGCGCCGGGCGGACAGGGTGACCAGCGCCTCACTCGCTCAACTGGTCAACGTGATCGCTCCGATCATGACGGAGCCGGGCGGCATCGCCTGGAAGCAGACGACGTTCTTCCCCTTCGCCGTCACCTCGGAGCTCGCATCCGGGCATTCCGTCCCGACCCATGTCGAGTGCGACCGCTATGAGACCGACACGTACGGGAATGTTCCGGTCATCGACGCCGTGACGACTTTCGACTCCGCCACGGCCAGCGTCAGCGTGTTCATGGTGAACCGATCGCAGACCGACCCGGTGACGCTCTCCTTCGACGTCTCGGAGTTCGGCGCTGTGCTGAAGGCGCAGGCCCGCACGCTCAGCGACGACGACGTCTACGCGGTGAACACCCTCGAGGATCCCGAGCGCGTGACCCTTCGACCGAACGAGACGCTGGTCATCTCCGACGGCGCCGCGGTCATCGAGCTGCCGCCCGTCTCGTGGACGGCCATCAGTCTCCGGGTCGCACCGGCGGCGCCTGCGGAGCCGCGCACGTCGGAGGGCGAGGCCCCGTGAGCCCTCAGACCCCGGCGCGCACGCCCTCCAGCGACGGGTAGTCGGTGTACCCCTCTGCCGTGCGACCGTAGAACAGCTGCGGGCGCGGGTCGTTGAGCTCGGCCCCCTCCCGCCACCGCTCGACCAGGTCGGGGTTGGCGATCACGGGGCGTCCTGCCGCAACGGCATCCGCCCACCCGTCGGCGACCAGCGCTTCGGCATCCTCCCGCGTGGTGACGACACCGAAGCCCGTGTTGATGATCAGCGGTGCGCCCGCCGTGCGCCGGATGTGCTGCACGAGCTCGCTCGTCGGTGCGGCGCTGAGCACATCGATGAAGGCGAGGCCGAGCGGGGCGAGACCCCGGGCGATGGCGGCGTAGGTCGCGTGGACGTCTGCGTCGTCCTCTTCGAGCACACCCTGGATGTTGTGCTGCGGCGACAGCCTGATGCCGGTGCGGTCGGCTCCCACCGCGGCGGCGACGGCGGCCGTGACCTCGATCGCGAAGCGGGCGCGGTTGTCGGGCGACCCGCCGTACCGGTCGTCGCGGATGTTCGACACCGGCGAGAGGAACTCGTGCACCAGGTAGCCGTTGGCTCCGTGCACCTCGACACCGTCGAAGCCGGCGGCGATCGCGTTGCGTGCGGCCTGCGCGAACTGCTCGACGACCTCGGGGATCTCGTCGAGGGTGAGGGCGTGAGCAACCGGCAGGTCGGCCTTGCCCACGGGCGTGTGGGTCTGACCGGGTGCGGCGAGCGCGCTCGGGGCGACCACACGAGGCTGCCCCGAGATCTCCGGGTGCCCTACTCGCCCACCGTGCATCAGCTGCATGACGATCGTGCCGCCCGCCTCGTGGACCGCGTCGGCGACGGGCCGCCACCCGTCGATCTGCGCGGGCGTGACGATGCCCGGCTGCCCCGCGTACGACTTGCCTTCGGCCGCCGGCCACGTGCCCTCGGAGATGATGAGGCCCTGACCCGCACGCTGCCGGTAGTACTCCACCATCACCTCGGTAGGCACCCCGTCGTCGTCCGCGCGGGTGCGGGTGAGCGGCGCCATGACGACGCGATTGGACAGCTGCAGGGCGCCGAAGACGGCCGGTTCGAAAAGAGTCACAGTGGGAGGTAAGGCGCGGACCGGTCGGGGTATTCCCCCGCCCCGCCGCCCGACCGCGATGCTCGGCCGCGCCCTTGCTGAGCACAACTTCGGATTCCGCGGCCGCCGCGCCGCTCAATCCGCCGGGCCGACGGCGTGTCCGCCCCGATCTCCGAAGTTGTGCTCAGGGAAGAAGTTGTGCTCAGGGAAGAAGTTGTGCTCAGGGAAGAAGTTGTGCTCAGGGAAGATGTGCGGCGGGAGGGTTGAGACTCCCGGGACTCAGTTGCCGCCGAGTGCGGACAGAAGTTCGGCGAAGTGGTCGAGGTCGGCGGCCGTCCACTTGCGCAACCGCTCGCCGATGCGCCCCTCGTAGCGGGAGCGGGCGACGGCGATCCGCTCCTGCGCCAGGTCGGTCGCGACGAGCACACGCGCGCGGCGGTCCTCCGGATCGTGCACACTCTCGACGAGTCCGAGCTGCTCGAGCTGGCGCACCTGACGACTCACCGCCGACTTGTCGGTCTGCAGGTGCTCGATGATCGCGCCGGCCGATGTCGCCTTGCCCGTCGCGATGGACGTGAGCACCTGGTATCCGAGCGGCTGGAGATCGGGATGCACGGTCGCTGCGGCCTCACGCCAGCTGATGCGGATGCGGGCGAAGAGTCGACCGAGTTCCTGCTCGACTCTGGTGACGGCCTGATCGAGGTCCGCTCCGCCCAGAAGATCCTCGTCAGAGGGTGATGCGGGGGTGTCGGCGGGGGCGTCGGGAGAGGCGCTCATGCTCGCCAGTGTACGGCGAAGCCCCGCTGTCGTTGGCGACAACGGGGCTTCACTCAGACCTCTGCGAGCAGCCGGAACGCCTTGGACGCCGCCTGGATCTCCTCGGGGGTCAGCTCGTCGACCACTGCCTGCAAGCGGGTGCCGTACTCACGGCGGACCTCGGCGAGCGCGGCACAAGCCGACGGCGTCGCGCTCAGCACCCGCAGCCGCCCGTCCCGCTCGTCCGGCCGGGACTCGAGAAGCTCCGCCTCTTCCAGCATCCGCACCTGGCGACTGATGACCGACTTGTCCATCTCGAACCGCTCGGCCAGCTCGTGCGCGTTCGCGGTGCCCGCCCGGGCGATGAACGTCAGCAGCTTGTACCCGGCCACCTGCAGCTCGGGGTGCACCCGAGCTGCAGACTCCTTCCAGAGCGACCTGGTCCTCGCGAAGATGAGGTTCAGGTGCGCCTGGAGGTCGCCGAGCGCGCTGTCGACATCCGTTGACGCGACCGCTTCGGGGGCGAGCATCTCAGCGCTCCTGGTCCCGATCTTCGCGTTCGAGAACGCGCACCGAACCGGTCGCGGGAGAGGCGGACTCCGCACCCCCGAGCCGGATGGCCCCGGTGGAGAGCGACGCGCCGACCTCGGCCTCGGAGACCTCGATCATCGACTCCTCCGCCTGCTCGAGCATCTGCTCGGCGGCATTCTTCGTCGACAGCGGCTTGTTCTTGATGAACGCGATCGCGATGATGGCGATCACCGCGAGCGGGATGGCGATGATGAACGAATCGGCGATGCCGTGCCCGTACGCGCCCTCGACGATCGTGCGGATCGTGTCGGGCAGCTGACCGACCTTCGGCACATCACCCGAGGCGAGGTGCTTGAGCGCCTCGACCTCGGCGGGCGTCGTCGGTGTGAAGCCGTCGAGCGAGTCGGTGATGTACGACGCGACGCTGGTCGACAGCATCGCGCCCATCACGGTGACGCCGATGGTGCCGGCGATCGTGCGGAAGAAGTTCACGTTCGACGACGCGGCGCCCAGCTGCTGCGGAGCGGTGTCGTTCTGCACGATGAGCGTGAGGTTCTGCATGACCATGCCGAGACCCGCACCGAGGATGAACATGTAGACGGCGACCAGCGGGAACGGGGTGTCGTAGCGCAGGGTGGCCATCAGGCTGACGCCGATGGTGGCGAGGATCGAGCCGGTCAGCATCCAGCCCTTCCACTTGCCGAAGCGGCTCACGAGCTGGCCGATGATGATCGACGCGCCCATCTGGCCGATGATCATCGGGATGGTCATGAGGCCGGACTCGGTGGGCGTGGCGCCACGGGCTAGCTGGAAGTACTGCGCGAGGAACACCGAGGTGGCGAACATCGAGACGCCGATGGCGATCGAGGCGATGACCGACAGCGTGAAGGTGCGGTTGCGGAACAGCGACATCGGCACGATCGGTTCCTTGACGAAGAACTCGACCGTGATGAAGGCGGCGATCGCGACTCCGGCGATCACGGCGAGCATGATGCTCGTCGAGGAGTCCCAGTCGAACTGGCTGCCGCCCATCGAGACCCAGATGAGCAGGGTCGAGACGCCGACCGCGAGCAGCACGATGCCGAAGTAGTCGATCGAGACCTTGCTGTCACGCTGGGGCTTGGGAAGGTGCAGGGTGAACTGCAGCAGCACGAGGGCGAGGATCGCGAACGGCACGCCGACGAAGAAGTTGGAGCGCCAGCCCCACACATCGGTGAGGAGGCCGCCGAGCAGCGGGCCGCCGATGGTGCCGAGGGCCATGATGCCGCCGACGACGCCCATGTACTTGCCGCGCTCACGCGGGGAGATGATGAGGGCCACGGCGATCATGACGAGCGACATCAGGCCGCCGACGCCGATGCCCTGGATGACGCGGACCGCGATGAGCATGTTCGTGTCGGTCGAGAAGCCGGCGATCACGGTGCCGACCGTGAAGAGGATGAGGGAGATCTGGACGAGCACCTTGCGGTCGACCAGGTCGGCGAGCTTGCCCCAGATCGGGGTGGAGACGGCGGTGGCCAGAAGGCTCGCGGTGATGACCCAGGTGTACTGGGACTGGGTGCCGCCGAGGTCGGCGATGATGACCGGCATCGAGGTCGACACGACGGTGCCCGAGAGCACGGCGACGAACATGCCGACGACGAGACCGGAGATCGCGGTGAAGACCTCGCGGGCCGAGCGGGTGGCTTCGGGTGCTGAGGATGGGGTGTTTGTCACTTGGTTTGACGCTCCTGCGTAGAAAGTTGATCGAGGTCAACCATACTCCGATAGTTGCGAAAGCGCAACTATCGGACGGGGGTGGCCCGGCGCCCCGTGCACAACTCCTCAAGAATCACGCGATTTCGCGCCGCAGGCCCCCGGATCGGGTCTACCCCCGACGATTCTGAGGAGTTGCGCACGCGGGCTCCGCGGCGGGCATGGCAGATCCGGATCGAAGCCCCGATCGAACACGGCTCGCCGTCGAGCGTGAGGCGCGCGTCTCACTCACGAGCACCGCAGCCACACCGCCCGCGCACAGCGCGAAGCCGAGCAGAGTCAGGACCGTGAGCGGCTCCCCCAGCAGGAGCGCGCCGGCCAGCGCTGTCGTCGGGGCGATCAGGAAGAGCAAGGCATTCAGCGCGGTGATGCCCACCCGGCGCAGCAGCCACCAATAGAGCCCGTAGGCCGCGAGCGTCGGAAACACCGCCGCGAACCCGACAGCCACCCAGAATGACGCGGATGCCGGCGGCACGAGCGCCCCGAAGACTGCGGCGACCGGCACGAGGGCCAGAGCTGTCACGGTCACGTGGATGGTGAGCGTCACGAGCGTGCCGGTCCGCGGTTCCGAACGGCGCTGGAGGAACGTTCCGACGATCAGGCTGGCCATCGCCAGGGCGGGCCAGACGTAGGCGACGGGGTGCGCGGTCGAGTCGTCGAGCTGCGAGCGCACCACCAGCAGCACTCCCCCGGCACCGATCAGGAGCCCGGCCCATTGCGCCCCGCGCACGCGCAGTCCGAGCAACGGGCCGACGAGGACGGCGATGACGAGCGGCTGCACGGCGTCGATCAGCGCCGTGGTGCCGGTGGCGACACCCGAGGCGATGGCCGCGTACACGGCCGTGCAGTATCCGAACTGGGCGAAGAGTCCGATGACGGCCTGACGCCCCACGTCGCCGCGCGTGACGCCACGCCCAGCCCCGGTGAATCCGACCACTGCGAGCAGGATCACGGCCAGCGGGACGAATCGCCACACCAGCAGAGCGAGGGGCGAGACATCGATCGGCACCATCGCCGGGACGAGGAAGCCGGAGCTCCAGGTGACGACGAAGGCCACGGATGCCGCGACCGTCACCCCGACACGAACTATACCGACCTGTATACCCATTTCTGTGACTATACAGGTTGGTATACTCGTTGTCATGGCCACCCCCGTTCCCGAGCTCGCTCCCCTCACGCCCGGCGCCGCCCGCGTGCTCGACGCCGCGTCACTGCTCTTCTACGAGCGCGGCATCCACGCGGTGGGCGTCGACACGATCGCCGAGGCGGCAGGCGTCACCAAGAAGACGCTGTATGACCGGTTCGGGTCGAAGGAGGCGCTGGTCGTCTCCTACCTGCAGCACCGCGACGCACGGTGGCGGGAACACGTAGCCGGACACCTCTCCCGCGTGCCGGAGCCCGGCATCGCGCGCGTGCTCGCCGTGTTCGACGCGGCCATCGCCTGGTCGGACGAGAACAGCCCCAAGGGCTGCAGCGCGATCAACGCGCGCGCCGAGATCGGCGACGGCCACGACGGCCACCCGGTCTTCCCCGAGGTGGCACGGCAGAAGTCCTGGCTGCTCGACCTCTTCGCCGAGCTCTGCCGGGAGGCCGGCGCTTCGGACGCCGATCTGATGTCGAAAGCCCTGATGCTGCTCTACGAGGGTGCCATCGTCACGGTCGGCATGGAGACCTTCGCCGCGCCGTTCGAGGTGGCACGCCAGCTGGCCCGCACGACGCTGGAGCAGGATCCGGGGCTGAACGCACCGTCCCGCTGACCCCCTAAGCCGGACGGTGCCCGCGCGTGATGCTCCCGCGGATGCGGCTCGGGGAGTAGCTTTTCAGCGTGTCGACGGATTCGCGGAGTGAGCGGGCGCATATCGCCCCGGCCGAGCTCGACGCGGCGATCGGCGACGTCGACTGGACGGTGCCGCCGCCCGGGTCGAGGGCTTCAAGATTCTCCGCACCGAGCGGCGAGCTGGCCGTGGTGTCGCTGGGCGATCCCACACATCCGCGTGTGGTCCTGGTCCCCGGCGCGACGGGTTCGAAAGAGGACTTCGCCCTGATGCTGCCGCTCCTGGCGGATGCCGGGTTCTTCGTGCAGTCGTTCGACCTCGCCGGGCAGTACGAATCGCATGCCGCCGGTGCGCACACGACGTACACGTACGAGCTGTTCATCGGCGACCTCATCGCCTTCCTCGAAGCCGGCACCCCCGCTCATCTGCTGGGCTATTCCTTCGCCGGCACGATCGCACAGCTGGTCGCCGTCCGACGCCCCGAGCTCGTGCTCTCCCTGACACTCCTGACCACTCCGCCCGGCGTCGGCAACGTCTTCGCGACCATGAAGTGGCTGGGCCCGATCGCCCCGATAGCAAGCCCTCGTCGCGGTGCCGGACTCATGATCTGGGGGATCGTGACGAACAAGAACCGGGTTCTGCCCCGGAGGCTCGAGTTCGTCCGTTCCCGGTTCGCGCTCACGAGCAGACGCAGCGTCGATGAGATCGTCGGGCTCATGATGACCGCCCCGGACGTGCGGGGCCGCGTGCGGGCGCTGCCGATCCCCAAGCTGGTCGTCGCCGGCTCGCACGACCTGTGGCCGCTGGCCGCCCACGAACGGTACGCCCACGACATCGATGCCGACTTCCGCGCCTACCCCACTGGCCACAGCCCCAGCGAGACCACTCCGCATCAGCTCACCGCGGACCTGCTCGAGCTCTACGCGCGCGCCGTCGGGTGACTCAGCCGCGGAGGGCTCCGGTCTCGGCCTCACGCCGCGCCCGTCGCCGCACGTGCAGCGGCTCGTGCGGCAGGTGCAGCCGGACCGTGGGGAGCACGTAGCTCAGCCGACGCCGGAGGGATGCCCAGTCCCGGAACGGACGCGCCGACACCTCGACGACGAGACTCCGGTCCCGCAGCACGGTCATCTCGGGGCGCACATGGAACGACAGGTCGAAGTCGTCGTGAATGTTCTGCTCCTCGCGGTGCACCTCGCCGCTCAGCATCCGCCAGGTCTCGGCACGCATCGCCATGTTCGAGCCGAAGAGCGGCGCATGCCCGAGCAGAGGGGTGAGCACGGTGTACATGCCTCCGATGTAGAGGTGCTCCCCCATCCAGTGCACGAGCGGCGTCGAGCCGTAGAAGCTCGGGTCGCCGGTGAGGAAGTCGAGGCCGTCGTGGCTGCGGAACGTCCGCTCGATCCGCTCGATCCAGTCGGGCCTCGGTCGCGAGTCGGCGTCCAACCGCGCGATGATGTCGCCGGTCGCCGCGTCATAGCCGGCCGCCGAGGCGCGAGGGATGCCCTGGACCGACTCGGTCACCACTCGTGCGCCGTACCGCTCGGCGACCTCAACGGTGTCATCGGTGCTGCCGTTGTCGACGACGACGACCTCGTCGGCTCTGCGTGTCTGCCGATCGAGGGCGCGAAGGCACTGTTCGAGAAGGACGGCGTCGTTCCGCACCGGGATCACCACCGAGACGGAACGGGGGAAGACGGTCGTCATCGTTCTCCTGTCCTGTCCAGTGCGAGGGCGTCGGTGACAGTCTCCACCCGGCGGTCGATTCAGGCGGCGATTGAGAGAGGATGGACGGATGATCCGAGTAGTGGTGTTCGACCTCGACGGAGTGATCCGTCACTTCGATCCTGCCTACGTGGCCGAGATCGAGCGCCGCCACGATCTCGAGTCGGGAACGATCGCGGGCACCGCGTTCTCCGCTCCTCTGATCGACGAGGTCACCACAGGGAGGATCACCCGCACGGAGTGGGTGCACCGGATCGGCGAGCGGATCGGCAACACGACGGCGGCCACGGAGTGGGGCGTTCACCCTGCCGTGGTCGACGGGGACGTGCTGGCCCTGTCCGATGAGGTCCGTGCCGCGGGGCTCCGCACGGCGGTGCTCACCAACGGCACCGACACCATCCCGAACGAGCTCGCCGCCCACGGCATCACCGACCGCTTCGACGCCGTCTTCAACTCCGCCGAGATCGGCTTCGCGAAACCCGATGCACGCGCGTTCCAGCATGTGCTCGATGCGCTCGAGGTGGAAGCGTCCGAGGTGCTCTTCACCGACGATTCCCCGTCGAAGCTCGCCGGAGCGGAGAGCCTGTCGATCCACACTCACCTCTTCGCGGGAGCGGACGACCTGCGCGCGCGGCTGATCGCGGTGGGGGTCGGGATCGAAAGCCCCGCGCGTGAGGCTCTCGAGGAAGCGAAGTGACCCGGGCGCGCGGACCTCGGGCGCGCGTCGCACGCGGTTTCGCCGCATCGCTCGCCGTGCTGGCGGGCGTGGGCGCGATCGCATACCGCCGCATCATGTTCCCGCCGGTCCCCCGCCGGCGGGAACAGCAGGTGACCATCGCCGCCGTGGGCGACAGCAACACCTACGGGGCAGGCGCGCTGCTGCGGGGCCGCCATCGCCACTCGTATCCTGCGCAGCTCGAGCGGATCCTCGGCGACAGATACCAGGTGCTCAACTACGGCGTGAATCGGTGCACGCTGCAGCGGGAAGGCGACTGGCCGTACGACGCGACTCCCCAGGGCACGGGGTCGCTGGAGGCCGGAGCGGACATCGTGCTCATCATGCTCGGCTCGAACGATGCCCGCGGCGACAACTGGAATGCGGAGCGCTACCGGTCCCAGCTCGCCGCGTTCGTCGAGCGCTATCGCACGCGCGGCGCGACCGTCTTCCTGCTGACTCCACCCGTCGCGTTCCCCAATCGCCGCGGGGTCCACGAGCGGATCATCGCCGACGAGGTGGCCCCGATCGTGCGCGCCGTCGCGAGCACTCTGGGGGTCGATCTGATCGACGTGTTCGACGTCACCAGTCAGTCCGTCACGCGGCATCCGGACGGCATCCACCTCGATGTCCGCGCCAGCGCCCTCGTCGCTGAAGCGGTCGCCGGCGCGATACGGATGCCGTAGCGACCGGGCCACCACCCCCACACTCACCCGGACGGGTGATCCGCCGCCCCGAACCCGCATGAGAGCATGAGGGCGATGCGGTCCGAGGCCTCTGTCGCGAGTCCCCGTCGGCACGCCTGGCTGCGTGTCGACGTCATCGTGGCGCTCATCGCCCTCGTGATCCTGCTGCCGTCGAGCATCGCGATCCTCACAGAGCCGGCCACCCGCCCCGAGCCGTGGATCCTCGCGCTCATGATCGCCCTGTACGTGGTGCTGCACCTCGCGACGCTGCTCGCCGTCCGGCACCCGACCGCCGCCATCGTGATCGCGAACGCCGTCATGTGCGCTCTCGTGCTGGTCCCCGGCATCCGCGCGGCTTCCGGGGCGTTCCTCCCCTCGGCCGCGGCCTACCTCCTGGTCATCGGCCAGGTCGCCGCGCAGACCCGCTCGACCGTGCGGATCGCGGCGCTGGCGGGCGGTATCTTCGGGGCGGCCCTCATCGCCTTCACGGAACTACGGCTCGACGATCCGGAGCTTCGCCTCGGCGCATTCCTCGGACTCAGCGGCGCGATCGCCGCGGCCTGGGCGCTGGGGCTGGTCCTGAGGGTGCGGCGCGACCAGGCCGAGGAGCGGATGGCGGCGCGCGTCTCGCAGGCGATCGCGGACGAACGCGGACGGATCAACCGGGACCTGCACGATCTCGTCGCCCACTCGATGACGGTGATGATCGCCCAGGCGGAGGTCGCCCGCACGTTGCGCGCCGATGACCCCGACCGGAGCGACGCCGCTCTCGGCATCGTCGTGGACACCGGCCGCGAGGCTCTGCGCGGAATGCGCGCGGTCGTCTCCGACGATGCCCCGCGCGAGCCGTTGCCCACGATCGACTCCCTGGAGGAGCTGGTCGAGGGAGTACGCACCCCCTCGACCATTGTGCGGCTGACAGAGTCGGGCACCAGGACTCCGCTTCGCGCCGATGCCACGCTGGCGCTGCATCACGCCGTGCGCGAGGCGCTCACCAACGCCATCCGTCACAATGCGCCTCCGGTCGCGATCGGGGTGCGGATCGACTGGCGGACGGATGCGGTGCAGGCAACGATCGAAGACGACGGAGGGTCCGGCCCCGTCGTGACCGATCTCGGCAGCGGCGTGGGCCTGGTCGGGATCACCGAGCGGGTGCGGCTCGCCGGCGGCACGCTCACCGCACACGGACGGGATCCGCGCGGATGGATCGTCACGGTGGATCTCCCGACCGAGAGGACCATCGGATGACCCTGCGCATCCTGATCGTCGACGACCAGGAGCTGTTCCGCACCGCCATCGCGCTGATGCTGTCGCGCGACTCGCGCCTGTCGGACGTTGCCACCGCATCCTCGGGCGAAGCGGCGATCGCGCACGTGCGGGCGCATGCCGTCGACGTGGTCCTGATGGACATCCGGATGCCGGGGATGGACGGCATCGCCGCCACCCGCGAGGTGCTGCGGCTCCGCCCCGCCACCCGGGTGCTGATCCTGACCACGTTCGACCTGGACGAATACGTGTACGCCGCGATCCGCGAGGGGGCGAGCGGCTTCCTGACGAAGGACGCCAGCCCTGCGGAACTCGCGGATGCCGCGGTCGCGGTGGCCGCCGGCGAGTCGGTGATGTCGTCGCGGGCCACCGAGGCGCTGATCGGATTCGTCCGCGATGGCGCTCCCGGAGCGGACCCGGCATCGGCGCTCGCCGCCCTCAGCCCTCGGGAGCAGGAGGTGGCCCGCGCTCTCGCCACCGGCGCCTCGAACGACGACATCGCTCGGAAGCTGTTCCTCTCGGCGAACACGGTGAAGACGCACGTGAAGGCCGTCCTCGCGAAGCTCGGCGTTCCCGATCGGGTGCACGTCGTCATCTGGGCGTACGAGAACGGCCTGCTGCGACCGGGGCGCTGACCGCTCTCCCGCGCGGGAGATCGCTCATCCGGCAGGTTCACTCCTGCGGGTGAGGGGGATGACCCCTGCGGTCGAAGTCGGCGGCGAAACACGTTCCTAGCGTGGAGATATGTCCACTCACACCCGTTTCCTCGTCCTCCTCGCCGCCGCTGTCGGTGCCTTGGCCGTGACCGTCACCAGCCTGGTGAGGATGCTCACCCCCGGCACCGACGCACTGCCCTCGAGCCTGATCGGCAATCTCGGTCACGGCGTCGAACTCGCGCTCTCCCTCACGGGGGCGCTCGCCGCGCTCCTCGTATCCGTCTCCGCACTGTCGACCCGTGACCTCGCGAACCGCTCGGTGCCGCGGTGGCTCCTGCACACGCTCGGTCTCGTGGCCGGGGTGCTCCTCGCCATCACGATGCCCGGAGGGGTGATCGCCGCGGCGGGCTACACCTTCGCGATGATGGTCGTCGTCGGAGTCCTGGCCCTCATCGTGCTCACGGTGCTGCGCCGTCCGCTGCTCGGGCTCCTGCTCGGCACGTTGGTCGTCGGCGCCCTCGCCTACGCCGCCATCGGGCTCGGGGCCGGCCCGCTCGTCCCCCGGATCCTGGGCAGCTACGGCACCATCCTCCCGCAGGCCGGTCTCGCGCTCGCGCATGTCGGCGCGGCAGCCGGGCTGCTGATCTGGATGATCGCCGACCCGTCGTCCCGTCGGAACCGATTCGCGCGCGATGTGCTCCGGCACCGCCGCGCGATCACGATCGTGGCGGCCGCGTGCGCTCTTCCCTACGCGGTCGCCCGCGCGAGCTGGCTGACCCCGTGGCCGCTGTTCGGCGGAAGCGCCGAGATGTTCGCCGCAGACCCCTCCGTCCGCGTGCTCGGTCTGGCGCTCGGCGCGGCCATGCTCACCGGAGGCGTGCTCACGCTGGGCCTGATCCTGCCCTGGGGCGAGCGGTTCCCCCGCTTCCTCGCGGGACTCGGCGGGCGGTCGGTCCCGCCCGGGCTGGCCATCGTCCCGGCGAGCCTCGTCAGCGTCCTGTTCACGGCGGCCGGCATCCAGTTCGCGCTGGAGGGAGTGGGCAACGTGGAGAACCCGCTGTATGTGCTTCTGATGTTCCCGTTCTGGCTCTGGGGTCCGCTTCTGGGTCTCGCCACCTGGGCCTATGCGATGCGTCGGGCGACGCCGACCGCGGCGAAGCGATCGGACTCCTCCGCCGCGCAGGTCACGGCCTAGCCGGTCGGCGCCTCGGATCCGTCGCGACGGTCCGAGGCGCCGTAGCCGGCGAGGAAGAGGCGGTTACTGGTTGAGCAGATTCGTCTCGGCGATCAAGTCGAGTCGGGACAGCAGCAGGTCACCGGCCGATCCGGCGACGGCGAAGGCGTTGACGGTGATCACGACGGCCACGACAACGAGGAGCACGATCTTCGGGATGTCGTACCGCCGCTTCACGGCGAGTCCGATGACCGCGAACCCGCTCAGGACGGCGATCACCTGCCCCACGACCGTGGCGAAGGCCATCCGGATCGCGCTCTCCTCGGTGAGCGGGCCGTAGCTATTGAAGGCGGCCGAGACCGCGAACGGGACGATGACGACTCCGAACACGAGGATGATGATCAGCCGGAATCGTGGACGTCGGGGCGAAGCGACGACCGACTGCTGCTCTGCGATCGGGACGGTCATGGGGTTGACCGTAGCAGAGCGGCGCATTTCGCCGGGGCTTCAGCTGGCCCCTCGTCCTCATCACGGCTGTACGGCACGCTCATCCCCGCCGCCGTCCGAACCATAGCCGGCGAGGAAGAGGTCGACGGCGCCGTCCACGCGACCGGTCTTCGTTTCATCCCCGAGCATGCGGGCGTTGAGCGGCGCACCGACCACCAGCCAGGTGAACTGCTCAGCGGCGGTTCGCGGATCGTCGAGGCGGAGCCGCCCCTCGGCCGCGAGCGCGCTCAGCGTATCGGCGAGGTTCTGGATGTTCGTGTTCCAGCTCTCCTCCAGGTAGGTGGCCGCCACCTCCACCTGCTCGGGCGCCTCGGCCGTGACGAGCCGGCGCATCGCCACCACCGGGGGACTCAGGATGCCCGCCCGCATGGTCTCGGCCAGTTCGACGAGACCCGCGCGGGTGTCTTCGCTCGCGCGCAGCCGATCGAGGGCGGGGCGCATCGCATCGCGACCGGCCAGCGTCCAGTGGTGCACGACGGCGGCGTACAGCGCGCTCTTCGAGGCGTGCTCTCGGTACAGCGATGCCTTCGAGATGCGGGCACGCTTGGCGACCTCGTCCATCGACGCACCGCGGTAGCC
The DNA here is from genome assembly GCF_004794515.1 of Microbacterium sp. A20. Taxonomy (GTDB): domain Bacteria; phylum Actinomycetota; class Actinomycetes; order Actinomycetales; family Microbacteriaceae; genus Microbacterium. Next base: position 36,090 of record NZ_SSDF01000085.1, on the reverse strand, counting down.
GTGCTGCAGGAAGACATCACGCGCGACGGCGATGAGATCGGCGCCGGTGAGGCCGGATGGACGCCCGCGGGTCGGGAGGTCGGTGCTCATGATCCGAGTTTAGTACTTGACAGTCCTAAAACCGCGATCTACGCTGAACACCAGAAGTACTACCCAGTACTAAAGAAGGGGTCGCCATGATCGTCTGGGGCATCGCCATCGCCACCGTCGTCTCGTTCATCGCCAGCGCGCTGCTCTACGCACTGCCGCCGGTCTCGGCCCTGGTCACTCGCACGAGCACCCCGCGGCCCGGCCTATCGGTCGCCGCGCAGATGGGTTCAGTCGTGATGCGCAGCCTTCTCGCGTCCGGCCTCGTCGCCGGGCTGATGGCCGCGGCCGGCTGGCACGGCGCCGCCGCCGGCGCACTGCTCGGCCTCGCGCTCTCGGTGCTGCCGCTGATCCTGCTCCTGGGCGGCGTCGTGCACGAGAACACCGCACCTTCCGTGGCAGCCGTGCACCTGCTCGACTGGGTGATCAAGCTCACCATCATCGGGGCCATCGTCGGCCTCTTCGTCTGAATTCGCGGAACAGGAGAAAGCCATGAGCACGCCACTCGACATCACCTTCACCGCGGTCCTCGGAAAGGTGCGCGAAGGCGACACCTGGACGTGCGTCCAACTCCCCGACTCGGCGACCATCTTCGGGACCCGCGGACTCGTCAAGGTCGCGGGGACCGTCGACGGCGAACCGTTCCGCGGGGCATTCATGGCCCTCGGCGACGGCACGCACAAGCTGCCCGTCACTGCTGCGATCCGCAAGAGGATCAGTCGGACGGACGGCGACGAGGTCACCGTCCACCTGACCGAGCGCCTCAGCTGAGGCGTCGGCCAGGAACGCGGCTAGGCGTCTTCCGGGTCCTCCGCGAGGACGTCGCCCTCGTCCGTGTCGCCGCCGTCGCTCGGCACCACCGTCGGCGGGTTCCCCTTGCCGTCTTCGGTGCCGAGGTTGTCGTTCCCCTCGGTCCCGGGCCCGGGTTCGGTGCTGATGTCGTTCCGGTCGGTGCTGATGTCGTCGTTGCCGCCGCTCATGTGCGTTCCTTCCCGTCGGCGGACGCCGCAGGCTCCGCGTGTGCAGGAGGGCGTCCGTGTCGTTCCGACTGTACGTCGGTGCGTGTGCGGTCGCACGCCCCTTGACACCGCCGCGAACGGCGAGCAGCCTCGCGGATCAGCCGCAGAACGCGGAGGCGGAGTCCTTGAGCTGCTCGATCGCCTCGACGGTCTCGGGCGCCTGCAGGTCGGTCATCCCGCCGATCTTCTCCGCACCCGAGCGGATGAGGTCGCCCAGCTGACCGTCGGTGTTCTCCGCCAGTCCGTTGAGGGAGGCGACCAGGTCGTCGCGCGCGGCATCCGCCTGCTCGGCCGAGAGCTCTCCCTGGTCGAGCAGCGTCTGGTACTGCCCGTAGGCGTCGTCGATCGTGGTGCAGGCCGCCTGCACGTCGACGCCGAGCGCATCGCCCGCCATCTGGGTCACCTGCGAGCAGCCCGCGAGGATGAGGCCGGCGGCGAGCACGAGCGGGAGGACGAGGATTCGGCGCATGCCCCGAGGGTATCCGGGCATGCTGAAGTGGGGCTGGTGATCGCACCGGCCCCGCTTCAGCGGATCATGCGGCGACGGCCTCCGACGACGAGACGAACGCCTCGAACCGCCCACCCGACTCGATGCGCTGCTCGTCGAGGCCGGCGATGCGGATCGTGCCCTCGACGCCGGTCGGAACGGAGAGCTCGTACCGGATCCCCTCGGCCGATCGCCGCCAGGATCCCTCGATCAGACCGTACGGCGACTCGAACGCAACGCGTGCGTGGTCCAGTCCGCCGCCGGGCTCGGGCGCCCACTCGATCCTCCGATACCCGGGGGCCGCCGGCGAGAGTCCGCCGATGACCCGGTGCATCCAGTCCGCCACGCTCCCGAGAGCGAAGTGGTTGAAGCTGGTCATCTCGCCGGGGTTGATCGATCCGTCGGGCAGCATGGAATCCCAGCGCTCCCAGATGGTCGTCCCGCCCATGCGCACCGTGTAGAGCCACGACGGGCATTCGGTCTCGAGGATCAGGTCGTAGGCCGTGTCGACGTGTCCGGTCTGAGACAGCGCGTCGCTGATGACCGGAGTCCCCGCGAACCCCGTGGCGATGCGGTTCCCGGCCTCGCGGACGAGCGCGGCGAGACGCCGGCCCGCGGCCGCCTCCTCGGTCGCACTCAGGAGTCCGAAGCGGATGGCGAGCGCGTACGCGGTCTGCGCGTCGGAGGTGAGTGTGCCGTCCGGTCGCACGTATTCCGCGCGGAAGGCATCGCGCGCCTCCTCGGCGATCCGGGCGTACCGGTCGGCATCGGCCGCGAGGCCGAGGAGCCTGGCAGTGTCGGCCAGCCGTCGCGTCGAGAAGGCGAAGTACGCAGAGGCGACCAGATACCTGTCGGTACGCGCATCGGCCGGATCGTGCGGCGGTGCCGCCGGGTCGAGCCAGTCACCCAGCTGGTGACCGTCACGCCAGAGACGCGCGGATCCGGACTGCGTGATCATGCGCTCGACCCACTTGCGGCCGCTGTCGTACTGGCGGCGCAGCACCTCGCGGTCACCGAACCGCTCGTGGAGCGTCCAGGGCGTCAGCACCGAGACGTCTCCCCACACGGCCCCGGTCCGGATCGGGTTCCAGGTGGGACCGCCGGGGATGACCGGCACGAACCACGGGATGGTGCCGTCGGGGAGCTGTTCGAGAGCCACGTCGGTGAGCCAGTTCTCGAGGAAGCCGGCCGAGTCGTAGAGGAAGGATGCCGTGGGCGCGAAGACCTGCACATCGCCGGTCCAGCCGAGGCGCTCGTCGCGCTGCGGGCAGTCGGTGGGGATGCTGAGGAAGTTGCCGCGCATGCCCCAGCGGACGTTCTCGTGCAGGCGGTTCAGGTCGGGGTTCGACGTCTCCAGCCATCCGGTGCGGCGCATGTCGCTGTGGATGACGCGCGCGACCACGTCCCCCTCCCCGATCTCCTCGAGGCCGGTGACCGTCGCGTAGCGGAAGCCGTGGAAGGTGAATTTGGGCTCCCAGAACCGCGGCTCCCCGCCGTCGAGCGTGATGAGGTCGTGGGCGTCGGCCAGGCGCAGCGGTCGGATGCCGAGCTCTCCGTGCTCCAGCACCTCGGCGTGGCGCAGGGCGATCACATGCCCCGCCGGCCCGTGCACCCGCACGCGAAGCCGCCCGACGAGGTTCTGACCGAAGTCGAGGAGGTGGGTCGTCTCGTCGACCCGGGTGACGGTGACGGGGGCGAGTTCCTCGGTGCAGCGCACCGGCGGCAGCGTCGGGGCGACCAGCGTCGCCGGATCGCGATGGCCGACGCGCACGGGGCTCCACCCGTCGCCGGCGCCTCCGGGGCGCGACCATCCGAGCTGCTCCTCGCGGGCATCGTGCTTCTCGCCGTCGTACAGGCCGGACACCAGGATCGGGCTCGGGGCGGTCGACCAGCTCTCATCCGTCGCGATGACCGTCTTCGTCCCGTCGTCGTGCGTGACCTCGAGCTGAGCGATGAGGGCCTGGTCGGTGCCGTACAGGTCGCGGTAGCCGCCGTTGAAGCCGAGCCGTCCGCGATACCAGCCGTCGCCCAGCCAGGCGCCGACGGTGTTCTCACCCTCGACGAGCTGGTCGGTGACATCGAAGGTCCAGTACACGAGACGCTCGTCGTACTTCGTCCACCCCGGCGAGAACTCGTGGTCGCCGATGCGCGCACCGTTGATCTCCGCCTCGTAGAGCCCGTGCGCCGTGACGTACAGGCGTGCGCTCGCGACCGGACGATCGAGACGGAAGGTCCGCCGCACGAGTGCGGGACGGCGTTCGGTGTCGGGAGTCTCGGGCCACGACGCGCCGACCGGTGCGGCGACCCAGTCCGCGGCATCCAGCAGTCCCGCCTCGGCGGTCGTCTGCTCGCTCCAGGACGACCAGCGCTCATCCTCGCCGCGGACGCGCACGCGCACCCGCACCTGCTCGCGGGAGGAGAGCGGTTCGAACGGCCAGTCGACGAGCACCTGATCGGCGTTCGTGCCGGATGCGACGACCGTGCCACCCGCGCGCTCGCACTCGAGCTGCCACCCGTGCTGGGTCCAGCCCTCCGGGGCCTCGGTCTTCCAGGAGAGCCGCGGCGTGCGGGCCCCCAGCCCGAGCGTGTCGTCGATGTGCTCGAACCGGGGAGCGGAGACCTTCACGAACGTCCTTTCAGTGGTGGGCGCGCTCATCCCTTGACCGCTCCGGCCGTGAGGCCCTTCTGGATGCGCTGGTTGAGCACCAGGTAGATGATCAGGAGCGCGAACACGTTGATGCTGATGGCGGCGAACAGCGGACCGTATTGGGTCGTGCCGAACTGGCCGTTGAAGTTGAGCAGTCCGACCTGCAGGGTGCGCAGGTTGCCGGAGTTGGCGAAGGTCAGCGCGATGAGCAGGTCGTTCCAGAAGAAGAAGAACTGCACGAGGCCGACCGTGAACAGTCCGTTCTTCATCATCGGCAGCGCGATGGAGAAGAACTGCCGGTAGATGCTGGCGCCGTCGAGCGTCGCCGCCTCGAACACCTCACGCGGGATCGCACGGAAGTATGTCGCCATCAGGAAGACGGTCAGCGGCAGACCCGTGGCCGTGTAGGTGATGATCAGCGGCCAGAGCGAGCCGGTGAGCCCGAGCTGGAAGTAGGTGCTGAACAGCGGGAGCAGGATCATCTGCGTCGGCACCATGATGCCGGCGAGGAAGATGATGAGCACCCCGCTGCGTCCCTTCCAGACGAGCACCTCGAGTGCGAACGCCGCCGCGGTGCCCAGGAGCAGCATGAGGAAGAGCGACGGCAGCACCGTGATGGCGCTGTTGAAGAGGGACTGGCCGAGACCGGCCGTGTCCCAGGCGACGATGTAGTTGTCGAAGTTCCACTGCTCCGGAAGCGCCCAGGTGGGTGCCTCCAGGAACTCCCGCTGGCTCTTGAACGAGCCCAGCAGCAGCCAGATCAGCGGGTAGCCGACGATGACCAGGAGCACGGCGACGAGCAGCCAGATGGGTGCGCGACGGAGCATCCTGGTCGCGCGGCGGGATACGGGTGTCGACGCGCTCATGCCACGCCTCCCTTCTTCGCCGAGCCGGCATTGGCACGGAAGATGAACACGGTCACGACGAGGCAGATGATGGTGAGCAGCATCGCGATGGTCGAGCCGTAGCCGTAGTTGCCGTAGGTGAACGCGTTGTCGAACATCGAGATCGTGAGGGGACTGGTCGAGGTGCCAGGGCCGCCGTTGGTCAGCGCGAGCACACTGTCGAAGACCTTCAGGGTTCCGTTGATCGAGAAGATCAACGACGAGATCAGCACCGGGGCGGAGAGCGGCAGCACCACGTGGCGGACGAGCTTCCATCCGCTGGCGCCGTCAAGGCGGGCTGATTCCAGCACATCCTCGGGGATGTCGATCAGCCCGGCGTAGAGCAGCACACCGTAGAAGCCCATGGAGCGCCAGATGTCCATGATCGCGATGACGATGAACGCACTCGCGCCGTCACCGAACCAGTCCACCGGCACACCGCCCAGGCCCGACAGGATCGAGTTGACCACGCCCTCGGTCGGCGCGATCGAGAACAGCTGCTGGAAGAGCAGCGCGACGGCGACCGTCGGCATCACGACGGGGAAGAAGACCAGGGTCCGGACGAGGCCGGATGCGCGCTTGAGCGCGAAGACGTAGAGCAGCGAGAGCAGGTACCCGAGCAGGACCTGTCCGATGGTCACGACGGCGGCGTACTTCAGGGTGAACAGCAGCGCGGCGTGCACCTCGGAGTCGCCGATCAGCCGGACGAAGTTGTCGAGGCCGACGAACTCGAAGCCGACGATGGCGTTGCCCTCGAACAGCGTGTAGCCCAGCGACCAGAACACGGGGATGAGCATCACCACCGAGTAGATGAGCAAGGCGGGGCCGAGAAGGATGGCGATCGCCTTGCGGTCGCCCAACACGTTCTGCATACGTTCTCCTGAAGGATGAGGGGCGGCGTACGAGGACGCCGCCCCTCTCGTTTTCTCGCTAGTCGAGGTCCGCCTGGATCATCGACATGAACTCCTCGGCGGAGACACTGCCGGTGATCAGCGGTGCGGCGTTGCGCTGGCTCGTGGTCGTGGCCTCGGCAGAGAACAGCGCCTCGAACCAGAGGACGGTGGTCTCGGTGCCGGCGACCTGCTCCTGGATGAGCTGCGTGAGCGGCGGCACGTCGGTGACCTCGGTGTTGAGCGCGAAGCCGGATACCCGGTTCTCCTGCTCGAGAGCCACGGAGCCGTAGTTCTCGGTGATGCAGGACAGCCATGCCTCGGTGTCGTCGTTCACGGCCTTGGCGTTCATCGTGATGGGCAGACCCACGTTGGCGGCGAGCTGCGAACGGTCGCCCGCACCGCCTTCGACGCCGGGGAACGGCATGAAGCCGATGTTCTCCGCGCCGATCTGGTTGACCTCGGGGTCGTTCGCCTGGCTCAGGAACCACGAGCCCATGTAGAACATCGCGGCCGAGCCGTTGAGGAACTGGTTCTCGCTGGTCGCCATGTCGATGGAGCCCACGCCCTGGCCGAAGTAGCCCTCGGCGCCGAGGTCGGCGATCGCCTGCGCGGCGGCCACGTACTCGGGATCGGTGAGCTTCGCCTCGCCGTCGGCGACCTTCTGAAGCGCGTCCGGTCCGAGGTCGCGGAAGAGGTAGCCGGAGATCAGGCGGGTGATCGGCCAGCCCTGCTCGCCGCTCGCGGAGAACGGCTGGATGCCGGCCGCCTCGAGCTTCGCGGCGGCGGCGACCAGCTCGTCGAACGTCTGCGGCTCGTCGATGCCCTGATCGGCGAAGATCGCTTTGTTGTACCAGATGCCCTCGACGTTGTATTCGAAGGGCAGCACGCGGAAGCCGCCGTAGAGGTTCTCGATGGTCGAGATCGCCGCCGGCTCGATGTTGTCGATCACGTCGAGGTCGGTGAGGATCTCCTCGAAGTCGGCGACGTTGCCCGAATCGGCGAGGGTCTTGGTCAGTGCAGGGGCGTTGCCGGCACTGAAGAGCACCGGCAGGTCGCCCTGGCCGGCCTTGAGCTGCAGCTGCTGGTCGAGGTTCGACTGCGGGACCGTCTCGACGTCGAGCGGAAGGGTGTCGGCCTCGGCGGAGCAGGCATCACCGGCGAGCGTCTCCAGGATGGCGGGGACTTCGGTGTTCTCGACGTTCACGAACAGGGACAGCGAGTCCGTGCCCGCCGTCGATCCCCCGCCGCCACCGCAGGCGGTGAGTGCGAGGGCAGATGCTCCGGCGATGGCGGTGATCGCACCGCGTCTCCAGAGCCGTGCTGTGGTCAGCTTCATGATTCCTCCTTGAAACGGGCGAGCCGCGTTGATCACACACTTGAAGCGCTTCAGATAGTACGCTTGAAGCGCTCCAAGAAGCAAATGGCTTTTTCGCGACGAACGGACGACGACCACATGACCACCTCCTCCGATGCGGGCCGGCCCCGCCCGGTGATGGCCGACGTCGCCCGGCATGCGGGCGTGGCGCTCGGCACCGTGTCGAACGTCCTGAACAATCCGCAGATCGTCGCGAAGGAGACACGCGAGCGGGTGCTGAGCGCCATCGACGAACTCGGCTTCGTGCGCAACAACGCCGCCCGCTCCCTCGTCACCGGGCGCGCGGACACCGTCGGATTCGTGGTCGTGGATGTCGGCAACTCGTTCTTCGTCGACATGGCTCGCGGCGTCGAGGAGGAACTCGATACGCACAACATCCGCCTCCTCCTCGCCAACAGCGACGTGAACCTCGCGAAGCAGGACTCCTACATCAGCGTGTTCGAGGAGGCGAAGGTGGCGGGCATCCTCCTCGCCCCGCTCGACGCACCTCTCGATGCCGCTCGTGCCGCGCGCCACCGGGGCATGCCCGTCGTGCACGTGAACTGGCCGGGAGACGACGACGCCTGCGGTGTGGTCGTCGACGAGGAGCTCGGCGGCTACCTCGCCACCCGTCACCTGCTCGACCAGGGTCTACGCCGTCTGGCGTTCGCCGGCGGCCCGTTCTCACTCTCCGCGATCGCACAGCGCCACATCGGGGCGCAGCGGGCGGTCGCCGAGGTCGCCGATGCCCGGCTCGAGACGATCGAGACCCGCAGCATCACGGTCCGCGGCGGCTACGCGCTCGGCGAGATGCTCAGCTCCCGCCCCATCGGCGAGCGTCCCGAAGGGCTCTTCGCCGCCGCCGACGCCCTGGCCGCGGGGGCGATCCAGACCATGCAGCTGGCCGGCATGCACGTGCCGTCCGACATCGCCGTGGTCGGCTACGACAACAACCACTTCGCGCAGGACAGCTCGATCCCGATCACCAGCGTGGGTCAGCCGGGACTCGAGATGGGGCGCACCGCCGCCCAGGTGCTCTATGAGGAGATCGCGGATCCCGTGGGTCACACGCACCGTACGATCACGATGACACCCACACTCTTCGCGCGCGCGAGCTCGGCCGTCGTCTGACGCGGAAGCACAGAGCGGCCCCCGGAACGGATTCCGTCCCGGGGGCCGCTCTGACTTCGCCCGCTGCTACCCGCCGGCGCCGACCAGCGTGAACGGCACGGTCGTGGCGTTGCCCGCCACGTCGTACACGACCAGCGTGTTCGCGCCGGCCTTGGCACCGAAGGCCCCCGGCTTCACGAAGTTGAGGTCGGACCAGACGTTGTCCGTCAGATCCTTCGCCACTCCGTTGACCGTCAGCCGGTCCACCTTGCCGCCGTCGTTGAGCTTGTACGACACCAGGCTGTAGGAGCCGTTCGCGCCCACGGTGTACTGGCCGCCCTCCTTGACCGTCACGGCGGGGGCCGTGACATCGAGGGTGAACTTCACGGTGGTGGCGTTGCCCGCCACGTCGTACACGACCAGCGTGTTCGCCCCGGCGACGGCACCGAACACTCCCGGCTTCACGTGATTCAGGTCGGACCAGACGTTGTCGGTCAGATCCTTCTCGACGCCGTTGAGGGTCAGCCGATCGATCTTCCCCTCGTCGTGGAGCTTGAACGACACCTTGCTGTAGACGCCGTCACGACCCACCGTGAACTCCGCGCCGCTCTTGACGGTCGCCACGGGAGCCGTGGTGTCCGTCGCTGCCGCCGTGACCGAGAGGTCGCGGAGACGCCCGAAGTTGTCGAACGAGCCGAAGCCCACCCGACCCTCGGGGAACGTCTTGTCGTTCGCGGTCATCAGCGGGGTGTCGAGCCCGTCGACGTAGACGGCGATGTCGCCGCTGTCGACGCAGCGGACCACGCGCACGTCGTGCCACTCCTCGTCGGTGACCGCCGGAGGAGCACCGACCGCGCCGTCCCACTGGTCGTCGATCCGCTCGCGGTCGGCCTTGTTCACTTTGAAGATGCCGTTGTGCGGGTAGATCGAGTTGTCCTGCGAGAGGTGTGCGTAGTAGTACTCCGTGTCCGACTTCCAGCCGAAGACGATGATGACGTCGCGGTTGTTCACGGAGGCCTTCTCGTCGAGACGCACCTCGCCGGTGAGGTCGAACGATCCCAGCTCCGGCCCCTCGGTCAGCACGGCGTACTCGAACGGCCGGCGGATCCCGTCGTTCGGGTTGGTGCCGGCCTCGGTGAGCACGACCTCGTCACCGGGGAAGTCCCACTTGGCGGGGGTCCGCGGGGCCCAGTCGCCCTCCGCCATCACATCCGTGATGACCTCGCCGTCCGGCGTGCAGGTGGGCGGCGTCGGCGGTTCGACCGGCGGCACAGCGTACAGCGCGTACTGCGCGGCGACCTGCTCGGCGGTCGGAACCGTGTCGAGCAGCATGATGTCGTCCATCCGTCCGTTGAACGGGTTGGCCTCACGCGTGTTCTGCGGGAAGCTGCCGCCGATCTTGATGCCGGCCGGTGCGGTGTCGGACGTGGATCCGCCACCCCACGGGTTGGAAGCGGTGTACTTCCCCGCGAGCTCTTCACCGTTCATGAACAGCTTCATCTCGCCCGCCGCGAAGTCGAAGGTCGCGGCGAGGTGAACCCACTGCCCCTTCTTGAGGATCTCGTCCCACGGCAGGTCGGCCGCGAACGTCCAGGAGCCTGCACCGTCGACGCGACGCCCGAGAGCGACGAGCTTGAGCTCGCCGTCGACCGTGATGACCTCGAGCAGCGCCCGCACCGCGTGACCGTCGGAAGTACCGGTGAGCACGCCCGCGAGTCCGATCGCGTTGTACACGTCGTCAGGATTCGCGGTGCCCGAGTTCAGGGCCGGGTGATCGCCGGTCGGCTTGAACCATCCCATGACGGAGGCCTTGTCCGTGCCGGCGAACGCGTCGAGCGAATCGACGCCGTTCGCGTCGTAGATGCCCGCCTTCCAGTCGTCGTTCGACGCGGTCCGCGGACTCATCTGCTGCGTCTGCAGCGCCTCGCCCGCACCCGGGTACGCCCGGTCGGCGACCCGCATCTCGACCCCGCCGTTGATGAGCGAGATGTCGGTGCCGGAGCGTCCCTGATCGACCTCGACCGTCGGCTTCGCCGCATCCGGGTGGTCGAAGTCGTGGTGCGTGACCAGGTTCGGGGCGAGTGCGGGAAGGACGAACGGGTTGGTCGGCTCATCGACCGAACGCGCCCCCGTGACCTTCCAGATCTTGCCGTTCGCCTTGGAGACGAGGTAGAGCTCGCCGTCGGCGTCTGAGCCGAACCGCAGGTCGACGCGCTTGTCGCCGACCAGCTCCTGGAACGTGGTCTCCTCGCCGTCGGCGAAGACCCGCAGCTCCTCGATCGTCGCGAGGTCGTCGATGTCGCCGTCGTTGCGCACCATCTCCTCGGCATCCGTGGACAGCACCCAACCGCGCACCAGGTCCGTGAAGAGGTAGCGTCCCTGGAGCTCGGGGATGTCGCCGCGGTAGACGAATCCACCGTTCACGGCCACTCCCGCATCACCGGTCTGGCCGGGGTCGCGGTTGTGGTCGTAGGCGGCCACCGGGTAGGTGAATCCGTTCTCGGCATCGTCCTTCGGCAGCGGGAAGATCTGCCGGTTCTCGGCCAGGAACGAGCCCTCGCGCACCGACCAGCCGAAGTTGTCTCCCGGCTCGACGGCGTAGACCGACTCGACCTGCCACTCGCCGATGTGCGCGAGATACATGGTGTGGTCGCCCTCGGTGTCCCAACTGATGCGGTGCGGGTCGCGCATGCCGACGGCGTAGATCTCCGGCAGCGCATCGGCGTCATCGACGAACGGGTTGTCGGACGGAACGCCGTACTCGCCGTTCTCGCTGTCGTCGCCCGTGGGGTTCACGCGCAGGATCTTGCCCTGCGGAGTGGACAGGTCCTGCGGGTTGCCGTTGCCGACGCCGTTGCCGCCGTCTCCGACCAGGATGTAGAGGTTGCCGTAGTCGGCGTCGCCCTCCTGGACCGTCGGGTTGAACGCGATCTGCTGCACGGTGTGCACGCGGCCCGCGAACGGGATGCGCATGACCTCACGGTGGCTGCCGGCGAAGGTCGCCGCCGACGGGTCATCGGCCTTCCACTCGGTGATCACGCTGTGGAACGCAGTGGTGCCGAAGGCCGGGAAGTCCGGGGCGTCTTCGGTCAGCGCCGTGCCGCCCTCGGTGTGCACGGTGTAGAACAGCCCGTTCTCGGCGAAGTCGGGATGGAACTCCGCGGACCCGAGACCCGTCCCGAGCCCTGCGCTGTTGTGGAAGTTGTCGATGAACTCGTTCCGCACGTTGAGGTACGGGACGTACTCGCCCGACTCCTTGTCGACCAGATAGAGGATGTCGTTGTTGTCGGGCACCATCAGCCGGCCGGAGTCATCGGGCACCTCGTCGAGGTGCGTGATCCGGTTGTGGCGCACGAGGCGCTGGTCCTGCGTGGCCGGGGTGGTCTGCGACTTCGGCAGCTGCGCGAGCTCGGTCACCTCGATGCCGAGGTCGGCCAGCGCGGGGTCGGGCAGCGGGTTCAGCAGCGGCTCGTTCGCCGTGCCGCCCGGTGCGCAGTCGCCGGGGTTGCCCGTCGCGATCGCGAGGTTCTCGCCCGTGTTGTCGACGGCGACGTCGTCGAGCAGCAGGCGTCCCGTGCTGGTGGCGCCGTTCTTCCAGAAGAACCGGTCGAGCGCGCCGTTCACCGCCTGGCGGAAGCCGAACTGCTGCTCGGTGCCCTCGGGGAGGCGGGTCTGCTCCTCGTAGGCGCCGCCCTGGCTGTACACGGTGACCTTGTCGGCCGCGTTGTCGGCGACGATCCACACGCACTGCCAGGCATCCTTCGACCACACGCCCGCCGGCTTGAACGCGCCGCCGTCGCGCACGCGGAGCACGTCGTCGTTCTGGTTGTTCACGTAGGCGCGGCTGTTCACGTAGTCGTTCGGCGCATCCACATCGGTGATCCCGAAGGAGGTGTCGACGCTGCCGGTGCGCAGGAAGCGGAAGAACAGCGTGCCGGTGGCGCCCTCGGCGATGGCCGGGATCGCGCGATACGACTGCTGTGTGCCGCCGACGGACTCGACGACCTGGTTGTTGCCGTTGAGCGGATCGGCGATCACACGGGGAGCCGCCGATGACGTCCATCCGTCCTGACCGTTCAACGCGACGCGCTCGTAGGCCTCGAAGTCGACCAGCTCGGTGAACGGCTCCGCCGCGGCAGCGGGGCTCGCGGTCAGCAGTGCTCCGACGACGGCCGCCGCGGCGACCACCGCACCCGTTCGTCGTATGCCGAAGGATCGAGGAGGCGGTGCGGCCGATCGGGTGCTCGAGCTCGCGGGTCGCATGATTCGTTCGTGCATCAGAAACCTCTCAACGTCGTCGTCGTGTGGTGTCGTGCCAATGGTCGTGCCCCTCTCCGGGGCGGCACTGCAGCGGAGAAGGCTCAGCGGTACTGCGGCTCAGGGCGTAAACGCTTTCGCAAGCGCTTTCGCCGGATGGACGAGAAAGGCGGGAGGAGGCATCGATCGCCTCCTCCCGCCGGGTTTCATCCCGCGTCGGGGACGGCGGGCTTACCGCCGAGATACAGCGCGGCGAGGGTCGGATCCGCAAGGAGCTCGGATGCCGGGCCCGAGATGTGCACCCGACCGAGGTCTAGCACGCATCCGATGTCGGCGGTCTCGAGCGCTCGCCGGGCGTTCTGCTCGACCAGCAGCACCGCGGTGCCGGCGTCTCGCATGCGCACGATCTGCTCGAAGACCTTCTCGGTCGTCTTGGGGTCGAGGCCCATCGACGGTTCGTCGAGGAGCACGACCTTCGGGCTCACCATCAGCGACCGAGCGAACTCGACCTGCTTCTGCTGACCGCCCGAGAGCAGGCCGGCGAGCTGCTTCCACCGCTCCCCCACGATCGGGAAGAGGTTCTGCACGAACTCGACCCGCTCCTGGATGACCTTCTGATCCTTGAGGGTGAAGGCGCCGAGCATCACGTTCTCGCCGACCGTCATCTCGCGGAACACGCTGTGCCCCTGCAGCACGTGCGCGAGCCCGTGCCGCAGCATCGACTGCGGTCCCTCGCCGGTGATGTCTCGGCCGTCGACGCTGATGCTGCCGGAGCGGGGCTTGAGCATGCCGCTGGCCACCTTGAGCACGGTCGACTTGCCGGCGCCGTTGGGCCCGACGAGGCAGACCACCGAACTGGGCGGCACCTCGACCGTGAGGCCGCGGAGCACGAGCGCCGCCCGGCCGTAGCCGGCTTCGATGTCGCGCAGCTCGAGCAGGTTCTTCGCTTCAGACTCCAAGGTAGGCCTCCAGGACTCGCGGGTCTTGCTGGATGATCTCAGGCGTTCCCTCGGCGATCTGGCGTCCGCGGTCGAACACCACGACGTGGTCGCACAGGCTCATGACCATTTCCATGTTGTGCTCGACGATGATGAACGTCTTACCCTCTTCGTTGAGCTCGCGCACCAGGGTGGCGATGCGTCCGATGAGGGCGGGGTTCACCCCACCGGCGGGCTCGTCGAGCATGATCGTGTCGGGCTCGCCCATGAGCACGCCCGCCAGCTCCAGCAGCTTCTGCTGCCCGTAGCTGAGGTTGCGGGCCTCGGCGTGCTCGAGGTGGTCGATGCCGACGCGCCGCAGCCAGCCGCGCGCCCGCTCCAACTCGTCCGGATCGTGCGCGGAGCGCAACTGCTGGCGGATACTCGTGCTGCGCACCGCCACGAGCAGGTTCTCCATCACGGTCATGCGCGGGAAGACCCGGCACAGCTGGAAGCTGCGGCCGATGCCGGCGCGGGCGATGCGGTCGGGCGACTTGCGGGTGATCGCCTGCCCCCGGTACCGCACCTCACCCGAGTCGGGCTTGATCATTCCGGTGACGCAGTTGAAGAAGGTGGTCTTGCCCGAGCCGTTGGGCCCGATCAGGCCGTTGACCTTGCCCTCCTGGAACGTGACCGTCGCACCGTCGACGGCGGTGACGCCACCGAAGGACTTGGTCATCTCGACCGTGCTCAGGCTCTCGAGCGTCGTGGGCTGTGCCGTGGGGGCGTTCATGACGACGTCTCCTTCTTCGAGGCATCCGCTGTTCGGGCCTTGTTCTGCTCCAGGAGCTCGCCGGCGGTGACCTCGCGGATCGACGCGGCGTTCGAGGAGCGCGTGAACAGTCCCTTCACGGCGGGGATGATGCCGTCGGGCATGAAGAGCACGACGATGCCGAGCAGGATGCCGGTGGCGATGAGGTGGAACTGCGTGTCGCCGAACTCGAGCTTGAAGTACTCGAGCGCGATGCCGACGACAACGGCTCCGAGCAGCGGGCCGAAAAGGTTCCGCACTCCCCCGAGCAGGGCCATCAGCACCATGTAGGAGCCGATGAGGATCGAGAACTGGAAGATGGGATCCAGGTCGCCGAACCACAGCGCGTAGAGTCCGCCGCCCAACGACACGAACAGCGCCGACAGCACGTAGGCGATCAGCTTGTACCGCGTGGTGGGCACGCCGAGGGCCTGCGCCTTGTCTTCGTCTTCGCGGACCGACTTGAGCGCGGTGCCGAACTTGGACCGGTCGATGATCCACCAGACCACCAGAGCTACGGCCAGGAGGCCCGCGAACAGGTAGTAGAAGATGCGGTGGTGCTCGGGCCGCAGCACGTCGAACGGACGAGGGACGTTGAGCCCCTCGGAGCCGCCGGTGACCTCGCGCCAGCTCTGGAACACCAGCAGCATGATCAGCACGAAGGCGATCGACACGATCACGAACGAGGCGCCGCGCACCCGGAGGGCGGCGATGCCGATCGGGATCGCGATGATCGAGACGAGCACGGCCGCGAGGATCCAGGCGACGAAGCCGGGCAGCGCCAGGTACTTGATGAGGAGGCCGGTGCCGTAGGCGCCGAGTCCGAAGTAGGCGGCGTGCCCGAGCGAGATGTATCCCGTGAACCCGCCCATGAAGTTCCACCCCGTCGACAGCACGGCGTAGTTGAGGATGACGACGCCCGCCGACAGGATGTACGGGTTCGGGGCGATGGTCGGGAACGAGAGGACGAGGGCTGCGCCCACCACGAGGAGGACGATCCGCACCCACTTCGACGACGAGCGCCGCACGGGGGCGGGGGGAGCGATCACGACCGTCTCGGTGGCGATCGGCTCTCTGCTAGAAACGCTGGGCAAGACGACCTCCGAAGAATCCTTGCGGACGGAACATGAGCGTGGCGAACAGGGCGACGTAGAACACCGTCTGCGCCCAGGTCGGCCCCAGCGGGAGCTGGAGCAGGCTCTGTGCGACGCCGAGGACGAGAGCCGCGATGGCGGCGCCCGGGATGCTGCCGAGCCCGCCGACGACGATGATCGCCATGAGCGGTCCGATCCAGTGCCAGTGCAGCGACGGGTAGATCGTGGCGTCGAGCGAGAGCGCGGTGCCGCCGATCGCCGCCGTGGCGAGTCCGAGACCGAACCCGTAGCCGGCGACGCGGTCGGTGTTGATGCCGACCAGTCGCGCGGCCTCGGGGTGCTGGATCGTCGCCCGCAGCGCCTGCCCGAACTTCGTGTACTTCAGCAGCACGAACAGGAGCGCGAGGGCCACGGCCGCCAGCCCGAAGGCGATGAGCTTGACCACCGGCACCTGGGCGCCGAAGAAGTCGAGGCTCGCACTCGCATACGGAAGGGGGATGCGGCGCTGGGTGCCGGTGAAGAAGAACCCGAGCGCCCCCTCGATGATCAGCGCCACGGCGAACGTGAGCAGCACCGACATCATGGTCAGGGTCAGCGGCTTGAGCCTCGAGACGAGCAGTCGCTGCATCACGACACCCGTCAGGAAGAACAGGGGCACCGTGACGACGAGCGACACGAGGGGGTCGATGCCGGTCTCCCGGTTGAACCACCACGCGAGGTACGCGGCCAGGATCAGGAAGGCGGAGTGCGCGATCATGACGACGCGCATGATTCCGAAGTACAGCGTGAGCCCGGCCGCCAGGAGGGCGTAGAGCCCTCCCAGCAGGATGCCGAGGATCAGGCTTTGCAGCAGCAGTGCTCCACTCACGATGTGCGGATCACCACGTCGGCTTCGGGAAGAGGAAGTCGGCTTCCTTGACGTCGTCCGGGAGGACGATCAGGATCTCGCCGTCGATCCACTGCTGGATGAGGTGCGCGCCGGTGGGCTTGCCCGTCTCGTCCCAGCTGAGCGGCCCGACGACGGTCTCGACCTCGTTCTCGCGCAGCCAGTCGATGAGCTCCTGCTGGCACTCGCCCTGCTCGGCGCAGCCCGCGGCCTCGACCGCCGCGGCGACGACCTGGCCGGTCGTGTACGCGTTGGCCTCGTCTTCCGAGGGCGGGTTGCCGTGCATCTCGGTGTACTTCTCGACGAACTCGATGTTGCTGGGGAACTGCGACTTCGGCGAGTAACCGGTGGGGGCGAGGATGCCCTCGGTCGCACCGCCGATCGCAGCGGCGAACTCCGGGTTGGTCGGTGCGGTCGAGAACGCCGCGAGCTCGGGCTGATAGTTCAGCTGCTGCAGCGCGATGATCAGGTTGACGGCGTCCTGATACTGCGTGCCGCCGATCACCATGTCGGCATCCGACTGCGCGATCTTGGCCGCGATGGTGGAGAAGTCGGTGGTGTTCGGCGGGTAGACCTCGTCCACCACGACCTCGACGCCGCCCTCTTCGAGCTTGTCGCGGAGGCCGTAGGCGGTGCCCTGCGCGAAGGGGTCGTCCATCGCGGCGACGGCGACCGTCTCGGGGCGCTCTTCTTCGGGAAGCGCGAGCAGGTATTCCGCGAGGTTGTTGTAGTGGTCGTTCGCGATCGCGGGGGCCGCGTAGAAGAGGTTGTCGAAGCCCTGCTCGAAGACCTCTTCCGCCGCACCGGCCGGCTCGACGAAGAGCATGCCGTACTCCTGCGCGACGCGAGCCGAGGGCACGACGAGGCGGGTCGAGAACGGGCCGAACACGAGGTCGACGCCGTCCTGCGCGATCAGCGACTCGTAGTCGGAGACGACGCGGTCGGCGTTCGACTGGTCGTCGAGGATCTTCAACTCGACCTGGCGTCCGAGGAGGCCGCCGTTCTCGTTGACGATGTCGCGCCAGGCCTCATAGCCCCGCTCGACGCCCTTGCCGGGTTCGGAGAAGTCGCCGGTGAGCGGCAGCGAGATGCCGATCACGATCGGATCGTCGGATCCACCCCCTTCCGCCTCATCGCCGGGGGCCGAGCAGGCCGAAACCGTGAGCGCGGCGATCGACAGCGTTCCGATCGCTGCCGCGATCCGTCGACCGTGTCTGGGTGCAGTCATCCGAGTCTCCTACGTCATCGTAGCGAAAGCGCTTTCGTAAGCGCTTCCGCCACTATAGTGGGACCGAAGAACGAAGAGCAACCTACCTCGCAATCAGCGTTGATCTTGCTCCACAGGGGGAGGTTTCGTGAAGCGTGAAGGCGCGCCACGACTCATCGATGTGGCCGAAACCGCAGGGGTCTCCCTGGCGAGCGCGTCGCGGGCCATGAGCGGCGGCTCCGGCATCTCTCCGGAAGTGGCAGCGCACGTGCGCGTCATCGCCAAGCAGCTCGGCTACGAACCCAACATGCACGCGCGCGGGCTCGCCGGCGGGCTCGTCCCGACGATCGGACTCGTGGTCCACGAGATCGGCGACCCCTACTTCTCCGACATCGCGAGCGGCGTGATCCGCAGCGCGACCCTCGAGCACCGATCCGTGCAGATCGCCCAGGCCGACCGCACTCCCGACAGCGAGCTCGCGCAGGTCAAGTCGCTGCTGCGCCAGCGCGTCGGCTCGATCATCATCGCCGGCTCCGGATACGCCGACCCCGGGCGCGAGCAGGGCATGACCGAAGCGCTGCTCGACTTCACGCTCTCCGGAGGCCGCGCGGCGGTCATCGGCCGCCACCACCTTCCCGTCGATGCCGTCCTCCCCGACAACCATCGGGCGGGCATCTCGGTCGGACGTCACCTGGCCGAGCTGGGGCACCGCCGGATCGGCGTCGTCGCCGGCCCGCTCGAACTCAACACCGTCGCCGACCGCATCGCGGGTCTCCGAGAGGGAACGAGCGACCCGGACCTGGAGCTCGTCGTCGTCTCGCACGAATTCACCCGCGAGGGCGGCATCGCGGGGGCGCGCGAGCTGCTCGACCGCGACGTCACCGCCATCGTCGGCCTCAACGACGCCATGGCCATCGGCATCCTCAGCGAACTGCGACAGCACGGCATCCGTGTGCCGGAGGAGATGTCGGTCGTCGGCTTCGACGACATCTCCGTCGCCCCGGACGTGGCGCCCGCTCTCACCACCGCGCGCATCCCGATGTTCGAGATGGGCCAGCACGCCGTCTCGCTCATCCTCCGCCCCGCGAGCGATGAGGCGCGGACGATCGAGACCGCACACGAGCTCATCATCCGGCAGTCGTCCGGGCCGCCGCGCGGCTGAGCAGGGCCATGACGACCGCTCGAACCCGATCGCGACGGGTTGAAGACACGATCCGAAGCGCCGAGATCGAGGGCCTGGGGGTCACGCCCGAAACGCGCGCTGACGCCGACTCGTACGTGGCAGGCATCATCGACTCGGATGAGCTCGTGGATCGGGTGCGGGCCCGGTACGGACTCTCCTGAGTTTCATCGAGCCGCCAATAGCGGCGGGACAAATACCCCGTTTCGACGGATCTTCTGTCTAAAACGGTGCGGTGCTCAGGAGCTGCCGACGGTCGAGACCAGCTTCTTCATCACCTGATTGATCGTGAAGGACGCCGACTCCTGCCGAGCCGGGAACTCGGCGAGCGTGCCGAGCATCTTGGCGACGTAAGCCTGAGCGGGCACGAACAGGAACACGTGGTCGAGCACCCAGTCCCAATAGGTGTTCGACGTGATGTCGGCGCGCTCGTACGGATCGGTGCGCAGGTTGAACAGCTTCGGGAAGCGCAGCTCGATGTACGGCTCCTGCCACACCAGCAGGGTTCCCACCGCGCGCTGCTCGAGGAACACGAGCTTCCAGTTCTCGAAGCGCAGCGCCGTGAGGTCGCCGTCGTCCGAGACGTAGAAGAAGTGTCGACGCGGACTGTGCTCGACGGCGCCCGTGATGTAGTCGAGCTGGTTGTGCCCGTCGAGGTGCACTCTGTACTCGGTGCCGTGCAGCTCGGTGCCCGACTTGAGGCGATCGGAAATGTCACCGTCTCCGACCGCCGCGAGCAGTGTGACGAACCAGTCGTTGTGGCTCACCATGCCGTTCAGCGTCGTCCCCGCGGGAATGTGTCCGGGCCAGCGGACCATCGCGGGCACCCGATACGCCCCCTCCCAGTTCGAGTTCTTCTCGTTCCGGAACGGGGTCATACCGGCATCCGGCCAGCTGTTCATGTGCGGGCCGTTGTCGGTGGAGTACATGACGATCGTGTTCTCGGCCAGCCCGAGCTCGTCGAGCAGGTCGAGGAGGCTCCCCACCACATCATCGTGGTCGAGCATCGTGTCGTGGTAGTTCGACTGCCAGCGCCCCGCGCGCCCCTTGCTCTCTTCCTTGGTGTGGGTGCGGAAGTGCATGTGGGTGGAGTTGAACCAGACGAAGAACGGGGTGTCGTCGGCGGCCTGCGTGCGGATGAAGTCGGCGGCGGCGTCGCGGAACTCCTCGTCGACCGTCTCCATGCGCTTCTTCGTCAGCGGACCGGTGTCTTCGATGCGCTGAGTGCCGTCGCCGTTCGCCCACGTGTGGAGCACGCCGCGCGGACGGAACTTCTCGCTGAACCCGGGGTACTCCTCGTCGGTCGGGTAGTCCGGGTGCTCCGGCTCCTCCTCCGCGTTGAGGTGGTAGAGGTTGCCGAAGAACTCGTCGAAGCCGTGGGCGGTCGGCAGGTGCTCGTCGCGGTCGCCGAGGTGGTTCTTTCCGAACTGGCCGGTCGCGTAGCCGTGGTGCTTGAGTGCATCCGCGATCGTGGGGTCCTCCGGCTGTAGCCCCAGCGGGGCCCCCGGCATCCCCACCTTCGTCAAGCCCGTGCGATACGGGTTCTGCCCGGTGATGAACGCCGCACGTCCCGCGGTGCAGCTCTGCTCGCCGTAGTAGTCGGTGAACTTCACGCCCTCGTCGGCGATCCGGTCGATGTTCGGCGTCCGGTAGCCCATGAGACCGTCGGAATACGTGCTGAGGTTGCTGATGCCGATGTCATCGCCCCAGATGATGAGGATGTTGGGCTTCTCAGCCATGGGTGACTCCTTGCTTCAACCGGTGAGACGGGCGGGTGCCCTCGGTCGTAGCCAAGCACTCCCCCGGGCCTGGGCCCAGGGGCGGGTCACTCGGAGCGGGTGAGGCGGAATCCGATGTGCGACATCCCGGTGTCCTCGGCCTGCGGCGAGCGCGCGGCGGGCCGGAATCGCAGGCAGTAGTCCGGGGAGCAGAGGTGCGACCCGCCCTTGAGGACGCGCCGGGGAATGTCGGGGAAGCCGTCCTGCGCGCTGGCCGCGGCGAGCAGGTTCGTCCGCTTGCCCGCATCGACCGGGGTGTCCGAGAGCCGCAGGTGACGCGGGGTGTAGAAGTCGGTCGTCCACTCCCAGACGTTGGCGATCATGTCGTAGAGGCCGTAGCCGTTGGGCGGGTAGGAGCCGACGGGGGCCGTGCCGCCCACCCCCTGGTTGTCGTAGGGGAAGCGACCGAGCCAGGAGTTCGCCTGCGCGACCCCGTCGGGGTAGGCCTCATCACCCCAGGCGAATGCCGCACCCTCGAGTCCCCCGCGCGCCGCGTACTCGTGTTCGGCCTCGGTGGGCAGCCGCATCCCCACCCAGTCGGCGTAGGCGACGGCATCCTCGAACGCGATGTGGACGACCGGATGCTGCAGCCGATCGTCGATCGACGAGTCGGGGCCGAACGGACGGCGCCAGAACGCCCCCGGCTGCCAGCGCCACCAGTTGCGCCAGTCACCCAGGTTCGTGGGACCTGCGGTCGGGGTGAACACCATCGCTCCCGGGACGAGATCGGCGGGATCGGCACCCGCGAAGGCCGCAGGATCGAGCGGGCGCTCGGCCACCGTGACGTACCCGGTCGCGTCGACGAACTCGGCGTACTGCTCGTTGGTGACCTGGTAGCGATCGATAAAGAACGCCGCGACCTCGCGCTGGTGCGCCGGCCGCTCATCGGGATAGAAGTCGTCGGACCCCATCAGGAACGTGCCGCCGGGGATGTGGACCATGTCGCGCGAGTTCGTCACGAGACTCAGCGTAGTGTCCGGCCGCATCGGGGGGACCGGGAGTATTCCGGCCGGTGGACCCTGCGCTCAGCGGGACGCGTCGAACGTCCGGGTGCTCCCCCACAGCGGACGGAACGCCAGCTCGGCCGCACCGACGAGCAGCCGATCGGAGCCGAGTTCGGCGGCGCGGATCGCGACAGCGGCGGCGCTCTCGGGCATCGCAAGTCGCGAGACCTCGTCGACCAGCCGGTCGTGTGCCCCCTCGTCGACCAGCGCCAGGAAGCCCCCGAGGATCACGAGAGCCGGATTGAGCACGTTGACCGCGTTCGCCAGCGCGCTTCCGAGGATCTTCGCCTGCCGGACGAGTTCCGCCTGCACCTCGGGCGCCTCGGCAGCGGCGAGGGCTGCGGCGAGCTCGTCGTCGTCGGCGTCGTCGAGCCCGAGGAGGTCGAGCAGATGCCGGCGATTCACCTCGTCTTCCAGCACCCCGTCGTCGGTGCGACGGTCGGCGCCGTCGATGCCGGGCCGGTTGTGCCCGAACTCTCCCGCGTAGCCGCTCGCGCCGGTGGCGGCCAGACCGTGGATCACAAGTCCGCCGCCGATGCCGGAGGCGCCGCCGTTGAGGTACACGAGCTCGTCGATGCCGCGGCCGGCGCCGAAGAGGTGCTCGGCGAGCGCGCCGAGGGTCGCGTCGTTGTCGACGGCGGTGCGGATGCTCGTCGCCTCCTGGATCATCGCGGCCAGCGGCTCGTCGATCCAGCCGAGGTGCGGGGCGTTGCGCACCACGCCGTCGGCCGAGCGCACGAGCCCCGGCACCGCGACGCCGATGCCGATCACGGCGCAGTCGGCGAGGGCATCCGTCCGCCAGTTGTCGACACGCTCGGCGACGAGGGCGGCGACATCGGCCGTGGTCGGTGTGGCGGTGTTGACGATGCGCTCGCGCACGCGGATGCTGCGGTCGAGGGCGACGGCGGCGATCTCGACCGCGTCGACCTCGGGGTGCACGCTGATCGCGACGACGTCGGCGGAGGGTGCGACCACGGGAGACGGCCGACCCGCCCGCGCCGAGGATTCCGGCGGCCGCTCATCGACGAGGCCGGCGCCCACGAGCTCGGCAACCAGCGCGGCGATGGTCGAGCGGTTGAGACCCGTCGCCTCGGTCAGGGCCGAGCGAGAACGGGGGCCCTCGTGATGGACGATCGAGAGGATCCACGCCAGGTTCGCTTCGCGGGAGCGCGGGGCAGCGGATTCAGGGGGCACGTTCCCACTTTAGGGGTGCGGATGCCTGCTGTCATCGGTTATGTTGTGAAGCACAACTTATTGCGTCCGTGCATCCCGTGCGCCCGCAGCATTCGCAGAGGAGCGATCATGCCCAACCCCACCCGCGACGACAAGTTCTCCTTCGGGCTCTGGACCGTCGGCTACAACGGCACCGACCCGTTCGGCGGCCCGACCCGTCCGGCGCTCGACGTCGTGCACGCGGTCGAGAAGCTCGCCGAGCTCGGCGCCTACGGCCTCACCTTCCACGACGACGACCTCTTCGCGTTCGGATCGACGGATGCCGAGCGCCAGACCCAGATCGACCGCCTCAAGGGCGCACTCGCCGACACGGGCCTGATCGTGCCGATGGTCACCACCAACCTCTTCAGCGCGCCCGTCTTCAAGGACGGCGGCTTCACCTCGAACGACCGCCAGGTGCGCCGCTTCGCCCTGCGCAAGGTGTTCCGCCAGCTCGACCTCGGAGCCGAGCTCGGCGCCAAGACCTTCGTGATGTGGGGCGGGCGCGAGGGCGCGGAATACGACTCCGCCAAGGACGTGCGCGCGGCCCTCGAGCGCTACCGCGAGGCCGTGAACCTGCTCGGCGACTACGTGACCGACAAGGGCTACGACATCCGCTTCGCGATCGAGCCGAAGCCCAACGAGCCCCGCGGCGACATCCTGCTGCCCACGCTCGGCCACGCGATCGCGTTCATCGACTCGCTCGAACGCCCGGAGCTCGTGGGCGTGAACCCCGAGGTCGGGCACGAGCAGATGGCCGGCCTCAACTTCACGGCCGGCATCGCCCAGGCGCTGTTCCACGGCAAGCTCTTCCACATCGACCTGAACGGTCAGCGCGGCATCAAGTACGACCAGGACCTGGTGTTCGGCCACGGCGACCTGCACAACGCGTTCTCGCTCGTCGACCTGCTGGAGAACGGCGGCCCTTCGACAGGCTCAGGGACCACCCCGATTCCCGCCTACGACGGCCCCCGCCACTTCGACTACAAGCCCTCGCGCACCGAGGACGAGGCCGGCGTCTGGGCTTCCGCCGCGGCCAACATGCGCACGTACCTGCTGCTGAAGGAGCGCGCCGCGGCCTTCCGCGCCGACCCCGAGGTGCAGGAGGCCCTGGCCGCCGCGAAGGTCGCCGAGCTCTCCACCCCGACGCTGAACGAGGGCGAGTCGTACGACGACTTCCTCGCCGACCGCTCCGCCTACGAGGACTTCGACGCGGACGCGTACCTCGGCGGCAAGGGCTTCGGCTTCGTGCGCCTGCAGCAGCTCGCCACCGAGCACCTGCTCGGCGCGCGCTGAGTCCGGCGATGGCACTCGTCCTCGGGGTCGACTCCTCGACCCAGTCCTGCAAGGCCGTCGTCGTCGACTCCGAGACGGGTGCCGTCGTGCGCTCCGGACGCGCTCCGCATCCGGATGGCACCTCAGTCGATCCCGCGGCGTGGTGGGTCGCGCTTCAGGCAGCGATCGCGGAAGCCGGAGGCCTCGACGACGTCGCAGCCTGGGCGATCGGCGGGCAGCAGCACGGTCTGGTCGCCCTCGACGTGCAGGGCCGCGTCATCCGCGACGCCCTGCTGTGGAACGACACCCGTTCCGCGCAGGCGGCGGAAGACCTGATCGGCGGGTTCGGGGCCGCAGCCCTCGCCGACCGCACCGGACTCGTGCCGGTCGCCTCGTTCACCATCACGAAGCTGCGCTGGCTGCGCGATCACGAACCCGAGAATGCGGCTCGTGTCGCGGCCGTCGCCCTGCCGCACGACTGGCTGACCTGGCGGCTGCGCGGGTTCGGCCCCGAGCGTCCCGACTTCGACGAGCTGGTGACCGACCGGTCGGATGCCTCGGGCACCGGCTACTGGAATCCGACCACCGGCGAGTACGACCGCGAGCTGCTCATCGCCGCCCTCGGCCATGACGCGGCGCTGCCCCGAGTGCTCGGGCCCCGCGAATCCGTGACGGATGCTGCGGGACGACGCGTCGCCCCTGGTGCGGGCGACAACGCCGCCGTCGCACTGGGCCTCGGTGCGCGGACGGGCGACGTGGTCGTCTCGATCGGCACCTCGGGCACGATCTTCGCCGTGACCGACCGCCCGGTCGCCGAGCCGACCGGCATCGTCGCGGGATTCGCGGATGCCGACGGCGGCTACCTGCCGCTGGTCTGCACGCTCAACGCCGCCCGCGTGCTCGATGTGATCGCCCGTCTGCTCGGGGTGGACCACGATGGACTGAGCGCGCTGGCGCTGACCGCGGAGCCCGGCGCGGGCGGACTCGAGCTCATCCCGTACTTCGAGGGCGAACGCTCCCCCAACCTGCCCGACGCCAGCGCGAGCCTGAACGCCATGACGCTCGCCTCGACCACCCGCGAGAACCTCGCCAGGGCCGCGGTCGAGGGCATGCTCGGTGGGCTCCGCTTCGGGCTCGACGCGCTGCGAGAGCTCGGCATCCCGCTCGAACGTGTGCTGCTCGTGGGCGGGGGCGCACAGTCGCAGGCCGTGCGCGAGATCGCCCCGCTGGTCTTCGGGCTCCCGGTCGAGGTTCCGGAGCCCGCCGAGTATGTCGCCGTCGGCATGGCGCGTCAGGCGGCCTCGGTGCTCTGACAGGATCGGGGCATGATCACCGTTCACCTGCGCTATGAGATCGACCCCGACAAGCTCGACGACTTCACCGAGTACGGTCGCACCTGGATCCGTCTCGTGGCCAAACACGGCGGCACGCACCACGGCTACTTCCTGCCGAGCGAGGGCGACAGCGACGAGGCGTTCGCGCTGTTCACCTTCCCCTCCCTCGCCGAGTACGAGGTCTACCGGACCGCGTCGAAGACCGATCCGGAGTGCGTCGAGGCGTTCGACTTCGCCCGCCGGACGCAGTGCATCCGCCGCTACGAGCGTCGGTTCCTGAGCCCCGTCTTCGAGTAGATCCCGACTCGGCTACTCCAGAGAAGCGTCGTCGCCGATGGGGTCGAGCCCGAGGTGCCGCTGCAGCGCGGCGGTGATGTCGTCGACCTGGGCGAGCTGTTCGGGCGTGAGCGCGTCGACGAACAGGGAGCGGACGGCGTGCAGGTGCGGCACGTTCGCCGCCCGGAAGGCATCCGCTCCGGTCTCGGTGAGAAGAACGTCGACGCCGTGCGCGCCGTCGGCGCACGGGACGCGTCGGACCAGCCCGCGCTTCTCCATCCGCCCGAGGTGGTGTGACAGCCGACTGCGCTCCCAGTCGATGAGGGCCGCGAGCTCGGACGAGCGCGCCCTGCGTCCGTCGGCCTCGCTCAGCGCGAGCAGCACCTGGTAGTCGCCGGAGGAGAGCGACGACTCGCTCTGCAATTGCGCGGCCAAACGGGAGCGGAGGATCTCGCTCGTCTCGACGAAGCCCCGCCAGATGCGCAGCTGCTCGGGCGTCGGCGTGCGGCGACGTCGTTCTTCGGTCATGGCGCCTTCCGGGAATTGATACGTCAATCTTACGGTTGCATGCAGTTGACACGTCAATCCGGAGGGACCGGTGCCGTGGAGAAGGGTCGTGATGGACATGACGGAACTCGAGTTCGGGCTGAACTCCTTCGGCGAGGTGGCGACGGACGGCGGTCGCATCCTGTCGGACGGCGAGACGCTGCGGCTGCTCGTCGAAGAGGCGCAGCTCGCCGAGTCGGTGGGCCTCGACGTGTTCAGCGTCGGCGAGCACTACCGCGAGGGGCACATGGACTCCGCGACCCCCGTTCTGCTGGCTGCCGCGGCACAGGCCACGTCGACGATCGGGCTCGGCTCGTCGGTCACGGTGCTCTCGACGCAGGACCCGGTGCGGCTGTACCAGGAGTTCGCGACCGTCGACGGACTCTCGAACGGTCGTGCTCAGCTCATCCTCGGACGGGCGTCGGCGATCGAGTCGTTCCCGCTCTTCGGATACGACATCGCCGAGTACGAGCGGATCTTCGAGGAGAAGCTCGACCTGTTCCTCCGCCTGATGCGCGAGGAGCGCGTCACCTGGAGCGGCTCCTACCGCAGCCCTCTCGAGAACGTGCGACTGCAGCCGCGTATGCCGGAGGGCGGCATCCCGGCGTGGATCGGGATCGGCGGCAGCCCCGACTCCGTCATCCGCGCCGCCGAGAACGGACTGCCGTTGATGATGGCGATCATCGGCGGACGCCCCGAACGTTTCGCCGGCCACGCGCGCCTGTACCTGCGTGCACTGGAGCAGTTCGGGCGGGCGGAGCTGCCGATCGGGCAGCACTCGCTCGGCCTCATCGCCGACACCGACGACGAGGCGAAGAACGTGCACTGGAAGCACTGGGAGCCGGTCGTGACGCAGATGAGCAAGGAGCGCGGCTTCTACGCACCCACCCTCGAGCGCTACGAGGAGGAGGTCGACACCGGCGCGCTGTACGTCGGCTCCCCCGAGACCGTCGCGCACAAGCTCGCGGCCGCCGTGCGGAGCAACCACCTGTCCCGGTTCGACCTGAAGTACGACATCATGCACCTGCCGAAGGACGTGCGCGAGCGCAGCATCCGCCTCTTCGGAGAGAAGGTCGCCCCGCGCGTGCGCGAGCTGCTCGCCGACGACCCGGGCGAAGGCGCATTCGGCGACCCCGGTGTGGCCCGGATCACGAAAGACGGCAAGGCCGTCCACGCGTGAGGGAAAACGACATGAACGACATGAACGACACCATCACGACCATCGGCATCCTCGGCGCGGGCAAGGTGGGCACCACGATCGCCCGCCTCGCCCTCGCCGCGGGATACCGCGTGCTCATCGCCGGTTCGGGCGCTCCGGAGCGGATCGCGCTCACCATCGATGTCTTCGCGCCGGGCGCGACCGCGGTGACGGCCGAAGGAGCGGCAGCCGAGGCGGATGCCGTCATCCTGGCTCTTCCGCTCGGCAAGTACCGGACGCTCCCCGTCGAACAGCTGCGCGGGACGTTGGTGCTCGACGCCATGAACTACTGGTGGGAGACCGACGGGATCCGCGACGATCTGAGCGATCCGCGCACCTCGACCAGCGAGCTCGTGCAGGAGTTCCTGCCGGAGTCGCGGGTGGTGAAGGCCCTGAACCACATGGGCTATCACGACCTCGAAGACGAGTCCCGACCGGCCGGAGCAGCCGGGCGCAAGGCGATCGCCGTCGCGGGTGACGAACCTGGCGACCTCGCCCGCGTCGCGGAGGTGATCGACCGGCTCGGCTTCGACGCCGTGATCATCGACACCCTGGCGGCCGGAGCGGTGCTCCAACCCGGGAACCCGGCGTTCGGAGCCGACGTCACCGCCGAAGAGCTGCGCGGACTGATCGGAATCGCCTCGCGGAGCGCGACGCGCTGACGGCCCGGTCGGGAGGGACGGAGGCGACGGCCCGGCTAGGCTCCCAGAAGTCGGCGACCCCCACGGAGGCACCGATGCCCACTCCCCTCAGGCTGCGCGCGAGCGCACTCGTCCTCGCCGGGGTCCTGGCCTGCGCCGGCTGCTCCGCGGCGAGCGTCCCCAGCCCACCGGCGGCCGTCGGCGACGACTTCCCCGGCACCTGCCTGCCCGCAGAGGTCTCCTGGCCCTCCGACTTCCTCGAATCCCTGCCCGGGGAGTCCGAGGCGATCGGCGGCACCATCGTGGGCCTGCGCCTCGAGTGGGTCGACGACGACTTCGCGTGGCGACTGCGCAGCGCCGACACCCGTGAAGACGGATTCGGCGAGCGCGTCGACGACCCGAGCTTCGGCCGGGAGTCGCTGGTGGACGTCCGCACCCTGGAGGTTCTCTCGACCGGCGAGACGGAGCTCACCGAGGCGGAGCAGCAGCTGAACGGCAGCAGCGCCTACAGCGTGGCCCAGCTCTCGGGCGAGGAGTACCCGAGTCCGCTCATCGTCGAGATGGCGCGGGTGATGGACGACGGCTCGCCCGTGTGGCAGCTCACGATGTGCGACACCGCCACCAACGAGCTGACGGTCACGACCCTGAACTGACGCGCACACCCGTCCGGCGCATTCAGCTAACTTGCACGCTCGTGTGCACGTATTGTGTAAACTCGTCCTGTGAAACAGAGCTGGCGGGTCTACAAGCGCGACGTCAAGAGACTCTCCCGCGTACCCAAAGCCTGGATCATCATCATCGGGGTGCTCATCACCCCGGCCCTGTACGCGTGGTTCAACATCAACGCCTTCTGGGACCCCTACGCCAACACCGCGAACATCCGCGTCGCGGTGGTCGATCTCGACGAGGGCGCCACCTCCGACCTCACCGGTCACGTCGACATCGGCGAGCAGGTGACCGCGCAACTCGAGGACAACGACCAGCTCGGCTGGACGTTCATGGGCGAGGACGAAGCTCAGGAGGCCGTGAAGAAGGGCGACGTCTACGCCGCCATCGTCATCCCGGCACAGTTCAGCGAAGACCTGCTCAGCATCACCAGTGGCGACTTCACCCAGCCGGCGCTGGAGTACTACGTCAATGAGAAGGCCGGGGCGATCGCGCCCAAGATCACCGACGTCGGCGCATCCGAACTCGACAAGCAGGTCACCACCGCTTTCAAGGAGCAGGTTGCTCTCGCCGCGACGAACGCCCTCAAAGACGTCGGCGACTCCACCGAGCTGCGACTGCTGAACGCCAGGGACAACACCCTCAACGCGTTCGACCAGGCGGCGCAGACCATCTCATCGGCGCGGGAGAACCTCGCCGAGACGCAGGACGGCCTCACCTCGTCTCGCGGCACGCTCGCCTCCGCCCGGAGCACACTCGGCGACGTCGACAAGACGCTCGGCGACGTGCAGAAGTCGCTCGGCCAGACGCAGTCGATCATCGCCGAGACGCAGAAGGAGGTGATCGCCTTCACCGACAGCGCCACCACCGCGTTCCTCCAGGGCACCACGCTGCTCGCCGATGCGTCGTCGAAGGCGAACGTCTCGATCACCCGTCTCACCCAGAGCCTCGAGCAGGCGGGCGTGCGCATCGACGCCGGGATCGACGACGTCTCGAACGTGCTCGAGGCGAACGAAGCGGCCGCCGCGCGTCTGCAGACGCTCGTGGACGGCACCGACCTCAGCGACGAGACGAAGCAGCAGCTCACCGAGGTCATCGCCTCGCTGCAGCAGCGCAACGCCACCGACCAGCAGCTGCTCGCAGACCTGAAGGACCTCAAGGCCAGCGCGTCCGACACCGTGGGCTCCGTTCAAGCGACGGCCGACGCGGTCGACAAGGCGATGCAGGACACCAGGGATGCGTCGTCGGCGATGCGCGACATCCTCACCCGCACCGTCCCCTCGCTGAACAGCGCCATGTCGCAGCTGTCGTCGAGCGTCGGATCGCTCTCGGCGGCACTGGATGCGCAGAAGGGCGTGCTCGCCGAGGCCGATCAGCTGCTGGCCGGGTTGGACTCTCAGCTCGTGGCCACCTCGTCGGCACTAGAGAGCTTCGACGGCGACCTCGCCGGCATCGAGCAGGGCCTGCAGACCTCGCGCACCGACGTCGTCGCCCTCAACGCCGCATCCGAATGGGGTCTGCTGGGCACGCTGACCGACCTGGAGCCCGAGCAGATCGCCCAGTTCATCTCCTCCCCCGTCGAGGTCGACGAGCACCTGGTGTTCCCCGTCGACACCTACGGGTCGGCGATGGCCGCGCTCTTCACGAACCTGTCGCTGTGGATCGGCGCCTTCGTGCTCATGGTGATCTTCCGCGTCGAGGTCGACACCGAGGGCGTCGAGGGGGTCACCGTGCGCGAGGCCTACTTCGGCCGCTTCTTCCTCTTCGCGACGCTCGCCGTCGGCCAGGCGCTGATCGTGTGCACCGGAAGCCTCATCATCGGCGTGCAGACCGTCAGCGCCGCCGCCTTCGTCGGCACCGGAGTGCTCATCGCCCTCGCGTACGTGAGCATCATCTACGCCCTCTGCGTCGCGTTCGGCCACGTCGGCCGCGGCCTGTGCATCCTGCTCGTGATCATGCAGATCCCCGGAGCATCCGGGCTGTACCCGATCGAGCTGATGCCCGGATTCTTCCGGGCGATCTATCCGCTCCTCCCGTTCTCGTACGGCATCGACGCGATGCGCGAGACGATCGGAGGGTTCTACGACGGCCACTACTGGCGGTACCTGGGCGCCCTCGCCGTGTTCGTCGCCCTGGCGTTCCTCATCGGGCTCGTGCTCCGCCGCCGGCTCGCGAACTTCACCCTGCTCTTCAACCGGCAGGTGCTCGCGACCGATCTCCTGATCGGCGAGAAGGTGCAGGTCGTCGGCAGCGGGTACCGGCTCACCGACGTGATCCGCGCGCTCTCGAACCGCCGCGAGTACCGCGAAGACCTCGCTCGACGCGCCGAGCCGTTCACCCGCCGCTACCCGACCCTGCTGAGGGCGACGGTGCTCACGGGGGTCGCCGGGCTCGTCGTGCTCGGGGTCAT
Organism: Microbacterium sp. A20; assembly: GCF_004794515.1. Classification (GTDB taxonomy): domain Bacteria; phylum Actinomycetota; class Actinomycetes; order Actinomycetales; family Microbacteriaceae; genus Microbacterium. The sequence goes on along the minus strand of NZ_SSDF01000085.1, from coordinate 4,917 downwards.
CACCTGGGCACTCCCCGGATCGAAGGCCCTGCTGCTCGGCCTGTGGACGCTCTGGATCCTGCTCGTCATCGGATTCCTCGTGGCCATCGAGTACATCAAGCACAGCTTCGAGAACGGCGCGGAGGTCGCCGCTCTCGACGACGCCGAGCTGCGTGAGCTCGCCCTCGTCGGGCCCGCCGGCCGTGACGCGGTCATGCCCGCCTCGGCGGACGCGTCGCTCGACACGGTCGGGTACGCACCGGTCGCCACGACCGTGGCCGAGACGGCCGAGACGCCGGACGCTCCGGATGCTCCGGCCGCCGGCGCCGAGGCCGATGCCCTGCTCACCGAGTGGTTCGAGCCGGAGCCGGACACGCAGCCGTACCCGGAGACGGAGACGGAGGCGGAGGCGGAGGCCCGTATCGGACCGGACGCCGAGCCGGATGCCGCCGAGCAGACCACCGACGAGCAGGATGCCGGGCAGACCGCCGACGAGCAGGATGCCGAGCCGGACACCGCGCCGACCACCGCCCAGCAGACCGGAGAAGCACTCGCGGACGAAGACGAGCGCACGGACGACGAACACCGGACCGCAGAAGGAGAGGACCGCGCATGAGGGACATCCTGCACCTGACGGCCCGCGACGTGCGGCACGCGACCCAGAACGTGATGGCGTGCATCGTCCTGTTCGGACTCGTCGTCATCCCGTCGCTGTTCACCTGGTTCAACGTCATCGCCAGCTGGGATCCGTTCGCGAACACGAAAGACCTGAAGATCGCGGTCGCGAGCACCGACGCCGGGTACGAGAGCGACCTCGTGCCGATCCGCGTGAACGTCGGCGAACAGGTCCTCGCCCAGCTTCGCGGGAACGACCAGCTCGACTGGGTCATCACCGATGAGCACGACGCGATCGACGGGACGAAGTCCGGCGAGTACTACGCCGCCATCGTGCTGCCCGAGACGTTCAGCGCCGACATGCTCACGTTCTACGCCGACGGCGGCGACCGCACGCACATCGCGCTCTACACGAACGAGAAGAAGAACGCCCTGGCGCCGAAGATCACCGGGCAGGGTGCGGAAGGGGTCTCGTCCGCGATCAGCAGCACCTTCGCCGAGACGCTCGGCGACGTGGCTCTCGGCCTCGTCTCGTCGATGTCGGACTATCTCACCGATGAGGACACGCAGGCCGCACTCACCCGCATCGAGGCGCGCCTCGGGAGCGTGGGAGATCAGCTGCGGTCCGGGGCGCGCACGGCCGACAGCTTCACGGCTCTGCTGGAGGCGAGTCGGCCGCTGCTCGACAGCGCCTCGGGCCTGGTCGGCTCGGCCGGTGACGCGTTCACCGACACCTCCGGCGCGCTCGGCAGCGGGGTGGACGCGGCGGGCACGCTGAAGTCGACCCTGCAGACGGCATCGCAGTCCCTGGCGGATGCGCTCGCGGCGACGTCGAGCAGCTACGACGCGGTCGGCCAGCGCATCGACGAGCTGTACGCCGGCGCCGACTCGCTCAGCGGCAGTCAGGTGCAGGCGATCACCACGCTCGCCGAGCGCGTGCAGCAGCAGATCGATCAGTACTCCGCGGTCAAGAACACCCTGGAGACCGAGGTCGGACCGAACCTTCCCGAATCCGCGCAGCCCGACTTCGACGCCGTGATCAGCCGGCTCGACGAGGCCATCGCGCGGCAGCAGGCACTGCAGGAGCGCCTCCAGACCGCGGCGACCGAGATCGCGGCCGGCAATGATGCGGCCCAGAGCTCGCACCAGGAGATCACCGCCGCGATCGCCGCGGCGAAGAAGGCGATCACGGACGCACGAAGCACGTACGACAACGGACTGAAAGCGCAGCTGAACTCCCTCTCGTCGACCCTCACGCAGATCGGCTCCGACGTGTCAGCGATCCGCTCCGACCTCTCCGGCATCACGTCCGGCCTCTCCGGAGCATCCGATTCCGTGCAGTCGACCCTGTCGCGCGCGCAGGAGGCCACCACGCAGCTGTCGGCATCGCTGAACACGCTGGCCGACCGGTTCGACGCCGTTCAGCAGGCGATGACGAAGGCCGCGGACACCGGCGATTTCAGCGAGCTGATGGGCGCCGACCCCGGCGTGCTCGCCACCTCCCTCGCCGAGCCCGTGCGCGTGGACCGCACCGCGGTGTTCCCGGTGGCCGGTTTCGGCGCGGCCATGGCTCCGCTGTACATGATCCTGGCCCTCTGGGTGGGTGCGCTGCTGATGACCGTGACGATCCGCGTCGACGTGAACGCCGAAACGCTCCCCGACCGGGCCGAACTCACTCCGACGCAGAAGTACCTCGGCCGCTACGGCATCTTCGGCCTCGTCGGGCTCGCACAGAGCACGCTGCTGACCCTCGGGCTGATCCTCTTCGTGCAGGTCGAACCCGCGCATCCGCTCCTGCTGATCCTGGCGGGGTGGGCGATCTCGACCGTGTTCACGCTCATCGTCTACACGGCCGTGGTCGCGTTCGGCAACGCGGGCAAGGCGCTCTCGGTGCTGCTCCTGGTGATCCAGATCTCGGGGTCGGGCGGCGCGTACCCGCTGCAGCTGCTCCCCGACTGGTTCCAGAGCATCAGCCCGTTCCTGCCCGCGACCTACGCCGTCAACATGGTGAGATCGGCGATCGCCGGCGTCTACCAGGGCGACTTCTGGTGGTCGCTGGGCGCGCTCGCACTGTTCATCATCCCCGCGCTGCTCCTCGGTCTCGTGCTCCGGCGCCCTCTGATGACGTACAACCGCAAGCTCGTCGACGCGCTCGCGTCGACCAAGTTGATGTCGTGATTCCTGTGTCTCCGCGAAAGGACCCCGAAGTGACCGCACCGAATCCCCGACGTCGTCGCGATGCGCTCGCCAACCGCGAGGCCCTGCTGCGCGCGGCGCAGTCGGTGCTCGCGACCAACCCGACGGCATCGCTCGACGTGATCGCCCAGGCCGCCGGCCTCACGCGGCGGTCCGTCTACGGCCACTTCGCCGACCGCGACAGCCTGCTGCGCGAGGTGATCGCCGTCGGCGCGCAGCGGTTCAACGCGATCGCCGAGGCCACCGACGAATCCGACCCCCGGGTCACGCTCGCGCGCATGGCGACGCGACTGTGGCGGGAGGCCTCGGCCGTGCGCGCGTCGGCCAACATCGCCCTCGATGATGCGCATCTGACCGACACCGTGCTCGCCCTGGCACCGCTGCGCCGAAGAATCCGCGACCTGACGAGGGCCGGAGTGGAATCCGGGGCGTTCCGCGCAGACATGCCGGCCGAGCTGCTCGCCTTCCTCATCGAGGAGACGGCGCGGGCCACCCTGCGCGAGCTGCGGCTCACCACGACCGATGCCGACTCGACCGTCGTCCGCGTGGTGCTGAGCATCGTGGGGCTCTCGTGGAAGGAGCAGGCCGAGCTCATCGGCGCACACCCCGAGATCTTCGCGCAGGACTGAGGCCGCGGCGGGCGGCCCGCGTCCGGGAGAATGGACGACATGTCCGCGACACCCCGCCGGCCGCTGCTCTCCTCCGTGCGCCGCCTGCTGCACACCGACCCCTCCACGGTCGCGCACACGGAGGTCCTGCCCGTCATCGACGAGCGCACGGTGCCCCGGGTGCTCGACCTCGCGACGCGCATCGGCGAGTCGATGTTCGCGGTCGGCGCTTCCGCCCATGAGGTGACCCTCGCGATCACCCGCGTGTGCGACGCGTACGGGATGAAGGGCGTGCAGGTCGACGTCACCTACAACTCGATCGCCGTGTCTTTCCACCTGAGCGGCGAGGTGTGGCCCGAGACCCTGGTGCGCGTCGTGCGGGTCACCGCCCCCGATCACGCCAAGCTGCAGCGGGTGCAGGCGCTCGTCGCCGACATCGACGTCGGGCTCGACCTCGAATCCGCGCGTACGGCGTTCCGGGCGATCCGGCGGGTCCCGTTCCGGTACCAGCAGCCGGTCGTCATCGTCGCGCGCGCCCTGCTCGCGGTCGGTGTCAGCATCATGCTCGGCGCCTCCCCGATCATCGTCGGCCTCACGTTCGTCGCCGCCCTGTGCGCGGCACTCACCCAGGCGGGTCTCGCGCGGCTGCGGGTGCCGCTGTTTTTCAGCCAGATCGCCGGAGCTTTCGTGACCACGGTCGTGGCGGTGGTGGTGTCGGCGCTGGGCTCAGCGGGGATCGAGCCGTTCGTCGGCATCCGGCCCTCCATCATCGTGGCCTCGGGCATCGTGCTGATGCTGGCCGGGCTCACCGTGGTCGGCGCCGCGCAGGACGCGATCGACGGCTTCGCGCTCACCGCCGGCGGGCGCATCCTCGACCTCACCATGCAGACCCTCGGCGTGGTGATCGGCATCCTCGTCGGCCTGGAGCTCGGGAGCGTCCTGGGGTTCACCATGGACCTGCCCGACGACCCGGCGCCGTTCGGTCCGGTCCTGAACCAGTTCGTCGGCGCGATCATCATCGCGGTCGCCGTGGCGGTGTTCAACGGCGCCGGCATCCGCATCATCCTGGTGAGCGCTCTGCTCAGTGCGGTGACCCTTGCGGGCTACTCGGCGTCGGTGGCGCTGAACCTGCACCCGGCCGCGGCGAGCGCGGTCGGAGCTCTGCTCGCGAGCTTCCTCGGGATGCTGATCGCGCGCAACCTGCACGTTCCGTCGGTCGCGGTCACGACTGCGGCGATCGTCCCCCTCGTTCCCGGTGTCGCGGTGTTCCAAGGACTGTTGGAGATGGTGCACGCCACCGGAACCTCCACGGGGATGCTGGTCGCCGGCGGATCGCTCATCGACGCCGCGGTGATCGGCATCGGGCTGGCATCGGGTGCGTCGCTCGGTCTCTACCTCGGCACTCCCGTACGGGCGACTCTCGCGAGCGTGGCCAAGACCCGCGCTCGCGTGCGGCGCTGAGCACACCCCTCCCTCGCATCTCTCACCCCCTCTCACTCCCCCCCTCTCACCTCCCCCT
>NZ_SSDF01000084.1 GCF_004794515.1 Microbacterium sp. A20 | reverse complement strand
GGGGAGCGCGAGCGCGGACCGGTGCGGGTCAGCGGGGGTCGAAGCGAGCCGGCGTGTGCGTCGCCGCGACCACGGCGCGCAGTTCCTCGAGCGATGCGGGCGCGGCGCCGAGAGCGCGCGCCTGGATGAGCACGTTGCCCAGGGCCGTCGCCTCGACCGGGCCCGCGAGCACCGGCAGGCCCGTGCGGTCGGCAGTGGCCTGGCACAGCAGCCGGTTGAGAGATCCGCCGCCCACGAGATGGATGCTGTCGAGCTCGCGGCCCGACAGATCGGCGGCCGTCCGGACCGCGCGAGCGAACGCCGCGGCGATCGACTCGACGATGGAACGCGCGAACGCCGGTCGCGGTTTCGGGGCGCGGTCGCCGAGGAGCGCCGCTATCCGTCCCGGCATGTCACCGGGCGCGCTCAACGACGGGTCGTCGGCATCGAACACCGGCCCGTCACCGGAGACCTCGGATGCCGCAGCGAGCAGCTCCGGCAGATCGATGGCCCCGCCGTCCTCGGCCTCCCAAGCGCGCACCGTCTCGCTGAGCAGCCAGAGCCCCGTGACGTTGTGCAGGAACCGGTAACGGTCGTCGACGCCGAGTTCGTGGGTGAAGTTCGCGGTGCGCGCGGCATCCGTCAGCACCGGCTGCGCGAGTTCCACGCCGACCAGGCCCCAGGTGCCGCACGAGATGTACGCGGAGGCAGGACTGGAGAGGGGAGCCGCCACGACGGCCGATGCGGTGTCGTGCGAGCCGACCGCGATCACCGGCAGGTCGGCGCCGATGCGGGCGGCGAGCTCCGGGCGGAGAACACCGATCGTCGTGCCGGGGTCGACGAGCCGCGGCAGGATGCGCGTGGCGATGCCGAGGCGGTCGGCCAGCGCCGTGTCCCATTCGCCGTCCGTGACGCTCAGCAGGCCGGTGGTCGAGGCGTTCGTGCGCTCGGCCACCGCTACGCCCGTGAGCAGGAACGCGATGAGGTCGGGGATGAGGAGCGCGGTGTCGGCCTCGGCGAGGCGCTCGTCGACGCGGTACTGATACAGCGTGTTGAACGGCAGGAACTGCAGTCCGTTGCGCTGATACAGCTCGGCGAACGGGACGATGTCGTGCACCTCGTCGACGCCGCGAGCAGAGCGCTCGTCGCGGTAGTGGAAAGGCTCTGCGAGCAGCTCGCCGTCTTTCAGCACGCCGTAGTCGACGGCCCACGAGTCGATGCCGATGCTCTCGATGCGCGGTTCGCGGCGGACGGCCTCGGCGAGCCCAGCCACGACGTGCTCGTACAGGGCGCCGAAGTCCCAGTGCAGTCCGTCTTCGCGCTCGATCGGTCCGTTCGGGAACCGCGACACGAGCTCGAGGTCGAGCCGCCCGTCTCCGATCCGCCCGATCATCACGCGCCCGCTGGTGGCGCCGAGGTCGACCGCGGCGACGGCCCGGACGCTCATCGGCGCGCTCCGCTCGTCGAGTGCACGGCATCCGCTCGAGCGCACGGCCAGGCGACGTGAACAGGGCGTGCCTTCGGCGTGAAGCCGTGCACTCGACGAACGCGGGTCATCGCAGGAACGCGGCGGCGACGCCGGAGTCGACCGGGATGTGCAGCCCCGTGGTGCGGCTGAGCTCGGGGCCCGTGAGCACGTAGACCGCGTCGGCGACGTTCTCGGGGACGACTTCGCGCTTGAGGATCGTGCGGTTGGCGTAGAACTGGCCGAGGTCCTCTTCGGCGACGCCGTAGGTCGCGGCACGGTTGGCGCCCCAACCCGAGGCGAAGATGCCGGAGCCGCGCACGACGCCGTCGGGGTTGATGCCGTTCACCCGGATGCCGAACTCGCCGAGCTCGACCGCGAGCAGCCGCACCTGGTGGGCCTGGTCGGCCTTGGTCGCGGAGTAGGCGATGTTGTTCGGGCCGGCGAAGACCGAGTTCTTCGAGGAGATGTAGATGATGTCGCCGCCGAGCTTCTGGTCGATGAGCACGCGAGCGGCGGCCTTCGACACGAGGAACGAGCCCTTGGCCATGACGTCGTGCTGCAGGTCCCAGTCCTTCTCGGTGGTCTCCAGGAGCGGCTTCGAGAGCGACAGGCCGGCGTTGTTCACGACGAGGTCGATGCCGCCGAACGCGAGCACCGCCTCGTTCAGCGCGGCCTGCACGGCATCGGCATCCGCGACGTTCGCGGCGACACCGATCGCGACATCCGTGTTCCCGAGTTCCGCGGCGGCGGCCTGGGCCTTCTCGAGGTCGAGGTCGGCGATCACGACGCAGGCGCCCTCGGCGGCGAGGCGGGTGGCGATGGCCTTGCCGATGCCGGAGGCGGCGCCGGTGACGAACGCGATGCGGCCCTGGTGCGTCTTCGGCTTCGGCATACGCTGCAGCTTGGCCTCCTCCAGCGCCCAGTACTCGATGTTGAACTTCTCGGCGTCCGAGATGGGCGCGTAGGTCGACAGCGCCTCGGCGCCGCGCATCACGTTGATCGCGTTCACGTAGAACTCGCCGGCGACCCGGGCGGTCTGCTTGTTCGCCCCGTAGGAGAACATGCCGACGCCGGGGACCAGCACGATGAGCGGGTCGGCGCCGCGGATGGCGGGCGACTCGGCGGTGGCGTGCGCGTCGTAATAGGCCTGGTAGTCGGCGCGGTATTGCTCGTGCAGCTCGTGCAGCCGTGCGATCTGCTCCTCGGCGGATGCCGTGGCCGGCAGGTCGAGGATCAGCGGCTTGACCTTGGTGCGCAGGAAGTGATCGGGGCAGCTGGTGCCGAGAGCGGCGAGCTCCGGTGCCTTCTCGGACGCCAGGAAGTCGAGGACCACGTCGGCATCGGTGAAGTGTCCGACCATCGGCTTGTCGGTCGACGCGATGCCGCGGACGGTGCCGGCGAGGGTGGCTGCACGCTCGCGGCGCTCGGTCGGAGCCAGAGCCTCGAATCCGGCGCGGGCGCCGCCGAACGGCTGAGCCTTGCCGTGCTCGGCGATGTACTGGGCGGCGGTGTCGATGATCCACAGCGAGTTCGCTTCGGCTTCTTCCGAGGTGTCGCCCCAGGCGGTGATGCCGTGACCGCCGAGGATGGTACCGATCGCCTGCGGGTTCTGCGCCTTGATCTCGGCGATGTCGAGTCCGAGCTGGAAGCCGGGACGACGCCAGGGCACCCACACGACCTTGTCGCCGAAGATCTTCGCGGTCAGTGCTTCGCCGTCGGCGGCGGTCGCGATCGCGATGCCGGAGTCGGGGTGCAGGTGGTCGACGTGTGCGGCATCCACGAGGCCGTGCATGGCGGTGTCGATCGAGGGGGCGGCTCCGCCCTTGCCGTGCAGGCAGTAGTCGAAGGCAGCGACCATCTCGTCTTCGCGGTCGATACCGGGGTACACGTCGACGAGCGCGCGCATGCGGTCGAGGCGCAGCACGGCGAGGCCGCTCTCGGTCAGGGTGCCGAGGTCTCCGCCGGAGCCCTTGACCCACATCAGCTCGACCGGCTGCCCCGTCACGGGGTCGGTCTCGGTGTCCTTGGCGGAGGTGTTCCCGCCGGCGTAGTTCGTGTTCTTCGGGTCGGCGCCGAGGCGATTCGACCGGGCGATCAGGGCGGCGGCGGTGGGGTTCGTCATGACTCTCCAAGACAGGGGCGAAGCACACGACCGTGTGCACTCATTCTGTTACTTCTTGTGAAAGATAACATGAAACTACGTTAGCGGAAAGTGGTCAGAGGACGTCGGCGGTCTGCCGGAAAGCGTTCAGCCGCTCGTCGGACGGGTCGAGTTCCGTGACGAGCACCGAGATATCCTCGCGTTCCAGCGCCCGGGCCACGGACCGGCGCTCGAGTTTGCTGGAGTCGACGCACACCACTGTCGTGCCGGCGTTCGCGGCCATCGCCTGCTTCAGCTCGGCCTCCTCCACGGACACCTCGGAGGTGCCGTCCGCACTGTCGAGTGCATCCGCCGAGGAGAAGAAGATGTCGAAGTAGACCGACCGCATGCTGCGGCGGGCGATCGGCCCGACGAGGCTGCCCGTGGTCGGCTCGGCGGTCCCGCCGGAGATCACCGCCGTCACACCCTCGAGGGGGTGCAGCACCTGGAACGACTCGAAGGAATTCGTGTACGCCGTGAGCCCGGCTCTGGGGCCGATGACCGAGGCGAGCATGTTGACCGTCGAGGATGCGTCGAGTGCGATGGCGCCCTGGTCGGGCACGAGCCGGAGCGCCTTCTCGGCGATCGTCCGCTTCGCGCTCGCTCGGATGGCACGCCGCGCATCGAACGGGCGAGCTCGCGGAGCCGCGGTCGCCCCGCCGCGCACGCGCCGCACGCGCCCCTCGGCCTCCAGCTCGAGCAGGTCTCGTCGGATCGTCATGGACGACACGGAGAACAGCTCGGCGGCGGCCTCGATCATGACGCCCTGGGGGGCATTCGCGAGTTCCACGAGTTCGTCTCGGCGGCGCTGCGCTTCGAGATTGCCGGAAAGAGCCATGGGAGGAATCTATCCGGTGCGCGAGGGGCGGGCGCTACCGAGCGCGACGTCCACGCACCGTGGCGGACGGCCGGATGAGGACGGCCCCGAGCAGGGCCGTGAGCACGCCCGTCAGCAGCGCCGGAAGGGGGTCGGCCCCGCTGTCCGCCAGGACCGGGCCGCTCGACGGGGACGGCTCGGGCGTGCCGGGTGCGAAGGCGAAACGGGCAGATGTCGCTGCGGGCGCGAGGAGGCCGGTGAGCTCGTACGCGGCAGGATCGAGGACGTACTCGCCGCCGGACGAGACGAGGTCCAGGGCGAGCGAGCATGAGACATCCGTCGGTCCGAGGCTTCCGCGACCGACGATGCTCGCCGACGTCAGGTCCAGCTCGCCGTTCGGGCAGTTCGTCTCGATAGCCGGGTCCTCGGCGGGAAGGAGGCCGGCGGGCAGTGCGAGGTCGAAGCTCCATTCCGGCTTCGCTCCGCTGGGCGCGGCGGGCGAACCGGCGAGGTGCGTGTTGGTGACGGTGAACAGGAGCCGGGCAGTTTGGTCGGCGGCGTAGGCATCGCCGATCGGTGGCGCAGCGATCACCGCGTCGAGCTGCGGTGTGGTGTCGATGAGCGCGAGATTGTCGAAGGCGTTGTCGTCGCCGCCGCCACCACCCAGGTCGTTGCTCAGCACCACTTCGACGCTCGTCGACCTTGCGAGCAGCGAGGTGAGTCCACGGAAGGTGCCGACGTTGTTGCCGTTGATCTGGTGGACCGGCAGATCGCACGCGGCGATCGGGCCGGGGAATGCGGCGACGGGCTCGGACACGCCATCGTCCAGTCGCACCGCCAGATCGACCGGGTTCGTCGTCCAGCAGTTCGCCTGGGCCACATCGACGGTCGCCGTGTAGTAGTGGCCGACGGTCACGGGGACCACGGTCGCGGCCATCACGCCGGCCGGAGACTCCCCTTGGGTGTAGGAGCTCACCGCATGATTCGCTCCGGGCTCGGGGCGAGGCACAGCGGGATACGGGTAGTCCGGATGGGAAGTCCAGGCTCCCAGCGTCTCTGCGAGCGCTCGGGACTGGTTCCAGCCGTCTTGCTCGCAGTCCGACGCCTGGGAGGCGGTGGGAACGGTCGAGACGTCATCGCCGGCGACGATGAGTCCGTTGCAGAACTGGCCGTTCCACGCCGGGTCGGCCCGGTAGCGCTCGCCGCTGGTGCCGACATACCCCGGCACGGGTGGCGCGACCCCGTCGTCGTAGTCGGCGATCGTCTGCACGAAATCCGGCGTGGCCGGAGAAACGGGGCCCTCGAAGCCCTCGTACAGGATCACGGTCGGCGCCGCCATGACTCCCGGTGTCCCCGGCACGGCAGCGGCCGGGGCGCCGGAAGCGAGGAGCACGCCGAGCGCGGCGGTCGCGCTCCCGAGAGAGAGCGACCGCGGGAGCGTTGACCTGCGAGGGGCCGGCATGTCTCGAAGGTACGCCCCGGGCCCCCCGCTGTCGACGGGTTGTGGTCAGGCGCCCCAGCCGGCCTGCACGCCGCCCACGCGGTCGGCGGCGATCTTCTGCTGGTAGCCGGAGGCGGCATAGGCGGCCATCGGGTCGGCGGCCAGGCCGCGCGACTCCCGCCACTCGGCGAGGGCCGGGCGCACGTCCGTGTAGAACGCATCCATGAAGACGGCGTTCGCGGCGAGCACGTCGCCCGACTTCTGCGCGGCGGTGAGAGCATCGCGGTCGACGAGCAGCGCGCGGGCGGTCATCTCCTGCACGTTGAGCACCGAGCGGATCTGGCCGGGGATCTTGTCTTCGACGTTGTGGCACTGGTCGAGCATGAACGCGACGTCGGGGTTGTTCAGGCCCCCGCCGCGGATGACCTCGAACAGGATGCGGAACAACTGGAACGGGTCGGCGGCGCCCACGATCAGGTCGTCGTCGGCGTAGAAGCGCGAGTTGAAGTCGAACGAGCCGAGCTTGCCGAGGCGCAGCAGCTGCATCACGATGAACTCGATGTTCGTGCCGGGGGCGTGGTGGCCGGTGTCGAGGCAGACCATGGCCTTGTCGCCGAGGGTGCTGACCTGGGCGTAGGAGGTGCCCCAGTCGGGAACGTCGGTGTGGTAGAACGCCGGCTCGAAGAACTTGTACTCGAGCACGAGGCGCTGGTCGTCGCCGAGGCGCGCATAGATCTTCTGCAGCGACTCCTGCAGGCGGTCCTGTCGGCCGCGGAGGTCGGCCTGGCCCGGATAGTTCGAACCCTCGGCCAGCCAGATCTTGAGGTCGCGGCTGCCGGTGGCGTCCATCACGTCGATGCAGGCGAGGTGGTGGTCGATGGCCTTCTGGCGGATGGCGGCGTCCTCGTGCGTGAGGGCGCCGAACTTGTAGTCGTCGTCCTGGAACGTGTTCGAGTTGATGGTGCCGAGTGTGACTCCCAGGTCTTCGGCGTGCTTGCGCAGATCGTCGTACGAGTCGACCAGGTCCCACGGGATGTGCAGGGCGACGGAGGGCGCGAGGGCGGTGTACTTGTTGACCTGCGCCGCATCGGCGATCTTCTCGTACGGATCGCGCGGGGTGCCGGGGGTGCCGAAGACCTTGAACCGGGTACCGGAGTTGCCGAACGCCCAGCTGGGCAGCTCGATGCCCTGCTTCTCGAGGGTTGCGAGGTGGTCGGGGGAGAGGATGCTCACGATGCGCTGCTTTCGTTGTCGGTCGTGGGGGTGGGGACCTCGCCGCGGGCGGCGAGTTGGTCTTCGAGGTGGAACACCTCGGTGAGCGCGGTGGCCGCCTGGTCGGGGCGACCGTCGAGGCCGTGGAAGAACCGGCTCATCTCGGCTTCCCAGCGCGCGGCGACCGGTGAGGCGGCGAGGTACGCCTGAGCGGCGACATCGTCGTCGGTCTCGTAGTACCCGATGAGGGTGCCGTGGTCGCCGAGGAACAGCGTGTAGTTGCGGCGCCCGGCAGCGGCGATCTCGGCCAGCATCTCCGGCCACACCGGGGAATGCCGTGCGAGGTACTCGTCGAGCAGCTCGGCACGGATCTGCAGCTGGAAGGCGACGCGCGTCATGGGGCTCCTCTGCCGTGGTGACGGGAATGTCTGAATCGTTTCAATATCCATGCTACGCAGGCCTCCGACTGCCCGTCAAGCCGGAGTCCCGACGACCGATTGCCGTACACTGCGGACAGCATCCGGAGCGGCGAGGAGCAGTAGTGGCAGTGAGTGTGCGTGACGTCGCAGCGGCGGCAGGTGTGTCTGTCGGCACGGTGTCGAACGTCCTGAACCAGCCGGACAAAGTCGCGGCGACGACGGTCGAGCGCGTGCAGGCCGTGATCGCCGAGCTCGGCTTCGTGCGCAACGATGCGGCACGCCAGCTTCGCGCCGGTCGCAGCCGCAGCATCGGCCTGATCGTCCCGGACGCGGGCAACCCGTTCTTCGCCGACGTCGCCCGTGGTGCCGAAGCGCGCGCAGACGAAGACTCGCTCGCCGTGCTGCTCGGCAACAGCGACGAGAACCCCTCGCGTGAGGACAGCTACCTCGACCTCTTTCGCGAGCAGCGGGTGAACGGTGTGCTGATCACCCCCGCATCCGAAGACGACGACAAGCTGCTGCGAGTGCAGGCGTCGGGCATCCCGGTGGTCCTGGTCGACCGTGAGGTGGCGGGGTCGGCGTTCTGCTCGGTGTCAGTCGACGACGTCGAGGGTGGATTCCTCGCCGCCCGGCATCTGCTGGGGATCGGACGGCGTCGTCTCGCCTTCGTGGGTGGCCCCGAGGGGATCACCCAGGTCGCTCAGCGCCTCGAAGGTGCCCGCCGAGCGGTCGCCGAGGTTGCGGGAGCGACGCTCGAAGTGATCCGGATGCCGGCACTCACGGTGCTCCACGGCCGCGCGGCGGGCGAGGCGATCGCCGCGCGTGCCGAGCGAGAGCGTCCGGATGCCGTCTTCGCTGCGAACGACCTGCTCGCGGTGGGAATGCTGCAGGCACTGACCCTCTTGCGCACGATCCGGGTGCCGGAGGACATCGCGTTGGTCGGCTACGACGACATCGACTTCGCGACGGCCACGGTCGTGCCGCTGACCTCGGTGCGCCAGCCCGCTCAGTTGATCGGACGCACGGCCGTCGAACTGCTGCTGCGGTCGATCAGTGATCCCGACGGCGAGTATGAGCGCCGGGTGCGGTTCCGCCCCGAGTTGATCGTGCGGCAGTCGACGGCCGGTTGAGTCTTCTGCCGGCATCCGGCGGTCATCCAGGCAGCGGCACCGATCGCGCATGCGACCCGTGGCCGAGCTCCTCGACAGCCCAGCCCGGAAGGTCGAGTTCGGCGGTGGTGCCCACGGGAACGACGAGATCGACGTGCAGTCTGTCGTGCTCGATCCGCCACGAGATCGAGGCCTCGCCGTACGGCGTGCGCTGCGTTGCCGACGCCTGCGTCAGCCCGCCTCCCGGCCGAGGCGCGAACCGGATGCGGCGGTAGCCGGGTTCGGCCGGAGCGAGTCCGGCGACGCTGCGGTGGAGCCAGTCGGCGACGGCGCCGAGCGCGTAGTGGTTGAACGAGGTCATGGTTCCGGGGTTGACCGAGCCGTCCGGGAGCAGGGCATCCCACCGCTCCCAGATCGTCGTCGCTCCCTGCACGACCTGATAGAGCCAGGACGGGCACTCCCTCTCCTGCAGCAGGTCGTATGCCGCGTCGGTGTGCCCGGTGAGGGTGAGCGCGTCGCAGACGAGGGGAGTGCCGACGAAGCCCGTCGCGATGCGGTTGCCGTCGGCGTGGACGAGTTCGGCGAGACGAGCACCCGCTTTCGTGCGCTGCGCAGCGTCGGGGAGCAGATCGAACACGATGGCGAGGGCGTAGGCGGTCTGGGCGTCCGAGGTCATCGTGCCGTCGGGCTTCACGTACGCGACGCGGAATGCTGCCGCGACCTCGTCGGCGAGGGCGGCGTAGTGGGCGGCATCCGCGGACCTGCCGAGCACGCGCGCCATGTCGGCGACGGCCCGCGCGGACCGGGCGAAATAGGCGGTCGCCACCAGGTAGCGGTCGGTGCGCGCATCGCCGGGGTCTTGAGGCGGGGCCGCGGGGTCGAGCCAGTCGCCCAGCTGGAAGCCCTCGTTCCACAGCCGGTCGGGACCGGCGACGGATTCCACCTTGTCGACCCAGCGTCGGGCGCTCTCGAACTGGGCGGCGAGCACGCCGGTGTCACCGAAGCGCTGATAGATCGTCCAGGGCAGGAGTGTGGCGACGTCGCCCCACGCCGCGCCGGGTCGGATCGGATCCCACACCTTGTGGGTCGGGATGACGGGGACGAACCAGGGCACGGTGCCGTCGGGCAGCTGGTCGGCCTCGACGTCACGGAGCCATCCCGTGAGCATCCCCGAGACGTCGAACAGCGTCGACGCGGTCGGGCCGAACACCTGGATGTCGCCGGTCCAGCCCACGCGCTCGTCGCGCTGCGGACAGTCGGTCGGGATGTCGACGAAGTTGCCGCGCATGCCCCAGACCACGTTGCGGTGCAGCTGTTCGACCAGCGGGTCGGAGCAGGCGAACCAGCCCGTGCGTTCGAGGTCGGTGTGCAGCACGCGCGCGGTGAGCGCGCCGGCTGCGGCATCCGCATCGAGGTCTCCCGGCCAGCCGTCGACCTCGACGTAGCGGAAGCCGTGGAACGTGAAGCGCGGCTCCCACTCCTCGCCGTCGGCGCGCCCGGCGAGGGTGTAGTGGTCGGTGGAGCGGGCGCTGCGCAGCGGACGCGTGAAGATCTCGCCCTCCTGCAGCACCTCGGCCGTGCGGAGGGTGACCGTCGCGCCCCGCGGTCCCGTGACGCGGATGCGCACCCGTCCGACGAGGTTCTGACCGAAGTCGAGGATGCGCGCACCCCGCGGTGAGGTGAGCACGGCGATGGGAGCGACGTCTTCGGTCACTCGGACGGGAGGCCCGGTCGGGGCCACCAGAGTGTGCGGATCGCGCTCGCGCACGGCGACCGGGGCCCAGTCGCCGTCGTCGAACGCGGGCGTCGACCACCCCGGCACCTCCTGCCGTGCGTCGTGGTCTTCGCCGTCGTAGATTCCGGAACGGAGGATGGGGGAGGGGGCGGCCTTCCAGGTGTCATCGGTCGCGAGTGTCACGCGCCGCCCGTCGGCGTAGGTGATCTCCAGCTGGGCGAGGAAGGACAGATCCTGGCCGAAGACGTTGCGGTGACCGCCGCGCCAGCCGAGTCGACCCCGGTACCAGCCGTCGCCGAGCCAGGCGCCGATCGCGTTCTCGCCGTCGCGGAGCAGGCCCGTGACGTCGTAGGTGTAGTACCGCAGTCGCTCGCGGTAGACGGTCCAGCCCGGCGACAGGGTGTCGGATCCGACGCGGACGCCGTTGATCTCGGCGTCGTACAGGCCGTGGGCAGTGGCGTAGAGACGTGCGCGGACGATCTGGCCGTCGATGCGGAATCCCCGCCGCACGAGAGTCGCGCGGCGGGCGTCGCTCTCCGGATCCTCGTCGAGCTCCAGTCCGATCGGCCTCGCGGACCAGTCCTCGGCATGCAGCAGACCCGTCTCGAGCCAGGTCGCGGGGCTCGGATCGGACCAGTCGCCGTCGTCGCCCTGCACTGCGACGCGCACGGCGACGCGCTCGCGGGATTCCAGCGCACGGCTCGGCCACGGCACCAGCACCTGCTCGGACGAGGCGACGTCGAAGGTCTCCTCTCCGTCGATTCGCACGACGGTGATCGCATAGGCGTGCTGCTGCCAGTCGGCGGGAGCATCGCTGAGCGTCCAGCTCAGGCGTGGTCGGGGTTCCCCGATGCCGAACGGATCTCGGTGGTGTTCGATGCGCGGCGCGGAGACGGTCGTCATGGTCCTCATCCTTGCGGATCGACCTCCGTCTGCACTGACTGTTCCGGCCTCAGGTCGTCGTCTCGCTGCGCCGATCCCGTACGGCCTTCGCGTTCGGTATCCCCCTCGAGAACAGGAGGGACAGGAGACTGATCAGGATCAGCCCGAAGAAGGCGATGCGCAGCGACGACAGCTGCGAATCGCGGTAGACGGTCGCCAGGGTATCGGCATCCGCGTCGCTCAGACCGGCGTCTTCGGCGATGGCGGCGACATCGGCGGCGGGCACGATCGTGACGCCGTGTTCCGTGGCGGACGCGACCGTGGTCTTCGTGGCGTCGGGCAGATCGCTCGCCGCGACCCCCGACGCGAAAGACGTCGACAGCGCCCCGATGAGGATCGAGCCGATGAGTGCGGTTCCCAGCGACGATCCGAGGTTCTGGAACACGCCCTGGAGGCCGCCCACCTCGCTCGTCTCCTTCTCGGTCACACTCGACATGTTCACGTTGCCGAGCTGCGAGGCGAGCAGCCCGAGCGCAGCACCGGCGAGGAACATCCCGGTGGCGAAGAATCCGCTGCGCAGGTCGCTGGTGGCCGAGCCGAGCAGGATGAGTGCGCTGACGACGAGCACCAGCTGGCCGATCCGCACGATCCTCCGCGGCGACAGCATGCGCGAGAGCCGGGTGCCGACGATGGAGAACAGCACGAGGGCGATCGAGAGCGGGAAGATCCGGATGCCGGTCTCCAGGGCGTCGAGGCCGAGCGTCATCTGCAGGTACACCGGCACCATGAAGAAGAGACCGGCCGTCGCGGTGTACTGCGCACCGAGCACCGACAGTCCGCTGCGGAGGGAGGTGATCGAGAACATGCCCACATGCACGAGCGGCGCCCGCCCGGCGCGTTCGAGGCCCCGCTGCCGGGAGAGGAACAGCGCGAGCAGTACGACCCCGAACACGATGAGCCAGGCGGCGGGAGAGATACCGAGCGGAGCGATGGAGACGCCGCCGATCTCAGGAGGGTTGAGCGGCAGGATCCACCCCCAGGTCTTGCTCTGCAGCATTCCGAACACCACGGCCACGAGTCCGATCGAGGAGAGCGCGACGCTGAGGATGTCGATCCGCACAGTCTGTCTCGGCGTCGGGTCGGTGACGATCCGTGCGCACAGCACGACTCCGATCATGATGAAGACCTCGGCCACGAAGACGTAGCGCCAGTCGAGGTACGTCGTCACGAAGCCGCCGATCAGAGGCCCTGCCGCGACGGCCGCACCGGAAACGGCGCCGATGATCGCGAAGGCCGTGATCCGCTCCCGACCGCGGTAGTTGTCCGCGACGAGGGCTGCGATAGCCGGGATCACCAGCACAGCGCCGAGCCCCTCGATGATCGACCAGCCGAGGAAGAGGAACTGCACGTTCGGACTCAGTGCGGTGATCAGCGAGCCCAGCGCATACACGCACGACCCGATCACGAATGACCTGCGGCGGCCCCACACATCGCCGAGTTTCGCGCCAAGCAGCATGAACGCGGCCATCGTGAGGGTGTAGAAGGTGATGGCCCCCTGCATTGCGGTGACGGTGGTGTCGAGATCGGACACGACGGTCGAGATCGACACGTTCATCACCGTGCCGTCGAGCACCATCACGAACTGCGTGGAACCGAGGACGGCGATGACGCCCCACTTCTTCATGACGTCTCCTTCGAGCGCGCAGCGGACGCGACGGGGGTGGTGGTGTTCGCGCCGGCGCCGCGCATGATGCGCGCGACGGCCGTGATGAGGAACAGCTGACCGGTGATCGCCTCCGCGACCGCGACAGCCTGCGATGTCGCGTTCGCCGGAACGAGGTTGCCGTAGCCGGTGGTCGTGAGGGTGGTGAACGAGAAGAAGAGCTGATTGGCGAGCGAGTCCTCGCCCGCGTCGCCGAACACGGGGGAGGAGGAGGCGAGCGAGAGCAGGTTGAAGACGAACGTGAAGAAGAGGCCCACGAGGACGTAGGCGGTGATCGCCGCCAGCAGGGCCTCGACGTTGAGCCCGCGTCGCTTCACCTGGTGCCCGATGATCGCGATGGGAGACACGAGCAGTGCGAACATCGTCGCCGCGGAGAACACGATGTCGAGGACGTGCCCGCTCGCACCGAGAAGTGTCGTGACGATGGTGGCCACCCCGGCGGCTGACAGGATGATCCACGCCACATGCTGCACCGTGCGGGGCGCGGCCGTGACCCGGAAGACGACGGCGACGGTCATGAGCGTGACCAGGAAGGCCCACGGGCTCGGATTCGTGCCACGCTGCGCGGCGCACAGTGCATACGAGACGACGACCAACGCAGCGACGACCGCATACCCCGATGCCCCGCTGAAGAGCAGATCGGGACGTCGATCATCGGTTCGGGCTTTCGCCGCACGTGCGGATGCGGTCACCGACCCGGCTCCCCGGGAACCATCGCCGGCGTGTCGGTCACTGGCCATGTCGCACCTCGCACCCGCTCGATGACGGCGCGGGATCCGGATGACCGGGGCGGATCCCCGGGGTCGGGTGCGGGCGGCGTCGCATCGCTCATCGTGCCAGTGCCCGACGGGGCACGAGAGTCGCGCATCACCCCTTCCGGGCGAGGGTGCCCGGGGTGCGTCGGCGCCCCTCAGACGTCGCTGGTCGTGGCGCGCTTCGCGCTCGCGCCCCGCATGATCCGCGCGACCGCCGTGATGAGGAAGAGCTGACCGGTGATGCCCTCGGCGATCGCCACCGCCTGACCGCCGGTGCCGACCGGCACGAGATTTCCGTAACCGGTCGTCGTGAGCGCCGTGAAGGAGAAGAACAGTTGGTTGCCGAGCGAGTCGAGGCTCTCCTCTCCGAACAGCGGATCCGTCGAGATCTGCGACATCAGGTTGTACACGAAGGCGAAGAACATGCCGACGAGGATGTACGCGGTGATCGCGGCCAGCAGTGCCTCCAGGTTGAGGCCGCGACGGGTCACCTGGTGGGCGATGACCACCCAGGGGGCGACGAGGAGCGCGATCATCGACGCGGCCGAGAGCGGGATGGCGAGCAGCGGGCCCTCGAGTCCGAACAGATCGGCGACGACGGCAATGACCCCGGCGGCGGAGAGCACGACCCAGGAGACCCGCTGGACCATCGGTCGGGCCCTGGTCACATGGAAGACCATGGCGACCGTCGCGAGCATGGGGAGGAAGGCCCACGAGCTCGGGTCGGTGCTGGGCTGTATCGCGCACAGGCCGTACGACACGATGAGCAGGACCAGGACGATCCCGTACCCGAGAGCGCGGTCATCCCACCGGCGGCCGAGCCGGCCTGTGGCGCGTTGCTCGTCCACCGCTTCTGTCAGGGGCATGTCGACTCCACTCCGGTGCGGTGGACGCCGTCGTCCACGATGTGCGGCCAGTATCCCAGCGCCGGAGCGCATCCCGTCTCAGGGCGGGTGCGCGTCGGCGGGAACGGGAACCTCGACCCGGTTCGAGACTGCTCGCCGAACCCGTTATGATGGCTGAGTGCATCCGATCTTCGGGTCGGATCCACGGAGACGTCGCATAGTCCGGCCGAGTGCACCACCCTGCTAAGGTGGAGTCCCCTCACGGGGACCAGGGGTTCAAATCCCCTCGTCTCCGCACTTTTTCTTCATCGGCGCCCGTGCTTCACGGGCGCCGATCTCGTTGTCTCAGCGACTTCCTGCGGAGCGGGCGACGCCGATGGGATCGACCTCCGTCGACTCGTTGGCGATGCCGAATCGGATCAGCGCGCGTGGATCAGACCGGTAGTCCGGAGGCGGCACATCGAGCGCGCTGGCCTGGAGAAGGGTGAAATCGGCCGCGGAGCCGACGACGCGGAGCGTCCCGACCGGGAGGCAGTCCACCACGAGCTGGAACTCCTTCTCGCCCTGGTGCACGGCGGCTCCGGAGATCGACCAGGCGGTGAACTCGTTCGCCGTGCGCGTGCTCAGCCAGTTCTGCTGCACCACACCGGTCACCCTCAGCAGGGCGGTGGTGCCGCGGAGGCGCGAGGACTGTCGCAGCTCGAGCAGGACGCCCACGACTCCGCCCAGGACATCGACGAGGATCCGGGTGATCTGTGCGCCGACGAGAGCGTCCGTGTTCAGGAACGGATTCTCCTCGCGCGGGAGCGGCGGTAGCTCGCCGGGGACGCCGATGAGCAGGTCGTTAACCATCATGTCGAATCGTCTCCCCAGTCCCCCGACCCTTCGAGAATATGTGATCGCGGTTCACATACTCTGTGCGCCGAGTGTGAACGGGGATTCCGGAGCGCCGCTCGATGCTGCTCAGGGCACTGCGACGGCCGCAACCTTCCGATAGTCTCGCCCGCGTGGCCGGCCCGGGCGGCAGGAGCCCGAGCCGATCGAATCGGACCGCAGAAGTCGGGTTCCGATGGCCGGGGCGCGGCGACGATGGTGGGGAAAGGAGGATCTCATGATCGGAACGCTCAACGCCCTGGTCGACCTGGTCGAAGCCACCGGCTCCGATGAGATCGACGTCGCCGGGTTCGCGCGCGAACACGGCACGACGGAATACCACCTGCGTCGGATGTTCTCGGCGCTGGCCGGCATGCCGCTATCGGAGTATGTGCGGCGGCGTCGCATGACGCTCGCCGGTGCGGAGCTCGCCGCCGGCGCCTCGAGCCTGCTCGATGTGGCCGTGCACCACGGGTACGGCTCGGTCGAGGCTTTCGGCCGCGCCTTCCGTGCGGTGCACGGCATCGGCCCGGCCGACGCGCGCCGAGAAGGGGGCCCTCTCCGTACACAACCCACGCTCCGGTTCCGCCTGAGCGTCGAAGGGAGCATCCCGATGGACGTCACCATCACCCACCGTCCCGCATTCGTCCTCGCCGGTCACGCCGCCGAGGTCCCGCTGATCCACGAGGGCGTCAACCCCCACATCCAGGCGCACATCGCCGCGATCCCGGCCGAGGAGCATGCGCGCCTCAAGGCGCTCGGCGACGCCGAACCAGCGGGGATCCTCGCAGTCACGGCCGACGTCGAGCCGGATGCGCCGGAGGGCACGCTGCTCACGTATCTGCACGGCGTCGCGCTGCAGGACAGCACCGCGGTGCCCGACGACCTCGATTCCCTGCGCCTCGACGAAGGGTCCTGGGCGGTCTTCGCCGCGCGCGGCCCGTTCCCGGCGACGCTGCAGAACCTGTGGGCGGCGACGGCGACCGAGTGGTTCCCGTCGAACCCCTGGCGACTGCGGCCCGGACCCTCGATCGTCCGCTACCTCGAGTTCACCGGCGACTTCGCGTCGTGCGAGCTCTGGCTGCCGGTCGAACAGGGCTGAACCGGGTGCCCCGCGCGGGGATCGCTCAGCGCGGGGCACCGCCCTTCATCGGCGGGCGATAGGTGCCGATGATCGCGGCGATGAGGTCGGAGTAAGCAGCATCCTGACTGGAGAAGCTGCCGTTGTTGCGGCCGTGTCGCAGCACCTCGACCCTGTCGGACACCGCCTGCACGTCGGCGATGTTGTGACTGATGAACACGACGCCGAGCCCGAGTTCGCGGAGCTGCTCGATGTGGGTGAGCACGTCGGCGGTCTGAGCGACGCTGAGGGAGGCGGTCGGCTCGTCCAGCACGACCAGTCGAGGTTGGCTGATGAGAGTGCGCGCGATCGCCACGGCCTGTCGCTGACCACCGGAGAGGGCGTTGAGCGGAGTGCGGGTCGAGGGGATGTTGGCAGCGAGATCGCTCAAAGCCTGCCTGGTCGCATTCTCCATCTCGCCCTCGCGCAGCATCCCCTTGGAGGTGCGCAGCTCGCGTCCGAGGAAGACGTTCGCGGTGACGTCGAGGTTCTCGCAGACCGCGAGGTCCTGGAAGACCGTCGCGATGCCGAGTCGGTTGGCTTCGGCGGGGGAGGAGATGTCGACGCGCTCGCCGTTGATGCGGATCTCGCCGGACGTCGGTGTGAGGGCGCCCGCGATGACCTTGGCCAGCGTCGACTTGCCCGCGGCGTTGTCGCCGACGAGGCCGACCACCTCGCGGGCGTTCACGGTGAAATCGACGTCGGTGAGGGCTTCGACGGCGCCGAAGCGCTTCGTGATCCCGCGCAGGGTGAGCAGTGGCTCGGCCTGCGACGCCGAGAGAGTCATGAGCGGCCCTCGAGAAGCTGGGACGGGTCGGTCGACTGCAGGATGTGGATGGTCGCGCCGACGAGAACCGTGTCCTTGCCGAAGGAGGCGGGAATCGGCTCGCGGCGAGGAGCGCGACGTTGCGGCGCGTGCTCGCGCAGGGCCGCCGCGAACGGCAGCAGGAAGACCGGGCCGGCGTCGGTCAGCTCGCCGCCGATCGTGATGGTCTCGGGGTCGAGGGTCTGACAGACACCCGCGACCACGCGTCCGAGCGTCGCGCCCGCATCGGAGACGACTCGCGCGCAGCCGGGGTCTCCGGCGGCGGCCCGGGCGATGACGTCCTTGAAGGTGACCTGCCCGTACGTGGCGCGCAGCGGCGCGGTGACGGCCTCGGCTCCGACGACGGTCTCGAGGCAACCGCGCTGGCCGCAGGGGCAGATGGATCCGGCGGGGTCCACCTGCACGTGTCCGATCTCGCCCGCCGTGCCCCCGCGTCCGCGGTAGAGCCTCGAATCGAGGATCACGCCGGCGCTCGTCGTGTACGAGGCGTTGATGAACAGGCTGTCCGAGACGTCGCGCGCGGTACCGAGCGTCGCCTCGGCGAGAGCGGCGAGATTGGCGTCCTTCTCCACCAGCACGGGGCATCCGAGACGCTGTTCGACGACCGTGGCGATGGGCTGCGATTCCCACCGCCTCATGACGCCGGCATACGAGACCAGACCGGTGTCGGGGTCGATGGGCGCCGGAACGGCGATGCAGATGCCGATCAGTTCGTCGGCCTGCGCCGCGATCATCTCGAGCATCTCGACGATGAGGAGGGTGATGCGATCGAGCACCGTGTCCTCGGCGTGATCCGCCGGCAGCGGCATCGAGCGGTCGGCGAGCACGGACTGCCCCACGTCGTTGAGGCGCACACGCATGCTGCGACTTCCGATGTGGACGGCGGCCACGAGGCCCGCACGCCGGGCGATGGTGACGAGCTGCGCGCGCCGGCCGCTCCGCGAGGTGGGGTGCGTCTCCACGAGGCCGGAGAGCGACAGCTCCTTCACGATCGCCGACACCGTCGCGGTGGACAGGCTGGTCGCTTCGGCGAGCTCGACCTGGGTGAGCCCGCCGAAGCGCTTGACCGCATCGACGATCTTGGCCGTGTTGGCCTCGCGCAATCCCGACTGGGAACCGCTCGACCATCTGCTCATAGCGGGAGCATATCGCCTCGGATCGGCACCGCCGGGGTCAGCGTGCGGCCCCCGCCCGACGCTTGTTCCAGACGTCGAACGCCACGGCGATCAGGAGCACCAGACCCTTCACGACCTGCTGCGTCGCCTGGTCGAGACCCATGAGCTGCATGCCGTTGCTCATAACCGCCATGATGAGACCGCCGACGATCGCTCCGCCGACGCGTCCCACACCGCCGGTGACGGCGGCACCGCCGATGAAGCAGGCGGCGATCGCGTCGAGCTCGAACATGTTCCCCGCTCCCGGCTGCGCGCCGTTCGTGCGCGAGGAGAACACGACGCCGGCGACGCCGGCAAGGAGCCCCATGTTCACGAAGATCCAGAAGTTGACCCGACGCACGTTCACGCCGCTCAGCAGTGCGGCGTGCAGGTTGCCGCCGATGGCGTAGACGTGACGCCCGAACACGCTCTTCTGCGTGATGACCGAGTAGGCGATGATCAGGACCGCGAGGAGGATCAGCACGAAGGGGAGGCCGCGGCTGGTCGAGAGCTGGTAACCGAACCACATCACGACGGCCGCGATCAGCACGATCTTCGCGATGAACCATCCCAGCGCCTCGACCGACTGCTGGTGCGCGACCTTCGATCGGCGGCTGCGCACCTGCCACACCGCGTAACCGCCCACGCCGATGGCGAAGATCACGAGGGTGAACACGTCGACCCCGTAGCCGCCGAAGAGACCGTTGAAGAATCCGTTGGCTATCGAGTAGTAGGTGCCGCCGAAGGGCGACAGCGAGACGTTGCCCAGCACGATGAAGGTCAGGCCGCGGAACAGCAGCATGCCCGCGAGGGTCACGATGAACGCGGGGATGCCGACGAACGCCACCCAGAAGCCCTGCCATGCGCCGACCAGGAGGCCGACCACCAGCGCGGCGATGACGCCGACCCACCACGGCAGCTGCATCCGGATCACGAGGACCGCGGCCGTGGCGCCGGTGAGGGCGACGACCGAGCCGACCGAGAGATCGATGTGACCGGCGATGATGACGATCACCATGCCGATCGCGAGGATCAGGATGTAGGAGTACTGCAGCACGATGTTCGTGAGGTTCCCGGGGGAGAGGAACGTCGGGTTCAGGATGGCGAAGAACGCCACGATCGCGACGAAGGCGACGAGGATGCCGCTCTGGCGCAGGTTGCGCGTGGCGAGGCTCAACAGGTTGGTGACGCCGGTCATCGTTCGGCCGTCCTTTCGACAGTCATGAGTTGCATGAGGTTCTCCTGGGTGGCCTCGGCGGCCGGCAGCTCACCGGTGATCCTGCCGAAGGCCAGGGTGTAGATGCGGTCGCAGATGCCCAGCAGCTCGGGCAGCTCGGACGAGATGACGAGCACGCCCTTCCCCGCCGCGACCAGGCGGTTGATGATCGTGTAGATCTCGTACTTGGCGCCGATGTCGATGCCGCGGGTGGGCTCATCGAGGATCAGCACGTCGGGCTCCGTCTGGATCCACTTGCTGAGCACGACCTTCTGCTGGTTACCGCCGGAGAGGTTGCCCACGAGCTGGAGCACACTGGGCGTCTTGATGTTCATCTCGGCCCGGTACTGCTCCGCGATCCGGAGTTCCCGGTTCGCGTCGATCCAGCCGCCGGGACTGATCATCCGCAGCGAGGCGAGCGTGATGTTGTGGCGGATGTCGTCGATGAGGTTCAGCCCGAACTTCTTGCGATCCTCGGTCGCGTAGGCGATCCCGGCACGGATGGCCGCGCTCGTGGTCGACGTGTCGACTTCTTTGCCGCGGACGAGGACCCGCCCCTTCGCGTTCCGTCCGTAGGTGCGGCCGAAGACGCTCATGGCGAGTTCCGTGCGTCCTGCACCCATCAGCCCCGCGATGCCCACCACCTCTCCCGCACGCACGGTGAGGGAGGCGTCGTCGACCATGATCCGTCCCGGCTGGGTCGGGTGATGCACGGTCCAGTTCTCGATCCGCAGCACCTCCTCGCCGAGCTCCGGTACCCGCTCCGGGAAACGATGGGCGAGGTCGCGGCCGACCATGCCGCGGATGATCCGGTCCTGCGTGGAGGCCGGATCGCTCATGTCGAGAGTCTCGATGGACCGGCCGTCGCGGAGGATCGTGGTGCGGTCGGCGATCGCATCGATCTCGTTCAGCTTGTGCGAGATGATGATCGACGTCATCCCGCCGTCGCGCAGGCGCCGGAGGAGGTCGAGCAGATGCGCCGAGTCGGTGTCGTTGAGCGCCGCGGTCGGCTCGTCGAGGATGAGCAGACGCACGTTCTTCGACAGTGCCTTCGCGATCTCGACGAGCTGCTGCTTGCCCACGCCGAGCTGGCCGACCGGCGTGGCGGGGTTCTCGTCGAGACCGACCTGGGCGAGCAGTTGGGAGGCCTCGGAGTTCGCGCGGTCCCAGTCGATGAGCCCGCCTGCGCCGCGACGCTCGTTGCCGAGGAAGATGTTCTCGGCGACGCTGAGGTAGGGGATCAGCGCGAGTTCCTGATGGATGATCACGATGCCCACCTGCTCGGAGTCGCTGATGGATCCGAACTTCGCCTCCTCGCCCTCGTAGACGATCTCGCCCTCGTACGCGCCGTGCGGGTAGACACCCGACAGCACCTTCATGAGGGTGGACTTGCCCGCGCCGTTCTCGCCGCAGATCGCGTGGATCTCGCCGCGGCGGACATCGAGGTCGACGCCCTGGAGCGCCTTGACTCCGGGGAAGCTCTTCTCGATCTCCCGCATCTGCAGTACCGGTGTCGTCATGGACCGGGTCCTTTCCGTCGAGAGGGGCGTGACGTCGTGTCGACGTCACGCCCCCGGAGCGATGACTATTCGGCGACGCCGGAGTCGACCTCGGCCTGAGTCCAGTAACCGGAGTCGACCAGCAGCGAGGTGATGTTGTCCTTGTAGACGATGTCCGACTGCAGGAGGTACGACGGCACGACCTTCACACCGTTGTCGTAGGTCTCCGTGTCGTTCGCCTCGGGCTCCTCACCCTCGAGCATGTCCTCGGCCACGACGACCGACTGCTCGGCGAGCTTGCGCGTGTCCTTGAAGATCGACGCGAACTGCACGCCCTGGTCGATCAGGGCGATCGATCCGATCTCGGCATCCTGTCCGGTGACGATCGGGAGCCCGTCCGCGATGGTCGCGCCGAGACCGCCGGTGCCCTGCAGCGCCGTGATGATGCCGCGTGAGATCCCGTCGTAGGGGGAGAGCACTCCGTCGAGCTTCGTGCCGCGGCCGTAGGTCGAGGTGAGCAGATCCTCCATGCGCTTCTGCGCCGTCTCCTGCTGCCACCGCAGGATCGCCGCCTGCTCGATGTCGGTCTGACCCGACGGCACCGTGAGCACGCCCTCGTCGATGTAGGGCTGCAGCGTGTCCATCGCTCCCTGCCAGAAGAAGTGGGCGTTGTTGTCGTCGAGCGAGCCGGCGAAGAGCTCGATGTTGAACGGACCCTTCTCTCCGGTGTCCTTGCCGTCCTGGTCGAGCACGCCGAGGCCGACCAGCAGCGAGGTGGCCTGCTGCACGCCGACCTTGTAGTTGTCGAACGTCACGTAGAAGTCGACGTTCTCGCTGTCGCGGATGAGACGGTCGTAGGAGATCACGGGGATGTTCGCTGCGGCGGCCGCGTCGAGCTGCGAGGACAGCGCGGTGCCGTCGATCGCGGCGATGATGAGGAGGTCTGCGCCCTTGGTGATCATCTGGTCGATCTGCTGGCCCTGCGTCGGGATGTCGTCGCCGGCGTACTGCAGTTCGACCTGGTAGCCGGCTTCTTCGAGGCCGTCCTGCACGGCCTCGCCGTCGGCGATCCAGCGCTCCGAGGTCTGGGTCGGCATGGAGACGCCGATCAGGAGATCGCCCTTGTCACCGGAGGCCTTCTCGCCGCCGCCTGCGGCGCCTGCTCCACCTCCACCGCAACCGGCGAGGGCGAGGACTCCCGCGAGGCCGAGGGCCGCGAGTGCATACTTCTTCTTCATTCCGAGCTCCTTTGCTGTGCAATGCGTCCCCCGGCCGAAGTCCGGAGGGTCAGCGTCCCCGGCCATTCGGGATCCGCCTCGGATCACTTTCTTGAGTTCGAGACTCGAAGTCAAGGAAACGTGATCGATTCGTGATGATGAATGCGAGGTGGCTTCGTTCCCGGATTTCTTCTCGAGCACGGGGATTTTGTGGGGATGGAACGCGAACGAGCGGCTTTTAGCTTCGAGACTCGAAGGTAAAACAGACCGGAGAAGCCGCTGTCCGTGCCTCGTGCGACACTGATCGCACGGACCAGGGAGGCACGTCATGGCGGCGATCGACCCCAAGAAGACGATCGATGCATACCGGGCGAAACGCGGTGAGTTCCGCATCGTCGAGGTGCCGCCGATGCAGTACCTGATGGTCGACGGCGCGGGCGATCCGAACACCTCTCCGGCCTATGCGGAGGCCGTCTCGGCGCTGTTCCCCCTGGCCTACACGCTCAAGTTCGCGAGCCGGAACGAGCTCGGCATCGACACGGTCGTGATGCCCCTCGAGGGGCTCTGGCACGCGTCGGACATGGCGACGTTCACCACACGTCGCGACAAGTCGGCCTGGCAGTGGACGCTGCTGATCATGGTCGGCGGCCACATCACCGCACCGATGTTCGCCGATGCGGTGGAGTCCGTGGCGCAGAAGGCCGCGAAGAAGAAAGAGCCGGTGCCCGCACTCGGATCCGTGCGGCTGGAGACCCTCGACGAGGGGATGAGCGTGCAGACTCTGCACGTCGGTCCGTTCGACGACGAAGGGCCCGTCCTCGACGACCTGCATCACCGCTTCATCCCCGAGAACGGTCTGACGATGAGCGGGCTGCACCACGAGATCTACCTGAGCGACCTGCGTCGCACCGACCCGGCGAAGCTGCGCACCATCCTCCGGCAGCCGGTGTCGCGGAGCGCCTGAGGGCAGAAGGCGTCGGGAAAGCAAGCCCCTCCACCGGGTCGGCCGTCGGCGATACTCTTCAACGATGAGCACGGTCAAGCACGCTGCGCGCGTCGCCCAGGGGTCCACGGCCTTCCGTCGCACCGCCCGTGTCGGGTTCGTCGTCCTCGGTCTGATCCACGTCATCATCGGCGCCATCGCCATCACCATGGCCGCAGGGGCTTCGGGAGACGCCGACCAGGACGGCGCGATGGAGCAGCTCCGGAACAACCCGGTCGGCGGATTGCTGCTCGTGCTCGTCGCCACCGGGCTGATCGCTCTGGCCGTGTGGCAGATCGCGAGCGCGTTCCTCGCCGCCGACCCCGCCGAGACGAAGAAGTGGGGGCAGCGCGTCAAGCTCTTCGGCATCGCGCTCGCGTACCTCGTGGTCGCGGGCATGGCGCTCATCTATGCGCTGGGCGGCGATGCCGAGTCGGAGACCGCGTCGAAGACCCTGAGCGCGGTGGTGCTGTCTGCTCCGGGCGGCGTCGCTCTGCTCGTCGTCATCGGACTGTCCGTGGTGGGCGTGGGGATCGGCTTCGTCGTCGGCGGCTTCACGCGCGGTTTCAAGAAGCTGCTCGACCTGCCGACGGGCGTCGCACGCGGGGGCATCGTGACGCTCGGTGTGATCGGCTACTTCGGCAAGGGCATCGCGGTGGCCGTGACCGGCGTGTTGTTCGTCGTCGCCGCGGTCACGCAGGATCCGGAGAAGGGTGCGGGGCTCGATGCGGCGTTGCGCAGTCTGCTCGAGCTGCCTCTCGGCGGACTCGTCCTGGGTGCGGTCGGAGCGGGCTTCGCGATCTACGGGGTCTTCTGCATCGCCCGGTCGCGCTACGCCCGCATGTGAGCAGGGCGCGGACGCCGGGCGGTCGAGAGTGCGGCCGCCCGACGCCGGTCGGTCAGGCCGGACCCCAGAAGCGGTCCTCCGCCTCCTGGTCCTCGCTGATGAGCCAGACCTCGGCGATGCGGTCGCCGGCGACGCGGAAGACGTCGACGCCGTGCTGGTCGAGGTCGTCGTGTCCGGCACGCTGCGCGCGGAAGCGCACGGTCGCGGACACGAGGTCGCCGCTCTCGGTCGCCGAGTCGGTCTCGAGCACGAACGTGCCACCGCTGAGCTCCATGAAGCGGCCGAGGTGCGCGAGGATCGCGTCGGGGCCGACGTGGTCGCCGGATGCCTGGTTGGCGCCGGGCTGATGCCACACGGCATCCGGATGGAAGGTGGCCGCCAGTGCCCCCATGTCTCCGGCGGCCAGGGCCGCACCGTACTGTCCTACAACGTCGATCGCCGACATGATGCTCCTTCTCTGTGGTCGGTACTCTGGAGCATCCAGCGTCTCGCCGAGGGCGCGGTTACTTCAACGTCACCGGGAGGAGCAGCGCATGTCGCGCACGTGGACGGTGTTCTCCGCCAGCTGCCCGTCTCGGGCGTCGCTCGCCCGCATCGCGAACAAGTGGACCGCGATGATCGTCGTCCTCCTGCACGAGCAGCCGCTGCGCTTCGGCGAGCTGCACACCCGGATGGACGGGATCACGAAGAAGGTGCTCGTCGACACCCTCCGTGCCCTCGAACGCGATGGGATGCTGGAGCGCACCATCGGCGACGACGGCCATTCGCGCTACCTGCTCACCCCGCTCGGGCGGAGCCTGCATGAACCGCTCCAGGCGCTGCAGGTCTGGGCGGAGTCCCACGTGGAGGATGTGCTCGACGCGCAGGACCGCTACGACGAGGTCGCCGACGCGAAGACGCTCGACGGGCGCTGACCCGCGGGCCCACCCCCGGCTCACAGGTGGGAAACTGGAACGATGAGCGTTTCTTCCGGTATCGACGTGATCGCCCCTCTGAGCGAGACCGAGGTGCAGCGCATCCGCGAGGACTTCCCGATCCTGCACACGCAGGTGCAGGGGCACCCGCTCGTGTACCTCGACTCGGGGGCGACGTCGCAGCGGCCGTCGGCCGTGCTGGATGCCGAGCGCGAGTTCTCGACCACCATGAACTCGGCCGTGCACCGCGGGGCGCACACGCTCGCCGCCGAGGCGACCGAGCTGTTCGAGGATGCTCGCAGCAGCGTCGCGCGCTTCATCGGGGCGCACGACGACGAGGTCGTGTGGACCTCGAACGCGACCGAGGCGATCAACCTCGTCGCGTACTCGCTGTCGAACGCATCGCTCGGGCGCGGGGGAGCGGCTGCCGAGGGGCTCCGGCTGCGTGAGGGCGACGAGATCGTCACGACCGAGATGGAGCACCACGCGAACCTCATCCCGTGGCAGGAGCTCGCGGCCCGCACCGGGGCGACGCTCAAGGTCATCCCGCTCGACGACGACGGAGCACTGCGCCTCGATGCCGCCGCCGACCTCATCACCGCGCGGACGAAGCTCGTGGCGTTCACGCACGTCTCCAACGTGCTCGGCGTGATCAACCCGGTCGAGCGTCTGGTCGCGCTCGCCCGCGAGGTGGGCGCCCTGACCCTGCTCGACGCCTGCCAGTCGGCACCGCACCTGCCGCTCGACGTGCGCGCGCTCGGCGTCGACTTCGCCGTGCTGTCCGGCCACAAGATGCTCGGCCCCACCGGTATCGGGGCGCTCTACGGGCGCCGCGAGGTCCTGGCCGCGATGCCTCCGTTCCTCACGGGCGGTTCGATGATCACCACCGTCACGACGACCGAAGCCGAGTACCTGCCGCCGCCGCAGCGGTTCGAGGCCGGCACGCAGCGGGTGTCGCAGGCCATCGCGCTCGCCGCGGCCGTGGACTATCTGACCGAGGTGGGGATGCCGCGCATCGCCGCGCACGAGGCCGCCTTCGGACGCCGTCTCGTCGACGGACTGAACGCGATCGACGGGGTGCGGGTGCTCGGTGCCGGCATCGATCTTCCGCGTGTGGGGCTCGCGAGCTTCGATGTCGCCGGCATCCACTCGCACGATGTGGGGCAGTTCCTCGACGATCTCGGCATCGCCGTGCGCGTCGGGCACCACTGCGCGCAGCCGCTGCACCGGCGCCTGGGCGTCACCTCGTCGACCAGGGCGAGCACCTACCTGTACACGACCGAGGCCGAGGTGGATGCCGTGATCGACGGCGTCGCCGGGGCGATCGACTTCTTCCGGAGGGGCGCATGAGCGACCTGCAGAACCTGTACCAGGAGCTGATCCTGGACCACTCGCGCACCCCGCACGGCTACGGCTTGCGCGAGGAGATCGCGGCCCAGTCGCACCAGCTGAACCCGACCTGCGGCGATGAGATCACGCTGCAGGTGCACCGCGGCTCCGACGGGGGTGTCGAGGCGATCGCCTGGGAGGGACACGGCTGCGCGATCTCGCAGGCATCCGCCTCCCTCCTCGCCGAGCTCGCCGAGGGGCTCACCGTCGAGGAGCTCGAGGTGCGCATCGCGGCGTTCCGCGAGGCGATGCGCTCGCGCGGCAAGATCGAGCCCGACGAGGAGCTGCTCGGCGACGCCGCAGCCCTCGGTGGGGTGTCGAAGTACGTGGCGCGGGTCAAGTGCGCCATGCTCGCGTGGGTCGCGGCGGAGGACGCCCTCACCCGCAGCTGAGGTGCAGGATGGACGCATGCCCGTGCATCTGAAGCCGCTGCCCGCCGGACGCTTCGACGAGTGGCGGGCCGCGGCGAGGCGGCGCCTCATCGACGGCAACCGGGCATCCGGGAGGCGCGTCGGGGATGATGCGGTTGCATTCGCCGACGAGTACCTCGACGAGCTGCTGCCGCACGGGGCGGCGACGCCGACGGCGCGGGTCATGCGGATCGTCGACGCGGAACAGCGCGAGCTCGGAACCCTGTGGCTGGTGCTCGCAGGCGCGAAGCTGTTCCTCCTCGACCTCGCCGCCGAGGCCGAGCTGACCGGCACCCAGAACGATGAGCTGGTCGCACGGATCGTGACCATCGCGCGCGACATGGGCGCGACGCAGATCAGCGCACCCGTCTTCCCGCAGGCGGTCGCGGCCCATGCGCTGCTCGACGGTCGCGGCTTCGGGGTCGGATCGATCCAGATGGTGCTCGAGCCGGTGCCGGTGCGTGAGGTCTCGTCGCATGTCGTCGTGGCCCCGATGTCCGACGCTTACTTCCCCCGGTTCCTCGCGGCATCCGAAGAGGGGTTCGCTCACGACCTCGTGGAATCCGGCCGCTACTCGCCGGAGGAAGCCGCCGCCGAGTCCCACCGTCAGCTGGTCGAGGAGCTGCCGGACGGACTGGCCACCCCGGGGCAGGAGCTCTTCACGGCCACGGTCGACGGTGTCGAAGTCGGCATCCTCTGGCTCGGCATGCGCGAGCGCGATGGACGCCCGCATGCGTTCGTGCTCGACATCGAGGTCACCGCGGATCAGCGCCGCAGGGGGTACGGGCGCGAGCTGATGCACGCCGCCGAACGTGAGGCTCACCGGCTCGGCGCCGACTCGATCGGGCTGCACGTGTTCGGCTTCAACTCCGCCGCCGTCGAGCTGTACGAAAGCCTCGGCTACCGGCGCACCGAGGAGACGCTGCTCCGCGAACTGTGATGCCCGGTCACGGGACGACACGAGGGGAATAGTGCGGTGTGCTCGACGTTGCCCCCAACATGACAACTCTCGGAATCATCGGTGCAGGACACATCGGCAGCCAGGTCGCGCGCGTCGCGGTGGCGAACGGCTACGACGTCGTGATCGCCAACTCGCGTGGGCCGGAGACGCTCGCGGCCCTCGTGGAGGAGCTCGGGCCCCGCGCGAAGGCTGCGACGGCGGAAGACGCCGCGGCAGCCGCGGATGTCGCGGTCGTGACCGTCCCGCTCCGCGCGATCGACGCGCTCCCCTCCGCACAGCTCGCCGGCAAGATCGTGCTCGACACGAACAACTACTACTTCGAGCGCGACGGTCGCATCGAGGCACTCGACAAGGGGGAGACGACGACGTCGGAGCTGGTGCAGCGCGCGCTCCCGGACTCGAAGATCGCGAAGGCGTTCAACCACATCTACGCCTCGGAGATCACGACCGACGGCAAGCCGGCTGGAGCCTTGGACCGCCGCGCGCTGGCCACCGCCGGTGACGACGCCGAGGCCGTCGCCTTCGCGACGCGCTTCTACGACGAGGCCGGCTTCGACACGGTCAACGTCGGGTCGCTGAGCGAGTCGTGGCGGGTCGAGCGCGATCGCCCGGCGTACGTCGTGCGGCAGAACGCCGAGGAGCTGACCGCGAACATCGCGATCGCGAACCGTCTGCCCTGAGCGCCGCGGGGCGAGCGCTCTCCGCGGCGAGCGCGCTCGTCCCGGACCGGGGCATCCCGGGCGTGTTGGGATACCAAAAGTTGAGTAACCCGGCCCGTGATGCGAGAATGCCCAGATGGCGGGGGCTATGGGGACAAGCGGCGAACTCGAATCGGTCAGGGTCACGCGCATCCTGCGCGACGACATCGTGCTGGGGCGACGGGTGCCGGGGTCGCGTCTGGTCGAGCGCGACATCGCGGCCGAGCTGAACGTCTCACGCCTCCCGGTCCGCGAAGCCATCCGCACCCTCGTGTCCGAAGGAGTCGTCGTCGCACGCCCTCGCACCTGGGCGGTCGTGCGCGAATTCACCCCGCGGGACATCCAGGACTTCGCAGAGGTGCGCGAGGCCATCGAGACACTCATCTTCGTCTTCGCCGCCGAGCGGCACGACGAGGCGGGTATCGCCCGGATCACGGCGGCCTACGAGCGCGAGCTCGCGGCGGCCGAAGCCGACGACTCGGAGGCGGCCCGCATCGCGGCGGCGGAGTTCCACGAGGTCGCGGTCGAACTCGCCGGGAACGAGATGCTCGGGGAGCTGATCGCGGTGTTCCTCACCCGTCTGCGGTGGCTGTTCGGACAGCACGACGATCTGCTCGCCATGGCCGACGAGCACCGCATCATCCTCGAGGCGATGGTCGCACGCGATACGGCGGCGCTCCGCCGCATCATTCCTGCTCACCTCGCCAGCGGCCAGTCGGCGGCGGAGCGGCGCCTCGCCGACGGCAGCGACCTGCTCGTCTGAACCCCGGCGTACCGCTCGCGCACATTGGGGGACACCGACGATGAGTGCAGTTGTATATTGGTCCGGTCGGAGTCGGTCCGGAAACGTTGCGCTGTTCTGGGGAGCGAGATGCGGAGTCTTGCTGTCGCGGTCGGGTGCCTGCTGCTTCTGGGGGGAGTCGCGCTGGTCGCGATCGCCGATCAGGAGCGGGTAGCGGACATCACCGCCGTCAAAGCGGAGATCGTGCGCGTCGAGCGCGCTCTGGACGAGTCCCACGGGGAGAATCTCGAGCTCGCGCAGAAGCTCACCGCGCTGCGGTCGCAGATCGCCGAGCAGGATTCCGAGATCGGCGACACCACGGGGTTCCTCCGGTGATGCGCCGGGTGCTGGCGGTCACGCTCGCGGCGGCGACCGTGCTCTCCGCCGGAGTGCTCGCGAGGGCGGACGGCCTCGAACGGGAGCGCATCGCGGTCGTGGCGGAGTTCGGCACCCTTTCGCAGCAGTACCACGCGGCCACTCAGCGCACCGAATATCTCCAGGCGACGATCGAGCAGGCAGAGCAGGTCACCGCTGATCGTGCCTCGGTGCTCGCCGTCCGTCCGGCGTTCGTCGCCGAGATCGCCGCGCTGAGCCGTGCCTTCGACAACGCGGAGGGGATGGTCGACACCGCCGCGCATCGGGCGGCCGCGCTGTCGGCGCAGCAGACCGTTCTGGCCGAGTCGGACGACCCCGCGGTCGTCACCGCGGCGACGGCCACGGTGCACGCACTCGCCGAGAAGGTCGGCACCCAGGTCGCCTCCGTGCAGGCCGCGCAGAGGGCAGGACCGGGCGGCCCGGCCTGGTCATCGAGCGGGCCCGAAGGCTACGCGCGGGTGCGGGCGGCGCTCGACCTCGTCGGCGGCGGGGGCGTCGGGCTGTACGAGTCGTCCTCGTGCGCGGGTGGCAACGCACCGGCCTGCGCCAACAGCAACGGCTACATCAAGTACCGCGCCGACATCGTGAACTGGAGCGCGGGTCGGTTGAACTGGGCCATGGCGCACGAGCTCGCGCATATCTACCAGTTCCGGGTCTGGGGCGCTCTCACGTCGTCGAGCGCATACGCCTCGATGTTCGGCAACGACCCCGAGTTCCTCGCCAACTGCATGGCCGCCGTCCGCGGCTACCCCGGCTCGGTCGGGTGCAACGGCGATCAGCAGGCCTGGGCCTCGGGCATCTGGGTGGGCGCGGTCCGCTGACGCCGCCCCGGTGCGGTCAGGCGACCGGCGTGGTCGTGTCGACGGCCGCGCGCAGCGGCCGCCGCATCACGCGCCAGTACGACGACGGGGCGATGCGCGTGAGCACGTCGATCAGCCGTGCCTCACGTCCGACCATCGTGCGCGCAGCCCTTCGCTCGGTCGCTCGGACGATCCGGGCCGCGGCATCCGCCGGATCGGTGTGGTACATCGCGGCCTGTGCCGCGGCGGCACGAGCGGCGACGTCCGGATCGATCGCCGCGGCGTAGCGGCCGTGCAGGATGATGCCGGTGCGGACGCCGGCCGGGTAGACGGCGCCGACGCTGACGGTGGTGCCCTCCAGCTCGTGCCGCAGCGCCTCGGAGAACCCCCGCACGGCGAACTTGCTCATCGCGTAGGGGATGCGCCCCGCCGGAGCGGCGAGCGCGTACACGCTCGCGAAGTGGGTGATGTGTGCGGCGGGTGCGGCGCGCAGGGCAGGGAGCAGCGCCTTGGTGATCGACACCGTGCCCCAGAGGTTCACGTCGGTGAGCCAGCGCATCTCCTCCATCGTGAGCTGGTCGAGGTTCCCGAGCATCGACGACCCCGCGCAGGTGATCAGGGCGTTGATCCGCGGATGCGCCGAGGTGATCTCGTCGGTTGCGGCGAACACGGCGTCGTCGTCGCGGAGATCGACCACGTGCGTGGTGACCGTCGAGCCGTCCAGTTCCGCGGCGATGCGCGCGAGCGCGGCGCCGTCGTGATCGAGCAGCGCGAGGTGCGTGCCGCGGGCTGTCAGCAGTCGGGCGATGTCGGCGCCCATGCCGTTCGCCGCTCCCGTGATCACGGTGGTGCTGCCGGCGAGATCGAGGTGTTTCATGAGTCTCCTGCGGTGCGCGATCCGGGGCCGTGGGGGCGGATGTCGGAGGGGTGGGGCATGCTGATCCGGAACCATTCTGGCCGACACCGGGCTCCAGTGATACCGGTACGCTCGTGGAGAGGAGGTGCCGGTTGGTACGGACAGCGGATGCCATCGCCGAAGGTGTCGCGATCGCGACGGCTGCCGCGCGCCTCGCGGTGAAGAATCACATCCTCATCGGCACCATCGCCGAAGACGGCGTCTTCGACATGGAGAAGTACATTGACGACGCGCGGGAGGCGCTGCGCGCGATGGCCGAGGAGTCGGAAGAGGCGGCCGCCAACGTCACCGCGCTGCGCAAGCGGGCGAGGGGCAGACACTCCGATCCCGTGGGCACGCACGATTACCGCGACCGCGATGTGCGAAACCTGCGCCGCCGGGCCAAGCAGTCCACCGGGGTCGGCCAGCGCCTGCGCGAGATGATGGAAGACCGGGAACGTCTGGCGCAGATCGTCGAAGAGGCGCGCGACGCCGCCTGGGCCGACGTGCGCCACAATCTCGACCGTCGACTGCGGGTCGAGGGCATGCGTCCCGATCAGGATCCCGACTACAACCGCATGCGCGAAGCACGCATGCAGGCCCTGCGACTCGTCGACCTGCAGGCGCTCTCGTCCGAGCAGCGTGCGAAGGCCAAGCGGCGCAAGAAGCAGCAGAAAGCCGAGGCGGCGAGCGACTGAGCGCTCGTTTCGCTTTCGCGTCAGGACTGTTGTAGGCTGTTCCACGGCCCGCTGAGCGGGCTGGGCGCCCGTAGCTCAATGGATAGAGCATCTGACTACGGATCAGAAGGTTAGGGGTTCGAGTCCCTTCGGGCGCACACTGTGTTGAGACAGTACAGAATCCCCGTCGCGAAAGCGGCGGGGATTCTGCTGTATCCGGGCCGCTTTGTCGCGACTGCTGGTGAGGCTCCGCTCAGAGCAGGCTCGTGATCGCGGGGTCGCGACGGGCGACCTCCGCGGCCGTGGCCACGATGACCTCGCGGATGGCCGCGACTGCGACCGCGGGAGTGACGTCCGCCCGGTGGGCGAGGCTCACGGTGCGGGTCATCATCGGGTGCGTCAGTCGGACCGACCGCAGCGCGGGACGATCGAGCAGCACCATCGCCGGCACCACCGCGACGCCGACACCACGCTCGACGAAGCGCAGCACGGCATCCATTTCGGCCCCCTCGAGCACGTGGGTGGGCACGAGGCCCTCCGCGCGGAAGGCGGCGTCGGTGGTCGCGCGGAGTTCGTACGTCTCGTCGAGGGCGATGAGCGGGAGTGTGGCCAGGTGGGCGAGGCTCATCGCGGGCATGGTCGAGACGGGCGGCTCTGTCGCGGCCGAGATGACGACGAGCTCTTCGGCGAGCAGCGGCATGCGCGTGAGGCTGAAGCCCGACGGCGGTGGACCGTCGGATTCGGTGATGAGGGCGATGTCGACGGCGCCCACGGCCAACTGCTCGACGAGTCGACGGGATCCGCTCTCGGTCAGATGCAGATCGACGCCGGGGTGGCTCGAATGGAACACGCTGATCGCCTCGGCGACGAGGCTGATGCAGAGGGTCGGCGGCGCGCCCAGCCGCACACGTCCACGGCGAAGGCCGGCCAGCTCTCCCATCTCGTCGCGGATGGCGTCGGCTTCGGCGAGCATGCGCTGTGCGCGGGGGAGGAGGGTCTCTCCTGCGGCGGTGAGCGCGATGTGGCCGCGTGCGCGGTGGAACAGTTCGGCGCCGAGTTCGCGCTCGAGGGTCGAGATCTGGCGGCTCAGCGACGGCTGTGCCAGGTGCAGGTGCTCGGAGGCGCGGGTGAAGTGTCCGAGGCGTGCGACCTCGACGAACCCGCGGAGCTGCTCGAGGTTCATGGCCATAGCCTACCGGCATCGTTTCCACTCGAACTATGCATTGGAGTTATTAGGGTCGCCTAATTAGCGTGAATCGTATGTCTACCCCCGAACGTCAGATATCCACCACCGTCCTCGTCATCGGAACCGGCGGCTCCGGCCTCCGCGCGGCGATCGAGATCGCCGAACACGGCGTCGACGTGCTCGCCGTCGGCAAGCGCCCGCGTCAGGACGCGCACACCTCCCTTGCCGCCGGCGGCATCAACGCGGCACTGGGCACCATGGACGCGGAGGACAGCTGGCAGCAGCACGCGGCCGACACCATCAAGGAGAGCTACCTGCTCGCCAACCCGCACACGGTCGAGATCGTCACCCAGGGCGCCGAGCGCGGCATCCGCGACCTCGAGCGCTGGGGCATGGACTTCGCCCGCGAAGACGACGGCCGCATCTCGCAGCGGTTCTTCGGCGCGCACACCTTCCGCCGCACGGCGTTCGCCGGCGACTACACCGGCCTCGAGATCCAGCGCACCCTCGTGCGCAAGGCCGAGCAGCTCGAGGTCCCGATCCTCGATCACGTCTACATCACCCGGCTGCTCGTGCGCGACAACGTCGTGTTCGGTGCCTACGGCTTCGACCAGGCCGACGGCACCCGCTACCTGATCCACGCGGATGCCGTGATCCTCGCGGCCGGCGGGCACAACCGCATCTGGCGCCGCACGTCCTCCCGTCGCGACGAGAACACCGGCGACTCCTTCCGTCTCGCGGTCGACGCCGGCGCACGCCTGCGCGACCCGGAGCTCGTGCAGTTCCATCCGTCGGGAATCATCGAGCCGGAGAACGCCGCCGGCACCTTGATCTCCGAGGCGGCACGCGGGGAAGGCGGCATCCTCCGCAACGCCCTCGGTGAGCGGTTCATGGAGAAGTACGACCCCGAGCGCATGGAGCTGTCGACCCGCGACCGCGTCGCGCTCGCCGCGTACACCGAGATCAAGGAAGGACGCGGCACCGAGAACGGCGGCGTCTGGCTCGACGTGTCGCACCTGCCGCGCGAGACGATCATGACCCGGCTGCCGCGCGTCTACCAGACGATGATGGAGCTGCAGATGCTCGACATCACGACCGATCCGATCGAGATCGCGCCCACCGCGCACTACTCGATGGGTGGAGTCTGGGTGCGCCCGGAGGATCATCAGACCGACGTCGAGGGGTTGTACGCGATCGGCGAGGCCTCGAGCGGACTGCACGGCGCGAACCGGCTCGGCGGCAACTCGCTCATCGAGCTGCTGGTCTACGGGCGCATCGTCGGGCAGGCGGCCATGGAGCACGCGGCCGGTCTCGATGCGCAGCGCCGGTCGGCGGAGGCGGTCGCTGCGGCACGGGCCGAGATCGACGATCTGCTCGCCGCGGAAGGGCGCGAGAACGTCCGCGCCCTGCAGCGTGCCATCCGCAACCTCATGACCGAGTACGCCGGGGTCGTCCGCTCGGAAGACGGGCTGCGCGCCGGACTCGCCGACCTCGACATGATCGAGGGGCGCATGGAAGACGTGGGGATCCACCCCGACATCGCCGGGTTCCAGGACCTCGCCCACGCGTTCGATCTCAAGGCCTCGGCGCTCGCCGCTCGTGCCACGCTCGAGGCCGCGCTGGAGCGTCGGGAGACCCGCGGATGCCACAACCGCAGCGACTTCCCCGACACCGACCCGACCCTGCAGGTGAACCTGGTGTGGTCGCCGACCGCGGGCGTCACGCGCGAGGAGATCCCCGAGATCTCGCCCGAGATCGCCGAGCTCATGCGTGAGGTCGACACCAAGGGCAAGCTCGTCGAGTAGTTCCGCCGAGACCCCGACTTCGCGCCGAGACCCCGCCCTGCTGATGTCTGCAGGGCGGGGTCTCGGCGGTAGCCCGGGGTCTCAGCGAGGTGCTCAGCCGGCCTGCGGTTCCTCCGTGTCGATCACTCCGATGCCGACGGCCTCGTGGTCGGGCTCGGGCTCTTCGCGCTTCGGGGCCTTCGGCTCTTGGCCCGGGTCCTTCTCGGTGCTCGGCTCCTCGAGCTCCTCGGTGCTGGGCACCTCGCTCGGGTCGGCGTCTTCGGGCGATTCGGCCTGGTCGGGCGTCGTCGCCTCGCCCTCGCTCGTGTCGGAGGCGGGCGTGGGAGTGGGCGTCTGCGCCTCGGCGGGATCCTGTCCGGGAGTGGCGTTCGTCATGATGGCCCCTTTCATGGTGTCGTCCGATCAGGATGCCTCGTCGGCTGATGTGGTTGAAGGGGCTTGACGCGGCGCCGAGTTAATCGGGGTGAACCGAAGGCGCGGATGCGGCGTAGCCTGGAGGGGTGACTGCGTACGTCTCGGCTTTCGACCTCTTCTCCATCGGAGTGGGGCCTTCGAGCTCCCATACGGTCGGACCGATGCGGGCCGCCCTCGACTTCGCACGACGGCTCACCGCGACGGGCGCCCTCCCGCGCGTGGCGCGCGTCGGCAGCACGCTGTACGGATCGCTCGGTGCGACCGGCATAGGCCACGGCACACCGGATGCCGTCGTCGCCGGGCTCCGCGGACTCGCACCGGAGACGTGCGATCCCGCCGACGTGAGGTCGGCGTGGACGGACTTCCCCGCGGGTGGCGGGCTGTCGATCGACGGCATCCACGACGTCCCGTTCGCGAAGGACGACATCGTGTTCGCGCCGCGCACCCGGCTGCCGGGGCACCCCAACGCCATGACGATCACGGCGTGGGATCCCGAGGGGCGGATCGTCGCCGAGGAGACCTACTACTCGGTCGGCGGCGGCTTCATCCGCAGGGACGGGGAGGACGCGAAGCTCACGACCGCGGGGTTCCCCTACGCGTATGCGGATGCGGCCTCGCTGTTGGCTCTCTGCGACGAGAACGGACTGTCGATCGCCGAGGTCGCGCGGCTCAACGAGACCTCGCTCCGCGGCGAGGAGGAGGTCGCGGCCGGGCTCGACGCGATCTGGGACGCGATGTCGGGATGCGTCGAGGCCGGCCTTCACGCCGACGGCACGCTTCCCGGCATCCTCAAGGTCAAGCGGCGGGCCGGAGTGATCCGCGGCCAGCTCGAAGCGGTCGAGGCCGACGGGCATCGCGAACTGCCGGGCGAATGGCTCGGCGCCTTCGCGCTGGCCGTCAATGAAGAGAACGCGGCGGGCGGACGAGTCGTGACCGCGCCGACGAACGGTGCCGCCGGCATCCTCCCCGCCGTCGCCATGTACTGGTGGCGGTTCCTCGCCGACTCGGGACTCGGTGCGGGGAATGCCGTCACCCCGTACGGCGAGCTGGTCGGCAGTGCGCTGCTGGGGTTCGAGCCGGACGTGAGAGCTCTGGATGCCGCGAGCGACCTCGACGAGGAGCAGACCGCCGAGGCCAACCGCCGCCGCGGCATCCGACGCTTCCTGCTGACCGCGACCGCGCTCGGATCGCTGTTCAAGGCGAACGCGTCGATCTCGGGAGCCGAGGGCGGGTGCCAGGCCGAGGTCGGCTCCGCGTGCGCGATGGCGGCCGGTGGACTCACCGCGGTGATGGGCGGTACAAATCGTCAGATCGAGAACGCCGCCGAGATCGCGATGGAACACCATCTGGGGCTCACCTGCGACCCGATCGGCGGTCTCGTGCAGATCCCCTGCATCGAACGCAACGCGATCGCGGCATCGACGGCGGTCACGGCCGCTCGTCTCGCACTGCGCGGAGACGGCAGCCACTACGTCTCGCTGGATGCCGTCGTCGAGACGATGCGCCAGACGGGTGCCGACATGTCGACCAAGTACAAGGAGACCAGCGAGGGCGGCCTCGCGGTCAACGTCATCGAGTGCTGACACCTCCTTAGATTCTCCCCTCCCCCCTCACCCCGTCGGCCGAGCAGCCCGCTTGCGTGCGACCCGCCCCCTTGAGTACGCGCGCAGAGGGGCCGTTCGCACAGAAAGGGCCGGGTCGGCCGTGCGCGGATGGGTCCCGCGCGGGGATGGTCCCGCGCGATCCCGTGTCGGCGGATGCCGGTAACCTCCACGAGAAGTGCGCGGAGGGATCACGATGGATGCGTTCTGGGAGCCGACC
Source organism: Microbacterium sp. A20 (assembly GCF_004794515.1). GTDB lineage: Bacteria > Actinomycetota > Actinomycetes > Actinomycetales > Microbacteriaceae > Microbacterium. Next base: position 145,829 of record NZ_SSDF01000084.1, on the reverse strand, counting down.
TCTCGGCAACGGCGGCAGCAGCCGGTCGTGGCGGTGCGCCCGAACGACGACGCACCGACGCCCGGAGCGGGATGGCCGACGAACATTCCCGCCGTCGCCCAGGTGCTGCGGGAGGGGATCGATCTCGACCCCGGGGTCACGTTCCTCGTGGGTGAGAACGGCAGCGGCAAGTCCACCCTCGTCGAAGGGATCGCGCTCGCCTACGGGCTCTCTCCGGAGGGCGGTTCTCGGCAGGCGCGGCACACCACGCGCGCGACCGAGTCTCCGCTGTCGGACTGGCTGCGGCTGCAGCGGGGCGTGGGAGCGAACCGGTGGGGCTTCTTCCTCCGCGCCGAGACGATGCACTCCTTCTACACCTACCTGGAAGAGAACCCCTCACCCCGCGGCGATGTCGCGTTCCACGAGATGAGCCACGGCGAATCGTTCCTCGCTCTGCTGGAGAGCCGATTCGACGAGCCCGGCTTCTACTGTCTCGATGAGCCCGAGGCGGCGCTGTCGTTCAACTCGACGCTCGCCCTGATCGCGGTGCTCCGACGCATCGCCGACGAAGGCGGCCAGGTGCTGTGCGCGACGCACTCGCCGGTGCTCGCGGCCCTGCCCGGCGCGAAGATCCTCGAGGTGGGGGAGTGGGGCGTCCGTCCGGCCGAGTGGGGCGACCTCGAGATCGTGAACCATTGGCGCTCGTTCCTCGAGCATCCGACGCGCTACCTGCGTCATCTGCTCGACTGAGGGCCGAGCCCCGCGCCGTCGGCACGCGTCATAGGCTGGCGGTCATGACCGAGCAGAAGGCGCCGCGCCGGCGAGGGCGCCCCCGGGGCGGCTCCGACTCGAGGGCGCGCATCATCGCATCGGCGGTCGACGACTTCGCCGAGAAGGGGTACGACGGGGCGACGGTCCGCTCCATCGCCGCCAGAGCCGGCGTGGACTCGGCACTCGTGCACCACTACTTCGGCACCAAGGCCGATCTCTTCGCGGAGGCTGTGGGCATCCCGCTGCGACCCGACGTCGACGTGCCGAAGATCCTCGCGGGTCCGCGTGAGGAGGTCGGTGAGCGGCTGATCCGCTACGTGCTCGAGGCGTTCGAGCAGCCGGAGGTGCGTCGACGAGGAGTCATGCTGATCCGCACCGCCCTGGGGAGCCGGCTGACGACCCCGTTGCTGGCGGGGTTCCTCTCGCGCGAACTGCTCTCCCGTGTCGCCCGCAGCCTCGAGGCCGATGACGCCGATCTACGGGCATCGCTCGTGGCGTCGCAGATCGCCGGGATGCTGATCGCCCGCTACGTGCTGCGGCTCCCCGCGCTCGCCGCGGCGTCGGTCGACGAGCTCGTCACCCGCGTCGGCCCGACCGTGCAGCGCTACCTCTTCGACTGACCAGCCCCGGGATCCGCCGCGCCGGCCCCGGAATCCCCCCCAACATCCGCCCTCCCCCGGCATCCGCCGTCTCCCGGCATCTGCCCTCCCCCGGCATCCTCCCCCGGCATCCGCCGTCTCCCGGCAGCTGCCGACACAACTTCGGATTCCCCGGCCGACACGCGGGGCTGGCGGTCGACCAGCCGGCGTGTCGGCTCCGATCTCCGAAGTTGTGCGGGGGCGGGGCGTGGGCACGGGCGGAGGTGGGGCACCCGAGTATCCCGTTGACGCGATCGATCTGCGGGCGCATAATTCATCACATGATGAATAACTCGGCCGTCGAGATCGCCCAGCTGCGCGTGCACCGTGGAGCAGTGCAGGTCTTCGACGGGATCGACCTCACGATCCCGCGCGGACAGATCACGGGTCTGCTCGGGCCGTCGGGGTGCGGCAAGACCACCCTCATGCGCTCGATCGTCGGCGTGCAGCGGATCGCCGGGGGAGACGTCACGGTTCTCGGAGAGCCCGGCGGCTCCCGGCAGCTCCGCCACCGCGTCGCCTACGGCACGCAAGGGGCCGCAGTGTACGGCGACCTCAGCGTGCGCCAGAACCTCTCGTACTTCGCCTCGTTGCTGAAGGCGCCGAAGGGGGACGTCGACCGGGTCATCGATGAGGTCGGGCTGCGGGCCCAGGCGGGGCAGCTCGTCGACGCGCTCAGCGGCGGCCAGGCGACGCGCGTGTCGCTCGCGGTCGCGCTGATCGGCTCACCCGAGCTGGTCGTCCTCGACGAGCCGACGGTCGGCCTCGACCCCGTGCTGCGCGCCGAGCTGTGGGCGTTGTTCCGAGGTCTCGCCGACCGCGGCGTGACGCTCATCGTCTCCAGCCATGTCATGGACGAGGCGGTCCGCTGCGACCGGCTGCTCCTGATGCGGGAAGGGCGGATCATCGCCGACACCACACCCTCATCGCTCCGGGCCGACACCGGCACGACCGATGCCGAGTCCGCGTTCCTGGCGCTGATAGAGCGGGACCGCAACGGTGACGCGGACACCCCACGAACACGTCGTGAAGCGCGGGAACACCGCGAGGAGGCCACAGAATGAACGGCCGCCGGATGCTCGCCACCGCGGGGCGTGTGCTCGCGCAGCTGCGGCATGATCCGCGATCGATCGCGTTGATGCTCATCGCACCGAGCCTGCTGGTCGGCCTCTTCGCCTGGCTGTTCAGCGACCAGGAGGGCGTCTTCGACCAGTTCGGCGGCGCGATCCTGGCGCTGTTCCCGTTCATCGTGATGTTCCTCATCACGTCGATCACCACCCTGCGCGAGCGCCGGTCGGGAACCCTCGAGCGCCTGATGACGACACCGCTCGAGAAGGCCGACTTCATCCTCGGCTACGCACTCGCCTTCGGGCTGATGGCACTGCTGCAGGCAGTGATCACGGTGTCGTTCGCGGTCGGGGTCTGCGGCCTCGACGTCGACGGGCCGCTCTGGCAGCTGGGGCTCGTCGCGGTGGTCGATGCTCTGCTCGGCACCGCGCTGGGGCTGCTCGCCAGCGCCTTCGCGCAGACCGAGTTCCAAGCGGTGCAGTTCATGCCGCTGCTGGTGTTCCCGCAGATCATCCTCGGCGGCCTGTTCATGCCTCGAGACCAGATGCCGGATGTGCTGTACGCCATTTCGGACTGGCTCCCGCTGAGTTACGCGATCGACACGATCAACGCAGTGGCCGCGGGCGACGAGGGCTGGGACGTGTTCGGTCCGCTGCTGATCGTCGTCGCCTTCGCGGTGGGCGCCCTCGTGCTCGCGTCGCTGACGCTGCGGCGGCGCACGCGCTGAGTCTCCGACTCCGGTCGCGGCTCAGCGCGCCGCGCGGTTCTTGGTGTGCTTCGTCGGCACGGCGGCCCACGGATCCTCGGGCCACGGATGCCGGGGGTAGCGTCCGCGCATCTCGGCGCGCACCTGGCTGTAGGGACCGGACCAGAAGGAGGCGAGGTCGTCGGTGACCGCGAGCGGACGCCCCGCAGGCGACAGCAGGTGGAACAGGACCGGCACCCGCCCGTCGACGAGCCGCGGAGTCGCGGCCCACCCGAAGCACTCCTGCAACTTCACGGCGACGACCGGCCGTGCGTGCGGGTCACCGTCGGGCTCCGGATAGGCGATGCGGATGCGGGATCCGCTGGGCACCTCGAGTCGTTCCGGTGCGAGCTCATCGAGGCGCGCTGCTTCGGGCCACGGCAGCAGACGCCGAAGCGGCGATGACAGCTCCAGCCGCGACGCGGGGGTGCCGGCTGCCAGGCGATCGAGCTCAGGCGCCAGCCACGCGTCGAGGGAGTCGACCAGCCCGGCGTCCGAGACATCGGGCCAGGGGTCGCCGAGCTCCCGCCGCAGCAGAGCCAGTCTCCGGCGCAGCGCGTCTGCGGTGTCGGACCAGGTGAACATGCCGAGCCCGTCGCGGCGGAGGGCTCGGCGCACGGCGTCGCGGCCCTCCTGAGCCGATGCCTTCACGGGGGCAGCGGACCGAAGGATGGCGCCGATGCGCCGTTCGCGTCGGGCCTGGACGCGACCTCCGACGAACTCCGCCTCGACGCGGTCGGTCATCAGGAGGCTCGCGGCCTGCTCCATCTGCGCTTCGGTGAGCACGGCAGCCGATCGGATGATCGCGCCGGACCCGGCCGCCGCGCGCGCGGTGGCACGAGCGACGTCGGCGACGGCGAGCCATTCCACTGCGGCGAGCGAACCCCTCACCCCCGCCCTGGTTCCAGATGCCAGCAGGAAGGTCGCCCCGTCGGCGGTGCGCTCCACGCGGAGCGCGATCCTTTCTGGGAACGCCAGCGCGATCACGAGCCCGACTCCGTCGAGGTCTGACCGGACGCCCGGTGTCGCCGAGACCATGCGTTCGAGGCGGTTCGCATCGTCGTGCCACCGGCGGGCTTCCGGAGTCCGACCGCCTCGCAGCGCGATGAGGGCCTGGGCGACGTCGGCGTCCGCGATTCGCACGTCACCACCCAGGAGGGCGACGACCTCCGCCGCGAGCCGGCTGCCGACGACCGGGCTGCCGTCACGAAGGGCTCGGGCCAGTCGAGGATCGGTCGGAATCCGTGCCAGGACACGGCCCTCGGCGGTGGCGCGACCGTCTTCGTCGATCGCACCGAGACCACGGAGCACCGAGATCGCATCGGCCAGGTTCTCGGCGGGCAGCGGGTCGATCATCCGCAGCCCGGTGCCGCTCGGGGCGCCCCAGCAGGCGAGAAGCAGCGCGGCATCCGCGAGGTCGATCACCGCGATCTCGGGCACGGGACGAGCGGGCGCCGCCGCGTAGGTGCGCTCGTCGACGCAGCGGATGACCGTACCGGGCCCCTGACGGGTGCCGCGTCCCGCGCGTTGCACGCACGACGAACGAGAGGCTGCGGTGGTGACCAGACCCGTCATGCCGCGGCCGGCGTCGCGCTGCGGGTGCCGCGACAGGCAGCTGTCCACGACCAGGCGCACCCCCGGCACGGTGAGCGAGGACTCGGCGAGCGATGTCGTGACGATGATGCGCGGAAGGTCCCGCGGTGTGCGGCCGCGGATCACGGCATCCTGCTCGGCTGGCGGGATCTGGCCGTGCAGCTCCCGCACATCGAAGGCCTCGGTCGCATCACGGACGCGGCGGGCGATCTCCGACACCTCGCGCGCACCCGGCGCGAAGACCAGCACGTCCGCCTCGGGGTCTTCGCGCACCAGTTCCTGGGCCGCGGATGTCGTGACTCGCGCGACGTGATCGAGGAATCCCCAGGTGACTCCGCGCTCGTCGAGGCGCGGCACGGGGCTCGGAGCCCAGTGCACGGCGAGCGGGAAGGCTGGGACATCGTGGTCGATGACCGGTGCCGGGGAGTCGTCCGTGCCGATGACGGCGGCGATGCGCGCGGCGTCGAGGGTGGCCGACATGGCGACGACCACGAGGTCGTCCCGCAGCTCGCGCACCTCCGAAAGCAGCCCGATCAGGAGGTCGGTCTCGAGCGCGCGCTCGTGCACCTCGTCGAGGATCACGGCATCCACACCGTCGAGCCCCGGGTCGTCGAGCATCCGTCGAAGCAGGACTCCGGCCGTGACGAACTCGATCTGCGTCTCGGCTCCCACCGAGCGCTCGCCGCGGACGGTGAAACCCACGCGCGAGCCGAGGGGCGACCCGTCGAGGTGGGCGAGGCGCCGGGCGGCCGCGCGGGCGGCGACCCGGCGCGGCTGGGTGACGATCACGCGACCGGTGCTCCGCGAGGCGAGGAGCGGTGGCACGAGGGTGGTCTTGCCCGTGCCGGGTGGGGCGGTGACGACGACCGATCCGCTCGCATCGAGTGCTGCCGACAGCTCGTCGAGTGCGGCCGCGAACGACAGCCCCGCGCCGATGGCGGCGAGATCGAAGGCGGCGGACGTCATCCGTCCAGTCTGCCCGGTCGTGCCGACGAAACAGCGGATGCCGCGACCGAGATCGGCCGCGGCATCCGCTGTCGTGAAGGTGCGACTACTCCGCTGCGGGAGCCGGCGGTGCGGGCGGCGGTGGGGTGGTCGGCGTCGACACGCGCGGCGCGGTTGCCGCTGGCGTGGCTTCCGCGACTCCGGCCCCGAAGCCGCGGCCGACGGCCTGCCCCTGGATGATGCCGGCGAGGTCGAGCCCCGTGGCCGAGTGGACGCTGTCGAACACCGAGCGCAGTGCCTTCGCGCTGTCGGCGCCGACGACGTTGGAGGCGCCGTCCTCGCCGGAGCTGCCGATGATCGACACGTTGCCGATCGCTGCATAGCCCTTCGAGAACTCGGCCATGATCGACGGCAGCACCTCGAGCACACGCTGCGAGAGGAAGGCGTCCTGGTTCGAGGCGATGGCCTTGGCTTCTGCCTCGAGGGCGGCAGCACGGGCATCACCCTCGGCACGGATGGCGTCGGCTTCGGCGCTGGCACGCAGTCGGCGGGCCTCGGCCTCGGCCTCGGCCTGGGCGCGCAGGGCGTTCGCCTCACCGCTGGCCTTCGCGATCGCCGCGGCCGCTTCACCATCGGCACGGGCCTTGTCGGCCTGAGCCTGCTGCTCGGCGATGCGGGTGCGGGCCTCGGCCTGCTTCACCTGCTCGATCGCGGCGGCCTCGGCGGCGCGCTCGCGCGTGTAGAGCTCGGCCTGTGCGCGGGTCTCGGCCTCATACCGCTGCGCGTCGGCGACGCGCTTGACGTCGGCGTCGAGCTGGGCCTGCTTGTTCTCGGCCTGCTGCTGCAGAACCGCCTGCTCGGCCTGGGCGCGGGCGAGGGCCTCCGCCTGCTCCGCCTCGGCGCGAGCGCGACCGATGCCGGAGTCGGAGTTGGCCGTGTTGGTGTCGAGCGCGGTCTGCTCGATCAGGTTGGCTTCCTTGTTGGCGATGTTCTTCTGGTTGATCGCGCGGTCGGCGTTGGTCTGCGAGATCTCGGCTGCCTGACGCTTCGCCTGGATCTCGGGGGCGCCGAGGGACTGGATGTAGCCGACCTTGTCGGTGATGCCCTTGATCTGGAAGGAGTCCAGGATCAGACCCTGCTCCGCGAGCTCCTGCGAGACATCGGCGGCGATCTGGTCGGAGAACTTCTTCCGCTCCCGCATCAGCTCGACGACCGACAGCGTGGCGACGATTCCACGGAGGGCGCCTTCGAGCTGCTCGGTGGTGAACTGCTCGATCGCCTTGTCCTGCGAGGCGAAGCGCTCGGCCGCACGGCGGACGTAAAGGGGGTCGGAGCCGATCTTCACGATCGCGACGCCGTCGACGTTCAGCGTCACGCTGTCGAGGGACTGCGCTTCTGCGTTGAGGGAGACCTGGCGCGAGCGCAGGGAGATGATCTCGTGGCGCTGCGTGATCGGATTGACCAGCGACTTGCCGTTCACGATCACGGTGACCGGCGATTCGGCCATCTCGGAACTGGTCGTCCCGTCGGCGGCGATGACGGCGCGCTGGATCTTCTGCTTACGCCCCGAGATGACGAGTGCCTCGTCGGCTCGGGCGACCTTGATCCAGCTGCGCGCGAACAGCAGCAGGATGAGCAGCAGGACGACGGCGACGACGACTGCGATACCGACGATGACGAGGATGCCGACGATTCCGGCGATCTCCATGGATGACCTCCCTGGTTCCCCCCGAGGGGGCGGTCTGACGTGCCCGCGGCGGTGCAGGCGTACGCCCCCACCCTGCCAGAAACGGAAGCGGGTCGTTCCCGCGGCCTCCTGATGGGCGGAGAACTCGCGATGAGGGGGAGATTCCGCAGCAATAGTTCCGCCCGACGCCGAGATCTCCTCCCGACGGGGACGAGCCGGAGCGTCGTAGCAGTGCGTCAGCGGGTGCGGAGCTTCTCCGCGAGGTCACGCAGCGCACGCAGCTCGTCGTCGTCGAGGCGCGACATCCGGTCGGCGATCGAGCGTCCGTGCACGGTGGCGAGCGAGCGGAACGCCCGTGCACCTTCATCCGTCGCGCGGATCAGGGCGCCGCGGCCGTCGTCGGGGTCGGCGCACTTCGCCACGAGCCCGCGCGTGACCATACGGTCGACCAGGCGCGAGACGCTCGGCTGGCTGATCAGCATGTTCGCGGTGATGTCTCGCAGCCGCGCGGTCATGCCGGGGGAGCGGGTCACGGTCAGCAGGACGTCGTACTCGGCCTGAGCCAGGTCGCTGTGCTCGAAGTCCGTCATCATCTCGGTGAACAGCTCGTGCTGCGCGCGGAACAGGCTCTCCCAGGCCTCCAGGGCGAGCTTGCGATCGGTCATCCTCACAGGATAGTGGGAACAGTAAAGGGCCGGTCGGAGAGGCTCCCGACCGGCCCTTGTCCCTTGCACCAAGAGTGTCCTGCAATCACATGCGGTGTATGCCACAGCAAACATTCACCGTGTGATCACTGTATAACGGCGAGATAACGAATGCAACGGTTTGGTCACGGAAATCTCAGGATCGGAGCGGCACCCCGATCGTGAGCCGCTGCTCCGCGAGCGGGCAGGCGAACACGTCGCGCTCGCCGAGTCCGACGCGGTTGATGTAGCGCACGACGATCGCGTACGAGGCGAACAAGCCGACCTGGGTATAGGCCACCCCGTGGGCCCGGCAGTAGTCGGCGATCAGAGGCGAGGCGCGGCGCAGGTGCGGACGCGGCATCGAAGGGAACAGGTGGTGTTCGACCTGATAGTTGAGGCCGCCCATCGCGATGTCGAGGAAGCGACTCCCACGGACGTTGCGACTCATCAGCACCTGCCGGCGGAGGAAGTCGAGGGTCATCTCCCTCGGCACCACCGGCATCCCCTTGTGGTTCGGGGCGAAGGCGATGCCCATGTAGAAGCCGAACAGTCCCAGCTGCACCGCGAGGAAGACGAACGCGACGCCGGGGGAGAGCACGATGAACACCAGCACCAGGTAGCCGATCATGCGGATGCTGAGGAAGGCGATCTCCGCCCACCGGCGTTCCAGCCGCCCGCGCGCGAACATGCGCCGCACGCTCGATGCGTGCAGCGACAGGCCCTCGAGGAGCAGGATCGGGAAGAACGCCACTCCCTGATGTCCGCGCAGCCAGGTGATGACCGGGCCATGGTGCCGGGCCGCGGCCTCGGCGGAGACGGCGATCACCGGGAGTTCGATGTCGGGATCGGAGCCCAGCTTGTTCGGGTTCGCGTGGTGGCGGGTGTGCTTGTGCTGCCACCAGCCGTAGCTCATTCCGACGAGGAGGTCGCCGAGGATCAGGCTGATCCAGTCGTTCCAGCGACCCGACACGAAGATCTGCCGGTGCGCGGCATCGTGCCCGAGGAAAGCGATCTGCGTGAACACGATCGCCAGAACGGCGGCCGTGAACAGCTGCCACCAGGTGTCGCCGATCCAGACGAAGGCGAGGAGACAGGCGCCCAGGAGCACGGGGGCGGCGATGAGCTTGGTCCAGTAGTAGCCGTACCGACGGCGCAGCAGCCCGCGACTGCGGACCTGCTGCGCCAACTCGGTGAAGGCGCTCGATGCACGCGATGCGCTGTCACGCGGGCGAGTGCGGATGGTCGGACGGATGCCGTCCATGATGACCTCTTCTCCGGCGCCGACCTCGACGGCGGCACCGTTGTGCGAACCGATCCTCAGCGATTCCCGGTCGTCGTCGAAAGCGGCCCTCGCTGGTGGGTTCAGCGTCAGGCTACGCCGCGAACCTGCGTGCGCTCTCAGCTATCGGCGCACAATCGAACGAGGGTTTTACACGGGACATTGCTCTGGATGCGATACATTGCATGGTAGGTAGAACTTCAGGCTCTACGTCGCTGCAAGCTCAGTGGAGGAAATTGGCACTCTCAGGCGGACCCCTCGAGCGCAGGTCGATGAGTGACGAGGCGTACGCCCGTTTGCAGGACGCGATCATCAGCGGCGAGCTGCGTCCGGGCGAGCGTCTGCGGGACTACGAACTCGCCGAGCGACTGGGCACGTCGAAGACGCCGATCCGTCACGCGCTCGACCGCTTGGCCGATCACGGCCTGGTCGAGATGCAGCGCAACCGCTACACGCGGGTGGCGCCGATCGATCTCGATCGTGTCCGCAACGCCGTCGACCTCTTCGGCGACATCTGGATCGGCTCCGTGCGCCACGTCATGCCCGTGATCCAGGATGACGACGTCGCTTACCTCACCGACCTCGCGGACGACATGGCGAGGGCGGTCAAGTCCCGCGACGTCGCGGGCTTCGGTGTCGCTCTGCGTGCCATCGCCACCGGATTCGCTCGCATCGAGGGCAACTCCGCACGAGCAGTCGTCATCGAGCGGCTCGGGCCGCAGATCCGACGCTTCGGCGAGCACTCGCGGGACGCATTCGAGTGGGACAAGATCGAGGCGTTCGCGGTCGCCCTCCGTGAGGCGATGAATGCGCGCGACGCGGTCCAGACCCGTGCGGTGCTCGTCACGCTTTTCGACGACGTGCTCCTCGCCACGATCGACCGCGCGGAAGCCGCAGGCTTCCCCGGGATCGACGAGGACTGAGGTCCCACGAGAGCGCCGCCATCTCCGGGCGTTCACGAAGATGAGTACCTCCGTCGGCACACGTGAGTGAACGGCGTGCCAACTTGTATTGACACCTTCGTCTGAAAGGGCGAGCGCCGGCGATCGACGTTCGAGACTGGGCTCCGGGCATGGACCTCCCCATGCCGGTGAACCCCACAGTCTCGGAGATCAAATGTCCTCGTTCCGCACGCGAGCGGTTGTCGTGACAACTGCAGCCGCCTGTCTCGTGTCCTCCCTCTCAGTCGTGCCCGCCGCTGTTGCCGCCGACGCCCCGCCCGTCAAGACGCTGGTCGTCGGCATCGACGGTGCTGCGTTCGACTTCCTCGACGATGCGGACATGCCGAACCTCGACGCTTTCATGGCGCGCGGCATGGTCTCGTCGAGCAACCTGTACGGAACGCCGATGGCCGGAACCATCTCCGGGCCCGGCTGGTCGACCATCGCGACGGGTGTCTGGCCCGACAAGCACAACGTGGTCGACAACAACTTCTCCTCGCCGCGATACGACCTGTACCCCGACTACCTCACACGCATCGAGGCTTCCCGACCGGCGCGCTCCACGGCCGTCGTCGCCACCTGGGCTCCGATCGCGACCACGGTGTTCGGTTCAGCCGTGGACTCGCGTGTCCAGGGTGGCAGCGATGTCGGCACGACGGCCAAGGCCGTCGAGACGATCGCCGCAGGGGCGGACGACGTGTTCGTGCACCTCGACGAGGTCGACGGTGCCGGCCACAGCGGAGGAACGAATGCCGCCGCATACGGACGCGCACTGGCGAAGGCAGACGGGGAGCTCGGGCAGATCCTCGCCGCCGTCGAGGCCCGGCCGGACGGCGAGGAATGGCTGGTCGTCGTGACTGCCGACCACGGCCACACCCCGACGGGCGGACACGGCGGCAGCAGCCCGGCGGAGCGCGAGGTGTTCGTGGTCGCCGCAGGACCCGGGATCGAGCCCGGTGTGCGTCACGATGTGAAGATCTCCGATATCGCGCCTACCGTGCTCTCCGCGGTCGGCATCGCCGCCGACCCGACGTGGAAGCTCGACGGTACGGCCGTACCGTCGCTCAAACCCGATGCCTTCGACTCGCTGCGGCCTTCGCTGCAGACGCGCGCCGACGAGACGCGCCCGGGGGCGGACGTGCTCGGCTGGACCCATGCGGCGCCCGAGGGGTGGAGCATCGACAACTCGCGCATGCCGGCGGGTGGTGTGAAGGAGTGGTCCGGCTGGTCCTTCGCGACCGACGACTTCTGGACGAATGTCGAACTCGGCCAACGTCGGGAGACCTCGGTGCGTGCTCGCGACGTCTTCGCGGTGGCCGACTCCGACGAGTGGGACGACAAGGCGCACTCCGCCGGGGCGTTCGACTCGACGCTCGTGAGCCCGGCATTCCCGCTCACCGGCGCGAAGACGGCGACCCTGTCGTACGCCACGAACTACTTCATCGACGGCCCGCAGTCAGCAGAGGTGCTCGTGAGCTTCGACGGCGGCCAGCCGCAGTCGCTGAAGGCGTACACCGCGAACACGAACGCGAACGAGCAGCTCGCGTTCGACGTTCCGGCCGGGGCGCGCACCGCGCAGTTCCGCTTCCACTACACCGGCACCAACAGCGCATTCTGGGTCGTCGACCGGGTCGCACTGGGCCAGGCGGCAGCACCCGGGGACACGACCGCGCCGACCGCGACGATCAAGGAAGGCGCCTCCTTCACGGTGGGTGCCGACGGCGCGTACGACCGGGTGAGCTACAAGCTCTTCGACGCGGGCAAGGTCGCGTCCGTCACGATCAACGGCGTCATGAAGGACCTCGTCGACAACCATTGGTCCGACGTGAACTTCCTGAAGCCCGGGGTGTTCGGTGCGGTAGCCGGACTGAACACGATGGTGGTCAGGGACGTTGCGGGCAACACGACGACGGTCACGTTCACTCTGAACTGACGGCGGCCTGTGCGGGCGCGCTGAACCGGCGCGCCCGCGGAGGAGCCCCACTCGACCGAGCCACGCCGTTCCAGGCGAACCCACAGGAACCGCAAAGGGTCGTCTCTTAGCCTGGAGAAACCAAGGGGAGTACTCCGATACGGTCGGGTCGTCATTACGGATGCACGTCGCATCCCGGGCCACCGGTTCCTGTTCAGGAATGGAGAAGACTTTGGCGGCGCTTTCGCGCCCCGAGTCTGGAGTACCCGTTTGGATATCACCCCCCTGATCTGGATCATCACGATCGCGGTCACGATCGCCTTCTTCGTCTACGAGTTCTTCGCGCACGTGCGCACGCCTCACGAACCGACGATCGCCGAATCGGCGCGCTGGTCGATCTTCTACATCAGCCTCGCCCTGCTGTTCGGCGTCGGCATCGGCATCTTCTCCGGCTGGACGTTCGGCGGCGAGTACTTCGCCGGCTACCTGACCGAGAAGGCGCTGTCGATCGACAACCTGTTCGTCTTCCTCATCGTGATGACCGGCTTCGCGGTGCCGAAGATCTATCAGCAGAAGGTGCTGATGATCGGCATCGTGATCGCGCTGATCCTGCGCGGCATCTTCATCGCCGTCGGCGCGACGCTCATCGAGAACTTCTCCTGGATCTTCTACCTGTTCGGCGCTCTGCTGCTCGTGCTCGCCTACCGTCAGGCGTTCAGCAACCACGAGAGCAACCCGGCGAACGGCCGCTTCATGACGTTCGTCCGCCGACACCTGCCCGTCAGCGACGAGTACAACCGCGACAGGCTGACCGTCGTCAAGAACGGCAAGCGCTTCGTCACGCCGATGCTGTTGACGATCATCGCGATCGGGTTCATCGACCTGGTGTTCGCCGTCGACTCGATCCCCGCCATCTACGGTCTCACCGACCAGGCGTACATCGTCTTCACCGCCAACGCCTTCGCGCTCATGGGTCTGCGCCAGCTCTACTTCCTCATCGGCGGACTGCTCGAGCGGCTCGTCTACCTGGCCCAGGGCCTCGCGGTCATCCTCGGGTTCATCGGCGTCAAGCTCGTCCTGCACGCGCTGCACGTCAACGAGCTGCCGTTCATCAACGGCGGCCAGGGCGTCGAGTGGGCGCCGGAAATCCCGATCTGGTTCTCGCTGCTGTTCATCGGCGCCACCATCGCGGTGGCCACCGCGGCGAGTCTCATCAAGACCCGTCGCACGCCGGGCGCCGTCACCGCTTCCACCGACACCACCCCCACCATCACGCAGAAGGAGCACTCTTGAGCGCGCAGCGCTGTTCTGACTCTTCGGACTCTGACAGTACGAGCGCCCGGTTCATCCCGGGCGCTCACCCCACCACAGACGAGGCGGCCCGCTGATGGGCGACCTGCTCTGGAACATCGCCCTCGTCTTCGCGTTCGTGCTCATCGGCGGTGTCTTCGCCGCCACGGAGATGGCACTGGTCACGCTGCGCGAGAGCCAGATCAACGCGATCGGCCAACGCGGACGCCGAGGGGCGAAGGTCGCGGACCTCGCGCGCAACCCCAACACCTTCCTCTCGGCCGTGCAGATCGGTGTGACCGTGGCCGGGTTCGCCTCGGCCGCGTACGGTGCGACCTCGATCGCGCCGTCGCTGGCGCCTGTGCTCGAGTCGTGGGGTCTGGCCCCCGCGATCGCGCTCACGATCGCGACCCTCGTGCTCACGCTCGTGATCGCCTACCTCTCGCTGGTGCTCGGAGAACTCGTGCCCAAGCGCCTCGCGATCCAGCGCAACGCGCAGTTCGCCTACGCGGTCGCGCCCGCCCTCAACGGCTTCGCCACGGTCATGCGTCCCGTGATCTGGCTGCTCTCGGTGTCGACGAACGCCCTCGTGCGTCTGCTCGGCGGCGACCCGCATAAGACCAGCGACGAGATGACCGACGAGGAGGTGCGCGACATCGTGGCCAGCCATCAGGGTCTGCCGGACGACGAGCGACGGATCCTCGACGACGTGCTCTCCTTGCGGGGCCGGCAGGTCAGCGAGGTCATGCGACCGCGCCCCGAGGTCGTCGCCCTCGACGAGGCGGCGAGAGTCGGCGAGGTGCTGGCCCAGGTGCGAGACCTTCCGTACTCGCGCTACCCCGTCTCGGAGACCTCGATCGACGACATCACCGGATTCGTGCATGTCCGCGACCTGTTCGAGGCCGCATCCGACGACCCGACCCGTCCGCTGAGCGCGCTCATGCGCGAGATCCCCTACATCCCGTCGTCCGCCCGGGTACTGCCGACCCTGACCCGGATGCGCGCGGAGGGGCACCACATCGCCGTCGTCGTCGACGAATACGGCGGCACCGACGGCCTGGTCACCCTGGAAGACCTCGTGGAGGAGGTCGTCGGCGAGATCTTCGACGAATACGACGCCGAGGTGTTCTTCTCCGCCGACGACGGACTCGACGGGCGCCTCAACCTGCAGGACTTCGAGGAGGCGACGGGGCTCGCCATGCCGCGCGGCTCGTCCGACACGATCGCCGGGTTCGTGACCGAGCAGCTGGGCCGACTCGCCGTCGTCGGCGACACGGTCGAGGTGCCGGGCGCGACGATCCAGGTCGCGGAGCTGGATCGTCGACGGATCTCGCGTGTTCGAGTCACCCCCGCGCAGGTCGTGGAGCCCCAGGCCTGATCGCGCGGTCGGCGGGCGGTCAGGGCTGAGGTACGCGGCTACCCAGGTCGCGGAGGCCCTCAGCCAGGATCTCGACCAGCAGGCGGGCGTAGCGCCCGTCGGGGTCGAGGTCGGGATCGAAGACCGTGATCGAGGCACCGACCGCGTGCGGGGCGAGTTCGCGCAGCAGCGCGGTGAGCTCGGCCGGCCCGATCCCGCCGGGGTCGGGGCTGTCGACGGCGGGCATGATCGCCGCATCGAGCACGTCGACGTCGACCTGGAGCCAGTATGCAGAGCCCGCCACGGCGGCGGCCGCGGCCCCGACATGGGCGGCGCCGCGGGAGAGGACGTCGGCGGAGGAGAAGACACCGCCCAGGGCGCCGCGCACCTCCGGCAGGTCTTCGTCATCGTCGCGGTGGCCGATGTGCGCGGTGCGCTCGGCCGCGAAGGAGGGACCGAGCCCGTCGATGTCGGCGACGGCCGGCCAGTGTCTGCCGATCGCCGCGGCGAGAGCCTCTCCGGCCACGCTCGCGCATTCGTCGCTGTTGCCGGGATGGCGGAAGTCGGTGTGGCCGTCGACGTGCACCAGTCCGATGCCGCCGCGGCGCACGGTCGCGAGACCCGCACCGAGCAGGATCGCGCAGTCGCCTCCGATCACGAGCGGCGCCTCGCCCCTGTCGAAGGCGGCGCCGATGCGTGCGGCCAGGCGCCGCGAATGGTCGATGCTCGCGCTTTCGTTGCGCACGCGCCCCGACGCTCTCGTGGCGTCGTCGTCGACGTAACGGCCGGCCAGGACGACGCCGGAGTCGGTGGCGCCGAGCTCGGCGAACCGTGCGAAAAGCCCGGCTTCGCGCAGTGCCTCCGGAGCCTTCGCAGCGCCGGGGACGCTGCCCGGCTCGGGGGGACGGAGGCCGAGGTTCGAGGGAGCCGACAGCAGCGTGATCATGCCTGCATCCTGCCCCGGGGGTCGGACATTCGCGCGGGGATCAGGCCGGGAAGCGCACCCCGGTGATGCTCTCCGCCGCTGCCCACAGCGCCGGCCCGATCTCCGCGGAGCGCACCTCGTCCGACGCTGCCACCCGTGCCGGTGCTCCACGGAACTCGAGCAGACCGCCGGGTCCCCAGTAGTCGCCGTTCCTCACCTCTGCGGCCGTGGCCGCATGGACGACGGGCAGCGCGCCGCCGTCCTTTCCCTGCACGAGCAGGCGGGTCGGCGCGGAAAGGGCGCGGACGAAGCCCGAGACTTCGGCGAGACCCGGACGCGCTGGGGTGAGCGGGTCGACCGCATAGCCCGGATGTGCGCAGACAGCCATTCGGGAGGAGCCCGACCAGCGTCGGGACAGCTCGAAGGTGAAGGACATCAGCGCGGCCTTCGACCGTCCGTACTGCCGGAGCGAGGAACCGGTCCACGGGGCGTCGAGGGCTGCCGGATCCAGCGTCGCGAAACGGTGGGCGATCGAGCCGACGGCGACGACGCGGGCGTCCGGGGCGAGGGCGGGCTCGAGCTGCGCCGCGAGCGCGAAGTGTCCGAGGAAGTTCGTGCCGACCATGAGGTCGAGACCGTCGCTGGTGCGGGCCGAGCGGTCGGCCGCCTTGACTCCGGCGTTGCAGATCACTGCGTCGATCCGTTCGCCGATTCCCGTCGCAGCGCCGCGCACGCTGTCGAGGGAGCCGAGGTCGAGGGGCAGTATCCGGAGGTCGGCGTCCGGCACCTGCGTGCGGATCGCCGTCACCGCCGTCGCCGCGCGTTCGGGGGAGCGGCATCCGAGCAGCACCCGCGCACCCCGCGCGGCGAGCTGCTCCGCGCACCAGTACCCGATCCCGGCGTTCGCGCCGGTGACGAGCATCGTGCGTCCGAGCAGGTCGCGGCCTAGGTTGGCGGAATCCATTCCCCCAACCTAGGCCGCGCGGATGCTCCCCGCTCAGTGATGGTGCTCGTCGTGCTCATCCTCGAGGAGCATGCCGACCGACGTCGCGCAGGCATCGCCCTTCCACGCCTCGACGCCCTCGCGCACGGCGAAGGCCGCGATGACCAGTCCGGCGACGGCATCCGCCCACCACCACCCGAGCAGCGAGTTCGCGACCAGTCCGATCAGCACCGCGGTAGAGAGGTACGTGCAGATGAGCGTCTGCTTCGAGTCGGCGACGGCCGTGGCGGAGCCGAGCTCGCGACCCGCACGGCGCTCGGCGAACGACAGGAAGGGCATGACGGCGACGCTGACGGCGGTGAGCACGATGCCGACGGTGCTGTGCTCCGGACGCTCGGCCATGACCAGCGCCGCCACCGAGGTCGCGGTGACGTAGGCGGCGAGGGCGAAGAAGGAGACCGCGATGACGCGCAGGGTCGGCTTCTCCCAGCGCTCCGGATCACGGCGGGTGAACTGCCAGGCGACAGCGGCCGCAGACAGGACCTCGATCGTGGAGTCCAGGCCGAACCCGATGAGCGCCGCCGAGGAGGAGACGGATCCCGCGGCGATCGCGACGACCGCCTCGATCAGGTTGTAGGCGATCGTGATGCCGACGATGAGGCGGATGCGGCGATGCAGGGTCTCGCGGCGGGTGAGGGTGAGTGTGGCGGTCATCAGCAGGTGCAGCCTTCGCCGGAGCAGCAGTCCGGCTCCACGATGAGTGTCACCCGCATGAGCATGTCGAGCGCGGGTGCGAGGTGCCGGTCCGCCAGACGATAGCTGCTGCGGCGGCCGTCGGGCACGCTCTCGACGAGGCCGCATCCGCGCAGACACGCGAGATGGTTCGACATGGCCTGGCGTGAGACGCCGAGCGCTTCGGCGAGGTCGG
The DNA here is from genome assembly GCF_004794515.1 of Microbacterium sp. A20. Lineage (GTDB taxonomy): Bacteria > Actinomycetota > Actinomycetes > Actinomycetales > Microbacteriaceae > Microbacterium. The sequence goes on along the minus strand of NZ_SSDF01000084.1, from coordinate 128,142 downwards.
CGGGATAGCGCGGGGACTCTCTCAGCGCGAGCAGCACGCCGGCGCGGGTGGGATCGGAGAGTGCGTGTCCGAGACGGGCGACGGCGGCCGTGTGCGTGGGGGAGGAGGCGAGCGCGGTGGTCACGAACCCACTGTACAGAAAATCATGAATTCAGGAAATGATGGACATGAGGCGGGGGGGCGACGGGCTCGTCGCACCCCCGCCTCAGGAAGCTCAGCGGATCGCGTACACGGCGCTGCCGACGATGACGGCCACGATGGTCGTCCAGCCGATGATCGCCAGCGCCTGCCAGAAGAGGATGCGGGCTTTGCCGATGCCGGACGCTGCGAGCATCGTCGCGGTGAACTGGGTCGGCAGGAGGAGCGGGCCGAGCAGGCTGACTCCGGGAACGCCGTAGCGCTCGAACGCGCGCTGGAACTTCTCCCGACGCGCAGTACCGCGCCCGGTATCGGCCGTGTCCGCCGGCACCTCGTCTGCCGTGCCGCCGCCGGCGAGTGCGACCGCCCTGGCCCGCGAGCGATTCACGACGGCCTGTCGTGCTCCGGAACTCACCAGCACCACGACCAGGACGCAGAGGAAGTTGCCCACGATCGCGGCGATCGCGGCGACCACGGGCGGGATGCCGCCGATGATGCCGATGCTCACCGCGCCCTCGCCCTCGATGAAGGGGATCGCGCCGGCGAGGGCGACGATGAGCGGCTGCACGAGCTCGGGAACCTGGGCGACCAGGTTCTGGAAGGTCTCGATGAGGTTCATGGGGTGCTCCCTGGTGTCGGTGCCAGCGGTGTCTCCGCTGCGATGACTCCAGTCCACTCGACAGGCGGTCACCGCGGCAGTGTCGGGCCGTCACCGCTTCCCGGGTGGATCGCATGACGCATCCGTGACAACTGTCACGGCCCTATCGTGGGAGCGTGAGCAGCCGCGCCGAGCCCCTCGCCCCCGTCGAGCCGAGTCCGGGGGCGCGACAGCTGTCCCGTGGCGTGACGGCCACGTGGTGGTACACGGCGAGCGCCGTGGTCATGTTCGAGCTCGCCCTGGTGGCCGCGTGGACGCTCGTGACGCTCGCGATCGACCGTCAGGGCTTCTCCGCTCTGGTCGTCGGCGGGGGCGGACTGCTCTGGAGTGCTTCCACGCTCCCGCTGCTGGCCGATTATCGGCACCGACTCGACGCCGAGCCGGGCGTGCGATGGCTGCGTCTGGCCGTGCCGTTCCTCGTCGCCGTGGTCTACGGAGTCGCCGCCGGAGCGGTGGTCGGCAGCTGGCAGCTCGCCCTGATGCCGATCGTGCAGTCGCTCGTGCTGCTCAATTGGCAGCGCGGAGTGCGGTACAAGGTGGTCATCGCCGCCACGATCGTCCTCGCCGCCGTCGCCGTCGTCGATTCCACGCTCGACGTCTCGGACGAGATCCCGCTCCTGGTTCCCGTCGTCTACACGGTGTTCCTGCCCGTGATGACCGTGACCTCGCTGTGGTGGTGGGACGTGCTGATCACGCTGGATCGCGCCCGCGCATCCGAGGCGAGGCTCGCCGCCACGCAGGAACGGCTGCGGGTCGCCACCGATGTGCATGATCTGCAGGGTCATCACCTCCAGGTCATCGCCCTGCAGTTGGAACTCGCGGAGCGTCTGCTGCCGACCGACGCCGACGCGGGGATGGAGCAGCTCCGCGCAGCGCGGGTGAGCGTCGACGAGGCACGCCAGGGCACCAGGGACCTCGCGACCCGCTTCCGCTCGGTGCCGCTGCGGGACGAGCTCGCCAATGCCCGCGACCTGCTGACGGCGGCGGGGCTGGACGTGGAGTCCGTCATCGATGCGGATGCCGATTCGGCTCCGGCATCCGCTCTGGGCCCCGTGATCAGGGAGACGACGACGAACGTCCTGCGACACGGCGGCGGGCGCCATGCGCGTCTCCTGCTGGCCCGAACCGGCGATGCCTGGCGGTACGAGATCGCGAACGATGTGATCGCGGGGGCCGAGGTCGAGCATGACGGCTCCGGGTTGGAGGGTGTGCGCCGCAGGATCGAGGAGGCGCACGGCACCCTCGAGGTACGGCGCGACTCTGACGAGTTCGTGGTCGTCGTGGCCGTGCCGACGCAGGGGGAGGATGCTCGATGATCCGCGTGCTGCTCGCCGATGACGAAGGCATGATCCGCTCTGCCCTTGCCGCCCTGCTGCGGCTGGAGGAGGACATCGAGGTCATCGCCGAATGTGCCGACGGCGAGCAGGCCGTCGCGGAAGCCCTGCGCCTGCAGCCGGACGTGTGCCTGCTGGACCTCGAGATGCCGGGCCTCGACGGCGTGCAGGTCGCCGAGAAGCTGAACAGGGCGATCGCGACGCGGTGCGTGGTCGTCACCCGTCATGCGCGCCCGGGCGTGCTCCGTCGCGCTCTGGCCTCGGGGGTCTCGGGCTTCCTGCCGAAGTCCCGCGGCGCCGACGAGGTCGCCGCCGTCATCCGCCGGGTCGCCGCCGGCGCCCGCTACGTGGATCCCGAGATCGCCGCCGACGCTCTGAGCGACGAGCGCTCGCCGCTCACAGACCGTGAACTCGACGTGCTGCGCGCCGGTCGTCGTGGCGAGACAACGGGGCAGATCGCCCGGGCGCTCTCTCTTGCCCCGGGGACTGTGCGCAACCACATCTCGGTCATCCTCGGGAAGCTGTCCGTCGGCACGCGGCAGCAGGCCGTGCTCATCGCCGAGGATCGCGGCTGGATCTGATGGCCGATATGCTGTCCGGCATGGGAACAATATGCGCCGCGCCCGTGATGGGGCGCAACCTCGTGTTCCGCGACCGCCGCGCCTGACGGCGCGCTCGCTCTTCGCACGCATCTGCGCGCCGTCCACCGAGATGTCATCGCACCTCGGGACGGGCAGTCCTCACCGACGCCTCTTCGCGTCCTCCCCTCCTTCGAGGTGCTCCGATTCTTCTTCTGGAGCGCACTCATGCCTCGTTCAATCCATGGTGGCCGTCACGAACTCGGCCAGAACTTCCTCACCCATCGTCCGACCCTCGCCCGCATCACCGACCTCGTCGGGCGCACCTCCGGCTCGATCCTCGAGCTCGGGTGCGGTGATGGCGCACTCACCCGCTCGCTCACGACCCTCGGCAGACCCCTCGCGGCGATCGACATCGACGAGCACCGGGTGCATCGGCTCCGAAGGGCACTGCCCGGCGTGCGCATCGAGGTCGCGGATGCGACCCGCCATCCGCTCGACGCGGACGTCGTCGTCGGCAACATCCCGTTTCATGTGACCACGCCCATCCTGCGGCGGTTGCTCTCGAGCCGTGGGTGGGACCACGCGGTCCTGCTGACGCAGTGGGAGGTGGCGCGCAAGCGGGCCGGCGTCGGCGGCGGCACGATGATGACCGCGCAGTCCGCGCCCTGGTTCGAGTTCTCTCTGGAGGGCCGCGTCCCGGCATGGGGGTTCTCGCCGCAGCCGAGCGTCGACGGCGGGGTCCTCGCCATCAGCCGCCGCGGCTCACCGCTCGTCCCGGTATCCGATCGCCGGGCGTACGAGGCGTTCGTGGGGGCGATGTTCACGGGCCGAGGCTCGAACCTCGCTGCGGTGGTGGCCACGGCGGCGCGCACACCCCTGTCCCGGGGTCGGCAGGCGGTCGCGGCGGCCGGCGCCGAGGACCGGCGTCTTCCCCGCGATCTCCGCCCCGAGCACTGGGCGGCGCTCTGGCGCCACGTCTCCCGCGGGTGAGATGACCGGGCCGTCCCGCACACCCCGCGCGCGACGGTCCGGCCCGCTCGTGTCGAGCCCGAAGTCGGAGCACCCGGGTAACCTCGACGCATGTCCGCTTTCGGAACGCTCGAGACCCCGGTCGGTGTCGTCGGCATCGTCAGCGACGGCGTGGCGATCACCCGGGTCACGTGGCGGTCCGCTCCGCCCGAAGACGCCACCGCACAGTCCGATGCGCTGCTCGCGGAGGCGCTCGCGCAGCTGGCCGCCTACTTCGCGGGCACGCTGCGCCGATTCGACGTTCCCGTCGACCTCGGCGTGCAGACCGCGGCGACCAGAGCAGTGCTCACGGCTCTGCACGGGACGGTCGGGCATGGCGAGACGATCACGTACGGCGGCCTCGCCGCGCGCAGCGGCACCGACGTCCCGGCCAGGGGCATCGGGTCGATCATGGGGGCGAACCCCGTCCCGCTGATCGTGCCCTGCCATCGGGTCGTGGCCGGCGACGGCCTCGGCGGATACTCGGGCGGCGACGAAGGTCGCGGGCTCGAGACCAAGCGCTGGCTGCTGGAGCACGAGGGGGCGCTGCCGACCTCCCTGTTCTGAGCAGAAGCGGCGGCATCCGTCATCCCGTCATCTCGCCGGCGAACACCCTGCGAGAATGGACGTGCCGAGTCCCGAGCCGAGGAGCCAACGTGCAGTTCATCTCCACCCGCGGCGGCATGCAGCCGCAGTCGTTCAGCGAGACGCTGTTGGAGGGCCTCGCGCCCGACGGCGGACTGGCGGTGCCGGAGGTCATGCCCACCGTCGACGGCGAGACGCTCGAGCGTTGGCGTGCACTGACCTACCCGCAGCTCGCAACCGAGGTGCTGAGCCTGTTCGCGACCGACATCCCGCGCGCCGACCTGGCGCGGATGACCGACGCGGCCTACGCCGACTTCCCCGACGGTGTCGTGCCGCTGCGCGCGATCGACGACGAACTGACGCTCGTCGGGCTCTCCGAGGGCCCCACGCTCGCGTTCAAGGACATGGCGATGCAGTTCCTCGGGCAGGTGCTCGAGTACACGCTCGAGCGCAACGACGCCGTGCTCAACATCCTCGGCGCGACCTCGGGTGACACCGGCTCCGCGGCCGAGCACGCCCTCCGCGGCAAGGAGCGCGTCGCGGTGTTCATGCTGTCGCCGCAGGGGCGCATGAGCGCGTTCCAGCGGGCGCAGATGTTCTCGCTCGACGACGCGAACGTGCACAACATCGCGGTCGAGGGCGTCTTCGACGACTGCCAGAACCTCGTGAAGAAGCTCGCCGGCGACCTCGACTTCAAGCGCGCGCAGCACTTGGGAGCGGTGAACTCGATCAACCTCGCGCGCATCACCGCGCAGACCGTCTACTACTTCTGGGCGTGGCTGCGGGCGACGGATGCCGGCGGCTGGACCGAGCTTTCCTTCACTGTGCCCTCGGGCAACTTCGGCAACATCCTCTCCGGCTTCTTCGCGAAGCAGATGGGACTGCCGATCCGCCGCCTGGTGCTCGCCGCGAACGAGAACAACGTGCTCGACGAGTTCTTCCGATCCGGCGTCTACCGCCCGCGCAGCGCCGCGCAGACGCTCGCGACCTCCAGCCCCTCGATGGACATCTCCAAGGCGTCGAACCTCGAGCGCTTCATCTTCGAGCTCGTCGGCCGCGACCCCGCCCGCGTCGTGGGGGCGTGGGACGACCTCGAAGCGCAGGGGTACTTCGACTTCTCGGCCGAGCAGGAGCGCTTCCTCGAGGAGTTCGGCATCGTCAGCGGAACCTCGACGCACGCCGACCGGCTGGCCACGATCCGCTCGGTGTACGAGACCACGGGTGAGGTCATCGACCCGCACACGGCCGACGGCGTCAAGGTCGCGCGCGAGTATGTGGAGCCGGGCGTTCCGATGCTCGTGCTCGAGACGGCCAAGCCGGAGAAGTTCGCCGAGACGATCCACGAGGCCATCGGCGTCGAGCTCGGCTACGCGCCGGAGCTGCAGGAGATGCTCGACGCACCCCAGCACGTGACCGAGATGGCCGACGACGAGCAGGCTCTTCGCGCCTTCATCGAGACGAACGCGCTGCACTGATCGTCGGGGCGGTCGTCGAAGCCCCGCTTTCCCGCCGAGACCCCCTCCTGTCGCTGTCGGCAGGAGGGGGTCTCGGCGTTTCGTCGGGGTCTCGGCGGGAGGCTCCCGGGCGCGAGCGCCGCGCGAGAGTCTCGTGCAATGCGCACATACCGACGTGATTCTCGTGCGATGTGCACATATCCTCGGGCCGGAGGGCGTGGCTACTGTGGCCCACAACCCGTTCCCTCCCCCCGAAGGACCCTCATGGCACGCACGGCGCACGCAGACGACTTCGCGCTCTCCCGAGTGACTCCCGAGGCCCGCAAACCCTGGTTCGGCATCGCAGTGCAGCGATTCGGACAGGTCTCGGCCCTCTCGCAGTTCCTCCTCGGCGCGACCCTCGGATACAGCATGACCTTCGGCGAGGCCGTCCTCGCCTTCCTCTTCGGCTCGCTCATCCTCGAGGTGATCATGTGCGTGGTCGGCTTCATCGGCCAGCGCGAGGGCCTCAACACGGCACTCCTGGCCCGCTGGACCGGCTTCGGTGAGATCGGCGCATCGCTGGTCGGGCTCGCCATCGGCATCAGCCTGATCGGCTGGTTCGGCATCCAGTCGGCCATCTCCGCGCAGTCCCTCGACGCCCTCATGCCCGGCGCACTGCCGGTGTGGGCATGGAGCCTCATCTTCGGACTCGCCGTCACCGCGATCGTGGCCTTCGGGTTCGTCGGGATGCAGTGGCTCGCGAACATCACCGTGCCGCTGTTCCTGATCCTCGTCGGCTGGTCGGTCATCACCGAGCTGAGCCGTCACGACATCGGCGAGCTGCTCACGGGCCCCGCCCCCGGACCGAGCATGAGCGTCTGGGCGGGAACCGGCATCGTCGCCGGTGGCCTCATCGTCGGCGCGATCATCACCGGCGACATGACCCGCTTCAACCGCTCACGCGCGGACGTCATCAAGCAGACCGTGCTGGGCGTCTCGCTCGGCGAGTTCGTGATCGGCCTCGCCGGAGTGCTGCTGGCCCATGCCGCCGCCACGGGTGACATCGTCGCGATCGTGACCTCGTCGGTCGGCTTCATCGGCCTGTTCATCGTGCTCACGGGCACCCTGAAGATCAACGACTGGAACCTGTACTCCTCGACGCTGGGGCTGGTGAACTTCATCTCCACCGCGTTCGGCAAGAACCTGCACCGCGTGACGACGACGATCGTCCTGGGTGTCGTGGGATCCGTCCTCGCCGCGGTCGGCATCCTCGGTCAGTTCACCGAGTTCCTGATCGTGCTGAGCGTCGCCTTCCCGCCGATCGCCGGCATCATGGTCGCCGAGTACTACGTGGTGCGCCGCTGGCGTCCCGACCTCGACGCGACGCGCGAGGCGGGCACCCTCCCGACGACGGCGCCGCGCATCGTCCCCGCGACGATCGTCGTGTGGCTGGTCTCCGCTCTCGTCGGCTACTTCGTCACGTGGGGCATCCCGTCGCTGCTCAGCCTCTTCCTCTCGATGGCGCTGTACATCGTGGCGGGCAAGCTCGGCTGGGTCCGCGGCGTCGGCGTCGCGACCACCCGCCAGGCCGCACCGGTCGAAGAGACCGCAGCGGCCTGAGCCACCAGAGACAGACACCCCTCACAGGAAAGCGAGAATCATGCACATCGGCATCGACGTCGGCGGCACCAACACCGACGCAGTCCTCATGGACGGCACCCGGACACTGGCGGGGGTGAAGCACTCGACCACCCCCGATGTCACCAGCGGCATCATCCAGGCGATCGAGGACCTGCGCGCCGGACACGCCTTCGAGGGCACCGACATCGACGCCGTCATGATCGGCACGACGCACTTCATCAACGCGCTCGTGCAGGCCAGCCGTCTGGCTCCGGTCGCAGCGCTCCGGCTCGGGCTTCCGGCCACGCGGGCGCTGCCGCCGCTGATCGACTGGCCCGAGGTGCTGGTCGAGGCGACTCAGGCCCGCAGCTACCTCGCGCACGGTGGCTACGAATTCGACGGCCGACCGATCTCACCGCTCGACCCCGACGAGATCCGGGCGCACGCCGAGGACATGAAAGCGCACGGCATCCGCTCGGTGGCCATCTCCTCGGTGTTCAGCCCGGTCAACCACGATCTCGAGGTGCGGGCGGCCGAGATCGTCGCCGACGTGCTCGGTGCCGATGCCGCCATCTCACTGTCGCACGAGATCGGGCGGATCGGTCTGCTCGAGCGCGAGAACTCGACGATCATCAACGCCGCGCTGCGCGAGCTCGCCTCCGAGATCGTCGACGGTCTCACCTCGGCCGTGCGCGCCCAGGGCATCGAAGCGCCGATCTTCCTCAGCCAGAACGACGGCACGCTCATGGACGAGGAGTACGTGCGCCGCTATCCGGTCGCGACCTTCGCCTCCGGCCCGACCAACTCGATGCGCGGTGCCGCGGCGACCAGCGGGCTCGACGACTGCGCGGTGATCGACGTGGGCGGCACCACCGCCGACATCGGTCTGCTGATCAACGGATTCCCGCGCGAGACGGCGAACGAGGTCAAGGTCGCGGGCATCCGGACCAACTTCCGGATGCCCGACGTGCTCTCGCTCGGCATCGGCGGCGGCAGCATCGTCGACGAGGAGACGGCCGAGGTCGGTCCGGCCTCCGTCGGATACAAGCTGACGACGGAAGCCCTGGTCTTCGGCGGCTCGACCCTGACGGCCACCGACATCGCCGTGGCGGCCGGTCGCGCCGAAGTGGGCGATGCGAGCAAGGTCGCCCACCTCGACCCCGCGTTCGTCGAACGGGTGCTGGCGCGCATCGCCGAGCGCGTGTCCGAGGCCGTGGACCGCATGCGCACCTCGCCCGAGCCCATCGCGGTGGTCGCGGTCGGCGGTGGATCCATCCTGCTCCCCGATGAGCTGCCGCTGTTCGGCACCGTGCACCGCCCCGAGAACTACGCGGTCGCGAACGCCATCGGCGCCTCCATCGCGCAGGTCGGCGGCGAGATCGACAAGGTCTACGCGATCGAACCCGGCCGCCGTGAGGAGACGCTCGCCGAGGTACGGGCCGAGGCCGTCGACAAAGCCATCGCCGCCGGTGCGAGGCCCTCGACCGTCTCGATCATCGACTTCGACGAGGTGCCCATTCCCTATCTCCCCGGCAACGCCACGCGCATCCGCGTCAAGGCCGTCGGCGACCTCGACATGGGGGCGTGACATGAGCTGGACCATCACCCCCGCCCACATCGACGGACTCGCCCGCGGCGCCGCCGTGCTCGGGACCGGCGGTGGAGGAGACCCGTACATCGGTGCCCTCCTCGCCCGTCAGGCACTCGCCTCCGGTGATGTCACGGTCGTCGGCCTCGAAGAGGTGCCCGACGACGCCCTCGCGCTCTTCGTCGCCATGATGGGTGCCCCGACCGTCATGGTCGAGAAGCTGCCGAGCCTCGCCGAGGTCATCGAACCGGTCAAGGCCCTCAGCGTCCATCTCGGCCGTCCGATCACGCATATCGCCTGTGCCGAGGTGGGCGGCGTGAACTCGACCATCCCGATCGCCGCCGCTGCCGCGCTCGGACTGCCACTGGTCGACGCCGACGGCATGGGGCGTGCGTTCCCCGAGCTGCAGATGGTGCTCCCGACGCTGTACGGCGTGACCGCATCGCCCCTCGCGTTCAGCGACGAGAAGGGCAACACCGGCGTGCTGCAGACGGCCGACAACTCCTGGACCGAGCGCATCGCCCGCGTGGCCTGCGTCGAGATGGGCTGCTCGGTCATGATCTCCGGGTTCTCCATGTCGGGCACAGCCGCGCGGGAGTCGCTCGTCTCGGGCTCGCTGTCGCGCTGCATCGAGATCGGGCAGCGCATCGCCATCGCGCGTGACGAGAAGACCGACCCGGTGGACGCGGTCGTCGACCTGCTCGGCGGGCGCGAGCTCTTCGACGGCAAGGTCGTCGACGTGCACCGCGCCACGACCACCGGATTCGCCCGGGGTCGCGCGCGCATCGACGGGGACGCCGGCACCACGCTGACCCTGCAGTTCCAGAACGAGCATCTCGTCGCCGAGGCCGACGGGGTGGTGCTCGCGACCACCCCCGATCTGATCATGGTGCTCGACGGCGAGTCCGGCGAGCCGATCACGACCGAGGGCCTGCGGTACGGCCAGCGCGTGCGGGTGATCGCGGCCCCGGCCGACGAGCGCTGGCACTCGGAGGCCGCTCTCGCCATGGTCGGGCCCGGCTACTTCGGCTACGACATGGCGGCGCACCGTTACGACGGCAGCATCTCCGCCGGAACGCCATCGGCGGGAGTCGCGGCATGAGCTGGCAGCTCACCGCCGCGGACCTCCCCGACCTCGCCCGCGGCGCGACGCTGCTCGGTACCGGCGGTGGCGGCGACCCCTACATCGGCAAGATGCTCGTCGAGCGGGTGCTGGGGGAGGGGAGCATCACGATCCTCGACCCGGACGAGCTCGCCGACGACCTGTTCGTGATCCCGACCGCGCAGATGGGCGCGCCGACCGTGATGATCGAGAAGATCCCGGCCGGCACCGAGCCCACCCTCGCGTTGCGGACCCTCGAGGAGCACCTCGGCCGGAAGGCGGATGCCACCATGCCGATCGAGTGCGGCGGCATCAACTCCATGATCCCGCTCATCGTCGCGGCCGAGACCGGGCTCCCGGTGGTGGATGCCGACGGCATGGGCCGCGCATTCCCCGAGCTCTCGATGGAGACCTTCGCCGTCTACGGCGTGCACGGGTCGCCGTTGGCGCTCGCCGGGGAACGCGGGGAGAAGGTCGTGATCGACACCGGCGACGACGACCGGCAGATGGAGTGGCTCGCCCGCGGCATCACGATCCGCCTCGGCGGCGTCGGTCACATCGCGGAGTATGCGATGACCGGAGCCGACGTGCGGCGGACGGCGGTGCCGCGCACGATCTCGATGGCCCTCGCGCTGGGCCGCGCCATCCGGATCGCCCGCGAGGACCACCGCTCCCCGTTCGAGGCGATCGCCGACACGCTCGCGACGACGCTCTACCCGCACCTGCGCGAGCTCTGCGTGGGCAAGGTCATCGACGTCGAGCGGCGCACGACCGAGGGCTTCGCCAAGGGGCGGGCGGTCATCGCACCGCTCGGGGCGGAGGAGGGCGACACGTTCGAGATCGCGTTCCAGAACGAGAACCTCATCGCGCATCGCGGAGAGACCCTCGTGGCGATCGTGCCCGACCTCATCTGCGTGGTCGACCACGAGACGGCGGAGCCGATCACGACCGAGGGGCTCCGGTACGGACAGCGCGTGCGAGTGCTGGGCATCTCGACCCCCGAGATGATGCGCACCCCCGATGCGCTCGCCGCCTTCGGCCCGTCGGCATTCGGGCTCTCGGCGGAGTTCGTCCCGGTCGAGGCCCTGTCCGCAGGCGAGGGCGTTTCTCCCTAGGCTGGAGCGCATGATGCTGCAGCGCGACGACCTCACGGCACTCGCCCGCGGGTATGCGCTGCTCGGCTCGGGCGGCGGCGGCTCCACGACCATGCTCGAACTCATGCTCGCGCGCGCCGGAGACTGGCCGATCGAGGTGTCGCCGATCTCATCGCTCGACCCGGACACGCCCTGCCTCGGGGTCGCGTTCGTCGGCTCGACGATGCTGCTCGGCGAGCGGCTTCCGGCGGAAGAGCCGTTCGCCCGGCTCCTCGCCGCGGTCGAGCGGTGGGTCGGGCATCCGATCCCCGCGGTCTGCTCGCTCGAGGGCGGGGGCATGAACGGGCTCGCGCCGCTGACGCTCGCCGGATCGCACGTCGTGGTCGATGCGGACTGCACCGGTCGCGCGGTGCCCGGGCTGGATCAGATGTCGCTCTTCGTCGACAGCGTGCCGGGGCTCGTGTTCGCGTGCGACACCGGTGCCGACGGAGTCGCGCTCGTGGAGGCGCATCGGGCCATCGATGCCGAACGGGTCGTGCGCTCGGCGATCGTCCAGGCCGGCGGCGTCGGGTGCGCGGTGCTCGGCGGCTTCACCGTCGGCGACCTGCGGGAGCACGCGATCGGCGGCCACCTCGCGCACGCGCTCGAACTCGGCAGGGCCTATCTCGAGTACGCCTCTGCGCCGCTGCCGCTCCTCGCCGACGCCCTGGGGGCCGAACTGCTCGCCGAAGGACGCATCGTCTCGGTCGTGCCCTCGCTCCAGGACCCGCACGTGAACGCGGTCGAGATCAGCGGACTCGGTGGTGCGGTGCACCGGGTCGTCACCCGATCCGAGGCGCTTGCCGTGCTCACCGACGGACTCCTCGTCGCCTCGGCCCCGACGATCATCGTGATCGTCGACGCGGTGTCCCGGGAGATCCTCGAGGCCACCGAGCTGGGTCTCGCCCGGAACGTGGCGGTCTTCGCCGTCCCCGCGCCGGCATGGTGGAACGCGCGGTCGGATCGGCGAGCCAAGGTGCTGCCGTCGGCCTACGGCCTCGACGATCTGGATGCGGCGTGATCGAGCGGCTGCGGTTGCCTGCCCTGCTCGCCCATGCAGAGAACGGCGGGCTGCGGAGAGTCGCCGGCCCCTCGGATGCCGCGTGGGAGGCGGTCGCCGTCGGGGCGGGAGAGGCGGAGCTGACCGAGAGCGGTGCAGACCGGCTGGCGATCGTCACATCGGCTGCCCCGAGCGCGACCTGGCAGCAGGACGCGCTGCTGCGTCGATTGCGCGACCGCGGTTTCACGGGACTCGCGATCCCCGGTGCGGTCGGCTTCGACGCGGGCGCGTTCCGGCTCGCGGACCGCATCGGTCTGTGCCTGCTCGACGTCGAGCGACCGGTGCAGCTCGCGAAGGCCTGCTGGATGCTGATCGAGGCCCGCGATGCGCTGACGCTCAGCCAGGTGCGAAAGGTCGCCCAGTCCTTCGAGTACGCCGCCGACGACCTCGCCGACCTGCTGGGGCACATCGCGGCGAACCTCGGTGTCGGGGCCGCGCTGATCGACTCGTCCGGTGTGCTGCAGGAGGCGGGTGCCCATCTCGACGAACGCCTGCATGCCGCGATCGGCTTCGACTCCTGGCTCGATCAGGCGAGCGCGGACGGTTCAGCGGCGGCGTCCGTGCGCGTCGACAGCCCGGGGCGCAGCGGTCTGCGGCTCGTGCTCTTCGGGCGCGGGCTCGGCGAGGCGCAGGTGCAGTCCCTCTCGGTCGCCGCCGAGATCGCGATGCCGGCCGTCGCGGCGCGCATCCTGATCGACGAGGTCGCGGCCGTGAACGACGTCGCCGTGTCTTCGGGTCTCCTTCGCGACTTCGTCGACCTGCACGGGGCGGCCGATGCCGATGTCGAGCGCCGCATGGCGGAGCGCGGTTGGCGCACGGGCGGGTATCACATCGGCTTCCGGGTGGTGGCGAGGGGACGGCTCGATTCGTTCTCGCTGCTGCGTTCGGTCAGCGCTGCTCTCTCGGCGATCGACGGAGAAGCGCATGCGACGACGGCCGGCCGCGGGCTCAGTGGATGGCTGTCGTTCCCGGAGGCCCCGGACCCGGATCGGGTGGAGCGCGCCGTGGCCGCTCTGCGCGCGCTGCACCTGGGAGTCCTGCGCGACTTCACCGTGGCGACCGGTGTGGGCTCGTTGCAGGCCGGGGCGGAAGGCCTCGCCACGACTCTGGACGAGGCCGGCGACGCGGCGCGTATCGCGGCATCGCGCTCCGCGACGGGATGGTTCGTGCGGGTCGACAGCCTCGGCCTGGAGCAGCTGCTTCTCGCCTGGACCGGGAACGACACCTTCGTCCCGGCGGCGGAATCACTGTTGGCGCCGTTGCGCGTCGGGGGCGGGGAGCTGCTCACCACGCTCTCGGCGTACCTCGACCACGAGTCGGGCATCGCAGCGACGGCGCAGGCGCTCGGCCTGCACCGCAACACGGTCATGGTCCGGATCCGGCGCGTGCAGGAACTCCTCGGCATCGACATGACCGATCCCGAGGCGAGGCTCGCCCTGCACCTCGCGTGTCGCGCCGTGCAGCCGCGCTGAGCAGCGTGCTCAGTCTTCCCGCTCAGTCCTCCGGGTCGCCGTGCAGCATCCACGGGATGCCGAAGCGGTCGATGAGCATGCCGAAGAGTCCGCCCCACGGCGGCACGTCCAGGGGCATCGTGATCGTCGCCCCCTCGGCCAGTTTCTCCCACACCGTCCGGGTGGCGTCCTGCGAGTTGCCGCTCAGCGAGACCGAGAACCCCTGCGGCTTCTCATAGGGCATGCCGTCGGGAGAGTCGGACGCCATGAGCACGAGTCCGCCGGGGGCATCGAGCTGGGCATGCATGACGAGGTCCTTCTGGCTCGGATCCTGCACCATGTCGGGGAACTCTCCGAAGGTGCTGATCACGAGCTCACCACCGAGCACGCTCTGATAGAACTCCATCGCCTCGCGGGCTTCGGTGCGGAACGAGAGATACGGGTTGAGAGCAGGCATGCGGACTCCAGAAGGTGTGAGTGAAGTGACGGCATCGCTGACGCTCAGTCTGCGCCCGGAAACCTGCGTTCGCAAGGGGCCGACGAGGATGGAATCGCCTCAGTCCGGGAGTGCCTTGACCGCGGCGGTCAGCACCTGGGGGACCGTCGGCACGCCCTCCGCGCGGAACACCTCGACTTCTGATGCATCGCGGATGATCACGGTCGGGGTGAAGCCGATGTCGAGCGCCTCGGCGGCATCGGGATCGCGGGCCACATCGATCTCCGTGATCGTGGCATCCGGAAGGAACCGAGCAGCGTCGGCCAACACGGACCTGGTCCGAGCGCACGCGCCGCAGAAGGACGATGAGATCAGGGTCAGTTCCATGCGCACCTCCTCGGATCGGCGTCGGATCTCTGTGGTGCAACAGCAGCGGTCACGGCACTGTTCCCACGGTGCTCAGGGCCGCTGCCCTTCGGCGAGCCACTCGGCGAACGTCTGGACGCCCAGGTCCGCATCGGGCCCGGGCAGAGCATGCCCCGCGCGCATCCCCGCCATCTGCGGTCCCGGCACGTTCAGGGCCGGTATCCATCCGCGGTATCCCTCGCGGCGGGCGAAGGCGCGGACCATGGCGGCCAGGCTCTCCTCGCGCGGGCCCGCGAAGTCGCGCACACGGCCCTGCGGCTCCGCTGCGGCGAGTGCGGCGAGGCGCGCGCCGACTTCCGCGGCAGCCACGGGCTGGGTGCGCGCGTTCGGCGCGAGGTGCAGCGGCCCGACCTTCGCCCGCTCGAACATCTGACCCGCGAACTCATGGAACTGCGTCGCGCGGAGGATCGTCCACGGAACGCGTGACGCCTCGACGACTTTCTCCTGCGCGACCTTGCCGGCGTAGTAGTCGTAGGGGATGCGATCGATCCCGACGATCGACAGCAACACGACGTGACGGACCCCCGCATCCGCTGCCGCCGACAGAAGGTTCCCGGTCGCGGCGGTGAAGAACTCGATCGCCGCGCTCGCCTTGAGGGTCTGGATGCTCGCCACATCGATCACCGCGTCCGCACCGGCGAGGCCGGCCTCGAGTCCATGCCCGGTCACCAGGTCGACCCCCTGCGATCGGCTGAGCACCACCACCTCATGCCCCGCTGCCTGCACCGCCTCCACGGTGTGCCGGCCCACGGTCCCGGTTCCTCCTGCGACGGCGATTCTCATGTGTGCTCCTTCTTCTTCTCGGTACATCCTTCTGCATAGCTGACCGGACAGGTGCTCGAAATGTGAGGCTGCTGCCGAATTCGTTCGTGACGAGTCCCCGAGCGCGAGACCGCTTCCGGGCGATGCCTGGGCGCTCGGTACGATGGCGGTTGTGACCACATCGACCGTGCGCCCCGGCATCGCCGAACGGCTTTCGCAGATGATCCGGATCCCGACGGTCTCCGCCGAGCTCGACGAGCGCGGGGCCACCCCGTTCGAGGACTTCGTCGCGTTGATCGCCGAGCTCTATCCGCTGACGCACGAGAAGCTGCGACTCGAACGGCACACCGACTTCGGGCTGCTGTTCCACTGGGCGGGCAGAGGAGTGGCCCCGGGTGGCCCCGCCGTGCTGATGGCGCACTACGACGTCGTCCCGGTCGACGAGAGCGACGCGTGGACCCATCCGCCCTTCGACGGCGTGATCGCCGACGGCTCGGTGTTCGGGCGCGGCGCGCTGGACGACAAGGGCCCGCTGATCGTCGTGCTCGAAGCGGTCGAGAATCTGCTCGCCGACGGATTCGTCCCGCCCCGCGACGTCTACCTCTCGTTCGGCGGCAACGAAGAGACGTACGGGAAGGCGGCCGAGGAGATCGCGCGGGTGCTGCGTGCACGCGGCATCGTTCCGTGGCTGGTGGTCGACGAGGGCGGAGCGGTCGTGGATGCGCCGCTGCCTTTCGTCCCCGGTCGGGCGGCGATGATCGGCGTCGGCGAGAAGGGCGTCATGACGCTGCGGCTGTCGGCGCGCGGCGAGGGTGGGCACGCATCGGCCCCGCCGTCGCTCACCGCCGTGCGACGGATCGCCCGAGCCGTCGACCGTCTCGGACCCGCGACTTTCCGTCCTCGCGCCTCGAAGGCGGTCCTGCGGATGCTGTCGCAGCTGGCCGCGCAGACGCCCGGGCCGGCGCGCCACCTGTTGCGCTTCCTCGGCTCGGCGCCTCTGCTGACCGGGCAGGTTTTCGCGGCACTCGGCGGCGAGCCCGCGGCACTCGTACGCACGACCGTCGCCCCGACGATGCAGTCGGGCGGGACGGCCGCGAACGTGCTGCCCTCCCAGGCATCCGCGACCGTCAATCTCCGCATCGCGCTGGGGGAGACGACGCAGCAGACCGTGTACCGCGTGCGCCGCCGCATCCGCGATCCGCTCGTGTCCGTCGAGGTGGTCGAGGCCAGCGAGCCCTCGCCCGAGTCGCCCACCGACAACGCGCAGTTCGCCCTGCTCGCGGCGGCGCTCGAGGTCTCGCATCCCGGGGTGCCGGCAGTTCCGTACGTGATGATGGCCGCCACCGATTCGCGGCACTTCCATCGATTCTCGCCCGCGGTCTACCGCTTCGCTCCGCTGGACATGTCGAACGCGCAGCGCGCCTCGATCCACGGGGTCGACGAGAGCGTGGAGATCGCTGCCCTGGAGCGCGGAGAGCGATTCCATCGCGCACTCCTCGAACAGCTAGGGTGATCTCACCCTCCTCCCGCCCCGCGCGGGAGTACCCGAACAAGAAGCAGGAGACGCGATGACGCGCACCCGCACTCTGGGCACCCTCGCCGTCGTCGTCGGCTTCCTCGCATTCGTGGAGTTCACGAGCGGTGTGCTGCAGGGCTACTACACGCCGATGCTCAGCGACATCGCCCGCCACCTCGACATCCACGACGCTGACGTGAACTGGCTCGAGGGCACGCAGCTCATGCTGTCGGCGCTCGTCGTCCCGGCGTTCGCGAAGCTCGGCGACATGGTCGGACACAAGCGGATGCTGCTGATCTCCACCGCCGTGACCGCCGCGGCGGCCCTGGTGCTGCCGTTCACAGACTCCTTCGGCGTGTTCCTCGCGGCATGGGCGCTCATGGGTTTCTACGTCGTGTGGCTCCCGCTCGAGATCGCCTTGATCTGGTCGCGGTCGCGCCGCATGGAAGGACGCTCCTCGATCACGGCCAAGGCGGCCGGTCTCCTGGTCGCCGCCCTCGAAGGTGGTGCGATCATCGGTGCTCTCGTCGGCGGCGCGCTGATCGACGTGCTGCCGCTCACCGTCGTCCTCCTGGTCCCGGCCGTGCTCATCGTGGTGTGCTTCTTCGTGATCCTGTTCGGGGTCAAAGAATCGCCGGAGCCCACCGGCGGCATCTTCGACACGGTCGGCCTCGTGCTGATCTCCCTCGCCCTCGTCTGCTTCACCGGCGGACTCAGCTTGCTCCGCCTCGAGGGCGGCCTCGTGAATCCGTGGTCCTGGGCCGTGGTCGTCTTCGGTGTGCTGCTGGTGATCCCGTTCGTGCTCTGGGAGCTGCGCTGCGACGACCCGCTCATCGACGTGCGCATGTTCCGTTCGCCCGCACTCGGCCCGGTGTTCCTCACCGCGGGCCTCTTCGGGGTCAGCGTGCTCGGTGCACAGGCGCCGCTGTCGACGTTCGCGCGCACCGACCCGTCGGTCTACGGCTACGGTCTCGGGACGAGCGGTTTCGCGACCTCGCTGATCATCGGCGTGTACCTCGTGGCGATGATCGCAGGTGCGCTGCTGTTCCCGACGTTCGCGCGCTGGGCCACTCCGCGGGTCACCCTGATGGGCGCGTCTGTACTGGTGGGCCTCGGCTTCCTGCTCTTCCTGCCGTTCCATGACACGTACGGTCAGGTCATCACGAACATGGTCGTCGTGGGGCTCGGCTCCGGCGCGCTGGTCGCCGCTCTCCCCGCTGCCGCCGCCTCGGCTGCTCCTGCCACGCAGACCGGCGTCGCCACGGGGCTCACGAACTCGGTGAAGACCGTGGGCGGGGCGATCGCCTCGTGCGTGTTCGGCATCGCGCTGCTGCACGGCGTCGCCACCACTGCCGGTGCGACGGAGGGGACCGCCGGTTCGCTCGCGGGTTACTTCACCGTCTGGATCGTCTGCGGAGTTACCGCACTAGCCGCGGCGGTCATCCTCGTGTTCGTGCCGAAGACCGCGTTCACCGATCGGTCGGTTGATGCGGAGGTCGCCCCGGTCGTCTGACGTCGGGCCGATCAGTCGCGATCGAACCCGAAGGTGCGCTTCACGATGGCCTGCACGTCGCCGTCGAGCCCGTCGATGCGTGTGTTCACCGCATCGAACCGGGTGTCCACGGCGTCGAACCGCGCGTTCATCTCGTTGCGGAGTCCGCCGATCTCACTGCGGACGACGTGGATGAACAGCGTGGAGACCACGGTCAACGTGCTGAACATCAGCGCGCTGAACGCCCCGATCATGGTCCAGATCTGCGCGTTATTCATGAATTCCACCACGTCATCGTCGCATCGATTCCGCAAGCCTGCCAGGGCGGGAGCGGCGAAGATATCGGTGCCCCGGCAATGGGGGACAAGTCATTCTCGAGCGGTCCGGGGGAGGAGCAGTCGATCCGCCTCCACGTGGACGGCACACGAACCGGGCGGTGGGGGTCCCACCGCCCGGTCCTGCTCAGTCGCCCTTCACGTTGACGAGCTGCCGCAGCGTGTGCCGGATCGACACCAGGCTCGAGGCATCCGCCATCACCTGGTCGATCGGCTTGTACGCCTGCGGGATCTCGTCGATGAAGGCGTCGGTGTCACGGAACTCGATGCCCGTCATCGCCTCCCGCAGCTGGCCGTGCGTGAACGTCCGCCTCGCGGCCGACCGGGAGTACTCGCGCCCCGCGCCATGCGGTGAGGAGTTCAGCGACTGCGGGTCGCCGAGCCCTTCGACCACGTACGACGCGGTGCCCATCGACCCGGGGATGAGCCCCGGACGACCGGCGTCGGCCTGGATCGCACCCTTCCGCGACACCCACACCTGCTTGCCGTAGTGCTTCTCCGATTCGGTGAAGTTGTGGTGGCAGTTGATGCGCTCCTGCTCGTCCACCGCGGTGTCGAGGAACCCCGACACCTGGCGGATGACCCGGTCCATCATCTCCTCCCGGTTCAACAGGGCGAAGTGCTGAGCCCACCGCAGCTCCCGGATGTACTGCGTGAACTCCGGCGTGCCCTCGACGAGGTAGGCCAGGTCGGGGTCGGGGAGGTCGATCCACCACTGCTTGCATAGCCGCTGCGCGACACCGATGTGGTGCCCGGCGATCTTGTTGCCGACGCCCCGGGAGCCCGAGTGCAGGAACAGCCACACCCGGTCGAGCTCGTCGACCGACACCTCGATGAAGTGGTTGCCGGAGCCGAGCGTGCCCAGCTGCAGCCGCCAGTTCCCGGCATACTGTGCGGGGTCGAAGCCGTTCTTCTCGGCGAGCTCCTCGAGCTCGGCGATGCGCGGCTCGGCCGTCGTGACGACCTTGCGGTTGTACCGGCCGGCCGACAGCGGAATGGCGCGCTCGATCTGCTCCCGAAGTTCTGCGAGGTCGCGGCCCCCCAGGTCGCTTCTCGTGAACTGGGTGCGGACGGCGATCATGCCGCAGCCGATGTCGACACCGACGGCCGCGGGGATGATGGCGCCGAGCGTCGGGATGACCGAGCCGACCGTCGCCCCCTTGCCGAGGTGTGCATCCGGCATCAGCGCCAGGTGCGGGTGGATGAACGGCATGCGGGCCGTGGTGTGCGCCTGAGCGAGTGTCTTCTCGTCGATCAGCGATGCCCACGACAGCAGCCGTGTGGAGAGCCTCTCCATGATTCCTTTCCTTGTGGTGGTGTCCAGCCACAGGTCAAGGTTCTGCTCTCCATACGGAAAACGCCCCGGACCTGACGGTGCGGGGCGTTGCGAGAGCGGATGCTGTCACACGGCGCGCGCCGGAGGGTACGACTCGTAGCGGTCATTGAACTTCGGCTGAAGCTGCAACACCGCTCCGATGGGAAGGTTCCGCTGGGCGGTCATCCGTCGACTCCTGGGCTGGCGTGCTGCGCCGATCGGCACAGCTTTGCCACATTAGAGGGCGACACGCCCGGGAGTCAAGCCGTCTCGCGCGGCGGGTTGTACATGAACTCGATGCGGATGCCGTCGGCGTCTTCGACGAAAGAGGCGTAGTAGCGCTCGGAGTAACGGGGGTACTCCTTGGGCTCGCGCACCGCCGTCCACCCGGCCTCGACGGCGATCGCATGCAGGCGCTCGACCTCCTCGCGCGTCGGTACCGCGAAGGCGATGTGCTGCCAGCCGATCTTGCCGTGCCGGTGCGGGGCGGAGTCTTCGTCCCAGGTGTACAGGATGATCTCGGTCTCGTCGCCGTTGTTCCAGGAGACCGAGTGGTCGTCTTCGCCGCCGCTCCGGTAGCCCAGAGCGGTGAGGACCGGATGGAACTGCGCGCGGCCGCGCTCGAGGTCGTCGACGGTGATGCCCAGATGATCGAGAAGAGCCATGCCCCCAGTGTTGCAGAAGGGTCCGACAGGCTCAGGGAGCGATCCTCCCGAATGTGGCGGGGTCGACGGGCCGCTGACGCCGGGGGAGGTTCTCCACGACGAGAAGATAAGACTCGGTCACCAGCTCCCGGACCAGGTCTTCCGGCAGCTTCCCACCTGGGCGGAGCGTGATCCAGTGCTTCTTGTTCATGTGATAGCCGGGGATGATGTCGTCGAACTGCCGGCGAAGCGCGTCGCCGTCTTCGGGCGCCGCCTTGAGGGTCACGATCTCCGCTCCGGTGAACGCGGTGAGCAGCATGAACACCTTGTCACGCACCTTGAACACGTCCCATTCCGGACCGAAGGGATGCTCGAGACGAGATCCGGGGAGTTCCTCGGCGCGGTCCTTCGCGCACCGCTGCAGGCGGTCACCATTCATGAGCACTCCACCCTCGAGACAGCGGGAAACCACGGCACGCACCTACGGTACCCACCCCCACCGACAGGGACGCTGCAGAAGCGGAGACGGCGTCAGTGCGGTGCGTGGTACTCGGCTTCGCCGCGCTTCCAGTAGCCCTTCACGACGGCGTTCGCGGTGTCGACTCCCCAGCGCTCGAGCAGGGCCCGGCCCGGCTTGACGATCGACTGCTCGGCCGCGATGAAGACGAACGGGTCGGACCCGACGGCGTCTTCTGCGGTGAGCGCCTCGAGGAAGGCGATGAGGGCTGAGCCCGACGGAGCATCCCCGCGGTGCAGCCACTCGATCTCGACCGGCGCCTCGATCTCGAACTCGCGCCCCTGGTTCACCGTCTCCACGACGATGCGTGCCGGGACTCCCGTGGGGATCAGCGCGGCGAAGCGCCGGATGGCGGGGATCGCGGTCTCGTCGCCCACGAGCAGCCAGGAGCCGGGGGTGCCCTCGATCACGGCCGAGCCGCGGGGTCCGCCGACGCCGATCGAGGAACCGAGTGGTGCCGTCGCCGCCCACGGCGCCGCGACGCCCTGGTCGCCGTGCACGGCGAACTCGACGTCGAGCCAGTCCTCGCCCCAGGCGAGCGGTGTGTATTCGCGGCTGGGCGACGCACGCAGCTCCTCGACGGAGCCGACCGGCCCTGCCGGGAAGAACAGCCGCATGTGGTCGTCGGAACCCCGCGATTCGAAGCCGGCGAGGTCGGAACCGGTCAGCCGCACCCGCACGAAGTCCGGAGCCAACCATTCGCGGGCACTCAGAGTCACGTTGCGGAAGCGCAGCTCGAGGCCGCGACGCTCGATCGAGAAGCCGGATTTCGTATCGCTCATGAAGTAAGGCTAACCTAAATAAGCCGAGGGAAGGTCACCCTAACCTCGTCGTCCCGGCGCCATCGTGTGCGCACAGATCCCGCAGAACAGGAGTCTCTCCATGTCCGTGCCCAGAACCCTCACCGCCACGAGCACCGCCCTCGTCGGCCTCCTCGTCCTCGCCGGCTGCGCTACCGGCGAGACGGCCGAACCGGCGAAGACCGAACCGGCGGCAGCATCCGTCACGATCGAGGACAACACCGGCACTCACGAGATCGCGACCCCTCCGGCCTCCGTCGTCGCCCTCGACAACCGCACCTTCCAGACGCTCTCCGACTGGGGAGTCGAGCTCTCGGCGGGTGCTGTGGCACTCATGCCCGAGACTGTGTCGTATGTGAAGGACGACGGCATCGTCGACATCGGCCTGCACAGCGAGCCCGACCTCGAGGCCGTCGTCGCGGTCGAGCCCGACCTGATCATCAGCGGTCAGCGTTTCACGCAGCACAACGCGGCCATCGCCGATCTCGTGCCCGAGGCCACGATCATCGATCTCGAGCCGCGCGAGGGCGAGCCCTTCGACGAGGAGCTCAAGCGCCAGGTCACCGTGCTCGGCGAGATCTTCGGCAAGCAGGACGAGGCGAAGAAGCTGGTGGACGACTTCGATGCCGCGGTCGAGCGTGCCAAGGACGCCTACGACGACGCCGACACCGTCATGGCCGTGAACACCTCGGGTGGCGAGATCGGATACCTCGCCCCGACCGTCGGCCGCTCGCTCGGCCCGATCTACGACATCCTCGGCTTGACTCCCGCGCTCGAGGTCGACGACGCGACCGACGACCACCAGGGCGACGAGATCTCGGTCGAGGCGATCGCGGCGTCGAACCCTGACTGGATCCTCGTGCTCGACCGCGACGCCGTGTTCGCCGCGGAGACCCCCGACTACGTGCAGGCGGCCGAGATCCTGGAGAGCTCCGAGGCGCTCGCCGGCGTCACGGCGGTGAAGGACGAGCAGATCGTCTACATGCCCACCGACACCTACCTGAACGAGGGCATCCAGACGTACACGACGTTCCTCGAGGACTTCGCCGACGCCCTCGAGGCAGCGAAGAACTAAAGTACGGCGGCGGCATCCGGATGACTCGGGTGCCGCCGCACCGTCATCATGACCCCCACAGAAACCACCCCGCCGCCCCGGTACGCCGGGCGGCTGTTCGACGGCAAGCTGCTCATCGGCGTGCTCGTCGTCGTCGTGCTCCTCGTCATCTCGCTCTTCACCGGTGTGTACGACATCGCCGGCGCCGACGACGGCGCGGAGATGTTCCAGATCACGCGCGTGCCCCGGACGATCGCCCTCGTCCTCTCGGGCGCGGCGATGGCGATGGCGGGCCTCGTGATGCAGCTGCTCACCCAGAACCGCTTCGTCGAGCCGACGACGACCGGAACCACCGAGTGGGCGGGACTCGGGCTCCTGACGGTCATGATCCTCGTCCCGCAGCCGTCGCTTCCGCTGCGGATGGCGGGCGCTGTGCTCGCGGCGTTCATCGGCACGATGGTCTTCTTCGCCTTCCTGCGCCGCGTCGCGCTCAAGTCATCGCTCATCGTCCCGATCGTCGGCATCATGCTCGGGGCGGTCGTCGGCGCCCTGTCGACCTATCTCGCGCTCGCCACGAACTCCCTGCAGATCCTGGGCGTGTGGTTCGCCGGCAGCTTCACCTCGGTGATGCGCGGCCAGTACGAGATGCTGTGGATCGTGGCGATCATCGGGGTGATCGTGTTCTTCGTGGCCGACCGGCTGACCATCGCCGGCCTCGGCGAGGAAGTGGCCACGAACGTCGGGGTGAACTACAACCGGATCATCCTGCTCGGCACGGTCCTCATCGCGATCACCACGGGAGTGGTCACGGTCGTCGTCGGCAACCTGCCCTTCCTCGGACTGATCGTGCCGAACATCGTCTCGATGGTGCGCGGCGACGACCTCCGCAGCAACTTGCCGTGGGTGTGCCTGCTCGGCATCGCGATCGTCACGGTGTGCGACATCATCGGACGCACGATCATCATGCCGTTCGAGGTTCCGGTGTCGCTGATCCTCGGTGTCGTCGGCGCCGTGGTGTTCGTGCTCCTCCTGCTCAGGCAGCGTCGACGTGGCTAGCGGCGTGGGGGAGCAGGTGGCGGCGGTTCCGGTTCCGGTGCCGCGATCGTCGGGCTCGTTCACGACCCCTCGTGCGCGCCGTCGGTACCTCATCGTGCTCGGCCTCCTCGTCGTCCTGGCCGCGGGCTCCGGCTTCGGCCTGCTCGCCTGGGGGAACCCCATGCCGGTCGGCTCGACGGGGTTCTGGCGCATCGCCCAGCACCGGGGGATCGATGTGACGGTCATGGCGCTCGTCGCGGTCGCGCAGGCCATCGCCACGGTGAGTTTCCAGACGGTCACGAACAACCGCATCATCACCCCGTCGATCATGGGGTTCGAGTCGCTCTACCGAGTGGTGCAGACCTCGACGGTGTACCTGTTCGGGGTGGCAGGGCTCGTGGCGATCCAAGGCGTCGGCCAGTTCGCGATCCAGGTCGCGATCATGGTCGGGCTCGCGGTCGCGCTCTACGGCTGGCTGCTGTCCGGGCGATACGGCAACCTGCAGATCATGCTCCTGGTGGGCATCGTGATCGGTGGGGGACTGGGCGCGATCGCCACGTTCATGCAGCGCCTGCTCACGCCCAGCGAGTTCGACGTGCTGGCCGCCCGGCTGTTCGGCAACGTGTCCAACGCCGATCCCTCCTACCTCCCGTTGGCGATTCCCCTGGTCGTCGCGGCCTCCGCACTGCTGTGGCTGCGATCCCGGCGGCTCAACCTGATGGCGCTCGGGCCGGATGCCGCGCGCTCCCTCGGGGTCGACCATCGACGCGAGCTCTTCATCGTGCTCTTCCTGGTCGCGGTGCTGATGGCGACATCGACCGCGCTCGTCGGACCGATGACGTTCCTCGGATTCCTGGTGGCGACCCTCGCGTATCAGTTCGCCGACACGCACGACCATCGGCTCATCTTCCCCGTCGCGGTGCTCACGGCGTTCACCATCCTCGCGGGCGCGTACTTCGTGATGAAGAACGTCTTCTACGCGCAGGGGATGGTGTCGATCCTGATCGAGCTCGTCGGCGGCACCGTGTTCCTCATCGTCATCCTCAGAAAGGGCCGACTGTGATCTCACTCGACGGCGTCCGCCGTGATTACAGCAGCGAGGTCGCGATCGGCCCCGTCGACCTCGAGATCCCCGCCGGAGGCATCACCGCGCTCATCGGACCGAACGGCGCCGGCAAGTCGACCCTGCTGACGATGATCGGCCGACTGAACGGTATGGACGCCGGCGCGATCGAGATCGCCGGACTCGATGTCGCCTCGACGAAGTCGAAGGACCTGGCGAAGGTCGTGTCGATCCTGCGGCAGGAGAACCACTTCGTTACCCGGCTCACCGTGCGTCAGCTGGTCGGCTTCGGTCGCTTTCCGCACTCGAAGGGGCGACTGAACCGAGAGGACGAGGAGATCATCAGTCAGGCGATCGACTTCCTCGACCTCGGACCGCTCGAGGGCCGCTATCTCGACGAGCTCTCCGGTGGCCAGCGCCAGCGCGCCTATGTCGCGATGGTCCTGGCGCAGGACACCGAATTCGTGCTGCTGGACGAACCGCTGAACAACCTCGACATGCGGCATGCGGTGCAGATGATGAAGCACCTGCGCCGGGCCGCGGAGGAGCTCGGACGCACGATCGTCATCGTGCTGCACGACATCAACTTCGCCGGGCACTACTCCGATCACATCTGCGCGATGAAGGACGGGGCGGTGGTGGAGTTCGGCTCACCGGCCGAGATCATGACCGACGACGTGCTCACGCGCGTGTTCGACACCCCGGTCCACGTCGTCGACGGCCCCTCGGGACCCCTCGCCGTCTACTACTGAGGGACGGATGCGGTGCGCGAGGCTGCTCTCAGAGCTCGATGCCGTGGTCCTCGTCGTTGACGCCGGCGTTGTTGCCTCGGCGCGACTCGTATCCGAGGAACCATCCCAGCCAGACGATGGCAGCCAGCAGCACGCCGAGCCAGACGTTCTGGAAGATCAGCCCGACCACGACGCCGACGATGAGCAGGCCGACGGTGATGGAGATGCGCAGCGCAGAACGGGACATGGCACCAGCATAGGTGGCGGCGTCAGCGGTGGCGATGGTCTTCGGGCGCGAGACGGGGCCCCCGGCGCGGCTCCTGAACACCGCTGGCGAAGATGAGGCGCACGACGCGCTGCCGTTGACCCGCCCAAGGTGCGAGGAGCTCGAGCATCCCCTCGTCGTCGGTGCGTTTGCCCGTCAGCGCGTAGCCGACCTCGTGGGCGAGGTGATAGTCGCCGACGCTGACCGCATCGGGATCGCCCAGGGCTCGGATACGGGTCTCCGCCGCCGTCCAGACGCCGACACCCGGCAGGCTGGTGAGCACACGGTCGCGGTCAGCGCCCGTGGGAGCAGCCGCGTGCACAGCGCGGGCGATGCGGTCGCCGCGCTCGGCCGCGCGCACGATGGTGCGGGACTGCGGCGGTTCGACCCCGGCGCGGTGCCAGGCCCAGGACGGGATGCGGTACCACTGCTCGGGAGCGGGAGCAGCGAACATCGGTCGCGGCGTCGGACCGGGTGCGCGCTCGCCGAAGCGCGAGACCAGCCAGCGCCAGGCGCCGAAGGCCTGCATGCCGGTGACCTTCTGCTCGATGATCGCGCACGCGAGAGCGTCGAACACCTCGTCGGTGCGGGCGAGCCGCAGGCCCGGGTGTCGGCGCGCGGAATCGGCGATGAGGGGATGCCGCGACGCATCGAAGTCCCCGGCATCGTCGTGGGCACCGCAGAGGGCGGGCACGAGTGAGAGCGCGTGTTCGGCTCCGGGGCCCCAGGCCGCGGCCCTGACCTCTTCGCCCGACATGCGCAGGGCGAGTGTCGCGGGCCCGAGCGGCGTGCGCATGGCGCGCCAGATGACGGGGCCGTCGATGACCATCGTCGGGTCGGTGCCACCGCGTCGGAGCATGCCGACCGTGCGTCGGAGATCGAGCGGGTGCGGAGGCCGGTAAACGGTCTCACTGCGACCATCCGCAGACGCGGCGTCGGTCGTCGCAGGATGCTCGATCAGGGTCATGCGCCCACCCTACGCGCCGGCCCTGACACGGACCCGAGGGCGCTCAGAAGCGGTCGGGCGAGGGGGTGCCGTGGCCGTAGCGGATGACGACGTCGGCGTGACGGTCGAACCGGTACCCGATGCCGCGCACGGTACGGACGATGTCCTCGTAGCGGCCGAGCTTGGCGCGAAGGCGGCGGACGTGCACGTCGATCGTGCGCTCGCCGGGCGTCTCGTCGTCCTGTGCCTGCCAGAGCGCCGAGACCAATTCGCTGCGCTCGATGGTGCGTCCCTCGCGGAGCACCAGGTACTGCAGCAGCTCGAACTCCTTGTAGGTGAAGGCCGCGGACTCTCCGTCGATGAGCACGCGCTTGCGGGAGATGTCGACGGTGACGCCCGTCTCCTCTTCCACGACGTCCTCTTCGGCGGCGGCCTTGGTGCGGGCGATCGCACCCGGCTCCTGGAGGGCGAGGCGGACGACGTCGAGGTCGCGGCCTCCGGAGCCGTGCGGGGCGAGGGCGACCGTGGCGTGCGTCTCGGCACCCGGTGCGAGTTCGGCGAGGGTGCGACGCAGCGCGTCGACGAGGAGGGGGAGGCTGACTCCGGCTTCGGCTGCCTTGATCTCGTCGAGTCCGACATAGAGGGCGAAGCCGCGGGGCGAGCGGACGGCGGGCAGATCGGCGCCGGCGGCGGCCAGGGGGGCAGCGGTCTCGGGCTGCGTGCGGATCGCGGCGGTGGTGGCGGGACGCTCGAGAAGTGCGGTGTTCGACATGATGATGAGTCCTCAGGACGTGAGCCCGGATCGAGCGGGGCTCTGATGCGTTGCATGAATGACCGGCGGAGCCGGGAAGCGAGCAAAGGGTGGATGCTCGGTGACTCTGCCCTCGCAGATGGCGAGGCGTCAGGTCAGGCGGGGTGGCTGTTCGTTCAGCGACACATTCGGCAACACATGCCAACGCGACCGGGCATCATCATCCCGGCAGTCCTGTTCGCCTCCTGGGCGGACAAAGGGCTTGCGTTGGTGGTCATGGGGGGATTATGTCCGATCGTGACCGCCCATGTCAAAACGCCCGGGCGTCCGCGAGCGGGCGTAACGTTGCTCGGATGACGATCTCGCACACCGTCGGCGGCTTCATCCTGACCGACGAGAAGGACGCGTCGCGCTACACGCTCATGCGCGACGGAAAGCTCGTGAGCGTTCTCGACTACCGCGACGACGGACACACGATCGCCCTCACCAGGGCCTTCACCGTCCCGACTTTCCGCGGCCACGGCTATGCCGGGAAGGTCGTCGAGGGGGCCGTCGCCGACATCGAGGAGCGCGGCGACCGCAAGGTCGACGCCGTCTGCTGGTACGTCGCCGACTGGTTCGCAGCGCACCCCGAGCACGCGCCGCTGCTGCGCTCGCGTTGACTCGCGTGCATTATGACGCCGTGTTACGGCCCGCTGCTGCGAGGATGGGCCCATGAAACTCGCTGAGGCCCTCACCGCACGCGCCGATCTGCAGCGCCGCATCGAGCAGCTGCGCGCCCGCATCGTCGCGAACGCCCGCTACCAGGAGGGTGAGGAGCCGGCCGAGGACGCCGCGGCGCTCATCGTCGAAGCGGACGCCGCGCTGACCCAGCTGCGCGACCTGATCCGTCGCATCAACGCGACCAACGCGCGGCTCGACCTCGGTGCCGACGGCACGATGACGGATGCGCTCGCCGCCCGCGATGTGCTGCGTCTGCGCCACTCCGTGCTGACGGACGCGGCGGCCGCGGCATCCGGCTCGAACGACCAGTACCTGCGCCAGATGAGGTCGGAGCTGCGGCAGGTCTCGGCGCTGCCGGTCGCGCAGCTGCGATCGAGGGCCGACGCCGTCGCACAGGAGTTGCGCGAGCTCGACAACCGGATCCAGCAGGCGAACTGGGCGAACGACCTCGAGGAGGAGAGCGGAAGTCGGTAGTCGCGACGAAGCGGGCACAACCCTCAGCCGGCGGGGCAAGCCGGCACCTGTTGGGCGGAGGGCAGCCCTGATATCGCATCGCGCAGCCCCGCACGCCGCACAGGTGATGGTGCACAGCGCATCTCGCATCACCGCGTGTCGATCGTCGCGACGAGGGTGGGTCAGGGGACCTTCCGCTTCCTCCTCGAACATCATGCGATAGAATGGAGTTCTGCTCAGCCCCGTTGGCTGAGGTGGTCAGGCGTCCAGGTACGCGCTGATCCGAGGCTCGAAACCTCCGGCATCCTCATCAGACACCGGAGGTTTTTCCATGTCTTCGTCCCTGCGCGCCCATCCACATTCCCGGTGGTGGGCACTCATCGTCATCTCCCTCACTCAGCTCGTCGTGGTGCTCGACGGCACCATCGTGAGCATCGCGCTCCCGCGGGCCCAGGCCGCTCTCGGCCTCTCCGACGGGCAGCGGCAGTGGGTCGTCACCGCCTACGCGCTGGCGTTCGGCGCGCTCCTGCTCTTCGGCGGACGCCTCGCCGACTACATCGGGCGCAAGCGCATCTTCATGATCGGCATGATCGGATTCGGGGCGGCGTCGCTGTACGGCGGATTCGCACAGCAGGGCTGGGAACTCATCCTCGCGCGCGGGCTCCAGGGGGTCTTCGCCGCGCTGCTCGCCCCGGCGGCGCTGGCTCTGCTGACGGTGACGTTCCCCTCCGGCCGCGACCGGAACACCGCCTTCGCCGTGTTCGGGACCGTCGCCGGAACGGGAGCCGCGGTCGGCCTCCTGCTCGGAGGGCTGCTCACCGAGTTCGCCGACTGGCGCTGGTGTCTCTTCGTGAACGTCTTCTTCGTGGTGGTCGGTCTCATCGGCGGTGCCCTCTTCCTCACCGAGAGCAAGGCCGAGGGTGAGAACCGGTACGACGTCTGGGGCACCATCACGGTGACCCTCGGGCTCGGAGCGCTCGTCTACGGGTTCAGTCTCGCCGAGCACGGATGGGGTGATCCGCTGACGATCTCGTTCCTGGTGCTCGGGGTCGTCCTGCTCGCGCTCTTCGTCTGGATCGAGAGCCGGGTCGCACAGCCGCTGCTGCCGTTGCGGATCGTCGCCGATCGCGTCCGGGGTGGGGCGTTCCTCATCCAGGGCGTCGCCGGGGCGATCATGATCGGCGCCACGATGTACCTCACGTTCCACCTGCAGTTCGTGCTCGGCATGGGCGCGTTCCCGGCGGGGCTCGCCACGCTGCCCCTGCCGATCGCGACCATGATCATCGCGCCGATCGCGACCCGGCTGCTTCCGGTGATCGGGCCGCGACCGATGCTGATCGTCGGCCCGCTGCTCGCCGCCGCGGGGATGGTGTACCTCTCGGGCATCACCCCGGACGGCGCGTACCTCGTGCAGGTCGCCCCTGCGCTGGTGGCGCTCGGCGTCGGGATGGCGTTCATCTTCATCCCGCTGCAGAACCTGGCGCTGTCGGGGGTGGCTCCGCACGATGCCGGCGTCGCGTCCGCCATGGCGAACTCGGCGATGCAGATCGGAGGGTCGATCGGACTCTCGGTGTTCACCGCCGTGTACGCCGCCGCCGTGGGCGGACACGCCCAGGGTGAGCTGGCGCCGTCGCAGCTTACCGATGCGTACGGGTGGACGTTCATCGCCGCGGCGGTCTTCATGGTCGCAGCCTCCGTGATCGCGGTGTTCCTGGTGCGAGGCACCAAGGAGGAGCTGATGCCGATGCAGGGCGAGCGGTCCCTCGCCGCGCACTGAGCCGTGGCCGCGGCATCCGTCCGGGCGCAGATCGCCTGATTCCCGCCCCGGGGAACGGATGCCGCGGCACGCCTCGGACGTAATGTCCGAGGGTGTTCGTACCGTGTGAGTATGCGAATCCTGCACACCTCCGACTGGCACATCGGCCGGACGTTCCATGGCAACTCGACCATGGACGCGCTCGCCGAGGTGCTCGGGGCGCTCACGGAGCAGGTTCGCGAGAACGAGGTCGACGTGGTCGTCGTCGCGGGCGACGTCTTCGACTCCGCGACCCCCTCGGGCGCCGCCTACACGCTGCTCGGCGATGCTCTGGTGTCACTGCACGAGACGGGCGCCCGCGTCATCGTCACGAGCGGCAACCACGACTCGGCCGCGCGGCTCGGCTTCCAGGCCCGTCTGCTCCGCGAGGGCATCCACGTGCTCACCGATCCGCTCGCGGTCGGTCTGCCGGTCACCATCGCCGACGCCGAGGGGCCGGTGCACTTCTTCGGCATCCCCTATCTCGAACCGGCGATCGTCCGTCAGCACTGGCCCGAGGGCGACAGCTCGGGGCGGCAGCTGCGTACGCAGGCGCAGACCATGGCTCACGCGATGGATCTGGTCCGCGCCAGTATGCGCGAGCACGAGGGGCGTTCGGTGGCGATCGCGCACTGCTTCGCGGCGGGTGTCGACGCGACCGCCGGCCTCGAGCGCGAGGTGCGCCAGGGCGGACTCGACGTCGTGCCGCTGAGCGTCTTCGACGGCCCCGACTACGTCGCGCTCGGACACATCCACGGGCGGCAGCAGATCAGCGAGCGCGTCCGGTACGCCGGCGCTCCGCTGCACTACAGTTTCGGCGAGCAGCACAAGCCGCGCGGATCCTGGCTGGTCGAGCTCGATGCCGAGGGACTCGCCGCAGTCGAGTGGCTCGAGCTGCCCGTCCCGCGTCGACTCGTCACGCTCACGGGCTCGCTCGAAGAGATCCTCGCAGCCGACATGGTCGCCGAGCACGCCGACGACTGGGTCTGCGCCGTCTACACGGATGCGGTGCCGCAGTCCGAGCCGATGCGGCGTCTGCGGGAGAGCTATCCCCACTGCGCGATGGTGCAGCATCAGCCGGCGGCTGTCGCCGAGGTGGAAGAGAAGTCGTACGTGCAGCGGCTGCGCACCGCCGTCACCGACGCCGACCGTATCGAGGCGTTCCTCGAGCACGTGCGGGCAGGTCGTGGGCCCACCGCAGTCGAGCACGAACTGATCCGCGCGGTGCTCGATGAGCGCGTGCGCGCGGAGGCACTCGTCTAGATGCGTCTCCATCGCCTGGAGGTCGAGGGCTTCGGTCCCTTCCGTTCGCGGCAGGTCGTCGACTTCGATGCCTTCGCCGACGACGGCATCTTCCTGATCGCCGGCCGCACGGGGGCCGGCAAATCGAGCATCCTCGACGCCGTGTGCTTCGGGCTCTACGGCGGCGTGCCTCGCTACGACGGCGGCGAGAAGCGGCTGCGCAGCGATCACTGCGAGCCCGATGATCCGTCGGAGGTGGTGGTCGAGTTCAGCACTCCGGCGGGCCGCTTCCGCGTGACACGCTCGCCGGAGTACCTGCGTCCTGCCAAACGCGGTGGCGGCATGACCAAGCAGGCATCGGCCGTCGCCCTCGACGAGTGGACCGACGCCGGTTGGATCGGTCGTGCCGCTCGGGCGGTCGATGTGGGGAACGAGCTCGACGAGATCCTGCAGCTCAGTCGCGAGCAGTTCCTCCAGGTGATCCTGCTCGCGCAGAACCGATTCTCCGAGTTCCTGCTCGCGGGCAGCAGAGACCGCCAGGCACTGTTGCGGCGACTGTTCGGCACGCAGCGGTTCGAAGACGTGCAGGCGCGTTTCGACGAGCGTCGCCGGGAGGCGGAACAGACACTCGGTGCCCGGCTCGCGACGGTGAATGCGCGTATCGACGAGGCCGAGCAGCTCGTGGTGGCGAGCGGGCTCTTCGGCGACTCCGACGACGGGACAGCGCCGGCCGACGACACGGCGGCGTCCGGACCCCAGCCGGTCGACGATCGCCTCGAAGCCCTCCGGCGCGCGAGGGCGCGTGCCGACTATCGGGCGGAGCGCCGAGCCTCGGAACGGGCGGAGGCGGAGAAGCGTGCGGCTGATGCCGACGCGGCGCTCGCCACGGTGCGAGAAGAGCAGCACGCCCAGCGGGAACGCGATCGCGCCCGGGCAGCGCTGGAGCGGCTGGATGCCGAGGCGCCGTCGATCGATGCTGCCCGTGCCGAGTTCGCGGCCGCGCGTGCCGCTGAGGCGGTGCGGTCGACGATCACTGCCGCGGCCCGCGCGCAGACGGCGCTCGCCCGCGCGTCCGAAGACGAGCAGCGGGCACGAGGGGTGTGGGAGGCGTACGAGGTCTCCGTCGACGGCGACCTCGAGGCCTGGGTGGCCGACCGCACCAGGGAGAGCGGATCCTGGGAGCGGGCGCGTGAGCTCGAGGGGCAGGTGCCAGCGCTCGAGGCCGAGCTGCTGTCCGCCGAGGAGGCCGTAGCCGCGGCGACCGCGCGTCTCGAAGCCGGAGAGGCGGAGCGCACAGACCTCCCCTCCGCGATCACCGCGCTGACGGCGGAACGCGATCAGAAGCGCCGCCTCGCCGACCGGGCGGGCGATGCCCGAGCGGCCCAGGAGGAAGCGGACGCGCGACGGACGGCTGCCCGCGAGGCGCAGCGGCTACAGACGGCGCTGGCCTTGACCGAGGTCGAGCTCGCCGACGCCACCGCCGTGCACGCCACCGCGCAGACGAACCTCGCACAGCTGCGCCAGCGTCGGATCGACGGGATGTCCGGCGAACTCGCGTCGAGCCTGCGTGCCGACCAGCCGTGTCCTGTCTGCGGTTCACTCGAGCATCCGGCTCCTGCCACGCACGCCGATCCCGTCTCACCCGAAGACATCGCCGAAGCGGAGAATGCCCGAGACGTCGCGGCGCAGCGGGAGCGTGAACTCTCCTCGGTGTCGTCGACCCTGCGCGCCGAGCTGGCGGCCGCCACCGCGCGCGCCGATGAGCGGGACATCGAGCAGGCCGACACGGAGTATGAAGCGGCTGCGGCGGCGCACGCGCGGAGCCTCGCCGCCGCCGACGAACAGAAGGCGCTCGACACGCGACTGAGTGAGCTCGTCGACCGGGTCGCACAGCTCGACGCCGAGAAGACCGAGAGCGTGGCGGCCCTCGCTCATGCGCGGGAGCAGCACGCTCTGCTGCGGCAGCGGAGCGCGGAGGCCCGCGAGCTGATCACCGAGGCGCGAGGCACGTTCGACACGGTCGCCGAGCGCCTTGCCGACATGGCCGCACGGATCTCTGCCGCCCGGGCGGTCGCCCAGGCGACCGCCGAACGTCTGCGGAGGGCGCAGGCGCTCGCCGAAGCGGAGGCCGAGCGGGATGCGGCGCTCGCCGACTCGCCGTTCGACGATGCGACTGCCGCCGAGCACGCTCTTCGGTCGGCAACGGCGCAGGAGGCTCTCGACCAGCGGATCGGCGAGCATGCCGTGCAGCGGGAGAAAGAGCGAGCGATCCTCTTCGACCTGGAGTTGCGGACGCTCCCCGAAGAGCCGATCGACGTCACTCCCGTCGAGGAGGCTTCGGTGGCAGCCCGCACGACCTGGACCGACGCGGTCGACGCGGCGGCCCGAGCTGCGGGTACCGCCGAACGCCTCGGGAGCCTGATCGATTCCGCCGCCGCCGAGCACGCGCGCACCGCCGAAGATGCGGCTGCGTTCGAGGTCTTGCAGAACCTCGCCGACACGATCGCCGGGCGCGGAGCCAACACCCGCAAGATGACGCTCGAGACATTCGTCCTCGCGGCCGAGCTGGAAGAGATCGTCGAAGCGGCGAACCGGCGGCTGCACGACATGTCGACCGGCCGCTACCAGCTGCAGCACTCCGATGCGCTCGCGGCTCGAGGGGCCGCCTCGGGGCTCGGGATCGTGGTCTCCGACGCCTTCACGGGGCAGACGCGGCCGCCGCAGTCACTGTCCGGGGGTGAGACCTTCCTCACGTCGCTCGCGCTTGCACTCGGCCTCGCCGAGGTGGTGACGGCGCGGGCCGGCGGCATCCGTCTCGACACGCTCTTCATCGACGAGGGATTCGGATCGCTCGACGGCGACACGCTCGATGTGGCCATGCGCACGCTCGACGAACTGCGCCAGGGCGGCAGGACGGTCGGAGTCATCAGTCACGTCGAGGCCATGCAGGAGCAGATCCCGGCTCAGCTCACGGTCCGGGCGCTGCCGAACGGTCCGAGCATCATCGAGGCGCGCTGAACCGAGGTCCGCGCGCCGAGGTGCAAGCTGACGCGCTCCGCCGTTTCAGACCCCGTACTCAGCGCGGATGAAATCGCGCAGTTGCACGCTGCAACGGGCGACGGCCTCGCGCCAGTCGGTCAACGCGCCGTCCTCGGCCTGGTCGGACACGGCGCGGAACACGCGGATGGGCACGCCGAACTGGCCGGCGACCCAGATGTAGGCGTAGGTCTCCATGTCGACCAGCGCCGCTCCCGATGGGCGGATCACAGCGGTGACCTCGGCGTCCTCGACGAAGTGGTCACCGGTGGCGATCAGGACGCCGTCGTGCCCGGTGCTGACGCGCGCCGGCAGCGAGACGTGCTGACCGGCGACGCCGTCGAGGTCGGTGACGTCGTGCTGGAACGCCGTGCCGACCTCGTGGACGGTCGCCTCGAGATCGGGATCGATCGCGCCCGCGGTGCCGACGACCACGATCTCGTCATAGACCTTGGCGTCGAGAGCACGCGTGAGGGCGTACGTCGCCTGAAGCTTGCCGGGGCCGGTCACGAGTCGGTCGAAGCCGTCGAGCTCCTCCGGGAAAGCGGACAATTCGGATGCGAGCGCGGCGACGAGAAGTTTCACTGCCACATTCTCTCAGGTCGAGACTGACAGGAGCATGCGAGCGCCGCGGCGTCACCCTGACGTAACACGGAAGGGAGATACTGGGTCCAGGAAACGAGCGGAGGATCACATGTCGTTGCAGCAGCAGATCTCTGAGGACCTCGGCGTCAGGGCCGAGATCGACCCCGAAGCCGAGACCGAGCGTCGCATCGGTTTCCTCGCCGACTACCTGCGCACGACCGGAGCGAAGGGCTACGTGCTCGGCATCTCCGGCGGGCAGGACTCGACGCTGGCCGGTCGCCTGGCCCAGCTCGCCGTCGAGCGGGTGCGGGCCGAGGGCGGCGAGGCGAAGTTCCTCGCCGTGCGTCTGCCGTACCGCGTGCAGCACGATGCCGACGATGCTCAGGCCGCGCTCGCCTTCATCGCCCCGGACGCCTCTGTCGAGGTCAACATCCAGAACGGCGTCGACGGTGTCGAGGAGGACATCGAGTTCGCGGTCACGAGCGACATCAGCGACTTCAACCGCGGCAACATCAAGGCGCGCGTCCGGATGGTCACGCAGTACGCGCTCGCAGGCCACGACGGACTTCTCGTGATCGGCACCGACCACGCGGCCGAGGCGGTGACGGGCTTCTACACGAAGTTCGGCGACGGCGCGGCCGACATCCTCCCGCTGTCCGGCCTCACCAAACGCCAGGGACGCTCGCTCCTGCAGTTCCTCGACGCCCCGGATCGGCTCGCGTTCAAGGTGCCGACGGCCGACCTGCTCGACGGCCAGCCCGGTCGAGCCGACGAGGACGAACTCGGTCTCACCTACGAGCAGATCGACGACTTCCTCGAGGGGCGTTCGGTCGACCCCGAGGTCGCCGGTCGCATCGAGGCGCGGTACCTCGCCACGCAGCACAAGCGACACCTCCCGGTGACCCCGGACGACAGCTGGTGGCGCTGACCGCCCGCTCGCCTCTGCGGGAGTGCTCCGCTTCGCGTCGTGTCTGATGTCGCGGATAGTGTCGAAGCATCCGACAGAACGGGAGCATCGTGCGGATCGACACTCAGGCGCAGCGCGTCATCTGGAGCGCGAGCGACCTCAAGGCGGCCGCCGAATGCGAGTTCGCGTGGTGTCGGGCCATCGACGCGAAGCTGGGGCGGGTGCCCGCCGTCGAGGAGCCGGAAGACGCGACCCTGAAGCGTGCCGCAGAACTCGGCGACGTGCACGAGCAGAATGTGCTGGCCCGGTACATCCACGACCTCGGTGATGCGCGCGTGCACCGCATCGAGAAGGTGTCGTCGGTCGATGCCGAGGCGCTGGCGGCCGCGATCGACGAGACGGTCAGGGCGTTGCGCTCCGACGCGCTCGTGGTGTTCCAGGCGGCCTTCGCCACCGACGAGTTCGTCGGTTTCGCCGACTTCCTCCGCAAGGACGACGACGGCCGGTGGCGCGTCCAGGACTCCAAGCTGGCACGCAAGGCCCGCGTCACCGCCCTCATGCAGCTCGCGGCATACGTCGACCAGCTCGACCGGCTCGGCATCCCGCGGTCCGATGAGGTCGACCTCATCCTCGGCGACGGCACGCTCAGCACGCATCAGGTGGATGACCTCCTCCCGCTCTTCCAGGTGCGGCGGGCCCGGCTGCGGGCACTCATCGCCGACCGTCGCATCCCCGACGGGGCGACCGGCGAGCCGCTCGCCTGGGGAGACGATCGGGGCGATCTGCAGGTCGTGGCCTGCGGGCGCTGCGCGACCTGCGAGGAGCAGGTGCTCGCGCATCGGGATCTCCTGATGGTGGCGCGGATGCGTCCCGTGCAGCGCGCGCGGCTGCGGGCATCCGGCATCGAGACGATCGATGACCTGGCCGAAGCTACCGCGGCGCCGGCCGGCATGAATGTCGACACGTTCGAGACCCTTCGTGCCCAGGCGCGGCTGCAGCTGCTCGCCGATGCCGAGGGGCGGCCCACCTACGACGTGCACTATGCACCGGCGATCCACACCCTCCCGCTTCCCAGCCACGGCGACATCTTCTTCGACTTCGAGGGAGACCCTCTCTACACCGAGCCCGCCGCCGACGGAGAAGGGCACTGGGGCATCGACTACCTCTTCGGCTGGGTCGACAACGCCGACCAGTACTCGGCGCTGTGGGCGCACACCTTCGCCGACGAGAAGCGGGCGCTCGAGACGTTCCTCGACTTCGTGAATGCACGCCGGATCGCCCACCCCGGCATGCACATCTACCACTACGCGCCCTATGAGACCTCGCACCTGGTGGCGATGGCAGCACGGCATGGTGTGCGCGAGGGCGAGGTGGATCGGCTGCTGCGCGAGGGCGTGTTCGTCGACCTGTATCCGCTTGTGCTGCGGACGGTGCGCGTCGGTTCGCGTTCGTACTCGATCAAGAAACTTGAGCCGCTGTACATGGGCGAAGACGTGCGGACCAGCGACGTGCAGAAGGGCGACGACTCGATCGTGCAGTACGTCGCGGCTCGTGAGCTCGCGGCTGCGGGGGAGCAGGCCGGGGCCGACGCGGTGCTGGCAGACCTCGCCGACTACAACCGCTACGACTGCGTGTCGACCAGGCGCCTGCGCAACTGGCTGATCGACATCGCACGCAAAGAGGGCGTCACACCGGCGCCGCCGGACGAGGCCGACGAGGTCATCTACGAACCGTCGCCGCGCTCGGTCGCGCTCCTCGCCGATGCCGAGCGTGCCGTCGAAGCGGGCGACGACGG
Source organism: Microbacterium sp. A20 (assembly GCF_004794515.1). GTDB lineage: Bacteria > Actinomycetota > Actinomycetes > Actinomycetales > Microbacteriaceae > Microbacterium. The sequence continues at coordinate 89,824 of NZ_SSDF01000084.1, read as the reverse complement.
GCTCGTGCATCGCCTCGCCGCCGCCGCGATCGACTACTTCCCGCGCGAGGCGAAGAGCTTCTGGGTGTCGCATTTCCAGCGGCTGCGCGAGCCGGTGACGATGTGGGACGGTACGCGCGACGTGGTGCGCGTCGACCGCCCCTCCTCGACGGTCCGTCGCGACTGGAGCATCGGAGAGGGGCGCCGGGTGATGTCCCGCGACGTCGAGATCCGCGGCGAGGTGTCACCGGGCACCACTCTCGGTGCCGGGTCGCAGCCGTTCGCGCTCTACGGTGTTCCCGCGCCGTTCGACACCGAGGTCCCCTCGCGCGCAGTGCACGTGCCGCACACCGTCACGGTGGCGGAGGTGCTCGACGACGGTTACCTCATCACCGAATCGGCGGTCCAGGGGCAGACGTGGGACGAACTGCCGCTCGCCCTCACTCCAGCCGCGCCGCCGCGTGTCGTGTCTCTTCAGGGAGCGATCGACGAGTGGGCCGATGCGGTGCATGCCGCAGCTCCGGGGTTCCCGCACGATGCCGCGACCGACATCCTCCGCCGGATTCCGCCGCGCACCGTGTCGGGGAATCCGCTGACCGCTGCCGGCGACGACACGGTCGACGCGATCGTGTCCGGGGTGCTCGACCTCGACGACAGCTATCTCGCGGTGCAGGGCCCTCCCGGAACCGGGAAGACCTACACGGGATCCCGTGTCATCGCGCGCCTCGTGAACGAGCACGGCTTCAAGGTCGGCGTCGTCGCGCAGTCGCACGCGATCATCGAGACCCTGCTCGAGCGGGTCGTGGCCGACGGTGTCGCACCGGCTCAGGTCGCCAAGGCCCCGAAAGACCCGAACGGGGAGCACTCGTACACGACGATCCCGAAGACCGGGATGGCGTCGTTCCTCTCCGAGCACGCCGGTGAGGGTGCCGTCGTGGGCGGGACGGCCTGGGACTTCAGCAACACCCAGCGCGTCGACCGCGGCGGACTCGACCTGCTCGTGATCGACGAGGCCGGTCAGTTCTCGCTCGCCTCGACCATCGCGGTCGCCGCCGGTGCGAGGAGGCTCCTGCTCCTCGGAGATCCGCAGCAGCTTCCACAGGTGAGCCAGGGCGCCCACCCCGAACCGGTCGACGCCTCCGCGCTCGGGTGGGTGATGGACGGCGACCCGGTCGTGCGGCCGGAGTACGGCTATTTCCTGGCGCGCTCCTGGCGGATGCATCCGTTCGTCGCGGCCCCGGTATCGAAGCTCGCCTACGCCGGGCAGCTGGCGTCAGCCCCCGGCACCGAGCTGCGGTCGGTCGACGGGATCGACGCCGGCCTGCACGTGATCCCGCTGCGGCATCGTGGCAACTCGACGCAGTCTCCCGAGGAGGCCGCGGAGGTCGTCCGGCTGGTCCGCGACCTGGTCGGGCGCACCTTCACAGACAACGACGCGTCCCGGTCGGCGAGGCCGCTGGTGCCCGCCGACATCATCGTGGTCACGCCGTACAACGCGCAGCGTCAGCTGGTGCTCGATGCGCTCGCGGAGGCGGGGTATCACGATGTCCCGGTCGGCACGGTGGACAACTTCCAAGGCAAGGAGGCGGTCGTCTCGATCACGTCGCTCGCGGCCTCCAGCGGGCGGGATGCACCCCGCGGCCCGGAGTTCCTCCTGCTGCAGAATCGACTGAACGTGGCGATCTCGCGGGCTCAGGCGGTCGCCTACCTGATCCATTCGCCGGCGCTGCTCGACGATCTTCCGTATACGCCGGAGGGGGTCGCTCGCCTCAGCGCTTTCGCACGTCTGGTCGGCGCAGCGGACTGAGCATTGCGCGGTCCGCCGGCCTCTGCGGCCATGACCGCGCAGCCGATGACCGCGCAGCCCAGGACTGCGCAGCCCATGACCGCGCGAGGGACAGCGTCGGGTCAGACCGTGCCGTAGAGGCGATCGCCCGCGTCGCCGAGCCCGGGAACGATGTAGCCCTTCTCGTCGAGACGCTCGTCGAGTGCGCCGAGCACAAGGGTCACATCGCGGTCGCCGGCCATGGCCTCGATCGCGGCGACACCCTCGGGCGTGCCCAGCAGGCAGATCGCGGTGACGTCCTTCGCGCCGCGGTCGAACAGGAACTGGATCGCTGCGGCGAGCGAGCCGCCGGTGGCGAGCATCGGGTCGATCGCGAAGCATTGACGGTCACTGAGGTCGTCGGGGAGACGCTCGGCGTAGGTCGTGGGCTCGAACGTCGTCTCGTCGCGGACCATTCCGAGGAACCCGACCTCGGCGGTCGGAAGAAGCTTGACGAGGCCTTCGAGCATGCCGAGGCCGGCCCGCAGGATGGGCACCACGATCGGGCGCGGCTCCGAGATCTTGACCCCTGTGGTCGTCGTGACCGGCGTGGTGATCTCGATCGGGCTCACCTTCACGTTGCGGGTCGCCTCGTACGCGAGCAGCGTGACGAGCTCCTCCGTCAACTGCCGGAACACCGGCGAGGGGGTACGCGCGTCGCGCAGCACCGAGAGCTTGTGAGTGATGAGAGGGTGGTCGGCCACGTGAACGCGCATGGATACAGGGTAATGCGCCGCGCCTTCGGGAACGACATCGAGGCCGTCGGCTGTCGTCTCCGGCCACGATCGGCAGCTGTCGTAGGCTCGACGCATGACCGCTGCCGACGACCTCGCGATGCGGCGGGCCCTCGAGCTCGCGGCCGAGGCTGCTGCGGCGTCGGAGATACCCGTCGGCGCCGTGGTGCTGGACCCCGTCGGGCGGATCGTCGCCGAGGGCCGCAACACCCGCGAGGCCACGAACGATCCGACCGGGCACGCCGAGGTCGAGGCGCTCCGTCGGGCGGCGACATCCGTCGGCTCCTGGAATCTCGAGGGACACACGCTGGTCGTGACCCTCGAGCCGTGCATCATGTGCGCCGGTGCGATCCTCCAGGCCCGCGTCGGTCGGGTGATCTTCGGCGCCTGGGACGACAAGGCGGGTGCGGCCGGCTCGATGTACGACGTGCTGCGCGACCGGCGGCTGCCCTACCGCGCCGAGGTGATCGGCGGCATCGAAGCGGACGCCGCGACCGCACTGCTGCGGACGTTCTTCGAGCACCGTCGCTGAGCCCCGGAAGCCCGCAGCCGGGAGAGCGTCAGCCCTCGACCTCGACGGTCCACCACGCGACGTCGACCAGGCACAGCCCGTCATCCGTCGCTCGGTAGAAGACGTCTCCCGGGTACTCCTCGCCGCTGACCACCCGCTCCTCGCCGAGGGAGAGATTGATGCTCCAGTCCGGATCCAGCACGGCCTGGTCCGGCCAGTACTCGGCGACGAAACGCTCCGGCTCCTCAGCCGATAGCCCTTCCCAGTCGGCCGGCTCGCGCAGCTCCGGATCGTGACCCTCACAGACGTACACGTCGGCGTCGCCGGAGGCCGCCGCATCGATCAGGCCTTCGGTGGACTGGATCACCGCGGCGCCGTCGGCTCCCCAGATCACGGTGTCCATCGAGCAGGCCGAGAGGCCGACGGTGAGTGCGGCCGCGGCGCCGACGGCCAGGACCAGCTTCGTGCGCCTCATGGAGCCCGGGCCTCAGTCCGACGACTTCAGCACGAAGACGTCGGTCGACGGCTCCGGGTCGATCGCCGGGCGGTACACGTCCGGCTCGATGTACACGATGCGCGCGACCGGCACGGCTTCGCGGATGCGGGCCTCGATCGCGTTGATGTCATCGGCGGCTTCACGCAGCGGCTTGTCGGCGTTGAGGGCGATCTTCGCGGCGACCATCAGCTCGTCCGGGCCGAGGTAGAGGGTCTTCATGTGGATGATCTTCTCGATCTCGTCGCCGGCGTTGATGGCGTCCACGATCCGGTCGTGATCGGCCTGGGTCGCGCCCTCGCCGACGAGGAGGCTCTTGGTCTCGACGCCCAGCACGATCGCGATCAGCACCAGCAGCACGCCGATCATCACGGTGCCGAGCGCGTCGAACACGGGGTTCCCGGTGAGCAGCGTGAGGCCGACGCCGAGCAGGGCGAACGTGAGACCGGTCAGCGCGCCCACGTCCTCGAGCAGCACGACCGGCAGCTCGGGCGCCTTCGAACGGCGCACGAACGACACCCACGACTGTCCCTTCTCCCGCACGAGGTTGCTCTCGCGGACGGCCGTGCGCAGCGAGAATGACTCCAGCCCGATCGCGACGACGAGCACGACCAGGGGCAGCCACCACCAGGTCTTGTCGAGCTCGTGCGGGTTGGTCAGCTTCTCGACACCCTCGTAGATCGCGAAGAGACCGCCCACCGAGAAGAGGATGATCGAGACGACGAACGCGTACACGTAGCGCTCGCGGCCGTAGCCGAACGGGTGGGCGCGGTCGGCCTCGCGTCGCGCTTTGCGTCCGCCGAGCATGAGCAGCAGCTGGTTGCCCGAGTCGGCGACCGAATGGATCGCTTCCGCGAGCATCGAGGCGGAGCCGGAGAGGGCCCAGGCGAGGAACTTCGCGAGGGCGATGCCCAGGTTCGCCAGGAACGCCGCGACGATGGCCTTGTTGCCTCCGGATGCACTCATGGGACGAGTCTAGAACCGCCCGCCCGAGGTTGCGGGAGTGCCCGCCGTAGGATGACGACATGGCTGATTCGCTTCCTTCTCTCGCTTTCCTGGGTGCCGGCTCGATGGGCGGTGCGATCCTCCGAGGAGTGGTCGCCTCCGGCATCCGGATCGACGGCGGGATCATCGCGACGAACCGCACTCCGGAGAAGGCCGAGGCATTCGCCGACCTCGACGGGGTGACCAGTGTCGCGCTCGCCGAACGGCCGGACGGCAATGCCGAGGCCGCCGCGCAGGCACGGATCGTGCTCGTCGGCGTCAAGCCCGCGATGGTGCCCGACCTGCTCCGCGAGATCGCACCGCACCTCGCGCCCGACGCGATCGTGGTGAGCGTCGCCGCCGGCGTCACGCTCGACACCTTCGCCGCCGTGCTCGGTGCCGACGCCCGCGTCATCCGCTCGATGCCGAACACGCCGTCGACCGTGCGCAAGGGCGTCACCGGCCTCGCCGCAGGTTCCGCCGCCACTCCCGAGGATCTCGCCCTCGTCCGTCGGCTGTTCGAGACCGTCGGCGCCGTCGTCGAGCTCCCGGAGTCGCAGATCGATGCGCTGTCCACGATCTCGGGCTCCGGACCCGCGTACGTGTACCTGCTGATCGAGGAATTCACGAAGGCCGCTGTCGGCATGGGCTTCACCGAGGCCGATTCCCGGCTGATGGTCGAGCAGACCTTCATCGGCGCGACCGCCCTGCTCGACGCCTCGGGGGAGGACCCCGCCGAGCTGCGTCGTCGCGTCACGAGCCCCAAGGGAACAACCGAGCGCGCGGTCGCCGTGCTGCAGGACGCGCACCTCGACCGCACCTTTGCGGATGCCGCGGCCGCAGCCCTCGCACGGGCGAAGGAACTCGCCGCCGGGGCCTGAGCCATGCAGCTGCGGATCGGGGGACCCATCTGGTACTGGCGGGGACCTGCGCCGTTCCACTTCGTCACCGTGCCGCCTGCCGAGAGCGAGATGATCCACGACGTCGCGTCGATCGTCACGTACGGGTGGGGGATGATCCCCGCATCCGTCACCATCGGCTCCACGACCGTGACGACGGCCCTCTGGCCGAAGGACGGCGGCTACATCGTGCCGATCAAGAAGGTGCTCCAGGACCGCGAGGGCCTGGGCGTCGATGACGTGGTCGAGCTCGTCCTCGACATCGACGCCTGAGCCTCGCGTCCGGTCAGCTCTCGCTGGAGACCTCGGCGAGCACCTCCGGCCAGCGCCGGTTCAGGATGCTGCCGCCCAGCATCGTCCCGCCCCACAGGGCCACGGCGCCGAGCACGACGCCGCAGACGAGACTCACCCAGCCGAACGCGGGAGTCCAGATGCCCGCGATCGCGAAACCGAACGCCGGTGCCCCGAGCACGAGCGTGATCGGTCCGATGATGATCATCGCCAGCAGCGACTGCACGCCACCGGACGAGCCGCGGCCGAGGGGGTTCGCCTCGGGGGCGGGCGCACGACCGGGAAGGAAGCTGCCGACCCACGCCCCAGCGCCTGCCGAGATCGCCGTCAGGCCGAGGGCGGATCCGATGCTGCCCGGGAGCAGGTCCATCCGACCCGCGATCAGGCAGGTGGCCACGCACAGCAGCAGCGTCACGGGAATCGCGATCAGCCCGAATCCGAGCAGTCGTCCTGCCCGGTCGGCCGCGCCGCTGACGCCGCTCAGGATGTGCGCGGCGACCGCGTCGTTGTCGTAGGCGATCGCCATCTGCACGACGGTGCCGGTGAGAAGGGCGTTGATCGTCGGGATGAGGGTGATCGCGGGGCCGAATCCGATGGACTCGTCCTGCAGCCCGTTCATCAGGGACAGGCCGATGAAGATCGCGGGCAGCAGCAGGAGCATCACGATGTTGACGATCTGCCGGGGATCGCGTCGGAAGTACCGCAGCGTGCGGGCGGCGATCGCCCCCACCGGACTGGCCGGCAGCACCCGATCGAGCAGCCCGACCGAGCGCACGCGTCCGCCGCCGGTGTCCTGGATGGGGGCGACCAGCCGCGCAGCGAGCAGCCCCTGTGCCGCGAACCACAAGGCGGCGACCGTGGCGAGGGCGATGACCAGGCGGAGTGCCGCAGCCGGGAAGTCGCCCTGAGCGACGGACCCGGACACGCCGAAGACAGCACCGACCGGCGTCCACGCGGCGATGTCCGCGATGGTGGTGAACGCTCCGCCGACGTCGTTCACCCGGACCAGCGCGCCGATCCCCACATTGAGCAGGACGCCGGACGAGGAGAGGAGCACCACGCCGACGATCACGACAAGGTCGCGGGCGCTGCGTCGGGCGAGCCAGCCGGCCAGCACACCGCTCACGACGCGGGCGCCCAGCACGCAGGTGGCGATGGCGACGGGGATCATGATGAGCGCGGTCAGCAGCGCGGGCAGGCTCACCGACCAGCCGAGGAGCATGAGGAGCAGAGCGACGGTGGTGCCGATGCCGCCTACCGTCGTCGCCCCCGCGACCACGAAGCCCGGCAGCAGGGAGCGTGCCGTCAGGGGGAGCAGCGCGAATCGTTCGGGTGCGAGCGAGTCGTCGGCGCTGACCAGGATCGACCCGATCCACCAGCCGAGGACGATGACCGCCCCCGCCAGGACGATCACCGTGACGGCGGCGTCGGGAGCGGCGATCCGCAGCGCCACCAATCCTGCGGCGAGGCCGGCGAGGAAGCCGAGGGCGATCAACCCCGTGATGACCAGGGTGACGATCATCCACGGATTCCGCGACAGCTGATGGCGCAGCTGCCGCCAGCGCAGGCTTACGAGGAGCGCAACCATGCGAGCGTCTCCGTCCCGAGGTCGTGTGCCCCCACGAGGGCGAGGAACCGCTGCTGCAGCGAGAGTCCGGCGCGCACCTCATCCAGAGTTCCGTGCGCGAGAAGGCGGCCCTCCGCGACGATCGCGACCCGGTCGCACATCGACTCGACGAGCTCCATCACGTGGCTCGACAGCACCACGGTGCCACCGCCGTCCACGAACGCCCGCAGGATCTGCCGGATCGTCTCGCCGGACACCGGGTCGACGGCTTCCAGCGGTTCGTCGAGGATCAGCAGGCGGGGCGCATGGATCAGTGCGCAGGCCAGGCCGATCTTCTTGCGCATGCCCGCCGAGTAGTCGACGACGAGCCGGTCCCGGGCGTCCGTGAGGCCGAGCGCGGCGAGGAGTTCGTCACTGCGCGAGACGACCTCGGCTTCGGGCATGCCACGGAGGAGCCCGGTGTAGCGCAGCAGCTCGGCGCCGGTGAGGCGGTCGAGCATGCGGATGCCGTCGGGCAGCACACCCATCCGCGCCTTCGCGTCGGCGGGGTTCTGCCACACGTCCGCGCCGAGCACCCATGCGGCACCGGCATCCGGTCGCAGCAGGCCCGTGGTCATGGCGAGGGTCGTGGTCTTGCCCGCACCGTTCGGGCCGAGGAGTCCGAGCATGGACCCGGCCGGCACGTCGAGGGAGAGGTCGTCGACCGCGATCTTCTGCCCGAACTGCTTGCGGAGCCCACGGAGGGCGAGGACGGGAGGGGCCGCTGCGTTGTCGGTCATGCGTCCCATCCCATCACGGGGACGCATGACGGGGCATCCGCCGCGAGGGGGAGTCGAGCTATCGAATGTATCCGGGCGTCAGCGGTCGAGGCCGGCGAAGCGCTCGATGTCGCTGTTGGTGCCCGAGACGATGATGAGGTCGTGGTTCGTGACGATGGTGTTCGCCTCGGCGTAGCGGAACGGCTTGCCGGGGCTCTTCACACCCACGACCGTGACCTTGTACTTCGAGCGCACGCCGGACTCGTTCAGGCCGACGCCGCGGATGAACTTCGGCGGGTACATCTTGGCGAGGACGAAGTCGTCGTCGAAGCGGATGAAGTCGAGCATGCGCCCGCTCACGAGGTGCGCCACGCGCTCACCGGCCTCGCGCTCCGGGTAGATGACGTGGTTCGCGCCGACGCGGGCGAGGATCTTGCCGTGCGACTGCGAGACGGCCTTGGCCCAGATCTGCGGCACCTTCAGGTCGACCAGGTTCGCGGTGATCAGCACGGACGCCTCGATCGACGAGCCGACGGCGACGACGGCGACCTGGAAGTCCTGAGCGCCGATCTGGCGGAGGGCGTCGATGTTCTTCGCGTCGGCCTGCACCGTGTGGGTGACCCGGTCCGACCACTTCTGCACGAGCTCGAGGTTGTCGTCGATCGCGAGCACCTCGCGGTCGAGGCGGTCGAGCTCTCCGGCGCACGCGGCGCCGAACCGACCGAGACCGATGACGAGGACGGGAGCGTCGCCCCGGAGGACTTCAACCAACGATCGGCCTTTCCACGGGCAGTGAGTAGTACTGCGTTCGCGATGTCGCGGCGACCGCCGCGGCGAGTGTCACTGTACCAACGCGGCCCATGAAGATGGTCGCTGCCAGCACGTAGGAGCCGGAGTCCGGCAGTTCGGCGGTGAGACCCGTCGACAGGCCGACGGTCGCGAACGCCGAGATCACGTCGAAGAGCACGTGACTGATGTCGGCCTTCGTGATCTGCGCGATCACGATGGTGGACAGGGCGACGATCGTCGCTCCCCAGGCGACGACGCTGAGCGCCACGCGCTGCACGTCGCTGGGGATGCGCCGGCCGAAGGCCTCGACCGACTGGCGGCCCTTGGCCTCCGACCAGACGGCGATCGCGAGCACGGCGAGAGTGGTGACCTTGATGCCGCCGGCGGTCGATGCGGAGCCGCCGCCGACGAACATGAGCATGCTGGCGGCGAGCAGGGACGAGCCGTTCAGGTCGTCCATCTCGATGACGTTGAAGCCACCGGACCTGGTCATGGCGGAGAGGAAGAACGCCTGGAAGGTCGTGTCGGCAGCATCCATCGACCCGAAGGTCTTCGGGTTGTCGTACTCGAGGATGAGGAACGCCGCGGCCCCGAGCACGAACAGCAGCACGGTGGTGACGAGCGTCAACTTGCTGTGCAGCGACCACCGCTTCACGTGCCAGACGTGCTTGGCGAGGGTGTAGATCACGGGGAAGCCGATGCTGCCGAGGAAGACACCCACCATGAGGAGGAACAGCACCAGATAGTCGTCCGCGAAGACCGCCACGCCGCCGTCGTTCGGGGCGAATCCGGTGTTCGTGAACGCCATCGCCGCGAAGTAGGGGGCCTCCCAGAGCGCGGCGATCGGGTCGACCTTCGCCATCACGAGCGCCGGGTAGAGCAGCGCCGCCAACGATGCTTCGATGATGAGCGCTGACACCGCGACCGTGGTCAGCAGCTGGCCGACCTCGCCGAGCCGCACGGTCTGGCTCTCGTTGACCACGCCGCCGTGTGCGCGGAGGGGGTTGGTGTCGCCCGCCGCCAACAGCTTGGCCCGCAGTCCGAGCCGCTTCGAGATCAGCATGCCCATGAGGGACGCGAGCGTGAGGACGCCGAGCGCGCCGATGTTCACCCCGAGGAAGATCAGGACGTGGCCGAACGGCGACCAGTGGTTGGCCATGTCGACGGTGGCGAGGCCGGTGACGCAGATGGTCGAGACGGCCGTGAAGAGCGCATCGCTCAGTGGTGTGACGGTGCCGCTCGCGGACGCGATCGGCAGTGACAGCAGCACCGTGAAGACCAGGATCAGCAGCGCGAACACGACGATCGCGAAGCGGGACGGCGACGACGTGACGAGGTGCTTCACCCGTCCGGCGGCACCTCTGAGGGCCTGTCGTGGGGACGACGCCGAAACGATGCCCGACATCGCTGCCCCCTCGTGATTCTCTCTCGTCCGCACACCGCGGACACCCGGCGCCAGTCGCCGAGCCTTCGTCATGGTACTCCGTGCCGGAGCCGACTACCCTGATCACATGACGGACATCTTCGACGTGATCGCAGACGGTACGAGGCGAGACATCCTCCAGCTCCTGCTGCGACGTACGACCGAAGGAGAGACGGGCACCAGCGTCAGCCAGATCGTCGCCGATCTCGGCATCAGCCAGCCCACCGTGTCGAAGCATCTGAAGGTGCTGCGCGACGCCGAGCTGGTCTCCGTGCGCGAAGACGGACAGCGTCGTTTCTACAGTCTCGCGGTCGAGCCGCTCGAGGTCGTCGACGACTGGCTGGTGCCGTTCCTCGTCGACGCATACGGCGACGAAGCTCCCGACATCGACTACCCCGTGCCGGACAGTGCCGCGCACGCCGCCGAGGTCGTCGGTCGCGCCGCGGCTTCCGCGAAGCATGTCGTCGCCAACGCACTCAAGCGCCTCGGAGCCTGACCCCTCGTCCTGACCGGAATGAGTCCCGGGGGAACGCCTCGCCCCTGACGACCGGGGGGCAAGTCGTCAGGGGCGATCCGCAGGTCCCCAGACCCGCGTGGACTCGGCGGGGTCGGTGCGAGTCCTGTACCGACCATCGCAGTCTCGTCTGAGCGAACGGCACGGAGCGCCTATGGCTCAGCTGGGATCCGAGCCGTGGCGGAAGGCAATCACCGGCGGCCCGCCTTGCGGCGGAAGAGCCACGCGCCCCACGTCACCGCGATCAGCAGGATGACCAGGCACCAGCCGATGGCCCACCATGCCTCGCCCTGCAGCGGCGTATCCATCAGGAGGGAGCGGATCGTCTCGACGATGGGGGTGATCGGCTGGTTCGCCGCGATCGGCTGCAGCCACTCCGGCATGCTCGCGACGGGCACGAACGCGCTGGAGAGATAGGGCAGGAACAGCAGGACGAAACCGTATCCGTTCGCGCCCTCGGGGCTTCCTGCCGCGAGCCCGATGGCTGCGAACAGGTACGTGATCGCGAGGATGTACAGGGTGATGAGGCCCGCCAGCGCGATCCACTCCCCGAGGTTCGCGGTCGGCCGGAACCCGACCAGTACGCCGACGCCGATCACGATCGCGGTGGCGATCAGGTTCCGCAGCACACTGGCGACGACGTGCCCGGTCAGCACGGCGCCCGCTCTCAGCGGCATGGTGCGGATGCGGTCGATGATGCCGGTGCGCATGTCGTTCGCGACATACACGGCGGTGGACGATGCACCGAAGCCGGCGCAGGTCAGGATGATGCCCGGCACGACGTAGTCGACGTAGGCGCCCGACGGGTCGATGGCGCCGCCGAAGACCCACGTGAACATGAGCATGAGCATCACGGGCAGCATGATCGCCATCAGCAGCGATTCGCCGTCGCGGACGGAATGACGCAGGCTCCGTCCGACGAAGACGGCCTCGGCGGTGAAACCGCGCAGTCGCGGACGGGGAGTGGGAGCGGAGGGGGCGGATGCCGTCGCTCGAGGCGCGGCCAGGGTGATGTTCATGCGTTCTCCTTCACGGGGCGAGGGGTGGAGGCAGGGGAGGTGACGGCGAGGAAGACGTCGTCGAGGGTGGGGCGGCGCAGCGTGACGACGCCGTCGGCGCCCTCCTCGTCGAGCAGGTCGAGCGCTCGCCGCAGGTCGGCGACCGTGCCGTCGGTGGGGATCTCGCGGTTGAGCACCCCGTGGTCGTCATGGAGCTCGACCGTGTCCCCGCCGATGCGCGCCTTCAGCTCCGCCGGTGTGCCGAGCGCGGCGATGCGACCGTCGTGCAGCACCGCGATCCGGTCGGCGAGCTGGTCGGCCTCCTCGAGGTACTGCGTCGTCAGGAACACCGTGGTGCCGGAGGCGGCGAGCATCCGGATGATGTCCCACAGATCGCGGCGGCTGCGGGTGTCGAGGCCCGTGGTCGGTTCGTCCAGGAACAGCACTTCGGGTGTCACGACGAAACTCAGGGCGAGGTCGAGACGGCGGCGCATTCCCCCGGAGAACGTGCGCACGGTGCGAGTGGCGGCATCGGTCAGGTCGAACTGGGCGATCAGGTCGGCGGCACGACGCTTGGCCGCGGCGCGGCCGAGGCCGGCGAGTCGGGCGAACATCACCACGTTCTCCGTCGCCGTCAGCGCGTCGTCGACGGCGGCCGCCTGACCGGTGAGGCTGATACGGCGCTGCACCTCGACCGCGTGCGTGCGCACGTCCCACCCGGCGACGGTCGTGGTGCCGGCGTCGGCGGCGGTGAGGGTGGTGAGGATGTTGATCGTGGTCGTCTTGCCGGCGCCGTTGGGTCCGAGCAGGGCGAAGACCTCCCCGCGTCCGACGGTGAAATCCAAGCCGTCGACGACGGTCTTCTTGGCGAATGCCTTGTGCAGGCCTCGTACCTCGATGGCTGTATCCATCAGGTGATCCCTTTCTGTGTATGGAGAAAACTGTGTATGGGCAACGCAACTGTGTATGACGGTAACACACTGTTTATTAAATAAACAGAAGTAGGATGGGCGCATGACTGAGACCGAGCCGCCGGAGCTGCCACGGGGGATCGCGCTCGCCTGGGGCGTCGCCGCGAATCCGCAGCGCGGACCCAAGCGGGAGATGAGCGTCGAGAAGATCGTCGACGCAGCCGTCGAACTGGCGGATGCCGAGGGAATCGGCGCCGTGTCCATGGCGGCGGTGGCGGCGAAACTCGGCTTCACGCCGATGTCGCTCTACCGCTACGTGACCGCGAAGGACGACCTGCTGCTGCTCATGCAGGAGGAGGCGACGGGTCTTCCTCCCGAGAGTCACCTCGAGGTCGACGGATGGCGCGGGCGACTGCTGGCGCTGTACGAGGCGCAGATCCTGCTCTACCTCCGTCACCCCTGGATGCTGTCGCTGCCGATCACCGGCTCACCGATCACGCCGAACAGTTCCGCATGGATCGATGCGGGGCTCACGGCCCTGGAAGAGACGCCGCTGACGGCAGAGGAGCGGCTGGCCGTCGCGCTCGCGATGACGGGGCACGCCCGCTGGTGCGGGATCGTGCAGGCCGGCTACACGGAACAGGCCCGCGGCAGCGGACTCACACCGGACGAGGTCTCGGCTCGGGAGGCGGTACTCTTCGACCGGGTGATCACGTCGGAGGAATTCCCGGCCCTGCGGCGCGCGATCGATGAAGGCGTGTTCCTCTCCGCGGCCGATCCGTTCCGCTTCGGGGTCGAGCGGACACTCGACGGCGTGGCCGCCTACATCGCCGGACTCGATCGCGCCGAGCCACGGTCCGCAGCGGCCGAGTGGGTCGATCTCGATCCCGCGGAGCTCGCCGGTGATCGCCGGCTCAAGGACGCGCAGAAGGCTGTGCGTGACGCGGAGAAGGCTCTGCGTACGGCTCACAAGATCGAGCGGCAGGCGCTTCGCGATGCGCGGGAGCGATTGGCCAAGGCCAAGAAGTCGGTCTGACCCTCCCGCGGCGTCGGCAGTCTTCGCCATGATGAGGACATGACGGCCGAATACAGAGCGCACTTCGACTTCACGATCGCCTTCGCGAACGGAGGCGGCATCACCGGCGACGGATTCCGTCTCGACCTCCCGCATCCGGATATGACATCCGAGGAGATCGGCGCGCTCCTCATCCGGCATCTCGGCTTGGCGCTCGTGAGCACCGTCGATCTTCACGGTCTCCGGATCGTCCAAGAATCCCACCGGGGCAGTCGAGGCGTGGAGACGGTCCGCGATTCGGTGGAGGATGCGGTGATCGACCTGAGCCATCCCATCGAGGCGGGTCTGGTGACGTACCCCGGGCTCCCCGCGCCGACGATCACCCCGTTCCTCACTCGCCAGGACTCCCGCACGAAGTACGCGCCGGGAACCGAGTTCGCGATGGACGTCATCACGATGATCGGCAATACCGGCACGTATCTCGACTCGCCTTTCCACCGATACGCCGAGGGTGGCGACCTCGCCTCGCTGGACCTGCGGACCCTCGTCGGGCTGCCCGCCGAAGTGTTCCACTTGCGCGATGCATGGACGCCGGAGCAGCGCGGCATCCGCGCGGCCACCCTCGCCGACCGCGATCTCCGCGGGTCTGCTGTCCTGCTCGACACGGGGTGGGACCGACACTTCGGCGCGCCCGAGTATGCCCACGGCGCGCCGTACCTGGCGGAGGACGCCGCTCGCTTCCTGGCCGACGCCGGGGTGCGTCTCGTCGGCATCGACTCTCTGAATATCGACGACACCGAGAGTGGAGGAGAGCGCCCGGCGCACAGCATCCTGCTGGCGGCCGGAGTGCACGTGGTGGAGCATCTGACCCGCCTGGATGCTCTTCCGGCTCGGGGCGCTCACTTCACGGCGGCACCGCCCGCGGTGCGCGGGTTCGGTACGTTCCCCGTCCGCGCGTTCGCGACCGTGCGCTCTTCCCTCTGAGCACAAGGGCCACACGGGTTTACATGCGTCCCAGCTACCCCATAGAGTGTGCACATCGAGAAAGGGGTACGTGGGATGCCCGAGGTTCCAGATGTCCGATTCCTCACGGTGGCCGAGGTCGCCGAACTGATGCGCGTGTCGAAGATGACCGTCTACCGGCTGGTCCACGCCGGGGAGCTGCCGGCCGTTCGCTTCGGCCGCAGCTATCGCGTGCCCGAATCCGCCGTGGCCGACGCGCTGCAGCGGCCCATCGCCGACGTCGGTTGAATCCCGGGAGAAGCCGCCGTGGACGTCAGCACGTTCTACGCTCTCTTCTCCACCACGTGCTTCACGCTCACGGGACTCTGGTGGAACGTCGTCCGCGCTCGCCGTGACTGGACCGCGAATCCCGCGATGCGCCGGACCATCGGCGGCATCTACCTCTCCTTCTTGCTGCCCGCCCTGATGGGGCTCTTCGCGCAGGTCGGCGGCGCCGAGACCCCGATCCTGTGGCGTCTGTCCTTCGTCGTCGTCGCGATCGTGGGCGGCGTCTCCATGATTCGCCTGGTCGCGCAGGCCGGGAAAGACGGGACGCCGAGGTCGGTGCGCTGGATCCAGGCCGGCACCGTGGTGGTGTACGCGGCGGTCGCCGTGATCGGAGTGGCGCCCCACCTCGTCGCCCCGTTCGGACTCACCGGCATCCAGGTCGAAGCGCTCCTGCTCATCGGGCTCGTCGCCCTCGGGCACGCCCTCGTGTGGCGGTTCCTGGTGACGGACGAGGTTCCGGAGTGAGGCCGGACGGCGGAGCCCGTCGGATTTGCTAGACTGACCCGAGGCATTTTCCGTGCCCGTACCCGGGTGTCCGATTTCGGCGACACCCAGCCACTGACTTAGTGAGGTTTCCGTGGGTTCTGTCATCAAGAAGCGCCGCAAGCGCATGGCGAAGAAGAAGCACCGCAAGCTGCTTCGCAAGACTCGCCACCAGCGTCGCAACAAGAAGTAAGCGACCAGACACGAGCGCCTGTCTTCGGACGGGCGCTTTGTGTCTCTGCCCGCAGCTCCGTACCGCCGAGAGGAAGCCATGAAGTCGATCACCGTCACCGAACTCGCCGAGCGGTCGGGCGTCCCGCTCATCGATGTGCGGGAGGTGGACGAGTTCGCCGCGGGTCACGTGCCGGGCGCCGTCAACATCCCCATGTCCGAGATCGGCAACCGGCTCGATGAGCTGCCGGCGGAATCGTTCGACGTGATCTGCCAGGCCGGCGGTCGCTCGGCTCGGGTCGTCGAGGCGCTGGAGTCGCGCGGCTTCGATGCCACCAACGTCGAGGGTGGCACGGGGGAGTGGATCTCCCAGGGGCGCGCTGTCGAGGTGCCGTCGGCGTGACCACGCTGACTCTGATCCGCAAGCCCGACTGCCACCTGTGCGAGGTGGCCTCCGACGTGATCGACGCTGTCGTCGCCGAGCTGCCCGACGCCGCGGCGGAGCAGATCGAGATCGTCGAGGCGTCCATCCAGGATGACCCCGGGCTGTACGAACTGTGGTGGGAGAAGATCCCCGTCGTCCTGATCGACGGCGACCTGCACGCGCACTGGCGGGTGTCGCCCGACCGGTTGCGCGAGGCGCTGGAGGCCGCGGTTCGCGGCGAGGCGCAGATCGAGACGAAGGAGTCCCTGTGACCATCCGCCATGTCGTGACGTGGAAGCTCGCGGCCGAAGACGCCGCCCTGCGCGCAGAGCAGGCGGCCGAGGTCGCTCGTCGCCTCAACGCCCTGCATGGCGTCGTGCCGCAGCTGCTCTCGATCTCCGCCGGCGCCAATGCGGCATACCCGGAGACGAACTGGGACGTGACGCTCGTGGCCGACTTCGCCTCGGTGGCCGACATCGACGCGTACCAGGTGCACCCTGCGCATGAGGAGGTCGCCGGCTACATCCGCTCGGTGGTCGCTTCCCGCGTCGCGGTCGACTTCGAGCTCTGAGACGGCGTCGCATCCGCTGCGGCACTCGATTTCACGGCTTGGGCGCCGTGCACTTGCAACCCAAACGTGATACGTCCGCTGCCCCATGTCATTGGTCACGCGACGAGCCGCATGTTTAGATGTTCTCCTACCCGTCCGTGGGCATACCCCGCCCTCGTCCTTCAGGAGCCGACATGACTCGTCGTAACCTCATCGCCGGTCTCGCCCTCATGGCGACCGCCACTCTCGCGCTCGCCGGCTGCGCGACCGGTTCGTCCGATGCGGGCAGCAGCGACGCTCCCGCCGCCGGCGACGAGTACGGCCTGGCGGAGGCGGGCACGCTCTCCGTGTGCTCCGACGTGCCCTACCCGCCCTTCGAGATCGAGGACACGAGCTCCGAGTCCGGCTACTCGGGCTTCGACATCGACCTGCTCACCGCGATCGCCGAGAAGCTCGACCTCAAGATCTCCGTCCAGGACGTGGCCTTCGACCCGCTGCAGTCGGGCGCGATCCTCGTTTCGGGCCAGTGCGACATCGGCGCCTCCGCGATGACGATCACCGAGGAGCGCAAGGCGAACATCGACTTCTCCGACCCGTACGTCGACTCGCTGCAGTCGCTGCTGGTCCGCACCGACTCGGGCATCGAGTCGATCGACGACCTCGACGGCAAGAACGTCGGCGTGCAGCAGGGCACCACCGGCGAGTCCTACGCGACCGAGAACGCCAAGGGCGCCCAGCTGGTGCAGTACGGCGGCGACGGTGAGCTGTGGCCGGCGATGCAGGCCGGTCAGATCGACGCCATCCTCCAGGATCAGCCCGTCAACTACGTCCACGAGCAGGAGAACTCCGACTACAAGATCGTCGAGACGTACCCGACCGACGAGTCCTACGGTTTCGCCTTCGCCAAGGGTGAGAAGGACGAACTCCGCGAGGCCATCAACAAGGCGCTCAAGGAGCTCCAGGACGACGGCACGTACCAGGAGATCTACGACGAGTACCTCGCGGCCAAGTGACCGGCGGAGTCGGTAGAGCGGGAGGACCTCGACGATGGCGTTGAGGCGCACGACCAAGGCCAAGCTGTATCGGTATTCCGTGTATGCGGTGCTGCTCGCGATCGCCGTCTGGGCGATCCTGACCACCGACTGGGCGAAGATCGGACCGCTGTTCTTCAACCCTGAGGTCGCGGCGAAGATGTTCCCCGGGATCATCACGACCGCCCTCGTGAACACGCTGTGGTTCACGGCGGTGGCGTTCGCGGGGGGCTTGCTCCTCGGGGTGCTGCTCGCCCTGATGAAGTTGTCGGTCATCGCGCCGTTCCGATGGATCGCGACGGTGTGGATCGAGCTGTTCCGCGGGCTCCCCGCGATCCTGACGATCTTCGGCATCGCCTTCATCCTGCCGATCGCGGTGGGCGTTCCCGGGACGAAGCTCGGCGGACCGGTCGTGCTCGGACTGATCGGTCTCGTCCTCGTCGCCTCGGCGTACATGGCCGAGACGATCCGCGCCGGCATCCAGGCGGTCCCGAAGGGGCAGACGGAGGCGGCGCGATCGTTGGGCATGTCGCCCCTGAAGACGACCTTCTGGATCATCGTGCCGCAGGGGTTCCGGATCATCATCCCGCCCCTGACCAACGAGTTCGTGCTGCTCTTGAAGGACACGTCTCTGCTGTTCATCGCCGGGTCCTTCATCTGGTCGAAGGAGCTCACGAACTTCGCCCGCGATGCGAGCACCCAGAACGCGAATGCGACGCCGCTCATCATGGCGGCGATCCTGTACCTGATCGTGACGATTCCGCTCACGCGCTTCAGCGCGTGGCTGGAGCGACGGATGTCGAGGCAGCGATGATCACCGAGAAGATCGATGTGCACGCCCCCGCGATCGACGTGCAGGGGCTCGTGAAGTCGTTCGGCGACAACGAGGTGCTCAAGGGCATCGACCTCACGGTCACCAAGGGCGAGGTCGTCTGCGTCATCGGACCCTCGGGCTCCGGCAAATCGACCCTGCTGCGCTCGGTGAACCTGCTCGAGGAGCCGACCGCCGGTCGGGTGCTGATCGAGGGGATCGACATCACCGACCCCGACGTCGACATCGACGCGGTGCGCACCCGTATCGGCATGGTGTTCCAGAGCTTCAACCTGTTTCCGCATCTGGATGTGCTCGGCAACCTCACTGTCGCGCAGCAGCGGGTGAAGAAGCGCTCGAAGAACGAAGCCGAACTGATCGCACGCGCCATGCTTGAGCGCGTCGGACTGTCCGAGAAGGCGGACGCCTACCCCGGACACCTTTCCGGCGGGCAGCAGCAGCGCGTCGCGATCGCCCGTGCCCTGTGCATGAACCCCGACATGATGCTGTTCGATGAGCCGACGTCGGCACTCGACCCCGAGCTGGTCGGCGAGGTGCTGCAGGTGATGCGGTCGCTGGCCGACGAGGGCATGACGATGCTCGTGGTCACGCACGAGATGGGCTTCGCCAGAGAGGTCGGCTCGCGCCTGATCTTCATGGACGGCGGGCACATCGTCGAAGAGGGAGACCCCCGCGAGGTGCTCGCGAACCCGCAGCATCCGCGGACGCAGGACTTCCTCTCCCGCGTGCTCTGAGGTTGCGGCGACAGGGTCCGCCGAGACCCCGCCTTCACGTCGAGACCCCCTGTTGCAGATGTCTGCAGCAGGGGGTCTCGGCGTGAAGTGGGGGTGTCGAGCTAGTCGGTCTCGACGACCTCGGCGTCGGCGGCGTTCCGGCGGACGGAGTCGATGCCGTTCAGTGCCGCCGCTTTCGACGAGTAGCCCTCACCCGTCGCGATGACCTCGCCGTTGCCGGCCTTCAGACGGAACCGGTACTCGCCGGACTTGTCGGTGTACAGCTCGAACGTGCCTGCCATGAGGCGTCCTTTCTCTTCTCTTCGATGGAGGGAGTCCGCCCTCGCGGCTCACGCTAGTGGTCCCGGTATATCGGAGGGAAGAGCAGCCTCACCCGCGTGGGTGCACGGCGACGGGCTCCGGGGCGACCGCGATGCGCACGCGCTCGCCGAACGACGGATGGATGCCGGGGGCGTGCTGCACCCGGACCAGCTCGCCGGACTCGGTGCGGACCAGCGTGCGCCGCATGCTGCCGAGGAAGGTGCTCTCCTCGACCAGGGCCTCGGTGGCGGCGTCGGCTGCGGAAGCGAAGTAGACGTTCTCGGGTCGCAGATACACGTCGACCGGGCCATCCGCCGGGGACTGCAGCGGAAGTCGCTGACCCCACACCAGCACGTGGTCGCCCTCGGCGACACCCGAGACGACGCTGGAGAGCCCCACGAAGGCCGCGACCCCCGCTGTGGACGGGGTCGTGTACAGCTGCTCCGGAGAACCGATCTGCTCGATCCGCCCCGCGTTCATCACCGCGATCCGGTCGGAGACGGCCAGCGCCTCCTCCTGGTCGTGGGTGACGAAGACGGTCGTGATGCCGAGGCGCAGCTGGATGCGGCGGATCTCATCGCGCAGCTGCACGCGCACCTTCGCATCCAGCGCCGACAGCGGCTCGTCGAGCAGGAGCACCTTGGGCTCGGTGACCAGCGCCCGCGCGAGCGCGACCCGCTGCTGCTGTCCGCCGGAGAGCTGGTGCGGGAAGCGGTCGGCGAAGTCGGCGAGACCGACGAGAGCGAGCGCATCGACGGCTCGGCGCGAAGCCTCCGCCTTGCCGATCCCACGCCGACGCAGGCCGAAGGCGGTGTTCTCCGCGACCCGCAGGTGCGGGAACAGCGAGTACGACTGGAAGACCATTCCGATGTCCCGCTTGTTCGTGGGCACTCGCGACACGTCGCCACCGCCCAGGAGCACGGCACCCGCGTCCGCGCCCTCGAGTCCGGCGAGCACCCGGAGCAGCGTCGTCTTGCCGCATCCCGAGGGGCCGAGAAGCGAGACGAACTCACCGGGCGCGATGTCGAGGTCCACCCCGTGCAGCACCCGCGTGCCGGCGTAGCTCTTGACGATCCCCTGAAGCTCGACGCGGGTGCCCTCGCCCGCCTGGGCGAGCAGCAGATTGTCCTTGGTGCGCGGCAGCGCGTGGTCGAGGGTCATGAGCGGGCCTTTCCGGTGCCGCGGGCGACGCGGCCGATGACGAGGAGCAGGAGGAAGACGAACACCAGTGCCAGCAGGGTGAAGATCGCCGGCGCGTAGGGGTCCTGCTTGTTCACGACCACCATGGCGGTCTGGAAGACCTGGCGGTTCAGGAGCGAGGCGATCGTGAATTCCCCGAGCACCACGGCGATGGAGATGAGGGATGCGGCGAGCAGGCCCTGACGAAGGTTCGGGGCGAGCACCTTCAGCACGACCGTCGGCCAGCTCGCACCGAGCGATCGCGCCGCCTCGGAGAGGGTGCGCAGGTCGGCCGCATCGATCGATGCCTGGATGGACCGGAACGCGAACGGCAGCACGGTGACGCCGTAGGCGAAGGCGAGCGTCCAGGTGCCGGTTCCGAAGGCGCGGCCGATCTGCAGGTAGATCGGGGCGAGACCGACCACGAGCACGATGGCGGGGATCGAGATCGGCAGCAGCACCGCGAACTCGAACACGGGCTTGAGCTTCCGGAAACGGAGGTTGACCAGGATCATGGTCGGCGCGAGCAGCAGCAGCACGATGGCGACCGTGACGACCGCGAGGATCAGGGAGTTGCCGAGGCCCGTCCAGATCGGCTTGAGGGTCGCCGCTGCCGCGGGGTCGAACAGCGCGCTCCAGCGGACGAACGACAGCCCGCCTTCGGGATCGCGGAGAGTGAAGAGGAAAGTCGACACCAGGGGCACGGCGAAGAACGCGCCGATCAGGATGCCGATGACCCAGCGCGTCGCGAGGGAGGGGCCGAGTCGGTTCACGACTGCCACCTCGCCGCGCGTCGCTGCACCAGGGAGTACAGGGCCATCACGATGCCGACGATGACGATCATGCCGAGCGCGAGGGCGCCGGCGAGGTTCTCCCGCCCGAGCACCGTCTCGCTGGTGAGCGCCGTGCGGATCTGCAGCGGCACGATCTGCGCGCCCTGACTGGCGAGGGCGGCGGCAGTGGCGTACGACGAGAACGCGTTCGCGAAGAGCAGCAGCAAGCTCGCGAGGAACGAGGGAGCGAGCACGGGGATGCCGATCCGCAGCCAGAAGCTCGCGCGGGTGCCGCCGAGCGTGAGGTTGGCCTCGGCCCACTGCGGCTTGAGCGCGGCGAGGGCGGGCATGAATGTGATGACCATGAGCGGGATCTGGAAGTAGATGTACGGGAGGATCAGCCCGGGCAGCTCATAGAGCCAGGTGCCGTTCTCGAAGATGTCGACCCCGAAGGAATTCTTCAGGAAGACCGTGACGACGCCCTGGATGCCGATGGTCGCGATGAACGCGAACGCCAGCATGACGCCGCCGAACTGGGCAAGCACGCCGGCCGCGGCATCCACGGCGGAGCGTGTTCGCGCTTCGGGGTCCATGCCGAGCAGCGCGTAGCAGACGAGGGCTCCGGCCAGGGCGCCCACGACGGCGGTGAGCAGCGAGAGTCCCGCCGAGTTCGCGAACGTGTTCAGTACGACGGGGTCGGCGAGGGCCGACATGTTCGCCCACGTGAACGAGCCGTCCTTCGTGAAGAACCCCGAGCCGATCGCGAGGATGGTCGGGACGGCGAGGAACAGGACGATGTAGGCCGCGAACGGGACGAGCCCGAGCCAGGCGAGAGTCGGAGCGGACCGCCGGGCCCTCGCATGCGGCGAGGGCCCGGCGGGGGAGGGGGGAGCGGATGCCGCGGCATCCGCTCCCGTTGCCGTGAGGGTGGTCACTGGACCGCCGCGGCCCACTTCTCACCGAGCAGCGTGCCGGCGTTCGTCGACTGCTCCTCCGTCGGGACGACGGTCTCCTCGGGTGCCTCGGGCAGTGCGCTTGCGAGGTCGGCATCGATCGTGCCGGCCTCGGTCATCGCCTCCATGCGCACGGGGCGCGCTCCACCCTTCAGCCAGAGGTTCTGCACCTCGTCGCTGTAGAGGAACTCCTGCCATAGGCGAGCCGCCGCCGGGTGCGGGGCGTCGACGTTGATGGCCTGGTTGTAGTAGCCGGCGTACCCGGTGCCGTCGAGCACGACGACCTTCCAGTCCTCGTTGTCGGCGGTGTGCGAAGCGTTCAAGTAGTCCCAGTCGAAGACGACCGGGGTCTCTCCACTCGTGATGGTCGCCGTGGTGACGTCGACCTTGAGCAGGTTGCCGGCCTTCTGCATGTCGGCGAAGAAGTCGATGCCGGGCTGGAAGTCGTCGAGCGTGCCGTCGGACTGCACGGTCGCGAGACCGACGGCGGCGAACGCGGCGCCGGCCTGGGTGGGGTCGCCGTTGATCGCGACGGCTCCCTTGTAGTCGGCCGAGAGCAGGTCGGCGAGCTCGGTCGGCGCATCGAACTTCGACGAGTCGTAGCCGATCGACATGTACCCGCCGTAGTCGCCGACGAAGAGGCCGGTCGGCTCCTTGAGCTCGTCCGGGATCTCGTCCCACGTCTGCACCTTGTAGGGAGCGAAGGTGTCGGTGCTCTGCAGCGCGACGGTCAGACCGAGGTCGAACACGTCGGGAGCGGTGTCGAGGCCCTTGTTGGTCTCGGCGGCCTGGATCTCCTCGGCGCTGGAGACATCGGGCGAGGCCTCGTTGATCGTGATCTCCGGGTACTTCTCGGTGAACAGGTCGAGGATCTCGCCGTAGTTCGCCCAGTCGCGGGGAAGCGCGATGACGTTGAGCGAACCCTCCTCCTTGGCGGCGGCCTCGAGGTCGGCGAACGTGCCGAAGTCCTCGACGGAAGTGGCGGCAGCGGCATCGACCGTCTCGCTGCTCGAAGCGGGCGCATCGGTTGCGGACGCGCAGGAGGTCAGCGCGAGTGCGGCCGTGGTGGCCAGGGCGATGCCGGCGCCGATGCGCGCGCGGCGGGTGAAGCGAGCCATGAGTGTCCTCTCGGTGTCCGGCGGGATGCGCCGGTTTCGGGTTGCGAGAGGACACTATGAGGCGCAGGTTGCCGACCGTCCCGGGTCGGGTGAACGGGGAATGTCGCTGCGGTGGCGGGACGGGGGTGGTGGGGTGGGGTGGGCAGTTCACTCGGCTTTCTGCGCTTCTCTCGGCCGGAACCCCACGATCGGGCCGAGGATGCTGCGATTCGCCGACGGAAGCCCGGGGGCTCAGGCCGACCGGACGTTGTACTTGAAGCCGCGGTGCGAGCCCACGTAGCCGAGGCGCTCGTAGAAACGGTGCGCATCGGTGCGGGCGGCATCCGAGGTGAGTTGCACCATCGCGGCTCCGACCGCGGGGGCTGCCGCCTCACCCACCCAGCGCATCACCGCCGAACCGATGCCTGACGAGCGCAGACTGCTGTGCACGCGCACCGCCTCGACCAGAAGGCGCCGCGCACCACGGCGGGACATCCCGGGGATCGAGGTGAGCTGCAGCGTGCCGATGACCGCGCCGTCGAGCTCGACGACGAGCAGGTCGTTCGAGGGCTCGGCCAGGATCTCGGTGAGCGCCCGCGCGTAGACGGGGCGGTCCTCGTCGGATGCCACATCGCCGCGCGCCGCGCTTATCGGGTCGTCCGCGAGCAGGCCGATCACGGCATCCGCGTCGTCGACCGTCGCTCGCCGGAGCACCGCCGTGCCCATGCGCGATTCGAACGAGTGGGGCAGGGGGAGGGCGTCGAGCATGCGACCAGTCTGCCAGCGGGCCGAGCGGATGCCGGTGTCCGTCCGACTCTCTGGAATCATGGCCGGGTGGATATCGGCACCGTGCTCGGACTGGAGCAGCTCACCTGGGGGATCCTCGTCCTCGTGGTCATCGCGGCGTTCTGCGCGGGGTGGATCGATGCTGTCGTCGGCGGGGGAGGTCTGTTGCAGTTGCCGGCGCTGCTGCTGATCCCCGGCATCTCGCCGGTGCAGGCCCTCGCGACGAACAAGCTCGCCTCCGTCTTCGGCACCGCGACCAGCAGCGTCACCTACTACCGCCGCGCCAAACCCGACATCCGAACGGCCCTGCCGATGGCGGCGATCGCCTTCATCGGATCGTTCGGGGGCGCCGCCGTCGCGACGGTGCTGCCGCCCGCCGCGTTCAAGCCCATCATCGTGATCGCCCTGCTGGTCGTCGCCCTGTTCACCGCGTTCCGGCCGCAGATGGGCGCGGCGACGAAGCTGCGCTTCCACGGGCACAAGCACCACATCATGGCGGGAGCAGCCGGGCTCGGCATCGGCTTCTACGACGGGATGATCGGCCCGGGCACGGGTACCTTCCTCGTCATCACGCTGGTCGCGCTGCTCGGCTACGACTTCCTGCAGGCGAGTGCCAAGGCGAAGATCGTGAACCTCGCCACCAACGCCGGTGCCCTGATGCTGTTCATCCCGCACGGCGCGGTGCTGTGGCTGCTGGGCGGCATCCTCGCGGTGGCGAACGTCGCAGGCAGCTACCTGGGCTCGCGGATGGCCATCTCGCGCGGCACGACCTTCATCCGCGCCGTGTTCCTCGTGGTCGTGGTCGCCCTGATCGCGAAGCTCGGCGTCGACGTGTGGAACGAGAACATCGTCCCCGCGCTGGCGGCGATGCGCTGACCCTCACCACCGAGACCCCGGATACGCGTCGAGACCCCGGGCTGCGGATGGCGGCTGCCCGGGGTCTCGGCGGTAAAGCGGGGTCTCGGCGTCAGGCCTCGTCGTCCTCGGGCTCGAAGTCGACGCCGGCCTCGGCGCGCTGCGCGTCGGTGATGGGCGCGGGAGCGGAGGTCAGCGGGTCGAAGCCGTTTCCGGACTTCGGGAACGCGATGACCTCGCGGATCGACTCGGTCTTCGACAGGTGCTGCAGCACGCGGTCCATGCCGAGCGCGATCCCGCCGTGCGGCGGTGCTCCGAACTTGAACGCGTCGAGCAGGAAGCCGAACTGCTCGTCGGCCTGCTCGTCGCTGATGCCCATGACCTCGAACACGCGCTTCTGCACGTCTTCGCGGTGGATGCGGATCGAGCCACCGCCGAGCTCGGAGCCGTTGCACACGATGTCGTACGCGTAGGCCAGGGCCGAACCGGGGTCGGTGTCGAACGTGTCCTGGAACTCGGGCTTCGGACCCGTGAACGCGTGGTGCACGGCGGTCCACGCTCCGGCACCGACAGCCACGTCACCCGAGGCCACGGCGTCGGCCGCAGGCTCGAACATCGGAGCGTCGACGACCCAGGTGAACGCGAACTCGTCCGGGCTCAGGTAGCCGAGGCGACGGCCGATCTCGACGCGGGCGGCACCGAGCAGCGCGCGGCTCTCCTTGGTGGAACCGGCGGCGAAGAAGACGCAGTCGCCCGGCTCGGCGCCCACGAAAGCGGCGAGTCCGGCCTGCTCGGCCTCGGACAGGTTCTTGGCCGCGGGGCCGCCGAGCGAGCCGTCTTCGTTGAACAGGACGTAGGCGAGACCGCGGGCGCCGCGCTGCTTGGCCCAGTCCTGCCAGGCGTCGAGCTGCTTGCGCGGCTGGCTCGCGCCACCGGGCATGCGGACCGCACCGACGTACTCGGCCTGGAACACGCGGAACGGGGTGTCCTGGAAGTACTCGGTCGCCTCGACGAGCTCGAGGCCGAAGCGCAGGTCGGGCTTGTCGGAGCCGTACTTGGCCATGGCGTCGGCGTACGTGATGCGCGGGAGCGGGGTCGCGACGTCGACGCCGATCGTCTTCCACATCGCGACGATGAGCGACTCCATGAGCGTGATGACGTCTTCCTGGTCGACGAAGCTCATCTCGATGTCGAGCTGCGTGAACTCGGGCTGGCGGTCGGCGCGGAAGTCCTCGTCGCGGTAGCAGCGCGCGATCTGGAAGTACTTCTCCACGCCGCCGACCATCAGCAGCTGCTTGAACAACTGCGGCGACTGCGGCAGGGCGTACCAGCTGCCCGGGCTCAGACGTGCCGGCACCAGGAAGTCGCGGGCGCCTTCGGGAGTCGAGCGGGTGAGGGTCGGTGTCTCGACCTCGGTGAAGTCCTCGGCGTGCAGCACGTCGCGGATCGCCTTGTAGACGTTCGAGCGCAGGCGCAGGTTCGCTGCCTGGGCAGGACGACGCAGGTCGAGGTAGCGGTACTTGAGGCGCGCCTCCTCGCCGACCGTCTCGGTGTCGGCGACAGCCGTGGAGACCTGGAAGGGGAGGGGTGCGGACTCGTTCAGCACCTCGACGTCGGTCGCGATGAGTTCGATCTCGCCGGTCGGCAGGTTCGGGTTCGCGTTGCCCTCGGGGCGCAGCGACACCTCGCCGGTCACCTTCAGGACGAACTCGTTGCGCAGCGGGTGGGCGATCTCCTCGTCGCGGATGACGACCTGGGCGATGCCCGAGGCATCCCGCAGATCGATGAAAGCGACTCCTCCGTGGTCACGACGGCGGTCGACCCAACCCGAGAGGGTGACGGTCTGACCGATGTGCTCGGCTCGCAGAGAGCCTGCCGAGTGGGTGCGAAGCACGGAGTATTCCTTCTGATCTGGGAAATGGGGAACCCGGCCATTCTACGGGGGTGTGCGACTCCTCCCGGCGGGGGTCCGTCGGTCAGTAGGGTGGCTGTGAACGGAAGGTGCCCCATGAATCTCGCTCTCGTCCCCGCGGCCGACGTGCCGGTCGTCCCCGATTTCCTCGGCCAGTTCTTCTCCGGAACCACCGGTGTGGTGGCTCTGATCTTCTACATCCTCCTGGCCGTCGCCTGGTGGAAGGTGTTCACCAAGGCCGGTTACCCCGGCATCCTCGCCCTCATCCCGATCGTCAACGCCATCGTCCTGCTGCGTATCGCCGGCATGTCGGGCTGGTGGGTGCTGCTCTACCTGGTGCCGATCGCCAACGTGGTGCTCGCGATCGTCGTGGCCGTGAAAGTCGGCGCCCGCTTCGGCAAGGGCGGGGTCTTCTCCTTCTTCCTGCTCTTCGTGTTCTCGTTCATCGGGTATTTCATCCTCGGCTTCGGCGACTCCCGCTACCGCAAGGCGTGACATGACGGCGTCGCGTCTGCACCTCGTCCGACACGGTGAGGTGCACAACCCGGCTCGCGTGCTCTACGGTCGGCTTCCCGACTATCACCTGAGCAAGGCCGGCCGCGAGATGGCGGCGGCTGCGGCTTCCCACGTCGCATCGCTCGACCGGCACGTGGCCGCTCTGTACGCCTCGCCGCTCGAGCGGGCGCAGGAGTCGGCGGAGCCTTTCGCCGAGCGCTTCGACCTCGTGCCCGAAATCGACATCCGCCTGATCGAGCCGGCCAACGTGTTCGAGGGCACGCAGATGCGTCGCTCCCTCCTCAACCCGTTCAACTGGTGGCACCTGCGTCAGCCCTCGGTGCCGAGCTGGGGTGAGCCGTACACCTCCATCGCGGAGCGGATGCTCGGAGTGATGGACGAAGCGTGGGACGCAGCGCCGGACGGCGATGTCGTGATGGTGTCGCACCAGGCCCCGATCTGGATCACGCACCTCCGAGTCGCGGGTCTGCCGCTGCGGCACGACCCGCGCACCCGCCGCTGCGCCCTGTCGAGCGTCACCTCGTTCGAGCGCGTCGGGGATGTCTGGCGCGAGGTCGCCTACGCGGAGCCCGCCGCGACGGGCTCCGCGATCGACGTCGGCGCGGTCTGACCCGTCTCGAATCGCGCAAATGTTCCTCTCTCGGTCTCGGATACGACCGATTGCGCGATTCGGAAGGCGGGTCAGTGCTCGGCCGCGAGCAGTGACTGGATGATGCCGACGGCGGCGAGCTGACCGGCCGCAGCGGCCAGCAGCACCGAGGCCATCGGACCGGGCAGGCTCGCGCGGTGGGCGAGGTCGCCGGCGGCGAAGACACCCGGGATCGAGGTGCGGCCGAAGTCGTCGATCTCGATCGATCCGGACTCGAGCATGGTCAGTCCGAGGTCCGCGGCGAACGGCGCCCGCTGCCGCATCGACCCCGCGGCCACGAAGATGCCGGCGACCGGGCGCTCATCGCCGTCCGTGCGGACGCGCACGCCGTCGGCGTCCTTCTCGATCGAGGTGACCGGGGCGCTGCTCACCCGGGCGCCCGTCGCTTCGAGCATCCGCATGTCCTCGTCGGCGAACACCTCGTCGACGGGGAAGACCGTGATGTCGCCGACGATGCGCCCGAGCAGTCCGATCAGATGGGCGGCCCGCGGAGCTGCGCCGAGGATGCCGATGGCCTTGCCCGTGTGCTCGTGGCCGTCGCAGAACGGACAGCTGAACGCGAGCGTTCCCCACAGTTCCTGCAGCCCGGGGACGTCGGGGAGGTCGTCGGCGACGCCGGTGGCCAGGATCACCCGACGTCCCTCGACCGTCGAGCCGTCGGCGAGGGCGACTCGGAACGCGCCCTCGCCTCCGGAGATGCCGGTCGCGCCGGTGTCGCGGATCTCGACGTCGGCGTAGGCGGAGAGCTCCGCGCGGGCGGTGGCGCGGAACTCCGCCGGCGGTGCGCCGTCTTCGCCGACCATGTTGTGCATGTGCAGGACGGTGCCGTTGCGGTACTCGCCCGAATCGAGGAGCAGCGTCGAGCGGTGCATGCGTCCGAGGGTCAGAGCGGCCTGCAGTCCTGCCGGTCCTGCGCCGATCACGATGGCGTCGTACATGGGTGTCCTTCCCGATGGAGGTTGCGTTCTCCGTCAGTCTGTGACTTCATGTCAACATGAAGTCAAGCGCTGAGCATCCGTGGTCCGTCGGAGATGTCGCCGCCCGTTTCGAGCTGCCGACCAACGTCCTCCGGCACTGGGAATCGGTGGGTCTCCTGCGGCCTCCCCGCGACTCAGCCGGACGCCGCCGTTACGGCGAAGACGAGGTCGTACGCATCGCCGTCATCCAGCGCAGCAAAGCGGCGGGGATGACGCTCGAGCAGATCGCCGTGCTTCTCGACGACGGAAGTGCGGGGCGGCATCAGGTGCTCCAGCAGCATCTGGACGACCTCGATCGGCGCATGGAAGAGATGCGCCGGTCGCGCGAGATGACCGAACACGCGATGGGGTGCCGGGCCCATGACATCGCGACCTGCCCGCAGTTCCGGGCCGGTGTCGACGACGTCCTGGCGAGGTTCTGACGCCCGTCGCAGGCGGTCCTGCATCCACCTCGCGCATAGGATCCTCTGCGTAAACTCGGAGTCGTGCCACGCGATTCGACGGTCCGTCAGATCCGCAGCGGCCGCTCCTCCCGCACCCGGCGCTCACGCCGCGCGGTCGGTGCCGCGCTCGCTGCGGTGCTCGCCATCGGTCTGAGCGCCTGCGCTCCCGATCCTGTCAGCGAATCCTTCCTCAACGGGGAGAACACCGGCTACGTCGCGGCCGATGGGGCGATCGTCGAGATCCCCGTCGCCGAGCGCGGCGAGCCCGTGGAGTTCGGCGGAGTCACCGAGACCGGCGAGACGTTCGACAGTGCCGACATCGCCGGGGATGTCACGGTCGTCAACTTCTGGTACGCCGGGTGTGCGCCGTGTCGGCTCGAGGCCGCAGACCTCGAAGCCGTGTGGCAGGACTTCTCGGACGACGATGTCGCGTTCGTCGGAATCAACACCCGCGACCAGGCCGACACGGCCGTCGCGTTCGCCGAGGAGTACGACATCACGTACCCGAGTCTGATCGACGTCGACACCGCCGAGGCCAAACTCGCCTTCGCCAAGGTCACGCCGATCGCCGCGACACCGACCACGCTCGTGCTCGACAAGCAGGGTCGCGTCGCCGCGCGCATCATCGGACCGATCGACGGCCCCTCGATCCTCTCGACGCTCGTCAAGGACGCGCTCGCGGAGGACTCGTGAGCTGCCCGGGAGCGTTGTGAACCCCGAAGCGATCATCGGCTCCGGGGCCCTCTGGATCGCGATCCCGGTCGCGATGCTGGCGGGACTCGTCTCGTTCCTGTCTCCGTGCGTGCTGCCGCTCGTTCCCGGATACCTCGGATTCCTCGGCGGTGCCGTGGCGCCCCGCCAGGTCGCTTCCGGCGGCGGCGACGGACGCGCCACGACGCAGACGACCGAGACCGCGACTCGCGGCCGGCTCGTCCTCGGCGTGCTGCTGTTCATCCTCGGCTTCAGCCTCGTGTTCGTCTCGATCACCGCACTCGGCGGCGTGGCGAGCGTGTTCCTGCTGCAGTGGGGCGAGATCATCACGCGCATCCTCGGTGTCGTGATCATCGCCATGGGCCTGGTCTTCCTCGGTCTGTTCGGTTTCGCGCAGCGCGAGCTCCGCTTCCACGTCGACTCGAAGGCCGGCATCATCGGCGCTCCGCTGCTCGGCATCGCGCTCGGCATCGGCTGGGCACCCTGCCTCGGCCCGACGCTCACGGCGATCTTCGCGCTGTCGTTCAACGCCGGCGACCCGGTGCGCGCGGGCTTCCTCGGGCTCGCCTACTCGCTCGGCCTGGGCATCCCGTTCCTGCTCGTCGCCCTCGGCTTCGGCTGGGCGACGAAGGCGATCGGTTTCCTCCGCCGCCACATCCGCGTGGTCAACGTCATCGGTGGGGTGCTGCTCATCCTCCTCGGCATCCTGATGGTCACCGGCCTGTGGACCGACATCATGTCTCGACTGACGGCGGTGATGGGCAGTGTCATCCTCCCGCTCTGACCACTCCGAGAAGACCCGCCCCGAGAAGACCACCACGAAGAACAAGGGTGCCGTGAACAGCGACTCCAGCGATCCGCTCCGCCCGTCCGACCACGTCGACGGCGACGACTCGATCACCCAGCCGCGGCTGGGGTTCGTCGGCTGGCTGCGGTGGGGCTGGCGTCAGCTGACCTCGATGCGCACCGCGTTGATCCTGCTGCTCGTGCTCGCGATCGCCGCGATCCCGGGCTCGATCTTCCCGCAGCGGATGGCCGACCCGAACGGTGTCACGCAGTGGGAGCGCGACAACCCCGACCTCTTCCCGGTGCTCGACGGACTCAAGATGTTCGACGTGTACCTCTCGCCGTGGTTCTCGGCGATCTATCTGCTGCTGTTCGCCTCGCTCGTCGGCTGCGTGATCCCGCGCATCAAGCACCACGCCAAGGCGCTGCGCGCCCGTCCGCCGCGCACCCCCGCACGACTGCAGCGGCTCGAGGACTATCGTGCCGTGACCCGCGATCCCGCCGCCGACTCGGGGACGAAGACGGGGGACGCCGAGGCGGAGGCCGCCGCGTCCATCGACGTCGCCACCAAGCAGCTCAAGGCTCTCGGCTACCGGGTCGAGCGCTACGACCGGGGCCGCACGTTCTCGGTCTCCGCCGAGCGCGGGTACTGGCGCGAGACCGGCAACCTGCTCTTCCACCTCGCGCTCGTGGGTGTGCTGGTCACGGTCGGCGTCGGGGGCGGCTTCTCTTACACCGGGCAGCGCGTGCTGGTCGAGGGTGAGACCTTCGCGAACACCCTGCTCGACTACGACTCGATGAACCGCGGCCGCTTCGTCGGCGACGACGCCTTCTCGCCGTACTCGATGCGGCTCGACTCGTTCGACGTGACCTACCAGCCCTTCGGCGAGCCGGGCTCGGGCCAGGCCGGCGACTTCTCGGCCAACGTCACCGTGCAGGAGAACGGCGAGGAGCGCACAGGAGCCGTCAAGGTCAACGAGCCGCTCGGGGTCGCCGACGACGACGTGTTCCTACTCGGCAACGGCTACGCCCCGACCGTGACGGTGCGCGATCCGGACGGCAACGTCGTCTTCACGAACAGCACGCCGTTCCTCCCGCAGGACACGAACATGACCTCGCTCGGGGTGCTGAAGATTCCGGACGGCCTGGCCGAGCAGGTCGGACTGGTCGGTTTCTTCTACCCGACGACGGGTGTGCTCGAGAGCGGCGCGTTCTTCTCCGCGTACGGCGACCTCACGAACCCGACGCTCACCCTCGATGTGTACACCGGCGACCTCGGCATCAACGAGGGCGTGCCGCGCTCGGTCTACGTGCTCGACACCACCGGCATGACCAAGCTCACCGGTCGCAGCACCGACGTCGAATCGATCGAGCTCGTCCCCGGGCAGACCGCGCAGC
This sequence comes from Microbacterium sp. A20, assembly GCF_004794515.1. GTDB lineage: Bacteria > Actinomycetota > Actinomycetes > Actinomycetales > Microbacteriaceae > Microbacterium. Next base: position 57,283 of record NZ_SSDF01000084.1, on the reverse strand, counting down.
TGCCGAACGGCCTCGGCTCGGTCACCTTCGACGACGAGTCGCCGGCGGGGGCGACGGATGCCTCCGAATCGGTGAAGAGGTTCGCGTCGCTGCAGATCCACCGCGACGAGTCCGGCGTGTGGGTGCTCGGCTTCGCGCTGCTCGCCCTCGGCGGGCTCATGATCGCGCTGTTCGTGCCGCGTCGGCGCGTGTGGGTCAAGGCCACCGCGCACGACGGCGAGATCGCGCTCGAGTACGCCGCGCTCGCCCGCGGTGAGGACCCCACGCTCGCAGCCGCCGTGGACGACCTGGTCGCAGGTCACGCCCGACTGCTCGACGCGGCGGGCGGCACCACCGTGCGAACCGAGACGGATGCCGCCGACGACGACAGCGCGGAGGAGTCCGCAGCGCCGGACGCCCCGGCCCCAGACACCCGGAAAGTAGACTGACACCATGCTCGAGCTCAACGTGATCTCGCCGGTCCTGCTGTGGACGGCGATCGCGATCTACGCGGCGGCCTTCGTGGCCTACGCCTTCGATCTCGCACGGCGCTCGCAGGCGACGGCCGACGCGCAGACGGTCCGCGAGTCGGTGCTCGTCGGCGCCGGCGGGGGATCCGCCGTCGCCGCCTCGGGCGCCCCCGGTACAGAGGTCCCGACGCAGCGTTTCGTGATGGCGCGGATCGGCACGTCGCTCACGGTGCTCGGATTCGTCTTCCACCTCGCGGCAGCGGTCACCCGTGGCATCGCCGCAGGCCGCGTGCCCTGGGCGAACCTCTACGAGTTCGCGATGATGGGCACGCTGCTCATCGTGGCCGTCTTCCTCGTCGTCCTCACGCGCCTGGACCTGCGCTTCCTCGGCACCTTCATCACCGGTCTCGTCGTGGTGCTGCTCGGACTGGGGGCGACGAACTTCTACGTCGACGTCTCGCCGCTGATGGATCCGCTCAAGAGCGTGTGGCTCGTCATCCACGTGTTCGTCGCGTCGCTCGCCACGGCGTTCTTCGCGCTCGCGTTCGCCCTCTCGGTGATCCAGCTCATGCAGTCGCGCCGGGAGCGTCTCGTCGGAGAGGGCGCCGCGAAGACCGGGCCCGGCTTCCTCCGCACGTTTCCGAACGCGGTGCGCCTGGAGAGCCTGGCGTACATGTTCACGATCATCGGGTTCATCCTGTGGACCTTCACGCTCATCGCCGGATCCATCTGGGCGTATTACGCCTGGAGCCGTTTCTGGGGCTTCGACGTGAAGGAGACCTGGACCTTCGTGATCTGGGTCATCTACGCCGGATACATCCACGCCCGCGCGACCCGCGGCTGGCGCGGCAACCCCTCGGCCTGGCTCGCGATCGTCGGCTTCTCGGCCGTGATCTTCAACTTCACCATCGTGAACGTGTTCTTCAAGGGTCTGCACGCCTACTCCGGCCTGAGCTGAGCTGCGGGCTGGGCCGCGGGTACGGGCTGCGGGTCCTGTTTGGGCTGAGCCCCGTCTTGGGCTGAGCCCCACCCGCTCCTCACCCGCGTCCTGCACAGCTTCGGAGATCCCGGCCGACACGCGGGCGCGCAGCTCCCGAATGCGGCGCGTCGAGCTCGAATCTCCGAAGTTGTGCCGCGAGGACTCGTCGGTCGGTCAGCCTCGTAGCGGCAGGACCTCGGCGTGCTCGATGCCGCCCTGGTACCAGACCAGTTCGGCCTCGGCGATGACCTCGATCGGAGACTGCCGTGCTGCCCATGCGCGGATCACTTCGGCCAGCTCTTCGCGCCGCTCGGGTTCGTAGAACCCTCGGAGCGTGACGTGCCCGGTGTGCGGATGCCGTGTCGGGATGCCGAGGCGCGCGAGCGCAGCATCCTGGACTTCTCTGTAGACCTCGCCGACCCCCGCGGTGGGCCGGAGCACGAGGCCGGGAGCGGATGGTCTCCGTTTTGGCACGGGAGCAGGGGACGAGCTCAGGCCGTGGCGAGGACCGCCTTGGCCGACGTCGTGCGCCGCAGCGTCACGGCGAGTGTCGTGGCGACCAGCGACAGCACTCCCCAGACCACCAGGGCAGCAACCGCCGAACCGCTTCCTGCGATCAGCCCGGCGAACGCGGGAGCCGTCGGCAGGGCGGCTCCGATGCTGGAGAGCCAGCCGGGGACCGTGGAGATGAGACCTGTCGCGACGGCGAGCACCCCGACGAGCGCGGAGATCCAGCGTCCGACGCCGCCGAACAGGGCGACGAGTGCCTGGTTCACGGCAGCGAACGCCATGCCGGCGAGCACCGCGGTGCCCGCGAACGCCCACCACGCGGCCGCATCGTAGCTCGCGACGATCTGCACGATCAGCGACACCAGCAGCCCCTGTCCCGCACCGATCAGGGCGGCGGGTGCGAATGCCCGCAGCGTCAGCGCGGCGGACGAGCGCCGCGACGTGAGCGTGCGCGCCGTGTGGGCGCGCATCACGATGAAGGTGGCGAGTCCGCCGAACCACAGCACGACGGCGGCGAGCAGCGGGATCGCCGTCGGACCGAAGATCGTGTCCATCGAGGAGTTCGACGACACCGGGTCGGCGATCACCGAGGCGAGGGACTTCGAGTCGCTGTCGCTGAACGAGGGGAGGGAGTCGGATGCCGTGCGCAGCCCACCCGCGAGGTCGCCGGTCCCGGTCGCCAGGGTGTCGATCCCGGTCGCCAGTTCGGTCGTGCCGTCGGCCAGGGCGGTGGCGCCGTCGGACAACTGGGTCGCACCTGTGGCGATGCCGCGCGCGCCGGTGGCGGATGCGGCGATGCCCTGGTCGGCGAGCTGCGTGAGTCCGCCGGACAGCTGTGTCGCCCCGGCGCCCGCCTGGGTCATGCTGGAGGCGATCGTGCTGAGCGAGCCGGGGAGGGCGGCGATTCCGCCTGCGACCTTCGGGCTGTTGAGCACGCCGGAGGCGGTTCCTGCAGAGGTCGCCACGGCGCCCGCGTCTTTCGCGAGCGACGTGAACAGGGTGCACTCGTCCTGGTCCGCGATTGGCGGCGTGCAGGCGGTCTGCGCCAGCGCGCCCAGCTTCTGCGCGAGAGCGGCCGACCCGTTCGCTGCGGACTGCGCCGATGCCGAGGCGCCCTGGATCGCTCCGACGAGCTGCTGCGTGCCGGCGACGCTCTGCTGCAGCTGGTTGCCGCCGCCGGTCAGCCCCGACCCGATCTGCGCCGCACCCGCCGCCGCCTCCCGCGTCTTGCCGGCGATCGTGTCGAGTCCCGTGGCCAGCGAAGACGCTCCGGAGCCGAGTTCGCCCGCGCCCGAGGCGAGTTTCGTCGCGCCCTTGGGGATCGCCGCGGCACCGGTCGCGGCATCCCGTGCACCGTTGGCGAGCTTCAGTGCGCCGTCTGCCGCCTCACCGATCTGGTCGCCGATCGTGGTGAAGCCGACCAGGATATTCTCGGTCGTCGCCTCGGACAGCATGGTGCCCATGGTCGAGGCCGCGACGTCGGCGATCTGGCCGGTGATGAGGTCGTCGGCGACGAGGCCGTCGTCCGGAGTGGTCACGGCGATGGTGGCCTGCTCGGCCTCGCCGCCGCCGTCCGAGATCGCCTGACCGGCCGAGGTCGCCGCCGCAGAGAACTCCTCGGGGATGGTGATGACCGCCTGGTACGAGCCGTCGGCGAGACCGTCGGCCGCATCCTCTTCGTTCGAGATCACCCATGTCAGGTTGGAGTCGAGGTCGTCCGACCCCTCGACGAGTCCTGCCGCCAGCTGGCGTCCGAGCGGGGTGACCTGGTCGTCGATGGTCACCGGCTCGTCGAGGTTGACGATCGCCGCGGTCATCGACTCCAGACGCTCGGTCGGGTTCTGCAGGGCCGCGACCAGGATGCCGCCGACCGCCGCGGGAAGCAGCAGCACGCCGAGGATGGTCAGCCACGTGATGGGCTTGCGGGAGCGCGCGCGCTCGATGGGGAGGGTCATGCGGTCACCTCGGTGGGTTCTGCGGCGCTCCGGCGAGGAGCGCGCGTGTCGAGAGTTTCGGGGGCGGGCCAGCCGGCTTCCGCGAGGGTGGTCAGTGCCACATCGGCATCGGAGGCGGTGGCGAACACCGCGAGCGTGCGGGATGCCGCGGCATCGCGCAGCATCGCGGCCGCCTGGTCGCGCTGGCCGCCGGTCAGGCGATCGATCCCGTCGATCACGACGATCTGCGACTTTCCGCGCAGCGCCTCGGCGAGATCGGCGAGGGCGGCATCGGCGTCGTCGACCAGCACGCAGCCGACGTGCGAGCGCACCCATGCCCCGCGTCCGGGGAGCAGATGACCCGCGACGCGGAGTCGGCCGTCGGTGGGCGTCACCCGGCCCGCGATCGTGAGCGCGAGTGCCCGTCGGGCCCGCACATCGCCACCGGTCGCGACGAGCGCTCCGCCTTCCGGGATGCGCAGGGACAGGTTCTCGACGATCGGCGCATCGGCGCTGATGTCGAGAACATCGGCGGCGACGATCGAGCCGTCTCCCGGCCAGTCGGCCAGGTGTCGTTCGCGCTCCACGGCCTCGCCCTCGACATCGACCCGGGGGAGGATCTTCTCGAGCCAGGCCGGCAGCTCCCAGGCGCGCTCGCCGAGGATCGCCATGAGGGCGGGGATCAGCGTCATCCGCACCAGGAAGGCGTCGATCGCGATGCCGGCCGCGAGCCCCAGGGCGATGGGTTTCAGCGACGAGTCGCCCTCGGGGACGAACGCCACGAAGACCGCGAACATGATGAGGCCCGCGGCCGTGACGACCTTGGCCGAGCCGGTGAAGCCGCTGCGGACGGTGCGCAGCGCGGCAGCGCGGCGCGTCGCCCGATCGGGGCTCTTCGAGTCGGGGTCGTGCACGAAGTCCTCGCGCATCCGCGAGACGAGGAACACCTGGTAGTCCATCGCGAGACCGAACAGCACGCCCATCAGGATGATCGGCATGAAGCTGATGATCGGTCCGACCTTGGCGACGTGCAGCAGGTCGGCGAACCAGCCCCACTCGAACACGGCGCCGACCACGCCGAATGCGGCGACGATCGAGAGCAGGTAGCCAGCGGCTGCGGTGATCGGCACCCACAGCGAGCGGAACACGATGGTGAGCAGGATGAGCGAGAGCCCGATCACGAAGATGCCGAACGGCAGCAGCGCATTGCCGAGCTGGTCGGAGATGTCGATGCCGATGGCCGTGAAGCCGGTGACCTTGAGGTCGATCCCGAACTCGTCGAGCCACTCGTCGTGGTGGCTCCGCAGCTCGCGGACGAGGTCCGCCGTCGCCGGGTCGTCCGGCGCGGTCTCGGGGATGATCTGCACGATGCCGGTGTCGGCGGTCTCGTTCGGTGTCGCGAGCGCGACCTCCTTGACGCCCGGGACCTCCGCGACGGCATCGCCGAGGTCTTCCATCAGCGTGAGCGGGTCGGTCGAGGTGACGATCGTGCCGGTGAGGATCATCGGGCCGTTGAAGCCGGGCCCGAACTCCTCCGCCACGAGGTCGTAGGTCTGACGCGCCTCCGAGTCCTTCGGCAGCACGCCCGCGTTCGGAAGCGCGAGGTTGAGGCTGAGCGCCGGGACTGCCACGATGCCGAGGCCGATCACGACGGCCAGCGAGACCAGGATCGGGCGTTTTGTGACGCCGTTCACCCAACGGGCACTGCCCTTCGCGCGGGCGGGGGCTGCGGACGCATCGTCGCTGTCGGTGTTCTTCTTCTTCGCCTTCGGCGTGCGCCTCGGACGGCCCACCACCTTCCCCTTCATGAAGCCGAGGAAGGCAGGCGTCAGCGTGACCGCGATCGCGACGGCGACCGCCACGGAGACGGAGGCGGCGATGCCCATGGTCGTCAGGAACGGGATGCCGGCGAAGCCGAGACCGATCAGCGCGATGAGCACCGTGACACCGGCGAAGACGACGGCCGACCCGGCCGTGCCGACGGCGCGCGAGGCGGATTCTTCGGGGTCGACGCCCTCGCGGACCTGGTCCTGATGTCGGGCCATGATGAACAGCGCATAGTCGATGCCGACCGCGAGCCCGAGCATGAGCGCGAGCAGGGGGGTGGTGGAGGACACGGTCGCGAAGGCGGTCGCGGTGAAGATGCCCGCCATCGAGATGCCGACGCCGAGGATGGCCGTGAGGAGCGGCAGACCGGCCACCACGAAGGAGCGGAAGGTGACGATCAGCACGAGCAGCGCGATCAGGAGGCCGACGGCCTCGGTGAGCGTGACGCCGGGGATCGAGATCGCGAAGAGGTCGCCGCCGAGGGAGGTCTGCGCGCCGTCGGGGAGTTCGGCGTCGAGGTCGCTCACCACGGAGCGCAGCGCGTCCTTCGTGTCGTCCGAGACGTCGGTGGATTCGCCGTCGAACTGCACACGCACGATGGCCGCCGTGTCGTCGTCGTTGATCATGCCCTCGACCATCTCGTCGTAGGGCGAGGTGGCGGCGAGCACGCCGTCGAGGTCGCCGAGTTCGTCGACGGCATCCTCGATGTGGTCGCGGTAGTCGTCGTCCGTGATCTCGTCACCGTCGGCGGCCACGACGATGAACTGCGCGTTCGTGCCGCTCACCTGCGGGAACGAGCGCGAGAGCTGCTCGAGACCTGCCTGCGATTCCGTGCCCGGGATGGAGAACGTGTTGTCGGTGCCCGCTCCCAGTACGAGTGCTCCGGCTCCGGCGATGCCGAGCGCGAGCAGCCAGGACACGAGGACTCGCCACGGGTGCCGGAAGGACCAGCGGCCGAGCGAGGACAGGAGTGTGGACACGCGTTCCTCCGAGGGGTGCTGATTGGATACACAGGTGTATCCGATACATACATGTATCGTAAATTGACCGGTGCGTCGGAGTCTGTGTGCCGGGTGTGAATCGTGCGAGAGTGAAGGGTCAGGAGGTTTCGATGTCGACACCCGCAACCCGCAGTCGTGAGAACACGCGCGCCCGGCTGCTCGAGGCAGCGGCGCAGGTCTTCGCCGAGGTCGGTCTCGACGGCGCCTCGGTCGAGGCCGTGTGTGAACGAGCCGGCTTCACCCGCGGCGCGTTCTACTCCAACTTCGAATCCAAGGACGAGCTGTTCCTCATGCTCGCCGCGAGCGTCTCCGAGGTGCGCGTGAGCGGAGTGCGCACCCGCGTCGAGGAGCTGACGGCGGAGGGCGCTCTGGTCGAGGGGTGCGATCCCATCGAGCTGGTGCAGCAGATCATGGAGCTCGGCGGCGACGATCGCCTGGGCGTGATGCTGCTGAGCGAGATCCGCATCCGCGCCCTGCGTGACGCGAAGTTCGGCGAGGCCTACCTCGCACAGGAGAGCGAGATGGTGTCGAGCATCGCGCAGATCATCGACGACATCGTCTTGGTGAGTGCGCTGAAGCTTCGTCTGCCGGCCGAGACCGCGGCCCGCATGCTCATGATCCTCTGGGAGGGCATGACCGTGCGCGGAGCGATGGCGGGCCAGGACGACGCCCAGTTGCGGCAGGCCGGCAGCGAGCAGCTCGGTCGCCTCGTGCAGCTGATCATCGAGTCGTAGAGCGCGGACGTCGCCCCGAGGTCGGTTGCGCTCGCTGCAGCAAGCGCTTCGAGCTCAGCGCGCGCGGCTCGACAACTCGTAGTGGGAGCGGGCGAGACGGGCGAGCCACCATTCGCGACGCTCGTCAGAGGCAGCGAGTCGGTCGAGCGCCCCGTCGTCGGGGATCACGCGGTCGGCCGAGATCGAGCCGGCGACCGGGCGTCGGTCGGCCACGTCGTCGAGGAACAGCGAGGCGGTGCCGAGTCCGCAGTCGTAATCCAGCGTCGGGAGGGCTGCAGCGAGCGCCGCACCCTGAGACAGACCGACCGCCGTGTCGAGCGCGCTCGAGACCACGACCGGGAGCCCTGCTGCCGTGACGATCTGCAGTGCGTGCGTGATCCCGCCGAGCGGCTGCGCCTTGATCACGAGCAGATCGGCAGCACCCGCGCGGGCGACCGCGAGCGGGTCGGATGACTTTCGCACGCTCTCGTCGGCGGCGACCGGGATGCCCATGTACTTGACCCGCTTGCGCAGATCCGCGAGTTCCGGCACGGTCGCGCAGGGCTGCTCCACGTACTCCAGGTCGTACTCGCAGAGGGCGTGGACGGCATGCTCGGCTTCATCGACGTTCCAGGCGCCGTTGGCATCCACGCGGATGCGTCCCTCCGGTCCCATCGCATCCCGCACGGCGCGCACTCGCGCCACGTCATCGGCGAGGCTCTGACCCGGCTCGGCGACCTTGACCTTGGCGGTGCGGCATCCGGGGAACCGCTCCAGGAGCTCGGCGACCTGGGCGGCATCCACCGCGGGAATCGTCGCGTTCACGCCGATCCGATCGCGCACGGGCGCCGGCTGCTCCCGCCACGCGAAGTCGATCGCCGCAGCGAGCCAGGTCGCCGCCTCGGTGTCGTCGTACTCCGTGAATGGCGAGAACTCCGCCCACCCCTCCGGTCCCTCGAAGAGAAGCGCCTCCCGCACCTCGACTCCGCGGAAGCGGCTGTGCATCGGGAGGGCGACGACCCTGGCCGAGTCGAGCAGGTCTGCGAGCGGCGGGATCATGTGCCCATTCTGCTCCGCGGAGGTCTCCGTTCGTGGTTCGCCTCTCGGGTGAGTCGCGGTACCGCCCCGCCCCGACCCGCGCTGCCCCTCTGCCGAGTGCACGGCTTGCTGCCGAGCGCCCGGCCTGTGCACGCGACGAAGCCGTGCGCTCGACGAGAAGCCGTGCGCTCGGCGATTGAGGAGGGCGGGAGTGTGTCAGCCATAGATGTGCGGTTGACAATGGTGTGTGACACACAGTAATGTGATCGACATGAACGAGACACTCGACACGCACCTGCAGGAACTGCGGCGCGGCACGGTGGTGCTCGCCTGCCTGCAGCTGCTGCGCGCGCCGGGTTACGGATACTCGTTGCTCGAGCAGCTGGAGCAGCGCGGGTTCGCGACCGACGCCAACACGCTCTACCCGCTGCTCCGTCGACTCGAGAAGCAGGAGTACCTCACGAGCGAGTGGAACACCGACGAGGCCAGGCCCCGCAAGTTCTACCGCACCTCGGATGCCGGCATCCGCCTGGCCGACACCCTCACCGACGAATGGCGGTCGCTCACCACGGCGATCGCGTCCCTCACAGCAGAGGAGAACTGACATGACCACGACAGCCACGCTCACCGAGCGCTACATCAGCGCGACCATCCGCAGCCTCCGTCCCGAGGCCCAGGACGACGTCCGCGCCGAACTCGAAGCCTCCATCGCCGATGCGATCGAGGCACGGATCGAGCAGGGGGAGGCGCCGGAAGACGCCGAACGCTCCGTTCTCACCGAGCTCGGAGACCCCGCAGCGCTCGCCGCCGGGTATGCGGATCGCCCGCTGTACCTCATCGGCCCGCGCTTCTATCTGACCTGGTGGCGGCTGCTCAAGCTGCTGCTGACGATCGTGCCGGTGTGCGTGCTCGGAGCCGTCGCACTGGGGCAGACCATCTCCAACGCCCCCGTGGGTGAGATCATCTCGACCTCGATCCTCGCGACCGGTGGCGCGATCCTGCACATCTGCTTCTGGACCACGCTCGTCTTCGTGATCCTGGAGCGCAGCGGCAGTGCGACGGCGATCGAGAAGTGGGACGTCGACCAGCTGCCGGAGCCCACGGAGAAGGGAGTGGGGCGCAGCGAGCTGATCGCGTCACTCGTCTTCCTCGGCATCGCTATCGGCGCTCTCCTCTGGGATCGCTACCGCGGCTTCGTCCACGTGGACGGCGAGACGTTGCCGATCTTGAACCCGCAGCTGTGGCCGTGGGGCATCGGCGTCCTGTTCCTGCTCATCGTCGCGGAGGCCGTGTTCGCGATCGTGCTCTACCGCCGGGGGCGCTGGAGCACCGGACTGGCCGTGGTGAACACGGTCCTCGCCGTCGCGTTCCTCGCCTGGGTGCTCGTGCTGCTGCTCACCGGCGACCTGGTGAATCCGGAGTTTCTCGCGCAGGTCACCGCGGCCGGCGGGGAAGGATTCGCGGCAGGGCAGGCTGAATCGGCCGACGAAGGCGGGGTGTTCCGCATCCTCGCCGTGCTGCTGGGGTTCGGCATCGCCGTGGGCGTCGGCTGGGACATCGTCGACGGCTGGAGGAAGACGGTCCGCGCAGGTCGCCGCTGACCAGTGCGGTCGAGGAGGCGCCGTCCCGATCGGGGGGCGCTTCCTGCGTGCTCGGCGCGGACCGAGGAATAGGCTGATGCCGTGACCACCGCATTCGTCTCCGACCTGTTCGACCCGGCTGAATGGGTGCTCGCGCCCGGTGCCGAGGACTACACCGACATCACCGCGCACGTCTCGCGCGACGGCGGGGTCGCGCGCATCGCGTTCAACCGGCCGGAGGTGCGCAACGCCTTCCGGCCTCACACCGTCGACGAGCTCTACCGTGCGCTCGACATCGCCCGACAGGATGCGCACATCGGCGCGGTGCTGCTCACGGGCAACGGCCCCAGCCCCAAGGACGGCGGGTGGGCGTTCTGCTCGGGTGGCGACCAGCGCATCCGCGGCCGCGACGGGTACAAGTACTCGGATGCCGAGACGGCGATCGTCGACGGCGCGAGTCGCGCGGCGGTCGGACGCCTGCACATCCTCGAGGTGCAGCGGCTCATCCGCTTCATGCCCAAGGTCGTCATCGCGGTCGTCCCCGGATGGGCCGCCGGCGGAGGGCATTCGCTGCACGTGGTGTGCGACCTCACGATCGCTTCGGCAGAAGAGGCCCGGTTCAAGCAGACGGATGCCGACGTGGGCAGCTTCGACGCCGGGTACGGCTCCGCCTACATGGCCCGGCAGACCGGACAGAAGTTCGCCCGCGAGGTGTTCTTCCTGGCCGAGGAGTACTCGGCGCAGCGTGCCTACGAGGCGGGTGCCGTCAACCGTGTCGTGCCGCACGCTGAGCTCGAGCGGGAGGCGCTGAAGATGGCGCGCACCGTGCTCACCAAGTCGCCCACCGCGATCCGCATGCTGAAGTTCGCCTTCAACGCCGTCGACGACGGCTTGGTCGGCCAGCAGGTGTTCGCCGGTGAGGCGACCCGCCTGGCCTACGGCACCGATGAGGCCGTCGAGGGCCGGGACTCCTTCCTCGAGAAGCGCGACGCCGACTGGTCGTCGTTCCCCTGGCACTACTGAGTCGGAGATCCGCATGACCGCCCTGATCCCCACGGATGCCGAAGATCCGGATCTGCTGCGGGATGCATTGCAGCGCGCCCTCGAGGGTGGACCCGCGCTGGGACTCGGCATGGTGGCCGGCGCGCCCGAGAACGTGGCGGACGGCATCGCGGCGGTGATCGCGACTTCCGGGTCGAGCGGCATCCCGAAGCGGGTCGCACTGAGCGGTGAGGCGCTGCGCGCGAGTGCCGAGGCCACCGCGGCGCGGATCGGGAGCGGGCGCTGGTTGCTCGCTCTGCCCGCCGGCTACGTCGCAGGGTTGCAGGTGATCGTGCGGTCGATCCTCGCGGACACCAGGCCGGCCGTGCTCGACGGCCGCTTCTCGCCGGCGTCCTTCGCCGAGGCGACCCTGGCGATGCTGCGTCCGTCGCCGGGGGCGGGGGTTCCCGATCTTTACACGTCGCTGGTCCCGGCGCAGATCGCGACGTTGCTCGATGCCGCCGACGACACGGCCGTACGTGCCGCGCTGACGGCGTACCGGGCGATCCTGGTCGGCGGACAGTCTCTGCCGGAGCCGCTGCGCGAGCGCGCCGACGACCTGGGCGTACGGGTGGTCCGCACCTACGGATCGACCGAGACCAGTGGTGGCTGTGTCTACGACGGTGTGCCGCTCGACACCGTCGGTGTGCGCACGGTCGACGGGGAGCTGCGTATCGCCGGGCCCATGCTCGCCGAGGGGTATCTCGGTGACGCCTCCTTGACGGCGCGCACCTTCGTGCGGGACGAGCACGGCATCCGCTGGTACCGCACGGGTGATCTCGGGCTCGTGGAAGACGGGGTGGTGCGCGTGCACGGCCGCGCCGACAATGTGATCGTGTCCGGGGGCATCAACATCTCGCTCGATCGGGTCGAGCGGATCGTCCGGCGCATCCCGGGGCTGCACGAGGCGGTCGTGGTGGGCGTGGAGGACGAGCACTGGGGCGAGGCGTCGGTGATCGTCGCCGCGCGCGGCGAGGTGCTGCGGCGCAGCGAGTCCGAGCAGCTCGCACAGGCGCGTGAGGCCGTGGCGGACGAACTCGGCAAGCATGCCCGCCCGTCCCGCCTCATCCTGGTCGACGAGATGGATGTCCTGGTCTCCGGCAAGCCCGACCGCGAAGCCATCCGCCGGGCCGTCGCCGACCTGCGTTGAGCGCCGCTGCCAGACTGGGTCGCATGGATGTGTTGCGGCTGGCAGGAGTGCCGGGAGTCGGGAAGAGCGCCGTCGCGTGGGCTGTCGCCGAGCGTCTCGCGTCCGACGGAGTGCCGACCGGGTATCTCGACATCGATCAGCTCGGCATGTGCTATCCCGCTCCACCTGACGATCCGGACCGCTGGGCGTTGAAGGAGACCGCGCTCGTCCGGCTCGCCGCACGGTTCCGCGACGCGGGCGTCGAGCGGCTCATCGTGTCCGGAGTCGCCGATCCGACCCAGCCGCCTCCGATGAACGGGCATCCGACGGTTTCTCTGTGGCTCGACGCGGATGAGGAGACGAGGCGGGAGCGTCTGGCTCCCCGCCGGTGGGAACGCGACCAGGTCGACGCCGCGCTCGCCGCCGGTACTCGGGAGGCGAGGACGGCGCACCCCGGCTGGGAGCGATTGGACACGGAGCGGTCGACCATCGAGGAGATCGTGGAGTCCGTGATCGACCACCGGGCCGTGGGGGCGCAGACGACCGTCGAGACCGTATTCCCCGACAGGCATGTGACAGGGCGGGTCATCTGGGTCACCGGTCCGCGGTGCTCCGGCGCCTCGCGGGTGGGTTGGGAGCTGGCCCGCGCCCGGTGGAGTGCGGGCGAGCGCACGGGCTTCGTCGACGTGGCTCAGCTGAGTTTCGCCTGGAATGTGAGGCATATGAGCGGGGTCGAGAACGCCGCCGCCCTGCACCGGGTGTTCGAGGCGGTCGACGCGCAGACCCTGATCGCCGTCGCGCCGTTCGAGGTGGATCCGGCAGAAGTGCGCGCGGCTTTCCCTCGAGCGGACGTCCGCTTCTTCCGCCTCGATGCCGACGAGCGCACGCGCCGCGACCATGCGGTCCGGAGGGCGGAGGGCGCGGACGGCGCACTCCTGGCCGGGGACGACCTGCTCGGCGCGTCTGCCGCGGAGATCGAGAGGATCGTCGGGATCGGAGAGAGTCAGCATGCATCGCCGCTGCGCGCGGGAGAGACCCTGATCGACGCGTCGAGGCCATCGGTGAGGCAGGTGGTCGACAGGGTGATCGAGTTTGCCGACGGGGGTGCTCTGCCAGAATGAACCGCATGGTCACGTACACGCACGGACACCACGAATCAGTTCTCCGCTCGCACAACGTGCGCGACATCGCGAATTCCGCGGCCTACCTCCGTCCGCACCTCACAGCTGCGACGCGGCTCCTCGACGTCGGAGCGGGGCCGGGCTCCATCACGGTGGACTTCGCCGGCGTCGTCGCGCACGTGACCGCCACCGAGATCGACGAGGACGCCCTGTCGCTGTCGCGTGCCCTCGCGGCGGATCGCGGCATCGAGAACCTCGACTTCTCGGTCGAAGATGTGCACGCGCTCAGCTTCCCCGACGACTCCTTCGACGTCGTGCACGCGCACCAGGTGCTGCAGCATGTCGGCGACCCGGTGCAGGCACTGCGGGAGATGCGTCGCGTGGCGGTGCCCGGTGGGATCGTCGCCGCGCGCGACGCCGACTACGCGGGCTTCCTCTGGTTCCCGGTCCTGCCCGAGCTCGATCGGTGGCTGGCTCTGTACCAGGCGGCGGCCCGCGCGAACGGCGGCGAGCCGGATGCCGGTCGCCGACTGCTCTCCTGGGCGCGGGCCGCGGGCTTCGAGGATGTCACCGCGACGGCATCCACCTGGTGCTATGCATCTCCCGCGGAGCGAGCCTGGTGGGGCGGGATGTGGGCGGACCGCATCCTCGAGTCCGCGCTCGCCCGACAGCTGGTGGACAGCGATATGGCCACGTCCGCCGATCTGCAGGAGATCAGCGACGCCTGGAAGCGCTGGGCCGACGACGGCGACGGCTGGTTCCTCGTGCCTCACGGCGAGATCCTCGCTCGCGCCTGACCGACACCGCAGGGATACATCCACGGACGGATGTCCCGTGCGGTGTGCTCGCGTAGCGTGGGGGAGTGATCCGCCCGCTCTCCCGCACGGCGCTCGCGCTCGACATCGTCGGGGCGGCGCTGCTCTTCCTCGTCCTGTTGCCGATGTCGCTGGTGTTCTACGGACCGGGAACCGGGAACACGGCGATCGGAGGCGCGGCCGTCGTGGCGGTCGTGTTCGCTGCCGTGCTGATGTTCGGCGCGGTCGCGATAGGACGGCTCGCGCCGGGCTGGGCGCTCGCAGCGGCATGGGCCGGGGCGATACTGCAGATGGTCGCCGGCTTCGGCCCGCTGCCGATCGACTTCGCCATCCTGCTCGTGCTCTACGCCACGGCGGCGTGGGGCACGAGGCGGGTGCTCTGGTGGGGCTTCGGGTCCGCTCTCTTCGGTGGACTCGTCGCCGCCCTCTACATGGTGGTCGTGAACGGCGTCGCTTTCGGCACCGGCACCGGATGGGAGAAGGTGACGGCCGGCACCCTCCTCCTCGTGGTGTCCGTGATGGCCCTGGGCTTCGCCTGGGTGTGCGGACTCCTGTGGCGGGTCGTGCTGCGCGCGCGCCGTACTCGCGCGGCCCAGCTCGAGGCCGAGTCTCTCGCGGTCGAAGAGCAGGAGCGCGTGCGCATCGCCCGCGACATGCACGACATCGTGGCTCACTCGCTCGCCGTGGTCATCGCTCAGGCCGACGGCGCGCGATATGCGGCCGCGGCGAAACCCGAGTTGGCGACGGAAGCGCTCGGCACGATCGCGCAGACGGCGCGCGGGGCGCTGAGCGACGTGCGGATGCTGCTCACGCAGCTCCGGCATCGGCAGGGCGATGGCCCGCAGCCGACGCTCGCCGACCTCGAAGCCCTGTTCGCACAGGTGCGGCAGGCGGGGATCGAGCCGCGCGTCACGGTCGACCCGATGCCTCCGGGGGAGCCGCCGGGCGCGATCCAGCTCGCCGTGTATCGCATCCTCCAGGAGGCGCTGACCAACGCGATCCGCCACGGCGACGGCGCTGTCGACGTGCACCTGGCCTGGTTCCCGGATCGGGTCGACGTCGACGTGCGCAACACCGTGTCGCGGGACACCGTGATCGCGTCCGGAGGGCACGGGGTCATCGGGATGAAGGAGAGGGCGCAGCTCGTCGGCGGTAGTCTGCAAGCCGAGCGCCGAGGGGCACAGTTCGTCGTCCACGCCACGCTCCCGATCGGAGTCCCCGAATGATCAGAGTCGTGCTCGTCGACGACCAGGCGCTGTTCCGTGCCGGCATCCGGATGCTCGTCGCCTCGCAGACCGACCTGGAGGTGGTGGGCGAAGCCGGCAACGGCCAGGAGGCGCTCGACGTCGTCCGCGCGACGCGGCCCGACGTGGTGCTGATGGACATCCGGATGCCGGTCATGGACGGTCTCACGGCGACCGCCGAGATCCTCGCCCGGCCGGAGCCGCCGCGCATCGTCATGCTCACGACGTTCGACCTCGACGAGGCGGCCGCGCGCGCGATCCGGCAGGGAGCCAGCGGCTTCCTGCTCAAGGACGCCGACCCCGAGTTCCTGCTCGCCGCGATCCGCACCGTGCATTCGGGTTCGAGTGTGATCGCCGCCTCGGCGACGCGTGATCTGTTCGCGCATTTCGCCGAAGCGCCCAAGCCCGTCCCGCCGCAGTACTCCACGCTCACCGACCGGGAGAAGGAGATCTTCGCGCTCGCCGCCCGTGGCCTGTCGAACGCCGAGATCGCGGGCCGGGAGTACTTGAGCGAGGCGACCGTCAAGACGCACATCAGCCGCATCCTCACCAAGCTCGCGCTGCGCGACCGCGTGCAGCTGGTGGTCTTCGCCTTCGAGCACGGCCTCGCCTGACCGGCACCCACCACGGCGTCCGTTGACGATTCGCGGACTCGGTGACGCTGCGCCGAGGAACTTGTGCGAATCCGTCGGCAGATCGTCATGACCTCGGCGGATCGTCACGGCTGCAGATCATCCCTGCGATGTACGCGGATGCTCCGGTCGGGCGATGACCGGCGCGAGGCTCGGGAAATAGCGTCGAAGGCATGGAGATCACGACCACCGACCTGGGGCTCGCCGCCCGCGTCCAGCACCTCAAGAAGACCTACGGCTCGGGCGAAGGCACCGTCCGTGCGCTCGATGACGTCAGCGTGGGCATCCGCCGCGGACAGTTCACCGCGATCATGGGTCCCTCCGGTTCCGGCAAGTCCACCCTGATGCACATCATGGCGGGGCTCGACAGCCCGACGGAAGGGCGCGCGTGGATCGGTGACACGGAGATCACGGGCCTCGGCGACATCGACCTGACGATCCTGCGCCGCCGCCGCGTCGGCTTCATCTTCCAGGCCTTCAACCTGGTGCCCACGCTCGACGCGCTCGGGAACATCATGCTGCCGTTCGAGCTCGACGGCCGCCGCCCGAGTGCGATCGAACGCGCGCGCATCGACGGACTGATCGAGTCGCTCGGGCTCGGCTCCCGCCTGAACCACCGGCCGCACCAGCTGTCCGGCGGGCAGCAGCAGCGCGTGGCCATCGCCCGCGCCCTGGCGACCGCCCCCGACCTCGTGTTCGCGGACGAGCCCACCGGCAACCTCGACTCGAAGACCGGGCGCGAGGTGCTGCGCCTGCTCGCCACCGCGAGCCGTGAGCACGGCCAGTCCATCGCGATGGTCACGCACGACGCGATCGCCGCGAGCCACGCCGACCGCGTGCTCTACCTCGGCGACGGTCGGATCGTCGCCGACCACCCGCGTCAGACCGCGGAGGAGATCTCCGCCTACATGCTCGCCGCGGAGGTGGCGGCATGACCGCGGTCGCGACGGTCGTCCCCGAGTCGCGGGCGACCGGACCCCGCCTGGCCTGGCTGCGCGACCGGGGCATGGGCGCCAGCATCCTCGTCGCCGCGCTGTCGGCCGCGTTCGGCGTGCTTCTGGTCGAGATCACCGCCTACATCGGCGCGGTCCTGCAGGCCGATCCCTTCATCGGAGACAGCGAGACGCTCGCGTTCGTGGTCGCCCTGCTGTCGGTGCTGCTGACGGTCGTCGCGATGTACGTGGCCGCGATCGTCACGGCGAACACCTTCTCGACGATCATCGCCGGACGCACGCGGCAGATCGCCCTCATGCGTCTGATCGGGGCGACCGCGCGCTCGCAGCGGGCACAGGTCGGCAAGCAGGGTCTCGTCGTCGGTCTGCTCGGCGCCGCGATCGGTCTGCTCGTCGGCATCGTGCTGGCCGTGATCGGGGTGCAGATCGGGTCGCAGCTGATCGACAACGTGCCGGATTCGTTCTCGCTCGCACAGCCGTTCATCGCCCTGCCCGCGATCGGTGTCGCACTCACGACCTGGGCTGCGGCATGGGCCGGCTCGCGTCGGGTGCTGTCGGTGACGCCGCTGCAGGCATTGGGCGGATCCGTCGAACGGACCCACGACGAGGTGTCGGGGAAGCCCGGCCGGCACGTCGGCGCCTGGATCCTGCTGATCACCGGAGCGGTGCTCCTCGCGGCGGGGGTGGTCGTTGGACTCCTGACCCCGCTCGGCGTCGTCATCGCCTTCTTCGGCGGAGTCCTCTCGTTCACCGGGCTCGCTCTCGGATCTGTGCTGTTCATGCCGCCGGTGCTGCGTCTGGTGGGGAGGATGTTCGGTTCGAGCGCCACCGCTCGTCTCGCTGCCGAGAATGCGCTGCGGTATCCGGAGCGGTCGTCGCGGATGGCGATCGGCGTGGTGATGGGCGTGACGCTCGTGACCATGTTCGCCGTCGCGCTCGAGTCCGCGAAGCGTCTGATGATGAGTCAGGTGACCGGCGAGATCCCGGAGGAGTTCTTCGCCCCGTTCGACGCGTTCGCGGCGATCATGATGGTGCTGGTCGCCGTCTCCGCGGTCATCGCGGCCGTCGGACTCGTCAACCTGTTCACGATCGGTGTGGTGCAGCGACGCCGCGAACTCGGCCTGCTGCGCTCGATCGGGCTGTCGAACCGTCAGGTGCGGCGGATGGTGCTGCTCGAGGCCACGCACATCACGGTGGCCGCGACGCTGACCGGTCTCGTGCTGGGCATCGTGTACGGGTGGATCGCGGCGCAGTCGCTGCTGGGCTCGGTGCCGACGCTGCCGGACTTCACACCCGCCGGGCTCGTGGCCCCGCAGGTCCCGTGGATCCCCGTCGCCATCATCGTCGTCGCCACGGCGGTGCTCACGCTGGTCGCTGCTGCCACGCCCACGCGCCTGGCCACCCGGGTGGCTCCGGTCGAGGCGCTCGCGGCCGACTGACGGCTCTAGGCTGGTCGGATGCCGTCGCCGTTCGATCAGTCCACGTACCAGGTCCGTCTCGACTGGGGTAGCGCGGGCCTCGCCCGTCTCGCACCCGCCGACATCGTCGTGGTCGTGGATGTCCTGCGGTTCTCGTCCACGGTGATCGATGCCGCAGCCGCCGGAGGTGACGTGAGTCTGGCTGAAGCCGAGGGATGGTCGCGGAACGGTGCAGCGGTCGCCGCCGCAGCCTCCCCGGAGGCGATCGTCCTCGTCGGCGGCATCCGCAACGCCTCCGCCGTCGCCCGTGAGGTGCAGACCATCCAGGAGCGTCGACAGGCGCGGACCTCGGTCGCGGTCATCGCTGCGGGAGAGGCGGATGCCACGGGCACGCTGCGCTTCGCGGTCGAGGATCAGCTCGGTGCGGGGGCGATCATCCTGGCGCTCTCGGATCGGGGCATCGATCACACCTCGCCGGATGCCGCGGTCGCCGCCGAGGGTTTCCGGGCCCTCCGCGGCGCGCTGCGGCACATGATCGGCGCGAGCGGGTCGGGGCGCGAGCTGGCCGAGGGCGTGGCGTCCACCGCTCGTATCGAGGCATCCGGTCTGGTGCCGACCGCGACGACGGATGCCGCCGCGCTCGACGCCGTCGACGTCGTCCCCGTCTTGCGCGATGGGTCATTCACCCGGTTCGAGTGAACCGCGCCGCATTCGCTCCGCGGCCGGAACGCGCCCGCGCCGCTCGGGCGGAATTCTCCCCGTCGGGCGGACGCTCGTCGTCGAACTCTCCTCCCCACACGCGGATCTCCGCCCCACACCGCGCGGGAGGCGGGGGTTCGGGCGTCGCGACGTAGGGTCGTGGCATGAGGTACCTCCCCGCCGTCATCGTCGACATCGTGTTCGTGCTCATCTTCGCCGCGATGGGTCGTGCCTCGCACGACGAGAATCCGGCGGGGTTCCTGCTCACCGCCTGGCCGTTCCTGATCGCCGTGGTGGTCGGACACCTGCTGGCCGCATTGCTCCCCGGCAGGCACCGTCGACCGTGGTCGGTGCTGTGGGGCGCGGTGGTGTGGGTCGTGACGGTCGCCGGGGGCATGCTCATCCGCGTGCTCAGCGGCGACACCGCCGAGGTGCCGTTCATCATCGTTGCCACGATCGTGCTCGGTGTGTTCCTGGTCGGCTGGCGGGCGATCACCGCCCTGCTGCGCCGACGCCGTTCCGCCGCGGAGGCGCACGAGGAATCCGTCGCTCCTGAGACCGAGACCGAGGGCCCGACGGCCTGACGCCCTGAGCGGCGGTCAGCGCGGCATCTGCGCGGCGAGTCGCACGTTGGACGGGATCTCTCGGCGCGTCCATGCGAAGACGTGCCGGGCGTCGAACGTGCGTGAGCAGCGTGCACACGAGGTGGCCCTCGTCGGCCGCCGATGCCGGTAGGTCACGTGGCCGGCCGGGCACTGACCCACCCAGGGGGCGAGCTCGACGGCGGTCTCCCCGTGATGCGTCGTTCCGCCGACGTAGCCGAGGTCGTGTGCGACGCGCTTCCATGCCGGCCCATGCGCGGCCGCGTGTCCGGCGAGGGCGTGCGCCACCTCGTGCAGCAGCACCTGGTGAATCTCGTCGTCTTCGAAGCGCGCGGCGAGGTAGCGCGAGACCGTGATGCGCTTCTTCGTGTAGTCGCATTGCCCGGCCCGCCGCTTGGCATGGTCGAAGCCGAAGCTCCAGCTGTCATCGAGATGCAGCGTGATCAGTGCTTCGCCCCAGACGCGCACACGGTCGAGTTCCGCCATGCGCCCAGATTATGCCCTGCGACCGACATTCGTGGTCGAGGGCAGGCTCAACCCGCGATGAGCTGAGACGGACGGCGGCGCTCTGCGGCCTCGATCGCGAGCAGCACGGTTTCGAGTTCGCGGTCCTCTGCGCCGGATTCACGCCGCAGGAACAGCGACTGCTTGAAGCTGTCACGTGCGGTCTCGTAGTCGCCCGCGTCGAAGGCGTTCTTGCCGTGGTGCTGATACGCGAATGCCGCGATCGACAGCCAGCGCTGCCCTTCGGCCTCGGTCGCGCAGGTGGCCAGCTCCTGCTCGGCGGCGGCGTGCGCACCCCGGTACTGCAGGATCGTCGCGTGCAGCACTCGCGCGCGCAGCACATCCTTGCGCGTGCCGGCCATGCGCGCCTGGCGCACGGTCTCGTCGGCGAGCACGAGTGCCTCGTCCAGACGGTCGAGCACCTTCAGCAGCCACACGCGCTCCAGCAGAGCGGGCAGGCTGCGCTGCGACTCGATCTCCGCGAGGCGGGCCGCGCACTCATCGAGATCGACCTTCTCGCGGAGCGTCTCCTGGTCGTATCCCCGGATGAAACTCATTGCTCTCCTTCCGCAGCGTCCCCGTCCAGTCTGCCTTCCGGTCGCGTGCTCGACGGGGCGGCGCGCCCTGGTCGGCGCATCCGAGCTGCGACATACCGCGGCGCGGGTCCGTGTCGATCGGTCACGGGGCGCAGAGACGGTCGAGGTCAGCGCAGGAACAGCGAGGCGTCGGGGCGAGGCGAGGCGACGGCATCGGCATCCGTGACGACTCTTGCTCCCTGCAGGAAAGCCTCGGCCTCGGCTCCCTGCGCGATCTTCGCCGGGTGCGGACCGGCCGCCAGCATCCGCGGCAGCCACTCGGACGGCAGGGGAGTGGCAGATGCCGCGATCACGAGGTTGCCGAACCGCCGTCCTTTGAGCACCTGCGTGTCGGCGAGGATGCCGATCTCGGGCAGCACCTCGGCGATCGTCGCGGCCTGGCGGCGGGCGAAGGCGAGTCCCGGGCCGTCGGCGACGTTGACGAGCAGCACGCCGCCGGGAGCGAGCAGGGCGGAGAGCTCGCGGTAGAACTCGATGCTCGTGAGGTGGGCGGGGGTCTGTGCGCCGGAGTACACATCCGAGACCACGAGGTCGCAGCTCGCCTGCAGGGCGCTCGGCAGCTTGCTGACTCCCTCCCGGGCGTCGCCGATGCGGATGCGGATGGCCGCGCCCTTCGGCAGTGGAAGGTGCTCGCGGACCAGCTGGGCGAGCGGCGCTTCGAGCTCGATGACCTGCTGGCGAGAACCCGGACGGCTGGCGTCGATGTACCGCGGGATCGTGAGGGCGCCCGCGCCGAGGTGCACCGCGGTCAGTGGCCCCGGCGCGAGCTGATCGATCACCGCGCCCATGCGGACGATGTACTCGAAGTGCAGGTGGGTCGGATCATCGAGGTCGACGTGAGACTGCGGGGTGTCGTCCACGATGAGCTCGAACCCGCTGGTGAACTCCGACGGCACGATGCTTGCGATGCCGCCGTGGTCCAGGCGGACCTGCGGGTGCTCGGTGTCGCGCGATCGGTTTCGGCCCATGGCCCGAGCCTACGCGCCGGGTGAGATGGTCAGCGCAGCCTGCCGTTGGCGCAGGTCTCCTGCTCCACCGTCTGACCCGAGATGGCCGGGTCGAGCGTCGCGCGCGGCGCCGGAGTCTGGGTCGCCCGGGCGTCGGTGGACGGCGGGGTGGTCGCCGGCACCTCAGGTTCGGTGCCCGGTGCGGGCTCGACGAGTTCGACGCCCCCGTTGTTGCTGACGTCGCCGGTGAGCTGGACGGGCTGACCCGCCTTCAATGCGTCCCAGATCGTGGCTGCCGCGTCATAGTTCGGGACGACCCGGTCGGAGTCGTCGGGGTCGCCGAACACCGGATACTGCAGGAAGACGAAGTCCGAGAAGGGCACGTCCTTGATCGAGAGCGCGAGCTGGGCGAGCCGGACGGGATTGGCCAGCTCGTCGCTCGGGTCGATGTTGTCGACGACGGTGTCGGCGAGTCCCAGCACCTTGCCCGGATCGGTGAGCACCTCGTCGCTCATGATCTTCTTCACCAGTCGAGACATGTACTGCTGCTGGTTCGAGACGCGGGCCATGTCGCTCTCGTCGCCGACACCGTGCCGGGTGCGGATGAACTGGAGCGCCTCGTAGCCAGAGACGGTGCGCGGTCCCGGCTCCCAGTCGATCGCCGTGTGCCGGTCGCGGATACCCTCTCCGCCGATGCACACCTCTACTCCGCCGATCGCGTCGGTGACCTCCATCACGCCATCGAAGGCGATCTTCGCGGCGAACGGGATCTCGATGCCCGTGAGCTGGGTGACCGTCTTCGCGACGCAGGACAGGCCGGCGCGCTGGAAGATCGAGTTGATCTGCGTCTTGCTCGTGGCCGAGGCGACGGATCCGTCCGGCAGGGTGCACTCCGGGGTCTCGATCATCAGGTCGCGGGGGAGCGAGACCACGGTGACGTTGCGGGGCTCGGCCGAGACGTGCACGAGCAGGTTCACGTCGTTGAGGACCCCGCCGTCGGCCTCCGAGCAGCGCTCGCCGAGCAACCCGGTCGAGACCTCACCGCACTCGTCGGTGCCGATGATGAGCATGCTGAACTCGCCGGGGAAGGCGCCGATCTGGGGCGGCTCCACCTCGGGGGCGTCTTCGAGGGTGACCGCACCATCGCTGAAGCGGTTGAAGTAGTCCGTCACGACGAATGCGGCGACGGCGATCGCGGAGACGAGGATGACGCCCAGCGTGATCCCGGCGATCTTCAGGAAGCCTTTGGCGGGCCCGGGAGTGGGGAGTGTCGCGTGGCGCGCGACCGTGGAGCGGTCGGTTTCGTCGTGGCGGCGCATGCCCGCGAGCCTACCTGCGGACCCTGCGGGCGCCGCGCAGGCCGAGCCTGGGCAATACCTGGGAGAGCCCGCGTTGAGCTGATGTTACGGCCGCATGACGATTGTGAGAGGAACTTGCAGGTAATTAGTTAGTCGTGGATACTTTTTCCTAACCCCCGGTGAGTACCCGATATTCGCCTGGACTTTTCAAAGAGGAGATCCCCGCATGCACAAGCGCATTCTTCCGGCCGTGGCGCTCGGCGCCGTGGCCACGCTCGCCCTCGCCGGCTGCGCCGGCGGCGGTGACACCGGCTCCACCGACGGCGAGGGCAAGGAGCTCACCGTCTGGATCATGAAGGGCACCAACCCCGACGCGACGGCCTTCTACGACGACGTCGCCGAAGCGTTCGAGAAGGAGACCGGTGCGACGGTCAAGATCGATGAGATCCAGTGGGCCGACGCACACGACCGTTTCGTGACCTCCATCGCCGGTGGCACGACTCCGGACATCGCCGAGACCGGCACCACCTGGACCGCAGAGTTCGCCGACGCCGGCGCGCTCCTCCCGATCGACGAGTACGTCGACGGCGAGAAGGGTCTGCGCGACGACCTGGTCGAGGGCCTCGAGGTCGCCGGCACCTACGAAGACGAGCTGTACGGCATGCCGTGGTACGCCGGCGTCCGCTCTCTCATGTACCGCGCCGACGTGTTCGAGGAGCTCGGTCTCGAGGCTCCGAAGACGTGGGACGACATCGTCGCCGCCGGTGACGCCATCAAGGCCGCCAAGCCCGACATGCTGCCGTTCCCGGTTCCGGGCGACGCCGAGTTCCAGGTCTACCCCTGGGTCTGGGGCGCCGACGGCGAGATCGCCACGAAGGACGGCGACACCTGGACCAGCGAGCTCGACAGCGCCGAGTCGCAGGCCGGCATCGAGTTCTACACCGGCCTCGCCACCGAGCACGGCTTCTCCTCCGCAGGTGCCACCACCTGGAAGGAGACCGACCTTCGTGACGCGTTCACGCAGGGCAACGTCGCCATGATGCTCTCGGGCTCGTGGACGCCGAACTCGCTCATCGAGGCGAACCCCGACCTCGAGGGCAAGATCGGCGCCGCGGTCATCCCCGGCCAGGACGGCGGCATCGCCCCGTCGGTGCTCGGTGGATCGCACCTCTCGATCTTCAACACGACGAAGAACGCCGACCTGGCGTGGGAGTTCGTGAAGCTCGTCACGACCGGCGAGTTCGCCGAGCAGTGGTCGGATGAGACCGGCTACTTCCCGGGTGTGCAGTCCGCGATGGAAGAGGCCCTCGCCTCGACCGACCCGCTGGTCGCACCGTTCGCCGAGCAGATGGTCGACGGCGGAGCATCCGTCCCGGTCACCCCGAACTTCGGCGCCGTCCAGGCGAAGAAGACGACCAACTCCATGATCCAGGCCATCCTCAGCGGACAGAAGGACGTCGCGACCGCGACGAAGGACGCTTCCGCCGAGATGACCGAACTGCTCAACCAGTAAGGAAGCATCCCTTCCATGTCGATGGTGCAAGCGCCACTGCCGGCCACGAAGGCGGAGTCCCCCTCCGCCTCCGTGGCCGGCGGCCGGAAGCGACGCGGTCTCTCGATCGTCGCGGCCCGCCCCTGGCTTCTTCTCGCGCCCGGGCTGGTCATCCTCGCGGTGCTCATGCTCTGGCCTCTCGTCCAGGTGTTCATCTACTCGCTGCAGGATTACGGCCTGCGCGAGATCAACACCGGTGAGAGCAACTGGATCGGTCTCGACAACTACGTCGAGGCGCTCACCAACCCGACTCTCTGGACGGTGGTGCTGCCCAACACGGTCGGCTTCGCCGCCGTGGCGGTGTTCGTCACCGTGGCCGTCGGCACGCTCGTCGCCCTGCTGCTCGCGCGGCTCGGCACCACGTGGCGCGTCATCGTCTCCAGCTGCATCATGGTCGCCTGGGCGATGCCCGCCGTGACCGGCACCTACGTCTGGACCTTCATCTTCGACGCCGACCGCGGCATCTTCAATCAGGTCCTCACCGACCTCGGGCTCATGGACGACCCGGTCAACTGGTTCACGAACCAGTGGTCCTTCTACGCCATCGTGCTCCTCAACGTCGTGCACCACGGCTTCCCGTTCGTGGCGATCACGGTGCTCGCCGGACTCCTCGGCGTCTCGAAGGAGATGCTCGAAGCGGCGGCTCTCGACGGCGCCGGCGCCTGGCGTCGCTTCTGGAAGATCATCTTCCCGACGCTGCGTCCCGTGTTCTCGGTCGTGATCATCCTCTCGACCATCTGGGACTTCAAGGTCTTCGCGCAGGTCTACCTGATGCCCGGCGGAGGCGGCGGCAACCGCCAGGTGCTGAACCTCGGCGTCTGGTCCTACGTGGAGTCGTTCGGGCAGAACCGTTACGGCTTCGGCGCGGCGCTCGCCGTGCTGCTCACGCTCGTGCTGATCGGCATCACGATCGTCTACATCCGCTCCCTCATGAAGGAGGACGAGCTGTGAACCCGCGCCCTCGGCTCCGTTCCCGGATCGGACTCGGCATCGCGGTCGCCGCGGTCCTGATCTTCACGCTCTTCCCCGTCTACTGGATGGTCTCCAGCGCATTCGACGGCAAGGCCTCCAGCGGTGGGCAGTCGCTCATCCCGCAGGAGTTCACGTGGGACAACTTCGCGTTCGTCCTCACCGACGGCGGCTTCGGCACCTACCTGCGCAACTCGGCCATCGTCGCCCTCGTCACGGTCCTCGTCAGCGCCCTGGTGTGTCTGCTCGCGGCTGTCGCCGTGGCGCGATTCAAGTTCAAGTTCCGCACGACGATCCTGATGATGATCCTCGTGGTGCAGATGGTGCCGCTCGAGGCGCTCGTGATCCCGCTGTTCCTGCAGGTCAAGAGCCTCGGACTGCTCAACAGCATCCTGGGCCTCATGGTCGTCTACGTCGCCCTGTCGCTCGCCTTCGGCATCTGGATGCTGCGCGGATTCGTCGCCGCCGTCCCGGTCGAGCTCGAGGAGGCCGCCTACATCGACGGCGCCAGCTGGTGGCGGATGTTCCGCTCGGTGCTGCTGCCGCTGGTCATGCCCGGCCTCGTCGCGACGAGCATCTTCAGCTTCATCACGGCGTGGAACGAGTTCATCTTCGCGATGACGATCCTGGGTGCCCAGACCGACCAGTACACGGTCTCGATCGGTCTCAAGTCGTTCTTCGGCCTGCACTCCAACGACTGGGGCAGCATCATGGCGGCGTCGACCATCATCACCGTCCCGGTCATGATCTTCTTCGTGCTGGTGCAGCGCAAGCTCGCCTCCGGCATGGTCGCGGGAGCCGTGAAGGGATGACCGACGAGCTCGAGCGCCTCGCGAACGGGGTGCTGTGGCCGGGATTCTTCGGCACCGAGGCGCCGGAGTGGCTGCGCGCCGAACTGCGTGACGGCCTGGCCGGGGTCGTGTACTTCGGTCAGAACGTCGGCGAAGGCCTCCCGGCGCTCAGCGCGGCGATCCTCGACGCGAACCCCGACGCCCTGATCGGCATCGACGAGGAGGGCGGCAGCGTCACCCGCCTGGAATCCGCCACGGGGTCCACGGTCCCGGGAGCCGCTCAGCTGGGTCTCCTCGACGACCTGGTGGCCTCGGAGAAGACCGGGGCGGAGCTCGCCCGACGCGTGCGCGCGGTCGGCGCCAACGTCGTGCTCGGCCCGGTCGCCGACGTCAACACCGACCCCCGCAACCCGGTCATCGGCGTGCGGGCGTTCGGCGACGACGAGGCACTCGTCTCGCGGCACGTCGTCGCCACGATCGACGGCATCCAGGACGCAGCGGTCGCTGCATGCGTCAAGCACTTCCCGGGTCACGGCGACACCCACATGGACTCGCACCACTCGCTCCCGGACATCACGCTCGACCTCGACGAGTTCGAACGCGTGCACCTGGAGCCGTTCCGTGCCGCGGTCGATGCCGGTGTGGATGCGGTGATGACCGCGCACATCGTGGTCCCCGCCTGGGGTGAGCAACCCGCGACGCTCAACCCGCGTGTGCTGGGCATGCTGCGGGATTGGGGTTACGACGGCGTCATCATCACCGACGCGCTCGACATGGCCGCCATCCGCGAGACGGTCGGGCTCGGCGGGGGAGCGGCCCTGGCACTCGCTGCCGGCGCCGACCTGCTCTGCATCGGCAACCCGACCAACCCGGGCGATGCCGCGCTCCCCGATCAAGACGAGCAGGACTTCCGCGCTACCCGCGACGGGATCGTCGCCGCACTGCGCGACGGCTCGCTCTCGCGCGAGCGCGTCGAAGAGGCGGCCCGCCGGGTCGCCGCCCTCGCTGCGAAGCTCCGGGCCGCCGCCGACCGCGACCAGGAACCCGCCGACGACTTCGACGCCGCGGAGATCGTGCGTCGCGTCCTGACGGTCACCGGCGATGCCCCCGCTGCGGCATCCGAGCTCGCCGTGATCGATGCCCGTCGCCGCTCGACGCTCGCGGTCGACAGCGCCGGCTCGTATGTCGCGAACGCCCTTGCCGATGAAGGCGTGCGCGTGCGGCTCGATGTCGCATCCGCCCCGCTCGCCGAGCAGGACCGCGTGCTGGACGAGGTCACCGCGGCCCCGGGCACGACGGTGCTGCTGATCGACCGACCGGACACGGATGACGCGCAGCGGGCTCTCGTCGAGCGGGTGGCGGTGCGCGATCCGGCAGCGGTCGTCGTGAACGTCGGTCTTCCGACGGCGAACGCGCTGCCGCTTCCGACCGTCGAGGTAGCCGCGGCCAGTATGCTCGGTGCGCAGATGGCTCGCGATGCGCTTCTCGGACGTTTCGCCGTGCAGCAGAGGACCAGCGCCGGCTGAGGACAGGATCACTCCATGGACGATGACGTTCTGGCACGTGTACGGCGCTCGCTCTCGAAGCTGAGCGCGGCGGAGGCACGTGTCGCGGAGACGATCCTCGGCGACCCGACACTCGTCGTCGACCTGGCGATCAACGATCTCGCCCAGCTCTGCCGCACTTCGCTGTCGACGGTGGCGCGCTTCTCCCAGTCGCTGGGGTACAGCGGCTACCGGGAGCTGCGGGTGGCGGTCGCGCGTGCGATCACCCTGGAACAGGCGCAGCAGGCGCGGTTCGGCCTGGACACGACGGCCATCGACCCCGACGACGGGCCGATGGCGATCGCCGCGAAACTCGCCGCGCAGGAGATCGACGCGATCGAGAAGACCGCGCTCGCCCTCGATGCTGCGGCCCTCGACCGGGTGGCTCGTGCGGTGGTCGACGCCCGACACATCGATCTCTTCGGCCAGGCGGCTTCGTCGTTGACGGCGCAGGACCTGCTGCTGAAGCTGTCGCGCATCGGGTGCTCGGTCTCGCATTCGCCGGATCCGCATCTCGCGGTGACGACGGCCTCGCTGCGGACCTCGGACGACGTCGCGATCGCGTTCTCGCACGGCGGTGAGACTGCAGAGACCCTGCGGGCGCTCGAGGTCGCCCGGGACGCCGGCGCGCTGGCTGTCGCCGTCACCAGCGTCGCGGAGTCCGCCCTGGCGCTCGCGGCGGATGTGGTGCTGCTCACCCACGCGCACGAGTCGCCGTTCCGGATGGCGGCGATGTCGAGCCGCATCGCCCAGCTCGCTCTGGTCGACGTGCTGTTCGTGCGCGTCGTGCAGCACCGGGGCGAACCGGTCGCCGTATCGCTGCAGCGCACGCACGATGCGGTCCCCGCCCGCCGCCGCCGCAGCTGAACTCCATGCCCTCCCCGCGTGGGGAGGAGTCCTCCGTGTCAGGCGGAGAAGCCCGAGGCAGAGGTCCGCCCCACGGCGAGTTCTCCGCCCGCGGCGCGCGGCTCAGTCGACGTGGTCGCGAGTGCTGAGGAGTGCCCGGGTCGCGATGCGGTGCCCGCGGGCGACGCTCCCCGTGAGGGACAAGCCGGTCAGCACCCCGGCGAGGAATCCGGCTGCGAACGCGTCGCCCGCACCGATCGTCTCCACCACCGGCACATCGAGTGCGTCACTCTCCGCCCGCTCTTCGCCGTCGAAGGCGACGGCACCGCGGGAATCGGTGACCGCCAGGTATCGAGGCTGGGGGAACAGCGCGCGCAGCTCCTGCGGGTCGCCGGTCCCGAACACGGCCTCGGCATCCGGTCGGGTGCAGAACACGATGTCGGCGCGGCGGGCGAAGTCCGAGACGATCGCTTTGCCCTCCGCTTCACGCCCACGCCACAGGGCGGGCCGCCAGTTCAGGTCGAAGCTCACCAGCCGATCGGGACGACGGTCCGTGAACAGCGCATCCTGGGCAGCCAGCGCGGATGCCGAGATGGCGGGCGTGATCCCGGAGGTGTGCACGAGCGCGGCCTCGGAGAGGAGGGCGGATGCCGTCGGCGTCACCAGCGTCCGGGGTGAGAGAGCAGCGGCGGCGGAACCCGCCCGGTAGTAGTGCATCGTCCCGTCGACGATCCCGTCGGAGCGGGCGGAGAGCTCCTTCACGTAAAGCCCGGTCGGGGCCTGATCGTCGACTTCCACCGCCGCGTCGTCCACGCCGTGCGCGCGCAGCTCCGCGGTGAGGAAGCGACCGAAACCGTCGTCGCCCACGCGGGAGAGCACCGATGTCCGGATGCCCGCAGAGGCCAGGGCGATCGCGGTGTTCCACTCGGCGCCGGCCAGGGAGCGATGGAAGGTGCGGCAGTCCTCCAGCGGTCCGGCAGTGGCGGCGACGAGGGCGACCATGCCCTCGCCGAAGCAGACGGCGAGCGGGGTGGAGTCGGACACGGTCTGGACACTACCCGATCGACGCGGCTCACGCCGATACCGGATTGCAACGTGTATCGGTTTGGCATCTGAGGATCTGCTGGGTACCGTCGAGTCATCACCGTCGCCGAGGCGAAGAAGCCTCGGGACGCGCAACGAAGCGCCCGACAGGGAAGGTCACACAATGCACCAATCAGTCAAGCGTCGGCGAGGACTCATCGCCGTCACCGGAGCCACGATCGCCGCGATCGCCCTCGCAGGGTGTGTCGCCAGCGAGCGAGGCGATGACGGCTCGGACGCCGGCGGCGATGTCGACGGCACGTTCGTGTTCGCGGCATCCTCCGACCCGGCCAGTCTCGACCCCGCGTTCGCTCAGGACGGCGAGAGCTTCCGCGTCTCGCGCCAGATCTTCGAGGGACTGGTCGGCACCAAGCCCGGCACGGCAGACCCGGCACCGCTCCTCGCCGAGGAGTGGGAGTCGTCGGACGACGGCATGTCGCACACGTTCACCCTCAAGGAGGACGTGACCTTCCAGGACGGCACCCCGTTCAACGCCGAGGCCGTCTGCGTCAACTTCGACCGCTGGTTCAACTGGACCGGTCTCGCCGCTTCCGAGGCGTTCGGCTACTACTACAACAAGCTGTTCAAGGGGTATGCCTCCAACGCGGCCGATGCCGTGTACAAGTCGTGCACCCCCGATGGCGACTACTCGGTCACGATCGAGCTGAACAAGCCGTTCGCCGGTTTCATCCCGTCGCTCTCGCTCCCGTCGTTCGCGATGCAGAGCCCCTCGGCGCTGCAGGAGTTCGGGGCGGATGAGGTCGCCGGCTCCGCCGAGGCACCGCAGCTGTCCGAGTACGCGATGGGGCACCCGGTCGGCACCGGCCCGTACCAGTTCGACGAGTGGGCGCCGGGCGAGCAGGTCACGCTCAAGGCCTACGACGACTACTGGGGCGAGGCAGGCCAGGTCGACGAGATCATCTTCCGCACGATCGACGACCCGACAGCTCGCCGCCAGGCGCTCGAGTCCGGCTCGATCGACGGCTACGACCTGGTCGGTCCGGCCGACACCAAGGCGCTGGACGACGACGGCTTCACGATGGTGTCGCGCCCGCCGTTCACGATCCTCTACCTGGCGTTCAACCAGGCGATCCCGGAGCTGCAGGACCCGAAGGTCCGTGAAGCGCTGTCGTACGCGGTCGACAAGGACGCCCTCATCAGCCAGGTGCTCCCCGAGGGCACCCAGAAGGCGACGCAGTTCGTGCCGGAGGTCGTCAACGGGTACAACCCCGACGTCACGACGTTCGAGTACGACCCCGAGAAGGCCAAGGAGCTGCTCGCCGAGGCCGGCTACGACGAGGCCAACCCGTTGAAGCTCACCTTCAACTACCCGGTCAACGTCTCGCGTCCGTACATGCCGGACCCCGAGCAGATCTACACCGTTCTGTCGTCGCAGCTGTCCGAGGTCGGCGTCGAGACCACCCCGGTCTCGGAGGAGTGGGTCGAGTACCTCGATCGCACCACCGGCACCGCCGAGCACGGCATCCACCTGCTCGGATGGACCGGCGACTACAACGACACCGACAACTTCGTCGGCGTCTTCTTCGGACAGAAGAGCTCCGAGTGGGGCTTCGACAACCCGGAGCTGTTCCAGAAGCTGACCGAGGCGCGCGGCGTCTCCAAGCTCGAGGAGCAGACGCCGCTGTACGAGGACATCAACGAGATGGTGGCCGAGTTCATCCCCGGCGTCCCGCTCGCGCACCCGGCGCCGACACTGGCGTTCGATCCCCGCGTGAAGAGCTACCCGGCCAGCCCGGTGAACGACGAGGTCTTCACCGACATCGTCCTCACCAAGTAATCGGCCTGACCACCTGATATGCCGAGTCCCGGTTCCGCACGTGTGCGGGACCGGGGCACGGCGTACCTTCTGATCGACGGAGATCTTCGTGCTGCGCACCATCGGCAGGCGACTGCTGTTCCTCATTCCCACTCTGTTCGGGCTCAGCATCCTGCTGTTCGCCTGGGTCAGAGCCCTTCCCGGCGGCCCCGCGGTCGCCCTTCTCGGCGAGAAGGCCACACCGGAGGCCGTCGCCAGGGTCAACGAGCTCTACGGCTTCGACAAGCCGCTCATCGAGCAGTACTTCATCTGGATCGGACGTCTCCTCCAGGGCGACTTCGGCACCTCCATCCAGACGAACCGACCTGTGGTCGAGGAGTTCATGCGCCGCTTCCCGGCGACGCTCGAGCTCAGCGTCATGGCGCTCATCTTCGCGGTGGGCGTCGGTATCCCGCTCGGATACTGGGCCGCTCGACGGCACGGCAAGTTCACCGACCACGCGTCGGTGGTGATGAGCCTGGTCGGCATCACCATCCCGGTGTTCTTCCTGGCATTCATCCTGAAGTACGTCTTCGCCGTGCAGCTCGGATGGCTGCCGTCTGATGGCCGTCAGGATCCTCGGATAGACGCGACCCATCCCACCGGGTTCTACGTGTGGGACGGCATCATCACCGGAGAGTTCGACGCCGCGTGGGATGCCATCCTGCACCTGATCCTGCCCGCGCTCGCGCTCGGCACCATCCCTCTCGCCATCATCGTCCGCATCACCAGGGCCAGCGTGCTGGAGGTGCAGAACGCGGACTACGTGCGCACGGGGCGGGCGAAGGGCGTCGGATCCTCGACACTCCGCAGCCGCTTCATCCTGCGCAATGCGATGCTCCCGGTGATCACGACCATCGGTCTGCAGACCGGACTCCTGATCTCGGGTGCCGTGCTCACCGAGACGGTGTTCGCGTTCCCCGGCATCGGGTCGTTCCTCGCGAGGGCCATCTTCACCAGGGACTTCCCCGTGCTCCAGGGATTCATCATCTTCATCGCCATCGCGTACGCGCTGATCAACCTGGCGGTCGATGTGTCCTACAGCTTCATCGACCCGAGAGTGAGGGTGCAGTGATGTCCCTCCCCATCGTCCGAAAGGAGGCGGTCGTATGAGCATCGCTCTCCCGCCCGCCCAGGGCCCGTCCGCAGAGAGCGGCGGCAGCATCGACACCGTCGCGATCGCCCAGGCGGATCTGAAGAACGGCTCCGGCGGATACTGGCGAGACGTGTTCCGCCGGCTCCGCCGCAATCCGACGGCGTGGATCGGCGCGATCATCGTGCTGCTGTTCCTCCTCGTCGCCGCCCTCGCGCCGTGGCTCGCTCCCTATCCGGAGACGGCACTGCCCGGCGCGAAGTACATCACCCCGACCCACATCCCCGGTCCCGGCGAGGTGCCGGAGTTCCCCCTCGGACTCGACCGCTTCGGCGGCGACGTGCTGTCCAAGCTCATCTGGGGTGCACAGGCATCGCTCATGATCGGCGTGATCTCCACCGCGATGGGGCTCGCCGGCGGAATGATCCTCGGCCTCCTCGCCGGCACGTTCGGCGGATGGGTCGACACGCTCATCATGCGCATCGTCGACATCATCCTCTCGGTGCCGAACCTGCTGCTGGCGGTCTCGATCGCTGCGATCCTCGGGCAGACCCCGTTCGCGATCATGATCGCGATCGGGGCGTCGCAGGTGCCGATCTTCGCGCGTCTGCTGCGGGCCTCGATGATGCAGCAGCGATCGAGCGACTATGTGCTCTCGGCGCAGACCCTGGGGCTCGGCCGCGGCAGCATCACGATGTCGCACGTGCTGCCCAACGCCATCGGTCCCGTGATCGTCCAGGGCACCCTGACGCTCGCGACCGCCGTGATCGATGCGGCAGCGCTGTCGTTCCTCGGTCTCGGCGGCGGCGGACCCGCGACCGCCGAGTGGGGGCGCATGCTCACCTACGCGCAGGCCGAGCTCGCGATCGCACCGTGGCTCGCGTTCCTCCCCGGCATCTGCATCGCCGTCACCGCGCTCGGCTTCACCCTGCTGGGAGAAGCGCTGCGCGAGGCGATGGACCCACGGACGAGGGCGCGATGAACGCCCGCGACGAAGGCGCGATGCGCGCCGCGAAGGAGAATCAGATGTCGACCGAGCCGCTGCTGTCGGTCCAGGGACTCGCGGTGGACTTCGCCACTCTGGACGGGGTCGTGCACGCCGTCGAGGGGGTGGACCTCGAGATCCGTCCCGGTGAGACCGTCGCGATCGTGGGCGAGTCCGGTTCCGGCAAGTCGACGACGGCCATGGCCATCATCGGCCTGCTCGCCGGGGGAGGGAAGGTGGCGTCCGGCAGCATCCGGCTCGACGGGAAGGAGATCTCCCACGCGCCGGAGCACGAGCTGCGGATGATCCGTGGTCGCGACATCGGCCTCGTGCCGCAGGACCCGATGTCGAACCTGAACCCGGTGGCGAAGATCGGCACCCAGGTGGCGGAGGCGCTGCTCGCGCACGGACTCGCCACTCGGCAGAACGTACAGGCGAAGGTGGTCGAGGCCTTGACCGCCGCCGGCCTCCCCGACCCGGAGCGCCGTGCCAAGCAGTATCCGCACGAGTTCTCCGGCGGCATGCGTCAGCGAGCGCTGATCGCGATCGGTCTGGCGTGCAATCCGCGACTGCTGATCGCCGACGAGCCGACCAGTGCGCTCGATGTCACGGTGCAACAGACGATCCTCGACCAGATCGGGCAGATGACCCGCGAGCAGGGGACGGCCGTGCTGCTCATCACGCACGACCTCGGACTCGCCGCCGAACGCGCGGAGCGGGTGGTCGTGATGCATCGAGGCAAGGTGGTCGAGCAGGGCGCTGCCCGACAGATCCTGGAGGACCCGCAGCATCCGTACACGCAGTCGCTCGTCAAAGC
The DNA here is from genome assembly GCF_004794515.1 of Microbacterium sp. A20. Taxonomy (GTDB): domain Bacteria; phylum Actinomycetota; class Actinomycetes; order Actinomycetales; family Microbacteriaceae; genus Microbacterium. The sequence goes on along the minus strand of NZ_SSDF01000084.1, from coordinate 22,757 downwards.
GGCGCCGTCGGTGGCGGCGGCGCGACTGCGGCCGGAGGCGTTCCGGGTGCAGGAGAGGGATGCGGAGGCGGATGCCGTCGTCGACGCAGCGCCCGCCGACAACATCGTCGAGATCGAGAACCTCACCAAGGTGTATCCGGTGCGGGGTCGCGGCGAGGACTTCGTGGCCGTGGACGATGTATCGCTGGTGATCCCCCGCGGCGAGACCGTCGCGATCGTGGGGGAGTCCGGTTCGGGCAAGACCACGACCGCGCGGATGCTCCTGAAGGTGATCGAACCCACGAGGGGGCTGATCCGTTACGAGGGCAAGGACATCGCGTCGCTGAGCAAGGCGGAGACGAAGGAGTTCCGCCAGCAGGTGCAGCCGATCTTCCAGGATCCGTATTCGAGCCTGAACCCCATGTTCACGATCGAGCGGCTGATCGGGGAGCCGCTCGACTTCTACAAGCGGGGGAGCAGCGCCGACCGGCGTGCGCGCGTTCGCCAGCTGCTCGACGACGTGGCGCTGCCGCAGTCGATGCTGCGCCGGTATCCGTCCGAACTGTCCGGCGGTCAGCGGCAGCGTGTCGCGATCGCGCGGGCGCTCGCGTTGTCTCCCGATCTGATCGTTTGCGACGAGCCGGTGTCGGCGCTGGACGTGCTGGTGCAGGACCAGATCCTGAAACTGCTCGGCGACCTGCAGCGCGAGTACGGGCTGAGCTACCTCTTCATCTCGCACGACCTCGCAGTGGTGCGCCTCATCAGCGACTACGTGTGCGTGATGAAGGACGGGAAGCTCGTCGAGGCGGCGTCCTCGGAGGAGATCTTCACGAACCCGCGCGACCCGTACACGCGGCGTCTGCTGGCGTCGATCCCGGGCAACGAGCTGAACATCGCGTCCTGAGCTGCCTCGCCGAGACCCCGGTCTTCCGCCGAGACCCCGCACTGCGGGCATCGGCAGGCCGGGGTCTCGGCGCGAACACGGGGTCTCGACGGAGGTGATCGGATGCTCATACCGCAGCATCCGAGATTGGTCAAGGATTGAGGTTGCCATGTCGCACAATCGTGCGTATAGTTGGTAGTTGCGCTCGCTTCTCCCTGCCCTCATATGGTGGTCGGCATCTGTTGAGTTCCCGGGCGCACACTCCACCTGACGACAAAGGAATCGAGAAGCCCTGCGGGGCTCACGGAGGTTATTCCCTTGGCTGCTGCTCGCAACGCATCCACATCCACCACCACCAAGAACGGACGCGGAGCTTCCCGTCTTTCGTTCGCCAAGATCTCCGACACGCTGACTGTCCCAGACCTTCTTGCCCTGCAGACCGAGTCCTTCGGTTGGCTGGTCGGAAACGACGCCTGGAAGGCGCGCGTCGCCGAGGCCAAGAAGCAGGGTCGCACCGACGTCAACGAGAACAGCGGTCTCGGCGAGATCTTCGAGGAGATCTCTCCGATCGAGGACCTCGGCGAGACGATGCAGCTGTCGTTCACGAACCCGTACCTCGAGCCGGAGAAGTACTCGATCGAGGAGTGCAAGGAGCGTGGCAAGACCTACGCCGCTCCGCTGTACGTCGAGGCCGAGTTCATGAACCACCTCACGGGTGAGATCAAGACCCAGACGGTCTTCATGGGCGACTTCCCGCTCCAGACCGACAAGGGAACGTTCATCATCAACGGCTCCGAGCGCGTCGTCGTCTCGCAGCTCGTGCGCTCGCCGGGTGTCTACTTCGACAAGACCCCCGACAAGACGAGTGACAAGGACATCGTGTCCGCTCGCGTCATCCCGAGCCGTGGTGCCTGGCTCGAGTTCGAGATCGACAAGCGCGACCAGGTGGGCGTGCGCGTCGACCGCAAGCGCAAGCAGTCGGTCACGGTCTTCCTCAAGGCGCTGGGCATGACCAGCGAGGAGATCCTCGCCGAGTTCGCCGGCTACACCTCCATCGAGGAGACGCTCGCGAAGGACACGATCGTCACGAAGGAAGATGCGCTCCGCGACATCTACCGCAAGCTCCGTCCGGGCGAGCAGGTGGCCGCCGAGGCCGCTCGCGCGCTGCTGGACAACTTCTACTTCAACCCGAAGCGCTACGACCTGGCCAAGGTCGGTCGTTACAAGATCAACCACAAGCTGGGCCTGGACCAGCCGCTGAACTCGTCGGTGCTCACCGTCGAAGACATCGTGGCCACGATCAAGTACCTCGTCCGCCTGCACGCAGGCACCGAGGAGACCTTCACGGGCATCCGCGGTGGCAAGAAGGCCGAGATCCGTCTCGCGACCGACGACATCGACAACTTCGGCAACCGTCGCATCCGCGCGGTCGGCGAGCTGATCCAGAACCAGGTCCGCACCGGTCTGTCCCGCATGGAGCGCGTCGTCCGCGAGCGCATGACCACGCAGGACATCGAGGCGATCACGCCGCAGACCCTGATCAACGTGCGCCCCGTCGTCGCCGCGATCAAGGAGTTCTTCGGAACGTCGCAGCTGTCGCAGTTCATGGACCAGAACAACCCGCTCGCGGGTCTGACGAACAAGCGTCGTCTCTCCGCGCTCGGCCCCGGTGGTCTCTCGCGTGACCGCGCCGGCGTCGAGGTCCGTGACGTCCACCCGTCGCACTACGGCCGCATGTGCCCCATCGAGACGCCTGAAGGCCCGAACATCGGTCTGATCGGTGCTCTCGCGACGTTCGCGCGCATCAACTCGTTCGGTTTCATCGAGACCCCGTACCGCAAGGTCGTCGACGGTGTCGTCACCGAGCAGATCGACTACCTGACGGCTTCCGAAGAGGTCGACTTCAACATCGCGCAGGCCAACGCCCCGCTCGATGCCAAGGGTCGCTTCCGCGAGAGCCACGTCCTGGCCCGCCCCAAGGGCGGCAGCGGCGAGGTCGACCTGTTCGTCCCCGAGGAGATCGGCTACATCGACGTCTCCCCGCGCCAGATGGTGTCGGTCGCGACCTCCCTCGTGCCCTTCCTCGAGCACGACGACGCACAGCGCGCCCTCATGGGTGCCAACATGCAGCGTCAGGCTGTGCCGCTGCTGCGCAGCGACTCGCCGCTCGTCGGAACCGGTATGGAGGGCTACACGGCCATCGACGCCGGTGACGTGCTCACCGCCGAGAAGGCCGGTGTCGTCTCCGAGGTCTCCGCGGACCGCGTCGTCGTCATGCTCGACGAGGGCGGCACGCAGGAGTACCACCTGCGCAAGTTCGACCGCTCCAACCAGGGCACGTCGTACAACCAGAAGGTCGTCGTCAACGCCGGTGAGCGCGTCGAGGTCGGAGAGGTCATCGCCGATGGCCCCGCCACCGAGAACGGCGAGCTTGCCCTCGGAAAGAACCTCCTCGTCGCGTTCATGACGTGGGAGGGCTACAACTTCGAGGACGCGATCATCCTGAGCCAGGACCTGGTGAAGGACGACACCCTCTCCTCGATCCACATCGAGGAGTACGAGGTCGACGCCCGCGACACCAAGCTCGGCAAGGAGGAGATCACCCGTGACCTCCCCAACGTCAGCCCGGAGCTGCTGAAGGACCTCGACGAGCGCGGCATCATCCGCATCGGCGCCGAGGTCCGCCCCGGGGACATCCTCGTCGGCAAGGTCACGCCGAAGGGTGAGACCGAGCTTTCGGCCGAGGAGCGTCTGCTCCGCGCGATCTTCAACGAGAAGAGCCGCGAAGTCCGTGACACCTCGCTGAAGGTGCCCCACGGTGAGCAGGGCACGATCATCGCCGTCAAGGAGTTCAACGCCGAGGACGGCGACGACGAGCTCGGCTCGGGCGTCAACCGCCGCGTCGTGGTCTACATCGCCCAGAAGCGCAAGATCACCGAGGGTGACAAGCTCGCCGGCCGTCACGGCAACAAGGGTGTCATCGCGAAGATCCTCCCGATCGAGGACATGCCGTTCCTCGCGGACGGAACTCCGGTCGACATCGTGCTCAACCCGCTCGGCATCCCCGGTCGAATGAACTTCGGCCAGGTTCTGGAGACCCACCTCGGGTGGATCGCCAAGCAGGGCTGGAAGGTCGAGGGCACTCCGGAGTGGGCTGCGAAGCTCCCGAAGGACGCATTCGAGGCCGCTCCCGGCACGAAGGTCGCCACCCCGGTGTTCGACGGTGCGAGCGAGGAGGAGATCGCCGGTCTCCTCGACGCGACCATCCCGACCCGCGACGGTGTGCGCCTGATCGACTCCTCCGGAAAGGCCCAGATGTTCGACGGCCGCTCGGGCGAGCCGTTCCCGGCTCCGATCTCCGTGGGCTACATGTACATCCTGAAGCTGCACCACCTGGTCGACGACAAGATCCACGCACGTTCCACGGGTCCGTACTCGATGATCACCCAGCAGCCGCTCGGTGGTAAGGCGCAGTTCGGTGGACAGCGCTTCGGTGAGATGGAGGTGTGGGCCCTCGAGGCCTACGGCGCCGCATACGCGCTCCAGGAGCTCCTCACGATCAAGTCCGACGACATCCTCGGCCGCGTCAAGGTGTACGAGGCGATCGTCAAGGGCGAGAACATCCAGGAGCCCGGCATCCCCGAGTCCTTCAAGGTGCTCATGAAGGAGATGCAGTCGCTCTGCCTGAACGTCGAGGTCCTCTCGGCCGACGGCACGCTGGTCAACCTCCGCGACACCGACGATGAGGCGTTCCGCGCCGCAGAAGAACTCGGTATCAACATCTCCAGCCGCTTCGAGGCCGCCTCGATCGACGAGATCTAACCCTTCGACAGGCTCAGTGCCCACCGGGTGGCTGAGCCTGTCGAAGCCCAGACTTCTCAAAAAGAATTCCGACACAGGAGAATCAGTGCTCGAGTCAAACACTTTCGATGAGCTTCGCATCGGCCTGGCCACCGCGGACCACATCCGCGCGTGGTCGTACGGTGAGGTCAAGAAGCCCGAAACCATCAACTACCGCACCCTGAAGCCGGAGAAGGATGGTCTCTTCGGAGAGCAGATCTTCGGCCCGTCCCGCGACTGGGAGTGCGCCTGCGGCAAGTACAAGCGTGTCCGCTTCAAGGGCATCGTCTGCGAGCGCTGCGGCGTGGAGGTCACCAAGAGCTCCGTCCGTCGTGAGCGCATGGGTCACATCGAGCTCGCCGCTCCCGTCACCCACATCTGGTACTTCAAGGGCGTGCCCTCGCGTCTCGGCTACCTGCTCGACATGGCGCCGAAGGACCTCGAGAAGGTCATCTACTTCGCCGCCTACATGGTCATCTCGGTCGACGAGGATGCTCGTCACCGCGACCTGGGCACGCAGGAGAACAACATCCGTCTCGAGCTGAAGACGCTCGGCGACCGCCGCGACTCCAAGATCGCGGAGCGCCTGGCCAAGCTGGAGGAGGAGCTCGCTGCCCTCGAGGCAGAGGGTGCCAAGGCCGACGCCAAGAAGAAGGTGAAGGACGCCGCCGAGAAGGAGATGTCCCTCATCCGCAAGGGTGCCGACGAGCAGATCGCCAAGCTCGAGCGCGTGTGGGAAGACTTCCGCACCCTCGAGGTCGGCGCACTGCGCCCGGAGGACGACGTCTTCCACGAGCTGCAGGACCGCTTCGGTCAGTACTTCGAGGCCTACATGGGTGCCGAGTCGATCCAGCGTCGCCTCGCGGCGTTCGACCTGGTCGCCGAGGCGGAGAACCTGCGCCTGCAGATCTCCGAGGGCAAGGGCCAGCGCAAGATCCGTGCGATCAAGCGCCTCAAGGTCGTCAGCTCGTTCCTCGAGACCGGCATGAGCCCGGCCGCGATGGTCCTCGACGTCGTTCCGGTCATCCCGCCGGAGCTGCGCCCGATGGTCCAGCTCGACGGTGGCCGTTTCGCGACGTCCGACCTGAACGACCTGTACCGCCGCGTCATCAACCGCAACAACCGTCTTCGTCGTCTGATCGACCTCGGTGCCCCCGAGATCATCGTCAACAACGAGAAGCGCATGCTGCAGGAGGCCGTCGACGCACTGTTCGACAACGGCCGTCGCGGTCGTCCCGTCACCGGTACCGGCAACCGTGCCCTGAAGTCCCTCAGCGACATGCTGAAGGGTAAGCAGGGTCGTTTCCGCCAGAACCTGCTCGGCAAGCGCGTCGACTACTCGGGCCGTTCGGTCATCATCGTCGGCCCGCAGCTGAAGCTGCACCAGTGCGGTCTGCCCAAGCAGATGGCTCTGGAGCTCTTCAAGCCGTTCGTCATCAAGCGTCTGATCGACCTCGGCCACTCGCAGAACATCAAGGCCGCCAAGCGCGCGGTCGAGCGCACCCGTCCCGAGGTCTGGGACGTGCTCGAGGAGATCATCCGTGAGCGTCCGGTTCTGCTGAACCGTGCACCCACGCTGCACCGCCTCGGCATCCAGGCGTTCGAGCCGCAGCTCGTCGAGGGCAAGGCCATCCAGCTGCACCCGCTCGTCTGCGCGGCGTTCAACGCCGACTTCGACGGTGACCAGATGGCTGTGCACCTGCCGCTGTCGGTCGAGGCTCAGGCCGAGGCCCGCGTGCTGATGCTCGCGTCGAACAACATCCTGAAGCCGTCCGACGGACGCCCGGTCACCCTGCCTTCGCAGGACATGATCATCGGTTTGCACCACCTGACCACGGTCAAGGAGGGCGCAGCCGGTGAGGGTCGTGCATTCGGTTCGGTGGGCGAGGCGATCCTGGCCAAGGACGAGGGCACCCTCGACCTGCAGGCGAAGATCCGCATCCGCATCCCGGGTCTGACCTTCCTCGAGGGCGAAGCTCCCGAGGGCTACGAGCGCCACGGTCTCGTGGACGCTTCGCTGGGTCAGGCGATCTTCAACGACACGCTGCCGAAGGGCTACCCGTTCGTCCGCGAGCAGGCTGACAAGAACAAGCTGTCGCAGATCGTCAACAAGCTGGCCGAGGAGTACCCCAAGGTCGAGACCGCTGCATCGCTGGACCGCATCAAGGACGCCGGCTTCTACTGGGCCACGCGCTCCGGTGTGACCGTCGCCCTGAGCGACATCCTCACCCCGCCGAACAAGGCGGAGATCGTCGCGGGCTACGAGAAGCAGGCCGCGAAGGTCCAGTCGCAGTACGAGAAGGGTCTGACGACCGACTCCGAGCGTCGCCAGGAGCTCATCAAGATCTGGACCGAGGCGACCGACGAGGTCCAGGCCGCGATGAAGGCGAACTTCCCGGAGGACAACACCATCAACCGCATGGTGTCCTCGGGCGCCCGTGGTAACTGGCTGCAGATCCGGAACATCGCCGGTATGCGTGGTCTGGTGAACAACCCCAAGGGTGAGATCATCCCGCGTCCGATCATCTCCTCGTACCGCGAGGGTCTGTCGGTTGCGGAGTACTTCATCGCGACGCACGGTACCCGTAAGGGTCTGGCCGACACCGCTCTGCGTACCGCCGACTCGGGTTACCTGACCCGTCGTCTGGTGGATGTCTCGCAGGACGTCATCATCCGCGAAGAGGACTGTGGCACGTCGAAGGGCCTCGAGCTCCCGATCGCCGCTCCGAACTCGCAGGGCGAGCTGGTGCGCGACGCGAACGTCGAGAACTCGGTGTTCGCTCGTACCCTGGCCTCCGACGTGGTCGACAGCAAGGGCGAGGTCCTCGCTTCTGCCGGTGACGACGTGGGTGACGTGCTGATCGACAAGCTGGTCGCTCTGGGCGTCGAGACCATCAAGGTGCGCTCGGTCCTGACCTGCGACTCCGCCGTCGGTGTCTGCGCGCAGTGCTACGGCCGTTCGCTCGCGACGGGTAAGACCGTCGACATCGGCGAGGCCGTCGGCATCATCGCGGCCCAGTCGATCGGTGAGCCCGGTACCCAGCTGACGATGCGTACCTTCCACACGGGTGGTTCGGCATCGGCGGACGACATCACGCAGGGTCTTCCCCGTGTGCAGGAGCTCTTCGAGGCGCGTACCCCCAAGGGCGCGTCGCCGATCGCCGAGGCCGATGGCCGCATCGCGATCGACGAGACCGACAAGGGCAAGAAGGTCATCCTGACGCCCGACAGCGGTGAAGAGCCGGTCATCTACCCGGTGCTGAAGCGTGCGACGCTTCTCGTCGAGGACGGGCAGCACGTCACGGTCGGTCAGCCGATCCTGGTGGGCACGCTCGACCCCAAGGAGATCATGCGTGTCATGGGTGCTCGCGAGGTGCAGCGTTACCTCGTCGGCGGCGTCCAGGGCGTGTACCGCTCGCAGGGTGTGCCGATCCACGACAAGCACATCGAGGTCATCGTCCGTCAGATGCTCCGCAAGGTCACTGTCGTCGATCACGCCGACACGAACCTGCTGCCGGGTGAGATGGTCGACCTCAAGCGCTACCAGTCGATCAACCGCGAGACCGTGGCAGAGGGCAAGCGCCCCGCGTCGGGACGACCGGAGCTGATGGGTATCACGAAGGCGTCGCTCGCGACCGAGTCGTGGCTGTCTGCCGCCTCCTTCCAGGAGACGACCCGCGTGCTCACCGAGGCTGCGATGCAGGGCAAGCGCGACCCGCTGGTCGGTCTCAAGGAGAACGTCATCATCGGTAAGCTCATCCCCGCCGGAACCGGTCTCTCGAAGTACCGCGACGTCACGGTCGAGGCCACCGAGGAAGCCAAGAGCGAGCGCTACCCGAACCGGATCTTCGCATCCGACGGTGCTTACGCCGACGGCGACTTCGGCTACGTCGACTTCGACGCGTTCTCGACGGACGACATCACCCCCGGTACTTATAACTGATTGAGGCGAGAGCCGGCGAGCTTGCTCGTCCGGCCGAGCCGATTGAGGTTGTCGAGCGACGAAGTCGCGACACAACTGAGTGCTGAGTGATTGAGGAAGGCCCCGGGGTTCGCCCCGGGGCCTTCTTCGTGCTCTCGGTGATGTTGCCGGTCCCGCCGAGTGCACAACTTCGGAGATCGCGGTGGGCGCGCCGCCCTCTGGGCCGTCGGCGCGGCGTGTCGGGCCTGATCTCCGAAGTTGTGCGGCGGACGCGTCGCCGAGAGGAGCCTCGATCGGTTGGGGACATCGTGTGGCGCGTGCGAGGTGCGGGGCCGGCGGGGAAGTGGGCGCGGTAGTGTCGGCGGGTGAGCAACGAGACATCCTCCTCCCGGTCCGTGGTCGTGATCGGCGACGCTCTGATCGACGAGATCCACGACCGTGCCGGTGTGCGCGAGCTCGTCGGCGGGGCAGCGCTGAACGTCGCCGTGGGCCTTCGTCGGCTGGGGATCGACACCACACTGATCGCCATGGTGGGCGAGGATGAGGCCGGCGGGCACATTCGTGAGTATCTGTCCGATCACGGGGTGCGCCTGATCTCGAGCGATGCGCCGCTCGGCTCGTCGCGGGCGATCGTGCGGCGCGCGACGAACGGTGAACCGGAGTACGTCTTCAACGAGGCCGCCCGGCAGCGCAGCATCCGGTATTCGGACGAAGCTCGAGCGGCGATCGCGGATGCCGGGCTCGTCGCGATCAGCTGCTTCCCCTTCGACGAGCCGACAGAGGTGGTTGCTCTCGTCGACGCCCTCGCGGATGCCCGTGTCGCCGTGGACCCCAATCCCCGCCTCGGGATGCTGCGCGATCGCGTCGAGTTCGTCCGCGGTTTCGAGCGGATCGCCGCATCGGCCGCCATCGTCAAGGTCGGCGCCGACGACGCGGCCGTTCTCTACGACGGCGACCTCGACGCGCTGCGCGGGCGCCTTCGCGAGATCGGCGCCGCCGCGGTGCTGGCTACAGCAGGTGCTGCCGGGGCCACGCTCGACACGGACGCGGGCATCGTCTCCGCACCGATCACCCCGCTCGCCGGTGACGTGATCGATACGGTCGGTGCGGGAGACGCGACGCTCGCAGCCGTCGCCGCCGGGCTGGTGTCCGACTCACCGACCGCGCTGGATGAATGGCGCGTGCTCCTCGTCCGGGCCATGGACATCGCGGCCGCGACGTGTCGTGCGGAGGGCGGTCTGCTGCGCACTCCGGAGTCGTCGGCGGATGCCCAGCGCGGGGTCCGCGGCAGCTGACGGTTCGATTTCTTGCACCCGCCTCGGGCAGGTATGCTTGTCTTTCGTGCCCCCGGTTGGCTGTTCAAGTCGGACGGGTGCGCTCTGGCGAGTTACCCAAGCGGCCAAAGGGATCTGACTGTAAATCAGACTGCTCTGCATTCGGGGGTTCGAATCCCTCACTCGCCACCAAACGCCGTGATGGTCCGAAAGGCCGCCGACTCGAGTCGGCGGCCTTTCGGCTTGTCGCGTGGTCTCTTTCAGCTCTCAGACGCGCAGGGGTCGAACGCGCACTCGCTGCGCGTCGACCGACTCCTGCCGCCGCCCGCTACAGTCTGAACCGAACCGTCTACGAGAGGCAGCGCCGATGACCGATGCAGCAAGGCTCGCCCAGTTGGAGAAAGAACACCTCGAACTCGTGCTGCGGCGGTTCGACCGCAAGGACGCATGGGAACTCGGGCGTCTCATCGCAGAACGGGCGCTCGCAGATGGCCACCCAGTCGCCGTCGACGTTCGCACCTCGTCAGGGATCCTGTTCCATGCGTCGCTGCCGGGCGCGACCGCCGACAACGATTCCTGGGTGGAGAAGAAGGCCGCGACAGCCCTCCGCTTCGAAACGAGCACCGCGCTGCTGGAAGCGCGCATCGAGAACGGCGGGCGCGATATGCACGAATCGGGTTGGCTCGATCCCGCTGCGTACACCGTCGCGGGCGGTGCTGTGCCCATCCGCGTGGAGGGAGTGGGCGTGGTCGCGGTCGCGACGATATCGGGTCTGCCCTCGGCAGAGGATCACGACAACGTCGTCGACGGCATCCGCGGTCTAGGGCTCCTCGTCGGCTAGCACCACCGGGGCGCTGCCCGTCAGCGCGTACTCGGTGCCGTCCGCGCGGCGTTCCACGAGCTGGTAGTCCACGAGGTATCGGCGCAACACCGCCACGTCCTCGGAGTAGGGGAGTAGCCGCGCATTCACTTCCCGTTCCGGCAGCACTTCGTCGGCGGAGAAGACCTCGCGGGCGACCCAGGCGAGGAGCTCGCCGCGCTCTTGCAGGTTCGCCGGGTACTGGCGGATTCGCTTCCCGTCCGTGAACCGTTCGATTCCTTCGCGCCGGGGAACGGTGGCCGACGCCAGAATCTCTCGGAACACGTCGGGCGCGAGCGCCTGGGTCTCCGCGTCGACCAGTCCGCTCTGCACGATGGCCTCCGATACCCGCCGGCGTCGCGAGGGGGAGAGCCCGGCCGTCGCCGCCTCGACGGTGCCACCGAGCATTACCTCGGCCGCGACCCGGCGCGTCTCCGGGTTCGCGAGAAGGGCAATCAGCGGGCGCCAGGCGTGCGAATCGTTCATCTCATCATCTTCTTCCTCAGCAGGGCCCGTGCTCCTGCGCTGATCGCGGGGCATCGTCGGCAAGCTGCTGCTGCGCGAGGGGCGGCTAACATGTTAGTCGCCCTGGTCGTATGTATGCATCGATTGACGCGATAACGGGTGACACCGAGGCCCTCCATCCGTCACACTGAGTCCCATGGGATCAGCGTTGACCACCATCGGACTGCCCGTCGCTCTGGGCATCATCATGCTGGGCCTCGGGCTCAGCCTCACCCTCGCCGACTTCGCGAGGGTCCTGAAGCAGCCGAAGGCGGTGATCATCGCACTGCTCTGCCAGCTCGTCGTGCTGCCGGCGATCTGCTTCGGACTCGTGCTGGCGTTCCAGCTCCCGCCGATCCTCGCAGTCGGCATGATGATGCTGGCCGCATCTCCCGGCGGAACCACCGCCAACCTCTACAGCCACCTGTTCCGCGGGGACATCGCGCTGAACATCTCGCTCACTGCGGTCAACTCGGTCATCGCGGTGATCACGCTTCCGATCATCACCAACTTCGCCATCGCCTACTTCCAGCCGTTCGACGATCGACTCGGACTGCAGTGGTCGAAGGCGCTCGAGGTCTTCGCGATCGTGCTGCTGCCGGTGGCACTGGGCATGCTCGTGCGGCGCTTCTGGCCGAAGTTCGCCACGGGCATGGACAAGCCGGTGCGCATCGCCTCGGTGATCATCCTGATCGTCGTGATCGCCGGCGCTGTGGCCTCGAACTGGACGCTGCTGGTGGCCAACTTCACGCAACTCGCCCTCATCACCGTGCTGTTCTGTCTGATCAGCCTCGCCATCGGGTTCCTGGTCCCTCGGATGCTGCGGGTGGGGAAGCGACAGGCGATCGCCACGTCGTTCGAGATCGGCATCCACAACGCGACGCTCGCGATCGTGATCGCGCAGTCCGTGCTCGGCTCCGTGGAGCTGAGCCTCCCCGCAGCCGTCTACGGAGTGCTCATGTTCTTCATCGCGTTCGGCTTCGGTTTCCTCATCCGGGATCGGTCGGACGCGGGCGCAGAAGATGTCACGGCGCCGTCGGGCGTCGAGCGTTCATAGACTGGAGTGATGCGACCGCTCACAGAGGCCGACGTCAGGGCATCGTTCGTCAATGCGGATGCCGATGAGCTGCGGACCATGGAGATGCCGCACGACTTCGTGCTCATCGACTGGGACTACCTCGACTTCTTCGCCTGGCAGGATCCGAGCGCCACTCGCCGCGGCTACGTGCTGATCCCGCACGGCGACCGGGTCGTCGGCATCGTGCTTCGCGCCACCGAGCCGGGGCGCGGACGCTCCGGCATGTGCAACATCTGCCACACCATGCAGCCGGGCAACCAGATCGCGCTCCTCTCCGCACGGCGCGCCGGCGAGGCGGGGCGACGGGGGGACTCGTTCGGCACGTACATGTGCGCCGACCTCTCCTGCCACGACAACGTGCGTCTGGCGCACCCGCTCGCGCCCAACGAGATCAGGACTCCCGGGCAGGTCGACTTCCGACTCGACGGCACACGGCGACGGATGGAGAGCTTCGTCTCGCGGGTCTGGGAGCAGAGCTGATCGCGGTTACGCTGGACCACACGTCCTGTGCTCGAAGGAGAAGCCATGAGTGATGCCATCCTGTTCGCCGTCGAAGAGGGTATGGCTCGGCTCACGCTGAACCGCCCTGCTCGACTCAACGCGTTCAACGCCGACCTCGCGCACGCGTGGAAGGATGCGACCGCCGAGGCGACATCGCGGCCCGACGTGAAGGCGATCCTCATCGATGCGGCAGGCCCGGCCTTCTGCGCGGGCGGCGACGTCATCGACATGGCCACGACGATGGGCGCATCCGGAGCGGAGATCACCGCGCTCGCCGAGGTGATCAACGCCGGTATCCGTTCGCTCACCGAGTCCGCGGTGCCCGTGGTCGCGGCCGCGCACGGCACCACGGCCGGCGGAGGCCTCGGCATCCTGCTCTCCAGCGACTACGCGGTCGTGGGCTCGCGTTCCAAGCTCGGCAGCCTGTACGCGAACATCGGCCTGACTCCCGACCTCTCGGTCTCGGCGCAGCTCGCCCGAGCCGTGGGCCAGCGGCGCGCGTTGCAGCTCGTGCTCCAGGATCGGCTGCTGTCGGCATCGGAGGCGGTGGAGTGGGGGCTCGTCGCCGAGGCCGTGACGGGCGCGGACGGGTCCGCCGAGGCCGATGCCGTGCGGGCCCGCGGTGAGGAGATCGCACGCTTCTGGCTCGCCGGAGCAGCCGACGCGTACGGACAGGCGAAGCGGCTCGTGCGCTCGCAGCCCGAACGCTCTTTCGTCGAGCAGCTGACCGAAGAGGCGCGGTCGATCGGCGCAGCCCTGGAGACTCCGGATGCGCAGGCCAGGGTTGCGGCCTTCGCCGCCGCATCCGCGAAGAAGTCGGGCTGACCTCTCCTCCCCGCATCGGCGTTCTGCGAAGACTTCTCCTCAGTGCGGCGCTCGGCCGTCGGCTCTGGCGATGCGCGTGGCAGGATGAAGGCATCGCCGCTCGACGAGAGGATCGCCATGTCCCAGCCGGACATCACCACGCAGCCGCAGGGTGAGAAGAAGAATATGTCGCTGCTGATCCGAGGTTCACTCTGGATCGCCATCGGGGCCCTGATCGCCGCAGCGCTCGTGTGCGTCATCTGGGTGCTCGTGGGAGACCAGGACGGTCTGATCGGAAGGGCGTTCCTGACGATCCTGCTCCTGGCGGCTTTCGCAGGGATCGCGATCCTCGAGGCGGGCCTCGCACCGAATCGCCCCGACTGGCTGCAACTGGCCAGCATGGTGAGCTGGATCGTGGCGCTGCTGGTGGGTGCCGTCAAGATCTGGCTCCCCGAAGAAGGCGTGTTCTTCGGGGCGGAGCGCTTCTTCCAGCTGCTGCTCGTGATCGGCATCCTTCAGCTCGCCCTCCTGCATGTGCGTCTGTTCACTCCGGCCGCTCAGCGGCACGTCACGACATTCACGCGGGTGATCTACATCGTCACGGTCACGTTCCTGGTCGGACTCGTCGGCATGCTCGTGTTCTTCCTCGCCTTCCCGAACACCTTCCACTACGGCGAGCTGTACTGGAGGATCGTCGTCGCGCTGACGATCCTCGTCGCTGTCGGAACCACGCTCATCCCGCTGCTCAATGCGCTGTTCGCGCCGAAGAAGAAGGTCTCGGCGGTTCCGGCGCTGGCCGCGGCCCCGTCGTGGCCGACCTATGCCGATGGGATCACCCCGCTGCCGGCGCTTCCCGACTCCTCGCCCGACTGGAACGCCTACTACACCGGCTACCCGACGCCGCAGCAGCCGCAGCTTGCAGCGCCCACCACGAGCTTCCCGGTTGCGCCCCAGCCCGCCCCGCCCCAGCCCGCACCGTCGCAACCCGCACCGTCGCAGCCCGCACCGCCCGCGGCTCCTGGTGGCCACCTCGTTCCACCCGCTCCTGCCGGAGGTCAGCCGCCGACCCCGCAGCAGGGCGAACCGCCGGCGTTCCCCCCGCCGCCCCCCGTACCGCAGCAGCCCGCGCCGTGACGCTCGAGATAGAGCTCAGCGAGCTCGCGACCGAGATCGCCCGGGAAGCCGGAGCGCTCGCCCGCACCCGTCGGTCCGAGGGCGTGCGTCTCGCAGCGACCAAGACGACGCTCGCCGACATCGTGACCGATGCCGATCGCGAGGTCGAGGCCCTCATCCGAGAGCGCCTGCGCGCCGCCCGTCCCGAAGACGGCTTCCTCGGCGAGGAGTCGGGGGCCGAGCAGGGCGCGAGCGGGATCACGTGGGTCGTCGATCCGATCGACGGCACGGTGAACTACGCCTACGGCATCCCGGCGTACAACGTCAGCATCGCGGCCGTGCAGGGCGAACCCGATCCGGAGTCGTGGGTGGCGCTCGCTGCAGCCGTCGACGCGCCCGCTCTCGGCGAGACCTTCACTGCGGCTCGCGGTCACGGGGCATGGTTGAAGGGAAGTCGCCTCGCGGTGACCGAAGAGACTCCCGCGGGTGCGCTCCTCGGCACCGGTTTCGGCTACGACCCCGCCACCCATGACGGCGACCTCGCCACGGTGGCGCGGGTCATGCCGATGGCACGCGATCTCCGACGCATGGGTGCTGCGGCGCTCGACCTCGCCTACGTCGCCGCCGGGCGACTCGACGGGTACTTCGAGCGCGGGCTCCGCCCCTGGGACCATGCTGCCGGGGCGCTCCTGATCACGGAGGCGGGAGGCCGCGTCTCCAGAATCGACGTCGGATCACCGCGCCCGATGCTCGTCGCGGGAGGACGCGATGTGCACGCGCGATTGCTCGAGATCCTCGCCCCGAAACACTGATCGATTCATGGCATTCCCAGGCTGATCAGGGTAGGGTTTACCCGATCGTTACTTTCGCCACCCGAAGGCGAAAGTGTGAGTTTGCCCTCCCGAGCTTGACGCACGACCGAGAGAAACGCTTTGCCCTTCGAGAATCCCCAGGCTGCCTCTGCGCCCACGCGCCGGTCCAGCCGACTCCGCACTGAGGCGCCCGAAGCCTCCGCGGCGGGAACGACGGCACCCAGCGTGGCCGCAGAAGCCGCCGCCGTCGCCCTCGCTGTCGTCGCACCGCTTTCCCGTCGCGCCGCACGCCAGAGACCGGCCACCGACGACGTCGTGGTCGAATCCCCCGTCGAGCCTTTCATCGCCGCGACTCCCGAGCCGATCATCGCCGATGTGCCTGCCACGCCGTCGGCCGTCGACACGGCGGAGCAGATCATCGAGATCGTCGTCGGCGATGAGGTCGACGCTGCCCCGGCCGACTTGACGCCGGAGCCGGCGAGTGACCTGCCGCTCGAAGATGACGTCGACGCCTTCGAGCGCGCATCACGAGCCTTCCGCACGGGGTCGATCCCGACGGTCGACTCTTCCGCCTCCGCGTTCACCGCGCACAAGTCTGCTGCCGATTCCGAGCGGCCCGAGGCGTCCGCGCATGTCGCCTCCCGTCGCCCGCGCAACTTCCGCAAGGTCGTGGCCGTCGGCGCGAGCGTCGGTGTGATGAGCCTCGCAGGACTCCTCGCCGTCTCCATGACTCTTCCCGCCGAGGCGGTCGCCGCGGTTCAGGGAACCTCGGTCGCGGCCACCTCGCTGGTCTCGGCTGCCGCTTCCGACGCGAAAGGGGCGGCCGACGACGAGATCCAGGCCTTCGTCGCACCCTCGGGCGTCGAGAACGAGTCGCTCGCACGGTCCGACGACTTCAGCACCATCTCGCTGGTCCAGGTCGCTGCCGAGCAGGGCATCAACTACTCGGGCGAGATCTTCACGAATGACCCCGACGCGGCCATCCAGTGGCCCTTCCTGGTCGGCGTCGGCATGAGCTACGGGTACGGCATGCGCAGCGGCCGCCTGCACGAGGGCATCGACTTCGTTCCCGGCGACGGCGCCCCGGTCCAGGCGATCGCCGACGGCACCGTCCGCATCGCGACCGAGCAGGGCGGCGCCTACGGCGTGACCGTCTACATCGACCACGTCATCGACGGGTCGGTCATCACGAGCCACTACTCGCACATGCAGTACGGCTCGCTGCAGGTCAAGGCCGGCGAGACCGTCAAGGTCGGCACGATCGTCGGCAAGACCGGAAACACGGGTCGTTCCTACGGCGCACACATGCACTTCGAGCTCATCGTCAACGGGTCGACCATCGATCCGATGCCCTGGCTCAACGAGAACGCCGGGCGGACGTCGTACTGACCGGCCCGGATTTCATGAGGACGCCACAGTGATGGTATTCTCGTACGGTTGCCCCGCGAGGGGCAGCACGCCCCGATAGCTCAGTGGCAGAGCACTTCCATGGTAAGGAAGGGGTCGTCAGTTCAATCCTGACTCGGGGCTCGCAGCATTCTTCTCACGCGGACGGATGCCTCGCGGCAGGGTAGCTCAGCTGGTTAGAGCGCACGACTCATAATCGTGAGGTCGCGGGTTCAAGCCCCGCTCCTGCTACAGACGAAAACCCCCGGCTTCCCGGGGGTTTTGTCGTTTCTGCAGACCGTCGACCCGTTCGGCGCGGCGGTTACGCAGACTTGCTCGGCACGGCGAATTCCGGCTGTGCGTCACCCACCCGTCCGCGGATGAAGAAGATCAGCACGAAGCCGGCGACGATCACGGCGATGTTGCCGAACCCGGCGACGCCGGTGAGCGCGCCTTCCGCGGGGTACGCGGTCTGCAGGAAGATGCTCGGGTCGGTGCTCGCGTGCAGCAGGATCGGCGCGATGATCGTCCCGGTGACGCGGAGGGCGAGGTACATCAGGATGCCGAAGGCGAAGGTGTAGATGAGCTGGAATCCGGTCGCGAAGAGGTTCTGCCCGCTGAGCAGGTTGCCCGCGTGCAGCCCCGCGAACAGCGCGGCCGAGATCACGGCCACCACGACCTCGCGGTAGCCGGCCTTCCGCAACAGGTTCACCACCAGACCGCGCGTGAGCACCTCTTCGGTGAACCCGATGAGGAGTCCCGCCAGGAGCCAGGTCGCGACGACGTCGAAACCGGCGCGACCGTAGTCGATCGTCGCGAAGCGGAGGACGTTGAACAGCAGCACCACCACGATGGCGATCCACATCCAGCCCCTCCCGCGGATCGGCTGCCGGCCGAAGAGCTCAGCCCACCACCCGACCGAGAGGGTGAACGCGGCGAGGATGACGGCTCCGACGAGTTCGGGGAGCACATAGAACACGGCGATGCCCGCCGCGCTGCTCGGCTCCTCGATGTTCAGCGCGAGCGGGGTGAATGCCAGCGAGAGCAGTTGGAAGAGGATGAAGTAGGCGGCCGTGAGGAGGAGCGCTCGCCACCAGCCGCCCTTCTCCCAGAAGCTCTTCCAGAACGAGGGGGCGGGTGCGGGAGAGGACATGGGGGCTCCAGGCGGTGGGGAAGGCCGGCGTGTTCTCGTCAGTTTTGCGCACACCGGTCCATCGCGTCCAGCAGGGTGACTCGGTGCGTCAGCGAGGAGCGCTTCGACCGGCTCCCCGGTTGCGCGTCGGAGGCAGGTGCGGGATGGGGATGGGGCGGGTCGCCCGTGAGGCGTCCTGGAACCGGCGCACGGCGTCGAGGACCTCCTCGGCGGAGCAGTACCGCAACGCGAGGGGGAGGTCGCGTCGCCAGAGGACTTCGAACTCCGTCGGTGCGTCCTCGAAGATCGTGCAGACCACCCGGCGGTGGTCGCCCTCCGGGTAGTGCAGATCGTGGATCGCCCAATCGGTGTCGCTGACGTGCACCAGGGCGAACCTGCGGTCCGGGTCGTGCTCCATCATTCTCCTACCTGTCCCCACGGTGAAGAATGACCGATGGCGTGGCAGAAGGGGAGGGGCTTGACACCACAGCGCCCTCACCCTTCATCGGAAGGCGAGGGCGCCGGCGGCGTCAGCGGACGGTCGGGGTGGGAGCCGTGTCGGCCGGTCCAGCCTCCATCGCAGCGAGATCGTTCGGACGGGCGATGCCGCGCTGCTCGGCTTCCAGCCGTTCCGCCTCCTCGCCGCTGATCGCCTCGCCGCGGGCGCCGAGTCCGGCCTGATCCGACAGGGGGATCTGCTTCAGGAACAGCGACAGCACGAGCGCGAGCACGATGAAGGGCACGAGGTACCAGAACACCGGCGCCAGAGCATCGGCGTAGGCGGTGACGATGCCGTCGCGCACCTCGTCGGGAAGGGTGCTCAACGTCGCCGGGTCGATCGTGGACGCAGCCTGCGATGCGGCATCCGGCGAGGCTCCGGCCCCGGCGAAGACCCCGGTGAGATTTTCGGTCAGGCGCGTGGTGAAGATCGTGCCGAACACGGCGGTGCCCAGCGACGCCCCCACCTCGCGGAAGTAGTTGTTCGTGCTGGTGGCCGTGCCGAGCTCGCCCGCGGGAACCGCGTTCTGCACGACCAGGACGACGACCTGCATGATGAGGCCGAGCCCGGCGCCGAACACGAATAGGAACGTGCAGATCAGCCAGATCGGTGTCGAGGCCGACAGTGTGGTCATGGAGACCATCGCGATGCCGGTGATGATCGTGCCGAGGATCGGATAGATCTTGTACTTGCCGGTCTTGGAGATCGCGATGCCCGTGAAGATCGACGTGCCCATGAGGCCCACCATCATCGGGATCATCAGCAGACCGGATTCCGCCGCCGAGGTGCCGGACGACATCTGCAGGAACGTCGGCACGAAGCCGATCGCCGCGAACATCCCGATTCCGAGCACCAGCCCGATCGCAGTCGCGTTCACGAAGATCGGGTTGCGGAAGAGACTGAGCGGGATGATCGGGTCCTTGACCCGCGATTCGGTGATCACGAAGGCCGTGGCTGCGACGATCAGGCCGGCGCCCCAGGCCCAGGTGGCCAGCGAATCCCAGCCGAACTCCTTGTCGCCGCCGAAGTCGGTGAAGAAGATCAGGCAGGTGGTCGCGATGGAGAGGAAGATCACACCGAAGATGTCGATCGGCTTCTCGGCCTTCTTGCTCGGCAGCTTCAGCGCGACCAGCGCGATGATGAACGCGGCGATGCCGACGGGGATGTTGATGTAGAACGCCCACTGCCAGGTCAGGTGGTCGACGAAGTAGCCGCCGAGGAGCGGACCGGCGACAGCGGACAGGCCGAACACGGCGCCGAGCGGGCCCATGTACTTGCCGCGCTCGTTGGCCGGCACGATGTCGGCGATGATCGCCTGCGACAGGATCATCAGACCGCCACCGCCGAGGCCCTGCAGGGCACGGAAGACGACGAACATCCAGAAGTCGGTGGCGAACGCGCAGCCGACCGAAGCCAGCGTGAACAGGGCGATGGCGACCAGGAACAGGTTGCGTCGGCCGAGGACGTCACCGAACTTGCCGTAGATCGGCATCACGATGGTCGTGGCCAGCAGGTAGGCGGTGGTGATCCAGACCTGGTGGTCCACGCCGCCGAGCTGCCCGACGATGGTCGGCATGGCGGTGGAGACGATGGTCTGATCGAGGCTGGAGAGCAGCATGCCCGCGATGAGCGCGCTGAAGATGATCCAGATGCGGCGCTTCGTGAGCAGGAAGGGCGCATCCTTCGTGGCGGTGGCGGACATTCAGTGGTCTTTCTGTGACGGTGCGTAGAGCGAGCGGGCGAGGTCGAGGCGTCGCGCGATGAGGTCGCTGAACGGCTCGGTGGAGTGGTGGTGCAGGAGCTGGTCCATGCTCATCCGGACGAGCGCGCCGACGGTGTGCACGATCACCTCGGCGCGGAGTTCGGCGTCGGCGGCATCCGGGGTGCGGCGGACGATCAGCCCCATGTCGCGGCGTTCGTTCTTCGCGAGCTGCTCGAACGCGGCCTTGAGCAGACGCGGTTCCTGCTCGATCACGGCGAACATCGCCGGAGCATCCTCGACCGGGTTGAAGAGCTCGAAGCGGCGGATGGTCAGCTGGATGAAGTCGTCGAGCAGGTCGCCGTGCTGAGAGGCGAACTCCTCCTCGAGGGCCTCCTGACGCGAGTCGATGGTCGCGAACCCGAAGACCGCGTTCTCCTTGCTCTCGAAGTAGTTGAAGAAGGTGCGTCGGGACACACCCACCTCGGCGCACAGCTCTTCGATGGTGAAACCGGCGAAGCCCTGCTCGGTCGTCAGTCGGCGTGCGGCATCGGTGAGTGCGCGGGACGTCTCGCGCTTGCGCTGCTCTCGCAATGAATCTGCACTGTCGCTCATGGAGTGCAATATTGCACTCTCTTCCTTGGAGTGCACTGTGAGCGTCCGTACCCATCGATCGGAAAACGTTCCGACGAATCTGTGACGTTCTCCGCCCGGCATCCGTCCTAGTGGTGTCGCTGTACGGCGACCCGCACTCCGCAGGGGGAACGGACACACGGATGAAGGAGCTCGAGATGGCGAACGTGACCGGCAGTACTCAGCCCAAGACCCAGATCGTCGCACCGCAGCTGGGGGCTGCTGCGGGGAAGACCACGATCGAGGATGCGGTGGTGGCGAAGATCGCCGGCATCGCTGCTCGCGAGGTCAGCGGCGTCTACGCGCTCGGCGGGGGAGCCGCGCGCATGGTGGGAGCGATCCGCGATGCGCTCAACACGACCGACCTCTCGCAGGGGATCAGCGTCGAAGTGGGCGAGACGCAGGTCGCGGTCGACGTGACGATCGTCGCCGAGTACCCGGTCTCCCTGCAGAAGGTCGCGGATGAGGTCCGCGCCGCCATCCACCGCGCCATGGTGGAACTGGTCGGCATGGACGTCGCCGAGGTCAACGTGACCGTCAACGACGTGCACATCCCCTCCGACGACGAGGGCGACGGCACGCAGGAGACGCGAGTCCAGTGACCGCGTCGGTGATCGGAGCGGCGGCTGCGGCCGCTCTCGCGTTGACCTGGCTGGCCCTGGGCTTCTGGGCCTTCGTGCTCGTGGCTCTGGCGATGCTGGTGGGCGCGGTCGCCGGCCGCATCATCGACGGTCGGCTCGACCTGCGGGCGCTCGCCGCGGTCTTCCGAGGCCGGCGCTCCTCCTCATGACGGTCGACCGCTCATCGCGGGCGGAGGAGGGCATCGTCGTGGGGACGACGACCTTCACCGCCCGCGCGTTGCAGCGGCTCGCCGTCGGCATCGCGCACGATGTCGCCCGGGTCTCCGTCCGCGACGTCGGGGTGCAGTTGTCGGATGAGCACGGTGCACTGCGGATCGCGGTCACGGTGCCCGTGGCCATCGCGACGAAGAGCGGACGGCCCCTGGTCGACAGCGGGGAGGACCTCCGCAACGGTCTGATCGACGGCATGCGAGAACTGGCCGGCCGCGAGGTCGGCACCGTGGACGTCCGGTACTCGGGCGTGCGCCGGAGTACCGAGAGGAGAGTGCGATGACGAACGAACAGACGACGTATCGCCGCGTCCTGCGTCGCGAGACGTACACGTCTCGCACGGCCGCGGCGATGGTGGTGGCGTCCATCGGCGCACTGCTCCTGATCGCGCTGCTTGCGGGCGCCGTGTGGTGGCTGGTCGACGGTGGCTTCCGTGACGCGGCCGCGTCACGGCTCGAGGGGATCTCCGTCGGGGTGCAGCAGCCGGCGGTGCTGTTCGGCATCGGCGGGGGGCTCACAGTCCTCGCCGTCGTGCTCCTCGCGCTCGCACTGCTGCCCGGGCGCCGGGCGCGGCGCGCGCGCATCACCGAGCGCACCGCGCTGCTCGTGGACGACGGCGTGATCGCCGACTCGATCGCCGCGGCGGTCGCCCGTCGCGCCGGGGTCGACCGCGGTCGCGTGGCCGTGTTCGTGGGCCGGCGCACGGTCGAGGTCCGCATCACTCCGACCAGCGGCGTGTTCGTGCGGGTAGCCGACGCCGAGGACGCGGCGAACGACATCCTCGCGGGGCTCGGCTTCTCGGCCACCCCGCGCGTCGTCATCGAAGCGCACGGAGTGGTCGCATGAACGCGACGAACCGATTCGTGAATCGCAGCGTGCTCTTCCTCGTGGGCGCGGTACTGCTGGCCGCGGGAGCCGTCGCGCTCGCTGCCGGACTGCTCGCCGCGGGGGAGCCGCCCGCGTGGCTGCGGCGGGCGGGGGCCCCCGG
>NZ_SSDF01000083.1 GCF_004794515.1 Microbacterium sp. A20 | reverse complement strand
CGGGACTCTCCGGTGATCATCGACTCGTCCATGCTGGCCGAGCCCTGCACGATCCGCCCGTCCGCGGGGACCCGGCCGCCGGGGCGAACCACCACAACATCCCCCACCAACAGGTCGGCCGGGGCGACCGTGACCGTCGTGTCGCCTTCCACCTTCTCCGCCTCGTCGGGGAGCAGCGCGGCCAAAGAATCCAACGCTGACGTCGTCTGGGCGAGGGAGCGCATCTCGATCCAGTGACCGAGCAGCATGATCACGATGAGCAGCGCGAGTTCCCACCAGAAGTCGAGCTCGTGATGCAGCACACCCAGGCTCGCACCCCACGACGCCAAGAATGCCACCGTGATCGCGAGCGCGATCAGCAGCATCATCCCGGGCTTACGCGCACGGAGTTCACTCACCGCGCCGGTGAGGAACGGCGCCCCACCCCACACATACATGACCGTTCCGAGAACCGGAGACACCCACCCGACCCACGGGGCGTCTGGCAGCGGGTATCCGAGCAGCATCGAGAACATCATCGAGAACCCGACAACCGGGACCGCGAGGACCAGCATGATCCAGAACAACCGCCGGAACTGGCCCACATGATCGGCATGGCCAGCGTGCCCACCGTGGCCCTCCTGACCGGCGTGCTCTTGAGAAGCACCGTGCTCGTGGCTCATCGCCGCGTGGTCGTGCTCCGTGGTAGGGAACCCGCCGTGATTGGGGTGCGCGGCCTGATTGGTGTGCTCGTCGTGCTGGCTCATCGGAACTCCTTGCTCGGATGCGCCCGGGTCAAGCCGGGCGCAGACAGATAGCCGCTCAGGCCTGGCCGGTCGCGAGCGTGTAGCCGGCCTCTTCGACCGCAGCCTTCACGGCGGCGTGATCGACGGGTGCGGCACTGTGGATGGTCACCCGGGAGGTGGCGCCAGCGTTCAGGTCGATGGTGACGGATTCGACACCATCGACAGTGCTCAGCTCGTCGCTGACGCTGGATACGCAATGCGAGCACGTCATCCCGGCAACCAGAATCTCCTCCGACACCAGAGACACACCCGAAACGGATACCTCGGTGGTCGATGGGACAGCGCAGCAGGCGCAACCGTCGGCGGATGCGTCCTTGAGTCCGAGTTCGATGCGATCAGTCATGGTGCGCTCCTTCAATTCAGCAGACGTGGTGGTCATGAACGGACAAGACGGGCGATTGCTTCGTTGGCCTCGCGGACCTTCTCTGCCGCAACCTCGCCGCCCTCGGTACTCGCCTGGGCGACGCAATGACTGAGATGGTCCCCCAAGAGCGACAATGCGACCGTTTCGAGAGCCTTCGTCGCCGCAGAGACCTGCGTGAGGATGTCGATGCAGCACTTGTCGTCGTCGACCATCCGCGCGATACCCCGCACCTGACCCTCGACACGGTTCAACCGCTTACGCAGATCAGCCTTGTTGTTCTCGTAGCCGTTCATACTTCCAAGATACCCCCTGGGGGTATCCAACACAATGGCACGCAGATCATTCCCGCGGGTCGGACCGACCTCAGGCGTGAGCTTCGTCACCCCTGTGCGGACTCTGGATCAGGTGTTGCTTGTGGCCATCGAGCTGCGGGTGCTGACAAGAAACTCATCCAGGTTGGGGAGGTGGGAGTGGACACTTCGGCGTGCGCGCTCAGTGACTTCATCTACCCGTTCACGGGTGGCGTGCGCGTCGACAGCGAGGATCGCGTCGCCTTCCAGGCGATGTCCGTTCCAGCGGAGTCTGATGCGGTCGACAGCGGTGATGCCGTCGACATGATCGAGGGCGTGCGCAACCTTGTCGACGAGTTCTGGTTCGACGCCGTCCAGCAGGCGCCGTCCGACGCTGCGGACCGTTCCGATGAGGAGGACGAAGATCGCGACCGAGATGACCAGGCCGACGATGGGATCTGCCAGAGGGAAGCCGAGGAGCACGCCGATCCCGCCGGCCACGACGGCGAGTGAGGTGAATCCGTCTGTGCGGGCATGGATGCCGTCGGCAACAAGGGCGGCGGAGCCGATTCGCTGCCCGACTCGGATGCGGTAGACGGCGACGATCTCGTTGCCGAGGAATCCGATGATGCCCGCGGCGATGACCCAGCCGATGTTTGTGAGGGGCTGCGGGTTCAGGATGCGGTGGATGGATTGCCAGGCGGCGGCGATTGCGGAGAGGGCGACCACGAAAACGATGAACAGCCCCGCGAGATCTTCGGCACGGCCGAGCCCGTAGGTGTAGCGGCGCGAGGCTGCACGCCGGCCGAGGATGAAGGCAACCCACAAAGGAACAGCGGTGAGCGCGTCGGAGAAATTATGGACGGTATCAGCCAAGAGCGCGACGGAACCGCTGAAGATGACCACGACAGCCTGAAGGACGGTTGTGACCAGCAGGATCAGAAGGCTGATCTTCAGAGCACGGATGCCTGACCGGTTCGCCTCCAACGCATCATCGATGGAATCTGCCGCGTCATGGGAGTGGGGCACGAAGAGTCCGTAGAAGAACCCCTTGATGCCGGTCGGGTGGTCATGGTGTGCGTGCGGGGCGCCGTGGTCGTGGTGCCCGCCGTGCGAGTGATCGTGGGTCGGACTCATTCGCTCGCCCGATCCGCATGATGGTGTCGGGGTGTGCCACCCAGGGAGTGTTCGGCTTGGAAGATGGCGTCCGCGACCAGTCGGGATGCGTGCTCGTTGTCTAGCCGGTAGAAGACCCTTTGCCCGTCCTGACGGGTGGAGACGATGCGAGCCAGACGAAGTTTCGCCAGGTGCTGCGATACCGCGGCTGGTGACTTGCCAACCGCGTCGGCGAGGCTGTTCACCGACAGTTCCGAGGCTTCCTGAAGAGCGAGAATGATCCGCACCCGTGTTGCATCCGCGAGCATCCCAAACACTTCCACCGCCAGCTCAACGAAGGAACTATCCGGCCGATACCCACATCCTTGCGTATCTGCACTCATACGCAGATACTACGACATCTCTGCATCAGCGCTGGCAGCAGCTCGAGATCGCCTTCGGGGACCGATTCTCGATGTGGCCCGCGGCTTGTCCGATGCCCGTCAGGCAGGATGTCTCTCGCACATCCCTCAATACGCTTGCTTTTCAGGACGGGTCGCCGTTGATCGCCCTTGCCACGGTCTCGGCGCACCAGTCGGGATCACTCAGTGGAAGCTGGTGTCCACCCCGATGAGTCGAGACGGTGAGGTTCGGATAGGAGCGTGCGAGCCGATCGGCCAGTCCGGGCACCGGCACGGGGTCATCGGTGCCGTTGACAAGGAGGACGGCGATGTTGCGCCGCCCCAGGGCCTCCAGTGCGGGTAACCAGTCATCCGACATCACGATCGAGTTCAGGGCGCCGGAGTACGACAGCCATGTGTGCCTGACACCGTCTCTGGCCACGGTTATGGGCAGTGATGGGTTCACCGCGATGGCGGCATAGGAGGCGAATCGCCGATGGCGGCACATCCATGAGCAGACCAGATGGGCGATCGGACCGCTGGCCAGCAGGGTTTCGAACCAGCCCATGCCCGAGATTCGTTGCCGGGCTTCCTGCTCTGACACGAACAGGGGGGCGTCGAAGGCGATCACCCCTGCAATGGTGATCGCGGTGTCGGCGGCGGCGGCGGCGGTGATGATCGCGAGGGAGGCGCCCATCGAGTGGCCGACCAGGGTCACCGGGCGAGATGCTAAAGGGGAAGAAGACAGCACATCGATGATCGCGTTCTGATGATCGGAGATTCCGAATAGAGCATCGCCGTCGGGTTCGACCATCGATTGGCCGAACCCGAGCGGGTCGATCACGAGGACGGTGGCGATGTCACCGAGCTGATCGAAGGCGGCACCGTAGAACGATCCGCTTGCGGCGATTCCGGGCAGCAAGACCACGATCGGGTCACCGTCGCCGAATGTTCGGATGCTGAGTGGACCGTGCCGCGACACCACTCCCGCGCCGGGACGCCAGCGCGCCCGTCGGCGGGAGAGCAGGTGAGTCCCTCCCCACAATGCGACCGCTGCGCCCAGAGCGGTCCCGACAACGCACCGTGCTGCCGTCGTCTTCGATCTCGATGCCATCCCATTTACCTCTCTATCGATCGGACGCGGAAGGTCTACTGAATGGATAGCGACATTTCGGCTAAGCCGAGGGGCGGGCGGGTTGTGGTTCATGATGGTCTCGAACTCGAACGGGTGTCAAACGTCCCAGGCAAGCCCGTCGACGACGCCGATGGCAGGGGCGGTCGGACCTACCTGAAGATCGCTTTGCGGAGGTCTGGTGGGTGTGCCGGAAGCGCCTGTTGACTGGTACGGCTACTGCCTCTGTTCAACCCACCGAAAACGATCGTTTCCGGCGCGGTATCACTTGGTTGCCGGGGCGGTCGCCGCTAACGGGAGCCGGAACCCCGTTCTGGCATGGGCCTTCGGTTGGTGCCGCGACCGGACTTGCTAGCGGTCGAGCTGCGGAGGGCGCGTTTGTGGCGGGCGTACTCTTGTCCGATGACTCGACCTCTCACGAAGTGGCATTCCGCGCACGCAGAGCTCGACCTACGTCGGGATGTGCCTTCCATAGCCGCGCCGGGAGAAAGAACGGGGCGATGATGTTGGCGACGCATCCGGGTGAACCCCACCGCGGCGATCTCGCTGGGCGGCTCAACTGGCTCAGAGCCGGAGTGCTCGGCGCGAACGACGGCATCGTGTCGGTCGCGTCGCTCGTCGTCGGTGTCGCGGGGGCGACGACCGATTCCGCGACGCTGCTCGCCGCGGGTGTCGCCGGTCTCGTCGGCGGTGCGATCTCGATGGCGCTCGGGGAGTACGTGTCGGTGAGCAGCCAGCGAGACAGCCAACGGGCTCTGATCGAGAAGGAACGAGGAGAGCTGGCCGATAATCCTGCGACCGAGCTCGAGGAGCTGGCGGGCATCTATCAGGCGAAAGGTCTTAGCCCGGCGACCGCACGCCTCGTTGCGGAGGAGCTCACCGCGCACGACCCGCTGACCGCGCACCTCGAAGCGGAACTAGGCATCACGGAGAATCAGGTGGTCAGTCCGTGGGCGGCGGCGGGGGCCTCCGCACTTGCCTTCGCACTCGGAGCGCTGCTTCCGCTCTTGGCGATACTGCTCCCGCCTCCCGAGATCCGGGTGCCGGTCGCTTTCGCGGTGGTGCTGCTGGCGCTCGCGCTGACCGGATTCCTGAGCGCGAGGATCGGCGGGAACCCCGCGCTGAGGCCCACGATCAGGGTGGTGCTCGGTGGGGCGATCGCGCTGGTGGTCACGTTCGCGATCGGTACGCTGCTCGGGACGAGTGGCGTTGCCTGAGAGACAGATATGAGTTGCCTATCGGGAGCCGTTCCTTAGACCTGTCTCAGAGTCGGCGCAGCACGATTCCCCTATGACCACTCTGACGACGAGACCGCGTGCTTCCGTCCCCGCCGCTTCCCCTGAGCCACGGCGGGCAGCCCATGGCCGCGCGCGGGTCTGGCGTGCAGCGGCGATCACGGTGATCTGGGCGACCAGCCTGTTCGTCGTCGCTTTGTGGATCGCCTGTGGTGGAGTGACCGCAGTCCTGGGAGTCAACGCCGAGACCGTCACGACGCTCGGACGCCTCACCGGGTTGGTCGCGGCGAATCTGCTGCTCTATCAGGTGCTGCTGATGGCGCGCGTCCCGCTGTTCGAGCGCGGATTCGGTCGCGACGGGATCACGCGGCTGCATCGCTTCGTCGGATTCTGGTCGTTCTGGTTGATGGGCGCGCACATCGCACTGCTCGCGGTGGGCTACGCGATGGCTGCCGGCATCAACCCGCTCGTCCAGCTGTGGAGCTTCATCTGGGAATACCCCGGCATGCTCCTGGCGACTGCCGGCACTCTGCTGATCCTGCTCGTGGTCGTCACCTCGATCCGGCGTGCTCGTCGGCACCTGCGGTACGAGTCCTGGCACCTCCTGCACCTGTACGCGTACCTGGGCGTCGGGCTCGCGCTGCCGCACCAGCTGTGGACGGGCGCCGACTTCCTGTCCTCACCGATCGCGACCGTCTACTGGTGGTCGATCTGGGCGCTCTCCGCAGGATCGGTACTGCTCTTCCGCATCGGGATGCCGCTGCTGCGGTCCACTCGTCGGGCCCTGCGGGTGGCGGGGGTCGAGGCGGACGGTGCTCGGGGCGTCACCATCCGGGTCACCGGTCGCGACCTCGCGACGCTCGGTGCCAGGGCTGGTCAGTTCTTCGTCTGGCGGTTCCTCGATGGACCAGGCTGGACTCGCGCGCACCCGTTCTCGCTCTCCGCTGCGCCGGGAAGCGAGCTGACGTTGACTGCCCGTGTGCTGGGCGACGGCACGCGACGCCTCACCGCGCTGCTCCCTGGCACCAGGGTCATCGTGGAAGGACCATACGGGGAGATGACCGGTGAGCGCAGGACCGGGACGAAGCTGCTTATGATCGGCGCAGGCGCCGGGGTCGCACCGCTCGTCTCGCTGCTCGAGACGGAAGGCTACGGACCGGGAGAAGCGATGCTTATCACCCGGGAGTCCGCGGCCGAGGACGCTCTTCGGCAGGAGGCCATCGCTCACCTCATCAGTACCCGTGGCCTGAGCTACCTGCCGTTCATCGGCCCGCGATCTTCCGGCGCGTCGAGCTGGATCCCTGCCACGCACGAGGCGTGGTCGGGCGCAGATCTCCTCCGCCATCTCGTGCCGGAGCCGAAGGACCACGACGTGTTCATCTGTGGCGGTGAGGCCTGGATGAAAGACCTCAGGCGCGACCTGGTTGGCGCCGGGTTCCCCGCCCATCGCATCCATTCCGAATCGTTCACGATCTGAGCAGGGAGACGGCCATGAAGAAGATCCTCTACACGCTGCTCGCGACCGTCAGCGGACTCGTGCTGCTGTTCAGCTACCGAACGTCTCTGGAGGCGGTCACCCCGACCGACGCCAGTGCGGCGACAGCGGGCAGTTCATTGACGACCGCCGAGACCGGCGCGAGCGGCTCGGGAACCACATCGACGAACTCGGGAACCATGTCTGGCACCGGCCTCGCCGACGGAACCTACACCGGCGCATCATCGCAGACCCGCTACGGGCCGGTGCAGGTGCAGATAACCGTCTCCGGTGGACAGATCACGGACGCACAGGCGGTCGATTACCCGAACAGCAACGGTCGGGACCGGCAGATCAACGGCACCGCGATCCCGAGGCTCGTCTCGGAGACGATCCAGGCGCAGAGCTCGAAGATCCAGATGGTGTCCGGTGCCACATACACGAGCGGTGGCTACCTCTCGTCGCTGCAGAGCGCGATCGACCAGGCGCAGAGCTGATGCGTACCGCGAATGAGGTGACGCGGGTCTGGGTCGAGGAGATCATGGGCATTCCGATGAGCATCCATCTGATTGCTCCGGGGGAAATGACCGACGAGGGCGCCGACCGGGCAGTGCGAGCATGCTTCGACGAACTGCGTGACATCGACCGGGTCTTCTCGACATATCGCACTGATTCCGACATCAGCCGCATCCGTCGCGGTGAACTCTCCATCGCCGACGCTGACAGCAGGGTGGCGCTGGTCGCGGATGCCTGCGAACGCGCCGAAGAGGAGACTGGCGGCCTGGTCTCCGCCCGGTGGCGGGGAAGGTTCGACCCGACGGGATACGTCAAGGGCTGGGCGGTGGAAGCTGCGGGCCGTCGGCACCTCGAGCCGCTGCTGGCTGCCGCGACCGCGGTCGGCATCAACGCCGGAGGAGACCTGCAGCTGTTCACAGCCGAGGGAGCCGACTGGCGATGGCCGGTGGGAATCGCCGACCCGCACGACCGCGGTCAGTTGATCGCGGTGGTCGACGTGGTGAACGGTGCGGTGGCGACCTCAGGGACGGCGGAGCGCGGGCATCATATCCTCGATCCGCGCACCGGTAGGCCCGCGACAGGCACCGCGTCGGCCACGATCGTGACCGACGGTCTCACGCAAGCGGACGTCTGGGCGACCGCTGCCGTGGTGGCCGGCCCGGCGAACCGCTCGTGGATCGCGGCTGCGGGGTCGCGCACCGGCATCGTCGTCGATGCTGATCGTCGCGTGACCCGCTGGCTCGGCACGACGATGGTGGACGTGCAGACGACGACGGTCGGTTCGCATCCGATCGGAGGAGACGCACTCGTTCAGGGATGAGCCGGCAGTGTGAGCAGGAAAGTCGTGCCGGATGCTGTCGACCGTTCGACCTCGATGGACCCTCCGGCACGGCGAGCGACATCTCGCACGAGTGAGAGTCCGAGACCGAAGCTGCGAGGGCGCCCACTCTCGCGCGGACGCGCGAAGCGCTCGAAGACCTGCTCGGGCGAGATGCCTTCGATCCCGGAGCCCTCGTCGATGACGCGCACCGTCACGTTGCGGGCGTCCCGCGCGATGCGGATCGAGACGGTACCTCGCGCCGGGGAGTGCTGCACGGCGTTGTCGAGCAGCGCGACCAGGATGCGGACGAGCGTGACTTCCGGCAGCTGCGCCTTCACCTCCTGATCCACGGTGATCGCGAGCGAGACCTCGGAGCGCTTCTCGCTCGTCGTCATCGCTGCGACCGCTGTCGCCGCCGCTGTCGCGACGTCCGCGTTCCCGTCGGCGAACGATTCTCCTTCCGCGGCGATGAGCAGGTCGTTGAGCACGTCGGCCATCATGTCCGCATCGCGCCGGAGGTTGGTGAGACCCGCTCCGAGGTCCTCGCCTCGGTCATGACGGCGTTGCAACACCTGGATACGGCTCGTCAGCGCCGTCAGCGGCGTACGCAGTTCGTGGCTCGCGTCGGCCACGAAGTTTCGCTGCCGACGCAGCGCCTCCCCGAGCGGGCGGACCGATCGTCGAGCGGCGACCGCGGCGACAACCCCGAGCAGCACCACGCCGATCACTCCGATGATGATCACGGCCGGAACGATCACGTCGATGTCGACGATGAAGTCGTCCCGCGTTCCGGCGGGACCGCCGAACCAGCCGCCGCCGTGCTCCTCGCCTTCGCGGCGCGACGTTGAGAGCACCACCGCGATCAGCACGCCGATGCCGATCGCGACGATCACACCCGACGAGACTCCGACCCAGAGTCCGATGGATAGCGCTGCGCGACGCACGCGTCGATTATCGGCGTCGCTCATGACGGTGTTCCCGCGCGGTAGCCGCGTGCGCGGACGGTCTCGATCATGTCGGGGGACGTCTTGCGCCGCACATAGTGCACGTACGTGTCCACCGAACTCGTCGTATCTCCTTCATGGAACACGGCGCGGAGGATCTCGTCCCGACTGAACACGTGCTCGGGGCTGGTGCTCAACAGCTCCAGGAGCGCGCTCTCCGTCGCCGTCAGCGCCACTCGGATTCCAGATGGATCGTACGCGGCCTGGGCGTCCGGCGTGAACACCCACTCGCCGAGGCGTCGACGTACCCCATCAGCCCTGAACGCGCGTCGCAGCGCCCGAAGGCGCGCCAGCAGCTCGTCGTAATCGAACGGCTTCACCAGGTAGTCGTTCGCTCCGCCGTCGAGACCGGTGACACGATCGTCCACGGTGCCGAGCGCGGTCAGCATCAGGACCGGCGTCGTGATGTGCGCGGTACGCACGGCACAGATGAAATCGACGCCGTCCATGCCGGGGAGGCGTCGATCGACCACCATGGCGTCGTATCGCCTGCTCAGCGCGAGCCGGAGCGCGGTCTCGCCGTCCGCGGCATGCTCGACGTCGTACACCTCTTCCAGCACTTCGACGGTCAGCGCAGCGATCTCCGCATCATCTTCAACATAGAGCAGCGAACCGCGTGGCCCCTGTGCCGAGTCGCCCATGGTCGTCGTCCCGTCTTCCGCGATCGAGACCATCAGCGTACGCCCGGCGCAAACCGGGTCGGGTAACCCGGATGATCTTCCGCATGCCGTCGTCCGTCACACCAGAAACGATCGTTTTGGCGTCACTGGCCCGGTGGCTCCTTATGAGGCGCCACAAACGATCTTCGGAAACCCCTCTCGGCAGGGATTTTCGGCGCACCACGTCAAGAGGCGTTGTGTCCGTGATCGCTTAGACAGAACTAGCTGACAGCTGGAGGTGTGGGTGGCGTTCAGCTCTCGTCTGCGCTGCTGGGCTGATGTTCCACCGCTGGCGCGCGTCCTTCTTGGTACACGGAGGGTTCGGGTTCGGGGTGTCGTCGCCCCTGGACGACGAATAGCGCGATGCCGAGGGCGACGACGACGACGGATGCCCAGACGTTCGCGGGGATGCCGAACAGGGCGTCGCTGGTGGGGTCGATCCTGATGGCCTCGAGCCAGCTGCGTCCGAGGCCGTACCAGATCATATAGAGGGCGAAGGTTCGTCCCCACCGGAACCGGTATCTGCGCTCGAGGAGGAGGATGATCGCCACGCCGATCAGGTTCCAGATGATCTCGTACAGGAACAGCGGGTGGAACAGCGTTCCGGCCGGGAGGCCGTCCGGGAACATGGTGTCCGTCGGCAGGATCTCGAGCCCCCACGGCAGCGTGGTGGGCAGCCCGAAGAGTTCGTGGTTGAAGTAGTTGCCGATCCGACCCATGGACTGCGCGATGAGCATCGCGGGCGCGAGAGCGTCGGCGAAGGACCACAGCCGGATACCGGTTCGTCGGCAGCCGATGTACGCACCGACAGCGCCGCCCAGGAGGGACCCGTAGAGGGCGTTGCCGCCGTCCCAGATGGCGAAGATGTTCCCGAGGTTCGCGCCCGGATAGAAGTAGTCCCCGACGTGGGTGAACACGTGATAGAACCGGGCTCCGATGATGCCGATCGGGACAGCCCAGATGACGATGTCGACAACCACGCCGTCCTCCGCGCCTCGTGCCGACAGGCGTCGTTGGGTGATGATCACGGCGGCGATGATCCCGGCGATGATGCACAGCGCGTAGGTGTGGATTGTGAGCGGCCCGAGGGTGAACTGTGCCCACGACGGTGGGGGGCTGGGAAGACTCGTCAAAAGCACGAAGCACCGCTCCTCATCTGGCATCACTGTGAATGCTTCAACACATCATTGTTCAGCGCCGGTCCCATGCGAACAGCGCCCTGGGAAGACTAACGGTGTTCGACACGGGAATCGTCGAACTCCTCCCAGGTCACCAGGCGAGGGCCCCGAGGAGCGGGCCTGACCGGTTCAGGCCAGGGAGAGGAAGAGCTTCTCCAACTCGGCGGGGGAGGTGACGTCGTCGGCGTCCGGATCGGTGAGGCATTCCCGCAGCGCGGTCGAGATCACGAGGAATCCGGCCCGGTCGAGGGCCTTCGAGACGGCGGAGAGCTGCTGCACGACGTCGCGGCAGTGCGCGTCGTCCTCGACGGCCGTAATGACCGCCGCCAGCTGGCCCTGAGCTCGCTTGAGGCGGTTGACGACTTTGCGCTTGGCTTCGGGGTCGTGGACGAGCGGGTCGCCGGTGACGAGGGTGTCGGTCATGGGTGGTCCTTCCGTCGAGTTGACAACCACTATACCCCCTGGGGTATCGTATTCACATGAACTGATACTCCCCGGGGTATCGCCGAGCAAGGAGATCAGCGTATGTGCAGAGCAACGAAGTGCCACACCTGTGGAAAGACGACCTGGACCGGGTGCGGTCAGCACGTCGCATCCGTGCGGAAATCCGTGCCCGCATCCGACTGGTGCAATGGCAGCCATACCCGTGCCGAAGTCCAGGCCGCCCAGTCTCAGCGGGGTGGCTTCTTCGCCCGCCTGTTCGGACGGTGATCGGCGATGGCAACTGTTGAACTGACCACCGGGAACTTCGAACAGCTCACCCACGCCGAGGGCATCGCGCTGATCGACTTCTGGGCTGAGTGGTGTGGACCCTGCCGGGCCTTCGCCCCGGTATTCGATGCAGCATCCGACAGGCACCCCGACATCCTCTTCGGGAAGGTCGACACCGAGGCCGAGACCGCTCTGGCCTCCGCCCACCGCATCACCTCGATTCCGACCCTGATGGTCGTCCGCGACGGCGTCCTGGTCTACCGGCAGCCGGGAGCTCTTGCCGAACCGCAGCTCGAGCTGCTCATCGAGAAGGCCCGCGAACTGGACATGGACGACGTCCGCCGCCAGCTCGCCAACACCGCTACCCCCTGAAAGGACCTGGCACCATGTGCGCACGAATCACCTGCTCCTCCTGCGGCAAGCCCACCTGGGACGGCTGCGGCCAGCACATCGAACAAGCCCTCGCGGGCGTCCCCGTATCCCAGCGCTGCACTTGCACGCACTGACCCAGAAGAAAGCGACGGAGACCCTTATGCTCCTCGAACGCCTCTACGACGACGACCTCGCCCACGCCAGCTACATCATCGGCTGCCAGCGCACCGGTGAAGCGATCGTCGTCGACCCGCGCCGCGACATCCAGGTCTACCTCGACCTCGCCGCGAAGAACAGCATGACCATCACCGCGGTCACCGAGACCCACATCCACGCCGACTACCTCTCCGGCACCCGCGAGCTCGCAGCCCGTACCGGGGCGACGATGTATGTCTCCGGCGAGGGCGGCCCGGACTGGCAGTACGGTGTCGGGTTCCAAGACGCCACCCGGATAATGCACGGTCACCGCATCACGGTCGGCAACATCACGGTCGAGGCGGTCCACACTCCCGGGCACACCCCCGAGCACCTGTCCTTCCTCGTCATCGACGGCGCCACGACCTCCGAGCCGGGCTATGTCCTCACCGGTGACTTCGTGTTCGTCGGGGACGTCGGACGCCCGGACCTGCTGGACGAGGCCGCAGGCGGCATCGACACCCGCTTCGACGGCGCACGGGATCTATTCGCGAGCCTCCGCGACCACTTCCTCACCCTGCCCGACTACGTGCAGGTGCTCCCCGCGCACGGGTCGGGGTCCGCCTGCGGCAAGGCGCTCGGCGCCGTCCCAAGCTCGACAGTCGGATACGAGCGGCGTTTCGCCTGGTGGGCTCCCTACCTCGAGGCCGGCGATGAGCAGGGATTCATCGACACGCTGTTGAACGATCAGCCCGACGCACACGCCTACTTCGCACGAATGAAGCGGCAGAACCGCGTCGGACCGGCCGTGCTGGGCGAACTTCCTCCGCTCCTCGAGCGCAGCGTCTTCGATCTTGACGCCGACATCGACGCCGACCGGGTCATCATGGTCGACACCCGCCACCACTCCCTCGTGCACGAGGGCACTGTTCAGGGCGCGCTGAACGTGCCCGGAGTCGCGAAAGCAGCCAGCTACGGCGCCTGGGTCTACGACCCCGACACCGAGACGCGGCCGCTCGTCCTCATCATCGACTCGGGGGACGCCGCGGCCCGGTTCCGGGATCATCTGCTGCGGGTCGGCATCGATCAGGTCGACGGGTTCATCACCACACTCGATGGCCTCCCCACGGTGCAGCCCAAGACGATCGCCCCCACCGACCTGGACCAGGTCGACGCGGCGCTCCTCCTCGACGTGCGAAACCGTACCGAGTACAACGCCGGGCACATCCCCGGCGCCGCGCAGCTCTCCGGTGGTCGGGCCCTCTGGCACACCGACGAACTGCCCGCCGGCAAGATCCTCACCTACTGCCAGAGCGGCGTCCGCAACAGCGTCGCCGCCAGCGCCCTGCGCCGGGCCGGCCTCGACGTCATCGAGATCGAAGGCAGCTACAACGCCTGGCTCGCCGCGACGCCGTCTCGGCCGACGGCCGCCTGAGCGGCCGAGGAGCTCGAGTGGACACCTCCATCATCCTCGCGATGACTCTCGCGGCCCTTGTCGGTGTCGCACTCGGGCTCCTCGGCGGCGGGGGCTCCATCCTCACTTTCCCCATCTTCTCCCTCGTCCTGGGCATCGGAACGAGGGAGACGATCGTCTCCTCTCTCTTCGTCGTCGCTATCACCAGCGCCGTCTCCGCCGCCTTCCGTGTGCGCCGACGCGAGGTGCGCTGGAAAGTCGCCGGCGTCTTCGCGGCGACCGGCTTGATCGGGGGAATCGGTGGCGGGATGGTTGGTCAGCTGCTACCAGAAACCGTGCTCACCGTTCTGTTCGCGGCGATCATGATCGTCACAGCGATCGCCATGATGCGGCCGCGACGAGAACGCGCGGCGCGCCCTCCGACGCGGCCGGTCGTCCGTGGAATCCGAACGACAGGTACGGGACTCGGCGTGGGAGTCCTCACAGGGGCACTGGGAGCAGGCGGCGGGTTCCTCATCGTCCCCGCCCTCACCTTCCTCGGCCAGCCCATCGCCGCTGCAGTGGGGACATCGCTACTAGTCATCGCCGTGAACTCGTCCGCCGGCTTCCTCACCCAGATCACGACCGTGGCCATCCACTGGCCCATCGTCCTCACCTTCACCGCGCTCGCCGTCGCCGGATCCTTCATCGGTCTGGCACTGTCGCATCGCCTCCCGGCTGCCGGCATCCGCACCGGGTTCGGGGTTCTGGTGCTGGCCGTGGGGCTGACCATGCTCGCCACCCTCATCATTCAGACGCTCTCCGCCTGACCACCACCAGAAAGAAGCCCATGCCTCACGCGACCGACACCGCGCCCCGCACCGGGGAACACGTCGACGGATACGAGGTGCCCGTCCTCGACGAGCACGCCGTCCGCATCGCCGCCGGCATCCTCCTCGCCATAGGCATCACCGCCCTTACCATCACGCTCGCCTCCGACAGCATCAGGCCGCTGCAGATGTTCGGCATGTTCTTCCTCCTCGACATGACGACGCGCGTACTCATCAGCGACCGGCTGTCCCTCACTCTCGCCCTCGGCCGTGCTCTGACACGCCGCCGCCGTCGGCACTGGGTGGGCGCGCCGCAGAAGGTCTTCGCCTGGTGGCTCGCCCTCGGTCTCGCTGCTATCTCGTGCGTGACGATGAGCGCTGGAATGGTCCCGCTACCCGTGACTCTCGGGCTCTGCGGAGTCTGCTTCACAGTCCTGCTCCTAGAAGCCACCCTCGGGTGGTGCGCGGGATGTGCCCTGCACCAACGCTTCAGTAGGCAGCCCACCCGCCACTGCGCCAACGGCGCCTGCGACCGCTGACACTCTCGCTCCCTCACAACGAAAGGACGCACATGGGCCGCCTAACCCTCACCACCCTCGCCGTCATCACCGCACTCACGCTCACCTCCTGCGCCAGCACACCCACACCACAGGCTGACCTCGGCCCCGACGCGGTCATCATCGACGTGCGCACCCCCGCCGAGCGCGCCACCGGCCACCTCGACGGCGCCCTCCTGCTCGACGTCACGGGCGGCGACCTCCAAGCTGCGCTGCCGGACCTTGACCCCGAAGCCACCTACCTCGTCTACTGCCGTTCAGGTAACCGGGCAGGAGTCGCCATCGACCTGATGAAGCAGGCCGGCTTCACCGACCTCCTCAACCTCGGCTCCCTGGAAGACGCCGCCGCCACGACAGGCCTCCCCGTCGTGCAGCCCTGAGACGTACGTGCTCGCCCCCACGAGCACGTACCTGCGTGCACAGCACGCCACCGCATCGCTCGAGCACTGCCTCGCGATGCACAGTCGGGGCGGGGTCGCCAGATGCCCGCCCCGACTGTTCAAACCTGCTCGCCTTAGCCCACCGAAAACGATCGTTTACGGTGAGGTCAGGTGTCGTGCGCTTTCGAGGGTGCCACTAACGTTCGCCGGAAGCGCGTTTCGGCAGGCGCTTTCGGCAGCTCCCGTTGATCGCCGGCGGACGGAAAAAGTCGATGCCTACCCGTCGAACACCTCACCACTAGCAAATGCGGCATCCTCGGCTAAGAGTTCCACGAGGGGTGTTGGACACTTCGTGAGGATGTCTCGTTCTGCTGACGGCATTGGCTGCGAGCGAAAATCGGCCCTCACGTCGTAGCAGGTGTAAACCTCGCTTGGCCCGTTGTAGGCATAGCCATCATCGGTCGGGATGGCCGGTCGTGGTCCTGAGGCGACGAACACCGAGACGTGAGCGAAGGCATCCGTCGAAGAGATGTTGTAGAGGACGATGCCACCCTGCTCGATCTCGAACTCAGCCGCTGAGAGGGCGTCGCCATCCCACCGTGCGCCAGGAAGGGTGTCGAGGTAAGCCGTCGGACCATCAACTGGGGGACTGTAGAGACGCTGGGATAGAGGATCTTCGAAGGATGCGACTTGTCGCCAGAGCACACCATCTATTCCGCTGGGATAGCCATGGTATTCGACAGCGCATCCTGTGAATGTTGTCGTCGCCACGATTGCGCAGAGGAACATCGCGCCCGCTCTGCCCTTCCGCCTCATCTCCACGCTCTCACTCTCTCACTCCGAAGCTCGAGAAATGTCGGAGATGTGGTTCAACGGGATCCCCCGGAGAATAGCCGCGATCGCAGCCGAAATCGATCGTTTACGGCGCGATCCTGGCGTGTGCAACGGAAGGCCTGCCGAAAACGCGCGGCGTAACCACCAAGCGGCAGAGGTTTTCGGCTGAGCGTGCGGGTGACAGCGACGCTAGGAGCTCGCCACTAGTCAGCGTCGGGAGCTACGTTAACGTCCCAACCGCCTAACGAGTCAGGCAGCGAGCTCGTCCAGCGCAGCATGTCTTGCCAGGGAAGAGGGGTCGCATGTACGACGCTGGGCTTTCCCGCGCATAGGTCGTACCCCCATTGGAACGCTGCAATCGGCGTGATCACTCGCGGTTCGTAAACAGAGAACCGGACAAGATATGAATGGGCGCGCCATTGAAGGTCTGGCGCGTTGGGATTCGCGGGGGCGTCAAACAGCGTCGGCAGAAACCCAAGCGAACTGAAAGGACCCTGCTGGTTCAGGCTCGGCATATTGTCCAAGAACGCTGTCGAGGGCGATTCATCTGCGGGGGTCATCTCCACGAACTGAACCCAGGCGAACACAGCGTTGTAGCCGGAGCCGGCATGCTCAACGGTTGCCGTCATGATCGGGTAGCCGATGAGCCGTTCGTGTGGCACATCGTTCAGAAGGGCGTTCAGCCCAGTCTGCGAAATGTTCGTGCTCGTCACCGTGTCTACAGTGACGACGCCTGCAAACCCCTTCGACTCGAACGGGATGCGCAACACCTGACCCGTGCTCATCCTCTGAGCCTACGGTGGGTCTCATCTGACGAAGGGCATACTCCGTAGTTGTGGAGTGCCGAAAACGATCGTTTACGGCGTGATTTCGTATTCTGCTCTGCGAGGGGTGCCGCAAACGTGCACCGGAAGCCGGTTTCGGCAGACTGTTTCGGCGCGCTGGAGGGCCGAGCCTCGCGCTCGATGCCGAGCTTGAGGGTCGAGGAGCGGCGGCGTCGGTGGATGACGAAGAAGGGGCGACCCGAGGCCGCCCCTTCTTCTTGCGTGAATCGTGACTCAGTGCCCGGCGCCGAGGTTTCCGGTGAGGCGGCCGTGGAACGCTGCTGCGGTGTCGTTCAGGCCTTGGATGGTGACGGTCTTCCCGTGGTTTTCGTACTTGGTGACGATGGCGTCGAGGGCGGCCACGGTGGAAGCGTCCCAGACGTGGGAGTGACTCATGTCGATGACTACCGTGTCGGGGTCGTCGCCGTACTCGAACTGGGTGGTGAGGTCGTTGCTGGAGGCGAAGAAGAGTTCTCCATCGACGGCGTAATGCGCTGTGTCGCCGTCGTCACTGAGGGTGCGGGTGACGCTGACGAAGTGTGCGACGCGTCGGGCGAACATGATCATCGCGGCCACGACTCCGAGGATGACGCCAACGGCGAGGTTGTGGGTCCAGACGGTGGCGATGACGGTGATGAGCATGACGGCGGTCTCGCTCTTCGGCATGCGCTTGAGCGTGCTCAGGCGGATGCTGTGAAAGTCGAAAGTCGCAATCGAGACGAGGATCATGACGGCGACGAGCGCTGCCATGGGAATGATCGCCACCACGTCGCCGAGCGCGAGCACGAGGACCAGCAGGAAGACGCCGGCGAGGAAGGTCGAGATCCGGGTGCGTGCGCCGGAGGCTTTGACGTTGATCATGGTCTGGCCGATCATCGCGCAGCCACCCATGCCGCCGAACGCGCCGGAGAGAACGTTCGCGGCGCCCTGTCCAAGTGCCTCGCGGGTCTTGCGGGAGTGGGTGTCGGTGATGTCGTCAACGAGCTTCGCGGTCATGAGCGACTCGAGCAGGCCGACCACGGCCATAGCCAGCGCGTAGGGAGCGATGATCTGCAGCGTCTCGAAGGTGAGCGGCACATTCGGAATGAACAGCGCCGGCAAGCTCTCGGGAAGTTCTCCCTGATCGCCCACGTTCGGCACGTTCCACGCGAAGACCACGACTGCCGCGGTGAGCAGCACGATCGCGACGAGTGGCGCCGGGATCACCTTCGTGATCCGCGGCATGAGATACATCACCAGCAGGCCGACCGCGACGAGCGGGTAGACCAGCCAGGGAACGCCGATGAGCTGCGGAAACTGCGAAGTGAAGATCAAGATCGCCAGAGCGTTCACGAACCCGACCATCACCGAGCGCGGGATGAACCGCATCAGCTTGGCGACCCCGAGCAACGCGAGGACGATCTGGATGAGTCCACCGAGCAGGACCGTGGCGATGAAGTAGTCCATGCCGTACTCACGAGCGACGGGCGCGATGACGAGCGCGATTGCTCCGGTGGCCGCGGTGATCATGGCAGGGCGTCCGCCGAGGAACGCGATCGCGACGGCCATGATGAAGGACGAGAACAGGCCGACTCGGGGGTCGACGCCCGCGATGATCGAGAACGCGATCGCCTCCGGGATCAGGGCAAGGGCGACGACGAGGCCCGCGAGGACTTCACGGGTCAAAAGGCGCGGGCTGCGCAGCGCCTGCATGACGGTGGGTTCGATGCGGTAACGCGACGCGGAGTCGCGGGTGGGGGTGACGGCAGTCATGTGCCCTCCGGGTGCTGGGCTCTCTCGTGAGAGCGCGGGAAACGAATGGGAGCGCAGCGGTGCGCAGGCGTCGGTCAGGCCGACACGGAAAGATAAGGGGAGCGGGCGCGAGAGCCGCGCCGATCTAGACTCTAACGTAACGTGAGTGTTGTGGGGAAATCAGTGGAAGACGAACACAGGACCGTCGAGACGATGCGGATCGGCGAAGTGGCCGAGCGCACGGCGCTCTCGTTCCGCTCGCTTCGACACTGGGACGACGTGGGGCTCGTGCAGCCGTCCGCGCGCACGGAGGGCGGGTTCCGGCTTTACACCGAGAAAGATGTCGATCGCATCCTCATCATCCGCAGAATGAAACCGTTGGGATACACCCTCGACGAGATGCGCGAACTCCTCGACGTCGTCGACGCCCTCACCGTCGACCCGAGCGACGTGGCGTTGCGCGCCCGGATCGATGACATCCGCGACGGCGCCGACCAGCGTCGCCAGAAACTCACGGAGCAGCTCGCCATGGCCGACGAGTTCGTGCAACTGCTCGGTCAGCTCTAAAGAGAGACGGATGCACCGCGTTGGAGGCCTCGGCCCATAGTCGATCGGTCTGCCGAAAACGATCGATTGCGGCGGGCTGACCGATTATCTCGATCGACGGCACGACACGCCGAGGACCGACCCGCCGTAACCCCCTGCCGAAACCCAACAGCACCGAAACCGGTGGTGTAGCGTTTCTGGCTGGCCGAGTCGAGCCGTTCTCTCCGAGCTCGGCGGGCCGCCCCAAGCTATCGGGTGGGGCGGACGTTGCAGTGGAGCACCGGCCCTACGGCGCTCCTGTGTCACTGCTCCGGGGCGCGAGGGAAGCGGATCCGACCACAGGTCCAGCACTGCCAGAGGTATCCAAGCTGGACGCGGACCCAATCCATCCCTCGGTCGCACTCCCGGCACCGCTCGCGCTCCGCAGGTGGTTCAGGATTCGGGGAAGCGAACGGGGTCGAGGTCACGCCGGCAAGAGTGTGAGGGCGCCGCCGAGCGACCGACATTCCCTCCACAGGCCGGTCTGCCCGACCGCTCAGATTCGCTCGATTGCTGGGGGTTCTGTCGAAGTGCCCCAGTAATCGAGCGCGGGAGAGCACACGAGATCCGCGATATCCCGCGGAAGTCTGCTCGGGGGTCATAAGCAGTGGGGTTCCGCCTGGACTTATGACCCCGCCGCACTGCAGGGCGTCACTTCGAGGGGTCGCCTGCTATCTGGTCGAGTGTTTCCTTCGTCGTGAAGACGCGTCCGTCGCGTTCGGCGAGTGCCGCCGCGTGAAGCTCTTCCAGTGCTGCGCGGACATTCCGCAGTCGGGCGCGACGGGTGGTGTCGTCGAGATCGGTCACGTGTTTTCTTTCTGTGTGATGACGGCGTCTTCGTTGATACCCTCGGTGGGCTTGGGGAGGTCGCGCGTGCGCATCACGGCGTCGACGCCGACCAAGCCGGCGAACCGCGCAGCTTCGTTCCCGCCCATGAAGCGGTTCAGCGCGAACTTGGACGGGAACTGCGCGAGGACCGAGATCTCCTCGTCGAAGTACTCCGTGGTCTCCATGGCGAAGATGCGCGTGGTGTCCAGGGCGCGGAAGCTGTCGATCGACAGGATCGATGTCTCCACACTGCCGAAGATGAGGCGGTCGAACTCTTTCTGGTTGGTCCAGTGCTGACGAATACGCTTGGCGATCCCCGCGGACTCGGACGAAGCACCGACGTAGACCTGCCGGTACTCGTCGAGCACCATGATGTAGACCCCAGGCACGCCAGCCCACTGAGTGAGATCCGTCACCTCGACCATGTCCGGGTGGCCGTCGAGCGCCAGCTGCAGAGTGGCTTCGAACTCGACTGGGTCGAGTGAGGCGAAGTGGGCCATGTTCATGTCGAAGTTCGCCAGGGCGTCGGCCTGATGCGCTTCGCACCACTCGTCGGTGAGGATGCGGTGCTCGTCGTCGTCGAAGTAGTGGTTCATCCGGTCCCACGCCTCCGGGCTGTCATCTCGGGACCAGCGAGGCATCGAAGAACGCTTGTTGATGGTTGCGTAGGTGTCGCGGGAGATCTTCAGGCCGCGGCCTGCGTTGCCGCGTACGGTCGTGCCGAAGTGCGTGGCTCTCTCGATGTCGCTGGTGCGCGGCCGGCCCTTGCGCGGTATCGCGATGCTGACCCCCAACGCCTTCCGCGCGAGCCGTGTCTGCCAGCGGTGCCAGATGAGCGTGTGGCCAGAGTCGACTAGCGCCTGAAGCGTGGCGTTGGCGTTGGGGCCTGTTGTGACGTTGAAGATCCGGGCGGGATCGAACTCGAGGTGCTCGCCTTCCGGGATGAGACCGGCACTGGTCACCTCGAACGGGTCCGCGTCGAGCACCAGGTAGCCTTCGTCGAGCAGAGCCCGGCGCAACTCCTGACCAGTCGGCGCACTCGGCGCCCACACGAGCGTCTCGCGCGGGGTGACGGTGATCTCGAGGTCCACCGGGATCACCTCGACTCGATCACGCAGAACACCTGAGCAGTCGTCACGATCAGCACGCCCAGCGATACGCGGGTTGGCAGCGGCATGGTGCGACTCTAGCGCCGAGCCCCTGACTGCTGGGGATCTTCTCACCACTGCGAGAGGATGGCGTCGTGCCCGAGACTGCCCGCTTCATCCTGAATCACACCAGCGAGCCGCCCCGCGTGCTGCACAGGGAGGACTGCCCCACCATCCCACATCAGGTGCGCGGCGATGCTCGTATCGAGCAGTCCGGCGGCGTTGAGATCCTAGAAACCTACGAGGACGGGCTGGCGCTGGTGGGTCCCGGCGGTGACACTCATCGAAGCTACTACCAGGCGTCGTATGTCAGCGTCGACGAGCTCGCAACAATCGGTCGATACCGGCGCTGCAGGACATGCGTCCCTGATGTTCCGGAGGGACCTCCGCCGGCGCGGGTGGGCCTCAAGAAGGCGGAAACGCTCAGTGCGTCCG
Organism: Microbacterium sp. A20; assembly: GCF_004794515.1. GTDB lineage: Bacteria > Actinomycetota > Actinomycetes > Actinomycetales > Microbacteriaceae > Microbacterium. The sequence goes on along the minus strand of NZ_SSDF01000083.1, from coordinate 31,001 downwards.
ACCTCGGTCGCGTCCCCGTGGACGGCGAGATCGAGCGGATCGAACACACGAGGGTGGGCACCGTGGTCACGCTGACGACAAGCGAGCGCCTTCATCTTCAGAAGGGTGACGCCGTCGCGTTCCCCAGAAAGTTGCGGGAGTAGCCACCGACGATAGCCGGAGCAGCGTGAGGTTCAGGGCACACCACCCACGTCGTTGACGCAGAGCTTAGATCCTGCATGGAGCGCGATGGACGCGCTTGTTCGGATTGAGTCGCTGGGAGCCATTTCCGAGAGGTCACGGAGGGTGCGGATCGCGAATTCTCGGGCCGACCCACCGGAGCTTGCGACGATGAGAGCTTCGGCGACGTTCACAACTGCCCATTCTGGGTCTTCACCGCGTCGAGCTACGGGATGTGATTCCGAAGCGTACGGGCCAGCTGTGAGTGGTCGGCTCCAATCGAATCGCCAGACCTTCCCGGTGAGCATCAGCCGGCAGTAGAAGCCCCCTTCCATCGCGAACTCGACGCCCTTCGGGATGGTCCGAATGTCGAGGAACGGGAAAGCAGCATGCGTGATGTCAGCGACAGCAGCGAGGTGGGGCCCTTCAAACACGTTGTCTTCCTCACATCGCTGCTCGAGCCGTGGTGGTGCTCGCCCGCAGAGGGCACACCAGATTCTCGTGGTCATGCTATCGGTATGTTTCAGGCGACTGGCGCCAGCAGAGTCGGGTTTGTGGGGTCGACGGTGCGGCTGTTGCTGACCTTACGGTCGACGATGTGCTCGCGGATGGTGGAGGCGACGTCGTTCGAGGTGTGCTCCAGCATGGCGAGAGTCTCCGTCTTCCGGTCGCCGGTGAGCTTCTCTGGCGTGAGCCAGGCATCCCAGGTGTCTGGCGTCAGGAATACGGGCATCCGGTCGTGCACCTCGCCGCTGGCGTCGCGCGCTTCAAGGGTGATGACGACGAAGCAACGGGACTTCTCGCCGTACGGCAGCTCCATCGACCATGTCAGTCCCGCGGCCGAAAGCGGCCCATCGCCGTGCAGGAATTGCGGGGTCTTCGGGGTCTTGTCGCCCGTCCACTCGAAGTAGCCACGCATGGGCACGATGCATCGTGCAGCGCTGAAGGCGGGCGCCCCGCATCATCGTCAGGGAACGATCCGAGGATCAGCCCAAGGTGGGCATCACGGGCTCCATGACCAGGCGTCGTGTCGAGCGTTCCGCAGTGCCTCCTCGAGGCGCCCTTCGTGGAGCAGCGTGATGTTGCGGGGCGGGTCCTCGTTGGGCAACGCGACGTTCAACCACTGCGCCCAGGTCCAGGCATCCTGGACACCGGCCTTAAGACCTGGAGAACCTCGGCCAAACCAGCGACAGGCTTGCCGTCGTGCAGCTGGAACGCTGGAAAAACCAAGGCGTCGTCGGACGTATGCAACATCAACAACTGCAGGTCCCGACCTGCTTGAAGGACCTCCGCCTCCGTCCAGCCCAGTGTGCAGGCAAAGCGTGCGACGGTGAAGCAGGGGCCGACGATCTCAGCCCATGGGTTCGGCTCGTCCTCGGTCATGCTTCTCCTCGTTATCCGGGGTGTGACGTCGTCCTGCGCGGTGGTCGGCCGGATTGCTGAACGACGGCCGCTCAGGGCGTCCTTGGGTCCGAAGGGCCCGTCCCGTGGTGCACCGTTCGCGGTATCCAGAACACCGGATTGACGAGCATGACGTCACTCGAGTCGTCTCGTACCGCTTCCGTTTCTGACGTGAACGATGAGCCGTCTACAAATTCACCTTCGAAGCGAACCCGCGGCGTTGACGTCGTCAGCGGGGTGAAGACCGTCGACACAGAATCGATCGAGGGTGCGGGCCGTTCGCGTCTTGCCACGCTTCGACGTCACTCAAACACATAGTGACATCTGCAGCGAACTCGCGGCAGAACGCCTCGAAGTCACCGTTACGGAGCGCTTCGTCTGCCCCGACGAGAACGGCGTCAGTTGATACTTCAGCCTCCTCCACCGAGACAGATGGTGCCGGCTCGCTGCCGCATCCAGATAGCAAGAGCACCGACGCTGCTGCGAGCGTCAGTACCGTATGTGAGCGATTGACCGTTGCTTTCGAGGGTAGTGACTGGGGTCACGGCAGTCACTACCCTCGAGGCGGTATAGCGAGGTCTTTTGTGTCGTTCGCGAGGCGCCCACACATGGCACGGAGACACTTGGCCTGTCGGTCGACGTGCTACGCGGAGATGAGATTCCGGTAGACCGCTAGAAGGCTGTTGCTGCAACAGGTTGCGGTTGGGGATCACCTAGGAGCCTTGGAAGTCCCTGTTCGTCGCGACGATACAGTCGTCATACGCTCGATCGAGACTCGCGTTGGAGGGGTTTCGAATGAGCGCTGTTCGACCTTTGACGATCGATGACGCAGTTGATGCCATGCTCTCCCCAATCGCTACCGAAGACTGCCGCGCAGGGATCGCTGAGGCGCTGCGGCTCACTGCGAATCTGCTTCTACGCGAGGCCGTCCCGGGCGATCGCCGAGTGGGAGAATTCGCAACGGAGGAGTTGGCGGCGACGGAAGCGAGCGTTGCGCGCGGGGATCTTCGAGAACTCGAAAGTCGAACCTTGCTCAAGGCAATCGCTGCTAGCTTCAGCGAGTCCGAGGCGGCCGAGAGGCTTCGGGTCAGCCGCGATCGGGTTCGGGAGTTGTACTCTGCGGAGCAGTTGTTCGGCTTTAATGCCGGGGCGATCAGGTCTATCCCAGATGGCAGTTCACCGACACTCGGCCGGATGGTGCGCTGCCTCACCTCGCACATCTACTCCGCGAATTTCTGCCCGATGAACGCGATCGTGCGGACCTGCAAGCGTTTATGACGGTACCAAAGGAGGATCTGACGATACGCGGCGAACAACAGACACCAATTCAGTGATTGCTCCGCGGTGGACGTCTTGATGCGATCAACGACAGTGAGCCATCACCGAGGGAGTACGGCGCCACGCAAAGTTGCTCGATCCTCAGCTTCTCTACAGGATCGATCTGGGCGATCGGGAGGGCCGCGCAGGTAGTTCCGCGGCGAAGTCGCGCGGAGGTGCGCAAGGGATTGCTGGGGAAGATTGTGACTCGTGCCCTGCGCTCTCTCGGCGCGCGGGTGCTCTGGGAGCCATCAGGTGGACCGTGGACACCGCCGAGTACGCCGTGGGGGAGATCGAGGCCTCTACACCGTCGTTGAGCCCGTCGTAGCCCGCGGTAGCGTCCGGGTAGCGGACCGGTGAAAGGTTGAATCCGTTTCTGAACTGGTATTTCTGTTCAATGTAGCCATGTAGCTCGGTGCATCCCGTTCTGGCGAACCGGGTGGTGGGAGCTGATGATCTGTTCCATTCACAGGGCTAGCAGATATACGGCTACAAAGCTACATGTACAAAAACACCAGGTCAGGCTATATTACGAGTGTAGCTAGTCCGTAGCTCGAGTGGTCCTCCGAGCTACGCTCGGGCTACCTCCGTCATTCGCGCCCCCGCGAGCACCGCTCTAATTGCGCGCATAGCCGCGCAGAAGTTGGCCTCGTGAGGGCAAGATCCATTGCCTCACGAGAAATCGAAGGCGTTCATTGACCAAAGAGGGGTCCTCGTCCCAGTACTTTCGCTCCTTGCGCCAGCCGCCCGCAAGCTCGATGGCGATTGCTAGCTGATGAGGAAAGTTGTGTGCTGGCTTGACTCTCTCGACACCGAGCGCAGCCTGCTCGTCGACCCACCAGTCGTAGAGCGCGTCGAGTAGTGAATATGGAACGTATGCCGTTGTAAATCGTGGCATGTACAACAGGGCGAAGCACAAGATGTCGCCGTGAGTACCTTTTCGAAAGAACGGGCGCTCATGGCCGGTTCGTCGTGGCTGTTGCTTCCTGAGCTGCACGAGGAGTTGGCTTGTACCCTGTTCGACCGCAGCGACTGTCGCAACGTGGAGTTCTTGAAACTGGGCACGCAAGCTGATCGGTCTGTCCCTCGCGGGGTCGAGATCGATCCATTCGGTGCAGGTTACCCACGTTTCGCCGCGCGCAGAGTAGCTTCCTACCAGGTGCACACTGATCGGCAGATCTCTATCGCGCATGAACCTGACCGCGCCTAGCGTCGCAGCGTCGATTGTCCGAGCTACGAGTGTCAACGTCTGCGTCTGATTCACCCTTGGCGGCAGAGCCACGCCGAAGACTTCGAAGAAGGCTTCGTTCAGGCCTGGCGGCGTCCCAGCGACTGCTCGTCTCTGGATGCTGTAGTCGCTGAAGATGCGCTCCAACTCAGCTCGACCGAGCGTCGCCGCCCATGCGCCGTACGCCACAAGCTGGCCGACCGCATCGTCTTTCGCACGGTCCCTCTTGAGCTCGATGACCTTCGTCGACGCGTTCTCATCTAGTGCTAGTAGGTCGAGCACTCGGCCGAGCGGTGTCGTGACCTGTCTCCCGATCACTAGGAGTTTTTCGCCGAGAATGTCGGGCGCAGACTCGACCATGTCCTCAAGGTCCGTCTCAACGCTGAACTTTTGCGCGTGCACAGGCTCGAGCCCGTCGGGCGAGACTCTCCAGAGGGGGACGGCGTTGACTCGGGTGATCACCTTCACTTTTGTCCGCCTGTGGGTGTTCCGATCCTAGCGAGATCAGACAGGTGTGTGTGCAGCAGACGCGCGCTGGGATTAGTCATCATTGGTACCCTATTCACGACCACCGACACGGCTGATAAGCGTGGCGGTTGACCCAGTTCTCACGGTCTTGTACCGGCTTGCCCGGCGATGAGCGAGGAGAGCCGCCTGTCTTAGGTGGGCCGTCAGCTGGCCACGCCAACTCGCCCTCAAGCCTCGAGGGATCCAGGAAGCATCCGCCTGCACTCTGTGCAACCTGTTGGCTGGCGGCGGTGAGCTTCTTAGTCGGTCATCCTGGACTCATCGCTCTGGATCAGCCGTCCCGAGTGGCCACGAGTGGGCCACCGCGCGACCATAATGTGGAGAGCAGGTCCAATGGAGGCCGTGGTCGCCACCTAGTGTGGCCGCGAGGTGGCCGTCTCCCGGCCATACTATGGCCAGTTCACGCCCAGGAGATGCGAAGATCCAAGAGAAAATGGCTGGTGGCCGCGGGCTGACCGTTTAGTGGTCACCCCGCGGCCACCAGCCGCCCAGCCGCCGTCGAGCGTGTTATCTCTCGCGATCGAACCCTTTGACTTCTGGTCGAGCGTCTTTCTCTATCTTTTCGAGCAACGCCCTCCGGGTGTTGCGTGATTTTGCCATGTCGGCGTCAAAGAGCTCGCGAAGTGGCTTACCGCCAACCTTCGCCTTGTCCAGCCACCGTTCCACGTCCGCGGGGACGCTCTCAAGGCGCGCATTGATGTTCCGCATCCGTTGGCTCTCCGCGTCGGCATCTTCTCGCGCTCGCGCGGCCATTCGCTGAGTAAGCTGCGCCTGGAGTCGAGTCTCATTCGCGTCGCGGACTGCGTCCTCCGCTGCGAGCCTGCGAGCCGCCAGCTCTCGCTCCCTTTCGAGAACGGCGGACTCCCGATCATCGAGGTCGGAAACCCAGGCGGCCAAGTTTCGACGCATATATTCGCTCGCCTCCCGTTCCTTCTCGAGCTCACCGGTGGTGTCACGGAGCCAATCTGCTCTTCTCTGAAACTCGCTGCTACTGAGATGTTCTCTCGAGCGTTCTGTAACTCGGTGCTCCACGTTGTAGCCGGCTTCAGCCATCACAGCGCGAAGCTCTTTGTGTTGTCGCCTCAGATCGGCTGGCCCCCTGAAGAAGTCCTTCTGGGAGAGTCGTCCGTCTTCTGTAATTGGGACTACTGCCGCGTGCAGGGCTGGATGCAATTCGTCTAGGTGCACGGAGAACCCCACGATGTTGTCCGCACCGAACTCGGCGACAACCCAATCCAGCGCCGTTCCCATGTACGCGTAGGAGTCCTTGCTCGGCCCTTTCTCGCGCCAAGAGGCATCGTGTTCGGCGAACCACTTGGGATCGAGCTGGAGGACGACGCCGCGAATCAAGACGGCGTCCTTGCGAAGAGCCCTCCCGACTGACTCAAGGCGCTGCTTGAGGTAGTCATCGAGCTCGTCCGACGGCGGCCGGCCATCAACGGATTTAAGACGCCTCACACTGCCCGAGCCGTCGTTGACCATCGTCATGTTGAGAGCAGTTCTCTCCGGGACAATGTTCGGATTCGACTGGGGAAAGGTGAAGCCGGCTCTTTGGTCAGCGTCTCGCGCGATGTGCCTGAAGAAGGCCTTCGCATGCCCTCCGCGCTTGACTTTGTGAGACACGTCATAGGTCATGGTGTAGCTCATGCTTCACCCCTCTCGACCTCGTCCGTGGTCTGTTCCGTCCTCGACGCAACAGACCACGGAGCCTGGTTTTGGATACTCGACAGGAGAAGCCCTCGGGAAAGCCGCCGGAGCTTCTGACGAGCGAAGCGGGATCAGAAGTGTATGGGGCTACACCTTTCTTCTGACGTGAGGGAAAACACCACCCGCCGAAGTAAGCGGAGGGGTGCTCCTGGCGCCCTGCGGGGCAGAGACCCCGCAGGGCGATGGCGCGGCCGGGCCGCGGGCAGGACACGGTCTGACAGCAGCCTCGTTCCCGCCCCCGCAAGTACACCGCGTCGTAGGCATCGCTGCGATCGCCGTCGGCGACGACATTCACGTCAGTGCCGCTTGGGAGAGATGACGCCCGCAAATGGTGGACGCCGCCGCCCGGTCGTGGTGAGACATCTCGGCGGGACTCGATGGGTACATGCATCAGTCGTCTCGCCCGTCCAGCGGCGCGGTCGAGACCATACGACGAAGCAACCCCTTGTAGTTCGCCTTGAGCACGGGCACACAGCGCCTCCGCGGGTCGGTGCCTGTGTAGGTCGGATTCATCCAACGCGTGAGGTTGTACTCCTCAATGAGGGGCTCTGGCTCCACCATCCGCCCGCCGGGGCGCGTCGAAGTGGCAGTGGGCATCCATTCCTCCGAGGCCCGGAGATGCTCTCGGAGCGACTCCGTGAACTGATTGAGTCCCTCGACCATTCCGCTGGGCTCGACCGTCGAGTGCCACGCTTTATACGCGTCGTATAGGAACGCCCAGGGGAGCAGGTCCCAGGCGAACTGGTCCTTGTGTTCCATCCACCAACCGGCGACCTTATTGTTCGAGCTAAACCAGCGCTCGCTCGCTTGCTGCGATACGAGCGGGACATCGAACGCGGTGTGAGTCATGTGGAGCGCGCGCTTGAGTACGTAAGCGAGCACCTCAGGGTCTTTGAGGTATACATCGCGGATTGCCGTGTTCTCCACCCCTGAAAAGTTCTTGACCATCGGAACGAAGAGCATCCGTCGCAGCATGGACCGCGACTTGTCCTTGACCCGGGGGTTCGTCTCGTTCAAACACTGAATATCGAAGCCGAGCCAGCGCATGTAGACCGCACGCTCGTACTTTTCCTCGAGCTTGATCATGTCTCCGGTGATGCATGCCTTCCACGGGTCGAGGTTCGTGGCGAACACTCCCACTGCGTTCTCGTCGACCAGATTGACGTTGCGCGTCATCAGGGCGGCCAGGCTGAAGGTGTTACCGAAGGCAGCCAGCGGGATTGCGCTGTGCCCAGACGCTCCAACGAGGTTGCTGAGCATCTTGAGGAAGCTTCCCTTTCCGCCGTTTCCGGCGGGCCCGATGAGGAATGCCGATTTCTTCCAGCCGACGAATGGCCGCAGAGCTGCGCTCGCGACCTGCCATAGAAGCTCGGAGACTCCTTCGTCGTCAGAAAGGGATTGGAACCACTCCTCGACTTCCCACTCGGTCCCGTCGGCCTGAGCTATGCGGGGGCTCTGAGCATGTTCGTCATACGCAGATTGAACTTTCGAGAGGAATACCCAGTCCTGTGAGAACTCGCGTAGGCGCTGGCGTGCGTGGTCGAAAACGCCGTTGGCGACTGGAATCAGATGCGCTTCGAGCGTGCGGCGCCGGACGGGGGCATGGATGTGCATACGTTTGAGGGCAGACTCGATCGCCGAGCTCTTGAAGGACGGACGGAGGTCGCTGATTAGCTTTCTGAGTCGCGACTCGTCGGTGTTGTAGATTCCGTTGAGGTCGCCGGAGTCCTCGTAGATCGCTAGTACCCCGTGCTTCTCGTTTCCGTGACCGTTGGTCAGGTCGACCTTGATGATCGGATATCGAGCAAGCAGGATGTTCACCACAGAGAGTTCGTCCAGCCAGGTGTGGGGGAGCAGCTTCGGTGCCGATGTGGACTGTCGCCCAATATTCTCTAGCTGAATCTCGGCATTGATGCGCGCAAGAACTCCGTCCCGGATCGCGCTCAGAGCTAGGTCAGGCTCGTCCGCAATGGAGTTCAGGTAGTCCACCACGGTGCGCCCGATGAGAGTCTCAAGGGACGGGATTGTCGTACGCGATGATTGCGCGCTTCCGTAGCTGACCGAGCGTCCCTCGTCAGCAGTAGAATCGAAAGCGACGCCGCCAAGTGTCTCTTCCGCCTCAGAGCTTTCCGCGCTGGGGCGGATTTCTTTCTCGGTCACTTGTGACGACCTCCCGAGAACAGTCCCTGCAACCGGAGCGACTGCTGCTGCGAAAGCGGGGGAGCGGCCGCTGCTCGATCCCGAGCCCAGATGCGAATGCTCTCCGGGTCGTGCGAGATGGTCGGACTCTGAATCCGCTCCAGCACGCCCGCGCTCAACGTGCGCTCCGCGACGGAGTGATCAGAGATGCGCGGTACGCCTCAAGATCCGAGGGGAGGATCCTCCAGAGGCCACCAAATTTGTAGGCGGTCAGCTTGCCTGCGCGGATGTCAGCGCGGAGAACGAAGCTCGATCGAGTGGTGATGTCCTCAGCTTGAGCGACAGAGAAGGCACTCAGCAGAGTTTCGGGCGTTGGTGTCGTTGAATCGGTGGACTCCACGGAACACTCCTTACGGTTATGTCCCGAAGAGGCCGCCGCGACGGGACTGAGTGTTCCGGCCACGATGGAAGTTGAAGATGGCTCCGCCGGTTCGTTCTTCTGTTGTGTTTGATACATTACATGCGTTGCCTAGCTCGGACAAGTCTGGGAATCGATAGGATGGTCGTCGTGCCGATCACACCCGAGACAGACATCGAAGACCGGGGATGGAGTATCGACCTCAGCGCCGATCGCCATCTTGTGTATCCGGGCGTATGGGCACCCGCGACTGTCAGAGCTTGGGGCGAGCTAGCGAACCTCCCCGGGGTGCAAGCTAACGAGCGTGATGATTCGGTTCTCGAGATAGAAGCTCACCTCGGGCGTTCCAGTGGAAGCTACCGACTACATAAGGTGACAGTGACCGCTGGACGAGGGGCCGAGGTCAGCGGTTCCCTGCTTCGTGCGGTAGCTCCGCTAAGCGTCCTGCGGTGGGTGCTTCCGCGCACGTTTCAGCTCGAAGGACGCGCGCTGTCAGACGCTGTCGTCGATTTTGTTGCCCCTGAATTTCGGCAACACCGAGATCGTCTCGCGCACCGGAAAGGGCAGGGCGTCGATGTGGCTGATGTGGCAACGGTCTACCGGCTCGCCAGTGTCGTCAGATACCCGCCCGCTAAGGCAGTGGCGGAAACCTTCGGGCTGCACGCACGGACCGCGACGAACTGGATCGTGCGAGCTCGTGAAGCCAACCTGCTCTGAGGGCTCAGGCTGAAGACCTGTCTAGTCGTCAGCGCCAGTCGAACGTCACACGCTCGGGATTGAGGCCGCGTTTGCCGACGGCTTCCGGCGGCACGCGATGCACCTGAGGCACGATTAGCTCGCGAATGACATGGCGCTGACGCACGATATCGCCCTTGTCAGTCCACTCTGCCCACGTTTCTCTGATCTGTCGGGATCGGACGAGTTCGACGATGAGAGGGTCAGCGCCGGCAAGCGACTCAAGCCGCTTCTGCGCCGCCTCAATCTTCGGTTCGACGAGATCACGCTGTTCGGTGAGCATGCGAAGATCCCGACGCCGCTCGGCTTCCATCGCGACTTGTTCGAGCCATTGCTCATGGCCTCGAATCTCGTCGACGATCGACCTCCGCTCGGCATCCGCTTCCTCGTCTTGTCCACCAAGGGTGGCGAGGAAGTCAGGGCGTTCGAGGCGAGCGAGGACTAGCTCGGTAACCAGCAGGTCGAGATGTTCTTCGCGCATCGAGACGTGGAATCCCGGTCGTCCCGGCGTACCGATGCAGTTATAGGCGTAGTAGCGAGGCCGGGGGATAACGTTGCCGTCCTCGTCGACCTTTGACGAGCCAGCATTCTGTTTTCCGGCTCGCATCCGGGCGCCGCAGATTCCGCACAGAGCGATCCCGGACAGCAGATGGGTAGCGGGCCAGTTGTTCGACTTGAATCCACGTGATGTCATCGCAGACTGGAGGCGCTGCCAGTCGTCGGGGTCGATCAAGGCGGGCCAGATGCCGTCGTACGTCGCAGCCTCGCCCTCGCGGGGGTTGTGCACTCGCTGCCCCATGTACACGGGCATGGTCAACATCTGTTTAACAGCGGGCGCGGTCCAGCCAAGCGACCGTCGGTGCTCAGAGCGCGCGGGCCGTCGCGGTGGGATCTCGCGTTCGTTGAACGTCGCTGCAATGTCGTAGTACGAGCGGCCAGCAAGCACCATCGCTGCCGCTTCCTTGACAACCCAGGCTTGATCCGGGTGCTCGATGATCTTGTCCAACACCTTGGTGCCGTTTGAGGTCACAGAGTAGACCCGTTGATAGCCGTAAACGTTCTTACCGTGGGGGCGACCGCGTTTCGCCGCCGCACGCATATCGCGTCTCAGCCTTTCGCTGGTCTTATCGGACTCGTACTCGGCGTCAGAGGCGTCTTCGCGGAGGCTGCGGCGATCCCGAGCGTTCGCTGGGTCGTAGACGCGGTTATGGGTCAGGACCCAGATGCTGACGCCGCGTTCACGGCAGAGGTCCACGAGGTCAATCCACTCACCAGTGCGGCGGGAACCGCGGCTCGACTCCCATATCGCGAGGAGATCAGCGTCGAAGGTGTCGTCCTCAAGATCTGAAATCAGCTGGGCGAATCCCTCACGCTGCCGTCGCGCGTAGCGGCTGGCACTTCGGTTGTCATCACGGTAGGGGGAGGAGTGAACCTGCCATCCGCGTCCCTGGGCCTCAGCGACGATCTCATCGTGCTGCTGATCAGGACTCTTCCCCGTGCCTGAACGATCGAGCGAGACGCGGAGATACTCACGCACACGTTTGGCTGAGTCGAGAGGCATCGCGTCGAGCTTACCGCTGGGCACTCGCACGACATGCGCTTGCAGCTCGCGGTTGGCGATCCGATCGACCGAGTTCTCCGGCGCTGATCGGCTTCGTTTGTCGTCCGCCACGTTTGCATCATGATTCACCGTCCCTCTTCACTGGTCGTGTACAGGGCATCTAAGACGTCGCGACCGCGACCGTCGCGAGGGTGGCGTAGGCGGTCGGGCTTAGGAGCGGGGATCCATCCGCTGGTCACCTCGGGCGTGACGTCGGTGCCCTCCGATATGGTTTCCGACGTTCGATCGGTTGGGCCAGGCGGGGGCGAGCGAGGTCTGAGCATCTTCATCAAACCGGGCGTGCATGCCAGAGTTTTCGGCTGACTCGTGCCTTCGTGAAGAGCCAACCTTTGTCTAATCCATGTCCATGCGGTCTGACCCGGTTGTAGCGCGAGCGCTGCACGCTCGAAATGGTTTTGTGCATCATCGTCCACTCGCGCCCGTCGGGCGGTTCCGGGGCCGATCCTCATGCGACGATGAAGCATGGAAAACTCAGAGGGTGAGCCCCCCGCACATCTTGAGGGCGCAGCGCCTCAAACAGGCTATGTTGGCGCGAGATGGTGGAGTTTGGACATCCATGCTCACTCGCCGGCATCGTTCGATTACGGTGGGTTCGAGGGTGAGACAACGACCAATCCGCGGCCTTCGTTTGAGACTTGGGTCCGTGCATACATCGATGCTGGCGTCGACGGGATCGTAGTAACTGACCACAACTCGCATGAAGGTATTGACGCGGCGCGAGCCGCGCTCAGAACACTCCAGGACGCAGATCCCGATTTGCCGCCACTTGTGATCTTCCCAGGAGTCGAGCTGACTCTCGCCGGAGGGTTTCATGCGCTTGCGGTGTTCGAGCACACGTGTGATGCCTCCATCGTCATCCGAGTGCTCGCGCGCTGCAAGTTCGACGGAACGCCAGGACGTAGCGACGAAGTCGCCGACATGACTGTGAACGCGGCCGCTGAAGTGGTTCGCGACTTGGGCGGCATGCTAATCCCGGCCCACATCGACCAGCGCGCTGGCGTCCTCGGTCTGGATCCCCGCGAACTGGACACCCTCGCCGCCAGTGGTCATGTCATCGCGGCTGAAGTTGCTGATGACGGCAAGGTGGGCGAGGCAAGCAAACGTGGGTGGGTGCCTCTTCTCGGGTCCGATGCGCATCACCTCACCACGGATGGTGCTCCCGATCCGGCTGCAGCAAAAGCGCCGGGCACTCACCTGACGATGGTCAAAGCTGAGACACTCACGATGGAGGGCTTTCGATTGGCGCTGGCCGAGCCGTCAGAGTCGATCCGTCGTTTTCGACGAGGTGACCACGACCTGAATGATGTGAAGCACGACCATATCAAAGCGATCATGGTGAGGCACAAGGGCGGGCATCGTGAGTTTACGTTCGGCCCATGGATGAACTGCCTGATCGGCGGTCGTGGCGTCGGGAAGTCAACGCTCGTTGAGCTCCTTCGCCTGGCGCATGGTCGGGTAGATGAGCTGCCAGCCAATCTCGCGGCTGATCTGGCTCGATTTGCGCCAACGACAGATGCGAGCGAGCGATGGTGGAATGACGAGACTGAGATTGAGGTGATTTACGCACGAGGCGGACAGCTGCTGAGGATCAGGTGGGTCGGGGCTTCACCTTCACATTCGAGCCTCGCGCTTTGGGATGGTTCGGCGTGGGAGCAGCAATCGGGACGAGTAGTCGATCGTGCGCCTGTGCGAGTCTTCAGCCAGAAACAGATCTATGAAATGGCGACCAAACCGCAAAGCTTCCTCCAGCTTGTCGACGACATGCCGGAGATTCGAAAAGCCGAGTGGGAGGAGCAATACGAGGAACTCCGGCTCAGATTCAAGACCGAGCGAAACAAGCTCCGACAGCTCCTTGCAGAGTCGGAGAAGGCTGACCGCCTGAAAGGACAGCTCCAAGAGGTGCAAGCGCGACTACGCCACCTCGAAGATCTTCGTGCTAGCCCCGAGTACGCGAGGCTGTCTCAGCTCGAGACGAAGACCCGGACTGTCGACTCTGCGAACTTGATGAGCAGCGAGATCGAAGCGATCATCGCTCAGCAGGCCGCCTCGCTTCGCACCCTGCCCATGGACGCCGATGAAAGCACCGAGTATTTGGACTACGTGGCTTCTTACGAGAGCGCGGCCATACTCCTCGATCAAGCCGCCGCAGTTGTCCGCTCCGCTCGTCAGGCTTGGATAGCTACAGGCACAGCGAAGTACTGGACCGAAGAGGCTGCGCGGCTGGGTGCGTGGATGAACGAACAGGGTGGTGTATCCGCTGCGTCTGCCGATCAGACCAGTCACGACCGAAAACTCGAAGCAGAGCTGACGGCCGAACTCAAACAGCTTGAGAACGCGGAGGCTAGACGCAGCGCGCAAGAAGGGGTGATAGACGAGGTAATGCGGAGTATCCGTGCGAAGCGGGCTGAGCTTTTCACCCGCAGGCGGGGCTATACGAAGAGTCTCAACGCTACGCAGGGAACTCGCACGAAGCTGGAGGTCTTCGAACAGGGAAGCGTTGCAGGCCTCGGTGACGAGTTGCGCACGCTGTTGCGGACACCTGATTCGTTCGAAGGAGCCTTCGCTCAGGATGGGATTCCGTTGTTAGTGAGCGATAAGGTGCCGCAAGACTCGCGATTCGCGCAGGACGTTTCGGGCTTCAAGGGCAAGTTGATTCAGCTCGTTGAGGCCGGAATTGAATCGGAGATTGCCAGCGCGGTGAAGATCGATGGTCGGTTTTACTCCAGGCTGGCTACTTCTGACAGCTTCGATCTGGTCACCGACATCATGCTTTGGTTCCCTGACGACCTCATTCGTGTGATGTACCAGGCGAACGGGCAGGCAGACTTCGTGGCCGTCGATCGAGGATCGCCTGGTCAAAAAACTGCAGCCCTTCTCGCTGTGATCCTTCAGATGGGGGACGAGCCCCTCTTGCTCGACCAGCCTGAGGACGACCTTGAGAACAAGCTGATCAGGTACCTCGCTGTGGAAACCCTCAAGAAGATCAAGCAGAACCGGCAACTGATCGTGTCCACACATAACGCCAATGTAGTTGTGACCTCCGGGGCCGAGAACATCCTGGTGCTCGAACACGACGCGGCGTTGCCCGCTATCGAAGCTTCTGGAACACTGCAGCACCCCGACGTCAAGGACAGTGTTCGCGAGATCCTCGAAGGCGGAGAGGACGCAATCCGCACGCGCTTCATGCGATTGGTCGGCGTGCCTAGCTAGGTAGCGGATCGCGCTGCTCCTGTGACGCCCAGCATCCCTGCGCGGCACAGGGGTAGCGTCAACCGGTTAAGTACCCACCTCTTACGCAAACTGTATCTGGAGCGAACTGCGCGATCGTCGTCGGCGGTATCTTCTGGTTCGCCGCCCTGTGCGGAGCCGGGCGGGCACTGCGGGGGGTCCTTTCCGTGCTGGGTCTGGCGGGATTCGTCGTCCTCGTCACGCCGGAACCGAGCGTGATCCGTGCAGCGGTCATGGCGGCGGTCGGCATGCTGACCGTGCTGCTCGGCCGCCCGAGTGCCGGCGCGGGCATGCTCTCGCTGTGCGCTGCCGGGATTCTCGTCGCCGACCCGTGGCTGGCGGCGACTCCGGGGTTCGCGCTGTCGGTCGCCGCGTCCGGTGCTCTGGTCATGCTCGCGCGACCACTCGCCGGCGGGCTGGCGCGGATCATGCCCGGACCGGTGGCGCTGGCTCTCGCGGTCCCGCTCGCTGCGCAGTTGGCGTGCGGCCCGATCATCGCTCTCTTCGCCGAGCAGCAGTCGCTCATCGGCATCGCCGCGAATCTCATCGCCGCACCCGCGGCGCCGATCGCCACCGTGGTCGGCCTGCTGGCCTGCCTGGCGGCTCCGCTGCCGACTCTCGCGGATCTGCTGGCGTCGTCCGCCTGGCTACCGTCAGCGTGGATCGCCACCACGGCGACCACCGCCGCACGGCTGCCCGGAGCACAACTGCTGCTGCCCGCGGGAATCGGCAGTGCACTGCTCGTGGCTCTCGTGAGCGTGTGCATCGTGGTCGTCGTCATCAGATTCGGTCGACAGAGCAGGGAAGCGGCGACCGGGCGTGGGGGACTCATCGTGCAGCGGGCCGCGGCCGCGGTCCTGATCGTCGTGCTCTCGCTCGCCGGCGCCCGGGTGCTCCTCGACGGACCGCTCGCCACGGCGACGGCGCCCGACGGATGGTCAATCGCCGCGTGCGACGTCGGGCAAGGCGACGCGTTGCTCGTGCGCTCGGCGACGCGGGCGGCGCTGATCGACACGGGGCCGGCTCCGGAGCCTCTGGCGGCGTGCCTGAGGTCCCTCGGCATCGGGCACATCGATCTCCTCGTCCTCACCCACTTCGACCTCGATCACGCCGGGGGGGTCGCCGCCATCCGAGGGCGGGTCGACGCAGTGCTGCACGGTCCGGTCGCAGAGGGAGGCGATCGACGTCTCCTCGAGGAGCTCAGCGGGGGAGGCGCACGCGTCGAGGAGGCGTGGATGGGACAGCGCGGCATGCTGGGGAAGGCCGCCTGGCGGGTGCTGTGGCCGGTGCGGGGTTCGGCTGCCTTCCCCGACGGCAACGACGCGAGTGTGGTGATGGAGTTCGACGGGGGAGAGGTGCCCCGATCCCTCTACCTCGGCGACCTGTCGGCAGCTCCCCAGCGGATGCTGCTGCGCACGGCTCGGCTCGGACGCTACGACGTCGTCAAGGTCGCCCACCACGGCAGCGCGGACCAGGATGCGGGTCTCTATGAGGGCGTGCAGGCGCGCGTGGCGCTGTTCAGCGTCGGAGCGGACAACGACTACGGCCATCCCCGCGGCGAGACCCTCGACCTCGTCTCGGCGGGCGGAGGGCAGGCGCTGCGCACGGATCAGCACGGACGCATCCTTCTCGGCGTCGGAGACGGCGAGCTGCAGGTGTGGACGGACAAGCCACTGCCCTGAGCGCGCGGGCAGCGGTGTCGGCGACCGCCGGTAGTCTGGATCCATGGCAGCCTCGCGTCCCCCTTCCCGTGGCGGTGCGAAACCCACGAAGATTCCTCAGGTCTCCTGGCGAGAGCCTCATCCGGCTCCGATCGTGCTCGTCTCCGGGCCGGAAGAGGTCTGCGCCGAGCGCGCGATCGCCGGCGTCCGCGACTACCTCCGTGCCGAAGACCCCGCCCTCGAAGTCAGCGACGTGCGGGCCGACGACTACGCGCCGGGAACCCTGCTGTCCCTCACGTCTCCATCCCTCTTCGGCGAACCGCGGCTCGTGCGCGTCTCCGGCGTGGAGAAATGCTCCGATGCTTTCATCAAGGAGGCGGTGTCGTACCTCGACAATCCTCAGGAGGGGGCGACGGTCATACTGCGGCACACGGGGGCGAGCGTGCGGGGCAAGAAGCTGCTCGATGCCGTCCGCGCCGGAACCGGCGGAGGGATCGAGATCGCCTGCCCGGCGATCAAGCGCGATGGCGACCGCGTCGACTTCGCCGCGGGCGAGTTCCGCACGGCCAAGAAGCGCATCGCGCCGGCGGCCCTTCGCGCGCTGGTCTCCGCGTTCGCCGATGACCTCACCGAGCTGGCTGCGGCCTGCCAGCAGCTCATCGGAGACGTCGAGGGTGACATCTCCGAAGAGGTCGTCACCAAGTACTACGGCGGCCGGGTTGAGGTGTCGGCGTTCGTCGTGGCCGACACGGCGATCGCCGGCCGCTACGGCGAGGCACTCGTCGCACTCCGCCATGCGCTGTCGTCCGGAGCTGATCCGGTGCCGATGGTCGCGGCCTTCGCGATGAAGCTCCGCACCATGGCTCGGGTCGCCGGAAACCGGGAACCGAGCAGGCAGCTCGCCCAGCGCCTGGGCATGAAGGACTGGCAGGTCGATCGTGCCCGCCGCGACCTCGCCGGCTGGAACGAGCGTTCGCTCGGGATGGCGATCCAGGCCACGGCGCGCGCCGACGGTGAGGTCAAGGGTGCGGCCCGCGATCCGATCTTCGCGCTCGAGCGCATGGTCACGGTGATCGCCACTCGTCGTCCGTTCGGCGAGGAGTAGCCGCGCGTCCTCACTCTGCGGATCGCCCGGCGCTCCGGAGACACGAAGAAGGCCCGCCCCGATAACGGGACGGGCCTTTCTCAGAAGCTTCCGCTCAGAGAGAAGCGACCTGCTTGGCGAGAGCCGACTTGCGGTTCGACGCCTGGTTCTTGTGCAGGACACCCTTGCTGACGGCCTTGTCGAGCTTGACGGCGGCCTTCTTCAGCGCGGCCTCGGCTGCTGCCTTGTCGCCGGCGGAGACTGCCGTGCGAGTCGTGCGGATGACCGTCTTGAGCTCGCTCTTGACGGCCTTGTTGCGCTCGCGCGCCTTCTCGTTGGTCTTGTTGCGCTTGATCTGCGACTTGATGTTTGCCACGTGTGGACGCTTTCTGTACAGGAGTGTTCGGAATGCCGGCAGCAGAAGAGGGCTGCTGCACAGCGGTCGTGAGGGAAGAACCCACACGCAAGCCAAGAGTCGAGTCTACCAGCAGAGGGGGTGATCACGCGAAACGGCAGACGGATCACGATACTCCGTCGCGGATCTCCTGGAACCGGGTGCAGAATCATCACTATCCCGACACCGCTGTCAAGGAGCCACATGACCCCCGAACACGTTCCTCCGTCCGTGCCCGCAGGCCTCCGCTGGTCCGCAGCGACGTCCGCCTTCCAGATCGAGGGTTCGCGCCCGACGGGGGCCGTCGGTCGCTCCATCTGGGACGACTTCCTCGAGAGACCGGGCGCGATCATCGACGGGTCGACCGCGGATCCCGCGTGCGACAGTTATCGGCATCCCGAGGCCGATGTGGCTCTCGCCGCGGGGTTGGGGCTGGACCGCTACCGGTTCTCCATTCCGTGGGCGCGCGTGCAGCCGGACGGCCGGGGTGCGGGGGACGCGGGCGCGCTCGACCACTACTCGCGGCTCGTGGACCTCCTGCTGGAGGCGGGCGTCGCACCGTTCCCGACCCTCTTCCACTGGGAGATGCCGAGTGCGATCGAGGCCGACGGCGGCTGGCTCGAGCGCGACACCGCCGAGCGCTTCGCCGAGTACGCGAACATCGTGGCCGACCGTCTCGGCGATCGCGTGAGGCAGTGGTACACGATCAACGAGCCGGCGATGACGACGCTGCAGGGGTACGCGGTCGGTACGCTCGCCCCGGGACGACAGCTGCTCTTCGACGCGCTGCCGACCGCCCACCACCAGCTGCTCGCCCATGCCCGCGCCGCCTCGGTGCTGCGGGAACGAGGTGCCTCCACCGTCGGTCTCGCGAACAACCACACGTGGGTTCTGCCGCTGCACGATACGGCCGAGGACCGCGAAGCCGCCGCCGTCTACGATCTGCTCCACAACCGGGTCTTCAGCGCACCGCTCCTCGACGGCGCGTACCCGGACCTCGAGTCGCTCGGGCTTCCCCCGATGCCGGTGCGCGACGGGGATCTCGAGGAGATCGGGCGGTCGATCGACTTCTACGGCATCAACTTCTACAACCCCACGACCGTGACGACTGCCGCTGCCGGGAGCCCCGTGCCGTTCGACATCGTGCCCACTCCTGGCGTTCCGGTCACCGGCTTCGGGCCGGAATGGCCGATCATGCCCGCAGCCCTCCGCGATCTCCTGATCGACCTGCACGCACGGCATCCGCATCTTCCCCCGGTCGTCATCGCCGAGAACGGAGCGGCTTTCCCCGAACCCGCTCGCGCGGGCCGCATCGACGACACGGACAGGATCGAGTATCTGGCCGGTCACCTCGCGGCTGTCGGGGAGGCGGTGGACGCCGGAGTGTCTGTGGAGGAGTACACGGTGTGGTCGCTGCTCGACAACTGGGAATGGGCAGACGGCTACACCCAGCGGTTCGGGCTCGTGCACGTCGACTTCGAGACGGGCGAACGCACGCCCAAGGCCTCCTACGACTGGTATCGGGACGTGATCGCGAGTTCGCGCGCAGCGGCCGCGACGGCGGTGGCGAGTTGAGCGAGACCACGGGCACCCGCACGGTTCGAGCGGGAACACGATGGATGTCGCTGTTCACGCTGGCGTGGCTCGCGATCTGGACCGTGCAGCTCACACCCGTGCAGCTGCTCCTTCCCCTGCAGCTGGACACCCCGGAAGACGACTGGATCCGCGGTGTCGTCTCTTCCGGGCTGGTGCTCGGAATCGGCGGGCTCGCCGGCATCATCGCCGGTCCTGCCGCCGGGGCGCTCTCCGATCGCGCGGCCGCGGGGCGCCACCGCCGCCGCCCGTGGGCGCTCGGCGGAGTTCTGTTCACCGCGGTCTGCCTCGTCCTGACCGGATACGCCGAGGGTCCGTGGGCAGTCGGCGCCGGGTGGGTAGGGGTGTCGATCGGCGTGGCCGTCTCGTCCGCAGCCTTCACCGCCCTCATCGCCGACCAGCTGCCGTCGACGCAGCGCGGTGCGGCCTCCGCAGCAGTCGGTTCCAGCCAGGCGGTGGGGATCGTGCTGGGAGTCGGGCTGGTCGTCCTCCTCGGTCTCGGCATCCGCGACGGCTACCTGCTGCTCGCCGGAGTGATCGCGGTCGTCGGATCGGCGGCCGCGCTGCTCCTGCCCGACCCTCCGAGCGTCGAGGCCATGCGACCGAAGCCGGTGGGTCGTCGTCGGCTGGCATCCCTGCGCGACCGGGACTTCGCCTGGATGCTCTCCGGTCGCCTGGTGACGAACATCGGCAACGCGCTCGGGACGGCGCTCTTCCTGTTCTTCCTGCTGCACGGCCTCGGCCAGCCGAGTGCCGTCGCGCAGGACAATCTCCTGCTGCTCATCGTCGTTTACACCGTGTTCGTGGTGATCGCCTCCGTGGTCACTGGCATCGTCTCCGATCGCACGGGAAACCGGCGCACGCTCGCGGTCGCCGCCACCGTGGTGCAGGCAGCATCGGGCGTCGCGATCGCGCTGGTGCCGACGTTCGAGATGACGATGGTGGCCGCGGCCCTGATGGGCCTCGGTTATGGAGCCTTCTCGACGGTGGGACTCGCTTTCGCTGCCGACCTGTTGCCCGACGAACAGGACCATGCGCGCGACCTCGGGATCGTGAACGTCACGGCCGCCCTCGGCCAGCTGATCGGACCGGTCCTGGGGGCAGCGCTGGTCGCTCTGGTCGGCGGGTTCTGGCTGGTCTTCATCGCCGCGGCGGTGCTGTCCCTGGTCGGCGGGCTGCTCACCGCGTTCGCCCGGGAGCCGAAGCGCTCATGACCGAGCCGGCTCCTGCTCCACCGTCGCGATCGCCACCTGCACCACCGCGTTGAAGATCCGCGGACGCATGGCCGTCACCAGATGGGTCGTGCGCGGAACGACGATCAGCTCGGCATGCGGGGCGAGGCGACGGAAGAGCGTCTCGTTCAGTCGCAGCTGGTCGTACTGACCGTTGACGAACCAGAGGGGGATCGTGATCCGAGGGACGGCGGTGGCGATGTCGAGGGTCGCGAGGCTGCGGAGCGCGGCATCCTGCGTGTCGAGCGCATAGCCGCCCGCGGCGAAGTCCGACCGCGTCTCGGCGGGGATGGTGGCCTCGAGCATGCGCGCCGTGAGCCACATTCCGCGGTCCGGCAGCGAGTCGACGGCCCTGGCGAACAGTCGGTAGGCCCGGAGTCCTGCGCCGCGGGGGAGCGAGGTGCACGCTGCGGCGACCAGAGCGGCGACCGGCGGCTTGTCCGCTCCGCCGACATAGGCGAGGCAGAGCAGGCCTCCCATCGAGTGACCGACGAGCACGACGGGCCCCTTCTCAGCCGCTGCTCGAACCGCCGCATCGATCGTGTGCAGCGCCTCATGGAGCGTGAAATCCTCGCCCATCCGGGTGCCGTGCCCCGGCAGGTCGACGGCCGTGGCGGCGTAACCGTGAGCATCGAGATAGGCGAGCTGCGCGCGCCACATCGTGGCGGACGTGCGGATGCCGTGCACGAGGACGATCTGTGCGCTCACGCGTTCAGCATAGGATCTCGGCGCCTGCTCCGAGACTCCTCGTCAGAGAAGCAGTCCTGCGGTCGTCACCCCGAGGGCCAGGGCCAGGACGATCGCGAGGAGCGGTCGCCACGCGATGCTCACGGTTCGCGAGTCCGAACCTGTCGGTGCACGCCCGACGTCGTCGCGCGCCCGGTCGATGGCTTCGACGACCCCGACGAAGGCGCGGGAGCGGTTCGGCGCCGACACGTCGGCATCCCGGTCCCGGCGCGGCTGGACGGTGGGTGAACCCCAGGCGCGGATCGTGGTGCCGTCCGTCAACTCGACGACGAGCTGGTATCGCACTTGAAGCGCGGCCACCTCGCGCCAGGGGATGGTGTGCGTGCGGAAGACGTTGACCACGGTGAGCGTGGAGGGCGCGACGATCAGGCAGGGCCGGATCAGCAGCATCCAGCACACCAGCAGGACGAAGCCCATCCACGGCAGGGAGAGGAGCACGATCGCCCACTCCGCGCGGATCGCCGCATCGATGAGGAGGTACGCGAACAGCGCCGCCAGCACACCGCTGATCCACCAGCCCGATGCGCCGCGGACGACGATGCGCTCCGTGCCGCGCCCGCTGACGCCACGACGACCGATCACGCGGTCTGCAGGATGTCCTGCTCCGCCCAGTGGCAGGAGACGTCGCGTCCCTCCACGGGCCGCAGCTCCGGCGACCTGGTCTCGCACTCGGCCTGCTGCTCCGGAGGGAGGATCGCGTAGAGCGGGCACCGCGTGCGGAACGCGCAACCCGTGATCGTCTCGGTCGGCGACGGCAGGTCTCCGGAGAGGAGGATGCGCTCCCTTGTGCGCTCGATCTGCGGGTCGGGGACCGGCACGGCCGACAGCAGCGCGCGCGTGTACGGGTGGCGCGGGTTGCTGAAGATCTCATCGACGTCGCCGTACTCGATGATGCGCCCGAGGTACATCACCGCCACGTCGTCGGCGATGTGACGCACCACGGCGAGGTCATGGGCGACGAACAGGTACGAGAGCCCGAGCTGCTGCTTCAGGTCTTCGAGCAGGTTGATCACGCCGGCCTGCACCGAGACATCGAGCGCCGAGACCGGCTCGTCGAGGACGAGGATCTTCGGCTCGACCACGAGGGCGCGGGCGATGCCGATGCGCTGGCGCTGCCCCCCGGAGAACTCGTGCGGGTAACGACGGGCATAGCTCGGCTCGAGGCCGACGAGCTCGAGCATCCGGCGCACGCGGCGCGAGATCTCCTTCGCCGGGACGTCGTGCACCGTGAGCGGTTCGCCGATGAGTTCCTCGACGGTCATGCGCGGATCGAGTGAGGCCGCCGGGTCCTGGAACACGATCTGGATGTCGGTCCGGAGCGCGCGACGCTGGGCCGGGGAGAGTGAAGCCGTGTCGATGCCGTTGACGGCGACCCGCCCCGACTGCGGCTTGGCGAGCTCCATCACCTCCATGACGGTGGTCGATTTGCCGCAGCCGGACTCGCCGACCAGGCCGAGGGTCTTGCCGCCCTCCAGCTCGAAGCTGACGCCGTCGACCGCACGGACGGTGCCGATACGACGGCGGAAGACGGTGCCCTTGGTGAGCGGGAAGTGCCGCTTGAGGTCTTCGACCTTGAGCACGGTGCCGCGGGTCTCGACCTCGCGCACGACCTCTTCCGCAGGCGCCGGCGGGGAGAAGACCTCGTCGCGGGGGAGGCGGCCGTCGACGATCTCGGTCGCGCGGATGCACGCCGCGGCCTGCATCGGGGCAACCGGAACCAGGTCCGGTTCGATGTCGTGGCACGCCGAGATCACCGCGGGGCAGCGATCGGCGAACGGGCAGCCGGTGGGGATCTCGGTGAGCAGCGGCGGACGGCCCTCGAGCGGTACCAGCCGCGCCGACCGCTGGTCGACCATGTTCGGCATCGACCGCAGGAGACCGATCGTGTACGGCATGGCCGGGCGGGCGAACAGGTCGTCCACGGGGGCGGTCTCGACGATCCTGCCCGCGTACATGACGGCCACGCGGTCCGCGTTGCCGGCCACGACGCCGAGATCGTGTGTGATGAGCACCACGGCGGCGCCGGTGATCTCCTTGGCGGTCTGGAGCACGTCGAGGATCTGCGCCTGGATGGTGACGTCGAGCGCGGTCGTCGGCTCATCGGCGATGATCAGCTTCGGGTCGTTGGCGATCGCGATGGCGATCATCGCACGCTGGCGCATGCCGCCCGAGAACTCGTGCGGGAACGACTTCACGCGTCGGCGGGGCTCCGGGATGCCCACGATGTCGAGCAGCTCGACCGCGCGGGCCTCCAGCGCCTGGGTGCTGAGTCCCGGCTGGTGCAGCTTGAGGCCCTCGATGATCTGCTGGCCGATCGTGTAGACCGGCGTCAGCGCCGAGAGCGGGTCCTGGAAGATCATCGCGATGTCGGAGCCGCGCATCTTCGACAGCTGCCGGTCGGTGGAGCCCAGGAGCTCGGTGCCGTCATACGTGATCGAGCCGGATACCTGGGCGGTACTCGGGAGAAGGCCCATGACCGCCATCGACGACACGGACTTGCCCGAACCGGACTCGCCGACGATCGCCAGGAACTCTCCCCGGTTGACCTCGTAGTTGACGCCGCGCACCGCGTGGACGGTGCGGGCCTTCGTCTCGAAGGTGACGTTGAGGTCGCGGACGCGAAGCAGGGGTTCAGGCACGGTTGTTCTCCGAGGTCGGGTCGACGGCGTCACGCAGGGCATCTCCGAGCAGACTCGACGCGAGCACGGTGGCGACGAGGATGATCGCCGGCGGGATGAAGAGCCAGGGACGGGTGGTCGCCGCGGCGCTTCCCGCAGCGAGCAGCGTGCCGAGCGACACGTCGGGCGGCTGGATGCCGAAGCCGAAGTAGCTCAGCGTGGTCTCGGCGAGGATCGCGGCGCCGACACCCAGCGTCGCGTCGATGATCAGGAGCGAAGCCACGTTGGGGATGATGTGCCGGCGGATGATCGTGAAACCGCCGACGCCCATGAAGCGCGCCGCCTTGACGTAGTCGCGCTCGCGCAGCGACATGGTCTGACCGCGGATGACCCTCGCGAGCACCATCCAGCCGAAGAGGGGGAGGAACACGACGAGCGCGACCCAGGCCAGGTCTTTGAACAGGGGGCTCAGCAGGACCAGGATGTAGAAGCTCGGCAGCACGAGGAGCAGGTCGATGATCCAGACGATCACCCGGTCCCATGCCCCGCCGACATACCCGGCGATCGCGCCGACGAGCCCGGCGATGATGGCCGTGACCGGTCCGACGATGAGGCCGATGAGCAGGGACTTCTGCAGGCCGGCCATCGACTGGGCGAAGATGTCCTGGCCGATCGTGTCGGTGCCGAACCAGTGGTCGAGGCTCGGACCCTTGTTGAACGACAGGTAGTCCTGATCGGTCGCGGACCACGGGTAGAGCAGCGGGCCGACGTAGGCGAGCAGGAACATCAGCACGAGCACGCCGGCGCCGATCCAGGCGCGCTTGGTCGAGAAAGTGCGGACCAGGATCAGCCGCCACCGGGGGATCGACGGAGACTCCTCGTTCTCCGGCTCGAGCGGCGGAGCGTCGAGCTGTGTGGGATCGAGCGTCATGTCACATCCTCACTCGGGGGTCGAGGGCCGCGTAGAGGACGTCGGCCAGCGTGCCCGCGATGAGCACCAGGATCGCGGCGAACAGGATCGAGCCTGTCGCGGCGTTGATGTCGTTGTTCGACACGGAGTCGATGAGATATTCGCCCATGCCGTGCCAGCTGAAGATCTTCTCCGTCACGGCCGCGCCCGCCAGGATGGTGCCGAACGAATAGGCGAAGAAGGTCGACATGGGGATCAGCGCGACGCGCACGCCGTGACGCATGATGGCGGATCCGCGGGTCCGCCCCTTCGCGCGTGCCGTACGGATGAAGTCCGAGGAGAGCACGTCGAGCATGGCGCTGCGCTGGTACCGGGAGTAGGAGGCCGCCGCGGTCACGGTGAGCGCGATCGTGGGCAGCAGCAGATGCGCTATTCGATCGCCTATGACGGGCCAGAACCCGGTGACCCCGACGCTGTACTCGCCGGTGAAGTTGATGAGCTGCTGACCGGACGCGTTGTTGACCCAGGTCGCGCCGATCATGAGGAGCACCGCGATCACGAAGATCGGGGTCGCGAGCACCGTGAACGACGCGTAGGTGATGATCTGATCGCTCGCGCGGTACTGCCGGATGGCCCCCCACACGCCGAGCAGAATTCCGAAGACCGCTCCGAGAATGGTGCCGATGATGAGAAGTCGGAGGCTCGTGCCGGCACGTTCGATGATGTCGGCCGTCACCTCGGTGCTGCGAGTGGAGATCCCCAGGGAGCCGGTGGTGACGAACTGCACGAGCCAGTCCCACATGCGCTGCAGCAGGGAGACGTCGGGGTTGACGCCCATCTTGTCGAGCGCCGCGTCGATGCTGGACTGCGGGACGGGGGGATTCTTGCCGAGGAACCGTGCCGCCGGCTGAAGAGTGGTGGAGACGAGTGCGTAGCCGGCCAGGGTGGCGATGACGGTGAGGATGAGATAGTTCACCAAACGCTTGGCGATGAATCCGATCATGGAGCTCCTTCGGCGCGGGATCGCCGCGCAGCCGACATCTGTTGCGGCCTCGCTACTCTAGGCACCCGAGACCGTCTTTCCAAAACGCCGGCATATCCCCTTCGATCGCCGGCAGGCTCCCCATGTTGCCATGTTCACGGCGGTCGGGCCGACGCGACGCGATGTCAGCCACGGCGCGACCCCGTTTCACCCCGCACGACGATGCGGTTTGAACGACAACTAGGTAACGATCCGGACAACACGGGCCTGACATGCCGGTGTACGGGGCGATCATCGATGATGTTGCTCCATAGCCGGTCGCTGTCTTCGGTCTCCGGTTCGGACGAGTCCTGTGCAGTCTGCACGAAACGATAGAAGGGGGAGATCGATGAAGTCGAACTCCAAGAAATGGGCGGCCCTCGCCGGAATCGCCGGCGTCGCGCTGGCGCTCTCTGCGTGCGCGCCCGCTACGAACGGCGGAGGAGACGGCGACGGCGGTTCCTCGCCGGAGGCGCTTCCCGCGACCGGCTGGGTCGCCGCTGACCGCGACGCCATCAAGGACGGCGGCACGCTGAACCTGCCGCTCGACGAGACGCCGGCCAACTGGAACCTCTACAACCTCGATGCCGGCACCGTCGACGACAACACGATCTCGAGCCTGTTCACCCCCGGCTTCGTGGTCATCAAGGAGGACGGCAGCTGGGAAGCCGACCCGAACTTCGCCACGTCGGTCGAGCTGAAGAGCGAGGACCCCCAGGTCGTCGAGGTCAAGGTCAACCCTGACGCCGTCTGGTCCGATGGCACCCCCATCGGTGTTCAGGACTTCCAGGGCCAGTTCAACGCCCTCAACGGCAAGAACGAGGCGTTCGCCCCGACCTCCACCAACGTCTGGTCGGACGTCGCCTCGATCGAGGCCGGCGAGAACGACCAGGATGTGCTGATCACGTTCGCGAACAAGAACGCCGACTGGCCTTCCATCCTCGGCACCGGCACGATCTACCCCCGCTGGCTCACGGCGACCCCGGAGAGCTTCAACACGGCATGGGCGAACGGTCCGTTCGCTGCCGACGGCTCGACCTACGTCTCCGGCGGTCCGTTCATCGTGAGCAAGTTCGACGCGACCGGCAAGACGATCACGTTCGAGCCGAACCCCACGTGGTGGGGCGACAAGCCGAAGCTCGACACGATCAACTACAAGGCCACGGACCGCTCGACGGTCGGCCAGGCGTTCGCCAACAAGGAGTTCGACGCGATCCCGATCAACTCCAGCGTCGACACGCTCGAGTCCGCGAAGGCACGCTCCGACTCCGAGATCCTGAACTCGAAGGGCGTCACGTACAGCCACGTCACGCTCAACGGCACCGCCGGCGTGTTCGAGGACGTCGCCGTCCGTCAGGCCTTCGCGAAGTCGCTCGACCGTCAGATCATGGCTCAGGCCGTCATCGAGCCGCTGGGCGTCGAGCCCGAGGTCCTCAACAACCTCATCTTCCTCAACGGTCAGAACGGCTACGAAGACGACAGCGCGGACATCGCGTTCGACGTCGACGCCGCCAAGAAGCAGCTGGAAGACGCGGGCTGGGTCGAGGGTGACAAGGGCATCCGCGAGAAGGACGGCACCAAGCTGACCGTTCGCCTCGTGATCCCCTCGGAGACCCCGAACTCGGCGATCCTCTCGCAGCAGATCCAGCCGATGGCCGCCAAGGCGGGCTTCGACGTCAAGATCGACACCGTCCCGTCGGCAGACTTCTTCACGAAGTACATCACGACCGAGACGCGTGACTTCGAGGCGACGATCTTCGCGTGGCAGGGTACGCCGTTCCCGATCTCCTCGACGGAGTCGATCTTCAGCCCGGCCGACTCGGGTCAGAACTTCCCCGGCGTCGCGGATGAGCGTCTGGATGGTCTCTGGACGGAAGCCAACGCTGAGCTCGACCCCGAGGCACGTCTCGAGATCGCCAAGGAGATCGACAAGATCATCATGAGCGAAGCCGTGACGATCCCGCTGGCGGCACGTCCGAACCAGTACGCGATCGCCGACGGTCTCGTGAACTACGGTCCTTCGCAGTTCGAGTCGACCACCGGCACGAACTTCTGGCAGAACGTGGGCTGGGCCAAGTAAGCCCCGTTCGCACCACACACTGGGCGGTCCCCTCGGGGGCCGCCCAGTGTGCTTTCCCGGCGGAGCATCACGCGAATCGGGGTTTGCCGCCGCCTGACCGTAGAATCGAGGGGACATGTCCCCACGCGCTCTCACACCTCTTCAGCCTGCCTCGACGCCGGCTGCGCAGATCCGCAATTTCTGCATCATCGCCCACATCGACCACGGCAAGTCCACCCTCGCCGACCGGATGCTCCAGATCACCGGTGTCGTCTCGGATCGTGACATGCGGGCGCAGTACCTGGACCGGATGGACATCGAGCGCGAGCGCGGCATCACCATCAAGAGCCAGGCCGTGCGGATGCCGTGGGAACTCGACGGCCAGACCGTCGCCCTGAACATGATCGACACCCCTGGCCACGTCGACTTCACCTATGAGGTCTCGCGCTCGCTCGCGGCCTGCGAAGGCGCGATCCTGCTCGTGGATGCGGCGCAGGGCATCGAGGCCCAGACGCTGGCGAACCTCTACCTGGCGCTGGAGAACGACCTCCACATCATCCCGGTGCTGAACAAGATCGACCTCCCGGCCGCCGACCCCGAGAAGTACGCGAAGGAACTCGCCTCCCTCATCGGCGGCAAGCCGGAAGACGTCCTCCGCGTCTCGGGAAAGACCGGGGTCGGTGTCGAGGAGCTGCTCGACCGGCTCGTGCAGGAGATCCCCGCCCCGAAGGGCGATGCGGATGCGCCGGCGCGCGCGATGATCTTCGACTCGGTCTACGACGCCTACCGCGGTGTGGTCACCTATGTGCGCATGGTGGACGGCAGCCTCTCGCCCCGCGAGCGCATCCAGATGATGTCGACCGGAGCGAATCACGAAGCGCTCGAGGTCGGTGTGTCGAGCCCGGAGCCGACCCCGACCAAGGGACTCGGCGTGGGCGAGGTCGGCTACCTGATCACGGGCGTGAAGGACGTGCGCCAGTCGAAGGTCGGCGACACGATCACCACATCACGCAAGCCCGCCTCCGATGCCCTGCCCGGCTACACCGACCCGAAGCCGATGGTGTTCTCGGGTCTGTACCCGATCGACGGCAGCGACTACGCGGAGCTGCGTGAGGCACTCGACAAACTGAAGCTCTCGGACGCGTCGCTCGTGTACGAACCCGAGACGTCGGTGGCGCTCGGGTTCGGCTTCCGCTGCGGCTTCCTCGGGCTCCTGCACCTCGAGATCATCACCGAGCGGCTCGCGCGTGAGTTCGATCTCGACCTCATCACGACCGCGCCCAGCGTGATCTACGAGGTCCTCACGAGTGACACCGGCGAGACCGTCACCGTGACCAACCCGAGCGAGTATCCGGACGGACGCATCGGCTCGGTCTCGGAGCCGATGGTGAAGGCGGCGATCCTGCTTCCCAAGGACTACGTCGGCACCGTCATGGAGCTGTGCCAGTCCCGCCGCGGAACGCTGCTCGGCATGGAGTACTTCTCGGAGGAGCGCGTCGAGCTGCGCTACAACATGCCGCTCGGCGAAATCGTGTTCGACTTCTTTGACCAGCTGAAGTCGAAGACGCAGGGGTATGCCTCGCTCGACTACGAGCCCTCCGGACAGCAGGAGGCCGACCTGGTGAAGGTCGACATCCTGCTCCAGGGCGAGAAGGTCGACGCGTTCAGCTCGATCGTCCACCGTGACAAGGCATACGCCTACGGCACGATGATGGCCGAGCGGCTGCGCAAGCTCATCCCTCGCCAGCAGTTCGAGGTTCCGATCCAGGCCGCGATCGGTGCGCGCATCATCGCCCGTGAGACGATCCGCGCGATCCGCAAGGACGTGCTCGCCAAGTGCTACGGCGGTGACATCACCCGCAAGCGCAAGCTCCTCGAGAAGCAGAAGGAGGGCAAGAAGCGCATGAAGATGGTCGGTCGCGTCGAGGTCCCCCAGGAGGCGTTCATCGCCGCGCTGTCGGGTGACGTCGAGGGCAAGGACAAGAAGTAGCGCGTGCCGCTGCCGGTGTACGAGCGCGGGATGACACGTCATCCAATCGCGACTGCGCCTGATGGGATGCGGATCTCCGAGCACTCGACCGTGGTC
Organism: Microbacterium sp. A20; assembly: GCF_004794515.1. Lineage (GTDB taxonomy): Bacteria > Actinomycetota > Actinomycetes > Actinomycetales > Microbacteriaceae > Microbacterium. The sequence continues at coordinate 1,115 of NZ_SSDF01000083.1, read as the reverse complement.
GACCCGGCGGCACGCGATGCCGTCGCCGCGCTGGTGAGTTCGTGGGAGTTCAAGCGCCGCGCTGGGTTCGAGGTGCCTGACACTGCACCCGCGCCTGGGCTCGAGGGCACGCTCGCGAAGCGTCTCTTCGGCGTGCGCTTCGTCGAGCCGGTGAGGATCGTCTGGGCGGATGAGAGCGGGTTCGGGTACGAGACGCGTCCTGGGCATCCGATCTACGGAGAGGAGTCGTTTCGGATCGATGAGAACGGCGTGTTCACTGCGCGATCCATCTCGTCTCCGTCGACCTGGTTCTGGAGTCTGCTCGGCCCGGCGCTGCGCATGGTGCAGCGGGCGACCCACGCGCGCTACGTGCAGATCGTCCGGGATGCAGCCGCCGCTTCCCCCTCCCTGGGGCGCTGAGCTTCTCCCTCCCTGGGGCGCTGAGCTTCCCCCTGCCTGGTTTGCTGAGCTTCCCCCTGCCTGGTTCGCTGAGCTTCCCCCTCCTGGTTCGCTGAGCTTCCCCCTCCTGGTTCGCTGAGCTTCCCCCTGCCTGGTTCGCTGAGCTTCCCCCTGGCTGGGTCGCTGAGCTTCCCCCTGCCTGGGTCGCTGAACTTCCCCCTGCCTGGGTCGCTGAACTTCCCCCTGCCTGGGTCGCTGAGCTTGTCGAAGCGTCAGGTCGCGTCCCTGGGGTGCTGAGTCTCCGTCTCCCCGTGCCGCTGAGCGTGTCGAAGAGTCCCGACTCCGGTTGACCTCGACAGGGCTGGTAAGTCATGCCCACGGTTCTCGATGAGGGCCAGCTTCTTGCGGCGACTCCATCCCTGGAGTTGTTTCTCCCGGAAGAACGCCGCATCGACCGTCTCGAAATGCTCTGCGTACACGAGCACGACAGGTCGCCTTCGTCGCGTGAACTCTGCGGCGAACTGATCGTCGTTGTTGTGCTCCCAGACGCGCGCTTCCAGATCGCCGTTGGTGCTTCCCGTATAGAAGCTGTCGTCAGTGCACCTGAGGATGTATGTCCACGCCATGATCCATGGTCGCGCGCACCGAGATCGCCCACGACCGGGTGTGGATAACCGTGGCCCTTCGACAGGCTCAGGGACCCAGGGTGACAGGCTCAGGGGCCCAGGGGCGGCCCT